>NZ_LZFV01000014.1:0-2571 GCF_001675935.1 Shewanella sp. UCD-FRSSP16_17
AAAACGTAAAACGTAAAAAGGTTTAACCCACACGGTTAACCCCACCGAGTCGACGCATTAGCAATTGACGATAACACGGTCAGACCGAGAGCAATTGAATCTGGTTAGTTGGGAAGTACATCTTGCTCGAAAGAGTCAGTAATACTGTTTAACGAATGAGATCTTTGCTCAAGCGCAAATCATCAGGGCGATAGCCAAAAGCTGTTTAGGCAGCAAGCTAGTCAAACGCCGAATGTAGAGCAGCTGTCAGATCCACTGTTGTTGTCGGATTACTATTGCTTGACAAAGGGGAGTCCATGTAGCCCTGTTAAGGGGCAAATTGTAGTTGGCTAAAATGTGAAGCGAAGCGGAACCGAGCAAACTGTTAGCAGTCCCGCTTTAAATTCTTGTTAGCTATACTTTATCGCTAAGCCACTTTTTAACTGGTTTAACCCACTCAGGAATCGGTTTAAAAAATGCGCCATGTTCTTTACCTGTACTAATAGAAATTTCATTAAATGAGCTTACATTAGAACTTTGGTTTATCAGGAACTGACAAGAACCAACCATATCAGATGTTTCATAAATTGAAGAAACCTTCCCGTAAACTTTGAAAGGATTTTTATTCTTCATAAAGCTAGCGCAGCTAGCTAGAAGAATAATATTAATATCTTTATTCTGTAAGTTATTTGAGGCTAAAATTGTTATTTCACCACCACGAGAGAAACCTACAAGTGATATATTTTGAGGCTTAACGCCAAGGGAAATTAATTTTTTAACATCATTTGATAATTTAATGGCGAACTTTTTGGGATTGGTTTTTTCGGGTCTGTGATAAGCAATGAGACTGTAGTTATTACTTGAAAGTGACTCTTTAACTTTTGGAAAATCATATTCCCCCCAGCGAGGACTTATTGGATTAGTATTTTTTCCTTCAACAATTTTTCCATGAGAATAAAAAACATATTTACCATTTGGGTCTACTTTGCCTGGGAATTCTACATAGATATTTCCCGCATTTACGAAAGCAGAAAAAAGTAGTGAGAATAGAGCTAAAAGTTTGATACTGAGTTTCCTTGTATAGCTAACGCCACGCTAAGCGGCAAAAAATGTTGGCTAAAATTAGCGAGGTACGAGCAAAATCCAACTGTTTTTTGTCCGTCCTTTAGCGTCTTGTTATGTGTTTTCTTTAAACCAAAACTCGACTTCGTCCGTATCAACTTCAAATCGTGCAGAATGCTCTACGTTTGCTGGGACATGATACCAATCGCCTGTTTTAACTCTCGTTTCATTATTATTCATTGTTAAAATTAATTCGCCACGCGTTATGACACCATGGTTATCTGTTTCATGAACATGTGGAGGAATAGAGGTTCCTGCAGGATAAGAAGCAAAAAGAACATCACTACCATTTGCTTCCAGTTTGTAAGCATCGAACCTGCCATCATATAAAGGAAGGCTTTTTATTTTATTTGGATACTGACCCGACATGTACACTCTCCTTGAAACACATAACGCCTCAATCAGAGGCAAAAATCAGTTGGTTAAAATTAGCGACGCAGGAGCAAAACCAACTGTTTTTTGTCCTACTGAATTGACTTGTTAGGAGTACCTTACTGACTGTATTTTAATATTCCTAATTCTTTTGCTTCTGATACCGCTTCAATGCCGTCATCTAAAAGTATTTTTCCTAGTATTTCCTTACTTCTGTCCTCGGCTATTTTTGAAAATTCGTTACCTATTTTTTCAGCAACATAACACCAAGAGTATGCCTCTTTAAGATCTAAAATTTCTTTAGTAGTTGATAAGGAAACACATAATCCGAATGGAGCATGCTCATACTTGAATTTTGCTGATTCAAGCATGAATTCGAGTCCTAATTTTGGATTAAACTCATTTTCTTCTTTCTTAAATAATTCAGTGCCAATCACGAACAATTGCTCTGGCGTGTATTGACTCTTATCTTTTGCAAACACATTCAACGAAATAACGCATAAAGCTAGAAATATGCACAGTTTCATTGGTACTCCTAACGCCCCAATAAGAGGCTAAAAATTGTTTGCTAAAATGTTGAGGAACGAAAACAGCAAACTGTTTTTAGTCCTGCTTGATTGACTTGTATGGATAATAAACCCACCTAATTTACAAATACTTCCCTGTTTCGGGTAATGTGAGACCCAGGCTTTAGCTGCAACTAAAGCTTTCCTTGTCGTAGTTCGATTGATTGCTGGCTCCTCTATTGAGAGACCGATAACAAGAAAGAACGCGACAAAGGACTCCAAGCAAAACACTCGAATAGTCTACTGGGTCTCGAACCCGCATTTGCAAGCAAGAGTTAGCTTATTATGAATTCAAAAACTAATCAAAACATTAACATCGGTGTCGATACGGGTAAGTTTCAGCTCGATATATATATCCGACCTCTCGATATCTTTTTCACCGTCAAAAACGATGAGAAAGGAATTAAAGAAGCTGTTAACTTAATCAAGAAACACCATCCTGAACGCATCGTTATTGAAGCAACAGGTCGCTTAGAAATGCCATTTATTATGGCCTGTGCTGAAGCAAACCTTCCCTTCGTTATTGCGAACC
>NZ_LZFV01000015.1:0-2138 GCF_001675935.1 Shewanella sp. UCD-FRSSP16_17
GTTATCCCCCTCGACTGGGCAGATCCCTAGGCATTACTCACCCGTCCGCCGCTCGTCAGCAAAGTAGCAAGCTACTTTCTGTTACCGCTCGACTTGCATGTGTTAGGCCTGCCGCCAGCGTTCAATCTGAGCCATGATCAAACTCTTCAATTAAAGTTTTTTGAGACTAGGTCTCGGCTCAATGAATTCTGATTACATTATGCAGACTCGGAAGAATCTACATCCTGTTTGTTACATATTGCTATGAACACTCATCACTTACGTGATTCAGAAAATATTGATAATAATTTTGATTGCTACATTCTTTACAAGAAAGAGCGAGCAATTTCGATTAACTCAACACCTGTGAGTGTCCACACAGATTTACTTGTTTGATTGTTAAAGAGCGTTGACCGTGTTGGTCAGGGATGCGTATTCTACACTTCCCGTTGTCAGCGTCAAGTGTTTTTTCAAACTTCTTTTCGCCGTTGATTTAAGGTGGTTAAAACCGCTTCAAATCAAGCTGACTCAGTGTTGGCTAGTGCCTGTTGCCGTGTCAGTGGATGCGCATTATAGGGAGATTATGAAACCGTGCAAGGGCTTTTTTGAAAAAAATTGAAATTAAATTCAGCACACTAATTAAGAACAAGATACCCCAAACTTACCCCCAGAGTTATACACAAACGAAGGTAAATTAGCTCTATTGACTGAAACTGTATAAATGTACCAAGAGCGACTGTTATCCCTTTATGCTGCGATGAACATTGAATTTTGCTATTAATTTACCAATTAATAGGACCAACTCTATTCCAATTGAGCACTTATGAACAGATAAACCGTTTTCAATCTGAAGGTATAGAAGGTATAGAAGGTATAGAAGGTATAGAAGGTATAGAAGGTATAGAAGGTATAGAAGGTATAGAAGGTATAGAAGGTATAGAAGGTATAGAAGGTATAGAAGGTATAGAAGGTATAGAAGGTATAGAAAAATACAATATACCTAATCATTAGCAAGCTTTAATCTATGAATGACTGGATTCTTTTATTAAGAAACCAATTTTTTAACTGATGTAATTATTGAAAGTATAATTAACTGAGCCTCTATTGCTAACCAGCAGGAACTAACCACCAGGTAAACACAGTATGACTTTTTAGTTCTTCTCAAAAACTGTGGTTAGACGTTTAATTGCTATCAGTAAGTCATATAAAAGCTTAGAACTACTTATCCATAGGGTTACAGTTTTTTTAATTATCTTATACCGCTGCCATATAGAAATTGCTCATTACACACTGCTAAACAACACCCACTATTCTTTAGCTAATGATAATTAGTCTGACTAAGTTAATAAAAATGTTTTATAACGAAAAAGCCCGCTACGTAGTAGCGGGCTTATCATTATTTGGTGTCTGGGAATGACCTACTTTCACATGGGGAGACCCCACACTATCATCGGCGCGATTGCGTTTCACTACTGAGTTCGGGATGGGATCAGGTGGGACCACAATGCTATTGTCCCCAGACAAATCTGGTTTTAAAGATGGTGCTGATACCCAGAATCGAACTGGGGACCTCATCCTTACCAAGGATGCGCTCTACCGACTGAGCCATATCAGCATGATCTTGCTCAAGATTACTTTTCAATAAATTGAGACTTAAATTAGGCGCTTGGCGATGACCTACTTTCACATGGGGAGACCCCACACTATCATCGGCGCGATTGCGTTTCACTACTGAGTTCGGGATGGGATCAGGTGGTACCACAATGCTATTGTCACCAAGCAAATTCGGGTGTTAATCGCTTATCGCAATTAACTAAATTCGGAAAGCTGTTTGAGTGTCTTACTTTATTAAGCGCTTTAAATTCTTCACTAAGTCTTACCTTCAACAGTAAGTAATAAATCTAGTTACCATCAACTCAGATACACCTACATGGATGTAGGCAGTGCCAAGAAATGATTGGACTCATTTCTGGTAAAACTCATCTGGGTTGTATGGTTAAGCCTCACGAGTCATTAGTACAGGTTAGCTCAACGCCTCACAACGCTTACACACCCTGCCTATCAACGTCCTAGTCTCGAACGGCTCTTTAGAGGAATTAAATTCCTAGGGATGACTCATCTTAGGACTCGCTTCCCGCTTAGATGCTTTCAGCGGTTAT
>NZ_LZFV01000016.1:0-1764 GCF_001675935.1 Shewanella sp. UCD-FRSSP16_17
GTGACCGTGCCGCCAGCTGGAATGTCTTGTGATGTACCAGTGATGTCACCGTTATTATCGCCATCGATGACTAAATCAACGGTGATGTTGCTTGAAAGGGCATCAAGGTTTTCAGTGTCGTTGGCAGACAGGTCGTTACCGTTGCTGTCAGTTGCAGTTGCCACCACTGTGATGTCGCCATCCACAAGTGTAGAGAGGTCAACATTATCAACAGAGTAAGTACCGTCCGCGTTTACTGCCACATCTGTGATGGTAATTGCAGTACCCGCAATATCGGTGATCACCAGAGTGACCGTACCGCCAGCTGGAATATCTTGTGATGTACCAGTGATATCACCTTGGTTCGATGCATCAATCACCAAGTCTACTGTTAGCTCAGCATCAACAGCATCGAGGTTTTCAGTGTCGTTGGCCGATAAATCATTACCGTTTGAATCAGTCGCGGTTGCAACMACTGTGATGTCGCCATCCACAAGYGTAGAKAGGTCAACRTTATCRACAGAGTAAGTGCCATCTGCATTRACWGCCACATCTGTGATGGTAATTGCWGTGCCCGCAATATCGGTGATCACYAGAGTGACCGTRCCGCCAGCTGGAATATCCTGGCTCGTACCTGTGATGTCACCTTGGTTCGATGCATCAATCACTAAGTCTACTGTTAGCTCAGCATCAACAGCATCGAGGTTTTCAGTGTCATTGGCAGAYAGGTCATTGCCGTTGCTGTCGGTTGCGGTTGCGACCACTGTGATGTCGCCATCCACAAGTGTAGATAGGTCAACATTATCGACAGAGTAAGTACCATCTGCATTAACAGCCACATCGGTGATGGTAATTGCAGTGCCCGCAATATCGGTGATAACCAGAGTGACCGTGCCGCCAGCTGGAATATCCTGGCTCGTACCAGTGATGTCACCTTGGTTCGATGCATCAATCACTAAGTCTACTGTTAGCTCAGCATCAACAGCATCGAGGTTTTCAGTGTCGTTGGCAGACAGGTCATTGCCGTTGCTGTCGGTTGCAGTTGCCACCACTGTGATGTCGCCATCCACAAGCGTAGAGAGGTCAACATTATCAACAGAGTAAGTACCGTCCGCGTTTACTGCCACATCWGTGATGGTAATTGCAGTGCCCGCAATATCGGTGATCACCAGAGTGACCGTGCCACCCGCTGGAATATCTTGTGATGTACCAGTGATGTCACCTTGGTTCGACGCATCAATCACTAAGTCAACTGTTAGCTCAGCATCAACAGCATCAAGGTTTTCAGTGTCGTTGGCAGACAGGTCGTTACCGTTGCTGTCGGTTGCAGTTGCCACCACTGTGATGTCGCCATCCACAAGCGTAGAGAGGTCAACATTATCAACAGAGTAAGTRCCATCTGCATTGACTGCCACATCTGTGATGGTAATTGCAGTGCCCGCAATATCGGTGATCACCAGAGTGACCGTACCGCCAGCTGGAATATCTTGTGATGTACCAGTGATATCACCTTGGTTCGATGCATCAATCACYAAGTCTACTGTTAGCTCAGCATCAACAGCATCRAGGTTTTCAGTGTCGTTGGCAGACAGGTCRTTRCCGTTGCTGTCRGTTGCAGTTGCCACCACTGTGATGTCGCCATCCACAAGYGTAGAGAGGTCAACATTATCAACAGAGTAAGTACCGTCCGCGTTTACTGCCACATCTGTGATGGTAATTGCAGTACCCGCAATATCGGTGATCACCAGAGTGACCGTACCGCCAGCTGGAATATCTTGTGATGTA
>NZ_LZFV01000017.1:0-1736 GCF_001675935.1 Shewanella sp. UCD-FRSSP16_17
GGTACGAGCCAGGATATTCCAGCTGGCGGCACGGTCACTCTAGTGATCACCGATATTGCGGGCACAGCAATTACCATCACAGATGTGGCTGTTAATGCAGATGGCACTTACTCTGTCGATAACGTTGACCTATCTACACTTGTGGATGGCGACATCACAGTTGTTGCAACCGCGACTGATTCAAACGGTAATGATTTATCGGCCAACGACACTGAAAACCTTGATGCCCTTTCAAGCAACATCACCGTTGATTTAGTCATCGATGGCGATAATAACGGTGACATCACTGGTACATCACAAGACATTCCAGCTGGCGGCACGGTCACTCTGGTTATCACCGATATTGCGGGCACAGCAATTACCATCACCGATGTGGCAGTCAATGCAGATGGCACTTACTCTGTTGATAATGTTGACCTATCTACGCTTGTGGATGGCGACATCACAGTGGTCGCAACTGCAACCGACAGCAACGGTAACGACCTGTCTGCCAACGACACTGAAAACCTCGATGCCCTTTCAAGCAACATCACCGTTGATTTAGTCATCGATGGCGATAATAACGGTGACATCACTGGTACATCACAGGATATTCCAGCAGGCGGCACGGTCACTCTGGTGATCACCGATATTGCGGGCACAGCAATTACCATCACCGATGTGGCTGTTAATGCAGATGGCACTTACTCTGTCGATAATGTTGACCTATCTACACTTGTGGATGGCGACATCACAGTGGTTGCAACTGCGACTGATTCAAACGGCAATGACCTGTCTGCCAACGACACTGAAAACCTTGATGCCCTTTCAAGCAACATCACCGTCGATTTAGTCATCGATGGCGATAATAACGGTGACATCACTGGTACATCACAAGACATTCCAGCAGGCGGCACGGTCACTCTGGTTATCACCGATATTGCTGGCACAGCAATTACCATCACCGATGTGGCAGTAAACGCGGACGGTACTTACTCTGTTGATAATGTTGACCTCTCTACACTTGTGGATGGCGACATCACAGTGGTGGCAACTGCAACTGACAGCAACGGTAACGACCTGTCTGCCAACGACACTGAAAACCTTGATGCCCTTTCAAGTAACATCACCGTCGATTTAGTCATCGATGGCGATAATAACGGTGACATCACTGGTACATCACAAGACATTCCTGCAGGTGGCACAGTCACTCTGGTTATCACCGATATTGCGGGCACTGCAATTACCATCACTGATGTGGCAGTAAACGCGGACGGTACTTACTCTGTCGATAACGTTGACCTATCAACGCTTGTGGATGGCGACATCACAGTGGTCGCAAGTGCAACCGACAGCAACGGTAATGATTTATCAGCCAACGACACTGAAAACCTTGATGCCCTTTCAAGTAACATCACCGTTGATTTAGTCATCGATGGCGATAATAACGGTGACATCACTGGTACATCACAAGATATTCCAGCTGGCGGCACGGTCACTCTGGTTATCACCGATATTGCGGGTACTGCAATTACCATCACCGATGTGGCAGTCAATGCAGATGGCACTTACTCTGTTGATAATGTTGACCTATCTACGCTTGTGGATGGCGACATCACAGTGGTCGCAACTGCAACCGACAGCAACGGTAACGACCTGTCTGCCAACGACACTGAAAACCTCGATGCCCTTTCAAGCAACATCACCGTYGATTTAGTCATCGATGGCGATAATAACGGTGACATCACTGGTACATC
>NZ_LZFV01000019.1:0-1459 GCF_001675935.1 Shewanella sp. UCD-FRSSP16_17
CATCACTGGTACATCACAAGATCTGGTACATCACAAGATATTCCAGCTGGCGGCACGGTCACTCTGGTTATCACCGATATTGCTGGCACAGCAATTACCATCACAGATGTGGCAGTAAACGCGGACGGCACTTACTCTGTTGATAATGTTGACCTATCTACGCTTGTGGATGGCGACATCACAGTGGTCGCAACTGCAACCGACAGCAACGGTAACGACCTGTCTGCCAACGACACTGAAAACCTCGATGCCCTTTCAAGCAACATCACCGTTGATTTAGTCATCGATGGCGATAATAACGGTGACATCACTGGTACATCACAAGACATTCCAGCTGGCGGCACGGTCACTCTGGTGATCACCGATATTGCGGGCACTGCAATTACCATCACAGATGTGGCAGTCAATGCAGATGGCACTTACTCTGTTGATAATGTTGACCTCTCTACGCTTGTGGATGGCGACATCACAGTGGTGGCAACTGCGACTGACAGCAACGGCAATGACCTGTCTGCCAATGACACTGAAAACCTTGATGCTGTTGACGCTGAGCTAACAGTAGACTTAGTGATTGATGCATCGAACCAAGGTGACATCACTGGTACATCACAAGATATTCCAGCGGGTGGCACAGTCACTCTGGTGATCACCGATATTGCGGGTACTGCAATTACCATCACCGATGTAGCCGTTAATGCAGATGGCACTTACTCTGTTGATAATGTTGACCTATCTACGCTTGTGGATGGCGACATCACAGTGATCGCAACTGCAACCGACAGCAACGGTAACGACCTGTCTGCCAACGACACTGAAAACCTCGATGCCCTTTCAAGCAACATCACCGTTGATTTAGTCATCGATGGCGATAATAACGGTGACATCACTGGTACATCACAGGATATTCCAGCAGGCGGCACGGTCACTCTGGTGATCACCGATATTGCGGGCACTGCAATTACCATCACCGATGTGGCTGTAAACGCTGACGGCACTTACTCTGTTGATAATGTTGACCTATCTACACTTGTGGATGGCGACATCACAGTGGTGGCAACCTCAACCGACAGCAACGGTAATGATTTATCAGCCAATGACACTGAAAACCTTGATGCTGTTGACGCTGAGCTAACAGTTGACTTAGTGATTGATGCATCGAACCAAGGTGACATCACTGGTACATCACAAGACATTCCAGCTGGCGGTACAGTCACTCTGGTTATCACCGATATTGCGGGCACTGCAATTACCATCACCGATGTGGCTGTTAATGCAGATGGCACTTACTCTGTCGATAACGTTGACCTATCTACGCTTGTGGATGGCGACATCACAGTGCTTGCAACCGCGACTGACAGCAACGGTAACGACCTGTCTGCCAACGACACTGAAAACCTTGATGCCCTTTCAAGCAACATCACCGTTGATTTAGTCATCGATGGCGATAATAACGGTGACA
>NZ_LZFV01000020.1:0-1330 GCF_001675935.1 Shewanella sp. UCD-FRSSP16_17
CACAGACAGGTCATTACCGTTGCTGTCGGTTGCAGTTGCAACAACTGTGATGTCGCCATCCACAAGCGTTGATAGGTCAACATTATCAACAGAGTAAGTGCCATCTGCATTAACAGCCACATCGGTGATGGTAATTGCTGTGCCAGCAATATCGGTGATCACCAGAGTGACCGTGCCGCCTGCTGGAATATCTTGTGATGTACCAGTGATGTCACCGTTATTATCGCCATCGATGACTAAATCAACGGTGATGTTGCTTGAAAGGGCATCAAGGTTTTCAGTGTCGTTGGCAGACAGGTCGTTACCGTTGCTGTCAGTCGCGGTTGCAAGCACTGTGATGTCGCCATCCACAAGCGTAGATAGGTCAACGTTATCGACAGAGTAAGTGCCATCTGCATTAACAGCCACATCGGTGATGGTAATTGCAGTGCCCGCAATATCGGTGATCACCAGAGTGACCGTGCCGCCAGCTGGAATGTCTTGTGATGTACCAGTGATGTCACCGTTATTATCGCCATCGATGACTAAATCAACGGTCAATTGAGCGTCAACAGCATCAAGGTTTTCAGTGTCRTTGGCMGATARRTCRTTRCCGTTGCTGTCGGTTGMGGTTGCRACCACTGTGATGTCGCCATCCACRAGYGTWGATAGGTCAACRTTATCGACAGAGTAAGTRCCGTCCGCGTTTACTGCCACATCKGTGATGGTAATTGCAGTRCCCGCAATATCGGTGATAACCAGAGTGACCGTGCCGCCAGCTGGAATATCCTGGCTCGTACCAGTGATGTCACCTTGGTTCGATGCATCAATCACTAAGTCTACTGTTAGCTCAGCATCAACAGCATCGAGGTTTTCAGTGTCGTTGGCAGACAGGTCRTTRCCGTTGCTGTCAGTTGCGGTTGCGACCACTGTGATGTCGCCATCCACAAGTGTAGAGAGGTCAACATTATCAACAGAGTAAGTGCCGTCCGCGTTTACTGCCACATCTGTGATGGTAATTGCAGTGCCCGCAATATCGGTAATTACCAGAGTGACCGTACCACCCGCTGGAATATCCTGACTAGTACCAGTGATGTCACCGTTATTATCGCCATCGATGACTAAATCAACGGTGATGTTGCTTGAAAGGGCATCGAGGTTTTCAGTGTCGTTGGCAGACAGGTCGTTACCGTTGCTGTCAGTCGCGGTTGCAAGCACTGTGATGTCGCCATCCACAAGCGTAGATAGGTCAACGTTATCGACAGAGTAAGTGCCATCTGCATTAACAGCCACATCGGTGATGGTAATTGCAGTGCCCGCAATATCGGTGATCACCAGAGTGACCGTGCCG
>NZ_LZFV01000021.1:0-1146 GCF_001675935.1 Shewanella sp. UCD-FRSSP16_17
TCTTCCCTGCAGCAAGCAGACGGTTGTAGAACCTCTCGATCACCGGGTTATGGCTCTTCGAGGACAAGACAGCCATGTAAAGCACACTTCGCACCTCAGCTCGACCACCCCATATCCGTCTACGTCCTTTGTACAGGCCGCTATCGCAGTTAAAAGGGGCCACACCAACCAATGCAGCCACTTGTTTGCGATTCACTTTGCCTAGCTCAGGAACCATCGCCAGCAGCGAAAGTGCGAGCACATTGCCAACACCTGAGACCTCGCGCAGCAAATCATAATTGGCCTTCCAGGCCGGCGAAGCTTTGATCGCTTCGTGCAAGTCATCGTCTGTACTTTTAAGACGCTTTTGAAGCCAGACGATATGTGCATTGATATCCCGTCGAAGCGCCTTGAATACCGCCTGTTTCAGTCGAGACTCCTCCGCCACGATCATATCGATAAGCTGACGGCGTCTAGTCAGTAGATCTGCCAGTTCACGAGCGTGTTCATCTGGCATCWCCCGAATTTCGGGTTTGACCGCCTGAGCAAACTCCGCAATCACCTGGGCATCCAGAGCGTCGGTTTTAGCCAGCCGTCCGGTAGCCTTAGCGAAATCACGGACCTGACGGGGATTGACAACAACGACTGGTAATCCAGCAGCGCAAAGCTCGGCAGCGGCAAGCCGCTCATATCCGCCAGTTGCTTCCAGCACCACTAAAGCGGGCATCTGAGCCTTGAGATGCTTAGCTAAACGCTGGATATCTTCTGGAGTATTGAAAAACTGCTCGACTTGGCCAGTAGTGCTGACGAATGAGTCGAGCTTGTTTTTGGAAACATCAATTCCGACGAACGCAGAGTCATGGTCCATGGCGTTTTCCTCACGTCCAACCTTGCAGAATCGGGCTTTACGCCCAGGCAACCGTTCGGACTAGTTTAGAAAAGAACCTGCTTCGACCCATGCTCACTCACGATCTTGAAATCTGAGGGCACCACGGTCTGAAGCAGGTGAAAATAATCTTACAAGGGCACACCGAGCATTAGCGAGGTGCCGAGTGGTGGGGCAAGAGCGTTTTGCTTACTTTTGCGCTGTTCAAAAGTGAGCCGCTGTAAGAGCGGAACCAATAGCGGCCATAACCGAAGAAACGGATATGTACCCCCAACCCCCTA
>NZ_LZFV01000022.1:0-1110 GCF_001675935.1 Shewanella sp. UCD-FRSSP16_17
CCCTATCCTCCTGCGTCCCCCCATTGCTCAAATGGTGAGGAGGTGGTACAGGAATATCAACCTGTTGTCCATCGCCTACGCCTTTCGGCCTCGGCTTAGGTCCCGACTAACCCTGAGCGGACGAGCCTTCCTCAGGAAACCTTAGGCATTCGGTGGAGGGGATTCTCACCCCTCTTTCGCTACTCATACCGGCATTCTCACTTCTAAGCGCTCCACCAGTCCTTCCGGTCTGGCTTCACAGCCCTTAGAACGCTCTCCTACCACTGTTCGAAGAACAGTCCGCAGCTTCGGTGATACGTTTAGCCCCGGTACATTTTCGGCGCAGAGTCACTCGACCAGTGAGCTATTACGCACTCTTTAAATGGTGGCTGCTTCTAAGCCAACATCCTGGTTGTCTAAGCAACTCCACATCCTTTTCCACTTAACGTATACTTTGGGACCTTAGCTGGCGGTCTGGGCTGTTTCCCTTTCGACTACGGATCTTATCACTCGCAGTCTGACTCCCAAGGATAAGTCATTGGCATTCGGAGTTTGACTGAATTCGGTAACCCGGTAGGGGCCCCTAGTCCAATCAGTGCTCTACCTCCAAGACTCTTACCTTGAGGCTAGCCCTAAAGCTATTTCGGAGAGAACCAGCTATCTCCAGGTTCGATTGGCATTTCACCCCTACCCACACCTCATCCCCGCACTTTTCAACGTGCGTGGGTTCGGGCCTCCATTCAGTGTTACCTGAACTTCACCCTGGACATGGGTAGATCACCTGGTTTCGGGTCTACGACCACGTACTCATGCGCCCTATTCAGACTCGCTTTCGCTGCGGCTCCGCATCTTCTGCTTAACCTTGCACGGGATCGTAACTCGCCGGTTCATTCTACAAAAGGCACGCCATCACCCGTTAACGGGCTCTGACTACTTGTAGGCACACGGTTTCAGGATCTCTTTCACTCCCCTTCCGGGGTGCTTTTCACCTTTCCCTCACGGTACTGGTTCACTATCGGTCACTAGGGAGTATTTAGCCTTGGGAGATGGTCCTCCCGGATTCCGACGGAATTTCACGTGTTCCGCCGTACTCAGGATCCACTCAGGAGAGAACGAAGTTTTGACTACAGG
>NZ_LZFV01000023.1:0-1090 GCF_001675935.1 Shewanella sp. UCD-FRSSP16_17
TGGCTAAAGAAAAATTTTGGCTAAAGAAAAATTTGAACGTAGTAAACCACACGTAAACGTGGGTACAATTGGTCACGTTGACCATGGTAAAACTACTCTAACAGCAGCTATCTCAGCAGTATTGACGAAAGCATACGGCGGTGAGACTAAAGATTTCGCACAAATCGATAACGCTCCAGAAGAGCGTGAGCGTGGTATTACAATTAATACTTCTCACATCGAATATGACACGCCTACACGTCACTACGCACACGTAGATTGTCCTGGTCACGCCGATTATGTTAAAAACATGATTACTGGTGCTGCACAAATGGACGGTGCTATCTTAGTAGTAGCAGCAACTGATGGCCCAATGCCACAGACTCGTGAGCACATCCTACTTTCACGTCAGGTTGGTGTACCTTTCGTTATCGTATTCATGAACAAATGTGACATGGTTGATGATGAAGAGCTACTTGAATTAGTAGAAATGGAAGTACGTGAACTTCTTTCTGAATATGACTTCCCAGGTGATGACTTACCAGTTATCCAAGGTTCTGCACTTAAAGCGCTTGAAGGCGATGCAGCTTGGGAACCAAAAATCATCGAACTTGCTGAAGCTCTAGATACTTACATCCCAGAGCCAGAGCGTGACATCGATAAGCCTTTCCTACTACCTATTGAAGATGTATTCTCAATTTCAGGTCGTGGTACAGTTGTTACTGGTCGTGTAGAGCGTGGTATCATCACTGTAGGTGACGAAGTAGAAATCGTTGGTGTTAAAGACACAACTAAAACGACTTGTACTGGTGTTGAAATGTTCCGTAAGCTGCTTGACGAAGGTCGTGCAGGTGAGAACTGTGGTGTTTTATTACGTGGTACTAAGCGTGATGAAGTTGAACGTGGTCAAGTACTTGCTAAGCCAGGTACAATCACTCCTCACACTACATTCGAATCAGAAGTATACGTGTTAAGCAAAGAAGAAGGCGGACGTCACACTCCATTCTTCAAAGGCTACCGTCCACAGTTCTACTTCCGTACAACTGACGTAACTGGTACTATCGAGCTTCCAGAAGGCGTTGAAATGGTAATGCCAGGTGACAACATCAAG
>NZ_LZFV01000024.1:0-541333 GCF_001675935.1 Shewanella sp. UCD-FRSSP16_17
ATGTACCAGTGATGTCACCGTTATTATCGCCATCGATGACTAAATCAACGGTGATGTTGCTTGAAAGGGCATCAAGGTTTTCAGTGTCGTTGGCAGACAGGTCGTTACCGTTGCTGTCAGTCGCGGTTGCAAGCACTGTGATGTCGCCATCCACAAGCGTAGATAGGTCAACATTATCGACAGAGTAAGTGCCATCTGCATTTACTGCCACATCGGTGATGGTAATTGCAGTGCCAGCAATATCGGTGATCACTAGAGTGACCGTGCCGCCAGCTGGAATATCTTGTGATGTACCAGTGATGTCACCTTGGTTCGATGCATCGATAACTAAATCGACGGTGATGTTACTTGAAAGGGCATCGAGGTTTTCAGTGTCGTTGGCAGACAGGTCGTTACCGTTTGAATCAGTTGCAGTTGCGACCACTGTGATGTCGCCATCCACAAGTGTAGAGAGGTCAACATTATCAACAGAGTAAGTGCCATCTGCATTAACGGCTACATCTGTGATGGTAATTGCAGTGCCCGCAATATCGGTGATAACCAGAGTGACCGTGCCGCCAGCTGGAATATCTTGTGATGTACCAGTGATGTCACCGTTATTATCGCCATCGATAACTAAATCGACGGTGATGTTACTTGAAAGGGCATCAAGGTTTTCAGTGTCATTGGCAGACAGGTCATTACCGTTTGAATCGGTTGCGGTCGCCACCACTGTGATGTCGCCATCCACAAGCGTTGATAGGTCAACATTATCAACAGAGTAAGTACCGTCCGCGTTTACTGCCACATCTGTGATGGTAATTGCAGTACCCGCAATATCGGTGATCACTAGAGTGACCGTGCCGCCTGCTGGAATATCTTGTGATGTACCAGTGATGTCACCTTGGTTCGATGCATCAATCACTAAGTCTACTGTTAGCTCAGCATCAACAGCATCGAGGTTTTCAGTGTCGTTGGCAGACAGGTCGTTACCGTTGCTGTCGGTTGCAGTTGCGACCACTGTGATGTCGCCATCCACAAGTGTAGATAGGTCAACGTTATCGACAGAGTAAGTGCCATCAGCATTAACAGCCACATCGGTGATGGTAATTGCAGTGCCCGCAATATCGGTGATCACCAGAGTGACCGTGCCGCCAGCTGGAATATCTTGTGATGTACCAGTGATATCACCTTGGTTCGACGCATCAATCACTAAGTCTACTGTTAGCTCAGCATCAACAGCATCAAGGTTTTCAGTGTCGTTGGCTGACAGGTCGTTACCGTTGCTGTCGGTTGCAGTTGCAACAACTGTGATGTCGCCATCCACGAGCGTTGATAGGTCAACATTATCAACAGAGTAAGTGCCATCTGCATTGACTGCCACATCGGTGATGGTAATTGCTGTGCCCGCAATATCGGTGATCACCAGAGTGACCGTGCCGCCAGCTGGAATATCCTGGCTCGTACCAGTGATGTCACCTTGGTTCGATGCATCAATCACTAAGTCTACTGTTAGCTCAGCGTCAACAGCATCAAGGTTTTCAGTGTCATTGGCTGATAAATCATTACCGTTGCTGTCGGTTGAGGTTGCCACCACTGTGATGTCGCCATCCACAAGTGTAGATAGGTCAACATTATCAACAGAGTAAGTGCCGTCAGCGTTTACAGCCACATCGGTGATGGTAATTGCAGTGCCCGCAATATCGGTGATCACCAGAGTGACCGTGCCACCTGCTGGAATATCTTGTGATGTACCAGTGATGTCACCGTTATTATCGCCATCGATGACTAAATCTACGGTCAATTGACCTGCTACAGCATCAATTTCACCATTATCATTTGCTGTCGCTGTATTACCAGCCGCGTCAGTAACAGAAGCTGTAACGGTATAATCGCCTTCAGAAAGTGGTGAAGGGACTTCTACTTGATATGTACCATCTGGATTTACTTCTGCTTCTAGAATTTGTTCATTACCCTCACTATCCGTGACGGTAAGGGTCACAGTGCTGCCAGGAGCTGCATCAGTTGAGCCTATAATTAATGGGGTATTATCACCGGTTCCTTCTGGTGCTGCGACTGTGATGGTTGGTGCAGTTGTATCAACGTCACCCGTATCTTCAGCCATAGCGCCATTACCAGCAGGATCAGATACGCCAGCAACTGCAGTGTAATCTCCCTCAGCTAAAGGTTCTGGTACTTCTACTTCATAGGTCCCTTCAGGAGATACAATCGTTTCTATAATTTGCTCAGTTCCTTCACTATCAGTAACAATGATTGTTACAGTAGTTCCGGGAGCTACATCCGTTGTACCTGTGATAATTGGCGTGTTATCAGATGAGTTGTCAGGTGCGTTAACTGTAATTTCAGGCGCTACGGTATCAATTGCACCTTCATCATTTGCAGTTGCTGTATTACCTGAAGGATCTGTTACAGCAGCATTGACGGTATAATCACCTTCAACTAATGGCTCAACTACATCAACTTCATAACTTCCATCGGGATTGACAATAGCTTCGAGAGTTTGCTCATTTCCTTCAGCATCGACGACTGTAATGATCACAGTACTGCCAGGTGCAGCATCTGTTGTGCCGGTAATTGTAGGGGTTGAATCAAGATTACTATCGGGTGCACTAACAGTGATAGTTGGAGCTGTGGTATCCACAGAACCATTATCATTGTCTGTTGCAGTATTCCCAGCAGGATCTGTGACTTCAGCAACAACGGTATAATCGCCTTCGGCTAAAGGATCATTGACCTCAACTTCAAAGCTACCATCTTCACTGACAATGGCTTCTAAAATTTGCTCATTACCTTCACTGTCTGTAACGACCAAAGTAACAGTGCTACCAGGTTCAGCATCCGTAGTGCCTGAAATAAGTGGCGTGTCATCGTTACTGTTATCTGGTGCAACAACTGAAATAACAGGAGCTGTAGTATCTAGGGTTGCACTATCAGAGCCTTCGGGGCTAATGTTTCCAGCTGAGTCGATAACGGTTGCCACAACTTCAATTGTGTCGCCTTCTTGCGGTGCTGGTAATGTTAAATCTACTGATCCATTATCAATATCTTCTTGAGTTAAGATGATTTCTTGACCATTAACAACCAAGGTGTCACCTGGTTGGGCACCAGTAGTTGTTAAATCTATCGTGACCGAAACTTCAGTGTTACCTGCTAATTCATCTTCACTGATAATACCGTCATTATTGGCATCAGTGTTGATAATGACGCCAGGTGCACCATCTGCAACAGGCGTAACTTCAATGGTTAGAGTTGCGGTGACGTTAGTGTTAGTCGTATAGGTGATAACTGGAACCTGACCATTCCAATCAGTATTAGGAGTGAAGGTATAACTACCATCTTCATTAAGCGTTAATACACCTTCATCTAGCGTGACAGAATCGCCCGCAGAGTAGGTTTGGCCATTAACTTCAAAACTAACGACAGTTAATACATCATCGGTGTCACTATCATTATCAAGAACATTACCTTCTGCAACAGTGTCTTCAGCGATAATGATACTGTCATTTACCACTTCAGTTGGAATGTCGTAATCTTCGGTTGATGTTGCTGTGCCTTTGGCGCCATTATCACCATAGCCATATACAATTCCGTCAATAACAGTATCAGGATCGTTTAATAAATCTTGAGCATCCACTTCCACAGAGAAGGTGCCATCAGATTGCATAATGGCTTGGTATTCCTGACCATTAATGGTCAGCATGATAATACCCGTTGTGATCGATGCATCGGCTGTAACAGTACCAGTAATTGTCACTGTACCTGTAGATTCATCTGGCGTTAATACGTTATCACCAGTAACAGGATCGATATCCAAAGTTATCGCTGTATTATCAGGCGAATCGTTATCATAAATACGCAGGGTGGCTTGGGTATCACCCAGTACGGCATTAGTCACATTAGATAGATTTATTAATGCAAATTCAGGGCTATCTTCAACAATTAAATCATCGGTAATAGGTACTGTAATATAGGCTGTCGTTTCACCAGGAAGGAAAGTGACAGTTCCACTTACGTTAGTAAAATCTTCACCGAACAATGCTGTAAGCTCTTCTGAGCTATAATCCAAGGTAATGGTTTCAGTGCTAGGTTCACTTAATGTTAATGTGAACAGGGCAAATTCCATGCCCTCAACAACTACAGCGTAATCAATATCGACGACAGGTAAGTCAGAGCCTTCTCCATCATTATCAATAATGGCAAATTCTAATTCTTCATCATAAACATTCTCGCCACTAACAATGGCGTTGAAATATTCTGTGGGTTCGATTATTGCGTCATCAAAAATCGGCACGCGGATCATGACACTGTCACTACCTGCTGCGAGTGTGAACCCAAAGATAGGGCGTGCTAAGTCACCACTCGTATCGATTCCTGTTACAGTCATTGTTTGCCAGGTTAAGCCACCATCATTGGAATACTCCAGAGGGACTAAATAATCATCAGCATACTCAGCGATAGGGTAACCAAGCTGTTCGCTTAATAGCTCACTGGTAAATGTAATCGATAAGGCTTGATCATCTTCAAAGGTCAATTCACTGTTTAAGGTGAATTGGTTAAAACCTACATCCTCTAATACATCGGGAATATCAGCTGATAAGTGTGATTTGTACTGATCCTGCGTAGACGAGGTAACGTCTTTAAATACCGTCCAATCTTCAACGCGGTAATCAATACTGAGTCCCTCAAGATCATATTGATCAATGCCTTCATTCAAGATAATCGCGTAGTTACCATCACCTAAATCCTGCAATGTTCCGATATTTTCAAAAGCGGCGCTCAATCTAACATTAGTGACGAGTAAATTTTGATCGACAACTTGTTGCCCAACAGCACCTTCAAGTAAATCATTGACAGAAAAAGTTATTTGGCCATCTAGTTCGTTGTAGTTATAGGTTACTAAGCCACCTGGCACATCGAGTACATCAACAGTACGAGCATCATGCTCATCAGGTGCTCTGTCACCTGCAAGCTCATCAATAGTACCTGCAACATGCTCCATTGCGATGGTTTCAAAAAGGTTTTGTTCGTTTTCTTGGCGTTCGGTATCACGGGTAAAGATGATGCCAAGTTCAGCCAAAACTTGAGAAATCATTTCTTTACCAGCAGTCGCGATATTTAAAGGCTGGCCTGTTGTTGGGTCGATGTAGTTTGCTAAGGCTTCATGAACAGAAAGAAGAATATTGATATTGGTGGCATAGCTATCTTCAATATTAACTAAGCTGTTGGTATTTAACACACCATCATCAACACCATCGGATAAATCATTGTCCAAGGCTTGAAGAAAAATAGCCATGTTCTCAACATAATCCATGTTGGTATCAGACAATAACGTGCCAGCAATATCTTGTAAGAATAGAATGTCGCCCTGAATTACATCTGCACTAAAGGTCGCAATTGTTACGCCACCCAACATGAAGGTGATGGTATCACCCGGCAAGTAAGCAAACGAGCCTGGAGCACCGAAGTCTCCCGTAAAGCCCGATAAACCAGAAGAGGTAGTAAATGACACACCATTGACAAAGTTATCGGTGAATTGAGCAACATTGAAATTATTGTTGTTTAATGCGTTAACGCCTTCATCACCTAACGACAGGTTGGCTGTTAATGTTTCAGGAGCATCGAAAGACGTATCAAAACCAGCAATGGCAATGGTTTCGGCGCCATCACGGGCAAGAGAAGCAAAGTCACTGCCACCTTCGTTACCAGATGCTTCACCCGCAGCGGTCTCTGGTAATTCTTCGGTAGGGTCTTCACCCGAAAGAATTAACGCTTGTAGCGCTTCAATCTCAGCTAATTCTTCTGGGCTCATATCTGTTGAAAATTGAGCCACTGCATCATCAGTGACGTTAGGGTCAGCTTGTTCAGCAATAAGCTCATCACCGTTTAGCACTGTGCCGTCATCAAAAGTGACAACAAATGCTAAATCGCTCGCAAATTGGAGTTCTGCACCAGCAGGAATTTGTTCCCCTGGAAGAATATTTTTGGATTGCCCATTTAACGTGAGAGTGATCTCGCCGTTTGCTGAACTTAAGACACCATTTTTAGTCGTTACAACAGAACTCATATTTAGCTCCAAACCCTATTTTAGCAATGTATTTACATTCGATGCATAAAAAATCACATTGCTATATTTGTCGTTATTTAATTAGCGAGAAAGATTAACCGCAATATAACAATTTTAGCGCTATATGTATGCTTGGTCAATTTTTTGGCGTGGCCTTAAATGCCTTTAAGATAATGAAAATGTTTTAAAATTAAGATTTACTTAGTAAATCAATGCAACTAAGTCATTATGCGGAAATGTGAAGTTTTTAATAACAAAGTGCTAAAAACTGGAATCTACAAGTGTAGTTCATTTTTTATACGATTCAAACTGGCGTTTAGTTTACAAAATAGATAAAAAAACCTGCCAATTGGCAGGTTTTTAAATAGTTAATTATTCGATTTAATGAATATTAGTCAGAACAATTAGCTGCTTTACGGTAGCTTTGTAATGCAGCAGCATTTTCGCCTAATTGCTCCTGCGCTTGGGCTAATGCTAAAAAGTACTCACGCTTAGGTGATATCTGGCAAACACTATGCCAATGATTTTTAACCACTTTAATATCACGTTTTTGTTGAGCTAACTTTGCTAAACAAATTTGATAATCAACATCATGTTCATGACTTTGCTCAAATCGAGCTAATAATTTTCTAATATCTTCATCATCCGCATCGATTATTTTGGGGATGTCAGCTAAAAGTGCTGGATGAAGATCAGTCTTTAAGCTTTTATTGATGATTTTTATGGCGTCTTTTTTACGATCATATTGGCACAGGCCGCGAGCGTAGATACTAATAAGGTGTGGCTGATTACGTTCCGTTTTACTTAGCCAATGCCAGCACTTTTCTAGCTCTTGTTCGCCATGTTGAGACGCTGCCGTTAATAATGCCGTATTGGTTGTGTATTCAACCTCTTCATACTGCTTTTCACTAATAATCTGACGTTTTTTAATCGCCGGTAATAAGATTTTAAGTGCTTGCCAATCATCTTGAAGTTGATAAAGGTCAAGGGCTAGTTTTAATACTGGTGATTTACTTTTACTGGTTGGATTTAATGCATCAAGCTCAGCTCTTGCTTCAGTCAGTTTTCCTTGCTGAATTAGATACCTTGTTTTTGAGGTTTTAACGGCGGTTTTAGCCAAAGGGTCTTTTGCCGCCTCTGCTAAGTATTTATCTCGGCTATCAGTGTTTTTTTGATGATGCGCAGCTCTTGCCGCTGCAAATAAATTGAGCGCAGGTAGCTCCCCTTTAGCAGCACCTTTTGCCATGGCTTTTTCTGCACTAGGCCAATCTTCTTCTGCTAATGCTAACGCGCCTTGAAGCGTGTGCTTCTTCGCAGCTTCTTTACGCCAACGTTCTGGTAAGTAACGGCTATTGATAACAATATTAAGCAAAAATATGATGAGCCATTCAGTTAATTGAAGCGCGCAATAAAAGAGTACTAACCCTAATAAACCAAAGACTAAGCTGGTTTCTATTTGATACTCGCCCGCCGCAATATAGATATAGCCAGTATTGCCAATAATGAATGGGCTAATGCAGAAACCGATTAAAATGATGATGACATAAGCAAGAATTTTAATCATAGCTGTGGTTCCTCTGCTGGAACCAATGAACCATAAGTGATTAATTGCTGTAGCAATCGAGTCGACTCAAAATTGGTGTGCTTCACTTGGTCAATTTTAACTGTAATTAACGCATCAAGTGCCGTCATGGTGTCTTGAGTTAAGTCTTCATCTAAATCGAAATACTGTTGAATCCATGTGCGAGCAAAGCCGATCGATTGACGATAATTTACTTCATCATGTTGATACAGAGCCAACTGAGCCTGTAGTAATTTATTTCTAATATTTTCAATTAAATACCATTGTTGATCTGGTGCTAATAACGGCTCTATATCTGTTGTACGTTTACGGATGGTAATAAAGCCGTCAGTAACTGAATGCCATGTTTTAGCAAGATTACTTTGCCAGTCATCTAACGAGTCTGTAATGACGTGTTGTTCTGCTAAGTCTTCAGCTGACTGCGCTTTGGCACGGTTTAACGGCAAGCTGTCTAACTGATTTAAAATACCATCAATCGTATAGATGGTACCGGCAACATCTGTTGTTTTAATGGCATTCGTTTGAGCTAAATCGTGGGCTAATGCACGTCGAATAGGTAACAAAGCAGGGTCTTTCATTGCTTCAATACGATCATCGGCAGACTTTAGCAATCCGGCTGCAGTTTTAGGGTCATTCTCTAACCATAATTTACGTCCAGCCATTCTCACCAAGTATTCAGCTTCAGATGCCATCCAATGGTTTGGATTTCGTTGAGCTAAGGTTGCAACTCGCTCTTGAAGTTGTTGGTGTGATTTTGCCAACTGATTTTGTTGTTGGTAGGCCAAGGTATCGTTTTGTTGCTGTACTTCTAATTCTGCAATACGACGCTTAGGTTCAATTAACGCTTCAGTCACTTCATTACTGATAGCTTGTGTTTGTTGATACTGAGTTTGTAACTCAATTTTCTGACTTTCGAGTTCAATCAACAATAAATAGCTTATGCCAATGCCTGCAAGAGCGATAATCAGGCAGAGTAAAATACTTAATCTTACCCACCATGAACTCTTATTGTGTTTCGGTTTATCGCTTGGCGCATCAGAATGTATTGAAGATGGCACTTTGCTCGTAGGCAAGTCTGTTGAGTCAGCATCAGTGTGAGAACTAGTTTGATTTTCAGTAACAGAATTGACTTCATTTACAGATTCTGAAGGTGCTTCATTATTTTCTGGAGTAGACGTTGAAGCTTGCTTTTTGTGTTCCATGAGCTGTCCTTGAGTAACTAATTGCGGTTAACAATTAGTGCGACCATTTACTGCGCGACAAAAATGTAGAGTGATAGGGTACAAGTTTGGCAGCATTATACAATATGGCAAATAAGCAAGTTTACTTTATTGTTTAAATAGATAACGCTCGTAAAACAGCTTCAGTGTTCGCGCCGTTAGCATTGGTGACGTGATGAATACCTGCCGTTTTAGCCCTTTGTTCCACTCGATGACTAGGTACTATGATATGACATGATTGCAACCATGCAAATAACTCTTTTGGAACAAGTTTAATTAGATTATCTAGGACTTCGCCACTGGTCACGACGATAGTGTCTATTTGAGCGCTTGCCCAATAGTTGCAAATGTATTGTGAATCGAGTTGTGGCGTGACTCGCTGGTAAACTTCCCAATAGCTGACACTTGCCTGTCTTAGGCTAAGTTGTTCGGCGATGGTTTCTCTACCGCCAACGCCTCTAATGATGACGACTTGTTGTTGAGCGATATCGCTTAACGAGGTTAGCGATAATAATCCTTCACTATCTTGGCTTTCTTCTGGTGCGGTTTCTGCAAATACACCGAGCTCTGCCAGTGCCGCAGCTGTCGCTTTTCCAACAGCGTAATATCGACTTGCAGGAAAATGGTTATTAAGCCTTTCTGCAGCGTACTTTACCGCATTGGTACTGATAAAAATGATGGCATCAGCATCAGAAAGTTGCTGATGAGAGAAAGGGTGTTGAGTTGGAGCAACAGCTAATAAAGGAGTGACAATATAGTCCACTCCCTTTGCATTGAGCTGTTCTATCATTGCTTGATTGCGCCCCTCAGGGCGCGTTAACAAGACTTTCATGTAAGCTTTTGCCTAATTACTTGTTGTAAACAGCATCTAAAATAGTTTTAGCGCCACGGCTAAGTAAGTCATCAGCCAGTGCTTCACCTAAAGCGACAGCATCCGTTTTAGGACCAGATACAGCACCTTCAATGACTTGGCTGCCATCAGGGTTACCCACTAAACCACGTAAGCTTAATCTATCACCTTCGATTTCAGCGTAAGCACCAATAGGTACCTGACAACCACCTTCAAGGCGGGTATTCATAGCACGCTCGGCAAATACACGGTAACGCGTCTCAAGGTGTTCTAGTGGAGCGAGTAATGCTTTAACACGCTCATCATCAGTACGACATTCAATTCCTACAGCGCCTTGACCATTTGCTGGAAGTGAATCTTCTGCTGAGATAAAGCTTGCAATACGTTCATCCAGTTTAAGGCGAATTAAGCCCGCAGCAGCAAGAATAATGGCATCGTAATCACCGCTATCTAATTTAGCTAGACGTGTTCCGACATTACCACGTAAGTCTTTAATCACTAGATCAGGACGAGCGGCACGGATCTGACATTGACGACGTAGGCTTGATGTACCCACTACAGCGCCTTGAGGTAATTCAGCAATGGTTTTGTATGTATTAGATACAAATGCATCACGAGGATCTTCACGCTCACAAATCACTTGCAAACCTAGGCCTTCAGGAAAATCTACCGGTACATCTTTCATTGAATGAACAGCGATGTCTGCACGGTCTTCAAGCATGGCAACTTCCAGCTCTTTTACAAATAACCCTTTACCACCCACTTTAGCCAGAGGCGTATCTAAAATAACGTCTCCTTTAGTGCTCATTGGTAATAACTCAACCGTTAAATCAGAATGAATGCGTTCAAGCTCTGCTTTTACGAATTCAGCTTGCCACATAGCCAGTGGACTTTTACGAGTAGCGATACGAATAACATTTTGAGACATGCCAGAGAGTTCCATCAATAGACTTAATTGCGTCAATGCTAACATTGCCATCGAGCTTATGTAACAAACTGATAGTGATTGTTTGACCTATGCACATAAAATTTTTGTGACGCAGATCTCATTTGCTGGCGTAATTATCCAAAAGTGATAATATGATCATGTTGTTGCTAATTAATTGAGCGCTAATATTGCAAGCAATTGCTTGTCAAATTGGTATCAAAACGATAGTAGATGGTTGCACAGGGATGGAAGCCTTGATTGAAAACAGTTGTCGGCCGGTCAAAATAGCTAATCGATTAAACCTTGTTCGTTACGAACGAGTCAAATCGTTATTGTCACCAAAACAGCAACGCTTATTCGATTTGATTCCTTACCTCATACACCATCATCATCCCCAATTACCCGGTGGCACCTCTGCATTAACCCCATTTGGCGTGAGCGACTTTGCAACCCTTCCAGAAGTCGCGCTCGCGTGTGAAGTATTTGATTTACCCTTTATTGAAACCAACAATAACCAACCAAGTGCCTTTGAAGGTGTTTACTCTATGGGGAGTACTGCCAGTTTTGGCCAGAACCCCAAAAGTGATGTTGATGTATGGTTGGTCTATAAGTCGAGCCTTGGCAATGCTGACTTAGCCCTCATCGCAGACAAAACGGCGGCATTAACGGAGTGGTTTGCTTCATTTGATTTTGAAGTGAATTTTTACTTAGTGCACCCGTTGCAGTTTCGAGAGTGCAGTGCATTTGATAACTGCTTTAGTTCACTCGGTGAAGAGCACAGTGGTAGTACGCAGCACTGGTTATTACTAGAAGAGTTTTATCGTTCGCACATTCGCCTAGCGGGTAAACCTGTGGGGTGGTGGCCTGAAGCTTTAAAAGAACCATCGGTGTTGCATTTAGGTGACGTAAGGTCAATGCCTGCGACTGAGTACTTTGGCGCTTCATTGTGGCAACTGTATAAGGGGTTGAATAAACCTCACAAAGCGCTACTTAAAGTACTGCTACTTGAAACTTATGCGGCGGACTATCCCAAATCTTATTTTATAACTGAACAAATTTGGGAGCAGTGTCTACGTGATGATTTTTCTGATTCGAATGACGCCTATTTGATTCTGTATCAACGTATCGAAAGCTATTTATTAAAACAAAAAGACATTCGTCGATTAGAGATTGTTAGACGTTGTTTTTACCTAAAATGCGGGGTTAATTTAACCAATGCGTGTGTAGGACAAGATTGGCGCCGAGATAAGATGCAGCAACTTGTTGAGCAATGGCATTGGCCATCAAGTTTATTAGAAACCCTAGATAATAGCCAAAACTGGCATTCAGGCCAGCTAAAGTGGTTCAATAAACAATTAAATGAACTCTTATTGAAAAGCTATAAAACGCTACTTGAATTTGCCTCTAAACAAGCGTTAAGCGATCGCTTTAGAGTTGAAGAGTTAGGGATGTTAGCTCGTAAGTTACATACCTATTTTAGTGATGATGAACATCAACTGCTGCCATTAAATAAGTTGTGGAGTCACTCGGTATTCGAGCCGAACATGACCATCATTCACAGCATTAAAGAATCCCGTTATTACCTTTACCGTAAACCACTGAAGTCGGGTCAACTGTTAGGCGAAACCTCAATCATTAAAGCGGATACTCCAACGGCCCTTATTGCTTGGGCGGTGATGAATGATGTGTCCAGAACCACCACTCGTTGGCAAGAATATGGCCGTAAGAAACATCGTTCAGCGTTGCTAACACAACTATCGGCTCATTTAGTGCCACTACTAAATCATAATAATAAAGTCTCAAAAGCTGAATTATGCCAACCTTTTTTCTATAAAAAACTGATTGTGGTGGCCAACGTTGATGGTGACCCTACGCTAAAATGGCAAGGTCAGGAAATCATGGTGGATTACATGAATGGTAATGTTTTTTCTTTAGGGAAAAAGCAGCAAAACATGTTGTCGACTCTGGACGTGATTTCACTGAATAGTTGGGGCGAGTGGCAATGTCATCGCTTTAAAGGCGAGCAAGGCTTATTAGAAGCGCTGTCTTTTGTGGCGCTGGGGCTAAAAGCAACGCCTGAACAAGTCGATATCGAAGTGTTGGTGTGTGCCGAGCGATTAAAGAAGCAAATTCATGATGCACTGTTTAATATTTTTAATCAGTGCGTTAAATATTGCCATGAAGCAAGATCATCGTCGGCAATGATGCACCCAATAAAATTATCCGATAAGCGTTACGGTTTGTATTTTAACTCTATGGGTCTCGTTTATAAGGTGTTGACGGGCGATGAGGTTAAAGTTGCTCCAGTCAAAGTTGAACGTTATAAAAAAGCGCAGTTAAATGCCCCAGTAGCTGTTATTAAGTCTGATCCTTTTCGCAGTATTCCCAGCATTATTAAGCTGTATATCTCAAAAGGGGCAAAACAGTACTTTTTAAGGCAGCGACCAGATGTTCTTGATGTGTTTATTATTGATGAAACTAATCGGCTCACAAAGCGTGAATATGAAGATGTGTCGATGAAAGAATTAGTTGAGAAAGAAAGCCATAGTTTTGCTTTTGAGCGAGATGCCTCTTCATTGCATTATTTCAATGTGCCACAGTTTTTTAAATTAGAACGAATTGATGGCGAGTTGAGTGTGGTGCCATTTGGCGTAGAAATGAATGAACTGAGCTCAGATATTTAAGCTCAGTTCACCTCATTGATAAATTAGCGCTTAAATTGACAAAGCAATGCCGCTTTGTTTTTTAATTGACTCAATAACAAATGGCATAAATACATTATCGTTACGTTCATCAAACCATTTACCATCAACAAGCGCAAAGTGGTAGCCACCAAATCGCGTCGCAATCCATAACTCATGTAAAGGCTCTTGTTTATTGATGACAATTTGCGAACCGTCTTCAAACTCTAGTTGCAACACGTTGCCACTCGCATTGATATCCACATCAGCATCTTGCTCATCAATTGCTGTTTCTATGGCGTTTTCTATCTTGCTAAACATTTCATCTGCCAACTGATGAAATTCAGTATCTGTCATAGCCATGTATTTCAATCCTTGTGCTTTCTAGGTTATGAATGCGATTATAAGGCTATAACTCCCCAGATGCATAGATGTTGAGAAAAATGAGACTGTTTTTATTAGTAATGCTTGTTAGCCTATTCACTATAGGTTGCGGACAAAAAGGCCCTTTATATAAATCTTCTGAAGTGGAAACGAATCAGCAAGAGCGAAAACCGCAAGAGCCTACTACTGAATCAACCCAACAACAGTCTCTCGAGCAAACTCAAGAGCCGACACAAAATAAATAAGATTTACAAGGAAACGCATTTTGGACCATTTTACATATCAACAGGATAGTTTATTTGCTGAAGGTTGTTCTGTTGCTGAACTTGCTAAAATTCACGGCACACCACTATATATCTACTCTAGAGCGACGTTAGAGCGTCATTGGAATGCATTTAACAATGCCGTGGCTAATCATCCCCATCTTATTTGTTATGCGGTAAAAGCCAACTCTAATCTGGCGGTGTTAAATGTACTTGCTAGGCTTGGCAGTGGTTTTGATATTGTCTCTGGTGGTGAATTAGCTCGTGTTATCGCTGCTGGCGGCGACCCGAAAAAAGTTGTTTTCTCGGGGGTGGGTAAAACCATTGCTGAAATGGAACAAGCATTAAACATTGGCATTTATTGTTTCAATGTAGAATCAAGCGCAGAGCTTGAGTTGCTCAATGACGTGGCTGGTAAATTAGGTAAAGTCGCGCCGATATCGTTGCGAGTTAATCCCGATGTCGATGCAGGGACTCATCCATACATTTCGACTGGGCTTAAAGAAAACAAGTTTGGTATTGCAATGGATGAAGCTGAGCAAGTGTTCGCACGTGCACAAGCACTCCCTCATTTAGCGATCAAAGGGGTCGATTGCCATATTGGCTCTCAGCTTACAGAAATGCAGCCATTCTTAGATGCGATGGATAGAATGTTGGCGTTAATTGATCGTCTTGCAGTTAATGGCATCGAAATTAAACATTTTGATGTTGGCGGCGGCTTAGGCGTGCCTTATGATGATGAAACACCGCCACATCCTGACGTATATGCAGCCGCATTACTTGAACGTCTAGGTGATAGACCACTTAAATTAATTTTTGAACCTGGGCGTGCGATTGCGGCTAATGCAGGTATATTTGTCACTGAAGTGCTTTCTTTGAAAGAAAATAGCGATAAGCGCTTTGCCATTGTTGATGGCGCGATGAACGATCTTATTCGCCCATCACTTTATAGCGCTTGGCAAAATATTATTCCTGTTCAGCTCACTTCTGCAGCAAGCTATGAGTATGATGTCGTAGGTCCTGTATGTGAAACAGGTGACTTTTTGGGGAAAAACCGCCAGCTTAATGTTCAGGCTGGAGATTTACTCGCCGTTCGCTCAAGTGGTGCATATGGGTTTGTCATGGCATCAAATTACAATTCTCGCCCTAGAGTTGCTGAAGTCATGGTTGACCAAGACCAGCATCAAGTCATACGCGAGCGTGAAAAATTAGAGCAATTGTGGCAAGGTGAGCACTTACTACCTTAAACTAGTGAAATCAGTTAATTTTTTAGTTCGATAAAGGAAATTCTTTTGATCCAATTCACCAAGATGCATGGGCTGGGTAATGATTTTATGGTGGTTGATGGCGTAACACAGAATGTGTTTTTTTCGCCTGATCAAATTCGCCGTTTAGCCGACCGAAATTTCGGTATTGGCTTTGATCAACTTTTATTAGTTGAGCCTCCGTATGATCCTGATTTAGATTTTCATTATCGAATCTTTAACGCTGATGGCGGTGAAGTGGAACAGTGTGGCAATGGTGCACGCTGTTTTGCCCGCTTTGTACGTAATAAAGGGCTAATTAATAAGTATAAAATTCGTGTCAGTACCAGCTCTGGTAAAATGACACTGCGGCTTGAACGTGATGGAAATGTGACGGTTAATATGGGGGTTCCGGTCACTGAACCGGGGAAAATCCCTTTCAGAGCGAAACGTCCAGAGAAAACCTATTTACTGCAAACCCCTAAGCAAACATTTTTATGTGGCGCAATCTCGATGGGCAATCCTCATTGCGTACTCGAAGTCGATAATGTTGACACCGCCGATGTAGAAGAGATTGGCCAAATGCTGACAAAGCATGAACGTTTCCCGAAAGGCGTGAATGTTGGCTTTATGCAAGTGGTTGATCGTGGCCACATAAAATTAAGAGTGTATGAACGTGGCGCAGCAGAAACATTAGCTTGCGGCACTGGCGCATGCGCTGCTGTAGCTATCGGTATTTTACAGAATAAGTTAGATAGACAGGTCAAAGTTGACCTGCCTGGAGGTCGCCTTACCATTAATTGGGAAGGAGAAGGGAAACCATTGTGGATGACTGGACCTGCTGAACATGTATTTGATGGACAAATTCAGTTATGAACGATGTAACCCGTACTAAAAAACTTCTCGAAGACAATGCTGAATCTGCCGCATTACTTGGCACAGAATTACCATTAGAAGCTATGCCAATTGATGAATTAATGATCCGCGAATACTTGCTTGATAATCCAGAGTTTTTCAATCGTTACCCAGAATTATTACTGGCAATGCGTGTCTCTCACCACGAACGTGGTACGGTTTCTTTAGTCGAGAAACGCCAAGATTTATTGCGTTCTCGAGTCACGCAATTAGAAGAAGAAATTACGTCATTAATGAAAATCGCCACTGAAAACGAAAAGATTTTCAGGTTCAACAGTGCGTTATCGCTGAGTATTTTAAAGTGCGAAGATCTAGGTGAGTTAAGGCAAGTATTGTCTGAGCAGCTAAAAGGGCAGTTTGGATTCACTCATGTTCGTTTAATTACGGTTCACGATATCGACAGTGAATTAGCAAATATTTGGCGTCAACGTATCCAACAAGGTTTTTATTTTGGCCGGCTGACTCAATCTGAATCAAAACGTTTGTTTGGCAGTGAAGTGGGCTCCGTTGCATTAACTAAACTGTCTGATGAAAATGGTCAGGTGATTTTTGGCGTAGCGTCAGCTGATGCTGCTCATTTTCATCCTGAAATGGATCATTTGTTTTTTAAACAAATCAGAGATTTGCTTGATCATATGCTGCCAAAGTTTTAAATCAGTCCCTTATGATTATAGGGGGCACCCCCGTGTTTGTTTGGATAAACGCTATAAAAAGAATGGAGGTAGCATAATGGCACAACAACCGAATTGGTTAGCCAGTTTTGAACGTTACCTTCACTCTGAAAGACAATTGTCTCCTCATACCATTAGAAATTACCGTTACGAACTTGTGCGAGCAGGTGAGATTCTTTTTAAACAGCCTCAAGGGACGTCATTAGAGGCATTTGATGACGGCTGGTTAACTGTCTCAAGAGACGAGCTTCAACGAGTAATATCATCTTTGCATCGCAAAGGATTAAGCCCACGCTCTCTATCATTGTGTTTATCATCGCTTAAACAATTTTTTGAGTTTCTTGTTCGTGAACAAGTGATAAAAACCAATCCAGCTAAAACATTGCATGCTCCTAAACAGGCTAAGCCCTTACCTAAGAACATGGATTTAGACGCCGTCAGCCATTTATTGGATATTGATGCGGATGACCCGTTAAGTAAACGAGATAAAGCCATTATGGAATTGTTTTATTCCAGTGGTTTACGTTTAGCTGAACTTGCAAGTTTAAATGTGGCAGATATCGATTTAAGTCAAAACGAAGTTAAAGTGATGGGTAAAGGCAGTAAGCAGCGCGTGGTGCCGATAGGCAAAATGGCGCTGGCTGCAATCAATGTTTGGTGCGAGTGTCGTCATGATTTGGTCAAAGCTGATACTGGTGATGCTTTGTTTGTTAGTCAGCAAGGCAAGCGATTGTCCCATCGCAGCATCCAACTCAGAATGAAAAAATGGGGCCAAACACAATCTTTATCGGCAAAAGTTCACCCTCATAAATTGCGACATTCCTTTGCAACGCATATGCTTGAATCAAGTGCAGATTTACGAGCCGTGCAAGAACTATTAGGGCACGCTAACTTATCCACTACCCAAATCTATACCAGCCTTGATTTTCAGCATTTAGCAAAGGTCTATGATGGAGCTCACCCTAGGGCCAAAAAAGCTAAGGAGAAATAATGAAACAATATTTGCGACTTAGGCCTTTTAAGGCAATCAGTTTTGACTTAGATGACACCTTGTACCATAACGCGCCCCACATTATTAAAGCAGAATCCGCATTATCATTGTTCATGCAAGAGCACTTTAACGTCCCTGAAGGTTGGGGAATTACTCAGTGGCGAGAACTGAAATCGCAAGTGATAGCTGGCCATGAAGAGCTAGCCCATGATACGACCGCTGCAAGGTATGAAGTGCTACGTCAGGCGCTCATTCAATGGGATTACACTGAGCTAGAAGCCAGCCAAGGTGCGCAACAAGGTTTGGAATGTTTTCGTTTCCATCGTAGTGATTTTAAAGTAGACGATAGTGTTATCACTCTACTGGCAGAGTTAGGGAACCATTATCCGCTGATTGGGATCACCAATGGTAATGTCGATGCTAGTCGTGTTGGGTTAGATGACGTGCTCAAGTTTGTTGTGCATCCCGGACACGGTGTGAAGATGAAACCATACAGTGATTTATTCGATTTGAGTTGCCAACATCTTGAGATACTACATGGGGATTTATTGCATATTGGCGATCATCCAATTAGCGATGTTTTGGGCGCTCGTGCAGCTGGTTGTCAAAGCTTGTGGTTAAATCTGAATCCAAATGAGCAAGGTCAGGCTCGACACATATTACCTCATATTGAAATTGAGCAATTACAAGAAATAAGAAAATTAATTTAATAATTTTAATTAGTTACCTATATTATCGCTTAAGTTAACTAATATGTTTATGGATAAATCATAATCAATATTGTGCGGTCAACGAGGTTTCTGACTCTTTTTATTCCAAATCTGACATTGTGTGGGTAAACCTCATAGTGTTTTATCATTGTTTCGCTTACACTTGCACGTTACAGGTGTTACCAATTCACCTAATTGTTAATAACTTCATACAGGCTATCGTCTAAGCGCTCATGTTAAGTTTTTATCGGAAGCTAAAAACCATCATCACTATGTCTCCAGCTATGCTGGCGCGGGTTTTGTTGATCATGATTTTTGCGATGCAATCCGTGGCAGCGATGTCAGACAACTGTGCGCTAGAGCATCAGGATTGTGGCAATAGTTCAAACGATAACAATAAGGGTCAAGTAACTGAATTAGCAGTTATTAATCATGATGCTCTTGATGTAGATTATCCTCTTGGCTACAGCGATACAGAGTTGTGTGATGATGGCACTGTGGTTATTCATGTTGATGATGATTGTGCTGAGTGTACAGACAATTGCTGCTCTTGTTGCATGACCTTGATGCATCCTACAAACACAATAGCAAATGAACTAGTTCATTCTGATTATGTGGCATTTACGTTTACTTCTACTGCCGCTGAATCCCCATACTTCAGCTTTTTACGACCTCCTCAAGCCTAACCTTTTAATCAAAAATATTATTCTAGTGAGCAAATTTAACCCTTAAATTTGCTCAAGCCTACTGCGTTTTCCTATGACTTAGGAACACTCAGTTAGGGTTATCTTTTGTATTAAATCGAGGCTTATCTTTGATGTTTTATAATACAAGTCGCTTTAAACAGCGTGCTGTGCTGTTTCCTGTTTTATGTTGCAGCTTACTTAGCTTGTCGGTGTTATTACCCGTAACAGTCTATGCTGAACAGAGTGCAGCGCCTGAAAAGTTGACGTTACAAACCGTAATAGAGCGAGTTCAATTACAGCATCCTTCGCTGAAGGTTTTTCAATTTAGACAACAAGCATTAGATGGTGAAGCGCAAACTCAGGCGTTAGCACCAGGGTTCGAGTTAGGTTTCGAACTTGAGAATGTCGCTGGAACAGGCGAATTTCAAGGTGTCGATAGTGCTGAAATGACAGTGTCCTTATCGTCTGTCATCGAGCTAGGCGATAAACTGGATGCGCGTTCAGGCATAGTGACTAAAAAACGTGCCTTACTGGATGCCGAACAGAAAATTGCAGGCTTAGGTATTCTTGCTGAAGCAACGCGTCGTTACATTGATGTGTTAGCTGCGCAATCAAGATTACAACTTGCTGACGATGCACTTGCACTGGCAGAAGAAACATTAACCGTTGTTGAGCTTAGAGCTCAAACAGGTTTGACGCCAGATGCTAAAGTGAAACGAGCGCAAGCCGCTGTGTTTAATAACCAATTAGTTGCCGAAACACAGTTGCATCAACTTGAGTACGCTAAGTTAGCACTCAGTATGATGTGGGGTGAATCTCAGGTGAATTATGCCAGCCTCGAAGGCAGTTTATTTGAGTTTACCGATGACGTGGCATTAACGCCGTTATTTGAAAAAGTGAAATACAGCCCCGCGATTGAGGCGTATTTAACTCAGGCGCAATTGAAGCAAGCTGAGTTGCGTTTTGCTCAGTCGCAATCTAGCACGGATATCAGTTGGTCTGTTGGCGTTAAACAGATGCAACAAACCAATGATACGGCTCTATCAGCAGGGTTTAGTGTGCCTTTATTCAGTGGCGATCGAAATACCGGAGCTGTAATAGCAGCGCAAGCCGCAAAAGATGAGGTATTGATTAATCGAGATATTGCTTTGCGAGAATTGTATGCACAGCTGTATCGCGCTTATGCCAGCCGCAAGCAAGCTATTATGACGGTTAACCGCTTACAAACCCGCATTATCCCTACCTTAACTTTGGCTTTAGAAGATACACAAGTCGCTTACGAGCAGGGGCTCTACAGTTACCTTGATTATTTAACTGCAAGAGAGGAATTATTGTTCTCACGACGAGCAATGATAGACGCTGCGGCATCAGCTTTACGGTTTGGTGTTGATATTGAGCAATTAATTGCCGAACCCTTACCCGCATCTCAGCATTCCTTTTTCCGTGATTTCCAAGGATTTTAACCATGAACCAAAGTATTTCTAATCACTTATTCGCTCGCAGTCTAGCGGTATTGATGGCGTTAGTATTGTCAGTATCAGTCCAGGCGTCTACTGAGCATCAGCATGAAGAACAACATTCAGAATCCAGTCATGGCCATAACGAGTTACATCAAGATGAACATGATCATCAAGAAGGACATAAAGACAGCCATGGCCACAAAGATGAACATGGTCACAAAGATGAACATGGTCACAAAGATGAACATGGTCACGAAGATGAGCATGGTCACAAAGATGAACATGGTCACAAAGATGAACATGGTCACAAAGATGAACATGGTCACGAAGATGAGCATGGCCATGATGAGCATGAAGAAGGGCAAGTGCACATAAGTGCTGAGCAAATGGCTATTTCTGGGATTATGACTGATTCAGCTCAGGCGGGTGAAATCAAAAAAGTACTTACTTTATATGGCCGCACTGTATTACCTGAGCAAAATGTGAGTCATGTTAGTGCACGATTTGCGGGCTTAATCACCAAGTTAACTGTCGAGGTGGGCGATAAAGTACAAGCTGGGCAAAAGATTGCTGAAATTGAGTCTAATGCGAGTTTGAAACGCTATGGGATTACTGCGCCAATTAGTGGTGTCGTAGTAAGTCGTCACGGCAATGTCGGCGAAATGGTAAGTGATAAAGCATTAGTGAGCATTGTCGATAGCAGCCAACTATGGGGAGAGTTCCAAGTCTTTCATAGGCAAAAAAACCGCGTTGCTGTTGGGCAAAAACTCAGCGTGAACTTTGAGCAATTACGGACGACTTCAACGATTCAATACTTGCTAAATCCAATGGGTAATGAGGTGTATTTACGTGCGCGCGTGCCACTCGATAACACTGAAGGGCACTGGACTGTTGGTGCCTTATTATCGGGTGAAGTGACCCTGAGTAAGCACAACGTCGCGTTAGCCATTGATAATCGCGCCATACAAATTATGGAAGGTCAGCAGGTTGTTTTTGTCAGAAATGAAGAAGGCTTTGAAAAACGCATCGTAACATTAGGTAAAAAAGACAGTCAGAAGACAGAGCTGTTATCTGGTTTAGCAGAAGGTGAAGAGTATGCGGTCGAAAAAAGCTTTTTATTAAAAGCCGATCTTGAAAAGTCTAGTGCTGGCCACGTTCACTAAAAGGAGATGCAAATGATTGAATCTGTTTTGCGTCTTGCTATTAGCCGACGCTGGATGATGATGTTTTTAGCGCTGCTGCTAGTTGCTGTGGGGCTTTGGAGTTATCAAAAATTGCCGATTGATGCGGTGCCTGATATTACCAATGTGCAGGTGCAAATCAGTACCCGAGCAGGAGGTTATTCACCGCAAGAAACCGAACAAAGAATCACTTATCCGATTGAAAATGCCTTAATGGGCATACCGAATCTTGCCTATACCCGCTCACTGTCGAGATATGGTTTATCACAAGTGACAGTGGTATTTGATGAGGGCACGGATCTATATTTTGCCCGTAACCTTATTAGTGAACGATTAAATGCAATTAAAGGAAAATTGCCTAGTGATATCGAGCCAGAAATGGGGCCAATCTCTACCGGCCTTGGCGAGATTTTCATGTATACCATTGAAGCCTTACCTGAGGCACAGCAAGCCAATGGCCGTGAATATGATGCGACTGCGTTACGAGAGATCCAAGATTGGATTATCAAACCGCAATTAGCCCAAGTTTCTGGTGTGACAGAAATTAATACCATCGGTGGTTTTGACAAGGAATATCATATTACACCGCATCCAATGAAGATGCTGTCTTATGGCATCGCTTTTGCTGATATTAAATTAGCCATTGAAACCAATAACAGTAACCGTGGTGCAGGTTTTATTGAGCGAGAAGGGCAGCAGCTGACTGTACGTTCAGCGGCGCAACTTGCTTCGATTAATGATATTGAACAAGTTGTTGTTAAGCATATTGATAATGCGCCAGTGTTTATTAGTGATGTTGCCGATGTTGGTATCGGTAAAGCGCTGAGAACGGGCGCTGCAACACGCGATGGTAAAGAAACAGTACTAGGTAGTGCCATGATGCTGGTGGGGGAAAACTCCCGTCAAGTGTCTTTGGCGGTGGCAAGTAAGCTTGAGGATATCAAGGCGTCATTACCTGAAGGGATTAAAGTAGAAGCGGTCTATGACCGCACGACCTTAGTTGATAAAGCAGTCCATACAGTGCAGAAAAACCTCGTTGAAGGCGCATTGCTCGTCATTGTGGTGCTATTCATCCTACTTGGTAACGCCAGGGCTGCATTAATCACTGCTGCAGTTATTCCATTGGCAATGCTGGCAACGATGACAGGCATGGTGCAAGCAGGTGTTTCGGCAAACTTAATGAGTTTAGGGGCGTTAGATTTTGGCCTTATTGTCGATGGTGCAGTGATTATTGTAGAAAATGCCACACGCCGTTTAGGTCAAGCTCAGGCGCAAAATGGCGGGCAGGTTTTAGCACGTAAACAAAGGTTGCAACTGGTATACGAAGCCACTAACGAAGTGATTCGTCCAAGCTTATTTGGTGTATTGATTATCACTGTGGTGTATATCCCGCTATTTAGTTTAACGGGCGTGGAAGGAAAGATGTTCCATCCTATGGCTGCTACGGTTGTTATGGCGTTATTGGCGGCATTGGTTTTATCGTTAACCCTAGTGCCAGCGGCTGTCGCGTTGTTCATGACGGGTAAAATCAACGAAAAAGAAAGCCGAGTAATGGCATTAAGTAAATCGGTTTATAAGCCACTCCTTTTGCTTGCGATGAAATTACGCTGGTTGGTGTTAAGTGCGGCCTTAGCCTTGGTTGCTTTTTCTATCTGGCTGGCGACGACGTTAGGCTCAGAGTTTATTCCACAGCTTAATGAAGAAGATATATTGCTGCAGGCTATTCGTATTCCAGGTACTGGTTTAGAGCAATCTGTAGAGATGCAATTACTATTGGAAGATCGTATTAAGCACTTTCCAGAAGTCTTAAACGTGTTCTCTAAAATAGGAACGCCTGAGGTGGCGAATGATCCTATGCCGCCCAATATTGCCGACACTTTCATCATGCTAAAACCTCGTAATGAATGGCCTGATCCTAAAATGAGCCATGCAATGTTAGCGGCTGATATTGTGGAGTCTGTTTCGGGGCAACCTGGTAATAATTTTGAGCTAACTCAACCCATTGAGATGCGATTTAATGAGCTCATATCAGGCGTGCGTGCCGATTTGGGGATTAAAGTGGTGGGTGATGACTTACAGCAGTTATTAACTTCAGCTAATGACATTCATGAAGTGCTAGAGAAGATTGACGGTGTGACGGATTTACAAGTCGAGCAAGTGACAGGCTTGCCAATGTTGTCGATTCAACCTGACCGAATGGCGCTTGTTCAATACGGTTTATCAGTACAAGCATTGCAAAATTTTGTGGCGACAGCGATTGGCGGAGATGAGATCGGATTGATTTTTGAAGGCGATCGCCGTTTCAAAATAGTGACTCGATTGCCTGAAAATATCCGTAAAGATGTCGAGCACTTACACAATTTACCAATTGTGATGCCTTCTGGTGAGTTTGTTCCTTTATCAGAAGTCGCCAGTTTATCTATTGCGCCATCGCCAAATCAGATCAGTCGCGAAAATGGTAAACGCCGCATTGTGGTTACTGCAAATGTTCGTGGGCGCGATCTGGGATCTTTTGTTGCTGAAGCCAAGCAAGACATTGCTCAGCAAGTGGATATTCCAGCAGGTTATTGGCTTGAATATGGTGGAACATTTGAACAGCTTGAATCAGCCAGTCAACGATTATCAATTGTGGTGCCTTTGACCTTAGCTATTATCTTAGGTTTATTAGTTATGGCGTTTAGCTCTGTCAAAGATGCGTTGATTATTTTTACTGGTATTCCGCTGGCATTAACTGGTGGGGTCATTTCATTGTGGATAAGAGACATGCCATTGTCTGTTTCTGCTGGTGTAGGCTTTATTGCTTTATCGGGTGTGGCTGTACTTAATGGATTGGTATTACTGAGCTTTATCCGCCAACTTTACCAAGAAAAAGGCGAACTATTAAATGCAATTGTCGATGGTGCTTTGATAAGACTAAGGCCTGTGTTAATGACAGCATTGGTTGCCGGACTGGGCTTTGTGCCGATGGCGCTGAATATTGGTACCGGTGCGGAAGTGCAACGTCCGCTTGCGACAGTGGTTATTGGCGGTATTATTTCATCGACTATTCTCACCTTGTTTGTTTTACCTGCTTTGTATCAATGGATACATGGTAGAGCTAAAGCGTGAAGTCATTAAGTGTATTTACACATGACAAAGCCCAGCRATTGCTGGGCTTTACGATAAGTCTTCATATTAACGGTTTAGCTTTTCCCACATTGCCAGCTGCTTTAATTCAATGCATTGACAGTTAATCGGTAGGATGTTGTATCACCATCTTATATTTCTCAATGAGATGTTGCCGTTTACTGGCAAGCATATTGATTTTACTTGCATCGCCACCAGTGGTTGCTAATAGTCGTATATCCATCACTTTAAACCACAACCAAGGAATATAAGCCAGACCATACATACCAAAGTAGCCGCTTGGCAGTGTCGGTAAGTCATCGAAATGTCGTAATGATTGGTAACTGCGTGTTGCATTGGCGTGATGATCAGAATGACGTTGTAAATGAAACAGTGCCCAGTTGGAGAAAATATGATTACTGTTCCAACTATGATGAGGCTGCGGAGGCTCATAACGACCATTGGGTAGCGTACGTCTTAATAGGCCATAATGCTCAATATAATTTGCCGATGTTAACTGCCACATAGACCAAAAAGCGGAAATGAGCAGATAGGGAATGACTGATACACCTAACCAGATCACCAAACCAATAAATAGCGAAAATGTTAATAGCATGGCCTGCCAAAATTCATTGTGTAAACTCAAGGAGGATTTTCCTGCCTTGTTGAGCCGTAACTTTTCGATTTGGTGAGCACGCATGATGGCTCCAGGGAGCTCTCGCAGTGCAAATCGATAGATGCTTTCTCCCATTTGAGCTGAAGCGGGATCTTCTGGTGTGGCCACATGTTTATGATGACCACGATTATGCTCAATAAAAAAATGACCGTAAGCTGCAGGAGCCAACACAATCTTGGCCAACCATTTGTCTATGTTTTTTCGTTTATGTCCGAGTTCATGGCCAATATTTAACCCATGCCCACCAATGCTGCCTGCCAACAAGGCAACGGCTAAGTATCCGGAATAACTAAGGGAATAATTGGCAACAAACCAAGCACAATAGATGAATGTTGCCAGTACGACAAACACATTTAACCGTGTAATTCGAGCGTAAAATGGGTCGGATTCGAGTGCAGGAATAACTGATTCAGGTGGATTGCTGGTGTCTTCTCCCATGACATAATCAATTAAGGGAAACAACATATAGACCACTGCAAAAAACAACCATAGAAAAATTTCTTGCTGATAGGTTTGATATAGCAAAGGCCCAGCGACAGCAATAGTGGGGATCAATAATGACAGCCACCAAAAGTGACGTTTTTTGTCTATGTATGTTGTGCCGTCTGTGGCAATAAATACCCCAGCTTTTTCCATGCTGACTCTCCAGAACCATTATTACAATAAGCATGGCTTATCGCTTAAACAAGCTGTTTTACTGTTAACCATACTGTTTATTAGTTAAGCACACATTGCTTTGAAGATAAACCGTGAGGTTTTCGCTGTGGTGACAGGCATATTTTGCGGTTATAACGCGTTAGTCAAAGCTGTTATAACGCCTTGAGAAATGAAATTACGCTGGAGCTGTTGAATGGCATTAGTATAAAAGCAAAAAAATGGCTCTGCTGGGGGAGCGAGAGCCAAGGACCTGATGAAACTTTTTACTTAACCAATCGGGTTAAGGTTTAGATTGCGAGTGCTTTTGGAAACAGTAATTCATTTTCAGTATGAATATGTACTTGTAAATCAGCATCAAATTCAGCCAAGGTTTTGTAGCATTTTTGCCAAGTGCTACATGCTCCTTCAGGAACTTGGTAGTTATTGGTGAGTTCGCGTAACTGTTGTAAAACACTGCCAGCATGATCATGTTCATGCTCCATGGCATTAATTGGATTACCAATATGCCCAAAGCAACCATTCACTTCTTCGCCAGCAGCGAGCCTTCTCATCGCAGGGAATAAAATCTGTTCTTCTTTCATTAAATGCGGCATCAAATCAGCAATCAGCGCACCAACTAGCATGGCTAATGGTTTAACCTCTGCATAATCTTCACCATGGGCTTGCACCATTTTTTGCGAGTATTCAACTAGCAGCGGCGCTGTTTCACGCACGTATTGGTGATGCGTTGCTTCTAAATGGTCAATTAAAGCAGGAATAGGCAAAGCTTGTAATTGCTCAAAGCGAGTAGAAGGCATGGTTGCTCCAAAAGATGCAATAAGTTAATACCTGTATTTTAAATGCATCTTTTGGTTGGGCAATCATATTGATGAGTAATTGTTAGTTGGATCACATAATTTTAAGGCGAGTATCTCTTACTGAGTACACTTTTGCCCATTTATTAGTGGGCTCACTAACACCTGTTTACTGACTTGTTGCTTCTCAAGCATGCCACCGATGCGAAGCAACTGATCATGGTGACAAATTAAGCCACGATGATCCATGCTGGGTACATTAAGCGTTACAGGCGTTAACCATTGCATAGATTTAAAATCAAATGTGTATTGAACATTATGAGGGGCGCTCGGGTCGCCGTTATAGCCGATGCCGCTGTAATTGTATGGGTTATTACTGCCAGCCATAAAGATTGCTTGCCCTTCAGATGAATCACTGATTCCTGTGGCAGCCATACGGTAATGTGCAGTGGCTGTTGGTGCTTTATTAAGCTTGGCAGCCTGTTCACTGATCGAATAATGCGGCAATAATTGCCAGCTTATTCTTAAATGATTTTCTGGATTCACTTTACCAAACAAGCACACTGGCGATGATTGATAGTTGCGGCGTTTACCGATATTTGCCTGCACTTTTACACCATCACACAATACGATTTTATTGCCACTCATGGCGACAGCTTGACCAAATACGGCAGGAGCAGGGATAGGGCTTGCTTGCTCCCACGTATCTGTTTTAGTGTCGTAAACTTGAACCAAATTAACATTGCCGTCGTTATGCCAGCCACCAAATAAGTAGATATAACGCTGCTGATAAACGCTGGCAGCAGTGTCATCAACAGCTACAGGCATGTCAGCAATTCGCTGGTAGTGATTGGTTAATATATCGAACTGATAATTATCGACAGTGCTGATCTCTTCATGGTTTTTAGCAACTGTGTAGCCACCAAATACATAAGCTTTTTCATCAATACCGACAGCAATTGATGCGAGGCGACCAGCTAACGGCGCTACAAATGGCACAGGTTTTAATGCTTGCCATTGGGAGTCTGAGGTCGAAAGATTAATGCCCCACACTTTATTATGAACCGCTTGGTAGTCTTTCCCTTCTGCTAATCCTGTAAAGCTAATGAGGTAGTCCCCTTTAGTTGTGGAGACTTTAGCAACGGCATTATTAGATACGCCTTCAGATAACTGCGGGTAACTCGCATAGGCTAATGGCGCGGCGCATATAGCTGTGATAGTCGTTATCACAATCGCACCGAGTTGAGTTAATCGAGTCATTATCAATCCTTTTGATTTTTTATAGTGCACATTTAACCATATTTGCTGACTGATAGTTAACTCAACTGTATCGGGTATAGGGCGAATGATATGGTTTTTCTGTTAATGCGGAATAATTTAAATGCTGCGATGGGGGAATTTTTACGGTAAGTTAGTTTTTGCTAATATCAGTGCCAATATAAAATATAGCTAGCGTTTACGACCAATATAAAAATCACAGTAAAATACAGGCAAATTGTTATTTTGAATCATAAAAAAACGTCTCGAAACATCGTTAACAAAGTGACCTCGGCTCAATTTATTCATCGCTGGTTAATGTTGATTTTGGCTATCCCGATTGTGATTTGGGGCTTTACGGGCAGTTACTTTGTATTGATGGATATTGGTTTTATCCGCAGCGATCATATTACTGTTGAAAAAGCCGCTAAAATTGATTCATCTTCAGTGTCGTATCCTTTATCTAAGCTTTATCAAGATTTCCCTGAGGCTAAAAAAATCACAGTAAAATCACTGCTTCAGCAAACTGTTTATCACGTCACTCTACCAGAAAGAATACTATTAATTAGTGCCCAATCGGGTATGCAACTCGATGCAATAACCCATGAGCAGGCAACAAAGATAGCTCAGTCTTTTCAGCATAATAACGCTATTTCACCTTCAGCCAGCATTGCTGCGGCTAAGTTATTAGTAGAGCAAGCTCCAGCTGAGCTAGCTTCAAGGCATTTGCCTGTTTGGCAGGTGGTGTTTGATGATATGGGCAAAACGACATTATACATATCAGCACAGACAGGTGATGTGGTGACAAAACGTCATGAATATTGGCGTTGGTTTGACCTATTTTGGAAATGGCACATTATGGATTATGACGAAGGAGAAGCGATTGATAATGCATTATTGTTTTACAGCGCAATAGGCTCCTTTATCGCCGTTTTTGCTGGGATTATTTTACTTTGGCAACGCCGAAAGAGGTATTGCTAATGAAGGTGAAAAGTCTCAGACATTGGCTACGAGTCGGTCATTATTGGTTAGGCGTTATCGTGAGCATGCAGCTGCTCATTTGGCTGGGTACAGGTATTTATTTCAATATCACGCCCTATGAAGCGCTTAAAGGTAAGCTGTACTTTAAAACGCCACCACAATTAGAGAAGCAGTCATTTAGCGTTAACGAACTCTTGCCGTTAGCCTCAATATTGGCAAGAGTAAAACCAGTAGAGCAAGTCAGCCTCATTTCATTGAATCAACGCCCCGTATATCTGTTAGATGAGCAAGTACAGCGCTACCAACATGACTGCAAGCAACAAACGCTCATTGATGCTCTGAGCGGCGAGGAAGTGATGATTGATAGCCATCTTGCTGAGCAGTTAGCTAAGCAAACCTACACAGGTAATGGTGAGGTTATCCAAACGCAAAAATTGAGCGCGCCTTTTGATGAGTGGCCCAAAGAATGTAATCCATTGTGGCAAGTCAGCATTAATGATGACTTGAATACCCGAATTTACATTAATGGCGTTAATGGTCGATTGGTTGGCCATAAAAATGACCGCACTGATTTAGCTGATTTGATGTTCAAGCTGCACTTTATGGATTACTTACATCAAGGCAGTTTTAATAATCCCTTTAGTTGGTTTTTTGGTTTGGTGATGCTCATTCTATCGCTAACAGGTCTGTACTGGGTGATTGAAAACCTATTGATGAAACGATATCGAGTCAGGGTTAAGTCGGGTTAGCTTTCTCTGAATGCATTATTTGCATGCATTCTTGGTATGCAGAATTGATTTTCCGAGACCGCAACGTGGCTATCTCATCATTCTCTATAATACTGTTATAGAGTTAACTATCTAATAAGTAAATGATTAAACTCCATAGTAAAGAGTAGTTGAATTTACCGACAAGGCATTGTCCATTTACGACATACCTGTTGTCGCCGAGTTCACTCGCCACTTTACGTATTGCGACATAAACTCATGCCGCTTTGTTCATCTGGAGGCTTTATGTTTCGCTTTTTACTCTGTAGTTTCAGTTTTGTATTGTTATATCCAACGGCTATCGACCTTTATCTTGTCGGTTTGCCTCAAATCGCTGCCGATCTGAGTGCTACTGAATCACAACTTCATACTGCATTTTCAATTTATTTAGGCGGTATGGCTAGCACCATGCTTGTTGCAGGTAAAATCGCGGATCAAATTGGCCGAAAACCTGTGGCTATGGTTGGCGGCTTGATATTTATCATTGCGTCTTTGTTAGCGGGTAATACAGAGCAAATAAATGCATTTTTAGTGGCTCGCTTCTTTCAAGGTGTGGGAGCTGGAGCTTGCTATGTCGCCGCGTTTGCTATCTTACGCGATGCACTTAATGATGATGTAAGAGCAAAAGTGCTATCTATGCTCAACGGCATTATCTGCATTATTCCGGTGATTGCGCCAGTCGTGGGGCATATGATCATGATTTACTCACCTTGGCGCACCTTATTTACTGTGATGGCAGCAATTGGCTTGATTGTATTAATCATGGCAACTTTTGTGCTGCGAGAGACGCTTGATAAATCCAGTGTATCGACAGCGCAGGGAAATACTTCTGAAAGTTTTCTCAATGGCTATTTTATTAAGCGCTTACTGATTACATCGTTAGGGATCACCATCATCCTTAGCTATGTTAACGTCTCGCCTATGGTGATTATGGGCATGCTTGAATGTGACCGAGAAACATACGCCTCCATTATGGCATTTACTGCGCTTACGAGTATGGTCGCATCGTTCGTCACACCATTAGCATTGAACTATTTTAAGCAAAAAACTTTAATGGTTTTTGGGCAGTTGTTACTCTTAGGGTCTGCATTAGGGTTGGTGTGCTGTTACCAATTAAATCTTGAAGCAAGCTATTATATTGCTTCGTTTGCCATGCTATGTATCGCTTTCTCTTTAGGCTTTGGCGTGACAATGAGCCAAGCTTTAGCGCCATTTAGCAAGCGAGCAGCCGTTGCGAGTTCACTACTTTGTGTTAGTCACGTGACTTTCTCGGCGGCATACATTTGGTTAATGGGCATGCTAAACGTGAGTGCGTTGAACATTCTTATCTTTATTTTAATACTCGGTAGTAGCATTAGTATGTTTCTATTATTATTAGAAAAAGCCAATACAACAGCAACTCATAATGAAAAAAGCTCTGTCTCGTCTTGATTTAAACTTATTGTTTACCTTGCAGCTGTTAGTGCAAGAGCGCAGTGTTTCGATGGCAGCCAAAAAGCTCAATGTCACCCCGTCAACGGTGAGTAAGTCGCTGAATAAGCTTAGATATTGGTTTGATGATGCATTGTTTGTGAAAACGCCTTCAGGTCTTGTGCCGACACCGCTGGTAGAAAGCATGGAGCAAGAACTCACTGATTGGCTACAAATGAGTAGCCAATTATTAGGAAAACGAAATGAAGCCACATCAAGTAACGTTCGCTTTGATTTACATGTTGAGTCGCCACTGTTATTAACATTTCTTAATCAACTGCTTATTAAGGTTCATCAGCATTATCCAAATGCCACAGTCAAAACAAATAATTGGGATTATGATTCATTTGAAGCATTAGTCAGTGGCGAGGCGGATATTGCGTTTACTGGGCGAGAGACTCACCCAAGGTCAAAAGAGTCGTTAAACTTACTGCCATACTCAATTGATTTTGAAGTGTTATTTCACGACCATCCCAAAGTATTTTTACGCAATGATCATCCTGCGCTTAAAGAAGATTGGAGCCTAGAAACATTCCTAAAATATTCACATATCAATATCGTGTGGGAGAAGAGTGATAAATGGGCGCTCGATGAGGTATTAATCGAAATGGGTCAGACTCGCACTATTGGCTTAACCCTATCAAGCTTTGAGCAAGCTCTTTATATGGCAGCGCAACCAGAACATCAATTGCTCACCACAGCGCCACAATATTGCGAGAAATATATTGAGCAATTACATCCCAACCTTGTTTCTTTGCCTATCCCTCTAGCTCAAGAGTGGCTTGATCAACTTGTTATTCCATTTACGATGATTTGGCATAAGCGCAATGCCTACAACCCTAAACTGATTTGGCTAAAAGACACGCTCAGAGAGTTAATGAAAGTTGCTAGATAAAGTTAAAAATCGATAAAAACAAAAAAGGCTAATCATTACTGATTAGCCTTTTTAAATACAACAAACTTAAGAATCGCTTCTTAGTTCATGCCGTATCATCTGATTGGGTGTTTTTTTGTTTGTAAGTGTTCGGTGTTGTTCGGGTTTTGTATTTTAAGTTGCTAATTATCATATGGTTACGGATAATGTTGTTCGGGGCTGTTTGTAGGTGTTTTTCTTCGTTAATCAAACGGTGTGTAGCACGGTGTGTAGCAAGTTAGGGTTAGTATGGCGGCTATTAATAAGTTATCAGACACGTTATTACGTAAGATTGTAGGCAAACCCTATGTGGGGAAAACTGTCATTGCAGATGGTGATGGGCTATCTGTTCGTATATCAAAAACAGGCGTAATTGGTTGGGTTTTTAGATACCGACTTGGTGGCCGAGAGACTAACCCTAAGTGGGCTAGTTTGGGTAAATACCCTGAAACGTCAATCAATCAAACAAGCAAGAGCTAAACGAGCTCAGTGTCGAGAATGGTTAGATAATGGCGAAGATCCTGTTATTCAGTTATCACTGGTGAAAGTTAAACGTAAAGAAGCGGTAACAGTTAAAGATGCGCTTGAATATTGGCTGGTGGAATATGCCACAGAGCATCGAAAAAACGTTGATAAGACAAAAGCCCAATTTGAACGCCATTTATACCCCTATATCGGAAAGTATCCTTTAGAGAAAACCACTAAACCGCAATGGTTGGAATGTTTTGACCGAATTAAGAAGGGTATCCCTAATGAACGAAAGGGAGCTCCAGTCGCTGCTGGTCAAGTCTTGCAAGGGGCAAAGCAAGCATTGTTATTTTGTAGAAAAAGAGAGTATGCCACCAGCTACGTTATTGATGACTTAACGACAACAGACGTTGGTAAGAAGCAAAATAAGCGTGATAGGGTGCTTAATGAGGTCGAATTACAAGATGTTATTGATAACGTGAAAACAGCAGCGTTTAAAAATTACTATAGCAATCTAATTTGGTTACTGATTGTATTCGGTGCGCGAAGCCAAGAGATTCGCTTATCAACCTGGAAAGAATGGGATTTTGAAAAAGGGTTATGGACCGTACCGAAAGCCAATAGTAAGACTGCAGAGTTGATTATACGGCCAATACCTAAAAGCCTATATCCATGGCTTAAAAGGCTAAAAGCTGTAGTGGTCAAGTTAAATTGGCCACGGTTTTATAGTTTAGCCAGTATCTTTTCTCTGACTCGTTTGGTGTCAAACCACCATTATGCTGATGCGGCCTAACTTGGCTGTAATAGCCAATAATATATTTCGTGATATCTATCTTAGCTTCACTAAAACTTCGATAACCTATCGTCGGTACCCATTCCGTCTTTAAACTTCTAAAGAATCGTTCCATTGGTGCATTATCCCAACAGTTTCCACGCCGACTCATGCTTTGGGTAATTTGATATCGCCATAGCCGCTGCCTGAATTTTCTGCTTGTATAATGACTACCCTGGTCACTATGAAACATAACGCCATCAGGACGTCCGCGTAACTCATAAGCCATCGTTAATGCTTTGGCCGTTAATTCACTATCTGGTGAATGTGACATCGCCCAACCAATCGCCTTTCTGGCAAATAAATCGATAACAACCGCCAAATAAGCCCAGCGATTGCCAGTCCAAATGTAAGTAACATCGCCGCACCACACTTGGTTTGGTGCTACGACATCAAACTGTCGTTCAAGTAAGTTAGGTATGGCCACATGCTCTTTAGATGCCTTTTTATAAGCATGCTGAGGCAGTTGGCAGCTAACCAACTTAAGCTCTTTCATCAACCTAGTTGCACGATAACGACTGAACTCTATCCCTCGCTGAGTAACAATTTTACTCACCATTCTTGCGCCTGCGGAGCCGCCACTGATGTCGTGTGCTGCTTTTACTTCGGCTCTTAGCTTTAATTGTTCAGCCGATACTGAAGTATCACGGTCAATCCAATATTTATAACTACTACGATGAACGTTAAATACGTTACACAATAATGTGATTGGGTATTTTACTTTATGGCTCTGGTTGAGTTTTTCGATTAATTCGAATTGTTCAGTGAGTCCGACATCAACAGAGCCGTAGCCTTTTTTAGAATTTCCTTTTCTAATTCAATGTGTTTAATCTTTTTCTCAAGCTCGCGTATCTTAAGCTGCTCAGGGGTCATTGGTGTCGCTTTCGGTGCTTTACCTTGGCGTTCTTCTTTTAACTGTTTAACCCATTTACCAATCGTTGAAAAACCAACGTTCATGGCCTTAGCTGCCTCTTCATGGGTGTAACCATGGTCGACTACCAATTGTGCCGTCTCTAATCTAAATTCTGGACTGAAATTTTTACGTGACTTTTTAGCCATTATCTTCACCTAATACTGCTATGAGTCAATCATAACATCCTCTAATTAGGTGGCCAAAATCACCGTACCACTACATGCTTATGCTTTACGGTTTTTAGTTGTTCATTAGATTGAAATCTAGCCGTTATTACCTTGCTACATTACCTTGCTACAATAACGTGATCTAGTGACTCGATATCTAATGACAAGATAGATTTCGAGTCATAGTCAAAGAGTAGTATTTGTCCTGACGAAGTTTTAATCATGTCTCTCATTGCGACGCCTTTGTTCAAATCACCTTTATTAAAATAATCTAGGTCCCCTAAAAGGCTACGTACACCGCTAGTGCGATCAATAGAAAATAATTGTTGGTCTGCATCTACAACGAGAATTCTATTGTTTTCACTGTCAAACGTCATCGCATGAATGTCATAATCTGTTGGATTATCAGCGTTCGGTATACCTGCGTTATCTGAAAGAACAGTAAAAGCAGAACCATCCAGCGGTTTGATTAAAATACGGTTTTCATCAGCGATGATTAATGCATCATTGACGGTATCAAGAGTTGAATCAAATGGATATTCAAAACCATTGTCATCATGCTGCATGAATATTGAAATCGTATTAGTATTAAGTTCATATTGATAAACGTGGGATTCGTCATCATCCAGAATAAATAAGCGGTTATTGACTGCATCAAACTCTAATCCTGCAGCATAAACATCTTCACCTATAGTGCTGCCCACATTTGCATCAATTAGTGTTCTTATTCCTGTGGTGATATCTACAGCGGTGAGTTTGAATTCATCTCCCATCACTAACAAGCGGTTATTATTTTCGTCCAAAACTGCAAAATGGACTTCAATAATTGGATTATTAGCATCAGGGTAGGTTGAGCTAGTTAATAATGATTTAGTACCGGTAGCAATATCAACTTTAAATATTTCCTCATGACTGTCATCTGTTACATAAAGCGTACTGCCGTCGGCACTTTCAACCATTTTAGTGATCGAACTAAAAACAATATCTGTATCGCCAGTATAACCGTGTGTTAAAGGACTACGACTACCGTCAGTGCCATTAATTTGAGTGATAATCTCTCGATCATCATCCCATGTATAGGCGACTTGCTTGTCATCATCCCATCGAATAGAACTGATTTCTTTGAGCGTGAGTTCACCGTCAGGTGTAGAGTCATCAGATAGTGTCGCAAACGCACTTGATACGACATCAATGGTGGTCACTGATACTCTGCCTTTACTGGAAAGTATTCGATCATTGGTTGGGTCGTAAGTGATTGCTCCTGAGGAAGTAAAATTATAAGTATACAAGTCATCAGCGCGGGTGCCGTCTGTCATTGATACAGAAAACAAACCTGAATATAAATCCATGATCCACAGTTTGTTATTATCGTGATCGATTGTCATTGCATAAGGTCTGGCGAAAATATTATCATTATCAGGCACACCTTGACCTGAAAATAAAGTACGTGCGCCAGTGGACAAGTCGATACTTAAAATTCGGTCATCATTGCCAGAACTGTCATACTGCAATGCAAACAGACGATTATTGTCCGCATCTATCGCCATTTCAATAATGCTATTATCACTCACAGGGTAGTCTGTATTTGGAATGACATCATTTGAAAATATTGTTTTTGCCCCTGTCGTTAAACTTACTGCCACGATATGATTTTCAAGAGTGTCAGATATTAATAATCGATCTCGCGCTCTATCAATCACTAAAGCTTGTGGCACAGTAAACTCAATAAAGTCTTCACCAAGATTATCATCAGCGATGATTTTGACCGAACCATCAGTTTTTGAAACGACATAAACAGTGTCATTAGATGAATCAACTAAGAAGATTTCATCACCGCTGTCTTCCACTTTCATGTCATTGACATAACTAATTATTGGACCAACATTTTTTAAGTTGATTGAAGCTGCGCTGTTATTTTCGTTCCCCCATTCATCCTCAACAGCTACAGTGATGGTATTGTCTAGGTGGCTTAATGGAATACTTGCAGTCCAAGTTGCATAATCATCATCGCTGCTGGCATCTACGCCATTAACTTTCACTGAGTCAATGTTACTTACATCAGTACTCGTTCCACGAATGATATAACTGCTTTCAGTCGTTAAACTATTATTTATTGGGAAGGTTATGGTTGCTGTAGGAGCGTCGTAATCATCGTTACCGGAATCAAAATCTTCGCCGTTACAAACGTATTCAGTCACTGATATTTCGTTATTATCGAGTACACCACTTCGGTTTGTATCTAAACCACTATCAATACGTTTTCCTCCTGCGACACAGTTTGCCCCAGCAGCTTCAGTCGTAATTTTGATTAAACTATCGAAACCGTCTGAGCCATCGATACTGTTACAGATAAACTCTGTTGCAGTAATTTCCCCACTGTCTAGAACGCCACTTTGGTTGGTATCAAGACCCGTATCGATACGCATGCCGCCAGCAGTACAGTTTGCTCCAACAGGCTCAGTTGTAATATCAATTAAACTATCAAAACCATCAGAACCATCAGAACCATCAGAACCATCAGAACCATCAGAACCATCAGAACCATCAGCACCGTCAACGCCGTGACAAATATAAGTTGTTAATGTAATTTCATCAGCGCTTAAAGATAAGTCATTATTGGTATCTAATCCCATATCAAGTTTTTGGCCGCCAGCGGGGCATTGGCTACCTGCAGGTTCTATAGTGACATTGATTAAGCTGTTAAAACCATTTGAACCATCAGCTCCGTCGTTGCCATCGGCTCCGTCGTTACCATCAGCTCCGTCGTTGCCATCGGCTCCGTCGTTACCATCAGCTCCGTCGTTGCCATCGGCTCCGTCGTTGCCATCAGCACCGTCTTCGCCATCAGCACCGTTTTCGCCATCAGCACCGTCGTTGCCATCAGCACCGTCGTTGCCATCAGTACCATTCTTACCACTACATATATATCGGGTTTGAGTTCGCTCATTATTTGCTAGTATGCCATCGGCATCAGCGTCTAATCCGGTATATATGGCGATACCACCATTAGCACATGCAGATCCTATATCTAGGGTTTCAGTTTCTAAAAGAGCTGTTAGGCCATCTGAGCCGTTACAAATATATTCTGTTGAGGTTATTTCATCATCATCAAGGTTAGCGTTGCCGTTAATATCGAAACCTAAATTAATCTGGGTTCCTGCTGCATCACAACTATTACTGCTGGTTACTGCGAAACTATTTACAAATACTGCTGATACAGGTTCTTTATCTATTGGTGTTTCATCTATGTCGGGGGTACTGTCGCTGCTCCCGCCACAAGCTGATAAGAATATCGATAAGCTTGCTGCTCCAATCCAATGTTTCATAACATTCCTTAATTGTGGTGATAATGTCGCCGAGCGCCTTAGCTCTAGCTAATTATTTGGCACTGAGTGCCTTATTGTTTATTGTTATGTCGTAACAAATATTATTGGCAGAATAGTGTGCGCTGCCTAAAAAAGATTTAAACGTTAATTAAGTGATCGCTAAAGTTGTTTTGTAAATAAATCAGTTAATTAGCAAAGTAATTGTAACAAATTAATAAAGTTGTTAAAACAAGTTACTAACTAGTTGGATGAGTGATCGAGAGGCGATTTACGCTTTGAATGAACGAGATTGTAGCTATGTATAAAACGGCCAAAAATAAGGATGTTTGAATGGTTACTTGGACCTAATTTAACCTGCTGATGTAAAAGAGTTAATAACAAAAAAGGCTAATCATTACTGATTAGCCTTTTTAAATACAACAAACTTAAGAATCGCTTCTTAGTTCATGCCGTATTAAACAATTTATGATTTTATATGATTTAGTTTGTTTTTTATTGGTTACTATATATATGTTTATATTGATAAATGTGTATTTTGTGTTCGCTATGGTTTCTCAGTGTTTTAGGTTATGCTCGTCTCATTGAGTAGCAAGTTGAGTAGCAACTTGTAATTAGAAGGTGAGATTATGGCCGAAAATAAACTAACAGACCGACAATTAACTAAATACCTAAATAAACCTCAAGAAGGGCAAATAACCCTTGCTGATGGGTTAGGTTTAAGTGCAAGGGTAAGCAAGGTTGGCGGTATTACTTGGTTATTTAGGTTTCGTTTACCTCATGAGAAAAACCAATGCTGGTTGTCTTTAGGCTCTTATCCCTCAATGAGCTTAAAAAATGCAAGGTTAGAACGTGATAAATGCAGAAACTGGGTTGCTAATGGGCGTGACCCCCGTAGTGAATTTAGGTTAGACAGGGAAGGGACTTTTAAACCCATTACCGTAGAAGATGCGTTATCGCATTGGGTAAAGAAATACGCTAGCCGAAAAAGAGTTAATGCGGTTAAACATGAGCAACAGTTTGCTGTATGGATTTTACCTAATGTAGGTGATTTACCTATTTCAGAAATAACTAAGCGGCATTGGCTTGCCTGTTTTGAGGAGCGAGCAGCTAAATACCCCGTAGCGGCAGCATACGTTCTGCGTAATGTACAACAGGCATTAAAGTTCTGTCTAAAGCAAGGTTATGACGTCCATCGTGATATTTTTGATTTAGATACCGACGCGATAGGTGGTGCAAAGCAAGCAAAGCGTTCCAGACGTTTAATTGCTGATGGAAATTGGGAAGAGTTTGAACAACTGGTTAAATGGATTGATGAAGGCAAAATGCTGCCTTATTACCGTAACCTACTTATTATATTGACTAGCTTTGGCTGTAGAACGCAGGAAGTGCGCTTATCAAAAATTAAAGAATGGGATTTAGATAACCTAATTTGGACTGTCCCAGCTGAGCATAATAAAACCAGCGCTAAAGATATCGAAAAGGGAGAAACAGGCGAGATAAAAAGGCCTATCCCTGATGAATTGGTGAGTTTTATCAAGCTGCTGGTGGAAAGTAGCAATAGTGAATATATCTTAGGTGAGCTAAAAGAGTCTGCTGCAGTAAGTGCCTGGGGTGGAACCGTTTGGAAAAAACTTGATCATAAAGAGAAATGGCGATTCCACGATATTAGACGAACCGTTGCAACAGGCATGAGTGATTTAGGTGTTGCGCCTCATATTGTTGAAGCGATACTCGGTCATTCCATTCAAGGTGTTGCTGGTATCTACAACCGAAGTCAGTATTTACCTGAAAAATTAGATGCCTTAAACCTATGGCAAGAAAAGGTCGAATTGTTAAGAAATGGCTCCCTAAAAGTCGTCCCATTTAGAAGAGCATAGGTTAGTTATGGTATTTAAGTTATGCGAACTTGTAATTATCATTTAGTGACTTAATCCTTTTCTATTCTCTGGCCGTTAAAATCGTAATATTTAGAAGGTATTTTTACCTTCAATCTTACTCCATCCTCAGCTGTTAAGTAGCCATTTTGTTTACAGTTAGGATGAGGTAATAAAACTGATTTATTGTTAAGTAACTCTGAAACCTGGTTTGGTGTGTATGCTTGTACATGGTCACTTCCACAAGTTAAACACACTTCTTTGCCTGCTCGAGATTTTACAATATCTAGTCTTAAATGAAGGTCACGTAAGCCTTGTAGAGTTTCTCTGTATGAGCTTGACGCTAACCATTGCAAAACATGTTTAAAATTAGGTAACACTTGTTTTGATAGTTTGATGATATCGTGCTCAATTTTGCACCTACTTTCAACGAGCTCAATTGAACTTATGGTGCAGCATTTGTAACACCAACCCGTCTGGCTTTTAAAATATATTTCATCATCATTGGTTAAATAGAAGTGTGCGCCCCAAGTTACCATACTGTTCACTGTAAATTGGCAACCAGTACAGCTAATATTTTTAGTTGGCATAGACATACATGCCCCCTTTCTTAACTATATGTTTTAAATGATCAAATCATACCCTAGATACTCTTATAAAATCAGTTCAAATGTCAAAAGAATGGTTTAATTAAGTGTGCTAGTTAAAGATGAAGTTTCTACTCAGTGCAACTCTTTAGGTTTCATATTCATATATCGTATATATGCTATATATTGAACGTTATTATTATTCTTTATTTTCAATTATTTATGTTCTATTTGTTGCTTTTTGATTGTGCTTGTTTGTAGTAATCTGAGCTATTTAATCCGAAGAGATTTTACTGTGGCAATAGATACACCTGACGCAAAAGCATCAATTGAAGAACTAGCTAAACGTGTGGCGCTAAAAAAGGAGCGACTTCAGCAAAGTGTAGAACAGCTCGAAAATGAACAATTACTGCAACTTGCAATTGTATTGCAGACTTATGAAGATGTGATAATTAAGTTGTCATCGCGCTCAGGAATCGAGCTACAACCAATTCTCAGTCATACTTTTGCTGAAAACATAAAACTAGCTGAGGAAGAAAAAGAGCATGAATTATTGAGTTCGGCAGATAAAATATATACCGAACACCTAAAGGAAAGGCTTGCAGATTCCTGTCTGCATACAGCGTTATCTGAATCACTCCCTCCAAAGATTATTTCATCATCCGCATTAGCTGATTTAAAAGTGGCTTTCAATGTAATCGAAGCTAAAACCGACGACTTAGGGCAAAGCCTTGGATCTGTTTATAAATCTAAAATGCAAAAGAAAGCAGTCAGTGCATCTAATAGGAAAAATAGAACTAAAAAAATCACAGACTCTACAGTTTTGCTTAGGCGGGCAGCTGTTGAATATTTGACTGCACAAATTGCTGAGGTAGGACGCGAGGCTATCGGTCGAAAGTATTATGCTGATTTAGCAAGAGGACTAAGAAAGCATTGTAAACATGATCATTTTTTTAGCGAAGATAGACCCTATATTAAAGCCATTAAATTTGCGTTAGAAGAACTCGGCATGCAACGGGAAAAATAAAGCAAAATACGCAGAAGGGTCGTAACGGCCTTATTGCCTTTTGATTGTTTCTAGGCGTGATTAAAGTGAGCTTATTGAAACAATAAAGGAAGTAAGGAATCAACATGAAATATATTAAACCATTACCACAACTATTAACTCAGAAACAGGTTTGTGAGTCTTTAAATGTAGGAAGAACATGGCTTTGGCGAGCAGAGACAGAAGGGCGTTATCCAAAAGGAACACGATATAGCAAAAGGTGTGTTAGGTATCACGCAGATCTTCACGAGCAGTTTATTAATGGCACTTGGGGAAAAGCAGCTAATGACGGTTAGTGCTCATTAGTTAGTTTTTTCATAAAAAAGGCTCCGATTATGGGGCCATTTTTATGTCATTCACAGTTTTCTTTCGTTAAGAGATTTAGTCATGGAACCAAAACAACATAAGCATATGAGCTGTTTTAGATTGGTAAAAGAATACAATGAAACGACCAGCAACGTTGTCCAACAACATTTAAAGGTTTATTACCCCTCTTCTTTAAAAGGTGTTTTAACGCATAATCAAACGCTACCTACGCTGCAACCTATATATCAAAAATTAATGCGGGGGTATTTAATAATATCTGTAGTCTTTACAGGGGATAGATATGCATATTAGTCAAACGCCTGTAATCAATTTTAATGGGACTTCATGGTTCGTACATGCCAGACCTTCAGGGATTTATACCGTCATGGCAAAGCGCTTTATTGAACAATTTATCAATATGCTTAGTCACTACAAACGTGTACACGTAATTAGATTTGATCTTCACCAACGTGATTACAATGCTGATAATCAACGTATGACCGTATTTAATCGCAGATTGTTTAAGCGCTTAAAACGACAGTATAAAATAAATAAAATTGGCTATTGCTGGGTCAGGGAGCAAGTTAATGCTGCAGCTCAGCACTATCACTATGCATTATTTCTAGATGGCCGTTGCATCCAATACCCACAAAAGGTTTTAGCATTAGTCGATAAAGTTTGGAGTGATATGGCTGGTTCTAGTTACACCCCAAAGAATTGTTACTATAACGCCACTCGAGGAGATTTTGATGTGATGCGGAAAATAGTTTATCGCATAAGTTACTTTGCTAAAGCAGCTGGAAAAGAAAGCAAACCATTTCAAACCAAAAACTACTCCTGCAGTAGAATAGGTTTTTTAAACAATCAATAGAAATTCAGTGATTGAACAGCCATTCTGTGAAGCATATAAACTTTGTGGCATATGATTACACCCGTAATTCAGTGTGGGTTAAGCTTTAGCATCGTACTATATTCATTCTTTTGGGCTCGAGGTTTTGAATGTCTACGAAAGTGTGTTCTTCATGTTTAAAGCGTATTGATTCGGCTAAATTCCAAACTCATTTGCTCAGTGAATGTGTTGTCAGGCACCCAAATAAAAAACAAGTGCTTGTTGTTGATCGATCTCATTCAAAAAAGGTAAAGGAAGCTAGTTTAGTAACAGCTTCGAATGAGGTTAAGAAGCCTATATGCCCGCACTGTTCAGTGACGCTCAAAGATGAAAATCGATTAGCTATACACTTATCTTCCAAATGCCCTAAAAGCCCTGCTGTGATTTTAAAAAAGAAACAACAAGCAAGAATACAACCTGTTTCCACACCTCCAGTAGCTCGAAAAGATGTAGATAGGCTGACTTATGTTCTAAAAGTAAAAAGTTCAGTAAGCACAGGAAAAGGCAAGCCAATATCAATCTATCCTTGCCCTCTTTGCAAATTGAAATTTGCCTCAAAAGATACGCTCGAACAGCACATGACAAACAGGTGCCCAATGGTTTCTGGTAACAAACCGCTTGTTAAGCTAAAACCAAAGAAGAAAAAGAAATCACCAAAAAAATCGAAACTAAGAGGTAAGAAATTAACCCAGCATGATGCCACAGTTCTCAAACAGGCACTGTCAATTAAAAGTAGTGATCCCGCTATTGCCGCTTTTCTCGAGAAAAACCCAGTAAAGGAACAAATCAGTCACTTTGGTGTACCGCAAGACAAGTACCGCCGCTCGGCATATGGTCGCAGTGGTATGGAGTACGACTCTTGGAGCCGAAATAAGTAACGGCATCAATAAAAGTGCAGTTAAGTTATTAACTGCCTTATTCCTCCATTGCCCCATTAGCAACTACACCGTAGAATCTGATGCAATAATGCATCTGTTATCGATACAGGCTCCAACTTCATTTTGGGTACATCAATGACCAACAAACTCTCTCTACAAACGCTTGAATCTTTCTTGTGGGAAACCGCCGATATCTTGCGTGGCAATATGGACGCGTCTGAATTTAAAGACTACATCTTCGGTATGATGTTCCTTAAGCGCTTATCTGATGCCTTTGATGAAGAACGTGAAAAAGTGATTCAGTATTACCTCGATAAAGGTAAAACACAGGCGCAAGCAGAAGAGTTAGCGGAAGATGAAGATGAGTACGACAATACCTTCTTTATACCTGCCGTTGCCCGTTGGTCAGCACTTAAAGATTTAAAGCACAACATTGGTGAAGGGCTGAATACCGCAGCTGAAGCGATTGAAGAACATAACTCCAGCCTTGAGGGCGTGTTAGTCACTATCGACTTCAATATTAAAAACAAGCTGTCAGATAAGAAGCTGCAAGACCTGTTATCGCACTTTAATCAATACCGTTTACGTAATGCCGACTTTGAGCGCCCTGATATGCTCGGTACGGCTTACGAATATCTGATTAAGATGTTTGCCGACAGTGCTGGTAAAAAAGGCGGTGAGTTCTATACCCCAAGTGAAGTAGTGCAGCTGTTGGTGTCATTGCTAAAACCTCATGCAGGTATGCGTATTTACGACCCAACCTCAGGTTCGGGCGGTATGTTGGTGCAAACTCGTAACTACCTCGCCAGTCACGGTGAGAACGCGGCTAACTTGTCACTGTTCGGACAAGAGATGAACCTGAATACTTGGGCAATCTGTAAGATGAACATGTTCCTACATGGGGTACACAGCGCTGATATTCGTAAAGGTGATACTCTGCGCGAACCTAAGCACACCCAAGGCGGTGAGCTAATGCACTTTGACCGCGTTATTGCTAACCCACCTTTCTCACTTAAAAAGTGGGGTAAGGATGAGTGCGACAATGACGGCTTTGGTCGTTTCCCTTATGGCACACCCCCAAAAGATGCAGGTGATTTAGCCTTCGTACAGCACATGATAGCCAGTACCAATAACGACGGTATGGTTGGTGTGGTCATGCCACATGGGGTGTTATTTCGTGGTTCAAGTGAGAAAGCCATTCGCCAAGGCATATTAGAAGATGACCTACTTGAAGCGGTTGTCGGTCTACCATCAGGCTTGTTCTACGGCACAGGTATTCCAGCGTGTTTGCTGATTATCAATAAGCAAAAGCCTGCCGCGCGTAAAGGCAGGGTGCTGTTTATCAACAGTGAGCTTGAGTTTGAAGAGGGCAAGAACCAAAACAAACTGCGCCCACAAGATATCGCCAAGATAGTCGAGACTTTTGACAATTACACCGAGCTGTCACGCTACTCAAAAGTGGTTGAGTTATCTGAAATCGCCGAGAACGATTACAACCTCAATATTCGCCGCTATGCCGACACCTCGCCACCAGCAGAGATCTTCGATGTGCGCGCCATACTGCACGGTGGCATTCCAGTGCGTGAAGTAGAAGATGAGTACATTCAAGAAGAAATTCTCAAAGGCTTTGATGTCAGTGTGGTGTTTGAGCCTAAAGCTGAAGGCTATTACGGATTTAAAGCCGAAATCGAAACCAAAGAACAGATCCGCCTGCTTGTAGAAAAGAGTGCTGAGAAATGTGTAGAAAACAGCCTTGAGCAAGTAAATTGCGAAAGTAGTGGGCTGACCACCATGGACGGCGGGAATCCCCCTACCTCAGCAGAGAGTGCAGGAGCAATTGTCGGCCAACTAGAGCGCTGGTGGAACAAGTACCAAGTATCGCTGCATCAGCTTGATGCTGAACTAGCGACCGCTGAGCAGGTGATGCAAGGCTACCTGAAGGAGCTGGGTTATGAGTAATCTGGTTCCTGAAGGGTGGGGAACTTTTCAGCTAGGCGACGTTGCTGATGTTCGAGGCCGAATTGGCTGGAAAGGTTATAAAACTACTGATTTAAGAGATAATGGACCTTTAGTTATCGGAGGTACTCAAATATCTAAGGAGCATAAATTAGATTTTCGTAAACCAGTGTATTTATCTCGTGAAAAATATGAGGAGTCCCCTGAGATAATGGTACACCCTGGTGATTTATTGCTTGTTAAAACAGGTAATACGATTGGTAAAATTGCTTTAGTTGGTAATATCGGTGAGGCTTGCATAAACCCTAATACGGTTATATTTAGAATCAAACCACCGTTGAACCAGTATGTGTACCAAGTGTTTACCAGCGAGAAGTATCAAAAGATAATATGGGATTTTGTTGCTGTAGGTGCACAGCCATCAGTAAATCAAGCCAATTTAAAAAGTATTCATTTTCTTACCCCCCCACTCCCTGAACAGCAAAAGATTGCTGCGATTTTGACGTCAGTGGATGAGGTGATTGAAAAGACTCAAGCGCAAATCGATAAGCTTAAAGACCTTAAAACCGCCATGATGCAAACACTGCTCACGAATGGTGTAGGCACTAAGCACCGCACTGGCGATGGAGAGAGTTACACCCCACACACCGAATTCAAAGACTCACCCGTCGGCAGAATCCCCAAGAGCTGGGAGGTTGTAACGCTTGAGAGCCTTGTTAAAGCGGAGAAGAAGATTACATATGGAATAGTTCAGGCAGGTCCACATTGTGAAGGTGGGGTTCCTTATATTAGAGTGTCAGATATGAGTTCAAGGCACTTAACTAGGAAGGGGATGCTTCTAACATCTTCTGACATTGCTAAAAAATATGAGCGTTCAGCTGTTTGTGCTGGTGATATTGTTTATGCGCTTAGAGGGATGATAGGTCATGTGCACATAGTGCCAAGTGAGCTTGAAGGTGCCAACTTAACTCAAGGGACTGCAAGAATATCCCCGAGTGAAGCAATTAATACTAATTACCTTTTATGGGCAATGCGTTCCCCCTATTTAATTTTACAAAATGAGCTTGAAGCAAAGGGCTCAACTTTTAAAGAAGTTACGCTTGCTAGTTTACGGAAAATGCAGATTGCAGTGCCTTCCGACAGTGAGCAACAATTTATTAGTGCAACCCTTTCTAGTATTGAATTAAAGATCTTTGCGGTTGAGGATAAGTTAGAACAATCAAAATCGCTCAAGAAAGCCCTGATGCAAGATCTGCTCACTGGTAAGGTGCGGGTTAAAGTCGATTAACAAGTCGCATAACTTAGCTATTGTAATAAGTCACAAGCCACATTAAGCACAACAGCAAGGATAACCATGAGCAAGGATGCTTTACCGCAACAATCACTATCGGCCTTATTGGATGACTCATTTAAACAGCTTGAATCTGAATATCAAGCAGGTCAGCCAATAGTATTTTCTACTGGATACATCAGTAACCTTTTTTTACCTCCCCCAGATGCAGTGCTTAAACTATTTGGTATTAGCAACCCAATGCTATTAGGCATTGAAGTTGCCGAGCAAGACTTGAACTTACCACTTGAGATTAAATCCAGTAGTCGACACAAGTTAACCACTTCGGGTGTTGGGTTGCCGTCAGTCAAAAAAATGTACCACTGGACAAGAGAATTGTTTAGTCGTGCTGTGACCAAGGGCCCTATTTTTAATGAGCAGGACTTTGTACAAAGCACGCAGGTCAACTCCAATGCATTAGGCTGGTACTCGTTACTCAATAACTCTGAGGATATGAAGAAGGCCAATATATCTGACGGTTTTAATGAGTTTCAACCTCTGCTCACTTTTTTTAGGAAGCGTTGCAAGGCTGATGTTGAGTGCTTTGAGCATATCAAGCAACAAGTTGATAAGCAGGGTGTTAAGTCGATAACCCTAGCTGAAAAATTACAGTTTCAGTCTCCTTTTTGGTTAATGTATTCAGAAGTAGAAAACTCTACATGGGAAGTGTTGATTAAGTTGTTGCTTCAGCATGAGCAGAAACCAATAAAAGATAAAGAGACGGAACTATTAACGTTTAGATGTGTTGTTAGATTACAATTGGATTTTTATCTGGAAGCTATCGCACACTATGAGGCTGGAGTTGTTCTAGCAAAACATGAAAATAAGGATGAGGTCGTTCAACCAAATGGCATGCTGACTAAAGGATTGATGTTGTATGCCGATGGGGTTGGTAAAACGTGTTTTGATGGTTTTTTGACAGAAATGATACGAGTTATAAATAAAATTCACGGTGATACAAGTTGGCGCACTGTAGCTGGTTGCATCGATATTGACGAGTCCGCTGCAACAGGAATGGGCGATAGCCTCAAAGATAGACAATACAATTGTCTGAAAGATTGGAGAAAAGGTAAAAATTTACCTTCATACAGTAAACTACAATGGTTTTTTATCCACTTGTTTGGTCTTGAAGATGCCGAGTTCATTGACATGATGCTTGCTTATAGCAAAATTGCTATAGGCTTAGATAGCTTATTTAATTCAATATGCACCAACTTTAAAGGCGCTCATTTTTCAGAACATGAGCTAGAAGGTATTTTAAAGCAAGTCTTAAAGGACTACCCTTCGTATTACTTACGTTGTATCGAACGTGAACTACAGGAAGTGACTGAAAATGAAGCCTAATAGTGATGGTAAGTATCTTTTTGAATCTATAGATTTTGACAGTCTGTTCTTACCATCGACACAGAGCGTTGCTCAATTGTTAGGTCTCCCTGACAATGCTGCTAAAACAATTCCTTTTTTTGAAAAGCATTATGGTGAACCGCTAAATGTTAGTAGAAGTTCACGTGCCGAAATGACAGGGAAAGGTGTTGCTAAACCGACATTTAAAAAGCTGATTAATTGGTTGACTTTGCTGGCAATTCCAGTGAATAAACTGGTTTATATGCCTGTAATGTTGAAAACAAATCGCGCAATTAAAGTTGGCTCTAATGCTGGACTTTGGTATTCAGCATCGCATGGTTTGAGGCTTTCTTTGGTTTTTAATCGTAATGATAATGAGCTAGTAACAGTATTTGACCTCATTGATTCGAGGGCTGAAGCTGATTACCTAATGCTAAAGTCGCTCAAGAATCAGGTAAAAGAAAAGCGTATTGAAAAAGATAATGCTTTTGCTATTTGGCAAGCTCAATTGCAAACATGGACTGAGCATAGCTTGGTACCAGTGGAGCAACTAGCTTGTTTATCAAGTTTTTCCCAGTCTCCTTCTTACCCCCATTTCTATTCAGAAGAGTATGGCATTGAAGTAGTCAAAGCCGTTTACTACCTCACTTTCGACTTCTACTTGTCAGCCATTGCGCACTATGAGCTTGGAATTTCACTTTACTATATTCGCTGTGGAATAAAAGATGCGAGTGAACCGCATAACAGCATAATTGCATCGGCTATCAACACTTATGTTGTTTCAGATGAGAGGTGTACTTGTTTTGGTGCTATGTTAAATGAGCTACGCACTATGTTGGCTAAAAAAGAGTTAGATTCGAGTTGGCGTGCATTGGCTGCATACATTGATATTGAAGAGTCTGGTGAATGCATAGAGGCGACAAAAGATAAACAATATCGGCAGCTTAAGGATTGGCGCAATGGCAAGAATATGCCATCTGCAAATAAGCTAAAGCAATTTGTATCAAACTTTATGAATGCATTAGGTGGTGATGATATAGAGACAATATTAGCACTTCTTCGTATTGCCAATGGTATAGATGCTTTAGTGGAGAAGCTGTTAAGGCAAGCTAAAGATAAGAAAGTTCTACTAATAATCGCAGAGGTATTATCTGATTACCCAAGATATTTTGAGCATTATAAGCAGAGCGCAATAAAAAGCATGCAAGCGAGTTAACTGGCCTGCATGCTTTGCGTGTTACAGATTAATCCTCAATCTGCTCTTCCCAGTCTTCAGGTCGTTCATCTTCGCCGCGACTGCCCCAATACTCGTCATTATTAGGATTAAGTTGGTTAGCATGGTTATCATCGTCATGTTTTGACATGATTAGTTACCTCCCTGTTTACCATTACCTGAGTTTTTAGCTGCCGCGCTTTGAGCTTTTGCTGCAAAGCTTCCTTTAGCAACATTACCACTAGCTCGCTTTGCTGCTGCACTTTGAATGCGAGCGGCTGCTTCCGGTGTCATTGGGGTTTTGTTAGTACTCATTTTTGTATCTCCAAATTATAAGTGATGTTGGTAGAAGCCTCTGCCAACGCCACGAATAATGCCTGAGTATTTTGTGCTTGCAGTGGGGGGGAAGATGTCCAAATTGCAATTAATTTTTGAATGAGTCGGCATATCTCTAAAGTAAGTGTTTATATGAGGTGTCTAGTGTTGTTAAATGCAGGGTATCTGCTTTCTAGACAGTAACCATTGAGAGCGCTTAATCAATTATTTCCGCAAGGATAAATTTAGTACATTACTTATGGGTATTTAAATGGGAACAGGTCAGAATTATTATGCTGTTTTAGGCATATTGCCCACAGCAGAGTTGGTGGTTATTAAGGCTGCTTATAAGGCAATGATGAAGGTTTATCATCCAGATAAGTACCACGGTTCTAAAGAGTATGCTCACCAGAAGTGTTTAGAAATTAGTGAAGCATATCGAGTACTCAGCGATTTAGGCCAAAAAGCGGAATATGATGCAGGACAAGATTTTTCATTTACTCAAGAAGATGAGTCTGGCACAAATGAGAATTCAAATACGGCATCACATGCTCTTGATGATGATTGGAATATTGCCGCTAAGTATCAACCTAACATCAAATCATTAGAAGCAAGTCTTCGGCGGATCTCAGTTCCACTGGCTTTTTCTTTTAGGGCAAAGCTTCTGGAGGAGAAACTATTTAACGACGCTAAAGAATTAGCAAACCAAATGGAAAATCGCTTTCTCACTACATATTTTGGCACTAATCCTAAAATTAAGCAGTTTGCCATAGCATTATTGGTTGGGGGTCATCGGGGGCCTGCAAAAGAGCTAAATAAAGTCGTCACTGTACTCGGTAGCCAAATTAATGCGGATTCGATTATTAAACAAATTTGTGATGACTTTAAATTAAATATTTACAGCTCAGAGAGTAGTGAAGTAAAAAAAACATCGTCAACAACTTCCTCGAAATCTATGTCAGGCAGTCTGATATCGGGAGTGATAATTGGCGGTACTGGCTTGATAATAATTAGCCTAGCTCTAATTTTTGCCGGTGCTATTTGATTTACTCTTGCCCATGAATTTAATTAAACGTATTGATAGCTGAAACCTCTGCAGATGATGGAAAATAAGTAAACAAAGAAGAGATGGTAATAATTTGAATCTTTTTAAGTTATCTAGAGTTGACTGGCTGTTTCGGTAGGTAACTCAGTGTAGTATCGATAACTAAGTTAAACGGCTGAAATTAAGGGATTAATAATATGCTAAAAGCGATTTTGCACGGTAAGGCAGGGCGCATTGAACATAATGAAGATGAGTCGGTGAGTTGGTCTAGTCTATTTCAGGCCCGTGAAGATTTGCTGACTTCTTCCGTATTTGAGCGCTTTGCCTATTTGTCTGAGGTTGTACAGGCCTGTTTGCTTAAACATTGGTTTAAGACTTATCAGGGTATTCTTCCTGATGGGTTTGGTGAGTTTAAAGGCATTAGCTATTGGCCTCGTTATATTCATGAGCACTCTTCTGGCACTAACCAAGTTGAACCAGATTCTATTTTTCACTTTGATGAGTGCAGTATTATTGTTGAGGTTAAACCACCAGCGGGTGGGGACCAATATTTTGAGCAATGGCAAAAAGAAATTGAGTCGTTTATTCAATCAGAGCAAGGCCAAGATAAACCATTGTACTTTTTGGCTATAGGCCGAATTAGGCAAGCTGATGCAAGAGATTGGGCGATACCTCTTTTGGCAAAAGTGGATAGTTTAAAAGCGGTTGCTGCATTGGAGTGGCCTAGCGTAACCGAGCATATCATTGCTTTAACCAGTGACGATGGCATGGGCGATAAACCGGTAGTGTCTAAGCAAGATAGGTTTATTTTGCAGGATATTTTAGAAGGGTTAAGTCTTTACGGTTTACAGGTATCACCGTTTAAATGGTCACAGCTCAAAGCTGATGTATTTCCCAAATTATCTCTTAATCATGGGCTATTACAATAAGAAAGGAGTCAAAATGAGCAATAGTGAAATGGATGATCTTTTTACACAGGTTAGAACTGCCCATCGGCTACTGGCAGCTTATTACCAACGTTTACTCCCCGTCATAGAAAACATAGCGCTTGAAGCCGATACTGAATTCTATTTTTGGTCGCCTCATCGTTTTTCATCCCCAGGTCAAAGCAATGCAAACCCATTTAAAAAGTGGCAGTGGGATCTACTTCCTGCAGCTGTGACTCGTTATGTTTTTAAGCATGTAAATGACTTAAAAAGAATCACTAAGGGAGATTACATCATTGAGTTTTTGGTTATTAATGATTCTGGGATAAACGATGAAAAAAGTAAAAGCCAACCAGATGCATTAACGTTGAAAGTGGATGTTAAGGAGGCTGAAAGTATTCTAAAACTTGCTGTTTATCGTGCTGTACAGGATGAAGCTTCAGACTTTTATAAGAAGTGGAATTCGATTAGTTATCCTGACTATAGTGATTCGGTAGACGTTAAATTAGACCATCAATTTATCTCAGCAGGCTTTGAAGTGCCTTTAAATTTGTTGATGAGTGATAGTGGTGTTCATTCCGTCAAGGCTAAAATAGATCAATACCTTTTGATAACACAAGAAGCAGTTACTGCGTATAGCGCTGATAGTGGTATTTAAATGCAAAATAATGAATTTGACAAAGTAGAAGCTCCAGCAATTTCACAATTAGTGAGTTTGGGTTGGCAGTATATTCCAGGGAAAATGCTATCTCCTGAGCATGGAAATGCTGAGCGGGTTTACTTGCGAGATGTGGTGTTAGTTAAACGCCTTGAAGTTGCGATAAAGCGGATTAATCCGTGGATAAGTGATGAGAACCTTCGCAAAGTATCCCGTGAGGTGACTCACCCAAATTTTGCAGCGTTAATGGAATATAACCATGCGTTTTATCAAACCCTTGTTAGCTACTTATCGGTTGAACAAGATTTAGGTAAAGGACGAAAAGGGCAAACCGTTAAGCTGGTGGACTTTGAACAACCTGAAAACAACGAATTTATCTGCACTAACCAATTCAAAATTGAAGGTGTTAATCAGCGTATTATTCCTGATATTGTCTGCTTTGTTAATGGCATTCCACTAGCCGTTATTGAATGTAAGTCACCCTATATATCCAGCCCGATGAGCGAAGGTATTAACCAACTTCGTCGCTATGCTAATTTACGTCACAGTGAAGATGATGAAGGCGCTGAAAAGCTGTTTTGGTATAACCAGCTCATGGTATCTAGTTGTCGCGATCAAGCTAAAGTCGGCACTATTAGTTCAAGTGCACAGCATTATGGTGACTGGAAAGATGCTTACCCTTTCAGTGATGAGGAGTTAGCGCAACGATCATTGCAGGACAATGTTGTTGGCTTGAATTCACGAATGAGCATCGAACAACCTGAAGATGCTTTAACCACTGAAGATGAACTTGAGTCGCCAGATGTATTGCAAAAAGTGGCAGAGCCTGCTGCTCAGTATCAACGGTCTTCTTCGCAATATGACAAGTCACCAGCCAACTACGACTCGCTTACTAATGTGACCGCGCAGCAACGGCTCTTAGCTGGCATGTTTAGCAAAACTAACTTCTTAGATATTCTGCAAAACTTTATTTTGTTTGAAACTGATGATGGACGCTTGATTAAGAAAGTGGCTCGTTATCAGCAGTATCGTGCGGTAAATAAGGTTATTGAAAGACTCAAGAGTGGCATTGATAGAAAAGAGAAATCTGGTGTTGTTTGGCATACCCAAGGTAGCGGTAAGTCATTAACCATGGTGATGTTGGCTGTTAAGATGCGCCGAGACCCTGAGTTAAAGCAATACAAACTAGTATTCATTACTGATAGAACTCAGCTTGATTCGCAACTTTCTGACACTTTTCGTGATGCTCAAGGCGAAACGGTTTATAACGCTGGCTCTGTGGCACAGTTAAAAGAATTACTTAAAAAAGACAGCTCTGATCTTGTTACGGCTATGGTGCAGAAGTTTTCAGACTTAGAAAAAGAACAAGCAAAGCAAAAAGGCGTTGCTGCAGGTTTTACCGACCTTAATCCGAGTGACAAGATTATTGTACTTGCAGATGAAGCACATCGAACCCAATTCGGCGGTTTGGCAATGACCATCAATGCGGCATTACCTAATGCGCCTAAGATAGGTTTTACTGGTACGCCATTGCTTAAAACCCAAAAGATGGGACAAGCTTTCGGTGGTTATATCGATGAATACAAGATTAACCAAGCGGTAGAAGATGGCGCTACTGTAAAGCTGTTATATGAAGGGCGAGAAGTGATATCTGAGGTTGCTGGTGAGTCTCTGGACAAACTGTTTGAAGAATACTTTGGTGATTACACTAAAGAAGAACAGCGTGAAATCAAAAAGAAGTATGGTGTTGAGCGTGCTATACGAGAAGCCCCTGCCCGTATTCGTTGGGTGTGTTTAGATTTGATTAAGCATTACAAAGAGCATATTCGTCCAGATGGTTTTAAAGCCATGATTGTAGTGGGTAGCCGTCATGCTGCGGCTATTTTCAAAAAGACCTTAGATGAATTAGGTGCGCCACCTTCAGAAGTAATTATATCGGGTGATCATAATGATGAAGCTTATATTGCTAAGCACACTGATAAGGTGCATCAAAAGCAGGTCATTACAAACTTTAAAAAGCCATTTGGAATCGATAAACAAGGCACGGATGTAAAGAATCGAAAGTTTGATAACACTGCCTTTCTTATCGTAAAAGATATGCTGTTAACAGGCTTTGATGCGCCAATTGCACAGGTAATGTATATCGACCGTAAGCTACAAGATCACACCTTGATGCAAGCCATAGCCCGTGTGAACCGAACCTATAAAGGGAAAAATTGTGGTTATGTTGTCGATTACCACGGCTTAGCAACTTATTTAACCGAAGCATTAGAGTTATTTAGCAGTGAAGATGTTGAGGGGACGATTCAAAGTCTTAAAGATGAAATCCCGAAGCTTAAAGCCAAGCATACCGTTGCGATATCATTTTTTAAAAATGTGAAAAGTGACGATATTGATGATTACGTACTTATTTTAAAAGACGAAACCACTCGTGCTCAGTTTGATATGGCCTTTAAACAATTCGCCAAGCAATTAAATGTGATTCTGCCTGATGCGGCAGCTGCCCCGTTTATTGCTGATATGAAACTATTAGGTAAAATTCATAATGCTGCAAAGACGTTATATCGTGATGCAGGCTTAGATATGCATGAGATAGGCGAGAAGGTTCGTCAGCTGGTGGATGAACATATTCTAAGTACGGGTATCGACCCTAAAATCCCCCCTGTTGATTTGTTAGCCGCCAATTTTAAAGAGAGCATTAAACCTACTAAATCAGATGAATCAAAAGCATCTGAAATTGAAAGTGCCATAAAGCATCACATCACTATTAACCTTGATGAAGACCCTGAGTATTACCGCTCTTTAAGCCTACGTTTACGCGATATTATTGAGAAAACTCGTGGAAAATGGGCGCAACAATGTGAATTACTGTTTGAATTTTCTAGCGATATCGCGAGTACTCATAAACAGGCTGCAGACGATGTTGGTCTGAGTGAAACTGAATATGCTTTTTACGGTATTTTGATCGCTGAAGTCACGCAAGTTAGTGATGGTGATGTGTTAGATGAGTCAGTGCATGATGCGATTAAATCAACAACGCAAACGCTGGTGGCGATGTTTGATGAAGCGACTGAAATTATCGACTTTTTCAGTAAAGAAGATGAAGTAAAACGCATGAAGAAAGAAATTAAGCGAGCAGTACTAGAGCAACCATTTGGTGATAAACCATTAGTGTTAATACTACAAGATCGCTTTATGGAATTAGCTAAGACTAAGTTTGGGAATAAATAACGATGAGTGTTATTAAGCCTGAACAAATTGAGGTTAACGGACTTTATGTTGATGTTATTCGCACCAGTAGAATAAAGACAGCTTCGATTAAAGTTGAAGACGGCTTAGTGTCAATTGTTGTCCCCAAGGCGCTTGATATAGAACGTGTCCACCAGCTGGTGGCAGAAAAGCGTCAATGGATAATACAAAAAATCGCGTTGCATGATGCCTCACTCCCCGCTAGTACGAGAGAGTTTATTTCTGGTGAAGCCTACGCCTATTTAGGCCGTAACTATCGACTAAAGGTTGTTTGTGGTGACTATGTACCCGTTAAGCTTTATCAAGGGCGTTTAGTTGCGACATTACCTGATGGAGCAAAGCGCAGCAACTTAGTACGTGATGCGTTGATTCGCTGGTACAAGCTTAATGCCTTACGCAAGATTAAAGAGAAGGTTAGGCGCTATTCAAAAATAATGGGGTTAGAGCCTAAGTCTGTAGGTATTAAGACGTTTAAAAGCCGCTGGGGGAGCTGTAGCCCTAAAGGCGAACTCGACTTTAATTGGATTATTGTTATGGCACCGAATCGTGTCGTTGATTATGTGGTAATCCATGAGCTATGTCATTTAAAGCAGTTAGACCATTCGCCTAAGTTTTGGAAAGAAGTTGAACGGATAATGCCTGATTACGCTGAGCATAAAGAGTGGCTCAAGGTTAACTCAGGAAGATTAGTTGTGTAGTTTATTTAATCATTTAAGGAATTGTAATTATGCTAATTACAGATTGTATTCCAACGGTAAAGTCGCTTATTGAACAAGGTGCTATATCAGTCTCAGGTCATGATGAATTAATAGAAAAATTTTCTGAGTTCATTTCTCTTAAAGGCTTCCATTTTGATACATCAAAGATCAAATTTGGACCTAACTTAACCCATTTAGAAGATGAAATATATTTAGATTTATTCAAAAAAAATCAAAAAGATAGGGACTCTTATGAGGTTCTATATTCTTTAGATTTTAGCGATAGAATTAGTCTTACAGCCCATTGTCATAGTGAACAGGGCAAAAGTTTACACTTACTGTTTACTGCTGAAAATACTCCCGCCTTAGATAAAAATGCACTTTTTGAAGCCCTTTACCAGTTACTTGATAACTCTCAGTATTTCTTAGTCTGCCAGAAATGCAATCAGCTGGTAGATTCAAAGTTAATAGACATTAGAACAGAGCCTGTTTGTGCTGTGGGTTCGTGTTCAAAAACTTTTAAGCAAGTTTTTGATGTCAGCAAAATCGATAGAATTACTTCTTCTAGGTACGATGAGATTAGAGTCGCAGTGTTTGACGATGAGATTGTCATATTTAATGCAGTTACCTTTTGGCCACATCCACATGAAAGCTTCCCAGGCTTGGATATCAAAGAGACCCTACCTTTATCATCCACGCCAGCAGAAGTCCGCGCTTTAAAAGCCGAAATAGAGGCGGAACAAAAATTTCCTGCCGATTGTTTTTATTGCAAAGAAGAAGTATCAGAAGGTAAAGGCATGGAACTCAGTGATTTTATCAACAAAGAAACTAATGAGGTGATTTGTTATGGATGTGCGACGGAGCACCATAACGTCATATATTAATTGTGTTTAAATGACGTTAGTTATTGTATTCATTAAAACTTAATTCTGTTATCTCAGTAGTAGCTTGTGAAGGAGTAAGTATGAGCTTGAGCAGTCAGTTGTTAGATGGTCAGTGGTTAAAATATGCATATGAAACAAATTGGCTAGGTCGGCAATTTGATATTCTAAATGATGAGAATAAACATTTAGAAGCACATTACTATGATGAGGATACTAAGGAATATAACGCTAATTTTGAGACATTGTATTCAGAAGGTAAGTACTCCGCAGCAGCATTTATTCTTATCCAAACTTGGGATGAGGAAGAAGATACTCGCCCTATCAAGGTTGCTATAAAGCAAGGCTCTGTTGAGCTTGCTATCTCGGTACTTGCTTTTCAAAACCTAAATTCTAATTGCGCTGATAATGACTATTTAGCGATGGCTTTGGCTTACGGGCGCCGTGACATTTTCAATCTATTGATGCTTCATCCTGAAGTTAATGTTTATTCTAGCTATGAAGTAGACAAAGAGAATCGTGAAATCGCTGAATTCTGTGGTGTTCATGATTGGTTTGATTATTTTACACCTCATATTTGGCTTATGGAGGAGCAATATAGCTTCTTGTACCCAAACCTTAATATTGATTGGGAAACACCTGTGAGTGGTCATCAAGGCTCTCCCTTGATGATTGAATTATATCGTAAACGTGATTTTTCGTTGATGAGCAGATTAGTTGCAGCTGGTGCAGATATTAATCCTAAAGTGTCTGAGTTTGATAATGAAAGCTTGGTTCATTTAGCTATTCACGATTGGCAAGATGATGAGCCTGATAGTCAGCGGGGGTTGAGGTGGCTTGCTAGGTATATCTCATTTTTGAATGATGATGGTTGGGACGGTCTTGATGTTCTTTCTGAGTTGCTAGGAAGGGAAGAGTTTTATGAACCTAGTCCACTAATTAGAAAGTTATTTAATCTAAGAATGTTGGATGATTCTGAATCTGATTTAGAAGATCGAGATATGGAAATCTATGATTTAAAAAAGATGAATGATGATTTAGGAGCTTTGCTTAGCAAGGAGCCTGCTCACCCTATTCATTATCAACAAAAGCCTATATCAATTATGGATGACCTATTGAGGCTTGAGATAGTTAAGTTAAGTCATGGTGTTATTGATATTGAATGTGGTGTGACTGATAAAGGAATTGAGTTTGGTGTTCTCTATGAAGGGCAAAGCTTCGTCAATAGAGTTCTTTTGCCAAACCAAGTTCTTCATGAACTGGGCATATTGATGCCATCTAAATTGCGATTTATGACGATGTTTCAACTTCAAGCTGCTCTATTAGGTTGCACCACAAACGTTTATGTAGCAGTAAATATTCTGGCAGAAGACAAAGGCTTTACAGTATTCAATAGCGTCAAAGGGTGCCGAATTGCCAGTAATATGCGTTTTTCAGTCGTTAACGATATTCTAGCTTCAGGAGGGATAACTGATCCAAGCCTATTGTCTGATAAGCTTTTCGATGAGCTGAATGCATATGATACGTTACGTCGAAAGTTGAGCGATCAAAAAAACCTTCAAACACTTTTCACAGTTGATGATTTAGAAGAAGTACTTGATTACCGTAAAGAGGGGAGAGGTAGTGAGTCTCAGTTAAGTATAGAAAGGACAATTATAGGGGAATTCGATGTCATTTTAGTTCATTGTGAAATTGAAGGTAAAAAAGCGACGCTTGATTATCGCGTTAAAAATGGCGAACCGTTTGAAGATTGGGTTGAAATATTATTTCAAGCTCCGATAGCTGTACCCTGCGTTGAGTGCGGTTCTATAGGATTCGGGCATGCTTTTGCCTATGAAAAAGTATGTATGGAATGTATTAATGCGTAGAGCTATCAACTAACAAAAAAACAGCACCCATTTGAGTGCTGTTTTTGTTTAAGGCATCAAGCCAAGCGGTACTGAGTTTTACGATATTTCTTCCAGTTACGCTGCTCTTTAGTCAGGTAACTATTTGTTGTGTCTATTCCATGCGGGAAACAATGAGCACAACCCATATCCTCACCAACACAGATGCGGGAAACTTGTCTACCTGACACTTTATGTGGCATAGCAGCCAGTCCTGCTTCATTGATACCGTAAAAACGTATAAGTCGAACTTCTTTTTTCATGTCTCTCTCCTAGGGAATACCTAGAACAGAGCGCCTTTTTTAAATCGAATTAGCATTAATGCTCCCATATTTGGTAGTTCACTAAGCTTGTTTAGGTTATCGCATTTCATACGTTCTTGATACAAAGCCACGACGTGGAATCATTAAATTGTGTCATTTCAATAGTTGATGGTAGTGAGCCCTAAACCATTGAGTCTTATCTATGGGTAGAGATATTTTAATGAAACCTAAACAATCTGAAAATCTGTTTCTAAAGAGAAAAGGATCATTGAAAGTGGTCAAAACGAAACGGAACAGGAGTTTCGTGATCCATTTTAAAAATGAATTGTTTCCCCTCTGTTTTACTTCAGTTTATTGCTCAAACTATATTAGGAACATTTGAAGTTGTGTGATTTTACCAGTATTGAGTTCAGTATTTAGTAAAGATATTGAGACGAAAACTTTAGTTAAGTGAATTGCATTAGCTATTACTTTAGCTGTGACAACGTTAAATATTGAGAATGAGATAACTACATTGAGTAGCAACTTGAGTAGCAAGATAACAAAAAAGGGCTAACCATTACTGATTAACCCTTTTTAATACAACGAATTAAGAATTTCTTCTTAGTTCATGCCGTATTTTTTTAATTTCTTACGTAAAGTACCACGGTTGATACCTAACATGTTCGCAGCACGTGTTTGGTTACCACGAGTGTGTTGCATGATGATGTCTAGTAATGGTGCTTCAACTTCGCTTAAAACCATTTCATATACTTCAGACGCTTCTTGACCGTCTAACTGAGAGAAGAAGTTTGTTACTGCACGCTTTACTGCGTCACGTAATAGTTGTGGCTTGATTGTACCGTTAGCGGTTTCAATCTTACCTACGGTTAGCTGGTGAACTTCTGTGTTAGTAGTTGTCTGATCAAACATTCTATTCTGCTCTTTATATTAAAAATTTACTAATTCATCAAAGTAACATTCCACAAGGGAATATTGCTGTTCAGCGGTTTCAAGCCTATTAAAGTCAGCACGGAACTGTCGCTGTTCTTCTTGGTTTAGGTACCATCCCATATGCTTTCTCGCAAATCGGACACCTTTGTATTCGCCGTACAATTCGTACAATTTGTTCAGGTGTTCGAGCATGATTTCTCGTTGCTCGCTCGCCTCAACTGGCGGTAATTTTTTACCTGTTTCCAAGTAGTGGTGAATTTCTCTAAAAATCCACGGTCTGCCTTGGGCTCCTCGTCCTACCATCAAAGCATCGGCGCCTGTGTAATCTAAGACAAACTTAGCTTTTTCAGGACTGTCGATATCTCCGTTAGCAACAACAGGGATTGAGACATTTTGTTTTATTGCTTTAATCGTGTCGTATTCGGCAAAGCCTTTATACATGCATTGTCTCGTTCTGCCATGAACGGCGAGCGATGCAATACCACAATCTTCAGCAATATGGGCAATTTCAACACCATTACGATGTTCAGGTTGCCAACCTGTGCGGATCTTAAGTGTTACAGGGACATCAACTGCACTAACAACAGCCTGTAAAATCTCTTTCACTAGCTGGGGATCTTGCATTAATGCCGAGCCTGCAAGCTTCTTATTCACTTTTTTTGCCGGACAGCCCATATTGATATCAATGATATGCGCACCTTGTTCAACGTTGAACTGGGCGGCATTTGCCATTAAATCAGGATCTGCACCCGCAATTTGTACTGAGCGAATACCTTCTTCACCAGAATGCATCATGCGCTGGCGGCTTTTATCTGTATCCCAAACATCAGGATTAGATGAAAGCATTTCTGATACTGCTAGGCCTGCGCCATAGCGTAAACAGAGGTTTCTAAAAGCGCGATCGGTGACACCTGCCATTGGTGCCACGATCAGCTGATTGCTCAGTTGATAAGGGCCAATTTGCATTGAGTTAATCACCTTGCTCGTCAAAGGGGCGCTATATTAGCCCTTTTTTGCGCTGCTGAAAAGGTCAATAAATGAACTAAATGTAACTTTTTTTCTTGACTTTTAGTTGGGGAGTCGTAATAGCCCCTTTTGGCAGAGATCTAGCTGCCATAAGGGGTGTACTGCCTTTACCGTTATTTACGTGTACCTGTCAAGCGGCTCCAGTCTTCTTTGTGAGCCGCTTCATCCATGATGAACCATTGACTGTAAAATTGTGATATTTCTTCTGCTTGCTCTTGTAGCAGGCCTGACAGGGCTAATTTACCGCCTGTTTTAACCTTTTCTGCAATTAAAGGCGCTAATTCACGTAATGGGCCAGCAAGAATGTTAGCAACCAAGATATCTGCTTGCAGATTATCAGGTTGGTTCTCTGGTAAATATAGCGCTAATTTATCTGCTACGCCGTTACGTTCTGAATTGGCAGTTGATGCATCAATCGCTTGATAATCAATATCAACACCTGTGACAGTCTTAGCACCAAGTTTTAGTGCTGCAATGGCTAAAATGCCTGAGCCACAACCAAAATCGATCACTTCTTTATCAGATAAATCTAAGCTATCTAACCACTCTAAACATAATGCGGTAGTTGGGTGGGTACCTGTTCCGAAGGCAAGACCTGGATCAAGAATAACGTTAACAGCATCAGGCTCAGGAATATCACGCCAGCTTGGGCAGATCCATAAGCGGTTACCAAATTTAATCGGGTGAAAGCTGTCCATCCATTCACGAACCCAATCTTTATCTTCAATCTGTTCGATTTTATGTGTAAACCCTTTGCCTAGATAAGGCAGGGTTTCTAAAAAGCTCACTGTCGGAGCTAAGTCGGTGCCAGCATCAAACAGGGCAATCACGATAGTGTCTTGCCAAAGTGGCGTTTCACCTAATTTGGGTTCGAATATCGGTGTGTCTTTACCATCTTCATAGGTAATTGATACAGAACCTTGCTCCATTAAGAGGTCGCCAAGCGCGTCGGCATGGTCGCTGTGAGTACTAATGCGAAGTTGAATCCAAGGCATGGAGTTTTCCTATGAGAATAATTTAATGGCCTATTGTACCTGCTTGGCGGGTAAAACAGCAGCACTTGATAGTGAAATATTGCTCAATTGCATTGAAAGGGCCATTTTCACACCTTTTGCTACTGGTTAATCTTTAAGCTATTAATATCCATGATGAAATCACCATATTCATCTGTTTGTTTGAATGTCACGATAAATTTATGAAACATAAGGTAAATTTTGAGTTCTTAAATTTGAACAATCTGTGACTGTGATCAACTTCTAAAAGACGGTGAATGCAGGGTGAGCTTGATCACGATTTAATTTTCTAGCACAAGGAGAAATAGTGATAACTGATAAGCTGAAATCACCAGCAATATGTCATTAACAGGCATGAGAACTATGACAGCTTCATCACAAACACAAAATCAAAAAATACATGACGTATCGTCAAAAGGGTATTTGAACCCCATTTGGGCTGCCAGAGCGGATAAATTACAAAGTGCTACCGGGTTGTTGTTAGGCTTCTTCATCATTATGCACTTGCACTTTGAGTCGAGCATCCTAATCAGTAAAGAGGCCTTTTATCATGTGGGTCACTTTCTAGAAGGTGGCATCTTTAGCGAAACAGGACATGGCTTCCCTGTACTAACCAAATTTATCTCTGCCTTCATGTTAATTGTGGTGATTATTCATGCTGCATTTGCCTTGCGCCGTTTTCCTGCGCAAATTCAGCAATGGCGAGCGCTTCGCAGTCAAATGACAATCATGCCTCACCAAGATACAAAAATTTGGTTCTGGCAGCTGATCACAGGCTTTTTATTATTCTTCCTCGCGCCTGTTCATCTCTATGACATGATCACTAATCCTGCGATTGGGCCACATTTATCGGCTGAACGTGTTTACCACCAAGATGTGTGGATGCTGTATGTATTACTGCTTCCTGCCGTTGTTATTCATGCCATGTTCGGCTTATACCGTGTTGCCGTTAAGTGGGGCGTTACCACTAAACGTATGGCAGCGTTAAAACTTGCCAAGTTTATGGTGATTTACTTGATGATTATTGGTATCGCAAGTTTGATGACTTACATCGTGATTGGTCAATCGTTGGAGTTACCAGTGACTCCTTTTGTGCCGAGCTAGAAGCTTAAGAGTTTTAGGTTAATGAGTCACCTATGCCATTAACCTCGTATCGAATTTAAGGAATACCCGTGAAAATAATTTATACAGACTCATTAGTCGTTGGCGCAGGCCTTGCTGGTTTGCGCGTTGCTATTGCTTCAAAAGAACGTGGTTTAGATACCGTGGTGTTATCGCTTATCCCTGCTAAGCGCTCTCACTCTGCAGCGGCTCAAGGTGGCATGCAAGCGAGCCTTGGTAACACTGTAAAAGGAATGGGTGATGATGAAGATGTCCATTTCCAAGATACTGTAAAAGGTTCTGATTGGGGCTGCGATCAAGACGTAGCAAGAATGTTTGCCCATTGCGCGCCAAAAGCGGTGCGTGAACTGGCTAACTGGGGCGTACCTTGGTCACGTATTACTGCTGGCGATCGCCAAGTGGTAGTGAATGCTGAAAAGGTCACGATTACCGAAGCTGAAAAAGCCCATGGTTTAATTAATGCCCGTGATTTTGGCGGGACTAAAAAATGGCGTACTTGCTATACCGCTGACGGTACAGGTCATTCATTGTTATATGCAGTAGATAATAAAGCCATTGAAATGGACATTCCTGTTCATGAACGTATTGAAGCTTTATCACTTATCCATGACGGCAAACGCTGTCACGGTGTGATTGCTCGCTGCCTAGTGACTGGTGAGCTGCGCGCTTACATTGGTAAATCGACCACTATTGCCACAGGTGGTTATGGGCGTATTTACGAAGTGTCTACCAATGCAATCATCTGTGAAGGTATAGGCCAAGCATTGGCATTAGATACAGGCGTTGCCGCTTTAGGCAACATGGAAGCGGTGCAGTTCCACCCAACAGCGATTGTGCCAGTAGGGATTTTAACCACAGAAGGGTGTCGTGGTGATGGCGGATTGCTGCGTGATAAAGATGGTCATCGCTTTATGCCTGACTATGAGCCTGAAAAGAAAGAGCTTGCATCACGTGACGTAGTATCACGGCGCATGACCGAGCATATGCGTAAAGGTAAAGGGGTTGATAGCCCTTATGGCCCTCACTTATGGCTCGATATTACTCTGCTTGGCCGCAAGCATGTTGAGACCAATTTACGTGAGGTCAAAGAGATTTGTGAAAACTTCCTCGGTATCGACCCTGCGAAAGATTGGATCCCAGTCAGACCGACTCAGCATTACTCAATGGGCGGTATTCGTACTAATGCTACCGGTGAAAGTCCGCAGCTTGCAGGTTTATTCAGTGTCGGTGAGGCAGCCTGTTGGGATATGCATGGCTTTAACCGTTTAGGCGGTAACTCACTAGCAGAAACCGTAGTTGGCGGCATGATTATCGGTAAGTATGTCGCTGATTTTTGTGAGAAGAATACCCTAGAGATTAATACACAAGTCATCGATGACACCATGTCAAAATTACAAGGCGAAATTGATGAGCTATTAGTCGGTGAAGGCACTGAAAACGTATTTGATATCAAACTCGCTATGCAGCGAATTATGATGAATTATGTGGGTATTTTCCGTAATGGCCCTGAGCTTGAAAAAGCCGTCAGCGAGCTAAAAGACCTGCTGAAACGCAGTAAAAATATCGGTCTTAAGTGCAAAAAACGTCACGCTAACCCTGAGCTAGTTGAAGCATTAAGAGTCCCGCGTATGCTGCGTGTTGCCCTAACGGTTGCATGTGGCGCGAATGCGCGCACAGAAAGCCGTGGTGCCCATGCCCGTGAAGATTACCCGCAACGTAACGATAAAGAGTGGCTAAACCGCACACTATCAACATGGCCAGATGAAAATGCACTTGAGCCAGAACTACATTACGAGCAACTTGATGTGATGAAGATGGAGCTGCCACCAGGCTATCGTGGCTATGGTAATGATAATGCGGTTGCACACCCTGATACCGCAGCGCGTGAAGCGCAGATTGCAGAAATTCTTGCTGAATTAGGTGATGATGCCGACCGCTTTGATAAACAAGCAGCCATCATGCCATTCGATTTACCTGAAACATTACGTCCTCGTAATGAAAGATTAAGTGACACTAGTGCAGTGTCGGGAGAGAAGTAATGAGTAGCCCACGTACTATCAGTTTTGAAATCTTTCGATACGATCCGCAAGATCCTAACGATAAGCCAAAAATGGTGACTTACGAGATCACTGAAGCGCCAGGAATGACAGTGTTTATTGCTTTAAACCTGTTGCGCGAACAGCAAGATCCTTCTTTGCAGTTTGATTTTGTTTGCCGTGCGGGTATCTGTGGCAGTTGTGCGATGGTGATTAATGGTAAACCAACATTGGCTTGTCGTACGTTAACGGCAAACTTTGCCGATGGAAAAATCAAGTTAATGCCTTTACCAGGATTCGAGCTAATTGGCGATTTATCGGTGAATACTGGTAAGTTTATGCGTGAGCTGGCAGAGCGTTTACAACTGTGGCTGCAACCAGACAGTAATGACATCGACATTCACCGCTTAGAAAACCCAATGGATCCAGCTGAAGCGGCTAAGTTATATGAATTAGAGCGCTGCGTTGAATGTGGTGTGTGTGTTTCTGCGTGTGCGACCAAACAAATGAAAGACACCTTTGTTGGCGCAGTGGGTATGATGAAAATCGCTCGTTTTGAAATGGATAGCCGTGATACCCGCACAGCGGAAGATTTCTATCATGTGATTGGTAATCAAGATGGTGTATTTGGTTGTATGACATTATTGGGTTGCCAAGATGCTTGCCCAAAAGATTTACCGCATATGCAGCAAATTGCCTATTTACGCCGTAAAATGGCGCAAACGATAGTGAGTTGTTAATTAATCGCTAAACATTTAAAAGCCGCATATCTGCAGAGGTAAGCGGCTTTTTTGTTTGTCATTTTAATAAATCAACGTCGTGGCGCTTAGTTCACACCAGATTCAGATTGCAGGTTTCTTTCCTTTATTTCCAAACTCCGTTTGGGTTAACGTCGTGGCGCTTCGCCCACACCAGAGTCAAGGGGGAAAGCGCTTGTCCCCCTTAACAAACCCTCAGCGCCCCTAACGAAAAATGCTGGAAAGCGCATAATTTTCGATGGGGATTGATCCAGCTTTAAACTTCGTTTGTTGCTAACTTCAGACTTATTCGAAAATGCTAACGCTTCCGATGGTGCATCCATGCACCGCGAAAGCTATGCTCACATCCATGTGAGAATCACGCTATTTTCTTCAACGTCCTCAATTCAAATTGAGCCTTTTAGTTCTTTAAATTGTCACGAATACAGTCAAATCGAAGAGGCAATAATCGCAGTGTAGATGCGTTCAAGACCTTCGAAAACATGGATGTTTTCGCAGAGCCCACATGGATGTGTTTACGGCGTGTCTTGGATGTATCTGCATAAAAGGTCTCTCTTTCACATCCATGTGATCGCGACATTCGTATATCCTATACAGCATCTGCGGTAGGCAATGGATTAAGTTGAAGTGATAATTTAAGATAACCTAACCAATAAAAACGAAGTAAAAACATTGAATTAAGCACATAGGCTGTATTAAAGTAAAACCACTTAAGGGTAGAGTTGATTAGTCTCGAAGATAATCACCAAGCGGAGCATCTAGGGAAGAAAGCTCATTTAATAATGATGTATTAAACAACTCCCATATAAAGTTTACTCTGACTAGACTAATTTTGGCATGACTAATTCCAGAAGGCATCATGGATGTTTATGAGTAAAAAAATATTATTAATCAATATTTTAATCTTTTGTGTTGTATCAAGTATGCTTTCTGCGGCTTCTCTTTATGAAAAAGTTACAGATGAACAATATTTGAAATTAGAGTTTCTGCCTTTATGTACAAGTGAGGGACAAACGATTTTTCAAATTACTAATGTTTCCGGTCAAAAGTTGCTGGTAGATCCAGCTTTTATGGAAGTAGATAAATATGATGCTCATCGATTTGGAATTGATTTAGTCAATCTCACTATTTCTGATAGTTACCCGAAAATGACTAGTAAGGCATATGTCGGTGGTCAAGGTGACTGGTATCCAATGGAGGCTGGTGAAGTTATACAGCACAAAATTGATTTTAGGGAATATGCAGTATCGCCTCTTGATACTTCAGCTCAATATATGCCAGCTTTCAATGGAATGCCCATCAGGGTGATAACGACTATAGAAGGAAAGAAAGTAACCATGTTTAACGGTGTTTTCGATACAACATTTAGCAGTCAGTTTGGTCCAGAGTGTTGGAAGTAATAAAAATTAAGGCGCTTCGCCTCGCTTATTATGTAGAATTAGCTAATTTTCAGATTCCCAAAAGCAAGTCAGTTGTAACACATCTATGTCCAAAACAAGCTTCAAACTATACCCATTTAAGACATTAGTAGATATCTAAACCAAAGGCGCTAACTTCATTAACTCTGCAATATTTTGCACGCCCAACTTTTCCATTAATTTTGAGCGGTGAACTTCAATGGTTCTGACTGCCACACATAATTCATTCGACATCTGTTTATTGGTATTGCCTGCGATAACTAATTTGAAGATTTGATTTTCTCGCTCTGACAGTCCATCAATCAAAGCTAAATTGTGCATTTTCCAGTGTTGCTTCACGCTGTATTGCATACCCTTTTCAATAGACTGTGCCAGCACTTTGCCTTGAACGGGTTTTTGAAAGAAGTCAAAAGCACCTTGTTTAAACGCATCAACAGCCATGGGCACATCGCCATGTCCTGTTAAGAAGATAATCGACAACGGGCTTTTTGCTTCATTCAATAATTGCTGTACTTCTGGGCCGCTAAGTCCAGGCATTCTGGCGTCTAAAATTACGCAACCTGCTAATGACAAATCAACCTGATCGAGAAAGGCGTCTCCAGAGTTAAAGCTGGTTAGCTGATAACCGAAGCCTTCCATTAAAAAGCATATTGAATCGATAATGGCTTCATCATCATCGACTAAATAGACTGGGCAATGAATGTCAGTTTGCATGTGTATTCCTTGCAATATTTTGAATGCATCATTGATAAGTATCTCAGTTTGAATCGATATGCGAACTAATTTTATACAAACCATGAAATCCATCACGTTGCGTGATTGTCGCTCATCGTAAGCTTATTATAGTTTTCTAATGAAAGGTTTTATTGTGCTGCGGATATTGCTTTGTTTTATCGCCATTAGCTTTTTGTCACCAGTTTGGGCTAAACCGCAAGAGCTTTATGTCGGTGTGCTTGCCAATTGGGGCGATCAGCAGGCGATTGCTCGTTGGACGCCGATGATGGATTACTTGAATGAACAGTTACCTGATACCCGATTTCATGTTTATCCAGGTAATTTCGAAGCCTTGAATGCGGCAATGGAATCAGGAAAAATCCAGTTTATTATTACCAACCCAGGGCAATACCTTTATTTATCCAATCAGTTCCCTTTATCTTGGCTAGCTACGATGCGTTCAAGGCGTCATAACGGCGCTACCTCAGCTATTGGCTCAGCCATTATTGTTAGGGCTGACAGTGATTACCGCACCTTGTACGACTTAAAGCAAAAAACCATTGCGGCTAGTGATCCTCATGCTTTAGGAGGCTATCAAGCTACCATTGGCCTGATGCATAAATTGGGCATGGACACTAAAAATTACTTTAAAGAGATTAAGTTTCTTGGGTTCCCACTCGATCCATTATTGTATCAAGTGCGAGATGGCAACGTGGATGCGGCGATAACGCCATTATGTACCTTTGAAGATATGGTCGAGCGAGGGCTGATTAAAGCGGATGAGTTTCGTATATTAAACCCGAGTCGTCCGAAAGGATTCGACTGCCAGTGCAGTACTAATCTTTATCCTAACTGGTCGTTTGCTGCGAATGAGAGCGTGGATATTGAACTCAGTAAACATATCACTCAAGCGCTAATGGATTTACCTTCAGATCACCCTGCTGCAATACAAGCAAAACTAAAAGGGTGGACGTCACCTATTAGTCAGCTGGCAGTGATTCAGTTATTCAGTGAGCTTCATGTTGAAGCGTCAGAAGTAAACCGCTGGGACACTTTACTAAAATGGCTTAATGATAATCGTCATTGGGGTGGTTTGGCCGTGCTGTTATTTATCGTCGCGACGGTTTACCACTTATGGATTGAGTATCGCTTTCATCAAAAAAGTGAGTCGTTAATTGAGTCTGAGCGGCAATTAAAACAACAAGAATTGGCGTTAGAAAAACTGCAAAGTGCTGCCATTATTGGTGAGATTGGCGCAGGGCTCGCACATGAGATTAATCAGCCCATTGCGGCGATTACCAGTTACAGCGAAGGCGCTATTATGAGGCTGGAAAACAATCAGCCTTTTGATGAACAATCAGCCAAAGCATTGCTAACTAAAATCCATCAACAATCCACCCGAGCTGGCGAAGTGGTGCACCGTATTCGTGGTTTATTAAAGCGCAAAGAAGCGGTCATGGTGGATGTCAACATTTTGAGTTTGGTCGATGAGAGTGTGTCATTACTCAAAATTGAATTGGCTAGACATGACATCAGTGTTGAAAACAATATCAAAGGTGAGCCATTTTTTATTACCGCTGATAGAGTTGGCTTGTTGCAGGTGCTGATTAATCTAATTAAAAACAGTATTGATGCGATAAGTGATAGTGCTGAAGCTGTAAAACGAGCCAAAATTGTCATCGCAATGGATTTTAAAGAGCATCAGGTGGATGTTTCGATAATCGATAATGGCCCAGGCTTACCTGAAACATCAGATGCGTTAATGGCTACCTTTTATACCACCAAAGAAAATGGTTTAGGCCTTGGGCTTGCGATTTGTAATGAAGTCATCAAGGAACATGAAGGCGCCTTTAGCCTTAACAATCGACAAGATATTCAATCTGGTTGTATTGCCAAAATCAGTTTGAAGAAAAGAGGCAGCCAGCAAAAACTCATCGTTTAACGTGAGTAACAACCCGCCTCGGTAGAGGCTGGTTGAGCCGGAGAAACACTGACTATTTTGTTTTTATCACGAAAATGGACAAAATGTGGTTTACCACAATAGCGAAAAAAATAGACATGTGTTGGTGGTTTTTTAAACCGTGAACACAGTCACAAAGCCGAAATACCCGCCGTAGATATGTGGTTTACCACAATATTCAATTCGCTTCTTCTGTTTGAGAATGATGAAAACCTTAGAACAACTTAACCGTTATGCCATCCAGTTGATTGGATATTAAAGCAAGCTGATTAAGGTTCTTGGGCATCGTTGTCAATTGGGAGAAGTACCATGAAACTAGATCGGCGAACCTTTATCAAAGGCGCAGGAGCAGGCACCGCAGGTTGTGCACTCGCTGCGCTGCCTGGCTCGATTGCTGCTTTAGGCAGCGTCACTGTGCAAGGGAGTGAAGAGCTAGTCGCAAGTAGCTGCGAGATGTGTTCAACACGTTGTCCTATTTCTGCTCGAGTAGTAAACGGCAAAAACGTGTCTATTTTAGGGAATAAAAAAGCGAAATCATTTGGCGGGGCAGTGTGTGCCCGTGGTGGCGCTGGTCATAGTTTACTTTACGATAAGCAGCGTATTGTTAAGCCGCTTAAGCGTGTAGGCGAACGTGGCGAAGGCAAATGGGCTGAAATTGAGTGGGATGAAGCCTACAGTCTGATAGCGGAAAACCTCAATAAAATTAAAGCCAAGCATGGTGCAGAGTCCGTTGCATTTTCTTCTAAGTCTGGCTCGCTTGAAAGCCACCTTTTTCATCTCGCCAAAACCTTTGGCAGCCCAAATACCTTTACTCATGCATCGACTTGTCCAGCTGGTTATGTGGTTGCAGCTAAAGCCATCTTTGGTGGCAAAATTAAACGTGATTTAAGTAACTCAAAGTACATCATCAACTTCGGTCATAACTTGTATGAAGGCATTAATATGTCGGAAACAAGAGGCATGATGAATGCACAAATGGAAAAGGGCGCCAAGCTAGTGGTATTTGAACCACGCTTTTCTATCGTTGCTGATAAAGCTGATGAGTGGTACGCCATTAAACCAGGTACAGATGTAGCGGTTGCCTTGGCGATTTGTCATACCCTGATTAATGATGATTTATACGATAAAGACTTCGTCGCACAGTACGTTGAAGGCTTTGATGAGTTTGCCAAAGAAGTCAAAAACTACACACCTGAATGGGCCGAAACGATAAGTGATGTACCCGCTGAAGATATTCGCCGTATTACCCATGAATACGCTGCTGCAGCGCCTCATGCATTAGTGGATTTTGGTCACCGAGCCTCATTTACAACAGAAGAGTTTGAAATGCGCCGTGCTTTATACGCTGCCAATGTATTGGTAGGCAATATTGAGCGTAAAGGCGGTTTATATTTTGGTAAAAAAGCATCGAAATATAATAAGTTTGCTGGCGAAAATGTTGCGCCAACACTATCAAAACCAGGTGTAAAAAACTTACCTAAAATTGACGCTAAGCGTATCGATATGGTCGATGAGCAATATGCCATGTTGTGGTCATCGGGTGGGGTATATCAAACCATTTTAGATGCCACTCTTGATGCCGTGCCTTATCAGTTACATGGTTGGGTAATGAGCCGCACTAACCCAATGCAAACGATGACGGATAGAGCGAGAATTGTAGAGTCGATGAAAAAGCTCGACTTTGTTGTCGCCTGCGACTTATACATCACAGAAAGCGCAGCTTATGCTGATGTGTTCCTACCTGAATCTACCTACCTTGAACGTGATGAAGAAATTAAGGATAAGTCAGGCAAGAACCCAGCTTATTACGTGCGCCAAAGGGTGGTCGATACCATTGGTGACACTAAGCCAAGCTGGCAGATTTGGAAAGAGGTGGCAGATAAATTAGGCCTAGGTGAGTACTTCCCCTGGGAAAATATGCAGACCTTGCAGATGTTCCAAGTGAATAAAGATATTAGCTTGCTGGATAAAATTAAGCGTGATGGCTGGGTAAGCTACGGTAAACCATTAATGTTACGTGAACCGAGCATGGTGAATGCGTTTGTAACTGAATACGCTAATGCAAAAGCGCCAGATGAAGATAGCACTTATGCCAGTCATCTGAGTTTTAAAACGCCATCAGGCAAGATTGAATTAAGCTCAGATAAAGTGGAAAAAATGGCACCTGGACGCGGCGTGATTAAATACCGCGAAGTCACCATGAAAAAAGCTGATGAGCTATTTTTCATCCAAGGTAAGGTCGCCGTACATACCAATGGCGCAACGCAAAATGTCCCCATGTTGGCTAATTTGATGTCTGACAATGCCTTGTGGATCCACCCGATAACAGCGGGGCATATGGGGATTTCGAGCGGCGATAAAATTCGTATCTTCAACGATACAGGCAGCGAAGAGGGCCATGCCTTAGTCACGCCAGGTATCCGTCCTGATACCGTATTTGCTTATATGGGTTGCGGCTCTAAAAACAAAGAGCTTGCGCGTGCCACAGGTAAGGGTATTCATTGCGGTAACTTACTTCCTCATGTCACGGCTCCGGTAACAGGTATGAACCTACATACTACCGGCGTCAAAATTGCCAAGATTTAATCGGAGTTCATTATGACTAAACGTTATGTCCTTGTGCACGATGAAAATAAGTGCATTGGCTGCCAAGCGTGTAATGTCGCTTGTCGCAGTGAAAATAATGTCCCTGAGTCGGTGACCCGTATTCAGGTAAGAGTTGAGGGGCCTTACGGTAATTTCCCTCACCTGCATTTTAAATACAACCGCGTGTCATGTGAGCAATGTGAAAACGCACCTTGCGTGAAAGTCTGTCCAACTGGAGCGGCTTATGTCAACGATGATGGCATTGTATCCATCAATGAAGGTAAGTGTGTTGGTTGCTTGTATTGCGTGGCGGCGTGTCCTTATAAAGTGCGCTTTATCAATCCTGAAACCCGCGTGCCGGACAAGTGTGACTTCTGTAAAGAAACCCGTTTAGCTCGAGGTGAAGAGCCTGCATGTGTAGCAGTATGCCCAACTCAAGCGCTGACCTTTGGTGATGCCAATGATTTAACTTCAGAAGTGAGTCAATTACTGGATACCAAAAATCATTATCAACAAAAAGTGAATCTAGGCACTGAGCCAAGGGTTTATCGTATTCCTAGCCGTAAAGGAGGGATCAAAGCATGAATAATATCTGGGGCTCAATGGAGCAATACGATCCAGTCGTCTGGAACTGGATAATCGCAGTGTATTTATTTATGGCAGGGTTATCAGCAGGCTCAATGCTGGTGGCAATAGGGCTTAAATGGTACAAGCAAAGCCGAGGTTTACCGACAGAAGGGTTGCCGGTGATTAAAGCCGCAGCGGTAGTTGGCCCAGTCTCTATTTGTCTAGGTATGGCGCTGTTAGTGCTTGATTTAACCAAGCCATTTGAGTTTTACCATATTCTGCTTAACTACAACTTTACTTCGGTGATGGCTTGGGGGGTATTAGCATTATTATTTTATATCCCGCTGGTGTTTATATTTGCTGGTTTAGTGTTTGAAAAGCAGCTACTTAAATATGCGCCCTGGTTAGCTGGCGTGGCTAAAGTATGTCGCCAACTTGAGAATAGCCTTAACAAGTTGATCTTTATATTGGCGATAGGGGTTGGGGTTTACACAGGCTTTTTATTATCAGCGCTGATTAGCTACCCGATATTAAATACTGCTGTTTTACCTGCACTATTTTTAGCATCAGCTTTGTCGGTAGGTTCGGCAGGTAACATTTTGGTTGCGACCTTATTCTTCAGCAAAAAAGAATCTGACTGTATCGAGCAAGTGCATCGCATCGAATATCCTGTGGCGTTTAATGAAGCATTATGTTTGGTGTTGCTGTTTGTTGGGCTTAACTTTTCAGGCCCTGCAGCGCAAGCAGCAACGTCAGCTATCACTACAGGAACGTGGGCGAGTGTATTCTGGCTAGGGGTTGTTGGTTTAGGTTTAGTTGTGCCAGTGCTTGCTAGCACGATTGCACCTAAGTCATGGCGTCATACAAAAGGGTTTTTAATCACGGTTTCTTGTAGCACCATTCTTGGGGTATTAGCCTTACGTCACTTCGTGGTGTATGCAGGGCAAAGTTATATTAGCTAGAGCGCTGTATATAAGAAGGTATTGATTCTTGAAGAGTACCAACTTATTCAGCAATTAATAGCATCAATAAAGCCGCTTAACATATACTGTTTAGCGGCTTTATCGTACTCGCAATATTTATAGCGTTAGATTATTTCTCACATAAGCTGTGGAAATTGCCTCCCGGCGAAAATCACTTATTCCATTATTAATATCAATACTACTACCAGCACTACTATCAGTTTTACATTCCAAGAGCATCACATGTTAATCGAGCATGTTTATTTAGGTTTAAATTTATCCGATGCAATCATGTGCAGTAATGATATAGTCATTTTTATTTAATCATTTGATTCAGATGTTTGAAGAGTATTAAACATGAGTGTTTGTGGCAGTTGCGGATCAATGACTCGCAATAGATAAGCACCAAAATAACATAGAGGGATTTATGATTTATTGGCCGTTAAATAAGAACATTAGGTTGGTCAGCATACTGGCTATGCTGTTGTTATCAGGATGCGCTTCGCAGCAAGTGAATACCAAAAGTAGTGTGATGGATTACCTTTATCCAAAGTCCAGCGAAGCAGTAATTACCCCTGCAATCCCTCAGTTAACTCTCCCGTTACGGGTTGGTGTTGCGTTTGTTCCTGCAAGTAAAAGTGATAGCTCATCTCATAACTCTTGGACCGGAAATAGTTATTCTGCAGGGTTATCGGAATCTAAGAAAACCGAAATTTTAGAAAGTGTTGCTAGTAACTTTCGGATGTTGGATTTTGTTAGCAGCATAGAAGTGATCCCCTCTGCGTATTTAACTGCTGGTGGTAGTTTTGCTAATTTGTCTCAAATACAAACTATGTATGGTATTGATGTGATCGCATTGGTTTCTTATGACCAAGTACAGTTCACCGATGAGGGCATATTATCGCTAAGCTATTGGACAATTGTCGGTGCTTACGTGGTATCAGGCGAGAAGAATGATACGAATACCTTGATGGATACAGTTGTCTACGATATCGACAGTAAAATGATGCTATTTAGGGCGCCAGGAACCAGTCAGATATCAGGCAGCTCAACACCTATTAATTTAAGTGAAGAGTTAAGAGCAGATAGCATTCAAGGCTTTGAGCAAGCAGCGGATAGTATGGTTATGAATTTAAATACTCAATTGGATAGCTTTAAAAAGAGAGTTAAAGAAAACCCTGATCAAGTAAAAATAACGCATAGTGAAGGTTATAGTGCTAAAGGTGGCGCGCTAGGTTTGTTAGATATAACACTGTTTTTCATAATAATGGTATTTGGATTTAGAAACCGAGTAGGTAGAACATAATCAAAACCAGTGCCTACAACCTGAAAGATTGAATAATTAGCTACTTTTAGTGCTTTTACTGAAGTATTGCGTGCTGACATGTCCGCTTGTTGAAAGTACAGGCACAAAAAAACCACCWATATAGGTGGTTTTTTAATGCAGAATCAACGTTAGGTTTTAGCGCGTTTCATCGCAGTGAAGAACTCATCGTTTGTTTTGGTCATGGCCAATTTATCGATAAGGAATTCCATGCCTGATACTTCATCCATTGGGTTAAGGATTTTACGTAAAATCCACATCTTCTGAAGTTCATCTGGCGTGGTGAGTTTTTCTTCACGACGCGTACCTGAGCGGTTGAAATCAATCGCTGGGAATACACGTTTTTCAGCTGCTTTACGAGAAAGGTGTAACTCTTGGTTACCTGTACCTTTAAATTCTTCGTAAATGACTTCATCCATCTTAGAACCAGTATCGACAAGCGCTGTTGCGATAATGGTTAAGCTACCACCGTGCTCGATGTTACGTGCAGCACCAAAGAAACGTTTTGGACGGTGTAAAGCGTTAGCGTCAACACCACCGGTTAGGACTTTACCTGATGATGGAATCACGGTGTTGTATGCACGTGCTAGACGCGTGATTGAGTCTAATAAAATCACCACGTCTTTTTTGTGCTCAACTAAACGTTTGGCTTTTTCGATAACCATTTCTGCCACTTGAACGTGACGTGATGCTGGCTCATCAAAGGTTGAAGCAATCACTTCACCTTTTACCATGCGTTGCATTTCGGTTACTTCTTCAGGACGTTCGTCAATCAGTAATACCATTAACACCACTTCTGGGTTGTTGTAGGTAATGCTTTGCGCCATGTTTTGAAGTAATAAGGTTTTACCCGCTTTTGGCGGTGCGACAATCAAGCCACGTTGACCTTTACCGATAGGAGAGCATAAATCAAGAATACGCGAGGTGATATCTTCAGTCGAACCATTACCGCGTTCCATGCGTAGGCGATCTTCTGCATGTAGCGGGGTTAAGTTTTCGAATAAGATTTTAGAACGAGAATTTTCAGGCTTGTCGAAGTTTACTTCGTTGACTTTTAGCAGGGCAAAATAGCGTTCACCGTCTTTTGGTGGGCGGATTTTACCAAAGATGGTATCACCGGTACGCATATTGAAGCGTCGAATTTGGCTTGGAGAGACATAAATGTCATCAGGGCCTGCTAAGTAAGAACCATCTGAACTTCTTAAAAATCCGAAACCATCTTGAAGGATTTCTAATACACCGCCACCAAAGATATCTTCACCGCTTTTGGCGTGGGCTTTCAGAATTGAGAAAATGATGTCCTGCTTGCGAGCACGGGCCATATTGTCTAATTTCATGCTTTCAGCGAGTGAAACTAGGTCCGATATAGACGTGTCTTTTAATTCAGTTAAATTCATGTTGGGGGTCTTGTATTACGCGACGATGCTTACCGCAATCAATCATAGGGTATAACGGTGTAGATAAAGTGTGATTGATAAGCGAGTAGGAGTTTAGTTGAAAAAATCTGCTGAATAAATTAGCACTATATGGAGTGTGCGTCCAGAATTTTAGCTAATTATCGGCACAAATTGTTCACATATTGTGCCGATAATCACTATTCAAGCTCAAAATGCGCAGCATCGTCATGATTGATTAGCGTTATTGACTCTCATATATGAGAGTCTCTAAGCCAATAACGAGTCTTATAACAGCACTCGTTATGAATAATATTCAACATTCAATCAGATAGGCTGTGATTCTGATTTGAGGCTTGATTAAGCTTGTGCGTCGATGAACTCTTTTAATTGAGTCTTAGATAGTGCGCCAACTTTAGTCGCTACTAACTCGCCGCCTTTGAACATTAATAATGTCGGAATGCCACGTACACCGTACTTAGCAGGTGAAACATTATTTTGGTCAACGTTAAGTTTAGCTACTGTTAGCTTACCTGCGTACTCTTCAGCTACGTCATCTAAGATTGGGGCAATCATTTTACAAGGACCACACCACTCAGCCCAGAAGTCTACCAATACAGGTAATTCTGAGTTAATAACGTCATTTTCGAAGCTGTCATCGCTTAGGTATACAATTTTATCGCTCATGTAAATCTCCAGATTTGGCACCATTGCTAGTTTATTAATGGCTTACCATGTATATTGGGGCGGTTAAATAGTTTTCAAGTAAACGTGTGGGCTATTTCAAACGATTAAGTCTTTTTTTGCAACACTAACGAGTATGCTTGTGCTATGAGCGAAACACATTTATCTACCCAAAGATTCGCCGACTTCCCTCTGAAACCAGAGGTTGTTCAGGCTTTAAACGAAAATGGCTTTGAATTTTGTACGCCGATACAGGCGTTATCTCTCCCCATTTTATTACAACAAAAAGATATTGCAGGTCAGGCACAAACAGGTACTGGCAAGACAATGGCTTTTTTGGTTGCAACCTTTAACCATCTTTTATCCGTTGCCGTCCCAGAAGGGCGACAAGTCAATCAGCCACGTTCAATTATCATGGCGCCGACTCGCGAACTAGCGATTCAGATTGCAAAAGATGCCAAATTATTAGAAAAACATACCGGCTTAAAAGTGGGTATTGTTTATGGCGGTGAAAGCTATGATGTTCAACGCCAAGTGCTTGATGCTGGTGTTGATATCCTTATTGGCACAACGGGTCGTATTATTGATTACGTTCGCCAAGGTGTGATTAGTTTGAACTCGATTCAAGCTGTCGTATTAGATGAAGCTGACCGTATGTTCGACTTAGGCTTTATTAAAGATATCCGTTTCTTGTTTAGACGTATGCCTGATGCGAAATCTCGCTTGAATATGCTTTATTCAGCGACATTATCAATGAAGGTACAAGAGCTAGCTTATGATCATATGAATGATCCTGAGAAAGTCGAAATTGCGCCTGAGCAAAAAACGTCAAAAAACATCAAAGAAGAAATTTTTTACCCTTCAACAGATGACAAAATGCGCCTGTTGCTAACATTATTAGAAGAAGACTGGCCAGAAAAAGCCATTGTATTCTCTAATACTAAGCACAGCTGCGAAAAAGTATGGTCATGGTTAGAAGGTGACGGTCATCGTGTTGGATTACTGACAGGTGACGTGCCGCAAAAGAAACGAATTCGTATTCTTGAGCAATTTACTAATGGTTCGCTTGATGTGTTAGTGGCAACTGATGTTGCTGCGCGTGGCTTACATATTTCTGATGTATCTCATGTATATAACTATGACTTACCGGATGACTGTGAAGATTATGTTCATCGTATTGGCCGTACTGGCCGTGCAGGTCAAAAAGGTGTGTCAGTGAGCTTTGCCTGTGAAGAATACGCATTAAACTTACCTGCAATTGAGACTTACATTAAGCACTCAATTCCAGTGACAAATTACGATCGTGAAGCGTTACTTGATGATTTACCGCCACCAGTGCGTATTCATCGTAAACACCCAACGACTCGTGGTCGTGATGGTGCTAACCGTAATGGTGCTCATCGCAGTGGTGGTCGTCCACCTCAAAGGAATCGCAGACACTCGTAAATGACTGTTTCAGCTACATTACCCTGTTACGCCGCGATAACGCTTGGCTCAAATAGCTTTAATATGTTGGTTGCCCAAACATTGGATGGCCAACCAACGATTATTGCTAAATATAAGCAAAAGGTGCGCTTGGCTGAAGGTATTGGCGAGGATAATCGCTTAGCTGAAAATGTGTTACAGCGTGGTCTTGATTGCTTGCAAATGTTTGCTGATATGCTTGAAAAACATCAAGTAGCTCAGCAACATGTTGCTGTTTTTGCGACAGCAACACTCCGTGTTATTTCTAATGCCGCTGAATTCCATCGACGTGCGTTACCGATATTAGGTCATCCTATCGAGGTGATTAGCGGTCTGCGTGAAGCTGAGCTTATTTATCAAGGCATGGCAGCGACAACCGAAGGTGATGGCCAGCGTTTAGTGATTGATATTGGCGGCGCTAGTACCGAGTTTATTATTGGTAATGGCAACGAAGTGCTATTTAAAACCAGCTTAGATTTTGGTTGTGTGCGCTTTAATCAACAGTTTTTCAATCAAGTCCCTCATCAGCTTCAGCATTTTGAACAAGCTAAAGCAGCGGTGTCTGATGCGTTGCTTCCTCATAGTGAATTACTTAGAGAGCTAGGTTGGCAAGGCGTGGTTGGTGCCTCAGGCGCGGTTCAGTCCGTGGTTTCGGTACTGAATCATCGTGAGCTGTCTGAAATCATCACCCTGAAAGTCTTATATCGATTTCGTGATGAAGTGTTGGCGCAAAAGAATGAATCTTTGCATCATATTCAAGGCTTATCTGAAGAAAAAGCACCGACTTTTGCTTCAGGCATCGCCATATTAATCGCCTTATTTGAATTGCTTGATATTGAGTCGCTAAATTTATCTGGCGGCGCCCTTCGAGAAGGTGTGCTGAAAATGTTGGCTGACAGAGTTGAGCTGGGCTAAGATTTGAAAAAGTGCTTGTTATGAGCGATCAAAAAAGGACCTAAATAGGTCCTTTTTTATTGTGGCGTATTTTGATTTATTTAACGATATTCAATAAATCTTGCTCTAGTGTCACTTCAGGGCTTTCTACGATACGGCCAATCTCTTTATTGTCTTGTTCAACGATAAAGGTTGGGATACGTGTAAACTCATAGTTAGCGGCTAAACCTTCAGGATCAAGCTTGCTGCGATCAACACCAATGTAGGTAACGGTGATATTCGGGTTAGCAACTTCTTCGATTAGCTTCATGAAACGTGGTGTTTCACGATGACAATCAGGGCACCAAGTTCCAATAATCACAACCACATTTGTTGGCGTGGTAATGGCTTTTAATGCTGAGATAGTCGCGGCATCTGTTTGATAGTTTTCAAACTCTTCTGCATAGCCTGGTAAATCTTTTTCTAATGCTGAAATTTCAACAATACCTGTGATAATCACTTCTTGTTTCTCCTCGCTACATGTTGCCATGAAGCCTGATTGCTCTTCATCAAACGCACAGCCGCTGCTAGCTAAGGCTGAACCTACAACCAATTGGCTGCTAAAGAAAAGGGCGGTTGTGGCTAATAATGTTTTAACAGTTTTATGCATGATAAAGTCTCATGAAAGAAGAATGCAATAATTCAATCATTTTGACGTAAGTTAGGGAAGTTGAATATGAGCGACCTGTTAGCTAGATCACTCACAAGGGCAATAATTCAAAGAGAACTTTGAACTTGCCCATAAGTGCGATAAATACTGTAACAGATATAAGAATCTTATTGCATATCATATTCCTGATGCGCGGTTTTTGTCCTTTTGGGGCTGTTTTTCTGTCGAGAAAATATGCCAAGACTTTTCAATTCCTGATTCTTGCCACTTAGCTACAGCAACTAATCTGTGTTCACGTCCCTTGATGGCTACTGGGATCATATTATCTTCAAAATACACTTGCGAAGTAATGTTTTGCTTGTTGATCCCTTGCGCCACAATCAAGCGGGTAATTTCTTCGGTGCGCTTTTTAGCGAGTTCATGGTTATAGGTATCGCTACCCTCGGGGCTTGTATCACCAATCAAATAAATCTTCGCGTCTGGGTGGTGTTTGACTGCGTTTACCATTTTAGCCAAACGATTCGATTCATAGTCAGTCAGTGTGTGTTTATCAAATTCAAACATCACCACACGGCTGGCTTTTTTCTCCACGGTGACGGCATTCTCGCAGCCATCGTTATTGATAACTGAACCGTCAGGAGTCGTTAAGCACAGATCTCGAGCTGTGATAACGCCATCGGCATCGACATCGGTTAAATCACGACTTTGCTGTTCAACCATGGCTGGTTTAGGTGTTTCAATACAGGCTGATAGCATCAATGCCACGAGGCAAAGCGGAAGCATGTTAAGGTGTTTCATATTACTTCTCCTCTTGCCATTGTGTTGGGGTGTCGACTCTAAATGATTCAATGAGTTGACCAGTGGCGTTAATTAATCGATACGATGCAATATGATAATTGTAATAGGCGCTAAGGTAGTTTTTTCTGGCTAAATAGACTTCTACTTTGGCATCTAACACATCAAGAAGTGAACGTCTTCCTAGCTCAAATTGACGTTGATAGCCTTGCTCTGCTTGCACGGCTTGGTCCACATTCACTTGATAAAACTTACGTTGCTGGCCAACAAATTCATAGGCGTTCCAAGCAAGTCGAGTGCCTTCAATGACTTGTTTTTCAGTTTGCTGACGAATTGATTTTGCTTGTTGTACTTGCCAGGCTGCGGCTTCTGCTCGGTCATTGGTTGAACCGCCATTATAGAGGTCATAACTGAGCATTAGCATGGCTCGTGCATCTTCATCAGGCCCTTCAATCCCACCAATGTTGTCATTTTTATTGGCTTGAAGTTCAATTGATAACTTAGGCCAGTAGTCACTTTTTTCTCGCTCATACTGTGACGAAGCAGCTTGAGTATCGTTGATGGCCGCATCAATTTCTGGATGGTTCTTAACGGCTTGCTCTAGTGCCAGCTTGAGTGATGTAGGTACATAATTAAAATCGGGTTTGGCATCATGCAGCTCTGTGGGAAGTTGGCCAACTAGGTCGTAATAACGAGCTTGTAAATCCATTTGCTCATTGCGCGCAGCAAGGTATCCCGATTGACTTGTTGCTACACGGGCTTTGACTTGCGCGACGTCTGATTCACTACTCAGGCCTTTTGCTTGACGCAAAATAATGTCTTTTAAGATGTCTTCGTGTTCGACAATATTACGTTCAGCAAGCCCCACTACACGGTTAGACAGCATTAAATTGAGATACACTGTTGCGACATCTAAGCTGAGGTTTTCAGCTTCAGAAATCAGCCCAAAGCGTTCAGCCTCTTGTTCAAATTCGAGGCGGTCAATTTCTGAAGTGGTTCTAAAACCATCAAATAATAGCTGCGACACTTTCACGCCTAACTCGGTGCGATTTAAATCAGTATCGACGCGTTGGCCGCTGTTATAGCGCACCTCTTCATAGCCTACACCACCATACAACTTCACTTGGGGTAAATAGTCTCCTACTGCGGCTTTTTTATAGCGAACAGCAGCTTCAAAGCTAGCGTACTTTTGCTGCAGCCTAGGGTGATGATTTATCGCTTCAGCCACTGATTGTTCTAGCGTCATTGCTTGAACTTGAGTGGACATCACTAAAGCAGAAATGAATAGCAGTTTTTGCATAGTATCCTTACCTTCTGGTACCTTTACGGTTCTCTTAGTGCATTTGCTTTGGCTCGTAATAATGGTTTAAGCCAGTAATTTAAAACTGTTTTTTGACCGGTCAAAATATCTGTAGAAGCTTGCATTCCGGGGATAATTGGCCAGCCATTGAGCTGAGTTTCATCTGTTTTTATGTGCGCCTCATAATAGGTGGTGCCATCTTCTAGTTGCTGGGCATCTGGACTGACATAAATCACCTCACCTTTGATGCCACCATAAATGACAAAATCATAAGCGGTAAATTTCACCATGGCTTGCAGTCCAGTATGAACAAATGCGATGTCCTTAGGCGCTATTTGGCTTTCAATAATCAGTTGATCATCTTGCGGCACTATTTCCATGATAACTTGCCCCGGTTCAACCACTTGACCGGCGGAGCGCACCAGAATATTCGACACGCTACCAGTGACTGGCGTAGTGATTTGGGTGCGTTCGAGCCTATCGGCTAGCGTTTTCATGTTTTCGGTTAACGCTGAGAGTTCGTTACTGGTTTTATTGCGCTCATCGGTCATGCGATTAATAAAATCGAGTGCCACATTGCGACGCTCTGCTACCGCTTGACTGATCGCGGCCTGAAGCTGTCTTTCACTGGCTTGCGAGGCAGATAATTCTCCTTGTAAACGAACTGCATCTCGCTCAAGTTTTAATAGTTCAAGTTCGGCAACGGCGCCTTCACTAACTGCTTCACGGGTCATACGGATTTCTTGTTTCGCCATGCTAAGACCACTACGTTGAGCCTCAATATTAATATTCACTTCTTCTTTGGCTTGGCGTTTTTGCTCGACGATTTGCGCTGTTTGATCTAATTGCGATATCAGTTGAGAGAGTTGCGATGAGTATATTGCTTGAGCACGACGATTGGATGAAGGGTCTGCAATCTCAAACTGTTGCGGACTGACTTGCACTTGTGAAAACCATAGCGGTTCATTGTCATTGATTTGCACACTTTCAAGTAATGCTTCTAATCGTGTGAGTTGGTTTTTTAAGGCAACGCTATTGAGTCTTGCCTCATGGAATGCTGAGGCAAATCGTAACTCATCTATCACTAATAGAGTTTGTCCCGCATTAACGGTATCGCCTTCTTTGACTAAAATTTCTTTTAAGCTGCCGCCATCTAAACTTTCTATTTGCTGAACGGCTGTGGCTGGTACCACTTTGCCTTCGCCAACCACCACCTCTTCTAAGGTGGCAAAGGCTGCCCAAGCAATCGTGGCCAAAAGCAAGGCAACAGTCAGCATGATGACCGTGTTGGCACGTTTTGCCCCTTCAAGGTGTTTGATGTGCATGTTGGCACTCATGATTTCACCTCTTTGCTTGTATGTTGGCGCACATTGACCGCTTTAATTCGGCGCTTACTGGGCTCAATAAATTCACTGGCAGATTTCTCGCCGATTATCGCCCCTTTATCCATCACTATGATGCGATCACAAAGGCTCAATACTTTGGGGTTATGGGATGAAATTAACAGGGTGCAGCCTTGAGTATTGGCTTTTAAACTACTGATAATTTGATTTTCACTGCGTTCATCCATAGCACTAGTGGGTTCATCAAGGATGAGTAATGTGGGCTGACGAAGTAGGGTACGACATAGTGCAATAGCTTGACGTTGTCCGCCCGATAATTGGCGGCCAAATTCACCCACTTGGCTGTTTAAACCACTGCCGAGTCTATCCATTAATTTATCAATACCCGTATTCATCATGGTTTTAGCCAGTAATGCTTCATCCACGTGTTGGAGTCCGTAAAGTAAGTTGTCTAGGACGGTGCCATAGACTAAACAGGGTTGCTGACTCATATAACCGATATGGTCACGAAGTCGATTAACGGACCATTGTTGCGCTTCGAGTTGATTGTAAAAAAGTTGACCTTCATTTAATTGATACTGCCCTGCAATGAGTGCCAGTAATGTTGATTTTCCCGCACCTGCGGGGCCATAAAAACCGACTTTTTCTCCAGCTTTGATATCAAGAGATATGTCATTAAATGCTGTTAGTGGCTGCTCTGGGTAACTGAAACTTGCGTGTCGTAGATGTAGGCTGCCATTAAATGGGAATTGCGACACACTCATTGATTGCTGCTGGTTTTCTTGGGGTAAAGACAAGATAGATTCAACCGAAGTAATTGCTGAGCGAGTCTGTTGGTATTTTAGCAAAAGCATGGCTATTTGATTGATAGCACTTGAGGCGCGTCCGCTTAGCATGACGATGGCGATAAGTCCGCCCATGCTCAAGTTACCCTGATGAATTTGATAAACGCCAGTAATAATCAGGCCAATGGACACTAGCTGCTGACAGTTCATCACACTATGGCTTAGGGTATTTGAGCTAATACGAGACTCATTTTGCCAATCTGCAAGACTACTGACGGTTTCATGCCAAATACGTGAGGCTTTAGCTTGACCGTTATTTTGTTTAATTTCGGCTAGCATATTTAGGCTTTCGACTAGATGTGCTTGACGCTGAGTAGACAGTTTTGATGATTCTTCTATGGTTACTGATAAGCGCTTTTGCATAAAAACACTCAGTAAAATGAGTACGACCATGCAGGTTAATGGCACAAACACCATGACGCCACCTAACCATGCAATTAGGAGCAAAAACAATAGGGTAAAAGGTAAATCCACTGCCGTGACAAGGGTGACTGATGTGATGAAGTCACGAATGCTATCAAATTCTTGTAATTGTTTAGCGAAAGCCCCTGATGATGCGGGGCGGTTTTCAAGCCGCATTCCGACGACTTTTTCAAATAATGTGCTTGAAAGTTTAATATCAACTTGCTTGCCAGCGACGTCAGCAAGACGGGTACGAGCTTGGCGCAGTAACCAGTCAAAAACAATCGCAATGGATGCACCGCTAGCGAGGACCCATAAGGTATCAATGGCTTGGTTGGGCACAACACGGTCATACACATTCATGGTAAATAATGGTGTGACTAAGGCGAGTAAATTAATGGCCAGAGAACCAATCAGAAAACTGCCGTAAAACGGTTTTACTTCATCAAATGCGGCTAAAAGCCAATGTTTTTTGGTCTCTTTGTGGTGTTCAGTACCTCGCTCGTCGAGTTGTTCGAGTGGCTTGAGATACCAACACAAACTGTTTTTTTGAGGAAACTGTTGGCTTAATTGTTTGGGTGAGATTGTTGATTGTTCACCAGCAGCATTGAGTAAGGTAAAACCTGCAGCTTGTTTTTGGGTAATGAGAAAAACCTGTTGATTAGCATCGGTCAGGAGTGCAGGTAGCGCTAAATGCTGACTGTCAATTTTTTGCAAAGCAGCGTCCAAGTTTATTTTGGCCATCGCTGTGGTGAGTTGGATGGCGATGTCTTTTTGTACGGGCAGTGCTTGCTGCACTTGTTCAGTGCTAATGCTTAAGCCAAAGTGAGCTTTGGCTAATACTAGAATATTAACTAAGGCTTCATGTTGAGCTATATCGGCATGACTGCTATCTGTAACTGACATTGTAATATTGCGTATCCTTATGCGTTTTTAGTTTTTGATTCTAGCTTTGATTTAATAAGGCCTGATGGGCAGCTAATTGGTTTATTTCATCCAATTCAGTTTGACTTAAATGGACATCTGTTTGCACATCGAATAATGAAGCGTCTTGCTGATGTGCCATGGACTGTTTTATCGCATCAGTGAGCGCTAATAGGTTTTCAGCCTCAGTTTGATTCTCTGATGTTGCATTCATTTGGGTGTCGTCTGGAATTGGCTGTATCTCATCAAAACCTGGCTGCTGAATAAGCTTGTCATATGAATGAGTTTGCTGCATATCGATTGATAATTGGCTGGTTGACTCAATCGTTATTGTTGATAAACCTTCATTGGGCAGTGCTTGTTCCAACAACTCTTGCGCTACAGGGCTCATTTCACTGAATAGAGCTAAGTTATTATCGAGATGACTAAAAATGGGCTCTACTGTTTGAGCTTCAGCGTCTGTAATAGGTTGCGGATCTTGATATCCGTATTCAGGTTTACCGCTGAGCAATGGCTCAGACTCTGGTTGAAACTCTGGTTCAGATTCTGGTTGAAAGTTTGGTTCAGCCCCTGGTTCAAAGTCGGGCTCAGAATCTAAGGTAAATTTATTGTAGTCATTAGACGCAACAGGGGACATCGTATCTTGATGAATCGGTATGTCATCTGATATGACTGGTTCATCAATAGGTAAAATGGCGTCTATAGGTTGGCTTGATAATGGGTTACGCGACTGCTCATATTGATAACGAGCGACGGTTTGTTCCATTAACTCGATTTCAGCAAATACAGCTGCGGCAGTTGGAGTCAGGTTTCGATAGCCATGTTCATAATGCCGCACTTGCTCAAATTGTGCTCTTTCATGCATTTCTTGCATGATATCGAGCTGCATCATCTCTAACGCTGCTTCATCATTAAATGGATGGACTATCGGATCGTCGAGTTCCGTTGGCTGGGTAACCGTCATCGCCATTGCCATATTGAAAGCTGAAACGTAGGCGGCATTCGCTGCAAATGCATTAGCCACCACGGCGTTGCTATCAACGGTAATGGTGATGGTTTCAAGTTCACCATCGGCCACATCAGAACCTAATGTCGCAATCGGATCGAGTGATAAGGTAATTGTTTCCCCGTCTGTCGCACCGCTTAATGTAAGCCCTGCGACATCTTCAATATTAACAATCCATTTATTGCCTTGTTTTTCACCTTTCGAAAGCGTCATGCCATCCGATAGGCCAAGAATCGTTAATGTTGCGGTTTCATTTGGTGCAGGATTTTGCAGCTCTAAGCCCAAGTTTAAAGCGATATTGTCAGTTTGATTGGTCGTGAAGTCGGCAAATTGAGTCCAAATAGGCGGATCGACCTCTGGGGTTAATTCAATATCAAAGGACACGGTTTGGCTTTGACTTCTGTCGAGCTCTTCCGAGCCGAGGACTTCTGCAGTATCAATACTGGAAATTGCCATTTCAACATTGAGCGTACCAAAGGCAAGTTCACCAGGTAATATTTTGACTTCTGCTAAGCTGACTGCTTCAACAATTAAGCTGGCGATATATCCACCTGAACCATTAGCGGTTAAAGCAACAAATTGCTCATCAATTTCTACCCCTTCAAGGTCGACAAGGGCACTGGCGTCACTTGAGGTGATTAGAAAATCAACAACAAAGAATTCACTCCCATCGAGATTAAGTAATTCTGCGGCAATTTCTACTTTGATGTCATCGCCCTCATTACCCGTATAATCGTCTGGAGCAGAAATGATTTGTACGCCATCTGCGATAGGGCTGACGCCTACAATAAAGTCCATTGAGGTAGTCACAAAATCATCTGTGCCTAACTCTTGGGTGATGATGGATAAAGACAGTGGCATATCACCGTTAAAGTTGTGTGGCGGCTTAACGACTATGCTATCTAGTTGATCGGGTGTGACAGTCCAATAGGTTGTCGGAGTACCATTGAGTTGACCGCCATCAGCGCCATTGTTTGGCAGAATGTGTAAATCACCACCTGCATCTTGGTAATAGACAGTCGCCCCTTCTGGCACGCCATTAAGAGTGATGTATTGCACCTCTGAACCATCTAAATCAATTAAGCCGATTACTGAGCTATTAATGCCACTAAGCAAAATATCAGTATCTTCTGAACCGTTGATAGTGATTAGCCCTGCTGGGATATCAGCAGCGTCGGTTACTGGGTTTACATGAATCGTAATTGTGTCACTGAAATTGGTGGTATCGATGACATCTGCTGAGTCAATATCAGCGGTGTCACTGACTGCACCTGATATCTGTAACCTAAAGTCTCCACTTAAATGCTCGGGAGGCGAAAATTGTAATAAGGCTAGCGCTGAATTTAATGCAGCATTGGTAGAACCTGTGAATTCCCATGTATCTGTGGTGCCAGACTTTAATTGGAATAATCCTGAGTTATCAATTAGCTGACCACCATCGAGCAGTTGTATGGTGAATAATTGGGCGGGATTATCAAGCACCACTTTTTCAACGCCACCATTATCAGCAGTTGGATCTAGATCCTCATAAGTAAGGAACAAGCCAAGTGGTGTCGGATCGTCCTCATCCATAGTATCAACTAATACATCTATCGATAGGCCATCAGCGATAGGGGAGATATTAATATCCAGACTCTGGCTATCATCAACTAAGGTATCACCACTGAGTGAGTCCGTTGCAATAATGCGAATAGGGATGACCATGTCTCCGGCAAAGTCGTCGGCAACATTGTGCAGTGTGAGGTTACTTAATGATGCTGTGGTAAAGACATATTCAATCACGTTTTCACCACTGGCATCATAAAGCGCAATGACATCACTGCCACTGAAATAGCCCCCTTGTGGGAGATCGCTAGCAAGCACTCTAAAGCTAATCACATCATTATTATCGCTCGTGATGGATAGGTTTAAGTGGCTAGCAAAACTGATGGCGTTATCTTCGGTAGCATCTACGGTCGTCGATTGCAGTGCCGTCACAGTTGAAGCTGTTGAGGTTGAAGTGGGTTGATCAAAGGTGACAAAAATATTGGCTGAAATAACTTCTGGGTCATCTCTATCTAGGACTCTGGCTTCTACAAGGATAGCTTGAAAGAGTGTGATGTGGTCACTTGATATGGTCATTCCTTCTAAAATCGCCAGTGATTGTTCTTGAACTGAGTCACTGGTCATATTATTGCTAGGAATTATCCATCGGCCATCACCGTCGTTAATTGCGCCATTTGGATGTGTGACATACCAGCCATCAGCACTTGGCATGGTAATAACGATATAGTCGAGTACTTCAGAGCCATCAATATCACCATCAAAAAACACAATATCATCGCCAATGGTAATTGGTTGGCCATCTGGACTATAAAGGACGGTGTTATTCACCTGTAACCGTGTGATGCCTTCTACAACGGCATCGACTTCAATAGAAAGCTGACTCGCGATATCTTGAACCGACGTTTCTCCTGTATCAGAGGTGTCGGTAATTTGATAAATAACGTCTAATGAGAAAGTACCGTCAGCATCTTGTGGTGGCAGTACGGCTAAGCGTCCCGAGTTGAGTAACTCTATTAATGTTGGACTAAATTCATCGGTAAGTTCAGATAGTAATAGGCCTGAACTGCCCACGGTTATTTCAGCGCCATCGAATAAGTAAATGATCCCCTCACTAGAAGGAAAGATCGTCATATCTGTGATGCTTTCACTACCGTCAATATCGGCTAACAAAGCCGGTATTAAACTCAGTACAATAGGTTGATCTTCTTTGCCATTGCTGGTGGTAGTTAATGTTGCGGATGTTTCATCAATGACTGGGGCAATATCAATATTGAGATTGAGTTCGTATTGCGCACTATCGCCATCTAATTCGGTGCTTTCGACAAATAGTTGTAAGTTAATTTGACCACTAAAATCTTCAGCGGGTCTGATTGACAGTGCAGATAACTCTGCTGCTGTAACGCTATAAATAGGTGCTGAACCGTCAAAACCGACGACGGGTAAATTAACAATCTGGCCATTGCTGTCGACAAAGTTTGCACCGTCAGGCAAGCCCACAATGCGTAAGCTTAAACTTTCTGAGCCATCATCATCTGAGCTAATTACCGTAAATGATAGTGGAATATCAGTATCCTCATTGAACGCCGCCACTGAATTGATATTACCATCATTGGTAATTTCCCAGACTGTGGGATCTGAGGTGATGGTCGGCGCATCATTGGCGACACCGGTGAGAGCTATCGTTATGGTTTGTGGGGCACTGTAATTGGGGTTGGGATTGATAATACTGTCTACTGGATCGATACCATCCTGGGTAGTTTCTGTCGCAAAGCTGCGAACCGAAATAGTAAAGTCGCCAAGATTTGCAGAGCTTGCGTCTGCTAAAGGCACTAGCATGGCTTCTGGACTGGCAAAAAGATCGTCTACCGAGACAGTCCACACATTGTTGCCTAAATGGATAGCGCTTGGGGCATCAATCTGCCAACCATCTGGTAAGGTTAATTCAAAATGGAGGCTTTCAGAGCCGGATGTATCGGTTAATTCGCCAAATAAAATTGTGTTTAAAGCGATAGGCTGATCTTCTTGACCATTGATATCACGAGTCACTAATGTGGGTGCATCAGCAATTGGGGTGACATTGATGGTGATTGTTTCATTGGTACTTTGCGCAGTATCGCCATTATCAGGCTCAGTCGAGATGGCCCTAACATCAAAGCTATATTGGCCCGCTAAATTTTCACCGACTGTAGCTTGTAATAATGCTAATTCATCTGCACTGATTTCTTGGCCATTGGCGATAGAGAATTGCACACCTTCACTGTTTGTACTGGTGAGCTGAATACCTGGTGCAATATTGAAAATGACATAGGTCATGACCTCAGAGCCTTGAGCATCAATGCCAACGACATCCTTAGTACTGGCTGACAGGCTTATATTGAAAGCACCATCATCTTCATTGACATCATAGGTAAACTGGCTGGTGTTTTCCCATTCAGGCGTGTCGGCAACAGAGGCGATAGTCAACGGAACTTCAGTCGAGATTGACGGTTTGTTATTAATATTGACTGTGATTTCAGCGTTGATGGTTAAGGTTGCATCCGAGGCGTCTTCAGGAGGATGGAACACTAAGTCACCGCTAGGAATTGCTATACCAAGATTACTGATCAACAGATCTCCACCACTCAAGATATAGTTCCCATCGGCATCTAGGCTGACAGGTTGGCCATCTAATGTGAGTGTGCCACCTGCTAAAGATGCTTTGTTGATGACAATGCTTTGAATGATTTCCCCTTCATCAATATCGCCAGGCAAGGCGACGATAGATAAAACCCCAGGTGTATCTTCGGTATAATTGGGGTTGAGCACCTTGATAGAGCCTGCTTTATCGTTAGCCGTGATGGTGAGGTTATCAATGACGGTATCACCATCAGTATCGGTGACATATACCTGAACCACTTCACTATAAAACAGTTCATCATATTCAAAAATCATACTGGTTACTGTGGCTTTACCATTGGCAGTAATCACTAACGTTCCGTACTTAACTCCGGTATCGGTAAAGAGTTCAACGGAATCGCCTGCTGAATATTCTGTGCCTTTGTATATAAATTTACTGACTTGTGCTCCATCAGCGCCTTGTTGTTTTTGATTAAACAAATTAACACTGTGGTCAGCATTGTTTTCTTCGGTAAAGGTGAGTGATGAGTCATGCTGAATGGGGACATCATCTTGAACATTGATATGTATCGTTTGACTGTTTGAGGTATCGCCATCGGCATCGGTTGCGATAACGTCAAAACTGATGGTTAAGGTATTTTCACCATTGCCATCAGGATGGTCTATGGCCTCAAATTGCTCAAATTCAACTTTACCATTGGCGTTAAATCGCACTCTAAATACTTCACTACTGTCTCCGGCTCTAATGGCGGTATACCAGCCGTTACCATCAGCAAAATTACTGAGTAATATTGACTGCCCACTACTGGTATAAGCCCCAAAAGTAAAGCTGGGATCAAATTCAATACGACTGATATCATCACTGCCATTATCGATATTTAATACCGCACTGCTAAGGACGCTGTTGTTGTCGACTAGCTCACCTTCGTCGATTGTTAAGATGAGCGAAGAAGGCAGACTTGGAGATTCTCCATCGTAAATATCGATAGAAATAATGGCGTTTATATCTGTGTTATCGCTGTCGGTTGCGACAACATCGACGTTGATTTTGCTTTCAACCCCCGAGCCTGCGATGTTGTCAATTGGGCCTAACATTCGCATTTCAAAATCAATTTGAGCTGTGGACTCGGCATCGATATGGATGTCTGTTGGCAGGCTCATTCTGAACACAACAGTTCCGTCAGCTGTTTGTCCTTCTGCTGTTGCCCCGTCATTAGATATCACCCAATATACGAGTGACCCATTTTGAGTCACATCATTATTGTCTGCATCTACAACCACGTCGCCATCGGTAATGGCAAATTTGATATCGACGATGGGGTCGCCTTTAGCATTGATATTAATAAAGCCACTGGCACGGTTATCAACACCTGGAGTAACGCTAGGCAGCTCGCTAATTTGCACTGTGATACCAGTAATTTCACCTGCTTCATCATCTTTTACTGTCAACGTCATCGTGGCTTGTGTTGTATCGCCATCATTATCAGTTATGAATAAGCCAAAGTTGATGTCGTCAGTATCAATTTGATCAAAAGGTTGATGGAGCGTTGTTGTATAGCCATGAGATAAAGTGTCAGATTCATTATTCCAGCCATTGTCGATCGTAATGGTAAATATTGGTTGAGCAGGATCGCCAGTATGTGCGGTCAGCGTTAATCCATCAGCGGATAAGTCAAATTGAATCGCTTCACCGCCAACGGTGAGCTCTGGAAGCTGGTCAATATCAAACCCTAATGTGTCGATAGCATCGGCACCGACTTGAATATCAAACTGACCTGTTTGGGCAATAGGTGTTCCTATGAGATTTGTTTCATCAAAAATCAAGGTTTCAATATTATTGATAGCTGCATCATTGCCATCTTGTATGTTCCATTTAAGGTTACCTAAATCGATATGACTGCCATCAATATCATTGGCATCGATTAATGTGGCTAATTCCAGTGATTCAGCACTGTAATGATCTAATGGCCTAGTTAATGTCATTACCGCTGTCACATCGACATCATCGCCATTACTGACAGCAGAAAGAGATAAGGTAAATACAGTGACTCCATTTGCAGATGCAGTGATGGTTTTAGCATCTGGACTGAGGATATAACTGAGACTGTCGCCATTAGATGTTAGTCCTAATGCGGTTAATGGGATTAACGATAAACTACTAAACACCACAGAACTGGCGACGATGGAGTCTGAACCTGCGGAAATGGTAAAAGAGCGTGAGTCTGTATTAGGGGAGTTGATAATCGCTTCTGCAGTCGAAAAGCTGACATCACTCATGTTACCAATTGCACCGTCAGCGATGATAATGGTACTGGTTGCAGATGCAATACTGCCGTCAAAGTCCGTAACTGTGTAGTCAAAACTTATGGATTGTTCTACGGTGTTATCTAGATTGTCACTTGCCTCAAATCGCCAAAAGCCATTGTATAAAACCGTTAATTCACCTTTACCCGTATCAATAACAGCTGGAGAGCCTTCTAATACGGGGTAATCGATGCCATTAAATGTGACGGTTTCGACGACTAGTGGGCCTTCGATAGTGTAATCGTTACCGGTTATCGAGCCCGTCATAGCGGTATCTTCAATCGCTGTGAAGTGATCGTCTATGGCTAATTCAGGGGTATCTTTTACATGCAGTATGGCGTAAGTGATGATTTGCTCAGTTGTGCCATCTGTATCCGTTTGCAGCCCCTCGACTCGAATTAATGTGGATAAATTGCCTGTAGCAGGGTTATCTAGCGTTTGATAAAGGGTAACGTCGAGTTCGGTTCCGATAAGCGTCGCTTCAAGGACGAGTTCGTTATCTCCATCCCTAAAAACTTGGAAAGACAGGCTGTTTGGCGCGATCACAATCGACAAGTCTTGGCCATTAGATTGGTTTTGTAAAAGGAAGGATTGGTCAGTTGATAACGTCAGCTCGGCATTAGGAATATCAAAACTAAACTGGGCACTTGTTTGATTGTTAATGTTTAGCACTAACTCATATAAATAACCATCATCAGGAATATCTAAATACGGCATTTCATCTGTAGCGGTATTCCCTGCAAGGTCGGTCACACTGACACTCATCTGCCAACTTACACGTTGATCTAATCCATCTACATCTATGGTTTCATCAAACTCCCAAGTGCCATCGGCCTTAACATCAGTAGTAAATGTTTTGGTGGTGACTCCATCAGTTAGCGTTAGAGTGACTGTTTGGCCTTCTTCTGCACCTGTTGTGGTGCCAGATAAAGATGACTCTCGACCATAGGTAAATAACCCGACGTCAAACCCATCTGCGCCAGTATCGATATCAATGGTTACTTGAGTATCAATAACAAGTTGATCCGTTGCGCTGGCGGTATTTCCCGCGACATCGGTTGCCGTTGCTGATGCGGTTAAAATACCGTCAACAAAACCTAATGCGGCTAGATCTTGCGCTGAAATGGTCCACGTACCGTCACTATTGACCGTGGTGATGATGCTGGTGGAAGTATTATTCGCATCCGTCAGCGTGACAGTCACATCTTGTCCTGCTTCAATATTAGTGACGGTTCCGCTAACAACGACGGCCAAAAGCTCAGTTTGGTTAATGATATCGTCGTTATCTATGATGTTAATTGTGATGACTGCTGTGGTATCAACGGGTAACTGAGTTGTCGCAGTGGTAGGGTTGCCAGCATCATCGTTAACACTTGCTGTGACTTCTAAAGAGCCATCATCAAAACCTGATAAGTCTTGAGCAGCAAGTTGCCAAACTCCAGCAATGACTTGTGTGGTTAACGTTAGACTATGGCCTTGATTATCGGTAATGACAACGGTGACGGTTTGGTTGTCTTCAACATCGGTTACCGTGCCCTGAATAACCACTTGTGTCATTTCAGTGGCGTTAATGACACCATCATTATCAAGGATTTCAACCGTGATATCGGCAAGAATATCGACAGGTAACTGAGCGGTGGCAGTAGCAGGATTACCTGCAATATCGTTTACGGTTGCTGTGACCTCTAAAGAGCCATCATCAAAACCCGATAGGTCTTGGGCTGGTAATTGCCAGATCCCACCATTGACTTGAGCTGTTAACGTGAGGCTATGACCTTGGTTATCAGTGAGGTTTATCGTTACGGTTTGACCATCTTCGATATGGGTAACCGTCCCTTGAATCACCACTTGAGCCATTTCGGCGGCATTAATCACGCCATCGCTATCAATGATTTCAACAGTGATTTCGGCAAGGGTATCTTTGGCTACGGTATTGTTGCCAATACTTGGATTGCCTTCTACGTCAATGGATAAGGCTCTTAGGCTGAGTTCACCTTCTGCTAGTGAAGATAAATCTAGATTATCTAACTGCCATTGACCATCAACAACTGTGGTATTGAAAATAAGGCGTAAGCCATTAACATCGGTGACCCATACAAGTACGTTCTGACCATCTTCAATATTAAGTGCTTCACCTCGTAAAGTCGTTGTGGAGACTTCAATCGCATTGAGCGTATTATCATCGTCGACAGCTTCTATGGTGACAGCAGCCAGGGAGTCTTTGGTGACAATCGTAGAGGTTGAGGCTGGGTTACCTGCGATATCAACGGTGCTAACGGCAAACTGGATATCACCATCAACGAGTGAAGAGATATCGGCATTATCAATTTGCCAATTTCCCGCTGTGATAGTGGTGGTAAAAGTTAACGATGTACCCAAAGAGTCAGTGACGATAATCGTCACGCTTTGGCCGTCTTCAACATCATTGACTTGCCCTGAAAAATCTAACCGTAGCATTTCAAAACGATTAATAATGTCATCACGGCCAGTATCGACGTCGATATTAATGTCAGCAAGAATATCGACAGGTAACTGCGTTGCTGCCGTTGCAGGGTTACCTGCAAGATCGCTTGCCTGCGCAGTTACGAACAGTGACCCATCATCAAAACTTGATAAATCTTGCGCAGCGAGTTGCCATTCTCCGTTTGAGACTATCGCGGTTAACGTTAGTGTATTACCTTGATTATCAAAGAGCAGTACGGTGACCGTTTGGCCATCTTCAACATTCGTCACAGTCCCTTGAATCACCACTTGAGTCATTTCAGCGGCATTAATCACGCCATCATTATCAATAATTTCAACACTAATACTTGCTAGGGTATCAATCGGGAGTGGCAATGATGAGCTTGCGGTATTTCCTGCAATATCTGTGACGGTGGCGGTTGCCACTAACGAGTTTTGATCAAAGGCTGACAGATCTTGTGAAGGTAGGGCCCAAAGTCCGTTAATCACAGAGGTTGTTATCGTTCGTGTGTTACCTAAATCATCGGTTAAATTGATGATAACGGTTTGACCATCTTCTACATTCGCTACGCTACCATGAAAATATACGTTAGTGATTTCTGTTGAATTGATAACACCATCATTATCCAGAAAATCGATACTAATCTCTGCGGTGGTATCGACTGGCATCGATGTCGTCGCCGTTGCAAGGTTGCCAGCGATATCACTGACTTCAGCGATAACGATTAGAGTGCCATCATCAAAATGACTTAAATCTTGGGCAGGCAATGACCATTGCCCATTAATGACAGTGGTCGTGAGTGTTAATGCATTGCCGTGAGCATCACTTACTCTTACTGTGACGGTTTGGCCATCTTCAACTTTAGATACACTACCTTGTATGCCGACTTGTGTTTGTTCTGCTGCATTGATAACGCCATCATTATCGATAATGTCAACGGTGATCCCTGCTTGGGTATCTTTGATAATGGTATTACTACCAAATGCAGGGTTACCTTCTGCATCAATTGCCACGGCATAAAGGTGCAATACCCCGTCTGCTAAATCTGAAGCATCTAAGCCTGATAAACTCCAGATACCATGAGTGACTTCTGATGACAGGGTGAATACTTGCCCTAAACTATCAGTGATAGTGATGAAGATTTTTTGCCCATCTTCAATATTATTGGCAATACCAAAAATAGTATTGAGGTCATCAATTTCTTGCTGGTTTAATAGGTTGTCTGAGTCAATGACATTAATGGTGACATTGGCGATGGTATCTTTAATCACTGTAGTTGAAGCACTGGCTGGATTGCCTGCTAAGTCTGTTGTATCGACATCAAATCGCAATTCTCCATCAACTAAAGCTTCAATATCAGCGTTATCTATTTGCCAAGCGCCATTAATAACTTGGGTGGTAAAGGTTAATACTTGGCCATTGATATCGGTAATTGTGATGGTAACAGTCTGGCCATCTTCGACATCAACCACACGACCTGAGAAATCGAGCTTTTTCATCTCGAACCGATTAACAAATTCGTCATTGCCTGTATCAACGCTAATATCAATATTCGCAAGGATATCAATAGGATCTGCTGTAGTGGCGGCAATAGGGTTACCCGCTATATCAATCACTTCTGCGGTTGCGGTGAGTGAACCTTGATCAAAGTCGGAAAGGTCTTGAGCATCAAGCTGCCAAGCACCACTCATTACCGTGGTTGACATTGTGCGAGAGTGACCACTGGCATCAGTTAATGTCACAAGCACTGTCTGACCATCTTCGACGTTAGTGACGTTACCTTTGATGGTGACAGAAATAATTTCTGCAGCATTGATAACATTATCATTGTCTTCAATTTCAATGGTAATGCTGGCGAGGGTATCTTTAATGGTTTGATCAGTTGCTGGTGCAGCTTCCCCTTGATAGGTTGGTGCACTGATTTCTGCGGTAATCAGTCCTTCAGCTAGGGTTGATATATCAAGCCCATTCACTTGCCATGACTCATTCATCACCAATACTGACAATACAATTTGCTGCCCCTGGATATCCGTTAGCGTGAGCTGGAGTACTTGCCCATTTCGAGCATCGAGTGCTTGGCCATTGATATCGACCCTAGGGACTTCAAACTGGTTTAAATAGCCGTCGTTTGCATCTTCAATATTGACAGATAAAGTTAACGTTAAAAAAGTATCTTGGCTGCCAACAAGGGAATTGATTGAGTCAGTAGAATTGAATTGTTCATCGCCTTGAGTGTCGTAACCAGATTGGGCAATGAGCGCATTATATCGAGTTTGAATGATTTGGTAGAAGTAGTTAAGCCCGCTATTACTGACATTATTACTGTTCTCGCCAGAAGTATTTGAGCTGGTAGGCACGGGTTCAGTCGAGCTATCTTGAGTCAGGCTATTTTGCAGCCCTTCGTCTTTGGCTGAATTAATCAGTAATGAATTAGGCAGCAAAACACTTTGTTGGTCGACAACAATATAAGGGGCGCTGTCTGCATTAATAAAAATACTTTCAGCATTGACGTCATGAATGGTTAATTCATTGCTGACGTTATCTAGCGTAACCGCATGCCATTGACCATCGTTCGCTACAGCGAAAATGCTTGAGCCAATTTTAACGTAGTACAACACATCTACACCATCAACAATCATTTGCATTCCTTAATTTCAATCCATTGTTGTCAGTAATCAAATACGTTTACCGCTTATGACGAGGATCACCAACAAATTAAGCGCAATTTAAAGCATAAACCTTGTTTTTTAAATTTTAAAGCGATGATGAAATATTCACCTGTTTTGATTCATAAAGATACAAAAAAAGAGGCCAATTGGCCTCTTTTTTAAAACAATCAATAATTTTTATTTGTCTTCTTTAAGCCACTGAGCGGCAGATTTGGCAAAATAGGTTAAAATTCCATCAGCGCCAGCACGCTTAAAGCAAAGTAATGATTCCATTACGATGGCTTTTTCGGCTAACCAACCATTTTGAATCGCAGCCATGTGCATCGCATATTCGCCGCTGACCTGATAGGCAAATGTTGGTACTGCAAGTTCTGTTTTAACGCGGCGAACAATATCCAAATACGGCATACCAGGTTTAACCATCACCATGTCAGCACCTTCTTGAATATCTAATGCGACTTCGTGAAGTGCTTCATCACTATTAGCTGGATCCATTTGATAGCTGTGCTTGTTGCCACCTTTAAGGTTGCCTGCTGAGCCTACTGCATCACGGAATGGGCCATAATAGCTAGAAGAGTACTTGGCTGAATAAGCCATAATTTGGGTATTCACATGACCCGCAGCTTCCAGTGCTTCACGGATAGCGCCAATACGGCCATCCATCATGTCAGAAGGCGCAACAATATCAGCACCTGCTTCAGCATGAGATAGGGCTTGTTTAACTAAGATTTCAGTGGTGATGTCGTTAAGAATATAACCTTCATCATCAATAATGCCATCTTGCCCGTGAGTGGTGAATGGATCTAAAGCCACATCAGTCATCACGCCCAACTCAGGGAAAGCTTGCTTTAGTTCACGCACAGCACGCTGAACCAGCCCATCAGGGTTATAAGCTTCTTCAGCCATTAATGATTTCTTTTCTGCTGGAGTCACAGGGAATAAGGCAATAAGCGGAATACCTAATTCAACGAGTTCAGCCGCTTCTTTAAGCAATAAATCGATTGAATAACGTTCAACACCTGGCATAGAAGCCACTTGTTCAGTGCGATTGTTACCTTCAAGAATAAACATTGGGTAGATAAGATCATTTACCGACAATTTGTTTTCTGACATTAAACGGCGGCTGAAATCATGTTTACGCATGCGGCGCATTCTGCGCTGTGGAAACGCACTAGTAATAATATTCACATTCGACTCCTGATATTAATTTGCTCTTATTCGGACGAAAATAGGCTTACTTGGTTTCGTCCATTGCGCTTAGCTTGGTAAAGCGCTTTATCGGCTTGTTCAAGTAGCAGAGTTGGGTGTTCATCAGTTTCAATTACCGAAGCACTGACTCCAATACTTACAAAAAGGGGAATAGGGTTATTCTCCCAATCAATGGATAACTTGGATATTGCTAAGCGAACTTGCTCTGCTAACTGCATGGCTCCTTCACTATCAGTATTCGGTAATATAATAGCAAACTCTTCACCACCAAAACGTGACACCAGATCGGTTGGACGTTTTAAAAAATCTGAAATTGTAGTCGCAATCACTTTTATTGAGTGATCGCCAGCAAGATGGCCATGTTGATCGTTAATGTCTTTAAACTTATCGATATCAATCATTAATATCGCCAATGGTGTTTGTTGACGACGACTGATACGACCCTCAGCGGCAAGACGCTTATCAAAAGCACTACGGTTTTTAACACCCGTTAAACTGTCAATGGTATTCTGCTGAGTGAGTTTTTGGTTTGCTTCATTTAACTCACGTAAGGTCACTTCAAGTTCTAAGGTTCGCTGTGCCACCATTTGTTCTAAGCGCTCGTTCGCTTGCGCTTCAGCTCGTAGTGCTTCATCTCGGTTTTGTTGTAACCTTACCGCTTGTTCAAGCGCTTTTTTCTGCATTTGTAATTTTGCTTTGCGCTCATCGTTATAGCGCATAGCCAATACTGCTGACATGATAATGACCTCAAAGGTCAGCCCAACCATAATTGGAGTTTGCGGCAATATTTGCCAGCTAATATGACCTAAATAGATTAATGCTGATATTAAAGAACCAGCAAATAAACCAATACGGCCTATGGCATGGAAGCGAGCGTTTTTAGTGCCTTTTAGAACTTGTATTAGTGAAAACACAATTAAGGTAAAACTAATTAAAATGATTGATACACCCAGGAGGTATATGGTCACTTCAAAATTTAAAAATGAGATCACTAAGCTTAGGAATACACAATAAACTGCCAAGTAGCGTCCCATTAGCAACATGCGTTTATTATGATATTTAAGTTGCATAACCTTTTCAGTAAACATCAATGCAAAAGCCAATGCGATAGGGATCATCATCGGAATGATTAATTGCTGCAGTCCAGGCAATGAAGGCCAAATATACTGAAATGAAATACCATAAATGCTCGTGACAATGATCGTTAAGCTCATGACATAACCGCAGTAATAGCTGTAACTGAACGAGCCAGAAGCCAATGCAATAAATAAACTGAATAAGCTAATTGCGATTAAAATACCAATTTGAAGCCCATGCACTAGGCTCTGGGTTTCTATCGCATGGCTAAAATCATTCTTGCTCCAAAGCACTAAGGGGATATTGAGTGTGCCACGATTATTAATTTTAAAATAAAAAGTATGTAGCTCGCCGGGTTTCATGTCGAACGGATATAGAAATAAGTTACTTTGCAATGGACGTTGATCAAAAGGCAGGCTATCCCCCATCAGTTCAACATTCTTTAAATCATTATCCACTAGATGAAACAACTTCAATCTATCTAACAGTGGGTTATCTAAGGCGATAATGCGTGACAATTGATCGTTAGGATTATAAATACTGAAGCTGACCCAAGTATTTTTCGCTCCAATCGAGCGCATGTCTGCTTCGGTAAATTTATGCCAATTTTGCTTGTTGTTATTGTGTAAGGTGAGGGTAGCAAGCTCGGTTATATTATTGGAGTTATGGATGTAGAGCCAATCAGTGAGATCAATTTTGGTGATGGAAGATTCTGTTAGTCTGAGAGGGGTATTTTTATGCTCGTTTGTGTCAAAAACATCTTGATTATTAATCGCTGATACTTGAGTTTGGCTTTGTACATAATCATGATCGATTGCCATGCTCGCTGCGCAAAAAAGTAAGCTGAAAAGAGAGAACAATAATATAGCACTATAGTGAGTTAGCGGTGCTCTAGGCATTAGGTGTTGCCTAGATTAAAAAAGTTAACGCTATTGCGGTAACAATGATCCGAAAATTGTTCATAGGTTTGCCCACGAAGCTGGGCAATATAGTCGACAATATAAGGTAAATATTGCGGTAAGTTTTTACTCGATTTAGGTTTAGGTCGCATACTTCTTGGCAACAGATAGGGGCTATCGGTTTCAACCATAATCCGGTTATCAGGAATCAGAGGGACAATACTGGCAAGTTCAGCACCACGCCTTTCATCACACACCCATCCCGTAATGCCAATATGAAGATCGAGTTCAATACAAGCAAGTAGCTCATCTCTTGTTCCGGTAAAGCAGTGCAGTACTGCGGCAGGTAATTGTTGCCTATATTGAGATACTATTTCAACAAAATCGTCATGGGCATCACGACAATGCATTAATACTGGCATTTGCAGTTTTACTGCTAATGCCAGTTGGGCATCGAATGCTTCACGTTGCTTGTCTCGAGGAGAAAAATCACGATTATAGTCTAAACCACATTCACCAATCGCAACGACATGCTCAGAGTCCACTAGGGATTGAAGCTCAGCTGTACTGGACTCATTCCAAGTACTGGCTTGGTGTGGATGTACACCTGCCGTAGACAACAACTGCATTGGGTATTGCTGGCAAAGGGTGATGGCATCAGTACTTTCAGATAGGTCACTGCCAATAACAATTAGCGGAGATACATTTTTCTCCGCTGCATTGTGAATAATACTGTCTATATCTGCTACTAACCGACTACTGAGTAGGTTAACCGCAATATCGATATGTTGAGACATAATTACTTGAGACGTTTAACTCGCATGGTTGAATTGCGACCATCACTACCAAGTAAAAATGAACCTAGTGCGCCTTTTTTGATAAAGATGGTTTGGCCAGATTTGAGCTTATAGCGCTCAGTTCCTACTTGTTTCCAAGTTTGCTCATTGGCTAATGTCACAATTAATGAACCATAAGGATCTTTCTTTATGGATGACACTTCGGCATATAGACGAACATCTTCTTCGTCATCAGCGACTTGTTTTAAGCCAAATTCCTGTTCATCTTTTTCAGCGACATTTTTCAAACCAAACTCTTGTTCAGCGGTGTTAGCGTTCGCTTCAACAGGCGCTGCTGCCGCTGTTGGCGTAACAGGTGCTGTGTTTGTTTGTGTTGACGTCACTGCAACTGCTGCAGGCGCAGTGACTGGTTTAGCAGTCTGGGATGTTGAAAGTGTAGATGTTGCTGTAGAAACTGAGGCCGCTAATGCGTCGTAACACATTAGACGGTCCAGTTTATCGGTATGACTGGCACATGTTGCCAATTGCTCTTCCACTGAGGCATGAGCTTGAGAAGTGATAGCCAAAGCAAAAGTGGCAACCAAGGTTAAACGCATAACAGAATCCTTCTTTATTATTGTTTTACTAGTCCATGAGTATTAAATGCATTACTTAGCTGTCAGTGCTTTCACTCTTAGACTCTTCGTTATCTGTATCTTCTTTTGGCGTGTATAGCTTAGCTGCTATGAGGCCGCCTTCAAATAATATTAACATAGGAACAGCTAACATTGTTTGAGAAATAATATCCGGTGGAGTCAGCATCATACCCACGACGAATGCGCCTACGACAATGTATGGTCGTTTTTGCTTTAATTCTTCGGGAGTGGTTACGCCAGCCCAACACATTAATACTACAGCAACGGGAATTTCAAAGGCTAATCCAAAGGCAAAAAATAGCTTCAGAATAAAGCTTAAGTAGCTACTGATATCCGTTGCAACGGTAACCCCTTCTGGTGCCACACTGGTAAAAAAGCCAAACACAACTGGGAAGACAATGTAGTACGCAAATGCAATTCCAAGATAGAACAACAGTGTACTACTGAATAACAGTGGTGTAATAAGGCGCTTTTCGTGCTTGTATAACCCCGGTGCGACAAAAGACCACGCCTGATATAACACATAGGGAATTGCCACAAAAAATGACAACACTAAGGTTAATTTAAATGGGGCGAAAAATGGCGCAGCTACATCTGTTGCAATCATGCTGCTTGTTTCAGGCAGTGATTGCATTAATGGGATCGCCATATAATGATAAATATCATTTGCCCAATAAACTAAACAGATAAATACCAGCAAAACACTGCCGATAGCTCTGAGTAACTTATTACGCAATTCAAGCAAATGACTAATGAGAGGTAGCTGTTGTGACATTGATTACCCGCTAGCTTTTGGTATTTGAACTGGTCGAGTCTGCTGCTTGCTCACTAGTTGTAGTGGCGCTTTCAGCTGGTTTTGCTGTTGCAGCATCTTTATTAATGTCCTCTACTTGATAAGGACGATTAACCGATTGCGCAGCATCTTTTAGCTGATCAATAGACTCTTGTAATTCAGGAGATAAGTTAGACAAACCTTTGCTTTCAGCTTTTTTCAGATCAGCATGTAGCTCTTCGATTTTAAGCTCTTGCTCTAATTCGTCTTTAACAGAGTTTGCCATTCGCTTTAATGAGCGAATCCACCCAGATATTGAACGTACTGCAGTCGGGAGTCTTTCGGGGCCCAATACCACTAGCCCCAAAATACCAATCAGCAGTAGCTCCATAAAGCCAATACCGTCAAACATAATGAATTACGCCTGTTCTTTGTCCTTTGACTCGGACTTTTGTTCAGTTGCCTGTTGAGAAGTTTTCGCAGTGCTTTCTTTATCTTCTAAAGACTTTTTCTCTTCGTCTTCAGGATTCATAGCATTTTTGAAGCCTTTAACAGCGCCACCTAAATCACCACCTAAAGAACGTAACTTTTTAGTTCCGAATAACAAAACAACAATTAACGCAATGATAAGAAGCTGCCAAATACTGATGCCGCCCATGAACATTTCCTCTATAAGAATAAAAACGTGATTTTGAATAAAGTCAAAATTATAACCTTTATTACATCGAGTATTATGAACCTCTAATGAATAAGTGCTAGTTAAAATTTACGATTCTTTGGTCTGGATCTCCATCCTGTGAGCCAAAGCACTATACCTGATGTGATACAAATATAAGAAGGCCATAGTGTAGCGTCTTGATTTAATAATAGTGTGCCACAGATCAACAATACAGCAGATGTTATTAATAAGTAATTGCTCTTATGAGCTTTGTGCTGAAACTTCAGGTACTTATCTAACATCTGCTGCTGAGTTCCCAGCAGTTTTCGGCCCACTTTTAGGTTGTCATAAATCAGTTCTGGGAATTCAGGTAACTTTTCTGCCCAGTAAGGACTTTTCATTTTCACTTTGCCAAAAATCGCTTTAGGCCCGACTTGTTCAGACATCCATTGCTCTAAAAATGGTTTTGCTGTCGACCACAAGTCAAGTTGAGGATAAAGCTGACGGCCTAACCCCTCAATGTAAAGTAATGTTTTTTCGAGTAAAACCAGTTGTGGCTGCACCACAATGTCGAATTGGCGGGCTGTGCGGAACAGCTCTAGTAACACGTGACCGAATGATATTTCATCTAATGGTTTATTGAACATCGGCTCACACACCACTTTAACGGCTTGCTCAAATGCCAGTACGTCTGTGTTTTCAGATACCCAGCCTGATTCAATATAAAGCTGTGCAATTCGTTGGTAGTCTCGGTTAAAGAAAGCAAGAAAGTTTTCAGCTAAGTATCGTTTATCGACATCGCTTAATGTGCCCATGATGCCGCAATCCATACCGATATAAAATGGATTGTCTGGGTGCTCACGGCTAATAAAGATGTTGCCAGGGTGCATGTCAGCATGGAAAAAGTTATCGCGGAATACTTGGGTGAAAAATAGCTCTACACCGCGCTCTGCTAGTAATTTAAGGTTTGTGCCTTGGACTTTCAGTGCTTCAACGTCTGATACAGGGATACCATAAACGCGCTCCATGACCATCAAACGAGGGTAGCAATAGTCTTCATAGACATAGGGTACATATAAGGCGTCAGAATCTAAGAAGTTATTGCGCAGTTTAACCGCATTAAGGGCTTCTAGATTCAGGTTTAATTCACCTAGTATTGTGGTGCGGTAATCATCAATTACTTCAGCAGGGCGTAGGCGGTTGCCTTCTCCTAACAGCTTTTCAAGTAGATCTGCAGCCTGACACATTAATTGTAAATCTGCTTGCACCTGCGCTTCGACATTGGGACGAAGGACTTTTAGTACCACTTCGGCGCCATTTTCTTTTAAATTTGCAGTATGTACTTGTGAAATTGAGGCTGATGCGAGCGGGGTTTCATCAAAGTTATCGAATAAGCTTTCGATTGGTGCTTTTAATTCAGCTTCAATAGCCTGTCTAGCGAGCGCTGAATCAAAAGGAGGGACTCTGTCTTGCAACATTGATAACTCATTTGCCCACTCGTCATTCAACAAGTCACGACGTGTGGACAACATTTGGCCCAACTTAATGTAGACCGGTCCTAGTTCTTGCATCGCCAGTTTTAAGCGTTCTGCTGCGGGTTTATCTTTGTGTTGATTGCGAAGCCAGAAGAAGCAATTGCGAAGCAAACTGAAGTACCAGGGGGTTTTCTTATTAGCAATAATCTCATCTAGGCCGTAATGCAATACAGTTTTGATGACTTGATAACCACGTCTGATACTGGCAATTGTCATGGGGTAATCTTTTCTCTTAGTGATGCAATTCTGTCTGCAATTGCATTGGTGTTATCTGCTAATTCTTCCAGATTATCACGAAAATGAATGAATTCTATTTGATGGGGGGCAAGACGGTATTCTTCGGTGGTTAATTGACCGACATGGGAACGGGATTTGTAGAATATGTCTTTAGCAGTGCTTGCAAGTTGTTGAGTCCCTGAAATCAACAAATGAGTGGGTGCATCACCGATATATTTTGATAATGGCTCCGCAAAATCTAACTCAATATGACGCAAGTAATGACTAAAACTTTGTAATAAGTTTATATCACCATCCAGTGTCAATTTGTCTTCTTTAATGAGCTCAGTCAGGCTGTCACCGTCAGTGACTTTATATAAGGTCGTGACATCGGCTGAAATACTGACATCCACTTCGCCTTCGTAGGCGTTGAGCACTTGAATCTGTTTGGCAAAAACAAAGTAAAGTGGCCATTCAACTTGGGTTAGTTGAATACGAAACACTTTACCGTGTAATTGTTTAAGCCGTGCATATTCCCCCTTGTCTTGCGCTTGTAACTGCGCAATGGCCGTTTCTAATCCAGCACAAGCAAAGAGTGAAAAATGATTCGGTTGCATTAGAACTTGTAACCACGATGAAGTGCAACGACACCATCAGTCATGTTGGTGTAATCGACTTGTTCAAAACCAGCATCAACCATCATTTGTTTTAATGTGTCTTGATCTGGATGCATACGAATTGATTCAGCAAGGTATTCGTAGCTGTCAGCATCTTGTGTAATTAATGCACCCATCTTAGGTAATACTTTAAAGCTATACATATCATACACTTTACGCATGACTTCATGCTGAGGTTTAGAGAACTCTAGCACTAATAACTTTCCACCTGGTTTTAATACACGGCGCATTGAGCGTAAAGCGGCATCTTTGTCGGTGACGTTACGTAGGCCAAATGCAATGGTAATGATGTCGAAGTAGTTATCAGGAAATGGCAATGCTTCGGCATTAGCTTGAACGTAGTCAACATTTCCTACAATGCCTTTGTCACGCAGTTTAGTGCGGCCAACTTTCAACATAGAGTCGTTGATATCAGCTAAAATCACTTGGCCACGATCACCAACGAGGTGTGAAAACTTTGCGGTTAAGTCACCGGTTCCACCTGCTAAGTCCAACACTTTCATACCTGGACGTGCACCCGCTGTCGCAATGGTGTGACGTTTCCAGAAACGATGAACACCAAAAGACATCACGTCATTCATAATGTCGTATTTAGCCGCAACCGAGTGAAATACGTCAGCAACTAAGTCAGCTTTCTTTTCTGATTCAACGGTTTTATAACCAAAATGCGTGTTCTTTGGGTCGCCCTCAGACATCTGTGTATTCCTATAATGTGCGATAATTAACTGCGAGTGTATGCCATTGCTTGCTTTGCAGAAACTTTAATCAGCGAGAGTGTGATCAAGTTTACTAGAAACAGCGTGGAAAGTGGCAAACCAGAATCGTTTTGCAGCTTTGCAAAAAATTGCTCTGCATTAGACCACAAAACGACTCGATATTGAATAGTCTCAAATGGCGCAAATACAGCATAACTGTCAATATCATACGCCTTAATTAAACACTGGGTTCAACTTTACGCAGTGCTTGATACTTTGTAGGCGTTATCATTTTGCCAGTATGACCGCCTAGTCTTAAATTGAATGTCGGTAACACTATGATTTAAAATTGTTTTTGTGTTTTTTAATAGTGTTGCGGTTGCTTGGCTTGAATATAAGCATAAATCAATTCACTCACACTTTGACCCACATCTCTATTGCCAGCAGACTCGCCCGCTTCATGACATAGCGGTGCAGCTTCAGCAATATGTAAGTATGCAGTTTGAGTATGTTTAGCCATATAACTGACGTAGTGGCAGGCATCAAGTAGTGGTATACCTGCAAAAGTTGAGGCACTACTCGGCATTTTAGCGATAGCATCGACATCAAGCTCTAACGCCACTGGTAATTGGGTTTGATTAATATTCTTACTTATCTGGGTTAATGCCTCAGTTAAGCTGATTTCTCGTCTGACCCAAATTTGCTGGAAAGTATGCCACTGACCACCAAATAAACTGAGTTGTTCTAGTGTCGCTTCGCTATTTTTAAGTTCATGTAATCCAAGTACATGGTAGTAACTTAATGCACCATTGGCAGCTGCGTAGCTAAATCCATTGCCACTGTGTCGGCCTTCTCGTGGTCGAAAGTCGCTATGTGGATCGAGGTTGACCGCCGCAGCAGCTTGATTAAATTGACCTTTTACTGCCATTAAAAGGCCATAAGCATTGTTATGACCGCCGCCGATCACTATAGGCGTTAATTGTGCTGCAAATATTTGACTGACGATGTTGATAACTTGCTCATCTAATTCTGCTGTTGCTTTTGATAAGTCGGCTTGAGTGGCATTGTCATCGAGATGGTGAGGTAGGAGGTTGCCTAAAATAAGGCATTCTTTTCCATGAAGGTATCGGTTTGATTGCAAGTTCAACCATTGCGACATCGTTGCTTCAAAAGCCGTATTTGCTCCACCTCGACCAAGGTTTGCTCTAGGGCCTGCATCTTCGCTGATCCCAAGAATAACGAACTGTCCGCCTTGGGATTTAAACTGGTGTAAAGCTTCTTGTTGCGCCGCACTGTTAGTTAAGGATGGTGCAAGCACGTGCACTGTTTGTCCTAATTTTGTCTCTCCATCACGGGGGGAGACAAACTGCTTAATTGCTTCGTGCGTCATTATCTGTAGCATAAAAACCTACTTTATCTCGTGTTAAGTATTATTGTTATCGAGGTTGGGTTCGTTATTGTTGTGGCCACAAGGGCTATTAGCGCATTTATTGTGATGCCTTGTGCCACTATTGTTCATGACAGTGATGAATGAGTAAAGCAGATTTAGCTTAAACAATGTTCTATTACAGTAAATAAAAAAGCCAGCAAAGCTGGCTTTAATTTTGACTGCTCATGATATGACGGTAGTTATCAATTAACCTTCACAAGGTGAAAGTTGATTAGTCGATGTCTAAAGCTTCTGGCGATAAAATAATGCCAGTATTATCAGCATAAATATGATCGCAAGGTAAGAAGGTTACACCGCCAAAGTTAACTGGGATTTCAACTTCACCGACACCATTACCATCAGCGCCAATTGGGATTGAAGCGAGTGCTTGAATGCCAATGTCCATTTCTTCAAGTGTGTCGACATCTCGGACAGAACCATAAACAATGATGCCTTCCCACTTGTTGGCAACAGCAATCTCGGCAATAGAAGCATCGATTAGTGCACGACGCATCGAACCGCCGCCATCAACTAATAATACTTTTCCTTCACCATCTGCTTGCAGTGCATCTGCGATAAGGCCGTTATCTTCGAAGCATTTAATGGTGCTAATAGAACCACCAAAAGAGCTCGTACCGCCGTAATTACTGAACATAGGTTCTACGACATCAACAACATCTAAATACATATCACACAGTTCTGAGGTGTTGTATTCCATAGTGACACTCCTTGGGGGTAGCGATTTGTTACTTCTCGCTAGTAGTTAAGCAATCTTAAATGAATTATATGAGCTTTTTGTGAAATTAAAAGCGATATTCATCACCAGATGACGATAAACCAACAAGTTGATTTATAAACTGATGTTGAGAAATCCCACAACATCGCACCAGAGACTAAGTTGTAGGAAACTAACTTACATTAGTGGTGGATTAGGATGTTTATATTGATCTTAGTCATCTTATTACGGTTTTTTATTACAACCTTGTATGAAATTTTGTTAATATCAGCGCTTAATTAAATGCAGTTTGTTTTATTTGCTTTAGGGGCACGGACCCCCCGTAACGCTTATGGATGGCAGAGGGCCTTAATGAGAGGTTCTTATGGAAGGGTTAAACGTTGTTGAAATCATAGGTTATGGCGCATCAGTTATGGTGGCTATTTCATTAATGATGAAAGATATTATCTGGCTACGTTGGTTAAACTTTGTGGGTTGTACATTATTCGTTATTTACGGTGTGCAAATTGAAGCATGGCCAGTAGCAGGTATGAATGCCTTCGTTGCGGGGATCAATATTTTCCATTTGATCAAAATCTATCGTACCAATAAGTCAGAAAGCTTATCTGAAGCGTCTGCGTAAAAATGGTCAAGCGAGGTGCCTTTATTGGGCACCTTAATCCATCACTGAAATTTACTATTTACCAACCACGCTTCATATATCCTCTCTCGTTTTTATCTTTATGTCAGTTCCAACGCTTTATTGACATATAAAGGCTGATGCAAGCTTGCCTGTTTGTGCTCAGATATCACTTCCTCTTATGACGGTTATTGCGGACACTTGATATCAGTATCAGATTCGTCATTGTCATAAAACTTTCGACAGAATGTCATGTCAGCGTCATTGGTCATATTTACAGTCCTAATCATGGTTGGATAATAAATAACCCAAAGGACTAGCGAGATGGTGAATATAGCAAACTTAGATAAGTTGTTATTTTGTCATATATTAACCTTTTGTCGTGAGCATAAGCTTAATCAGTTTGCTAAGCAGGTCTCTGCAACGGGTGATGGCCATATTTATGTGTATTTGGCCGTTGGATTGTTGTTTCTACATCCTCAAGGAAGCCACTTTTTCAACCTTATGTTAGTCAGCTATATTATTGAGCTGCCTCTTTATTTATTACTCAAAAATTTTATTCGTCGCAATCGTCCCTGCGCCGCATTTGCAGGGTTTGAATCTGATTTTCAACCATCTGATAAGTTTAGCCTGCCTTCTGGGCATACGGCGGCGGCCTTCATTATGGCATCAGTCGTGATGCATGTTTTCCCATTACTGGCTGTGATGGCATTTACTTGGGCTATGGCAATTGGCTTATCGAGAATCGCACTTGGCGTGCATTACCCATTAGATATCTTAGCTGGAATAGCATTAGGGCTCGGAGCGGTGAGCATGGCAGAGCAATTTATTTAACCACAGGGTATTTAACTCTTTTTATTTTGTGGGATGTAGAAATTAGTGGCAGGTAATCAAGGGCGTTTATGAAAATCTTATACGGTGTTCAAGGTACAGGAAATGGCCATATTAGCCGTGCACGTGTGATGGCGAAGTCACTGAGTAAAACGGACATAGAGGTCGATTTTTTATTCAGTGGCCGAGAAGAACATCAATATTTTGATATGGATTGTTTTGGTGACTTTCAGCTGCGAAAAGGTATGTCATTTATGACAGAAGGTGGGCGAGTTAATCTGCCAAAAACCATTAGACGCAATCTTTCTACGTCCATCTTTTCAGAAGTGCAGCACATGGACTTATCTGATTATGATTTAGTGATTAATGATTTTGAGCCTGTGACGGCTTGGGCAGCAAAAAAACAGGGAGTCACATCAATAAGCATCAGCCATCAAGCTGCATTGCAGTATCCTGTGCCTAAACAAGGGATGAGTTGGCTTGACGAACGTTTACTGAATAACTTCGCTCCAACAGATATTAAACTAGGTTGCCACTGGCATCACTTTGGTTTTCCAATTATTCCGCCTTTTGTTGAAGTCGAGCCAAACTGCGGTGATCACCATCATCAGATTTTGGTGTATTTGCCTTTTGAAAGCCCAGATGAAATTGCTCGGTTCTTGGCGCCTTTTAATCAATATCAATTCTATGTCTATCACGCTGCTGAACCGAATATAGCATTGGCAGACCATATTAATTGGTTCGGTTTCAATCGCACGGGTTTTAAAGCCCATATGTCACAATGTGGCGGCGTGATAGGCAATGCTGGGTTTGAACTGGCCAGTGAAGCCATGACGCTTGGCAAAAAGCTGTTGGTAAAACCGTTATTAGGTCAATTTGAGCAGTCATCTAATGTGGCCGCATTAGAATTACTTGCTGCTGCACAAAGCATGGACACTTTAGATGGCAGTGTATTAAAACGTTGGCTAAAGTCTGCATCGCCAAAGCCTATTCTGTATCCTCAGGTCGGTGATGCTTTAGTGAAATGGTTAAAACAGGGCGACTGGCATCAACATCAAATGTTGTGCAACGATTTATGGTCGCAGGTGGAATTACCAGATAACTGGCGTAAATGAAGGTATAACTGAGTATGCCTTGTGAGCGGGCAATGGAAAGCTAATGGTTTAAACTATTCTTAAGCGCTAATTTTATGTGCAAATGCTCAGCGCTAACGGTAATGACTAGCACCCATACAATTGGCAATAGCGTTAACTGGCCGCTTTTGAATGATGTTCGTAAAGTTGCTCAAGAAGTTCGTCTTCAAAAGCAAAACGCGTTTCCATTGCTTGAGCTAATTTTGATAAATCGGCGTCTAAGTCCATCAATACATCGTCACTTTCAACTTCTGTATATTTATCATTGAAGTCAAGCGCAGCATCGGTTGTTTCGCTAATTTGAGGCAGTAGCTGTTGTGCACGGGCTTTACTGCTTTCACCAGACTTCTCACATTCGTTGACCACTTGGTCATACACTTCAAAGTGTCCCTCGGAAACGTAGTCCACTAATTGTGCACAAAATTGCTTGACCGTTTCTGTGGTTGGAAGGCTTTTTTCTGGCGCAGTGTAAGGGGCTAGACCGGCAATATTGAAGTATTGGATCAGTAAATTTCTACGGTGTTGTAGCCATTGATCGACAAGCTTGTTAGAACCGCCCCACTTTTGTTCGGCTTTTTCTAGTTTTGTCAGCATAACGAAATCCAATATTGCAACTAATCCATAACACTTAATGTATGAGAGAAAGTGACTATTGATCAACTATTTTCTGTAAAAGATCGAATGGATCGACCAGAAGAAGGACGTTTTAATTGTAAAAAATAATGAAACTGTGGAGTTCAGAAAGAAAAATGCCCAGTGATAGCAAGCTATCACTGGGCAAATAGATTTTTTAAGGGCTCGATTTATCGTGCTTCTTGATTGTTCTTGCTAGCGCAGACTTTTTATACCAAACGCTAACAATAGGTGCAACTTTTTTATCCAATTAGCCTAATCTATACCTAATTATGAGTATTATTGTGAGCGCGATAACGATTACATTAGCAATTTCGATACTAGTTGGGGTGTTACTTCACATTAATTTAGCATTGCTGGTTACATTAATCGCATAAGTGCTAAACTACGCGCCAGCGGATATCACTATATGTTTAGGAATCAAGCCCCATGGCAGAATTAAAGAATGATCGTTATTTACGCGCTTTATTAAAACAGCCTGTTGACAGAACCCCTGTCTGGATGATGCGTCAAGCTGGACGTTATCTACCTGAATATAAAGCGACTCGCGCAGAAGCGGGTGACTTTATGTCTCTTTGTAAGAACCAAGATTTAGCATGTGAAGTGACGCTACAACCACTTCGTCGTTATGATTTAGATGCTGCAATTTTATTCTCAGATATTCTTACTGTTCCAGATGCAATGGGCTTAGGTTTATATTTTGAAACCGGTGAAGGTCCACGTTTCGAGCGTCCTACAGATACAATCGACGCTATCAAAAAGCTAGCTATCCCAGATCCTGAAGATGAGCTTGGTTACGTTATGCGTGCTGTTAGCACCATTCGTCGTGAACTAAAAGGTGAAGTACCATTAATTGGTTTCTCTGGTTCTCCATGGACACTAGCAACCTACATGGTTGAAGGTGGTTCAAGCAAGACGTTTGAAAAGATCAAAAAAATGGCTTACGAAGAGCCAGCAACACTACACATGCTTTTAGACAAGTTAGCTGATTCAGTTATCTTATACCTAAACGCACAAGTTGCTAACGGTGCTCAATCGTTAATGATTTTTGACTCATGGGGCGGTGCATTATCTCACCATGCTTACCGTGAGTTCTCGCTACGTTACATGCAAAAAATCGTTGATGGTCTTACTCGTCATGCAGACGGTCGCCAAGTACCAGTTACTTTATTCACTAAAGGTGGCGGACTATGGTTAGAATCTATGGCTGAAACAGGTTGTGATGCACTAGGTTTAGACTGGACTGTTGATATCGGTGATGCACGTCGCCGTGTTGGTGAAAAAGTTGCGCTTCAAGGTAACATGGATCCATCAGTACTTTACGCATCACCTGAGCGTATTCATCAAGAAGTTGACCAAATCTTGTCATCTTACGGTGAAGGTACTGGCCACGTATTTAACTTGGGTCATGGTATTCATCAGCATGTTAATCCTGAGCATGCCGGTTCGTTCATCAACTCTGTGCATGAGTTATCGGCTAAATACCACAAGTAATGGGTATGAAGTTTGAGGCGTCGTGAAGATGCGTAAAAAAAGACGAGCTTAGCTCGTCTTTTTTATTTGTGAAAAAAGTGACGAATGACTAAAGCTGAACTAGCTTATATGAATCATCGAGTTAAAGGTGTGGTGATATGTGTCACAAAGTAAATATGAGATATTCTAATTTGTGATCTTTGCAAAATTCTTCAGAGAGTTAATTTGATATTTTATACACATTCTGAGAATAAATATTTTATGCTAACTAGTTTTGTTTCACGATGGGATGGAAGCCACATCTAGTAGCCTTCGCTAAAAGAGAGTTAAATATGAAAATTCAAATTATTGTTGCTTTAGTGTTCTTCGCTATTTTTGCTGCTTTGCTTCCTGGCACCCATTACATCTATGTAGCCAATGCTGATTATTACATGGGGCAATACATCACAGTTGCTTCAGTATTATTGATGTGGATTAGCTTGTTTGCGGGTATTGCGAGTCTTTTCTTCCACAAAATTAAAAGCTTATATCAATCAATTTATAACGATTAATTGTAGACATACAAGGTTCGTTATTAATTGACTTGATACGTAAAGCCACCTAAATAGGTGGCTTTGTTGTTTTTGGCTTTGTTGTTTTTGGCTTTGATGCTTTGAGCAATTATACGTTTAATCCTCTGTCATATAGAAGAAAGTAATCGCGAGTCTTTTTTCCCTCTTTTCTTTACCAAAGTAACTACTGGCGCTGTGAACCATATTGCCTTTGAATAAAATGAGGCGATTAAATTTATTTTCAATGGCTTCGTCTTCATACCAAGCACTTGGAGGTAAGCTGTCGGTGTTTAACGCATCCACTAAATTGTTATAGGGTTTTTGTACTAGATTACCGCCAGCAGCTTCATTCGCGTATTTCAAGCGATAGAAAGAGGTTCCAGAGTGTGGTTTAGGATTTTTACTTAAAAAAAGCACGGCGCCGTATCGACAAAGCTGCCGATTATCAACATGAGGCCTTGCCGCTCCTTCATCAGCCCCAACCAAAATGGCTGTGTTTGTATCAACAACGACACTGTTTGATTCAGCAACCCATAATTTATCGACTTTTAGGGTTTCTTTTATCCAGTTTTCTACTTGTAAGAGCTCTTTTTTCTTCAAGGCGTTTTTAGAGCGCATACCAGGCCATAACTCACTAGTATAAGGCTTGCCGAGCTTCCACTTACTTTTCATGAAACAGCGATTGGCAATCTCTGTTGCTTGCTTTTCAGAAAAGAAATTATCAATTATCCAAAAGTTTTTATTTTCTTCGGGCTTTTCATAATTGAGTTTAGGAGCATCGAAAGGTGCATCAGGAAGGTTGAGTTCATCTGAATATATTGGGTGCATGCTGTATCTACCTGCAAACGATTTAAAATAATAATTGTTCGTTTAATACGGACGGTGCTTGTTGAATTTATGTTATCAACATTCAAATGCGATGGGTAGAAAAGTGGCTCATTAACTTGTAAAAAATAATGAGTAATCAAAATCGGAGTAACGATTACTCACATAACACTCAATGACTTGAAGAAAGCAGCTCAATATGAAAACAACTTCCTGTACCAGGTTGACTGTCGATATTTATACGGCACTTTAATATCCCAAGGAGCTGTCTAACAATTGCAAGCCCAACACCTAATTGTGGGAGTGGTTGTTCTGGTGAAAAGGTAAGTTGTTGCATTGATAATTGTTTTAAAGCGTCCACTTCATGCTTGTGCATACCTGCGCCAGTATCTTTTACTGCAAGCCAAGTTTGACCATTTAACGTTTCACTGTAAATGGTAATAGTGCCATCTTTAGGGGTGTATCTGAGCGCATTATCAACAAGGTTATTGAGGATTCTGCGCATCAATTGTGGATCGGTATAAACCTGTAATTCATCGGTAATATTAAATTGTAATCTTATTCCCAGCTTTTTAGCTCTAGGAGCAAATGTCTGATTCAAATCGAGTAACAACTCACGCAAATTGATTTGTTTAATTTGAGCGCTAATTTGACCGTTTTCAAGTGCTGCAAGCTCAAGCAGTTGCGATAGTAATTGTTGCAAGTTTTGCCCTGAGTTAGCCGCATACTCTATGTATTCTGGTTGGCGCTCATTTGGTGGGGAGAGCAACCAGGTATCTATATATCCTAATAAAGAGGTGAGCGGTGTTTTTAAATCGTGGGATAAATGCAGTAAAAAGTCATGTTTTGCTTGTTGCTGGCGTTTAACTTGTTGATGTTGATTATTAAGCTCTTGCAGTAAATGATTAATATGTTCGCTGAGCTTTTTGATTTCTAAGCTACCGTTATAACGGTTTGGGAGAGTCAGGCTGCTGTCGAAGGAATTCCCTTCAAACGAACACGCTTTAAGACGCGTTAAATCACTGGCTAACTTTTGAATTGGACGGGTAAAAAAGCCTAATAATAATACAAACAATATCAAGGCAAATATCACCCAAAAACCAATCGTAGCGCCCCATAGTTTAGGCTGATTTTCAGAATTAATCAGCGCCTGCCAGCTGTCATAATCTTCACCGCCAATAATCACGTATAAATACCCGCTGTGAAGGCCATCCTCTGTGATAAGTGGGCTGACTGAAAAAATCTTCTCAGTTTCAGTCGATCGAGGGTCTGTTCCTAATATAGGTAAATCTCGGCGTGCAATAAACTGCTCAATTTTATCTAAACTCACTCGGTTTTTTTTAATCTTCTCCTCTTTTGCATCATAAGCAACGACTCGGCCTTCTGGATCGAGTGTATAGATCTCAAAACTGGGCCCAAGTAACATAAAATCATGAAACGCTTCTTTTAATGCCGCATCAGAAGTAATGCCTTGAGAGAGTAATGGGTTGATATGTGCCATATGCTCAGCCAATTCGAGATGCAAAGATTGCTGAATTTGGTTACGACTAAATTCATGATTGAGTTGCAACCATTGCCATAACGCCATGAACAGAATAAGCACAACCAATGTCGCTGAAAGAAATAGTCGATTAAATAGTCGATTCATAATGACTGGCCTGCCTTGGTAACATCAGAGAAAAATAATCCATTTACGCTTCTGGTGGAGAAAATTTATAACCCACTCCCCACACTGTTTTTACGAGCTCAGGATGACCTGGACTGCGGGCAAGTTTGCTGCGTAAACGATTAATATGGCTATTTACCGTATGCTCGTATCCATCATAGTTATAACCCCAAACAGCCTCTAGCAATTGCATACGACTGAATACTTGGAGTGGGTGCTTGGCTAAAAATAACAGTAAATCAAACTCTCTTGCGGTGAGTTCAAGTGGGCTGTTATTGGATACGACCTCTCGGGTGGTTGAGTTAATGGTGACCCCATTAAAGTCCAATTGCTCAGTTTGTACTTGTTGAACCTTACTGCGCCTTAGCATGGCTTTAACGCGGGCTCTAAGCTCTAATACGCTAAATGGCTTCACTAAATAGTCATCAGCGCCAGCTTCTAACCCCAAAACAATGTCGGCTTCAGAATCTTTTGCAGTTAGCATCATTATTGGTAATGACTTTTCTGCTTCTCGTAATTGCTGACATAACATGATGCCGTCACCATCAGGCAGCATCCTGTCCATGAGAATGAGGTCGAACGTTTTTGTGTCGATGATCTGCATTGCCTGACTTAACGTAGTCGCATGAAATACTTCATAATTTAATGCTGTTAAGTTGAGCATGATAAGTTTTGCTAAGTCTTGTTCATCTTCCACAAGTAAAATATGCGGCTTTATCTGATGGCCGTTATGCTTAGTGCTATCGTTCATCCAGAATGTCCCAAATCAGATCCCTACTGAGCAGACCTGACTTGGGCAGATTAAATTTCAAATTGTTTAAATAATGTTATCAAACAGAATTTAATCTATCGCTGAACAATCTGATTAGCTATGCATTCGCATCACTTACTCAGTACGGCTAATCGAGATAGAAACCGCTGGATTATCAAAACGATGTGAAGGCGTTAATACGCTATCCATTAACCCATCATACATAGTGATAACACCAGGGTGGATATGGACAAAATCAACATCATCACGTTCAGCGTTGTAGCCTTCACCACCATCAGCAGGTCCAGGCATAGTGCCTTGTGCTTCTGAGTTTGCTTCGGTTCCAGCATCGTAAACCATGCCACGCATAGATACTGAATCACTCACTGCGAGCATACTGATGTCATAGCTGTTTAAGCCTGTAAATGCATCATTGGTGTTCACTAACATAGTGGCAACCGTGAGGTTGGCTACATCGGCTTCTTCGAGTGTCACGGTAATGGTTTCTGACATCCCTGGCATTAAAATACCAGCGCCACTGACGGTTGAAGTAATGCCTTCAATCGCAGCAACATCTGCTGCATCACCACCTTCTGCGATTTTCTCTAGTGCAACGTTGGCTGCTTCACCGGCCTGCCACAACATGACATCATCACCATGAGAGGCGATAGCAATGGGAGACATTGGCTGGTTAGCTGTTAAATTCGTAACAGTGACAGTGTATGTTTGCATTACCACAGCTGGCGGCGTTGGTGTCACTGGTGCCGGTGTTGGTGAGTCATCATCGTCATCAGAACAACCACTTAATCCAATCACAGCGATAAGTGCTACGGCTGATAAACTGTATGGATGACTGCGTTTTTTGGACGTATTCGTTAAATATCTCATTGCGATTCCCCCTTATTTGACGGTAACAACAACTTTCGCCACAGGGTTTAACCAGCGATGAATACGACTGTCTAAATCACTGGCACCGCCTACTGCATCAGTATCGCCAAGCACACCTGGATGAGTGTGAACATAAGCATTAGTAGAACCATCCATAACACCAGTACCATTCATACCTCCGTCACCGCCAGGAGCAGCTGGAATACCTGGAACACCTGACATGCCGCCGCCATTGACGATTTCATCGTTGGCTTCTGTACCTGCATCATATGCATTTAAATACACAGTGTAGCTGCCTGCCTCAGTCGGAATTTCCCAGCTATCTAAACCAATAAAAGCATCGTTGGTTGGTAATACCATTGCCACAATCGATAAATGTGTCATATCCATAGAGTCGAGCATCACTTCACTTACATTCGCGCCAGGGGCTAATAATCCCATTGCAGGGTTAACAGCGGTAAAACCACCAGCACCCATTACGGCGGCATCTAAATCACCAACATCGCCGCCTTCAGCCATTTTTTGTAAGGCTGGTGTGGCCATTTCACCGACATGGAAAAGGTGACTGTCAGTATCATGAGCAGCAATCAGTAGCGGGGTGAAATGATTACCATGGGTTAGGTTAACGACACTAATTTCTAAATCAGCTGCAGATGCTTGAGCACTAAATATTCCGCCTGCAACTAATCCAAGGGTTAACAAGCTGGTTTTGACTGATAAATTTTTGTGTGTTGATGTCTTTAAGACTGATGATTTCATAACAGAGCTCCTTTTGTTTGATTGATAATGATTCTGACAAAGGGATCTCACTGGGTTATCGCTAAATTATCACAAAAGTTTAACATCGTTTATTTGAGCGATTTTTTTGTGTTATCGTGATGGTGAATAGTAAAATTTTAGGGTGTGAAAATGATAATAAGAACACTAACTCCTGAAGATTTTCAACAGGTTATTGAGCTAGGTAATTTAGTGCATGGTGAAGGTTACTTAGACATGCCTTCGCTGGAAAATATTTATCAAATGGGAATAAAAAATAATATTAATGCCCATTTTATCGCAGAAAATGAACAATTATCATCGGTACATCAGGCGCAAGAACAATCAAAAATAGCTGGGTTTAGACTGACCTATGCAGCGGGCAATTGGCCAATTGATAATTGGTGTACACCACAAAAATGGCCAGTTTCACCCGATCAAATGTGTTACTTCAAGTGCAATACAGTGGCTCAAGAGCTTAGAGGGCAAGGCATAGGTTCGCAACTACTACAAGCCTCTATCAAAGCAGTAAAAGCGCAAGGTGCGACAGCTGGAGTGAGTCATTTGTGGAAACAAAGCCCTAAAAATTCAGCAGTGGGCTACTTTACTCATGCTGGCGGTAAATTGATTAAAGAGCATCCGAGTCGATGGAACCAGCAGCAAGACAACAGTGATTATCTGTGCGTGATATGTGGCGATGATTGCCACTGTACAGCCTGTGAAATGGTGATTGAGTTTAACTAAATAACTCATTTTAACATTTCTCTGTATGACCACATTGGTGTTAACCACGAGTACCCAACATGCCTCAAGCTTTGTATGATCCCTTAATTAATCAATCACCTGCTAAGCAGCCTTTTGCGCATAGCTACTGGGCGATCACACAATCATTACCCGCATTACTTCCCTCGCTCAAAGGTTCTCAGCAAACAGACGTTGCTATTATTGGCGGCGGCTATACTGGTCTATTGACGGCTTATTATTTAGCGACACAATACCACATTGATTGTCGTGTGCTTGAGGCTAATCAAGTGGGGTTTGGCGCTAGCGCTCGCAATGCGGGTTTTGTATTAAAAGGGTCTGGTCGTTTGGGGTATTCAGCAATGGCTGAACGTTGGGATCTAGACACTGCGCGCGGGATCTACAGTGAATTTAGTCAAGCGGTAAGTCGAGTTGAAGGATTAATACAGCAACATCACATTCAGTGTGAGCCACAAGATAAAGGTTATCTCAAGGTCGCTCATAATCCAAAAGCGTTAAAAAACCTTAAAGCGGCAGCCGAATATATTCAAAAAAATATGGCCCAAGGCAGCGATTTTACAGCCGAGTTTATTACTGCTGAACACTTTAGAGAGCAGTACCTTAACCATCATCAAGCTTATGGTGCGTTAAGGCTGAATGATGGCTTTGGGATTAACCCTCTTAAGCTATTACTGGGCTATAAGTCCATGCTTGAAAAACAGGGAATAACCATAAACGAGCAATCCTGTGTGCGTGACTGGATAGAAGAAAATGGAAAGCACCGTTTAGTAACGGATCAAGGTGAACTGTTAGCCAATAAGGTGATCATGGCGGGTAATGCTTATTCGCCTAAGCAGCTGAACCAAAGAATAGATGATAAGTTTTTACCGATACTGAGCAATATTATCGTCACTGAACCATTAACTGCAGATGAGCTAAAAGCGGCAGGTTTACATAGTCACCAAGTGACCATGGATACGCGAATATTAAAGTATTACTTTAGATTGCTGCCCGATAACCGTTTATTGTTTGGAGGCCGTGGCGCCGTATGGGGCAAGGACGCGGCTAAGCCGATATATGGTCAGCGTTTGAAACTTGCGATGGATAAGTGCTTTCCACATCTGAGCCGAAAGAAGGTTGCTTATAACTGGACGGGGTGGATAGCAGCATCAATGGATGACATGCCCCATGTTTACGGTAAAAATGGCGTTGGTTACAGTTTGGGTTATTGCGGCGCCGGCGTATCATTTAGCGCTCAAGCTGCCTTTAGACTGGCACAAAGTATTGCAGGAGAAACCTTACCGAACTTACCTTTGTATAACTCCCCATTACCACAGATGCCGTTTGCAAAAGCAAGACGGCTAGGGCAATGGGGTTATTATCATTATGGCTGGCTCAAAGATAAATTCGGTTAATACTGATTTTATACATCGATATCATCAAGGCTAGCTTGCTTGAATTTCTTCATTGAGCGTTGATTCATCTAATGGCTCAATTTTAATATTGAAATAGGCATAAGACGCACTGATAAACGGACAAACTAAGTTAAAAATAGCGTAGGGTAGGTATGCGATAGTCGCCACGCCTAGGGTACTTGCCATAAAGGCGCCACAAGTATTCCAGGGGATCAGCGGGCTAGTGACAGTTGCTGAATCTTCTAAAGAGCGGCTTAAATTGACAGGTGCAAGTTTACGCTTTTGATATTCCATTTTTAACATTCTACCGGGTAATACGATGGCAATATATTGGTCGGCAGTAATCACATTAGCGCCAATACAGACCCCAAGAGTGGTGATAATTAAGCTGCTGGTGCCTGTCACTAAATTCATGATGCTTTCAAGTAAGCGAGCTAATAAGCCTGTCACTTCCATCACGCCGCCAAAAGCCATAGCACACAATATTAACCAGACTGTTGTCACCATACTGCTCATGCCGCCACGGCTTAATAGATTGTCGAGCACGGTATCGCCAGTATTAGCCACATAACCATCAAACATCGCAATCCAAATGCCTTTAATGATGGCAATTACTGGTAATAACTGTGGGTCGTTAACGTAAGTAATCACATTATCAAACTGGAAAATGGCTGCGCAGATAGCACCCGCTAAGGTACCAATAATCACGGTTGGAAAGGCGGGCATTTTCTTATTTGCCAAAAAGAGCACAACTAATAATGGTAGTAATAAATGCAACCCAGGTTGGTAAGTATTTTCTAGTAATGTCAGCGTACCACCTAGTTCCGAGTTAAAGCTGGATACATCGGCTGATAAACCTAAAAAAGTAAACACGATTAAGGCAATAATAATGCTGGGCACAGTGGTCCAAGTCATATGCTTAATATGACTAAAGATATTTGAGCCAGCAACGGCAGGAGCTAGATTGGTTGTGTCAGATAATGGTGACATTTTATCGCCAAAATAAGCGCCACTGATGATTGCACCTGCAGTGATATTGATATCTAAACCCATCGCTGAAGCGATACCAATAAGGGCAATACCAATAGTACCTGCTACTGTCCACGAACTACCGATGCTTATAGCGACAACGGCACATAAAATACAGCTGGCGGCATAAAAATATTGTGGATGGAGGATTTGCATACCGTAGTAAATCATTGTCGGCACTGTGCCGGCTAAAATCCAAGTACCGATTAGGGAGCCAACAGTAAATAAGATCAGTAAAGCGCCAGTTGCGACACCAATACTTTTAATGATCCCACGTTCCATTTGGTTCCAGCTGTAGCCATTTTTGTAACCAATTAAAATGGCAATGCAAGCGGCGAGAATCAGTGCAATTTGGTTTGCTCCTGATGAGCTATCAGAAGAGAAAAGGTACACCGCAGCGCCCAGCATGGTGATAAGGGCGATAACAGGTGCAAGGGCGTCAAACAAACTAGGTTGTTTGAGTTGAGAGTCAGACATAAAGCGATCCCTAGAGTTATTTTTATTGGGGTTTTGTTTTATTTTCTTGCTTTGTAAACAGTCGGTATTATTTGTTGTTAATTTGTGACTGGCCGACATCCTGCCATAGATATAAGGGGTAAGTCGATGTTTTGGCAGTGTGATCACTTGCTCTCTGAGAATAGTGAATAGGCCAGATTGATTAATAAATTACCCTAATAGGTTAGCTATTCACTTGCGGTGATATAAGTGCATATTTACTTAGATTCGATTGTTTGTAAAAACTCATTTTTAGTGAATTTTTTCGTTTACTTTAATAAGATCAAAGTCGTGGCGCTTCGCCCACACCAGACGAAAGGGAAACAACAGCTTTTCCCTTTTCGATATCCCTAGCCGCCCCTACGAAACTTTCTGAAAAGCGAAATATTTCAATGGGGATGATTTTAACTTGTTACATCGTTTGTATTCCGCTTCGTCCATCTTCAAAATCCCTAACGCTTCCAATGGGGCGTCCCTTCCCCTCGAAAGCTAGCCTGACATCCATGTCAGGACTCACGCGATTTTTTTGATGCACTCAAGCCAAATGGTGGCTTCAGGCTCTATGCTTGAGTTTTTAGAATACCCAAATGAAGTTAAATCGAAGAGGTAATAATCCCAGTGCAGATGCGTCTAAGACCTTCGAAAACATGGATGTTTTCGCAGAGCTTAGATGGACGTACTTGAAGCGTGTCTTAGATGAATCTGTACAAAAGCCTGCGGCAGGCAATTGGTTAAGTCGAAGCTATGAACTTAGATACATTATTCAATATCTACAGGGGTATTAAATAAGCGGACTATTGGCCGAAAAGTCGTGGCGCTTTATGGTTGGATATTTATTTGCTCTGAGAGAGTTAAATTTAGTCGACTATTTCAAGGTAAGCATTTGGTGGAAGGTCTACATTATTCTAGTTAATTGGGATGTGATTACTTGAGTAATAGCTACATAGGGTAATTGAAGTAAAGATAAAAAAATGGCAGGTTATAATTCACTGATTAATAATCAAAATAATATAAAGGGATTTATTTTGTTAGATTTTAAAACGTTATGGGAATCATTTCCTGAGAAAAGCTTAATGAAAGCTCGGTGTCAAAATAAGCAAGAAACAAGCTCTGCACCTTTTGACAATTATTGTGCAATATTACTAAGTGAAGCTTTAATTAATGTTGGTGTTTCTACATCAAGCGCTAAGGCCGCAAAGTGTTGGTCACATTCAGGAACTAAGCATATTTTAAGAGCTGAAGAAATGGCTAAATGGTTAACTTCTTCTAATATAGGTGGACTCCATAAGGTTGAAAAATTTCACCTAGTACTTTTCAAAAAGACTTAAAAAATCGAACTGGAATAATTTTCTTTAAAGATTATTGGCAAAGAGGAAATGAAACAACTAATAACCAAAGTGGTGACCATATTGACTTATGGAACAAGGATGAAATAAGCAGTAGCGGTATGTTAATGAGATCAATTTATGAGTTTTTTGGGACAGTTTCTGATTTCAATAAAAGCAAAGAAATCCATTTTTGGGAAATTAAGTGATAATTATGAATAGTTTGATTAAGAAAGTTACTTTTATCATTGTAAATTCCATTTTTAACATAGGGATTTTTTTAGGGTTTTATAATTATTTAGTATCTCCATTGCTGCATGAAGAGCAAAGGATGGATATTGCGCCTTATATTTTTATGTATGTTTTCCCAAGTTATATCATTGTTTCTATTCTATCAATATTCATCTTCAGAGTTTTATTTACCCGTAATTAATAAATATTAAAATTTTACTATCGATAATTAATCAAAAAAAATCCCTGTGACTTTTAGCATTGACTGCTATCACAGGGATTTTATTTCATAGCTTCAACAACAAGCTAATTAACGAGTTAGTCTTTACCTTGCTCACGTGCAATCGCACGGTATGCAATATCTGTACGGAAGTAGACGTCATCCCAGTGGATGGCATCGACTAAACCATATGCCGCTTTTTGTGCTTCTGTCACTGTGTTACCGAGTGCTGTTGCACATAATACGCGGCCGCCTGCTGTGACAACGTGACCGTCTTTCATGGCGGTGCCTGCGTGGAATACTTTGGCGTTGTTATCACCTAAAGATAAACCGTCAATCACATCTGCTTTGCGGTAGGCATCAGGGTATCCGCCTGCAGCTAGTACCACACCGACTGCTGCGCGTGAATCAAATTCAGCGGTCACTTTATCAAGCTCACCACGGGTGGCGGCTAAACAAAGTTCAACTAAATCTGATTGTAGACGCATCATGATTGGCTGCGTTTCTGGGTCGCCAAAGCGGCAGTTGTACTCTAGTACTTTTGCGCTGCCATCAGGTGCAATCATTAAACCAGCATATAAGAAGCCTGTGTAAACATTGCCTTCTGCTGCCATCCCATCAACCGTTGGACGGATAACGTTAGCAATTGTCCAGTCGTGTACGGTTTGCGTGACCACTGGCGCTGGTGAGTATGCTCCCATGCCGCCTGTGTTCGGGCCGTAATCGCCATTATCACGGGCTTTATGGTCTTGGCTTGATGCCATAGCTAAGATGTTATTGCCATCGACCATGACGATAAAGCTGGCTTCTTCACCTTTTAAAAATTCTTCAATAACAACGCGAGAACCCGCTTCGCCAAACTTATTGCCTGCTAGCATATCTTCAATTGCAGCATCGGCTTCAGCTTGGTCTTGCGCGATAATCACGCCTTTACCTGCAGCTAAACCGTCAGCTTTAATCACAACAGGGAAACCTGTTTTAGCAGTTAACTCAACAGAGTAAGCTTTCGCTGCGTCAATTTCAGTGAAGTTTGAGTAGTCAGCCGTTGGGATGTTGTGGCGAGCTAAAAAGTCTTTAGTGAAGGCTTTTGAAGACTCAAGTTGCGCTGCACCTTGAGTTGGGCCAAAGATAGGTAAACCTGCTTCGTTAAAGGCATCAACAACGCCAAGTGCTAAAGGCACTTCTGGGCCAACAATGGTTAATTCAATTTTGTTGTCTTGGGCAAACTTCACTAATTCTGAAATTGCTTCAACTTTAATGTCGACGTTTTCTAATTTTGGCTCTAAAGATGTGCCTGCGTTGCCAGGAGCAACAAAAACTTTTTCAACTTGAGCTGATTGAGCTGCTTTCCAAGCTAGTGCGTGTTCGCGTCCGCCGCCGCCAATTACAAGTACCTGCATCTTTATTCACCTTTTTTATATTCAATTTGGTAAAAATTATCATGTTCTTTAAACGAAAAAAGCAGCCAAATGAGGCTGCTCTATTCAAATGCTATTTAGTGACGGAAGTGACGCATTCCGGTGAACACCATAGCAATGCCGTGCTCGTCTGCTGCGGCAATGATTTCTTCATCGCGGATTGAACCACCCGGTTGGATGATGCAGCTGATGCCCGCTGCTGCGGCTGCATCAATACCGTCACGGAATGGGAAGAATGCATCAGATGCCATCACTGAGCCTTCAACAACCAAACCTTCATCAGCGGCTTTAATGCCCGCTACTTTAGCTGAGTAAACGCGGCTCATTTGACCTGCGCCCACACCGATAGTCATGCCATCTTTGGCGTAAACAATCGCGTTAGATTTAACGAATTTAGCGACTTTCCAGCAGAACATTAAATCAGTAAGTTGTGCTGCTGTTGGTTGTACTTTTGATACCACTTTAACGTCAGCGACATCAACCATACCTTGGTCACGGTCTTGCACTAATAAGCCACCATTAACGCGCTTAAAGTCTTGAGTGGTGGTTTTAGTATTCCACTCGCCACACTCTAATAAACGTACGTTTGCTTTTGCTGCAACGATATCACGTGCTGCTGCACTGACTTTAGGGGCAATAATCACTTCAACGAATTGACGGTCAACAATGGCTTTCGCAGTGTCTGCATCTAACTCTTGGTTAAACGCAATGATGCCGCCAAATGCTGATGTAGGGTCAGTTTTAAATGCGCGATCGTAAGCTTCTAAAATGGTGTCGCCTAGTGCAACACCACATGGGTTAGCATGCTTAACGATAACACATGCAGGACCGTCGAATTCTTTAACACACTCAAGAGCTGCGTCAGTATCAGCAATGTTGTTGTAAGACAACGCTTTACCTTGTAGCTGAGTTGCGCTGGCAACTGATGCTTCATCAATGTGTGCATCAACATAAAATGCCGCTTTTTGATGGCTGTTTTCACCGTAGCGTAAATCTTGCTTTTTGATCAGCTGAGTATTGAAGGTACGTGGGAAGCTTGAATCTTCGTGGCACTCATCTTTACTGTGTGCTGGTACCATAGTACCGAAGTAGTTCGCAATCATGCCGTCATAAGCTGCTGTATGCTCGAATGCTGCAATAGCTAAGTCAAAGCGAGTTTCAAGTGTTGTGCTGCCTTCATTGGCTTGCATTTCTGCAATCACGCGGTCGTAATCACTTGCGTTAACCACAATCGTGGTGTCTTTGTGGTTTTTAGCTGTTGAGCGAACCATGGTTGGGCCACCGATATCGATGTTTTCAACGGCGTCAGCCAAAGTACAACCTTCTTTTGCCACTGTAGAAGCAAACGGGTAAAGGTTAACGGCAACTAAGTCGATTGGTTTGATGGCATTTTGTTCCATCACGATTTCATCGATACCACGACGAGCTAGAATGCCGCCATGCACTTTAGGGTGAAGTGTTTTAACACGACCATCCATGATTTCAGGATGACCTGTGTAGTCAGAAACTTCGGTCACTGGGATATTATTATCAGCAAGTAATTTAGCAGTGCCACCAGTAGAAAGTAGCTCTACGCCTTGCTCATGTAATGCTTTAGCAAACTCAAGCATTCCAGTTTTATCAGATACGCTTAACAGCGCGCGACGAATAGGTCTGACAGTATTCATGTAGGTACAGTGTCCACTATTTATTTAAGGAAGTTTGGCAAAGCTGAGTTTGTTAAATCAGCTTTGCCAAAGTTCCTACGATGCACATCTCGTTTTTATTTTATTAGTGAGCCGTACTCGAGCGCGCGTATTTTAACGTAATCTGTTTTATTTCGGGAAATTTCTGCGCGATTTCACAATATTGAAATAAGAACAAAGTACGGGGGCTTTTTTATTCTATAAAACCCTTGACCTTGGATTAAACTCCAAGGTTTATAATGATGACATTACACTGATATAGATTCTAACTTTGCAGGTAACGATATGTATCGAATTGGTGAGCTCGCGACGTTATTTGATGTGAAAACGGATACGCTTCGTTTTTATGAAAAACATGGTTTATTAGCCCCTTCGAATCGTTCTGATTCTGGCTATCGACTGTATAACCAAGACGACGCCGAAAAGCTGCGATTTATTATTCGAGCCAAAGCGGTGGGCTTTAGTTTAAGTGATATTGCTGAGTTGTTGTCTATTGAACTGGATAAGTCCAATTGGGCTTGTGCTGATGTTAAAGGCATGGTCGATATCAAGTTGGAGCAAGTACAAGCAAAGATAGCGGAGCTGGAGTTCTTTGCGAGTTCGTTGAGTAAATTGTCAGAGGCATGTTGTGGCGGGCCTGAAAGCGCCGAACACTGCTCTATATTAGAAGCATTAGAGTCATCAGATAAAGAATTACAGCCAAAATCTGAACATCATGCTGTAGTACACAATCCTTAGTGGCAAGAAATAGTGGGGCAAGAGATGTTATTCACTAACTTTGTAGAATTATTTTTAGAGTCAGCGCCTTGGTTATTACTTGGCTTGGTGTTAGCCGGATTATTAAAAGTGTTTGTGCCTATGGCATGGATGCAAAAGCAATTAGGTGGTCATGGGGTTAAAACCGTGGTTAAAGCCGCAGTGATAGGTGCGCCATTGCCGTTATGTTCGTGTGGTGTCATTCCTGCTGCCGTGGGGCTTCGTCGCAGCGGTGCCTCTAAGGCCGCTACGACTTCATTTTTAGTGTCGACCCCAGAAACGGGCGTTGATTCTGTTACTGTATCTTACGTTTTACTTGGGCCTTTTATGGCAATCATTCGTCCTATTGCTGCAATTACCAGTGCCGTTGTGGCAGGGTTATTGGTTGGTCGAGATGATAAAGATGAGGTGAGTGAGGCTAAGGCTTCATCAAAGGTTGCAAAAAATGCTGAAGAGAATGATTTAGGTACCGCGGGTGAAGTGGTGTCCTCATGCTGTAGTTCAAAAGCCGCTGAGGTTAAGGCTCCTGAAACAAGCTGTTGTAGTTCTAAGGCGCAAAGTAAACCGGCATCAAGCAGTTGCTGTTCTAGCAACAAAGACAACGTTGAAGCGATCCCGAGCACGAGTAGTTGTTGCGGGGGTAAGACAGATAATACAATTAACGAAAAAGTGGCTACAGTTGCTAAAAGCTGCTGTGCCACTAAGACAGATCACGCTGCAGTCAGTGACAACAATGACACGCATGAACATGCGGCTGAAAGCTGCTGCGAGTCAACAAAAGATATGGCGACAGAGCTAAAAAACGAGTCAGTATTGTCAAGGATTAAGTCAGGTTTGCATTACGCGGCAACGGATTTAGTGAGAGACACGACGATGTGGTTGTTAGTCGGTCTATTTTTTGCTGCGTTAGTACAAACGTTTGTTCCTGGTGACTTTTTAGCAAAATGGGGTGACGGGATTTTAGCTATGTTGGTGATGGTGTTGATATCTGTCCCTATGTACATTTGTGCTACAGCCTCAACACCGATTGCGGCAGGTTTACTATTAGCTGGTGTGTCACCAGGGGCTGTATTGGTCTTTATGATGGCAGGGCCTGCAACCAATATTGCCACTTTAGGTGTTGTCACCAAAGAGCTAGGTAAGCGCGCATTATTTGGCTATTTAGGCGGGGTGTTGGGCGTAGCGTTAAGTTTTGGTGTCTTAGTCAATTATCTTGTGGAGCACTTTGGTTTTGTTGTCATGCCGCAAATTGGTGAAGAACATGAGTTATTACCTCACTTTGTTACTACGGGATCTGGGATTGTATTGGCCTTGTTAATGGCAAAAGTTATTTATGATAAGTTACCGAAAAAAAGCTTGCGACGAGACTGCTGTTCGTAAGTTATTTGTTTTACTTTAGCAATAGAAAAGGCCCTCAGGGCCTTTTTTATTAACTGAACCTTAAGTCTAATGCATTGATTGATACAGCTTGTTACGTAGTTTGCGTGTAAATAACGAGCAGGTTGAGGAATGATTTTTAATTGTTAATATCAGCTCTAGCTAAACTAGATCTGGCTCAAGGTTTTAATTTAAAGAATATTGAAATTGTTAACGTTCAGATCTTACGTGACATGAATCACTCATAAAGTTTGGGTTAATACCTAACATGATTCCGAGCTACCTCAATGGTGGTATAAGAAATTGGAGTGATGATGAAACATTTAACGAAACGCAAACTAGCATTCGTTATCGCAGCAGCAATGGGGATTGCAGGCTGTGGTAGCGATGGAAAAGATGGCGAAGATGGCGTAACGCCACCACCACCATCAGCAGAAACCTCAGAGATTACTAATGTCGACGTTATTCACCATGAAATTGGTGATGGCAAAGTAACTTTTGAATTCCAAATCACAAACGAAAAAGACATGCTAATTGTTGGCTTAGAAAAAGCGAACGCAGAATTAGCGGCGATGACTGACAAAGGTATTGCTCGTAGTCGTGATGATTTCGAAGGAACTATCGTTGGTGGTAGTGCAAGCGAGTCAACTGAAGGTGCTAGCTTAACAGTACTTGAAAACGGTAATTATGAGTTTGTTGCACCTATGCCAAATGTTGAAGCGGGTACTGAAGGTATTATTCGCTTAGCTGTAGGTGGTGGTGATTTAATTGCTAAGTCTCGCTACATCGTAGTTAGCAAGCCTGAAAACGTGCACACAACGACGACAGAAACATGTCAGTCTTGTCACGTTGATTTCCATGCATCAGACGTTAAGCATTCAAGCTACACAGCAATCGATACTGAAGGCGAAACTGATTTAGTCGCAGGTTGTTTAGTTTGTCACAACAACGTGGTTCGAGATGATGGCGGTTACGCACGCAACAGCATGCAAAAGCTTGGTCATATTAATCACAATGGCTTTGAAAAAGATTTCACTGCAACTAACTGTTATACCTGTCACGCTGAGCCTGTGATTAACACAAGCATCGCGGGTAACGGTTGTAGCGATTGTCATACAACAGATATGTCTGACAACATGGCTTTATTAGCTGCTAACAGTGACTTTGATGCACGTGAATTCCACGTTAAGTCTGAAAAAATTGGCATTACAGAGCGTCAAACTATTCGTGAAGAGCACAGCACGTCATTATCTGCTGTTTACATGAATGATATCGGTGAATACTGTACTGATTTAACCTTATTCAAAGGCGAAGAAGTACTGGATATTGAAGCGCTATATACTGATGGCACATTAACTTACGCAAGCACATACCTACATGGCTATAACAATGATTCAATTGTTGGTCGTGAGTCAAATTCTTATGAAGAGTCATACAAAGGCGACGGAACTAAAACCTTCTGTCACCCATCGCTAGACTTGAACACACCACAAATTATGGCAAGCTCTCGTGTCACCTTTAATCATGGTGAAGATGCTTCTTATGACGGTGTTTCATTCACAAGTTACTCGCCAGTGGCTGACTTAGCAGATCTGAACAATGTGACTGACTATGCTCGCCGTCATGCTGTGACAAACGATAGTTGTACAACTTGTCATAACAACGAAACTAATTACCACAAAAATGGTAGCTATGCTGAAGGTGGCTTAGATTGTGTTGCTTGTCATAACAATGGCCAAGATCGTAATGCTGCAGGTTCTGCACCAGGCTTCGGACCAATGGTTCACAGCATGCACTGGGGCGTAGGTAGCCAAGCTGGTGAAGACGGTGAAAATGCAGCAGCAAGAAATCTAGACGCTGCAAACTGTGTTTCTTGTCATGCTGATGGTATCGAACTTTACGCTATTCCTAACCAATATATGCTTTCAAAAGCCTATAACGGTGGCGATTCAGGCGTTATGACTAGCCCAATTACAGCAAACTGTTACGCATGTCATAATGGTGAGCAAGCGCTTAACCATATGGAGCAAAATGGTGGTGAGCTGAATGTTGAAGCTGGTACTAATTGGTACACAAATGGTACTTCTGAGTCTTGTGCAACTTGTCACGACACTGGTAAGTCAATGGGTATCGATAAGTTCCATAACTTTGAGCGTTAATCACTGACATTTTATAGCTTGCGATATTATCTGGCCCTGCAAAGCTCAATATCGCAATCATAAATAATAAAAAGCCACTAGAAATAGTGGCTTTTTTCATTTTTGCCTTTCTATTTCATCTGTCAATTGGCAGGTTTGAATTTCATATTCTATTCTTTTTCGGTGCTTGCTAAAGCAACATAATGTCATTGACTGATTTTTGAGCTCAACTTCAAACCTTAAAATTAACTTAATTTAAACTTAATTGTAATTTCAGTTATAGAGTAAATAGGCCTTTACTTACTATAAATGCAGGTTAAGCTACTGAATAATAAGATTTAATTTGTTTGTTAAATTATTTAATTAGTTGTAAATCCTTTTAAAACAATGGTTTAGTCTGCTGTTGCCATTGTTGTTATTTATATAAGGATGTAGTTATTTAGATCTGAGTCAAACTTTGAACATTAAAAAGTGTTAATCAGCTTCGTGTTAATTCAGTCGTGATCATTGTCACTATTTAGCGAGCAAGAAATGCCTAGTATAAAAATAGACCTGTACCTACAAAGTGGTAATGGGCAATAGGAGATGATGATGAAGCATTTAACGAAAAGAAGATTAGCTTTCGTTGTCGCGGCTGCAATGGGGATTGCAGGTTGTGCTGATGACGGTAAAGATGGTGCTGATGGCGAAGATGGTGCACCGGGTGAACCCGCTACTCCACCAGTTACTGAAGTGTCTACAGTAACCAATGTTGAGTATATTGCTCATATGGTTGAAGAAGGCCAAGTGACAGTAGAGTTTAACTTAACTGATGAAGATGGCGTTGCGATTACGGGTCTTGAAAATGCAGGTATTTACTTAGCTGCTAAGACAGATCGCGGTATTCAACGTAGCCGTGACGGTAGTGTCGGTGGTAGTGCAACGTTTGGTGGCGATAATGCTACTGAAGGTGCAACTATTACAGAAGTTGACAGCGGGCAATATAAGCTCGTTGCTCCAATGGCAGCTGTACAAGCAGATACAGAAGGATTAATTCGCTTACAAGTGGGCGGTGGCGATATTGCTGATTCACCGTATATCATTATTGATAAGCCAGAAATGACCCACACCTCAACAACTGAAACTTGTTATTCATGTCACGTTGATTACGCCACCTCAGATATTAAGCATGCGAAATATGTCGCACAAAACATTGATGGCGAAGTTGATTTTGTTGGTGGCTGTATGGTGTGCCACAACAATGTTCCACGTGATGTTGCTGAAGATGGTACCTCACTTGATACCGGTGGGTATGCGAAAAATACCATGCAAAAGCTTGGTCACATTAATCACCAAAAATTTGAAAAAGATTTTACCCCAACTAACTGTTACACCTGTCACGCAGAGCCTGTGATGAATACCAGTATTGCTGGTAATGGTTGTTCAGATTGTCATACATCTGATGGTTCAGGTGCTGCCACTGTATTAGCCGATGATTTTGATGCTCGTGAGTTCCATTTCCAATCTTCTAAAATTGGTTTAGAAGAGCGTAAAGAAATTCGTGCAAATCATTACACTACAACTAGTGCGCCATACTTTAACCCTACAATGGATGAGTGGATTGATCACAAAGATGTAGCTTGGACATCAGGTTACTGTGTTGATATTGCATTGTTTGATAACTCTGGTGAAACACCGGTGCAATTAAACATTGGTGAAATGTATGCTGCGCATGAAGTTGTTTATGGTGGTGCTTACATTAACAACTACTACAATGATTCTATTGTTGCACGTGTTATTGGTCATGGTTCAGAAGGCTACATTGAAAATGCTGACGGCTCACGTTCAGTATGTTACGGCGCGCTAACTGCGGGTTATGAACTTGCTAACTTGTCTGCCAGCTCACGTATTACGATTGCTGATACCAATTGGATTGATAGCGATAATGAATACGGTGTGTCTTTCACTGGATACAGTGATGTAGTTGACCCAATCAACTTTGAAAAAGTACAAGATTGGGGTCGTCGTCATACTATCGATGAAAACAGCTGTACGACTTGTCACAACAACGACACTAACTACCATAAGAGCGGTAGCTACGGTGACGGCGGTTTAGATTGTGTTGCTTGTCATAACAATGGTCAAGATCGCACAGGCGCATTGTCTGGTCCTGGTTTCGGCCCAATGGTTCACAGCATGCACTGGGGTGTTGGTAACGAGTTAGGTGATAAAGCGCCAGAAGCGAACTCAGCAGCAAGCTTGAATGCCGATAACTGTGTCTCTTGTCATGCTGATGGTGTAAGCCTAGCTGATGTACCTAACCAATACATGCTTTCTAAAGCGTATAACGGCGGTACTGCTGGTGTAATGACGAGCCCTATCACTGCAAACTGTTTTGCATGTCATAACTCTGATTCAGCGTTAAGCCACATGGAGCAAAATGGTGGTGAGTTGAATGTACCATCAACGACAGAATGGTTCACTGAAGGTACTTCAGAGTCTTGTGCAACATGTCATGATACTGGTAAGTCATTCGGTATTGATAAGTTCCATAACTTTGAACGCTAAGAGTAACTTAACGACAATGTTATCCCTGCTAAGATAATTGTCATAAGTTGAAAAAAGCCACTATTTTATATAGTGGCTTTTTTATTGGTTAACGGGTCAAAAAACGAGGTTAATTTAGTATTTAAAGGTAATAATGCTTATGTTTTTATTGCTAATTACACTCGTTGTTTATTACATTTTTTAGTTTCTTTTTGATACAAGTGTATAATTTTAAAGTAGTTATATTGTTCTTGCATTTCCAGTAATCAAATTACAGATAAGTTGATTCTGATTTCATTCATAATTTAATCACAAAGGCTCTTTTCTGCTGTTTAATCAATAAATTTTCGTGAGCTTAATCACTCCAGATAAAGCGGTTAGTCCCTACTATGCCAATCAGGTGTTTACCTAAAAAGTAGTAATTAAACTATTCGGAGTGATGATGAAACATTTAACGAAACGCAGATTAGCCTTCGTTGTTGCAGCAGCGATGGGGATTGCTGGTTGTGCTGATGATGGAAAAGACGGTGCAGATGGCGCACCAGGTGAACCAGGTCCAGGACCTAATCCACCAGTAACAGAATCCGCTGATATTACCCATATCACTATGATTTCGCATGCGATTGAGGAAGGCCAAGTTCGCTACGAATTTGAAGTGACGAACGAAGATGGCGTTTTAGTCAATGGTTTAGGTAAAGCAGAAGCTAAATTTGCTGAAAAAACTGACCGTGGTGTGGTGTTAAATCGTGATGGCAATGTCGGTGGCTATACAGATTCCACTAAAGAAGGGTCATCATTGACAGCTATCGGTGATGGGCATTATGAGTTTATTGCTGCTATGCCAGCTGTGACGGCAGCCTCAGAGGGTATCGTTTGGTTACGTGTAGGCGGAGATAGCGAAACAGAAATCGCTCGTTCACAGCCTATGGTGGTGGATAAGCCTGAAATGATCCATACCAGCACGACAGAAACTTGTTATAGCTGTCACGTGGATTATGGCACTTCTAGCATGAAGCATCCTAGCTACACAGCAATTAATGTTGAAGGCGAGGTTGATTTTGTTGCAGGTTGTTTAGTGTGTCATAACAACGTTTCTCAAGCTGAAGAAAATGGCGGATATGCCACCAACACATTACAGAAAATCGGTCACGTGAATCATCAGAAGTTTGAAAAAGACTTTGAGGTTGCTAACTGTTATACCTGTCATGCTGAGCCAGTGATTAATACCAGTATTGCAGGAAATGGTTGTAGCGATTGTCACTCAACAGATGCTGCTAGCGGCATTGTGATGGCGATGAATGACTTTGATGCCCGTGAATTCCATGCATCACTTTCAGGTATCGGTTTAGTTGAACGACAAGCTGATAGAAATGACCATTCTACAGTCCTATCTGATATCTACACTACGGACTCTGGTGTTACCTATTGTACCGATCTTAGCCTTTACCAAGGCGAAAGCATGTTAGATATCGAAACGCTTTATAATGATGGAACATTAAGCTATGCAGGCGGTTACATGCATGGTTATAACAATAAATCTATCATTGGCCGTGAAACCAATTCTTATGAAGCCAGCTTTAAAGGCGATGGTACTAAAACCATGTGTTATGCCGCATCAAGTTTTGGTATCAATGCACCACAAATTATGGCGAGCTCTCGCGTCACATTTGCTCACGGTGATGATCCTTCATATGACGGTGTGACATTTACCAGTTACTCTCCTGTGTTTGCTATCGCTGATGGAGAAGTAACTGATTATGACCGTCGTCATGCAGTAACAACTGATAGCTGCAGTACTTGTCATAACAACGAAACTAATTACCATAAAAATGGTGGATACAGTGAAGGCGGTTACGACTGTGTAGCATGTCATAACAATGGTCAAGACCGTAACTCAGCAGGTTCAGCTCCTGGCTTTGGTCCTATGGTCCATAGCATGCACTGGGGTGTAGGTAGTGAGTTACTTAAGACTGATGAAGACGGTAATCCTATCCCTAACTCTGCAACAGAGTTAAATGCGGATAACTGTGTTTCTTGTCACGCTGATGGTATTGATTTATATGCAATACCTAATCAATACATGCGCGCTAAAGCCTTCCACGGTGGTGATGATACTAAAATGGCTAGCCCAATCACTGCCAACTGTTACGCTTGTCATGATTCAGCTTCTGCGCTGAATCATATGGAGCAAAACGGTGGTGAGATTGACGCTGAAGTTGTAGCTGATTGGTATTTACAACCTACAATGGAATCTTGTTCAACGTGTCACGCCGAAGGTAAATCATTTGGTATTGATAAGTTCCATGTATTTGAACGTTAATGACGGTAAAGTGAGTCAGTGCCTGCAAGCTGACTAACTAGAACGTTTCATTTAACAGTCAGTGTTAAACAAAAGAGCCACTCAAATGAGTGGCTCTTTTTATACGTAATAAGCTATGTAATAACGCGGCTTGTAAAAATATGAAGAATAAATTTCAGTTCAATGACGACAGAATTATCTTAATATGACACTCTTTATTCACATAACAAGCATTACAATTATTTACTGAAAATAATATTTAACTTTTCTGCAAGACGGATCCCTGCTTGCTGTAAACGTAATTCAACTGTTGGCGTATGATCGAAAATATACTGCCAGCGTAAGTCTGGTTGGTCGTCGCGGTTTTTTTCTAATTCATAGGTTGCTTCACGCAATGTTTTTGACTCATCAGCCCAGTCATAATAGCTTTTTCCGACCCAACTCTTGATGTCTTTATCTGAGATACGTTCAATGAATTTTGTGTATTCGGTGTAGCTAAGCTGTTTATGATCAACCAGCTTACTATCCCAAACACTATGCAAGTTTGTGTCTTCACCAAACCATTTTAACTTGACCTTATTACCGCCATGATCGTGGCTATGGCCAACATGTAATGGTTGATGAATATCACCGACAAAGTGAACGTAAAATGCTAATGCGTCACGCTTATCTTTATTGCTAACTTTAGGATCCTTCAACACTTTTTCAAAACGCTCAAGGCTTTCAATAATATCGCCTTTCGGGTTTCTTTTGACTGTGTCCCAAGTTTCGTCGTCAGCAATTGATACATAGTGCCATGGTGATGCGTGATGCCAGTTTTTATCTGAACGGATTTCATCTGGCCAGGTCGACATTTGTGCTAAAGATTCACCTTGCGTTATTTGATTGATTTTATCTTGTGCGACAGCAGAAAGGTTGTTTTGTGCTAACTCTCCAATAATACGGTGACCATTTTGGCCCCAAGCATGAACTGGTGAGCTGACAAGGCTACTGAGCGCAAGTGTTGCACTGAAAAGAATTACTGCAGGTTTCATTATTATTATTCCAAAAGCGATTTAACAGGCTTTGACCCTAGTACGGCATGCTAAATCGAGTGAGTGAGGTCGTTTTATCATATATTTTTCAAATTAAATTTTTGTGACAAAACAACCATGAACCCTTACCAAGTAAGGGGTTGGTTAAATTTGTGAAGTAAATTTGACGCAAGTAGTTTAGATATTGTTGAAAAATAGTTCAAGAATGACATGATTTTGAAACAAATTGGTTATAAAATCCGCCCTGAAGTTTTTACTCTACGGCTTCATATTAAAAGCTAGCTTAACTAGCAAACAAATTAAAATATAAAAGTATTTCAGGGGTCTGAAAATGTTAAACAATAAAATCAGTCGCTTAGCGCTAGCGACTTGCTTTGCTATGGGTGTTTCTCTACCTGCCATGGCAGCCGATACTGCATCAAATATCCGAGGTCAGATTGTTGGCCCTCAAGGAAATGCTGTAACAGATGCAACAATTACTATCATTCATGAACCAACAGGCACCGTTACTGAGCTTGCTGTTGGTGCTGACGGTACGTTTGCTGCTCGTGGTCTTCGTGTTGGTGGTCCATATATCATTAAAGTAGATTCAGAAGAATTTGCGGATGATTTAGAGCAAGACTTATTTTTAAATGTTGGTGAAACCTTACGTTATAACCGTACTCTTCAAGCTGAAGGTGATATGGAGCGTATCGGTGTTGTGGGCAATGCAAACTATTACCGCAGTGCTGGAAGCAACAGCGAATTTGGTGCTAAGGATATTGCTAACTCTCCAGGTATTAACCGTGACCTTAAAGATGTATTACGCCAAAACCCAATGGCTGTTGTAGGTACTGATGGTATCTCAATGAGTGTTGCGGGTATTAACCCACGCTTTAACACGTTCGTTGTTGATGGTGTATCTCAAAACGATGACTTTGGCTTAAACTCAAACGGTTACCCAACTCAACGCTCTCCTATCTCAATTGATGCGGTAGAAAGTGTTGCATTAAACACATCTCCTTTTTCTGCTCGTACAGGTGGCTTCTCTGGCGCACAAGTTAACGTAGTGACAAAATCAGGTACGAATGAGTTAGCTGGTACTGTTTTTTGGGAAACGACTAACGATAGCATGGCTGGCGACGGTAAAGACCAAGAAACGGGTGAAAAATTAAAGCAAGATTTTGAAGAAACAACATTTGGTGCGACTGTTGGTTTCCCATTAATTAAAGACACATTATTCTTCTTTGGTTCATATGAAAACTTTGACGCTCCACAAGCGGCTGAGTGGGGACCAGCTGGGGCAGGTTTTGCTAACGACTCTCGTGTAACACAAGAAGAGTTAGACAGAATTACCAGTATTTCTAACAGTGTTTATGGTCTAGATAACATTGGTGGTTACAGCTCAACTCCACAAGAAAAAGATGAAAAAATCTTAGCAAAAGTGGATTGGAACATTAACGATGAACATCGTGCTTCTTTCACTTATCAAAATACTGTTGGTAACTTAACTAACAAAGTATCTGACGATGAGTCTTCACTTAACTTATCAAGCTACTGGTACGATAAAGAAGAAGAGTTAGAGTCTTATGCAGCAACGGTTTACAGTGACTGGACAGATTCATTTACTACTGAAATCAAATTAGCTTATAAAGATACGACAAGTAACTCTAACCCTGTTGATAACATCGGCATTGGTCAAGTTAATGTACGTACTGGCAGTGGTGATGTTAACTTCGGTACTGAGCGTTCTCGTCAATCAAATCAATTAAATAACCAAAATTTAGAGCTTCGTTTTGTGGGTGATTACTACCTAGACGAGCACACCATTGGTTTTGGTTTCCAGTATAACGACATCGAAGTGTTCAACTTGTTTGCTCAAGACACTATGGGGTCATGGGATTTCGATTCAATTGATGATTTCGAAAATGGTGTTGTTGATCGTTTCCGTTATCAAAATGCTGAATCAGGCAACTCAAACGATGTTGCTGCTAACTTCACAATGGAAACGTTAGCATTATTTGTTGAAGATACTTGGGAAATTAACGCTGACTTAGAAATGACCTTTGGTATGCGTTATGAAACCATCACCATGTCTGAGTCTCCGGCATTAAACCAAAACTTCGTTGACCGTTACGGTTTTGCAAACAACGAGACAATGGATGGTAAAGATATCTGGTTACCACGTATCGGTTTGACTTACGTCTTATCTGACGATGTTACTTTACGCGGTGGTGTCGGTCGTTACAGTGGCGGTTACCCAACAGTTTGGATGTCTAACAGCTTCTCAAATGACGGTAATAGCTTATTAAGCTTCAACGATGGTTGGAATACCGATTGGGGTACGCCTGATTTTGGTAATGTACCAAGCGAAGCTCAAGATGGTCTTGTTGGCGGCGATGGTAACACTAACTCATTAGATCCTAATTTCGAGCTACCTTCAGATTGGCGTGCAAGCATCGGTTTTGACAGTACTTGGGACTTTGGTGCTCTAGGTCAAGACTGGTTCTTTGGTGGTGAGTTCTTATATATCCAAAAAGAAAATGACGTAGCTTGGGTTGATTTAGCACGTCGTGAAGTTGGAACAGATTSAACAGGCCGTGTGATTTACGAAACGTGGGATCCATTAGCAAGCAATGGCGCAGGTGGAAACACTGAACGTTATGACTTAATGCTAACTAATGCAGAAGAAGATGGTAAGAGCCAGACATTAAGCTTCACCCTAGCGAAAAACTGGGACATGGGTCTTAATATGCGCTTAGGTTATGCCTACAACTCTGTTGATGAAGGTAACCAAGGTTCGTCTTCAACAGCGACATCTAACTACCAATACCCGATTACTCAGTATGACCGTAACGGTACAACAATTGGCCCTGGTTACTATGAAACACCACATCGTTTCACCTTTAGTTTAGGTTATGATGTTGAGTTTGTTGCGGGTTACAACTCAAGCTTCAACATGTTCTATGAAGCACGTGAAGGCCGTCCTATGACTTGGGTTCTAGGTTCGCACAATGACCGTGGTTTCGGTGACCAAGGTTCATTTGCCTACTCTGATGCATACCTTCCATACATTCCAACAGGTGCTGATGATGCCAATGTTGAATATGCTGGTGGCTTAACTTACGAAGACTTTAAAGCAGCTATTGATGAAATTGGTCTAAGTGAATACGCCGGCGGTATCGCACCTAAGGGTACTGATAACCAACCTTGGGTTCACCAGTTAGATTTCCGCTTCACTCAAGAGCTACCTGGCTTCCTAGAAGATCATAAAGGTATCTTGTACTTTGACGTGAAAAACGTACTTAATCTAATGAATGACGATTGGGGTGTTGTTGAGTATCAATCATTTGGTAGCAAAATCCTAGTTGACCATAACTACAATGCTGACACGGGTGTATACACTTACTCAGTGCCTTATGGCCAAGATGGTATCGAAACAGCTAACCAAAATACTTATGATATTAATAAGTCTGCTTGGCAGTTAAAAGTAGGTGTTAAATACAAGTTCTAAATTGAGCTAATTTAACCGATAAAATACCGAGCTTAGGCTCGGTATTTTTTTGCCTGCTACTCAAGGTTGTTGCTAGTTGGTGGGTGATTTGTTTTTTATTTGTTCGTGTATTGAGGTTTGTTTGTTTGCCTGTTGATGCTTATTTGTTTGTTTTTTTGAAGTGTTAAAAAACTTTTTAACCTAATTAATTTGCTTTTTATTGCCTCAGTTTTTAAAAAAATCATACCCCTCTCACAAGATTAACATTAGTTAACCTAGGTCTCATCGGGCTTTTAGTCAGATGCCGTTATTTCGGTGATGGTAAATTCGATATGTTAATTAACGCTTTGTAAATAGATGTACTTTGCCATTGATGCGTTTTGCTACAAATATGAAATGGCACTGAAATATATGCTCAATAGCATCCGCCCCTGAAGTTTTACTCTACAGCTTCATATAAGGCTAGACCAACTAGCTATATTATAATTTTTCAGGGGTCAGATAATGTTTAACCATAAAATTAGTCGCTTAGCGCTGGCGACTTGCTTTGCTTTAGGTGTCGTATCTCTACCAGCTACCGCATCGCAGACTGCATCTAACATTCGAGGCCACATTGTTGGCCCAATGGGTAATGCAGTTACCGATGCAACTATTACTATTATTCACGAGCCAACAGGTACCGTTACAGAAGTGCCAGTAGGCGCTGACGGTCAGTTTGCAGCTCGTGGTTTACGTGTTGGTGGTCCATACATTATTAAAGTCGGTTCTGATGAATTTGCCGATGATGTTGAGCAAGGTTTGTTTTTAAATGTAGGCGAAACACTGCGTTTTAATCGTGAATTAAAATCTGCTACTGACATTGAGCGAATTGGGGTTGTGGGTAATGCCAACTACTACCGTTCAGCTGGCAGTAACAGTGAGTTTGGTGCTGATGATATTGCTAATTCACCTGGTATAAACCGTGACTTAAAAGATGTATTACGTCAAAACCCAATGGCGGTTGTGGGGAATGATGGTATCTCTATGAGTGTTGCGGGTATTAACCCTCGTTTTAACACCTTTGTGGTTGATGGTGTATCTCAAAATGATGATTTCGGCTTAAATTCAAATGGTTATCCAACTCAGCGTTCACCAATATCTATTGATGCTGTAGAGAGCGTTGCATTAAATACTTCGCCATTTACCGCGCGTAGTGGTGGCTTTTCTGGGGCACAAGTTAATGCGGTAACCAAGTCGGGTACCAATGAGCTATCGGGAACGATGTTTTGGGAAACCACCAATGACAGCATGGCAGGTGATGGTAAAGATCAAATCACTGGTGAAGCTTTAAAGCAGGATTTCGAAGAAACCACATTTGGTGGCRCGATTGGCTTTCCTTTGATTAAAGACAAGCTATTCTTCTTCGGCTCTTATGAAAACTTTGATGCACCACAAGCGGCTGAATGGGGACCTGCAGGAGCGGGTTTCCCAAATGATTCTCGGGTAACACTTGAAGAATTAGAGCAGATTAATAGCATCGCTAGTAGCGTATATGGCCTTGATAATATTGGTAGTTATAACGCCACACCTCAAGAAAAAGATGAGAAGATTCTGGCTAAGTTAGACTGGAACATTAACGATGACCACCGTGCTTCTTTAACCTATCAAAAAACGGTCGGTAATATGACTAACCGTGTTTCTGATACCGAAGGTTACTTAAACTTATCAAGCTATTGGTACGATAAAGAAGAAGATTTCGAATCTTACGCTGCGATTGTATACAGTGACTGGAGCCATGACTTTACCACTGAATTTAAAGTCGCTTATAAAGATACTGTGAGTAATTCTAACCCTGTAGATAACTTAGGTATCGGTCAGGTTGCTGTAAAAACTGAAGGCGGTACAGTCACGTTCGGTACTGAACGTTCACGCCAATCTAATCAGTTAGATAACCAGAATTTAGAAGTGCGTTTTGTGGGTGATTATTACCTAGATGAGCATAAGATTGGTTTTGGTTTCCAGTACAACAGCATTGACGTCTTTAACCTGTTCGCTCAAGACACTATGGGTACATGGGATTTTGATTCTATCGAAGACTTCGAGCGTGGCATTGTTGATCGCTTCCGCTATCAAAATGCGTTATCAGGCAATCCAGATGATGTTGCCGCTCAATTTAACATGGAAACGCTGGCATTATTCCTAGAGGATACCTGGGAAATTAACTATGACTTAGAAATGACCTTTGGTGTGCGCTACGAAAGGATCATGATGTCAGACTCACCAGAGTTAAATAGCAACTTTGTTGATCGTTACGGCTTTGCTAATAACAGCACAATGGATGGCCTAGATATTTGGCTGCCACGGGTAGGATTAAATTACGTACTAACGGATGATGTGACATTACGTGGTGGCGTCGGTCGCTACAGCGGTGGTTACCCAACGGTTTGGATGTCGAATAGTTTCTCAAATGACGGCAACAGCTTATTAAGTTATACCGGCGGTTGGAACGATGCGTGGGGCACACCTGATTTTGGTAATGTTCCTGGTGAAGCGCAAGATGGCCTTGTGGGTGGAGACGGTAATACTAACTCACTTGACCCGAACTTTGAGTTACCATCAGATTGGCGCGTCAGTGTTGGCTTTGACAGTACTTGGGACTTAGGGGCCTTAGGTCAAGATTGGTTCTTTGGTGGTGAATTCCTCTACATCCAAAAAGAAAATGATGTAACTTGGGTTGATTTATCTCGCCGTAAAGTCAGAACTGATGATACTGGCCGTGTAATTTATGAAACCTGGGATCCATTAGCGAATAATGGACAAGGTGGACACACAGAGCGTTCAGATTTAATGCTCACTAATGCAGACACTGACGGCTCAAGCAAAACGTTAAGCTTTAGCTTGGCGAAGAATTGGGACATGGGTCTGAACATGCGCTTTGGTTATGCTTATAACCAAGTTGACGAAGGTAACCAAGGTTCATCTTCTACAGCAGGTTCAAACTACCAGTACCCGATTGTTGGCGCAGATCGTAACGGCACCACTATGGGGCCAGGCTATTATGAAACGCCACATCGTTTCACTCTTAGCTTAGGTTACGATACTGAGTTATTTGCAGGTTATAACTCTAGCTTCAATATGTTCTATGAAGCACGCCAAGGTAACCCAATGAGCTGGGTATTAGGTTCGTATAATGACCGCGGATTTGGTGACCAAGGTGATTACGCCTACTCTGACGCATATCTACCGTATATTCCAACAGGTGCAGATGATGCCAATGTTGAATATGCTGGTGGCTTAACTTATGAAGAGTTTAAAAAGGCCATTGATGAGCTTGGGTTAGGTAAATACGCAGGTGGACTCATTGATAAAGGCACTCACAATCAACCTTGGGTACATCAATTAGACTTCCGTTTCACTCAAGAATTACCGGGCTTTACTCAAAAACATAAAGGGATGCTGTACTTCGATGTTAAGAACGTATTGAACTTGCTTAATGATGATTGGGGTAAGGTGCAATATCAAAGTTATGGCAACAAGGTGCTTGTTGATCACAGCTATGATGCAGAAACTGGTGTTTACACTTACTCAACTCCGTTTGGTCAAGACGGCATAGATACTTCCAACTTCAATACTTACGATATTAATCAGTCAGCATGGCAGATTAAGGTTGGTGTGAAGTACATGTTCTAATAGAGCTGTATTAATCGATAAAATACCGAGCCAATGCTCGGTATTTTTTTGCCTAAATTTAATGGATTGTTACGCTTATTATTCGTGTTAGACTGCTGAAAATGAAAGAGAGCTGAGCGCCAAACGATGTCGTTATTAGATTCAATACAGTGGAAATTATTAAGCTTTAACGAGCTTAGTCTTGATGAGCTTTATGATGTATTAAAGCTGAGAGTTGACGTGTTTGTGGTTGAGCAAAACTGCCCTTATCCAGAACTGGATAATAAAGACAGGTTGCCTGGCGCAAAACACCTATTAGGACTCAATGCGCAAGGCGAACTGATTGCATATACAAGAATCTTACCCGCAGGCGTGAGCTACCCTGAGGCGAGTATTGGCAGAGTTATTATTGCTGAATCTGCACGCGGAAAGGGAATTGCCCATGCATTAATGCAACGGTCAATCGATGTGGTAAAGGACTTGTGGCCACAGGAAAATATTCAAATTGGCGCTCAGCAACATTTAAACCATTTTTACCAGCAGCAAGGGTTTATCAATAATTCAGAGATGTACCTTGAAGACGGCATCCCACATATTGATATGTTACTCACTTTAAAACCTAGTTAAGTTTACTATTCAAGGATATCTATGTCAGATTATAGAATTAATACGACTCGTATAGTTTGTATTGCGCAGTTTGTCGCTAAAGAAGGCAAGCGTGAGTTATTAGTTGAAGCGCTAGCATCGTTGATCCCAGACACACGTCGTGAATTGGGATGTATTAGATATGAGCTTAACGTGAGTTTAGAAGACGATCGTAAGGTCGCATTCGTTGAAAAATTTACTGATAAAGCGACGTTTGATGAGCATTGCGCTAAAGATGATATTCAACATTATTTCCACAACGTCATGCCTGAGCTCGTTGAGTCTCATCATGTGGAAGTGTTTAATGAAGTCATTGCTTAAAGTGTGATTTAAATTGGATCAAAAAAGAGTGCAGAGGCACTCTTTTTTATGCGTGACTGATAGAACCAATGATTAGATTTCCGTCTTGCTATTGAGACTCTTCACGTAATTTGATGTCAGGACGCAAATTCACTTCGCCTTCAAAATCAATCACTGCTAATTCACTTTGTTGTGAAACCACCGCGAGAGGGCCTTCTGGCATCATTCTTACAAACAGTAATCGGTAGCCAAACCGGTTTAAATCATACAGCGCCATTTTTTGGTCTGCTGTCATCCGTTCCCAATGCTGTTCTTGATCGAGAGGTTCCCCACGACGCTCGCCGATAGCATATGCAACTTGATTCATAATCAATAAGCCTGAATAATTATTGAGTTAACAAAATGAATATAACAACTAATACGATCATTTCAAACATTTTGGATCAGGAAATAGAATAAAAAACAGTCATTACGCTCACTGTTTATACAAAATGTGTTTTGAGAGGTCGAAAGGATACGACATTGATTAGCTATATAGAGCCAGTATTTAGGCCGCCTTCTGAGTGGAAATCACTGATTTTACAAGTGAGCAATGGTTGCAGTTGGAACCGCTGTAGCTTTTGCGATATGTATACTCAAGAGCAAAAAAAGTTTAGAGCTCATAAAGTTGATAAAATTGAACAAGACATATTAGCAGCAGCGGCATCGAGACATTCCATTAGTCGAGTATTCTTAGCCGACGGTGATGCAATGACTTTGCCCTTTAAGCGGCTAAAAGAAATTTGCCAACTAATTAACAAGCACTTACCCAGTGTGACTCGTATTAGCAGTTATTGCTTACCTCGTAATTTATCTAATAAGACAGTAGAACAGCTAACAGAGCTTCGTCAAATGGGCTTGTCATTGCTTTATGTTGGTTGTGAAAGTGGTGACAACGAGGTACTTCGTCGTATCGAAAAAGGGGAGGATTTTGACTCATCTTTAGCGGCGCTCAATAAAATAAAGCAAGCGGGTATCAAGTCGTCAGTGATGATTTTAATGGGGCTGGGCGGCAAAAGTTTGTCATTGCAACATGCTAAAGCCTCTGCTGAATTGATGAATGCAGCGCAGCCTGAGTATCTTTCTACGTTAGTGGTCACCTTACCGCTTGGTACTGACAGAATGGATGCAGCATTTGACGGTCATTTTGAACTACCCGATCAAATAGGTCTACTTGATGAGATGCAAACACTATTGGCTAATTTGGAATTAGACAAAACGATTTTTAGGTCTGATCACGCTTCGAATTATTTGGTGTTAAAGGGCGTACTTGGTAAAGATAAACCTCAGTTACTAGCCCAAGTAAATCAGGCTATGCAAGGTATGGTGCCATTACGACAGGAATGGCAACGAGGTTTGTAAGGCCGCAACGAAGAGTCACATGCGTGGCTGCGCTAATGGGCAGCCACATATCGTTGTTGCTAGGGCCTGTTGATCTTTCAAGGTTGTTTTTGCAGCGAATTGTTGGCCATTTATACAAGGAGGAGACTTTGTGGTGTAGTTATTCTACATAAAAAGTTAATAACGCAGTAAAAATGGCCAACAAACCTTGCCCAATGGGTTCAAGTAAAAGCGCTTTACTCTTTGTTGGATGAATTTTGCTTAGATGACTAGGCATCAATCCATCTGCCTCAATTAAAACGCTTTTATTTCGAACAAAACTTAACCAGCAAAGATCAACAGACCCTAGTGACTCACTTTTTCAGATACCGATTGGCAATGAGCAATCGTTAGTTTGTCTCAGGCGTATCAGCAGCTGCGGTCATCAAGGCATTTTTAAAGTCATTTACCCAGCGTCGATAAACTGTTTTCACATCACCCCAATTAAATACCTTAGTGTTTTGACGCCATTGATCAAATCCTATAGCGCGATCGGCAGCCTTAGCGAGTACCTCATCTGTTTGGCCATCTTTCAGCACAGCCAGCAATACCATTGAACCTGAGTTTTGTGTGTAGGTTTTACCCATAGAATTATAGCTTCTGCGGCTGCTTTCAACAGGTGCGCTAAGGCGAATGTCGCTAACGGCAGTGTCAATCACTAAGGTATTAGGGCCTGCGCGAGTCACTAACTCAAATGGTTGCTCATGATTAAAGACATCCTGCACCGTCTTTGAAAACTGTTGTGCCATTTTTTCCAGCGATTCTTGTGGTAAGTCATAGGTGGCATTTAAGCCGTCAGTCTGTGGATCGACTCTAGGAGCACGGTAATCTTTAGGGTGATCATTAGTCACCTTTGTTGGCCTGAAATAGAGTTTGGAGTATTGGGTCCAATCTACGTCAGGTCGAACGTACGAAAGTGCCAATCTAGAGTTATCGACTTTAACCAGCCCATCCTTGGTGATTTCTGCATCTGGCCCTTGTTGAAGTGTGGCAGGCTGAGTTGCACAACCAAACAAGCCAAATACAACGAGTCCTGCCATAGCGATATGTGATGTGTTGATATGACGCATTTGTTTAATCCCTTAATTTACATGATGCTAATTAATATGGCAGGAATTAAGGTAGAGTCAATATTGGTTCTAGTGCATGACAAAAAGCATCACTGGCTATTATTGTTAATAACGGTGGTCAGAACACTCTAGTCTTCTTGATTTGTAGGTTAACAATAAAACATTTGCAATGTTCGGTGAAAACAAAGGAAAAGCGATATGGATGTCAGTAAGTTTACAATAAAATTGGACGATTTATCTGGTCATGAGGTGGCGCAGTTATTAAATGAGCATCTGCAAGATATGTATGCGACGTCGCCAGTTGAGTCTGTTCACGCATTGGATTTATCTAAACTTCGTCAGTCCAATATTAAATTTTGGACCATATGGGATGAGCAAATGCTCGCAGGCTGCGGAGCGTTAAAGACTTACTCTGCAACGAGTGTGGAAATTAAGTCAATGAGAGTGGCAAATGCTTATCGACGCCAAGGTGTTGCTGCACAACTATTGCAACATATTCTACATGAAGCTAAATGTGCCGGCGCTAAAACTGTTTACCTAGAAACAGGTTCAATGGCATTTTTTGCACCAGCAAGACAACTTTACGCCCAGCACGGTTTTATCGAAACTGGCCCATTTGCTGATTACCAAGCGGATGAAAATAGCATTTTTATGTCGCTCTCTTTATAAAAGTAAACGACAAAAAATCTCGTTGAACTAAGCCTCATCTTCAAAGACGTCCTCGATAGTGAGGCCAAACAGTTTAGCGGCCTTAAACGCCAACGGTAAACTTGGGTCAAATTTTCCCTTCTCAATAGCGTTGACCGTTTGTCGAGATACTCCCAATAAATCCGCCAGTTGAGCTTGAGTTAAATCACGCTCAGCCCGAAGTACTTTTAATCTGTTTTTCATTGGTACTTCCTGTTACCGAGAATAATACCGACCATGTAAGTTAAGCTCATGACAATCACCAAATGGGAGATTTCTGCATGACTGTTTATTACGCCAGTGGTACTCAGTGTAGAGTAACTGATACCTGAAATTAGCCCAACGCCTAGACTCAATCCCATGGCATTAAGTTGTATTTTTTGTTGTAACTCATCAAGGCTCAGTAAATGATGCTTATTGGCTAGAATCATCCCGATCCCCACTAAAAAGTTAACCACAATTGCTGTTATGGTTATCGCTTCTTGTTGCCAGATAAAGACTGGACCAAACGTTGCTATCGCTAACGTCACAACCCAAGCAGCGGTCCACTTGGCCAGTTTTTTTGTGTAGTTAGCGTTACGCTCTTTCCAATCTGTTGTCGTTGATTGAGGTGTTTTCATCGCCGATTCCTTTCAAGTAAACTTGTCTTAATGTCAAACTAACTTGACTTAACTATGTGTTCAAATATTGCTCATGTCAAGTTTTGACGACATTTTGTATTGTCTAACTTGCTTTTAAAGACAAGAGTGTTGCTTGCCAGATGAGGTAGCCAATGGGAGAAAGTAGAGTAGCTAAGTCGTTAAGGTGTTGATATTAAAAATGATACCATTTTAGCTAGCACTGTTTGAAATAGCCTATTCAGCCAGAGTGCAATTATTCTGGCTGAACGCTATTTAATGGAAACAACTACAGTTTACTGTTGTAAATGGATTTCTCTAACCGGACAAGGAATCGTGATATCAGCACTTTTTAAGGCATTTATAATGGCCAAGTTGCTTTGGTATTTGTCGTCATAGTAGCTATTAGTTGGCACCCAGTAACGTACGCCGATTTCCATACCAATACTGTTGAAGTCATTAATACCCACTTGAGGCGGGCGAGACTGATTAATATTGTCTTGCGTTTGTAGTGCTTGAGCAATCAGCTGAATGACGTGTTGTGGGTCGGTTTGATAATCAATATTAAATTTAGTGTCGACCAATTTATATTCTTGAGAGTTATGTAAAATTTCACCGACGATATGCTTATTAGGAATACTAATTAGCTCGCCTTCCTCATTAGTCAGTATCGTTAAGCCCAACTGGATTTTTTGCACCACACCTGAAACCCCTTGGATTTCGATAGTGTTACCAATCACAAAAGGGCGAGTCACGATAATGGTAACCCCTGCAGCGTAGTTTGCCAGCATGCCTTGAAGTGCTAAACCTGCACCTAATGATGCCGCACCAATTGCTGCTACCATTGGAGTGACACTAATGCCTAGCTTACCAAGGGCAATGATTGCCACCATCACGATAATTGTGATTCTGACTAAGTTCGAAACAAAGTTACCTAGGGTGACATCAATATTGTGTTTTTCGAATTGATTCGTAACGACATTAGAGACTTTATTCGCAACCCATACACCAATTAAAAAGATGATTACGGCACCAACAATCTGGAAGCTATATTGCACAATAAACTCGGTGAGCAAATCGTAAACATTTTGCAGTTGGGCTAGCTCTTGGTCTAATCCTGTTTCGTTCATAATAGTGTTCTTTACTGTGAATGATGGAACATGAATGCATTGAATATAGTGTTGCGAAAAAGCACTAATTTGTCGAGTTTATTAACACTTTTAATCATTTAAAGGTGAGTTGATTGCAATAGTCATATTTCATACATAACAATGATGCCATTCCGTGAGATACCTCAAGGTTCCAATGCAATTTCATCGGTGTTAAATCACATTGAAGGTATAGTTTAGTGCGCAATTACATTTATCACTTTGCCTCACGGTAAGGTTTGTACTCTACTTCAGGAATAACAAGATGAAAGCCATTTTATTTGTAGCAAGTTTATTGTTTATGACGACAGCACAAGCTGAGGTGTTTGTTGTGAATGATAAAATTGAACCAGTGACTTTAGAAGATCAGTTTGAGCAGCCTTTAGTGGTAAATGAACAAACTCAATGGGTATTATTTAGCCGAGGCATGAAAGGCGGCGAGCTTATTCAAGCATCGCTTGAATCATTGCCAGCTGAAAAACAACCAGAGAACTTAGTTTATATTGCTGATATCAGCGGTATGCCTTCTCTTATTGCTAGATTTGTCGCTATCCCAAAAATGAAAGACTTACCCTTTTCAATGGGGTTAGATCGTGAAGGTGATGTCACAGCAACTTTCCCATCAGAAAAAGACATGGCGTCAGTCATCAAATTAGATAAATTCAATGTCGTTAGCATTGAGCACTTTGATTCAAGTGAAGCTATTACTGAAGCTATTTCTCAGTAATGACAAACTCGATGGCATCTCACTGATGCCTGACAATATTAAAGGACGCATATGCGTCCTTTTTTATTGGCTGAAAATTGATAAAAGTGTCAGCGTTAATGCTTTTTCAGCATTGAGAAAATTTCTTCTTTTAAATGCAATTTCTTGGATTTGAGAATTTTAAGCTCGGGAGTGGCATCGCTACTGTAGTGCTGCTCGTACTGTTTAATTTGTTCATCTAGCTGATTATGCTCATCGAAAATCTTTGAGAAATGGGCATTGGTGGTTTTTAATTTACTGATTAAATCACGGTACTCTGGAAACATAGAAGGGCTCCTTTTTTTCTATTGTTAATACCAAATTACGCCGACTTTTAAGCCAGTATCGTGACCAAGATCAATTATTATTAAAATGCTTGTTATTACTGAATATAAACTAAAATTGACTATTGAGTTTCAGGTAGTTTATGGTGCGCTAAATTAGAGGTTGGTATTGGCATTTGTAAATTTGTCACAACAAGCGTTTTATAAGTATCAAGATTTATGTGATCGAGTTAACCCTAACTGAGTTAATAGTGGGGTAAAGTCGACATAATTAGGATTTTATATTCAATAATGAAAGGGGTTTTCAACATGGCCGACGTATTTCACTTAGGTTTAACCAAGCAAATGCTTGATGGTGCAACAACGGCAATTGTTCCGGGTGATCCAGAGCGTGTTAAGCGAATTGCTGAATTAATGGACAACGCAACGTTTCTAGCCAGTCACCGTGAATATACCAGTTATCTTGCTTATATCGATGGTAAAGCTGTGGTGGTTTGTTCAACTGGTATTGGTGGTCCTTCGACTTCAATTGCGGTTGAAGAGTTAGCACAACTTGGTGTGACCACATTCTTGCGTGTCGGTACCACTGGTGCGATTCAGCCTCAAGTTAATGTTGGTGATGTGATTGTAACTCAGGCATCGGTACGTTTAGATGGCGCGAGCTTACATTTCGCTCCGCTTGAATTCCCAGCAGCTGCAGACTTCAACTGTACAACAGCAATGGTTGCCGCTTGTCGTGATTATGGCTTAGAGCCTCATGTTGGCATTACCGCGTCATCAGATACCTTCTACCCAGGTCAAGAGCGCTACGATACCGTTTCAGGCCGAGTGACCAGTCGTTTTGTTGGCTCAATGAAAGAGTGGCAAGCGATGGGCGTATTAAACTACGAAATGGAATCAGCGACGCTATTTACTATGTGTGCTTCACAAGGTTGGCGCGCAGCCTGCGTTGCAGGTGTGATTGTGAATCGTACTCAACAAGAGATCCCTGACGAAGCGATGATGAAGAAAACCGAAGTCAGTGCAATTACTATCGTAGTTGATGCTGCTCGAAAACTCATGGCGTAATCGTTAAGTTTATAAATTAACTTAACTGTTTGAATATAAAGGTGCTTAGGCACCTTTTTTATTGGTTGTATTTGGTAAATTGCGCAGTGTTTTTAATGTAAGCGAACGTGTCCCCGTGTGGAATATGATTGCAATTTAGTCATTTTACTGTATTGTTGACATAATATGTCGTGTTGTTAACCCTTATCTTAATTGGTGTGAACAGTACAGATATTGTCAAAGTGCTTTTAGCATTCCAATGGTTATCAAGACTATAAACTCCCTGCCTAAAATCTGGGTTGGATCAGGGTTTAATAGCTTAAAGGATTCTATGATAACGTGTTTACAGGGGGGTATATGGAGTTTTCAAATCCAACCAGCATTTGGTTAATTGTTGGTCTCATCTTAATGTTCGCGGAAATTATTGTTCCCGGGGGTATCGTTATCTTACTCGGCACAGCCTGTGTCATCGTTGCGGCTGCACTATTTACAGGTGTTGTTGATGGCGCTACACAAAGTTTTACCCTGTGGTTTATCACTTCAATTGTATTACTTCTGAGCTTTCGTCATGTCACTCAACGAATGATTGGAGGGGATGCTCACGTGGATAATACCGACGAAGAAATGGATTTATATAATCAAATTGTCACGGTAAAGGCTGATATTGGTCCAGGTGAACGAGAAGGTCGGGTGACTTATTCAGGCACTGAATGGCCAGCATTAGGCGACGGTAGTGAGATTAAGTCAGGTAGCAAAGTGCGTATTATTTGCCGTGAAAACATCGCGTTAATTGTTGAGCCATATATCGAAACTGAAGTGTCGCCTTAACGAAGCGCTATATGTGCATTTCAAAAGCGCAAAACCGTAAGCCAAATTAATAAAAAATCACGGATAAAGTCATATTAAAGCCATGCTCATTATTGGCTTGAATATTATTTTCAAAAGGAAGGGGAAGTATGTTTGAACTAACCATAGCATTTTTATTCATCGTTTTTATCTTGTATAAACTCATGTTGATTGTACCAATGCGTGAGGTCAATGTGATTGAGCGTTTAGGTAAATTTAGAACCGTATTACAACCGGGATTTCATTTTTTAGTGCCTTTTGTTGACCGAGTTGCTTACCGCCACGATACCCGTGAAGAAGTACTCGATGTCCCACCGCAAAGCTGTATTTCAAAAGATAATACTCAATTAGAAGTTGATGGCTTAGTGTACCTAAAAGTCATGGACGGTAAGTTAGCCAGTTACGGTATTGAAGATTATCGCCGCGCTGCAGTTAACCTTGCACAAACCACCATGCGTTCAGAGATTGGTAAATTAACCCTATCGCAAACGTTCTCAGAACGTGACAGTTTGAATGAGTCGATTGTACGTGAGATTGATAAAGCATCCGATCCTTGGGGGATCAAAGTGCTGCGTTATGAGATCAAAAACATCACTCCTTCTATTCATGTGATTCATACGCTTGAAAAGCAAATGGAAGCAGAGCGTCGTAAACGTGCTGAGATCACCCTAGCGAACGCCGAAAAAGCGGCCATGATCAACATGTCAGAAGGTGAACGCCAAGAGGCGATTAACTTGTCAGAAGGTCAAAAACAAAAACGGATCAACGAAGCAATTGGTTCAGGGCAAGAAATTACCATCATTGCTAAAGCAAAATCAGAAGGCATGGATATGATTTGTACTGCACTGGCTAACGAAGGCGGTAATGATGCGATGAACATGATGCTAAAAGAGCAGTTTATTAGCCAAGTGGGTAACATTTTGTCTGAGTCTCAAGTGTCGGTAGTTCCTGCTGAAATGGCTAAATTAGAAGGCTTTTTTGAAGGTATGGAGCAAGTGACCCACGCCGTAGCTAAACCATCATCAGCCACAAAAGGAGCACGATAATGTTAAACGGAGTTGATACAGATTTCATCGTGATGATCATTTGGGGCGCAATCTTTTTAATATTTGTACTGAAGTTATTTCAGTCAATTCGATTAGTGCCTACTAAGTCTGCTTACATTGTTGAGCGCTTAGGAAAATATCACAACACACTAGATGCAGGTTTTCATGCCTTAGTGCCTTTTATTGATAAAGTGGCTTATATCCACGATTTGAAAGAAGAAACCATTGATGTTCCTCCACAAGAATGTTTCTCAAGTGATGAGGTCAATGTTGAAGTGGACGGGGTAATCTATATCTCAGTGGTGGACCCCGTTAAAGCGAGTTACGGGATTACTGATTATCGTTATGCAGCAATTCAATTGGCACAAACAACCACACGCTCCGTTATTGGTACGCTGGATTTAGACCGTACTTTCGAAGAGCGCGATATTATATCGGCCAAAGTGGTTGAAGTGCTTGATGAAGCTGGAGCGATTTGGGGTATTCGAGTTCATCGTTATGAAATTAAAAACATTACCCCGCCAGAAACAGTTAAAAATGCCATGGAAATGCAAGTGAATGCTGAGCGTGAGCGTCGTGCTTTATTGGCAAAAAGTGAAGGTGATAAACAAAGTAAGATTAATCGCTCTGAAGGTTTTATGGCTGAAACCATTAACTTGTCAGAAGGTGAGATGCAACGCCGTATTAACGAAGCTGAAGGTAAGGCTGAAGAGATTTTAACCCTTGCTAAAGCGACCGCTGAATCGATTGAGCGTCTGGCTGTCGTTATTTCAAAACCTGGCGGACACAGCGCACTGCGTTTGCAATTAGGTGAGCAATACTTCAAGCAACTTGAAGGGTTAAGTGATGCCGATAACCGAGTGGTATTACCGGCTAACTTGATTAATTTCGAGCAATGGATGACGACCATGGGTCTTGAAGACGAATTTAAGGCTAAAAAATAGTTGTTTGATTCGTTAAGGGAGAGGCTAGCAGCAGTGCTAGCCTTTTTTATATAGCAAATACCGTGGCGGGTATAATTACTGCTCAAATCGCGGCGACATAGCCGAATAAGTGGCTAAAACTGACTAAAAACCTGATTGACTAACTGATTAATGAGTCATTCAAATTTTGCGAAATCAATAAGATAAGGTTATGTTTATGATGAGTGCATTAGGTTAAGTCGTGATAACCGAGATGAATAGAATGTCAGTGAATAAACGTGTTATGGCATGCCCTTGTAGATAAGAGGTGAGAGTGAAACCAAAAGTATTGCATTGTGTTGACGATCCAAACATGGGCGGCGTTAATTTTGCGCTTCAAAGCTTATGCGGCTCAACATTGCAACACGACTTTGAATTCGACATCAAATATGTGGATTTTTCAAAGCCGGTTTCTTTGAATTCAACAGCGGATATTATTTGCTTACATGGTGCTTCAAATTGGCGAAATCTGTTCAATATTTTCATATTTACATTACGGCACCCCAAGGCAAAATTCGTCTTGCAAGAACATCACTACAGCGCAAGCTTTGTGCGCTCGCAAATTCAGTCTCCTAAACGTTTTTACTGGATGCTTAAACTCAATTATTGGCTAGTGGACAGGGTTATTGCCATTGCGCCTTCACAGCAGTTATGGATGCTTAACCATGATTTAGTGCCAAAAAATAAGATCAATTTATTAGGCCAAGGACGTGATTTAAGTCGGTTTATTCCTAAATTGAACGACCTAAATAACGCCGCAATCGACGCTGAACGAAGTAATGTTAATAAAACATCCGCTGACATAAAAGTGCCTGTTATAGCCGCTTATGGGCGTTTTCATTATCAAAAGGGCTTTGATTTATTGATAAAGGCGATGTCGCTGATTAATCAACCTTGTTTACTGAAAATCGCGGGTGAAGGCCCCTTGGACGATGAGCTAGAGCAATTAGCTGGTGGCGCTGCGAATGTTGAGTTTGTGGGGAAAGTTGAACGTGTCCCTGAGTTTTTAAATCAAGTTGATGCTGTGGTTATCCCATCTCGCTGGGAGCCCTTTGGGCTGATATTTATTGAGTCATTGGCCATGAATAAAGCCATTATCTCAAGCACTGTCGATGGGCTAGGGGATCAAATTAATCAGCATGCTGCATACGATGTTAATCAAGGGGAAAACCTTCCTGTTATTCATCCTATTTCTGAGCCTGTTAGCGCTGAATCTATTGCCGATGCAATTAATCAATTTTTATCTCAAGCGGTTTCATCAAACACAGACTCGAATATTGGCTATATCAATCACTGGAAACAGCAACAATGGTTTGAGCTACAGCAAGCATGGAAAGACTTGTTCGATGAGTTATTGAGAGAGAGATAAGATTGTTAAAAATACTCTTCAGATTGTTTTGCTGGTAAGAAGACATTGCTAAATATACAGATTATTACTTTTTAAAACTGTACGTATTTTAGCTTGATCTTTTAGTACGGTTTTATATATCCACTTATAAAAATACTGTCCATTCGTGGCAATAACTGTTTCTGCTTTTTCTTTGCCTAACACTTCAGCAAGTGCATCTAGTTCGAGTAAGCAAACAGCAAGGTGCAAGTAGGTCGAAAACTCACTTCTTGCGCCATCTGGATAGCCAACGGGGACAATCGGATACATCTTTCGAAGGGCTGAAATAGTATTCTCTACTTCTTTTTGCCTTGTGTCTTCAAACCAATGAATCTGTTCATGCAACAATTGAGACAGACCAGCAGGATCATTGTTTGGCATTGAAGCTTTAAGTGTTAAAACGGGGTGACTAAACGGGCTGCGAATAGACTCATCTATGACGATGGTATCCGTAAACCACCATTGGCTGAGATCATGTTGCTCAATAAGTCGTATTATCTGAGCCCGCTTTATCTTTTCTTTTTCACTGTCATGTGACAGAGAAATATCAAGGTCAGTGGCCGAGACCTGAGATAGAAATAGTCGTAGACTTCAACGCTTCCGGAAACTTATCTCTCACTCCGCTTATTGCGGGGTTATGCATATTGCCTGAAGATTTAAATGCAGCCTCTAGCTCGATTGGGTAATGAGTTTGATAAAAGGTTAGCAGCTCTTGATTGGTTAATTCAGATGACTGGCCAATGAGACGGACTGTAAATTCGCGCTCACGATAAGTAATTACTTCGAAAACTTCAGCTATGCTACTGCCTCCGCTTGGCATTAGAAATAGCTCCAGATGCGGAGAGGTGCCATATCGCTGTAGATTTCCCAGCTTCACATCGGTTGCAAAACTATTTGCTGACATAATGAGTAGTAAAATAGATAGAGTGATTTTCATAGTGATGCCTAATGTCCGAAACCGCTGAAATTTAGGAGTACCAGCGAGTCATCTTTCGGACTGCTTGTAATTAAGTTTGCTCTGCCCCTACTTATTTTCTGGGGTACCATGGTTTTTCTTGTAAAAATGTAGTGCTGTTATGGTGCCGAGCACACTACTAACTAGTGGGGGCAGGGTAAACTTTACAAGGGAGTTGATAGGCACATCATTATTTAATGGCTTCTTCTTCCCTAAATGGCGTGCTCGAAGATTGTGTTCGAGGTTACCTAACTCTGTCCTTAAGTGGTTATACCTTAATATAACTTTTATTCTTAATTCAATGTTTTGCTTAGTTTTTTGTTGGCTTGGTTATCTAAGTCTATTACTTCAATCTAATCCATTGCCTGCCGCAGGCTTATGTGCAGATACAACTGCGAGACGCTGCAAGTACGTCCATGTAAGCTCTGCCAAAACATCCATGTTTTGTAAGCTCGCTGCTGCATCTACACTGGGATTATTATTTCTTCGATTTAACGGTATTCGTGAAAATTTGAAGAGCTAAAAGGCGCAATTTAAATTGAGGACGTTGAAGAAAATAGCGTGATGCTCACATGGATATGAGCATAGCTTTCTCGGTGCATGGATGCACCATCGGAAGCGTTAGTGATTTTTGTAGCTTGCTGAAGCGGACTACAGATAAAGTTTAAAGTTATGAAGTCCTCCATTGGAAGTTTTGCTTTTTAAACTTCGCTGGAGCTGCGGGGTGTTCTAAGAGGGAGTCGCAGTTCACTCCCTTTTAGTCTGGTGTGGGCGAAGCGCCACGACGTTGACTTTAATCCAAACGGAGTTTGGAGAATAACAGAGCAGCCGCAATCTGGTGTGGGCGAAGCCCCAAGACCTTGACCTTAATACAAACCAAGTTTGGAAATATAAACACCCATCTTCTCAAATTCAGAATGCGTTGCAGAATGCATTTTAGCCATAATTAAAATCTTTGATAATTATATAAACTGCTGTATTTAAAGGGTATTAAAAGTTGGCATTCGCTGTGCATTACACCGTTACATCCTGATAACGAATAGCGAGATGCAATATGAAAACAGCAACTGTAAAAGCAAATAATGTAAATTCATTGAACGCCCAAATCATCAATATTCTTGGTTTCAGTAGTATTGCTATTGGCACTGGCATGGCGCTATTTAGTGCTAATACCCATGCTGCTGACGCATTTGATGCTTGTCCGACGGAAGCCTTTATCGTGCAAACGCCATCGGGTATTCCAAAGACCTTCGGCGTTGAACTTGGCACAGGTAGTTATACCGTATTGTCACCAGATATGGGGATTAACAAAGCACTCAACGGTGTGGGGTTTAGTTATCTTGATAACTACCTCTACGGTTGGGATTACGAAAATGCCACTGTTGGTAAAGTGGGTAAAGATTACCAAGTAGAGCCATTAACAATCACCAAAGACAGCGCGGCAGCTAATCAAAACTTTTATGTTGGTGACGTCGCCATTAACGAAAACGTTTGGTACGGCTACCGTAAAGGTAAAGGGTTATTTACCGTACCGCTTGATGGTAATGACCATCCTATGAACATTGTGCCGGGCAGTAAAAATAATGCCACTTACAATATTACCGATTTTGCATTCCATCCAACCAATGGCTTTTTATATGCAGTGACTAACGGCAGCTCTGGTACCTTAATCAAAATTGATCCTAGTACGGGTGCGCATGAAAACTTGGGTAATGTGATCACCAAAGACAGCGGTAGTTTTACCTTTGGGGCACAGTTTTTCGATCCTGATGGCAACTTATACTTGAGTAATAACGGTGACGGTAATGTATTTAAAGTCAAGGTTGATGCTGATATTCCACAAGCTGAACTTTTCTCTTATGGTCCTTCTTCTACTTCTAATGACGGTGCGCGTTGTGCGCTTGCCGAAGTGCCAGTAGGAGACAGTGTTGATTTTGGTGATGCGCCAGACACTTACGGCACCTTAATAGACTCAAATGGTGCTCGCCACGGAATTGTTGGCAATATGAAATTGGGTAGTGTCGTTGATAATGAATCAGACGGTTATCCAGCACCATTATCTGATGATGAAAGTGATGGTATCGATGATGATGACGGTATCAGTATGCCTACAGGGTTTGAAATCGGCGAAAATGCGATGTTGATTGTCACAACCCAAGGCGATGCGGCATTTTTAAATGGTTGGATTGATTGGAACCAAAATGGCGAGTTTGATACTGACGAAAAAGTGATTGCTGCTCGTTCATTAAATGCGGGTACAACCACCTTATCAATTGATGTCCCAAATTGGGCTAAAACCGGTGAGACATGGGCACGATTTCGTTTAAGTTCGGTTGCTGATCTACTGCCTACTGGTGGTGTGAGTGATGGTGAGGTAGAGGATTACCCAATTACAGTCACTGAAACGGGTATCACGATCAGTTATTACCCATCTTCTTCTGAGTACACCACGCTGGCTTATGAGGATTTATATCCGAACCAAGGTGACTTTGATATGAACGATGTGGTGATGCAATTACGTATTAGCCAGTTCAGTAAAAATGACATGGTGCGTCGTGTGGCATTTGATGCGCAGTTAGTGGCAATGGGCGCTGCTTACCATAACGGTTTTGCGGTGCAACTGCCTGATGTGGGACGCGGTAATGTACAAGAGTCTGCGATTGAGTGGAGCATGCAAGGGGTGAAACAAACCACCTCGCCATTAGAAGAAAATCAAACTAATGCGGTATTATTGTTCAGTCAAGATTTATGGCAGCACGCTACGCCAGGTAACGGCTGTTTATACTTCAGAACAGAGCCGGGTTGTGGTACTCAGTATCGTGCGACATGGCAAATGACCGTGCCATTTATTGATTCGGTTCATGTCGATGACATGCCTGAATTTCCTTATGACCCATTTATTTTTGCCACTCCAGGTACAGATCATGGCTTAGCGGCGAAGAATATTACTGATGGGCAAAACCCTGGCCGTAAATTAGAAATCCATTTGAAAAATAAAGCACCAACTGATTTGTTTGATACGCGCTTTTTAGGCATGCATGACGATGCGTCAGCGGCTTCACAAGGCCAGTATTTCCAAGATCAAAACGGCATGAGCTGGGCGATTGAAGTACCTGATTCATGGCAGCATCCTGCAGAAAACCAACGTGTTGATAGTGCTTACATTGAGTTTATTGAATTTGCTGCAGACGAAACTGGTGAGACTAAGCCTTACTGGTACCTAAATGCACAAGATTCTTTGATTTTTAAAGACTAAAAGTCACGATGAATCGCATAACTGCAAACCCAATTAACTTAAGTCATAAACGGAATTTTAAGGTGAATATTATGAACACATTAACTCAAACAACTACGGCTAAAAATGCAATGTTAATCACGTCGAATAAAGGTGTAACGGTAGCGGCGACAATGTTACTCACATTACTGACTGCCTGTGGTGGCGGGGGGGGCGGAGATGACAGCTCTCCAGCGCCAGTGGCTGCAACACCAGCGACAACCACAACGACAACGACGCAGACGACACCAACGACCCCAGAAACACCAACGGATCCTGAAACGCCTGAGGAGCCAACGATACCAGCAACGTCAATTGATGATCTGATTGTTGATGCTGATTTTGACTTACAAGCGGCTTTTAATCTGGATATTGATGTGGCGCTTGAGTCTACACAGCGAGGTTATTTTTCGTTATGTGACCAATATGAGCAAAATGGTGCCCAAGTGACGGTTAACTTTGAGTCATGCTTATTACGTGGCGCATTAGATGAAGGTAGCTTAAATGAAGCGCTATTAGTGGCAAACCATCAACAAAACTTAGTGGCGGTAGTGTGGTTTTACGATGGTTCAGATCCTATTTATCAAATGTGGTCATATGATATAGAGGCAGAGGAGCAAACGTTAACCATTGGTGCTATCTAACGGGGTTGCCAACAATACATTAACCAAAAGTCCGTTAACGCGGACTTTTTTGGTTTTATCCCTTCACTGGGGCATGCTAGAAACGTTTACCTAAGGTTAAGTAAAAAGATTGATGATGTAAGTCGTTGACTCCAAAGCCAAACACAGCTGGGCCAAAATCTGTCTCTGTGCCTACAAATATACTGGCGGCATAAATCAAGTCATTAGTATCTCGGGCAGATTTTCGTTGCCAAACATTGCCAGCCTCAACGGATAGCCCCATATAAACAGGGACATCTTTATTGAGTATTTGCCAATCAGAGCGGTGTTGGTAAATAAGCGCACCGTACGCTAATTGACTTCCCACTAGGGCATTATTTGATTCGCCTGATAAGTTTAAAAAACCTCCCAGATTTTGGGTATGCAACAGACTAAACTCTTCAGTATCAACGCCTGCTAAATCGACTTTGGCAATTAAAGTATGGTGCTGATAACTGCTGGCTTTCTTTAAACTAAATTGATATTCAGTAACCGATTCATAACCTTGGCTTGAATTGAATGAAGTGCTATCGGTCATAGTTAATTTATCTTTATGCCAAAAAACATTCGCCTCAATTAAGATGCCTGAAGATGGAAAACTATAACTATCCAAGCTGTCATAACCTACATGAATCATGCTGCCATATGCGTCATAATCAAAATTGAGTTGCGGATATTGTGGGCCCTCCATATCGCCCGTTTCACCGTATATGCCAAGTTCAATCACCATATTATCAAGCGGTGAGTACCCCAAGGCTGCATACAAATGATGGGCATTATGGGTGGTTTTTAGTAACAAGAGCCCTTGTTCATAATAGGTTTGTTGTTGCTGTTGATACTGATAACGGCTTTTTGCGTAAAACTGCTCAAGCTCATCCAGTGGTAAGTAAACTTCTGTTGCCAGTAACTTATCTTTGCCTGTGGTCAGCTCAAAGCGAACTTGGGTATCGGTATCGGCAATATGATTTATTTGATATGCCAGATCGAGTATCACGTTAGAATTGTTTTCAAAGTCTTCTTGCCAGCTAAAACCAATATCAAAAAAATTTGGCCCCCAGCTTTTTTCTTCAGTGTTAACCACCAGCACTTTTTGGTTGTTTTCTTGTTCAAATTCAACGGTGACTTTTTCAAAGTCATTAAGGGCATACACCCGATCAATGGCTTCGATAAGCATGTCTGTACTCACTGATTCGCCGTCATCAATATTCAGCTTTTGTTTAATGAGGGCTGTTGAGGTTGATGACTGATTATTAAAACGAACCTGTTCAATAGGCGCGTGTTGAAAAGCAATAATACCTTGCTTGAACCGAGCTCGTTGACTGAGGTATTGACGAAATTGCTCATTGGTTGAAGCCAGTGTTTCTAGCTGCTGCTGGTGGCTTGAAGCGGCGAGTTGTCCAAGCTCAAAGCCACTGGCTAACGCACTAAAATCTGTGGTATCGAAATTACTGACATCAGGGCGGATAAGGATATCGGCATCAGACAATGTGGCTATTTGTTCAACGGCATTGGCGCGAGTCATCAAGGTACTTAATTGACCGACGATGGCAATAGCGCTGTTGAGCTGTTCTTGGGCTGATAAATCCGCACCAATATCGATGGCAATAACAATATCTGCCCCCATATTTTTAGCGGTTTCAACGGGTAAATTACTTACAATGCCACCATCAACTAAGGATTTTCCATCAATCACGGTGGGCTGTAATATGCCGGGTACCGTGGCGGAAGCTTGCATTGCTTTGAGTAAATTACCTTGGTTTAGCACCACAGCTTCACCTGTGGAGATATCGGTTGCTATCGCGCTAAAAGGCGTTGCGAGATCATTAAAGCTGACTTGGTTTTCGATAGCGCCAAATGAATCCAGGTAAAGGTTGCCCATGGTTTGGCCCCTAAGTAGGCCTTTGGGGAGCAGCAATTGGCCATCAAGTAGGCCTAATTCAAATGGCATGTTGTAGCGGTCGATATCTTGTTTATCACGGTAGCGTAATGATTGTCTTGGCACATTATCGTTAAAACCACTTTCCCACGCTAAGCCGAGCATAATGGTTTCGATGTCGTTTGCACTAAAGCCTAATGCGTATAAGCCGCCAACATAAGCGCCAATACTGGTGCCGACAATATAGTCGACTTCAATTTGTTGTTGCTCTAAATACCGTATTACGCCCACATGGGCTGACCCTTTTGCTCCGCCGCCACTGAGTACTAAACCGACGGTGGGTCTAGGTGATGACTCAAGTTGAGCATCTGGGTGAGTGTTTACTGGGTTTAATGAGTTTGCGCCTACCATGTGACTGATGCAAATACAGCTTGCCGCTAGCCAAGCTAGGCAGGTTTTCGCTAGGTTGACGTTAAAAAGGGGCAATAGGAATTGACGCATCAGAAACCTTTAAATTGGAATGATTGAATTAGGGTTGAAAAGATTTGGGTGCTCACAAACCACCGAAAAATGGGGGAAACAGTGGTCTGTGAGGCTTAGGGTTTGTGATCAATCGGTCAGGATTGATTGCTTGCCTGTTGCGGTGTCTTTTTGGGTGTTGTCATCAGTTGATGGCTTCACTTTCCAGTCTCCGCCTAAGGCTTTGTTGACCAAAATGACATTTGACGCAATGTTCAGCTGCGCTGTGACAAGTGCATCTTGCATGGTGTTATCTTGTCTTTGTGCATCCAACACTTGGATGTAATCAATTAAGCCCGCTTTGTATAAACTATTGGCTTTTGCCACAGCTGTTTGGGTTTGCTGGGCTGCAGTCTCTAATTGTTGATAAAAACGTAAACTATTGCCGTAGCTCATTAATGTGGTTTCAACTTCATTAAATGCCGCATTGACTGCCTGTTCGTAACGCAAACTGGCTTGCTTAAAACGAGTTTGTTGCATATCGACCATTGCGCTGCTGCGCCCGCCATCAAACACTGTCCACTTTGCCCCTAATCCTGCAGCCCATCCAACAGAGGTTGAGCTGAATAAATCATCTGCGCTATCAGCAATCACAGCAGGGCTTGCAGTCAGATAAAACTGCGGATATTGATTGGCAATACTGGCACCGAGTTCTGCATTAATGGCGGCCATCTCTCGCTCTGCTAATGCAATATCAGTGCGTCGTTTAAGGATGTCTGATGGCATTCCTGTCGGGATTTGCCCTGTTACTGTGGGTAAGGGCGCATCTTCAAAGCGATTAAGGATGTCACTTGGGTGTTGGCCTAATAGCGTTGCAAGGCGATATAAATGCACTTTCTCAGCCGTTTCAAATAGGGTTTGGCTAGCTGAGACTGTAGCGAGTGCTGCACGAGCACTGGCTAAGTCTAGTTCTGAACCAAAGCCGCTATTGACTAAGGTTTGTACCATTTCTAAGGTCTGTTGTTGCTCATGAATATTACGTTGAGCAATGGCTAGACGAGCTTGCGCCCCACGATATTGCAGGTAGTTGTGTACCACATCGGCGGTAATCAGTGTATTAACGCCTTGAGACAAAATTTCTGCTTGTTGAACACGAATATTGGCGGCATCGCTTAATGCATCTAAACGACCAAATAAGTCAATTTCCCAACTGACATTTGCGCCAACCATCAGGGCTTGATGATCTTTGTCAATCATCTGGGCGCCTATAGCAGGGCCCGATAATGAGTCGTTTTCTGATAAGCGGTAATCCACAGCTCCCGCCCCTAAATTAACGGTCGGAATTTTTAGCGATGACATCATTGATTCATAAGACTGCGCTGCGGTTATTCGCTCTGCAGCAATTTGAATACTGATGTTTTGCTGCTGCACTTCTTCAACTAAACGATCGAGTTGTGGATCGCTGAAATTGTTCCACCACATATCGGTTTCAATTTGCTGGGTATTGTCTGCATGTAAGTAGATGTGATCTAGCCCGACGGTTTCAGGGGCTTGGTAGTCTGGTGTCATGCTACAACCGCCAAGTAAAAGGGCGATGACTAATGAGATATTACGCATTTTCATGAGTTAACTCCTGTTGTGCTTGGCGTTTAAAAAACAATTTATACAGTGCTGGCATAATGAATAATGACAGTACAGTTGCGACCGCAAGGCCACCAATAATGGTTGCAGCCATTTGATCGAATAATAAGTCAGACAATAGCGGTACCATACCTAAAGCTGTCGTCAGGGCGCCCATCGAAATCGCCATGGTTCTATTGAGGGTTGAGTGAATAATGGCGTCGTCTAATTCAGCGCCATTTTTACGTTCAAGCTCAATTTGATCCATTAGCACAATGCCGTTTTTAATGATCATTCCAGATAAAGCGATTGCCCCGACTAGCGCCATAAAGCCAAATGGTTTGTCGAATAAAATTAAGCTCCAACACACGCCGATAAAGGCCAGTGGCAAGGTAATTAAAATGATGGCGGGTTGCTTAAAGGCATTAAATAGCAGCACCAAGATAATGACCATGATTAAGAATGACTTAGGCGTTTGAGTCATTATGTCGTCAATGGCTTCACGTTCTTCTGAATATTCGCCGCCCCATTCCATTTTGTAACCCGGTGGTAATTCAATCGCTTCAATCTCAGCGGCGATTTCATTACGCACATTACCAATGGTGTCGCCTAATACACCGGCTTGAACGGTAATGGTTGGCACACGATCACGGCGCCAAATCATGCTTTGCTCACCGCGCATTTCAAAACCATCAACCACATGGGAAAGAGGCACACTATGCAAGCCGACAATGGATCGAACAGGGATATCGCCAAGATCGTCTAAGCTGGCATTTGATGACTGCAATACAATTGGCACTAAGGTATCGTGCTCACGTATTTGGCCTAAAGTAATCCCGTCGCTGGCGCGTTTTATCGCTAAGGCAATATCGGCACGATTAATACCAGCAAGACGGGCTTGCTCTTGATTAATAATTGGGTGAATCACTTTGCTTTCTTGACGCCAATCATCACGTACATAACGAGTATGAGGGTGCTGCTCTAAAATCACTTGCGCTTGATCTGACAGCTGTTTTAGCACGAGAGGGTCTTTACCTGAAAAACGTGCTTCGATACTAAATTTATCTGATGTGGCCAGTTTTAAATCCCGAAAACGTGGTTGTGCTTGCGGGAAGGTTTTTGATAACCATACATCGCCATCAGCCACTAATGTTTCAATGTCCTCAAAGCTATGGGTATTAATTAAGATTTGGCCATAACTGCCATCTAGTGGTTCTGGCTCTACCGTAACCGAAAAGCGTGGTGCACTGGCGCCGATAGAAGTAGAAATACTTTCTACTTCAGGGCGAGCCAATAGCCATTGCTCAATTTGTGTCATGTCTTGTGAGACATCTTGAATACGACTGCCATTAGGTAACCAGTAATCCACAAACACCATGGCTCTGTCTGAGGTCGGAATAAAGTTGACTTTCACCATTGGCGTCGCCAGTAATGTCACGATAAGCGACGGAATAATAATAGCGATAGTGTATTTAGGGTTGGCGACAGTCCATGTAATGGCGGCTTTAAATTTAGTGGCAGCGGCGCTCGGTGCTTTTTCGCCGTCATGTTCTGGCGCTTTAATAAATGCCCAGCACATCAGCGGGGTAATGGTCATCGCCACAACCCATGACAGCAATAACGAACTGGCAAGGATTTGCACCACAGATACGGCAAATTCAGCGGCATCAGTCGTTGAGAAAATGACAGGTGTTGCCCCCATAATGGCAATGACGGTCGCAGCAAGCAGTGGTAATGCAGTTTCGCCAATACATGCTTTAGCGGCTTCAAAACGTGCTTTACCTGCTTTGAGTTTACTGACGAACATATCAGTAATCACAATGGCATTATCAACCAACATACCCAATGCAAGAATAAATGAACCCACTGATACTCGCTGTAAGTCAACTGAAGTCAGGTTCATATAAATCAGAGTGAACAGGATGGTCATTAATAAGCTTGCACCGACAATAGATGCACTGCGCCAACCCATGAATATCATTAGGATCACCACCACAATGGCGATACTTTCAAGTAAGTTGTTAATAAAACCTGTTATCGACTTATGGACTTCATCAGGCTGAAAAGCAATAGTGCTAATATCCACACCTAATGGCAGTTCAGATTGGTACTGACTGATCACGTCTTTGAGGGTGTCGCCCAGCGACACGACATTAATCCCGTTAACTGGGCTGACCGCTAATGTGATGGCTTGCTCACCATTAAAACGGCTTTCTGTTAGTGAAGGTGTTTGGTAGTCATAGTAAATATCGGCGATATCACCTAAACGAATTAACCCACTTGAAATAGGGCCAACACCCGACTTAATGGTGAGGTTTTTGATATCTTCAATGCTGGTAAAGCTGCCCGTTTGCTCAACACGTACTTGTTCAATACCCATATCGAAATTACCAGCATCGATAGGCAGGTTTTGGCTAACCAGTTGATTGTACACTTGGGCGGCCGACAATCCTGACTCAGCAATACGCTCATCGCTGATATCAACATTGACGACACGATCTCTAACGCCGTGCAGTTCAATTTTTTTAATGCCATCGACTTCTTTTAGGCGGAGCTGCAACTCTTTAGAGTAATCTTTAAGTTGCTGTAAACTCGCATCGTCACTGTGAATGGCAAAGAGCATTCCATACACTTCAGAAAACTCGTCTTGGACGATATTGATTTGGGCTTCGAGCGGCAAACTGAGTTTTACGTCATTGACTTTACGGCGCAGTAAATCCCACTCTTGTGGCAGTTTTTCTGATGATATGGTCGAATGTAGATCGACAAAAATCATCGACATACCTGGACGAGATAATGAGCGCAGCGTGTCTAATGAACTCATTTCTTGTAGCTTGGTTTCTATTTTGTCTGTTACCAAGTTTTCAACTTCCGATGCAGAAGCACCTGGATAGAGCGTCACCACAACAGCCGTTTTAACGGTAAATGATGGGTCTTCAAGTTTACCTAAGTCAAAATAAGAGTAGATACCTGCAATGATGCATAGCACGGTAAAGAAGCACACGAACACTCGCTGCTTGATGGCAAATTCAGCTAAATTCATCATGAACCTCTCACAGAAATGATATTTTCAACGACTTTGCCGTCATGAATAAAGGCGCTACCAGCCACAATGACGGTGTCATTGATCTTGATGTCACCAAGCACACAAACATGGTTGCGACCTTGTTTAATGACGTTCACATCAACACGCTCCGCTTTACTATCAACAATCTTGGTCAATTGGGTGATGTTTTGACGACTGACTAACGCACTTGCTGGTAAACAAATGCTGTTGTTGTCGAGAGTTTGATCTGCAATACGTACATTGACCACTTTGCCTGGATAGAGATGATCTTGCTTTTCGTTAAGTGCAATGGTCGCCGAGAAGGTGCGTTTAATGCTATCTGGGATACTGGCTATTTCGATCACTGTGCCGTTAAGCGCCTTGCTACCATTATTTGCAGCACCCTTGGTTTCATTAGTGGATACACTGGCAGCTTGGCCTTGAGAAAACGCAGGTAACATCGTTTCTGGGATATCGATAATGGCTTGTAATTTTTCTGGTTGATGCAAGGTGACAAAGGCAAGCCCTGGTGAAACTTGTTCAAAATTATCGTATGAGCGTTGACCTACAATGCCGCTAAATGGCGCGACGAGCTCAGTGTAGTTAAGGGCATCTTTAGCTTGTTTTAGATTTTGCTCGACAACAGTGACGGCAGCCTTGGCTCTTGCTACCCCTGTTTTAGCACGATCTAAGCTGACATCAGACATAGCATTGTCTGTGGTCGCCATCTGGGTGCGGTCTAACTCATTTTTAGCTTGATAGTAACTTGCGTTCGCTTCAGCTAAACGGCCTTCCAGCTCTGCAACTCTGACTTGGTAGTCATGGGGATCAAGACGGGCAATCACTTGTCCTTTTTCGACGTAATCACCTTGTGCAGCGTTTATTTCAATTAGGGTTCCAGCCACTCTAAATGCAAGACGTGCCTTTTCTTGGGCTTCTAATACACCTGAAAAGCGCAAGTCATGGTTTTGGTTATTTTCACCGATAACAATGACAGAAACTGGTTGAGTTGGTTTATCTGCAACAGTAGCGTCTTGACTGCAGCCGCTGACCATCGCAGTAATAAGTGCAAGTTGAGTCAGATTAGTGATTTTTTTCATTTTCATGGAACACCTCATAATTAATGAGGGCAGTTTATTCAGATATTCACTTATTAAGTAGCGGTATATGAGTAGTTTCACTTACTTATAAAATGAGACAATCAAAAGATGCTAAAGATTAAATAAAGTGATGTCTCATGGAATCTAATAACGGCTGGTATGGTTTATTTGCTTATAATTGCAGGTTTTTATTCTACAGTTTGTTGTTGTTTACTTGAGGGTAATATCAATCTATCAAAGCGGTAACATGGATAACATCATATTAATTGTCTCTTTTTAAGAGACTAAGAGTCTGCTTTTTGTCATCTTCTCAAGTGAATTTCAGCCAAGTACAGTGAGGGCATCTGGATTGAGAACGCAATCTAGGACTGACTTTCTTACTGTGCTTGATGAGGTGAATCTGATGAAAATGAAAACAATTTTAATGACAACACTGTGCTCTTCTATGATGCTAGCCAATGCTCAAGCTGCTGACATTGAATACTTTATTGGTGCTGGTACGGGTTATCAAACCGATACTATTAATGGTGACATAAAAAAAGATACTGACGGCTTACCAGTGCAGCTTCGAGCAGGTTTATTGATTAACGAGCAGCATCGTATTACGGGAACGTTCAGTTACATGGAAGACAAGTTCTCAATTGACGATCAAAAGTACAAACATGAACAGTATTCTTGGTTAGTGTCTTACGACTATATGATCCCTGTGGCAAACAACACGCATTTGTTTATGGGGGTTACAGCGGGCGGCAATGATAATAAAGTGGCAGGTAAAGCGTCAGCGGATTTTGCATGGGGTGGTCAAGCGGGCGTCACCTACCAATGGAACGAACATTTCTCATCTGACTTGGGTTACCGTTATTTAGAACAAGACTACAGTAAAAATGGCGTCGATATTGATAACAGCCAACAAGTGTACTTAACCTTAGATTACAAGTTCTAAGTTAACGCTGGTTAATCGCTCCAAAAGGCATAGGGTCGTCGCTTATGCCTTTTTTAATTCTGTTTTGGTATCGTTTTTAGCACCCTTGTAATAGCCCGTTTCGGTTTCAATAAGAGACGTGGCCATATCAACAATGGTGTCGGCAAATAACTTAGCTGCTGCAGTCATATGTTTACGACTTGGATAGACTAAAAATGTGTCGATGGGAGTCGATTCAATTTCAGGTAACACACTGACGAGTTTACCTGAAGCAATGGCTTCAGCTGCAATACTATAAGGTAGCATTGAGATCCCCGCACCCGCCAAACAAAAGCTATATAAAGAATTCAGCTCGTTGGTGATGATATTGTATTTGACCTCAATGGTTTGATCGCCCATTTTAAGTTTGGTGTCGACCATACCATTGATTGAACGACTGCCAATAAATGAATGATCCTCTAAATCGGTGACATCATGAATGTCAGCAGCTTTATCTATGTAAAGCGGCGATGCAAATAATTTAAGGTTCAAAGTACCCAGTTTTTTAGCAATAAACCCACTGTCATCAAGCGTCCCAGTATCCAATACAAAATCTAGTCCGAGTCGCGCCAACTCTTTATAACCCCCATTCACCATAAAAATATCTAACTGAACATTAGGGTATTTAGTGACGAACTCTGCGATGTATTTATCTAACAATCTGTCTGTGAATGGAATAAGGCCAATTCTCACTCGTCCTTGGACTTCAGCTTGATCGTTTCGCATCACATGAGCTGCATTTCGAAGCTGGTTAACCAGAGGCTCTACTTGTTCAAGAAATTGCTCACCGTTGGGGGTTAACGACATTGCGCGAGTGGTACGGATAAAGAGTGGCGCACCGAGGTGTTTTTCTAAGTCGGCAATACGACGACTGACTAACGCCCGTCGGGTATCAAGTGATTCAGCTGCTTTGGAAAAACTGCCTAATTTGGCTACGGCAATAAATAACTCTAAATCATTGATGTGCATACTGTGGTCTTATATGAGTGACACGCACAATCAGTGTAATAAGTGGGTGATTTACTTGTCAATTCAGAGGCGATTTTTCGCTGGTTAGCTCACACCTGAACGGGGTTAAGCTGAAATAGTGGTTGAAGAGACAATGAGGGATTCTCAGTTGTGTTTATGGTTTTTTATGGCTGATAATAGGGCACTTACTTCAGTGATAAACGAGAAAACAGCATGACAATAGAACGCATAGAAACCAGCAAACGTATGAGCCGCATTGTAAAACATAACGGTACTATCTACTTATGTGGTCAAGTTTGCCAAGATGCGACGAAGGACATTACCGAACAAACCCAAACCATGCTGGATAAAGTCGAGGCGTTATTATTGCAAGCAGGCAGTGATAAAAAGCATATGTTATCAGCCACTATTTATGTCAAAGACATGTCATATTTTGCTGAAATGAATGCGGTTTGGGATGCTTGGGTGATTGAAGGTTATGCACCAGCGAGAGCTTGTGTGGCCGCTAAAATGGCGCGCGAAGCATTGTTGGTTGAAATTTCTGTCGTGGCTGCTGAAATTCAGGCTTAATACAGAAATGAGTGAGTGCTTAACCATAGTTTCTTATTAGCAGTATTTTGCCATATGACTATCAAATTGCTCTGCTAGTTTTAAATACTCATCTACCCAACCATTCTCCATTGCGATTTCTTGCAATGGAGCTGTTGGTAAAAACAAGTAATTGAGTTTACTCACATTAACTTTGCCTGAACTCTTTAGCAAATGTAATTGCTTATTGATTAGCTTCACTGTTGCATCGACTTCCATATCTGACCATATGGAGTCTTCCGACTTTTCAAGATACGCCAAAGTCTGTTCCAAAATTTGAGTTAATGGAACTTTAACATCTCGCTTAAATATCAGATTCCAGAGAAAGTTCATCTTGTGCTGTTAACGCCTCAATAATAGGCGCATAAATGCTTGGCTAAAATTAGCTATTGACGCCATAGTCTCTTGTTAGTGTTTAACCCGTGACAACAGTTCAGCGATTTCTTTAACAACCATTTCAGGTTCATCGTTTTGTGGATAGTGATAGCTTTTATCTGTTAAAACAGCTTTACCTTGAGGGAAAGCATTTGCCCAGTCTGAATGTAATTGACCCCACATATCTCGGGCTTGATCAGTAAAAAATAAAAGTGAAGGCTCTTCAAATTTTTTTGTAGACGCTATTACAGTTACAGGAATATCTGGTATTTGGGGATAGTCAGGTAAAGGTCGTTTTGACCAGAAATCGAGATATTGATTCGATATACCATTGGCAAGATCATCTAACTTTATTTGGGCTATTTGTTTTTCAGCCAGTTCTAAATCAATTTTACGCATGATATCAACGTCATGCTCTGAAGCTGGCTCAATGAGCATTAAAGCTGAGACCTTGTCAGGGTACGTTGACGAAAACCTCCTAGCGATATAAGCGCCGTATGAATGCGCTACATAAACAACAGGCTGTTCAATTTTTAAAGCATCTAGCAGCAAATAAGCTTCTTCGGAATATTCTTCAGAGGAATAGTTTTTTTTGATTTTCTCTGAGCCACCATTACCAATTCTAGAGTAACGAATGACTTTTGCTTCTTGGGCTAGATTTTCGAAAATAGGATCCCAATCTGACAATCCAGCAGAGCCACCAGCCTCTAAGAAAACAACATGTTTTCCATTACCTTTAATTTCATATTCAACATTAAAGCCTTTTACTTTGACGAAACTAATTTCAGCCGAAGCACTAAAAGCAAATATAGAGATTAAAACCAACAATCCGAGTTTCACGTAATTTCCTTAAACACTAACGCCGTTTTAAGCGGCAAGTAATAGCTTGCTAAAATGTGAAACGAAGTGGAACTGAGCAAGCTGTAACGAGTCCGACTTTAAAACCTTGTTAGCTGCTTTTTAGGTTACGTTCTAAGAATACAACTCTCGTTTTACCCAACTTTGCCGTTTTAAACTCAGAATAACCACGACGTTTATACATCGCTAAATTAGAAGCACTAAACTCCCCTGTAAAAAGCTCGACACGATTAGCTTCTGGAAATACAGTTTCAAGTGAAGAAAGCAACTTAGAGCCAACACCCTTGCCATGTAGTTCAGGCCATACCGCCATGCGTCCAATATGACAACTACCAGCTTCTAAGCGAGCTTGACCGCTTGCCAATAACTTACCGTTATCAACAACTTTCAAAATCGTTTTCTTCTCAAAGTCTGCTTTCAGTTCATCAAGCGTTTGAGTTAAAGGCGGGATATTAAAGTCATTATGCAGTTCAGCTTCTGATTGATACGCAACGCGTTGAAGCTCTAGTAAACTTTCTGCATCTTCAATTGTGGCGTGAAATATTTCCATATACTCAATTCCTTTTGGCAGCTAACAGCTTATTATATAACTGCTCGATAATGTTCCTGAAAAAATTCAACTTAGTAGCAACGATACCAAGCCAACCGACTGTTTAGTATTGATAAAATGAAAATTTAACACCCGTTTTATTAATATCAAGCCCGCAAAAATGAGCGCTTTGATGTAGAGGTCTCTACAGCCTTTTATCAATAACTTTAGATTCAACAACTTATCAAAAAACTAGAAGTTTATCGAGCATAAATCACCCGATTTTTTGCTCACTATTCTCGCGAGTCATCTGCGTACAATTATAACTGTATTTCTATCTAGTACTTCAAAGTCAGATTTAGTGCGCAATACATTAGAAAATATAAGGGGATATTTCCGCTCACTGCCACATGAGTTTCTCTTGCTAGCTCGTTATGGGGCAGAAACGCGTTAGAACTACAAACGAAGTTTAAAGCTGGATAATCCCCCGTTGGAAATCTTTCGCTTCCCAGAAAATTTCGCCGGGGCTGCTGGGACTATGGTTTATAAAGAATCAAGAGGGGTGAGCAGTTTCACCCTTCTTGCTCTGGTGTGGGCGAAGGGCCACGACGTTAATCCAAACGGAGTTTAGAAATAGAAAGAACACTACGACGTTAATCCAAACTTTAAAATAAGCGCACAATTACCTATTTATCTCCTTCTTAATTTGAGTATCAATTAACGTTAATTGAGATATTTATCGCTGCTTATCCGCGCTAATACGATTAAGCCTTTTTGCACGCTAGGATCAGATGCCATTGAACTGATATACTGCCCGCCTGATTTTTGGGAGGACCAATGGACGTATCATCTTTATTAGACGGCTTAAATGAAATGCAGCGCGAAGCAGTGGGTGCACCGCTTTCTAGCATGCTTGTTTTAGCTGGAGCAGGCAGTGGTAAAACAAGGGTATTAACCCACCGTATTGCTTGGTTGATGCAGGTTGAACAACAAAGTCCATACTCCATTTTAGCGGTAACCTTTACCAATAAAGCGGCTGCAGAAATGCGCGAGCGTGTTGAGAAAGTGGTTGGCACAAATATGGGCCGCATGTGGATTGGTACCTTCCACGGGTTAGCCCACCGTTTGCTGCGGACTCATTATCAAGATGCGAATTTACCGCAAAGCTTCCAGATCATCGATTCTGATGACCAATTACGTTTACTTAAACGTATTCTTAAAAGCCTCAATTTAGATGAAAAGCAATATCCGCCACGTCAATGCCAAGGTTATATCAATGGTAAAAAAGACCAAGGATTACGCCCAAAGCATATTGATGCCGGCGGTTTTCCTATTGAGCAAAATCTACTTAATATCTACAAGATTTATCAAGAGTCATGCGATCGCGCTGGGTTAGTCGACTTTGCTGAAATCCTATTACGTGCTCACGAGTTATGGCTCAATAAACCCCATGTTTTAGCGCACTATCAAGAGCGCTTTAAACATATTTTGGTAGACGAATTTCAAGATACTAACGCCATTCAATATGCGTGGATCAGAGTGCTTGCCGGTAATTCTGCCAATGTGATGATTGTGGGTGATGACGATCAGTCCATTTATGGCTGGCGCGGCGCTCAAGTTGAAAACTTGCATCGCTTTTTAAATGACTTCCCTGGTTCAAATACCGTTAGGCTTGAGCAAAATTATCGCTCAACAGCTAACATTTTGAATGCTTCGAATGAATTAATTGCTAATAACCCTGAGCGTTTAGGTAAAAAACTGTGGACCGAAGATAAGGCGGGTGAGCCTATTTCAGTGTACTGCGCCTTTAACGAAATGGATGAAGCCCGTTTTATTGTTGGCAAAATGGCTGAGTGGCATGCCAAAGGTGGCAACTTAGCGGATTGTGCGATTTTATATCGCTCTAATGCGCAGTCTCGTGTGCTTGAAGAAGCGTTGCTGCATAAAGGCTTAGCGTACCGTATATACGGTGGCTTACGCTTCTTCGAACGCCAAGAAATTAAAGATGCGATGGGTTATATGCGTCTTATCAATAATAAAGATGACGATGCCGCTTTTGAAAGGGTTGTGAACACGCCAACCCGTGGTATTGGTAACCGTACCTTAGAGATTATTCGCTCCACAGCGCGTCAGCAAGAAATGACCATGTGGCAAGCCAGTGTCAGACTGATAGAAGAAAAAGTATTAACGGGCCGAGCGGCGAACGCAGTTAATGGCTTTATGGATTTAGTGATTGGTATGCGCACAGACACCTTAGATATGAGTCTGTATAGCATGACTGATACCGTGATTCAGCGATCTGGATTGCGTGCAATGTACGAAGCCGAAAAAGGCGAAAAAGCCCAATCTCGTGTTGAGAACTTAAACGAGTTAGTTACCGCAGCTCGCAGCTTTGAAATGCCTGAAGAGTTAGAAGATATGGGCGAGCTAAATGCCTTTTTATCTCATGCTGCATTGGAGGCAGGTGAAGGCCAAGCTGACAAGTTTACTGATGCGGTGCAGTTAATGACTTTGCATTCAGCCAAAGGGCTAGAGTTTCCTGTGGTGTTTATGGCAGGGGTTGAAGAAGGTATTTTCCCAAGCAAAATGGCACTGGATGAAGGTGACCGTTTAGATGAAGAACGCCGCTTGTGTTACGTGGGTATGACCCGTGCGATGCAAAAACTCTACATCAGTTATGCTGAATCACGTCGTATTTATGGCCGTGAAGATTATGCCAGTCCTTCTCGCTTTATTGGTGAAATACCGTCTGAATATGTTGAAGAAATCCGTATGAAGGCATCAGTTTCGGCGCCAGCAATGAGCAGTCGTTTCAATGTACCTCGCCAATCAATTGCCAATGACAGTGGCTTTAAAGTGGGTCAAAAGGTGAAACACTTTAAATTTGGTCAAGGCATTGTCACTGACTTTGAAGGCACAGCGGATAAAGCGAGAGTGCAAGTTAACTTTACTGACTTTGGCAGTAAGTGGTTATTGGTCTCACTAGCAAAGCTAGAGTCTTGCTAGGCGGTATATGTCGTTCCAAAACCGCTTTTTCAGTTGATGAAGGGCTGTTTAGTTTTTCTGAACCCAATGATCTGATATGGGATAGATAGGATAATTGGTATTGGAACGAGATTTTGAACAAATGGTGACCATTGTCGTTATATCCACGATAAACAAGTGTTTTAACACGCCCTTAGCATGTTAAATTATTCATTTGGCAAACACACATAAATAACGCCAGTTCATCATGGCGAATAAGAAGTGATAAAACTTCAAAAAGTGGGAGTGAGTTAGCCATGGCAGTATCCTCATGGACGCTTAAAGAAAAGATTTCAGTTTATAAACGGTTAACACGTTTAGACAGGCCAATTGGGACATTATTACTCATGTGGCCATGTTTGATGGCGCTGGTGTTAGCTGCTGGTGGCATGCCTGATGTAAAGGTACTGGTTATCTTTGTATTTGGTGTATTTATCATGCGTGCCTGTGGGTGTGTCATTAATGACTTTGCCGACAGAAAATTAGACGCCCATGTCGAGCGAACGAAAAACAGGCCACTCGCTTCAGGTGAAGTCAGTAGCAAAGAAGCGTTGATGTTATTTATCGTCATGGCGCTGATTGCGTTTAGCTTGGTGTTATTTTTAAATCCACTCGTGGTTAAGCTTTCGGTGGTGGGGATTATTCTCACCATTATGTACCCGTTTATGAAACGGGTGACGAATATGCCGCAAATGTTTTTGGGGATAGTGTGGAGCTGGTCAATCCCGATGGCCTATGCCGCCCAGCTTGGTTATGTGCCTGTTGAGGCATGGTGGTTATTTGCGGCTAATTGGTGCTGGACTGTGGCTTATGACACTATGTATGCCATGGTTGATAGGGATGATGATTTAAAAGTTGGCATTAAGTCTACTGCCATTTTATTTGGCAGTTACGATCGCCAGTGGATAGCGTTGTTTCAACTTGCCGCACTGACTTGTTTTATATGTGCCGGTTGGTCAGCTGAGCGAGGACTGTTTTACGGCGTTGGTATTAGCAGCTTTATTGTATTCAGTGCTTATCAGCAATGGCTGATTTATAGCCGCGAACGGGCGCTGTGTTTTAAGGCATTTTTAAATAACAATTGGGCTGGTTTTGCGTTATTCATTGCACTTGTCGCTGATTATATTTTACCATACTAATGTTGCTGCAAAATTAAGCTAAAACAACTGATTAACGCTATTATTTTTAGCCTTTTGTTTTAGCTTTGCTGTAACACAAGATTATTAATGACACATCACTAAAAACAACATCAACAAGGATAGCTGATGCATATTGTTTATTTGCTGGCCGTAGCGGTAATGGGATTATTAACCCTATCTGCGCCAGTCAGGGCTGAGCAGGCCTTTTCCATTCCTAATACCTCATCCATTATTTTAGAAGATTCCGATAGAAGCTATAAAATATGGATTAAATTACCTAACAGTTATCAAGAACAAGATCCGATTCAGTATTACCCTGTAGTCTATATGACTGATGCCATGTACAGCTTTCAAGTGGTATCTGGTGTAACGCGACTACCGATGAACATGCGGGAAATGGATCAAGCCATATTAGTTGGCATTGATTGGCAAGAAGGCATGAGCCCAGCAGCAAGTCGGATAAGGGACTACACACCAAGTTCAGATAAAAGCTGGAAGCGTAAAACCGGTGAAGCCCAGAGACACCTGAATTTTATTGCTAACAAGCTCATGCCTCATATTAATAAACACTATCGCACTAACCCTAGTCAAAATACCTTAATTGGTCATTCCTTAGGTGGCTTATTTGGCGCCTATGCTTTGCTAAAGCAGCCACAGTTATTTAACCATTATCTATTGAGTAGTCCGTCATTATGGTTTGATGACAAGCAGCTGATGAAGCAATTTCGTTCTGCTGACTTTATGCTAAAAGACGTTAATGCCAAGGTTTATATCGCAATTGGTGAATATGAAACGGCAGCGCTGACGGAGTATGGTCATGACATGGTGGCAGATGCGAAAGCGTTTCAGGCGATTTTGTCCCAAAAGAACAGATTATCAGCTGCGCAAACGCTCAATGTTCGATTACAGGTAATTGAAGCGGCAACCCATAATATGGCGTTTCCAACAGCGGCAATTCAAGGGCTAAGCTGGTTTTTAGCTGCCGAATAATCATAGGGTTTCAGTATTGCCAAGTTGCGATAAGTAGTCAGCAACTTTACCTGTTACGGAAAACAACATGAATCAGATAAGGATATTGCTATGAGGCCCGTCGTAAAATATCGACTGATTTTTCTAGCGTTGGCAATCGTACTGTTTACTCTGGGGGTGCAGTTAACGCCAGAGACACTTGTCAGCAAAAGTGACGAGTTAACCTTAATGCTCATTGCCATGGTTTACTTTGCTATTATTCCATTGGTGTATTGGTACTGTATTATCAAAAAAGGCAGCCAAAAATGGTGGAAGCTGATTGTGATTATCAGCTTAAGCAGTCTGGTTGCTAGGCTCAGTTTCCCTGCTGATATCGCTGAATATTTTGAATTTATTGCTTGGCTGCGTTACCCCGTCATTGCAGTATTATTGATTATTGAAGGCTATTTGGTATTTACCATTATCCGTGGCTTATTAAAGGTTAGAAAGGTAAAAGGCGACCCGAGAGTCAGTGCGGTAGAAATGTATGCAGATAAGGATGAGAAGGCGCTGTCTATTGCCTTTATCGTGGCGGGTGAACCCACAAACTGGTATTACGCTATTCCATGGTTTTCTCGTCATCATCCTACAGCACTCAGCCACATTAAGTTAATGAGTGCCAAGCCTTGGCATTTGTTATTCATGCTTACTGGTTGTTTAACTAGTTGTATTGCCAGCTATATGATGTTGGTTCACTGGAGTGAATTAGCCGCGATTATCGTGTCTTCAATCATCAGTTTATCCTTGGTGATGTTGGTGGCGAATTATCGTATCGCGCGCCATTACTCAATGTATTTAATCCGCGATAGACTAGTGATTAATAATGCCATTTGGGGCTTTATGGCGATTGATGTTAATGAGATTGAAGCGGTAGAGGTGAATCAAATAGCCAAGAAGGTTGTTGATGATGAGCTGGCCATTGGGCGAGGCGAGCTGACTAATCTCACCATACGTTTTAACACGCCACAATGGTATTTTGGCGGGTTAGGGCAATTAGTTGAAAAGCTCACCGTATTGCACCTTCAAGTTGCTGAGCCAGAAAAGGTGTTCGAGACACTGGTGAATGTTGAACATAATCAAGCGGCGTAATCTTTCGAATTGTTACCAAGCGGATTGGTGAAGATTGTGCATAAAAAAATGCGCCAACGTAGGCGCATTATTGTTATTCATTTGAGCTGATTAGTCGGCATTGATAATGCACTTAATCTGGCCTACTTGGATTAGTTACTCACTAATTTGGCTAAGTCAGCAGGTCGATAATAAACCGATTTTAATACCTTACCTTGGCGAACGACTTTACCCGCCATTTCTACATCTTTTGCACATTTAGCAATGATAAACTCGCCTTTGGTGCTGCCAACAATTTCAACGCCTTGCTTGGCATAATGGGCGACTGTTTCAGCTAATTCTTGCTCATTACGGCATACTTTACTCATGTTGCTTGAGTGGACTTCATCCCAACATTCAATAAAGTTAATTTCGCGATTGTTAGCCACACATAACAGTAAATCAACTAAGTAACTAATTTCTATGCGGTCAGTGATTTTGCTAGCGCCTAAATGCACTAAACGCCCCATAAGCACATAAACCGAGTCAACGATGGCGTCAGCTTGTTCAACACGGCAGTCAGCTTCAGCAAGCTCTGTTAACTCTTCAATGATGAGTGAGGTATGTAGGGTATCTGCTTTATCATCTAGGCTGGTTGCATCTTCGATGGGTAAATCAAAGGTGCTGCGAAATTCTCTGATATCACGGTATAAATGGTCAAAAATGGATTGGTCTAAAACAGATAACTTCATGAGTCAGTAAGCCTAGTTAATAAAATAGGCGATTATGGTAATGAATTGCACTTCGTTCTACAAGAAAAACGGCGACACAGGGTCACCGTTAAGATAATAAAAATAACCGCCCATAAAACAGGGATCGGGCGGAGGTTAATAGAACCTTTTGTGATGATGAAACTAAAACTGATTTGTTATCTATTGGCATATTTGGCAATTAAGCCATCTAAGTAAGGTTGAATACCTTCGTCAGTCCAATCGATATAGCCTCGAACAAACCCAACAAGATTCCCTTTGCCGTCAAGAAAGAAACTTGCAGGGAGTAAATCTGCAGGCATGATGTAATCAATGTCTTTGTCGGGATCGATCCAAGTGGCATATTCTCCAAAACCGTGTTTTTCAAAAAACGGTTGGATATTGGCTGGATCTTCGTCAATCGAAATAGGGACTAAAGCAAAGTCATTATCTTTATTGCGCGCTTTAATCGCCTGCATGGCTGGGATTTCCTTGATACAAGGCGCACACCATGTTGCCCATAGGTTTACCATGACCAATTTACCTTGATGCTGTTTCAAATTGACCGTTTTTAATTGTTGGTCTTTGAAATCAATATCTTTAATTTTTCTGGCATTGTGCAGTTCGACAAATCGGGACATCACCATAGGTTTAGCGATAGGTTCACCGGTTTCATAGACTTTGGCTTCATTAGGACTAGCGATAGCATTAAGGTGCAGACTGCCAGTCAGTAATAGCATGGTAAATGGAAGTAATTTATTCATAATAATTCTCATAAGATTGTGGCGCTGAGTTGGCTTGTTGTTTTTTGATCCAAGCAATGCCACCAAAAGCGGCAAGTAAGATTAATCCAAGTGGAATGACCCATAATGCCAACGTGCCTGAGTGGAAACTTGGGGTGTAGCGGATCCGTTCGCCAAAGCGAGCGACCATAAAATCAATGATTTGTTGTTTAGATTGGCCTTCATCGAGTTTTTGAAAAATATGGCCTTTAAGTTCATTAGCAATTTGAGTTTGTGAATCAAACAAACTGCGATTGTCGGAAATTGGACAACGTAATTCTTGCGCAATTTCAAACCCCAATGCACGTTTTTCACTGGCGCTATACTCGTTTGGCATCGTGATATCTTCAGCACTTGCTGGTTTTACACTGATGGCAATCAATACGCTGACAATCAGACTAATCAAGATGTGAGATAAATGACTCAATGAGCCTGATCGGGACGAATTAACTGTTGGAAATATCATGATGTCGGCTCCTGTAATGCCTGTGATTGAGATAAGGCTTGAAGCTGTTTTAGAGGTCGAGCTGTTTGTGATTGATGGCGGTATAAGGGACTTTTACAACCAAAGACCACCACTAGCCCTGCAATCATCATCATTAATGCACCAAGCCATAAGCCATTTACCAGTGGTTTATAGCTGATACGGATCAGGTATTCGGTGTCATTTAGCGGTGTACCCATTGAGACATATAAGTCTTTTAACGGGCTCGAATGCACACCTGCTGCTGACATTTGCATACCGTTGGTTTTAAGGGTACGACGTTGCGGATAGACATACGCAATAGGATTTTCATTGCTATCCATTACGAGGATATTGGCTTGCAGTGCATCATAGCTTTGCGTTGTCACATGCTGAGTTTGCTCAAAGACAAATGTATAACCGGCGAGTTCTCTACCTTGGTTAGGCCCCATACTGAGCACTTCTTCTTGCTCAAGATTTGAAACGACGGTACCTGCAAGTATGGCCATCGCAACGCCAAGGTGTGCAAGGCACATGGCATAAAATCGGCGGCTATGATGTTTATCTGCACCTTGTTGGTGCTGAATAATGGCAACCATGATTGTCAGCACTAACCAAGTAACAGAGGCTAATCCGAGGAAAAACCATACATTGGCCTGCTCGAGTGCGACATTGAATATCGCTGCAGTGGTTGTTGAGATGAGCAATAATATTGCAGGTACAGTGAGGTTTGAGCGTTTATCGACTTGCCAACGTAGCAGGGGAGCAAGCCCCATTAATAGGCTTAGTATCACCACAATAGGCACAAAAATACTGTTGAAGTAAGGAGCACCTACTGAAATCGTTACGCCAGTGAGCACGCGATAAATTATAGGGTAGTAGCTCCCTAATAAGACAGACAATGCGGCGACAACAAGTAATAGGTTACCCATTAGCAGAAGGCTATTACGGGATATCAGAGCAAATTTATCTCGGGTCTGAATGTATTGCGCTCGGGTGGCAAATAAACCTAAAGCACTACCAGCAAATACAATTAGCAGGAATAAAATCGACATTCCTCTAGTCGGATCGGCGGCAAAGGCATGGACTGATTGCACTACGCCAGAACGGACAATAAAGGTACCTAATAAACTGAGCGAAAATGCTAAAATAGCTAAGAATAAGGTCAACTTTTTACATTGTCCGAGTCGTTCACTCATGGTCACTGAGTGAACTAGAGCCGTAGCCACAAGCCATGGAATAAATGAGGCATTTTCAACCGGATCCCAAAACCACCAACCACCCCAACCAAGCTCGTTATAAGCCCACCATGAGCCAAATGCATTCCCGCCAGTTAAAAATACCCAAGCCATTAATGCCCAAGGTCTTAGATAACGTGCATGTTGCTGAGTAAATTCCTTGCCAATTAGCGCGGCGACTGATGCTGCAAAGCATACTGTTAAACCGACATAGCCAAGAAATAATAACGGAGGATGAATAATCAGCCCGATATTTTGCAAGATAGGGTTTAAATCTCGCCCTTCAATAGGAAAATTCGGCAGTAATCTAACAAAAGGATTAGAAGTGAAAATGATAAATAAGCTAAAACCAAAAATCACTAATGCTAGTACCGATACGGTACGAATAAAAAACGCATGATGATTATTAGCATGAGTATTGGCAATAATCGCAGTCCACAGGGCGATGGCCGATACCCAAAACAACATTGATCCTTCATGACTCCCCCAAATCGCAGCGATTTTATAAAATGTGGCAAGTTGCGTATTGGAATGATCGGCGACATAAGCAACAGAGAAATCATTAGTAATAAAGCTGATGCCTAAACAAATAATGGCACCAATAAATGCACTAATCATCATATTACTGAGTAGACGATAATAGCTAATTAAATAATCATTATTATTCGATAAACCAAGCATAGGTATAATAGCTAATAATAATGATAGCACAGTCGCTATTATTAATAGTAAATGTCCAATTTCAGGAATCATATTATTACCTATTGTATATGTGTTTTTTAATAACTTCTAAATAAATGAAATGGAATTTAAATATTCAATGATATTAAAAGTTAATCCGTATTAATGTTATTTGTTAGTCTAAATTTATAATTATTATGTTGTGCCTAAATAACCTTGAGTAGAGGTTAACTATCTTAGTATTAACTTTCTGTGAGATGGATCTTACTATTTTCCCAGTGAATAGTTTTTATTTTATAAAAGTAATCTTTATTATTTTTTACAGATAAAAAAATCGTCTTTTTATATAAAAAATAAAATAAAATAAGCAGTAGGTATCTGATTTTGTTGCTTATTTTTTCTTTTACCTTTTGTTATCTGTAAGGCGTTTTTTGGTGTGATCTAGCTCAATTTTTGATGGCTTATTAGCTTTAAAATAACTCTTGCTCAAATTAATTATATCGTTCGCTGAACTGCCAGGTTCGACGACAAAATATAAAATAATGATGATTAGGAGTGGGACAATGAAACAGGCTAAATACAAGATGACAGCACTAAGCGTGCTAGTTTGTCTTGGCATTGTTGGCAATGCAACTGCAGCTGGTAAATATGATAGTGTGCCAGCCATGGGTAAAACAGCTCAAAAAGTACTTGCAGCCCCAAATGGTGATGAAGAAGCAAAAGGCGTTAAAACGCTGCAAGATTATATTGTTCAAGAAAAAGAACTTTTTGATTACTTATTTCAAAACCATCCATTATTTAAATACCATGAAGAAGGTAACTTAGTGGGTGATTACCACATTAGTGACCGTGGTGAAGAATATTTAGATACTGGTAATAGCCCGAAATACAGCAAACGTGTTGGTCGTCCAAGTGCGGTGCAATATCGCCTGGGGGCAAAATCTATTTTAGATTATCCGAACAAGTTTGTTGGACCTGAAAAATGTGGTGAGTGTCATGCTGTGCAATATGAAGCATGGAGTCGTTCTCGTCACTCTAAAACAATTCGTTTCCCTGGAGAGCATCCAGAAGTCGATAACGATTTGAACAAAACCATGTACAACACTAAAGATACTTCTATCTTACCTGACGGTATTACCCCTGATGCCATTTATGCAACCGTTGGTACGCCTCGTACAAAATACGGTTTCATTGATGCGTGGATGGTGCGTGGTACTTACCATATCCGTGATGGTTTACTAAAAGATGGCACCGGTAAAATGGTTGCTGGTGGTAACCAATTCTCACGTGGTTGGGCGGAGTGGCTTACCCCTGAAATGGCGGCAAAAATTAATGCTGCCATTCCAGAGTTCCCTGCAACAAACGAAGGTAAAGCATTTGGATTAAGTGGTTCTCACCAAGTGGGCATGAGCTCGTACGGTGCGAAATACGAAAAAGAAATGTTGTTCCAACCAGCGAGTTCTTACTGTGAAGTTTGTCATAGCTTCAAGTTCGACTTCCAAAGCAAAGATGAGTACTTAGCGGCATTAGGCGACCCTGAAAAACTTCGTGAGCATACGATTTCTAAAGGCATTGCTTGTGAAGAGTGTCACGGCGCTGGTGGTCACTTAGACGGCGGTAATGGCGGTGGTATGCCATCTAACTGTGAACGTTGTCACCAACGTTTCAACTATGTTGATGAGTTAGCTGATACTGAACAAGGTCAAGAGAAACTTGAGTATGCCTTCGGTGTGAAAATGAAGTCTGCATGTCCATCATGTGGTACTGAAGGATCGCAAATGTTTGCTTCTATGCATTATGAAAAAGGCATGCGTTGTGCCACGTGTCATGATCCGCATGAAGTGACAAGCAACGATTGGAAGTCTGGTTATACCAAACCGAAAATGAAGAAAGAGTGTTCAGACTGTCACGCTGCGCAAGCAGAAATTGCTGACAATACGAAAACTCATAGCGAGCAAAGCTGTACAAGTTGTCACATGCCTAACATGGGCAGCTGTGAAAACTTCACCGCAATGCAGTTCCCTGATCAAGCTGGTTTCGATGCCGTACGTAAGTCTCACATGTGGAAAATCGAAATTGACCCAACTCAGAAAACGCTAAATCCACCAGAAGGCAAGTCTCGTGAAGCGACGACTAAAGGTTGGACTGTTGCGAAGAACGCAGATGGTAATAACTACTTAGACTTAATGTGGTCTTGTGCTCGTACTGCGACCTCTGATGATAACGTTGTAAATGGCAAAGGTTGTCATAGTCAGTTCCAATCTGAACTTGACCCAAGCCTACACTACGAAGATCAACAAGAGATCTACGGCGAAGTCATGAAGTTCCAAACACCAATTAAAGAAACCTACGCTCAAGTTGTTGGTGCACTTGAAGCTATCGACCAATTACTAGAAGTGACTAAGTTATCTGTTGAAGATAAATCACAAGTACTTCTGTTGGCTGATAAAGCTCAAGATGCAGTGACCTTACTTGAAAAAGACGGTTCTTGGGGTGTTCATGGTGCGCGTTATACCCAAAAACGTATCGACGCAGCATTAACTTACGTGACCCAAGCTCAAGCCATTATTAATGGTAAAAAAATGTAGAACCCAGATGGCAATGAGCAATCGCTCGTTGCCATTTTTAATAGCTCGGCATCAGCCGATGCCGAGATATTTAGAGAGAAAGACCATGAAAAAATTACTTAGCAACCTCCTGATTTCTGTCTCGTTGTTTATTGCCGTGCAAGCACAAGTCTTTGCAGGGGCAGGGGGAGATTTAATCCCTGTAAAAATGAGCAATATTCAGCTTAATCCGATTTCAATGCGTGAAGCTGAGTCATTAGTGGGCAATGAAGATGTTTATTTTTTTGATGTAAACACATTGGAATTATGGGCTGAAGGATTTATTCCAGGCGCTGTGTATTTCAATGTGAAGAACTGGAAAGAGTTACTTCCAAAAAATAAGGATGCCGTGATGGTTTTCTACTGTGCAAATACCTTATGCACTTCGAGTGCGATGGCTGCTCGCGAAACGGTAAAGCTCGGGTACACAGGAGTTAGACATATGGCCGAAGGAATTTACGGCTGGCGCTTGTCTGGCAGAGTCATAGAAAAACCATAACGATTTTATTACCGATTAACAGCCTGAGGCTTGTTGTCCGCAGGTTAACTTTTTAAAGAGAGAACATCGAATGAAGCTATTAACTAAAAGCACTTTAGCAGTTGCAACTTGTATGTCTTTGGTTTTTTCAGCAGGAAGTTTTGCTACTGAAAACGTTGAAAATGATATTGAAAAACATTCCTACAGTATGGGTGCTTCGATTGGTAATTACCTATCCAGTCAAATTTATAACCAAACAGAGTTGGGTGCTCAAGTTGATGTGCAAAAAGTCATTGATGGTGTGATTGATGCGCTAAAAAATGAGCAAAAAATGTCGGATGAAGAAGTACTCACTTACTTAAATGAGCGCAGTGAATTACTGAACTTATTAAGCTCGCAAAAAATGAAACAAATTGCCCTTGAAAGCAAGCAAGCCAGTGAAGCTTACTTAGCTGAAAACAAAAACAAAGATGGCGTCACCATTACCGAATCTGGTCTGCAATACGAAGTGATCAAAATGGGTGAAGGCGTAAAACCTAAAGCGGAAGATGTTGTTACCGTGAAGTACAAAGGCACGATGGTTGATGGCACTGTATTTGATGAAACCACAGACCCTGTTCGTTTTGCATTATTAACCGCTATTCCAGGCTGGGAAGAAGGCTTACGTCTTATGCCAGAAGGGTCAACATTCCGCTTTGTTATTCCATCAGAGTTGGCTTATGGCAAGGATGGCGCTGGCGATATTCCAGGTGATACCGCATTAATTTTTGAAGTCGAGTTAGTGAAGTCTGAAAAGCCAAGTGAAAACGCTAAAGGCATGGGCCTAAGTGGTATGGGTATGAACGGCGCAATGGGCTCACACGGCTCTCACTAAGCGACAACACTTAATCGTTTTTTAAAGAAAGAAGAGACACTTATGAATATTCTGGCCTTAGGTATCGCAGTATGTCTGAGTATATTTATCGGACTCTTCTGGATTCATCACTGTGCATATAACCGTAATTTGAGCAGCATAGTGGTGAAAGCAACCAATACAAATGCCGAAATGAGCAGCACCATATCTGTTGAACCTGATGACTTCGCAGATGTCGGTGCTTACCAATACCCTTTGTGGATGTCGGCAATTGTATTGATCTTTTCGTTATCTATATATGCCAGTGGAGGACATTTCCAAGGTTGGGATAAAGGGCGAGTGGATGACTCGGTAGATTATTTGATCGCAGCCAAAATCACAAAAGGGCGAGAACAAGTACAGCAGCAACCGACTAATGAAATGGCATTAATGGCGTTAGCGCAATCTTATGCAGAAGGTGGCATGTATGCCGATTCTGTCGATACGTTAAGTCAGCTTATTGAGCTAGTCGGCGAAGATGCCGGGTTATTAGGCATGCAAGCCACATCAATGTATTACCGCGATGGTCGTCAGTTTTTACCTGATGCACGCAAGGTTATTGATACTGCGTTGAATTTACAACGTGACGAGCTTAATACCCGAATGATATTGGCAACTGATGCTTACCTTAATGGTCAGTATGCAGTCGCCATTGAACATTGGCGCATCCTACAAACCAACCAAACCCAATCTTTTAATAGACAGTCTATTAATAACGCAATAATGAAAGCCGAATTTAAATTGGATGAAGTGAGTCGCTAATTTCGTCATTTGAATTTGCAGCGAACCAATAAAAACCAGTCAGCTAAGGCTGAACTAGGGAGGATGTTGTGAGTGAAAATATAGAAAGACGGAGGTTTCTAAAAGGCATGGGAGCTGCCTCTTTAATTCTAGGCCCTATGGGGTGTAGTTCTGTTAAAGATGACAACGAAGATGCCAATAAACCTCATTACGTCATGGTGTTTGATCAAAATAAATGTGTCGGTTGTGGTGAGTGTAAAGAGGCATGTAATGTCGCTAATAACTTACCTGATGGCAAATCAAAATTGTTGATGGAACATCAATCGGGTGGTGTGGAAGGGCAAGCCTGTCCACATTGTGGCAAAGAAGCATGTAACTGTGAGCGTAAATTTGTTCGTGTGTCTTGCCAACAATGTAAGAACGCGCCTTGTGTTGCCGTTTGTCCTACTGGTGCTGCACATAAAGATCCTAAAACTGGGATCGTCACCATGGACGCCAGTAAATGTGCTGGCTGTAAATATTGTATTGGCGCTTGCCCTTACAATGCACGTTTTATCAATGAAGAAACTGATGTCGCCGATAACTGTGATTTTTGTTTAAACAGTAAGCTGGCAAAAGGTGAGTTACCTGCATGTGTGCAACAGTGTAAATATGATGCGTTGATCTTTGGCGATGCTAACGATCCAACCTCATACGTTAATAAGTTATTAGCGGTAAAAGACTCTGTACGTATGAAACCGCAGTTTGGTACCGAACCAAGCCTTCGTTACATTCCAGTCGTAAAATTGGGGGTATAAGATGGACGGTTCAATGGAATTTACCATGGGCTTATCTGAAGGGGTGGCATGGCCTTGGCCAATTGCGGTTTACCTTTTCTTAGCCGGTATTTCAGGTGGTTCGTTAGTAGTGGCATTGGCTATTCGCTTCTTTAAGGGGCAAACAGCTACGACACCATTATACAAAGCTGCCAGTTTAATCTCATTCGTGACGATTGCACTTGGGATGTTATGTCTGGTTTTAGACTTAACTAACCCATTATTCTTCTGGCGTATTTTGGTGTTCTATAACTTCACTTCAGTGATGTCTATCGGGGTAATTGCACTGTGTGTATACATCCCGCTAACTGCAGTGTTGTGTTTATATGCCTTTGAAGATGAAATTAAAACCATACCAGCGCTCAACTTCTTGTTGCCTATTATTACTATGCTTAAACCCGTTCGTAAGCCTTGCGAAGTGACGGCGTTAATTTTAGCAGCAGCAGTGTGTGCTTATACCGGTTTCTTGATTTCAGCGTTAATCCGTTTCCCGCTCATTAATACTGCAGTATTACCTGCGTTATTCATTGCGTCGGGTGTTTCAGCGGGTGCTGCAGCGTCAAAAATGTTGTCTGTATTCTTGTTTAAAGAAGACATGCATAGCAGTGAACTTAAAATTCTTCATGGAGCTGAATGGCCAATCATGATTGCGGAAATTTTGTTTATTTGCATGATTGCGATGTCACTTGCGACAGGAAATGCAGGGGCGCAGTCAGCTTTTGCTGCATTTACCTCTGGTGTGTGGGCAAACTTGTTCTGGATTGGTGTCGTAGGTGTTGGGTTCTTAGGCCCTATTCTACTTAACTTTGCCACCGGTAAAACCTTTAGTCATTCTGCTAAAGCGTTCTATCTATCAGGCGTATGTGCCATTAGCGGCATGATGTGTTTACGTCTGTTTATCCTATATGCAGGTCAAACATACGCAATCTAGTGTTGCCAGAGTCACCCTTAAGTCTTATGTCTTCCCTTAGTCATTTTTAAGGGTGATTCTTTTTACCAGGTAATAGCCTGTATTGAATTGGAAAACTGAAATGAAAAAAATACTATCGCTACTGTTACTCGTTCCTTTCTTATTTGCCTGCCAACCTGACAATGTTACAACAGAGGCTGATAGTCATGCACATGCAATACATGAACACGATCGTTGCCATATGTGCGGCATGATGATCACCAAATATCCAGGCCCCAAAGGCCAGCTAAAACTGAAAAATGTGGAAAAAAATCCTTCTTTTTGCTCAACCCGTGACATGTTTAGTTTCTTACTTCAGCCAGAAAATGCCCGTCAGGTGACACAAATTTGGGTACACGATATGGCGGCAACATCTTGGGATGATCCTAAAGATGAACACTTCATTGACGGTAAAACTGCCACCTATGTTTACGGTACAAGTCGTCAAGCTGTGATGGGTTCTGCTGTTGCCTCATTCAGCACAGTTAACGCCGCAGAGCAGTTTGCCAATGAATATGGCGGCGCGGTATTAGGCTTTGATGATATTACTATCGAATTACTCGGCGAAGGCATGAGCCATCATTAATTGACTTAGGATATTAGCCGATATTATTGCGCTGTTATAGCGTCTATTCACAGTATGGTGAGTGATGATTCATTGCCAAGGTAAATCGAGGCGAAAGTGAGGAAAACCATGGTTAAATTTTTGCTTAATGGGTTGTGGTTAATCGGTGTCATTAGCGCCCCTTGTGCTTTCGCAAACTCGACAGGCACCGACGTGCAAAATTCGCTTAATGTCATTTTGCTGCAGCAGGTCATAGATGAAGCCAACGCCCATGACACTGTGTTGCTGCAGGACCAACCTTACATTGGCAATGCCGTTATTAACAAACCTCTGACACTCATAGGACACCCTTGTTCAATTATTGATGCCCAGGGCAAGGGCAGCGCCATTACGATTGCAAGCAGTGATGTTCGTGTTGAGCAGTTAACAATACTAAATTGGGGATCAGATCAGTACGAGCTTAATGCTGGCATCTTAGTGAATGATGGTATGAGTAATATTGTGATTTCTGGAAATAATTTAACCGGTGATGGCTTTGGTATTCGGGCTGATAATAGCTCGGATATTGAGATTTATAACAATTACATCATAGGGAATAAGCAATTTTTTGTACTCGACAGAGGCGATGGCATTTATCTAAAAAGGGTTGATGACGCGGTGATTGAGGGGAATACCAYCAAAGATGTGAGGGATGGGATATACCTTGAGTCAGGTAAGAATAGCCTCATCGATGACAATCATTTCTCATCTCAGCAATACGGTATTCACTACATGTATACCGAAGGTGATGAAGCTAAAAATAATGTCGCTGTGGATGTTGATGGCGGTTATGCATTAATGAACTCAAAGCGGATTAATCTCCATCATAATCGCGTAGACAATGCGGCGACTTTTGGGGTGTTGCTAAACATGACCAATGACTCAGACATCCATGCAAATCAGGTAGATAATATCGTTAATCCTCAGCCCAAAATGCCGACGGGTGATGAGGGTAAAAGTATGTTCATCTATGGTGCCCGCGATAATCGTATTTATGAAAACCACTTTGGCCACAGTGAAATTGGTATTTATATGGCCATGGGAGGCGAGGGGAACAAAATTTATCGTAATCAATTTATCAACAACCAAGCACAGGTAAAGTACGTAGGCGACACCTTAGTAGAGTGGAGTCACCAGCAGCAGGGAAACTACTGGAGTGGATTTATCGGTTGGGATAACTCGGGTGATGGGGTGAGTGAACAAGCGTATCAGCCTAGTGATCATTTAGATCGCTTGTATTGGCTTTATCCAGAAGCGCACTTTCTATTAAAAAGCCCTGTTGCATCTTTATTACGTTGGACTCAACAGCAGTTTAGTCTTTTACCTGAGGCTGGAGTGATCGATAGCTTTCCAATGACAAGCGCATCACGGCCTTCCTTAATTGAAAATAATCGCCCACAGTCTGCGCAGCAGTTGTTAAGTAAATAGGGTTATCATGGAAAATACAGCCAGTATTCATGTTCAGAATCTCGTTAAAAAATACGATGATTTTACCGCTGTTAACGATATCAGCTTAACCGTTTCAGCAGGCGAAACCCTAGCGCTGCTTGGCCATAATGGCGCTGGTAAATCGAGTTTGATAAAAATGCTGTTAGGCATTGTAAAGCCGACTTCAGGTCAAATCTCCATGATGGGGAATATGGTGACCCATGAAAAAGATCGTCGCCAGGTTAATTTAGGCTACTTGCCTGAAAATATCAGTTTGTATGAAAAGCTGACGGGTAAAGAAGTGCTTAACTATTTTGCCGCACTAAAACGGATTGATAAAGCCAAGGTATCGACAGTACTGACGGAGTTTGGGCTTGAGTATGCGCAAGATAATCCGGTTAAGAGTTATTCAAAAGGCATGAAGCAACGACTTGGTTTTGCACAAGCCATTTTGTCATCGCCTGACATTTTACTGCTTGATGAACCGACCGTTGGACTTGATCCTCAAGCTTCATTATTTATGTATCAAAAAATCGCAGAGCTGAAACAGCAAGGCTGCGCAATTATCGTATGCACTCATGAATTGGCTGTGGTTGAGGACAATATTGATCGTGCATTCATTATGGCTGATGGACAACACCTCGCTAGCGGTAGTTTGAGCCAATTAAGGCAGTCGACTGATTTGAAAGTGAATATAAGCGGAACTGAAGTGAGCCGTATTATCGCAGAAGATCCCTTTTTAAATGCCTTATCCATTCAAGATAAGCTAATTATCTCACAGCAAGATAAGCCCAAGATTATGAAGTATCTGACTACGCATTGCGGGGTGTATAACTTTTTAATTGAAGAACCTGATTTAAGTGATATCTATCATCACTGCATGAATAACCGTCAGCAGTACGCTGCTTGAGGACAATAAATGTTGACGCCAATTTTAACTATCGCCACAAAAGAAATTAAAGATAACTGCCGCAACCGTTGGGTGGCTTTTATTGGCATTATTTTAACCAGTTTGGCCTTACTGATAACTTTTTCAGGCTCAGTGGTGACAGGTGAGCTTGTTATCCCAGAACTGCCGCTTTTGATGGCTAGTTTAAGCTCAGTTGCAGTATTTATCTTGCCACTTACAGCGATCTTGCTTAGCTACGACAGCTTTATTGGTGAAGAAGAGTCGGGCACCTTATTACTGCTTTTATCTTATCCGTTAAGCCGTAGCCAAATATTGGTGGGTAAGTTTATTGGACACTTAGCGGTAATTTCTTTCACTATTTTTATTGGTTTTGGTGCAACAGCATTGCTGGTCGGAATATTAACTGATGTGGCGTTATTCTCGCTAATATCGACTTTTTTACACTTAATGGTCAGCAGTATTTTATTAAGTATGTGCTTTATTTTAGTCGGTTACGCAGTGAGTTTGCAGGTAATTGAAAAGGCTAAGGCAATTGCGATTTTATTGTTTATTTGGGTTGCTGTTGTATTAGTTTATGACCTCATTTTACTGACCATGATGGTGGCTGAATCAACGAGTATTTCTAATGGTGTATTACAGCTACTTATTCTATTAAACCCCAGCGATGTGTTCCGAGCATTGATGTTGGTGGTTGCCCCTCACTCAAGCCACGTAGAGGGTCTATCTTCATTAGTGCAATGGCCAGTATTAAGCTTGTACCTTACCTTAGTGGGTTGGAATGCAATGATGATGATGCTGTCATTAGGCTTGTTTTATCGTAAACGTTTTTAGGGCTAATTATTGCTAAAGAGGTTTATCAGTCAGACTGCTTACAAACTATTTCATATTTTGCGCCTTTAGATGTATTAGGTTTAAGTTACTGTATTATTTAGTTAAATATTTTACTGGATTGAGTATGTGGTCACATAAAATTTACAGTGTCTAGGATATTATATCATTGGAATAAATTAGATAATTAGCTCAAGTACAGGTGCTTCCAGTGCTAAAAATTACATCATATTTAACACTTGATACTTCAGCAAAGCAGCTGGTTAATCATCTTAATGATGAAAAAACCAGTCTTACGTTTTCTGAAAATGCTGTGCTGATAAAATTACTCGATCATAGTGAAGAGATCTGGACTAAAGAGCAGCTATTAGCTGAAGGCTGGCCCGATCGTGTGGTTGCGCCTACTTCATTAACCCAATGCATTAGTACCCTGCGTCGTAAGTTAGAGCCTTACTCAGAAATTCATTTAAAAGCAGTCGCTCGCCGTGGCTATCAACTTCATATTAATGAACGTAGCCATGTCAAAATGGTGTCGTTAACGGATCGCGATACCCTGCGTGCAGCGTTTTTAGATGTTGGTGTTATGGTAAAAATAGCCGGCGCTATGGTTGTGATTGGGCTAATTACATTAGCTTGGTATCAATGTGAATATCATAAAGTTTTGAAAAAAACCTCTGAGTGGAGCAGTGACAAACAAGTTGAACTGAATATCGGTGGTGTGATGGAAAGTGCAACTTTGCTTTATAAAGATAATACCGACCAAGTGCATAAGTCCAAATGGCAAAAACATCTCGCGCCAGAAAGTAATATTGTTGAAGGCTTAAAAGGCTTTAGTGCTTTTGCGTTAACAAATGGAGCTCATTACTCTTTTGCATCGTGTCCTGGTTATACACTTGATGATTGTAATGGTGAAGGCATCATTAATATCAATACGTTAACTCCAGAGCCTGCTGGTTTGAATATGAGTGAATTTGTGCCACTCAGTCAGAAAATGGAAGATAGAATTCGATACAACCGTGTACTTATTCCACAAGACAGTGTCGGTAACATTGTTGAGCATCATTATCATGCTGATGTGTACTTTCCTGTGGCTGGTGAAAAGTTAATTCGGGGTGATTTTAGTCTGTCTTTGGTTTATGAAGATGACACCAGTGGCCAAATTTATACCACGACCTGTATTACTGATGAAGACTGTGTAACTACGCCAATTAAGTGGAAAACACGAGGGACGTTTAATCAATATCAGCAAAAGATTGGCGACTATGATGTTGATGTTTTTTATACCAATATCGAACATAAAGAGTTTATCAAACCTGATTTCGTTACCTCATCTGCAATGCGTTTTTATCGAGAAATTAGACGTGATGATATCCAAGTCACGAATATGACGCTTTTCAGGGTACACAAGACCAAAGATACTGCGGTGTGGATTTTACCGTTTATGGATGGTTTAGTCGCTTGGTCTAAGTACGAGAAGGTGCAATTCTAGCCCTTAAGTTGATGCTGTAAACGAGCGCAAATAACAAAAAAGCCGACTGAGATAGTCGGCTTTTTGTTGGGCAGCAAGGATTCAATTTTGAGAAGGTTGAATAGCTTGCTATCAATTCGCCTTTAATTACTTAATAAAGGCGAATGCATCTCCGTAGAGATGAGCTTCATCGACACCCATTTCACGAAATACTTCACGGGCTGCACCGACCATATCAAAGCGGCCAGCAATGTAGATGTCATAGCCAACTAAGCTGACATAGTCTTGCTTAATTTGTGCTAATAAATTGGCTTGCTTACCATTCCAATTAGCAGGGGCTTCTTCAACCACAGGGATAAACTCTAACCAGTTATGCTCTTCATGCCATTGACGCGCGATAGCTTGGTAGTACATGGCTTCTTCTGTGCGGCAACCCCAATAAAACTGAGTCGCGACGGTTTGGCCTGTCGCAATTTGTTGCTCGATGATGCTTTTGATGTACGAAAACCCTGTACCGCCAGCAACCATAATACGTGGACGGTTACTTTCTTGACGTAAAAATGCATTTCCTGCTGGAGCTTCAATATCTATGTAGTCATTGGTTTTAAGGCGCTCAACGACTTGCATTGGGTAGCTTTCTGAGACAGCAGCACCAATATGTAGCTCAATTAGTTCAGCACCTGGCGCTGAAGCAATTGAGAATGGACGTTTGTCTTTTTCGCCCATGACAATAGATAAGTATTGACCTGCTTTAAAATCAAACGCCGCTTCAGGTTGTAAGGTGACCTGAAACACGGCGTCGTTAAATGGGGTGACGCTAACAACTTTACAGCGAATGGTGTTCATCTAACATCCTTTTAGCCCTTTCTATGAAGGGTTATTTTCTTTTATATATGTAGGGTCTAGGTTGCGCTAGTGTGATATAGATCACCATTATAGCGTTGGTGCATCATCAATACCTAATTCTTCCCAAATATCATCAATCTTTTCTTTCACTTTGGGATCCATCACTATCGGAGTGCCCCATTCTCTATCGGTTTCGCCTGGCCATTTATTGGTGGCATCCAGTCCCATTTTTGAGCCTAAACCCGCCACAGGTGAAGCGAAATCTAAATAATCAATCGGCGTATTGTCGACCATGACGGTATCGCGAGTTGGGTCCATGCGGGTGGTAATAGCCCAGATGACATCCTGCCAATCACGACAATTCACGTCTTCGTCAACAATAATAATGAACTTGGTATACATGAACTGACGTAAGAAAGACCAAGCTCCCATCATGACGCGTTTGGCATGACCTGCATATTGCTTACGAATTGAAATGACTGCCATACGGTACGAGCAGCCTTCTGGCGGCAGGTAGAAGTCAATAATTTCAGGATATTGCTTGCGTAAAATAGGCACAAAGACTTCGTTTAATGCCACGCCTAACATTGCCGGCTCATCAGGTGGACGGCCAGTGTATGTGCTGTGATATATGGCGTCTTTACGCTGTGTCATGTGAGTAACGGTGAAAACTGGGAACTTGTCTGTCTCGTTATAGTAACCAGTATGGTCGCCATAGGGCCCTTCTTCTGCCATTTCTTCAGGGTCGATATAACCTTCTAAAATGATCTCGCTGGTGGCTGGAACTTCTAAGTCACAGCTAATCGCTTTACAGACCTCAGTGCGTTCACCACGCAGTAAGCCTGCAAAGGCATATTCACTCATTGAGTCAGGTACAGGTGTCACCGCACCTAAGATGGTGACAGGGTCTGAGCCTAAAGCAACGACCACAGGGTAGCGCTCACCTGGGTGCTTTTCTTTGAAATCTTTAAAGTCTAATGCGCCGCCACGATGATCGAGCCAGCGCATAATTAATTTGTTTTTACCCAGTAACTGCTGACGGTAAATACCTAAGTTTTGGCGTTTTTGGCGCGGGCCTTTAGTGATGGTTAAACCCCAAGTCACCAAAGGTGCAACATCACCAGGCCAACAATGTTGAACAGGTAAGCTGGTTAGATCCACTTCATCGCCAGTGATGACGATTTCTTGGCATGGTGGATTACGGACCGTTTTAGGCGGCATATTGAGTGCTTGCTTGAATTTTGGGATTTTCGCGATCGCATCTTTAAAACCACTAGGCGGCTCTGGCTCTTTTAAGAATGCTAATAACTCACCGACTTCACGTAGGGCGAGAGGATCCTCTTTACCGAGTGCCATGGCAACCCGTTTTGGAGTGCCAAATAAGTTCACTAAAACAGGCATAGATTTGTCTGTTGGATTTTCAAAAAGCAATGCAGGACCGCCAGAACGAAGCACACGATCGGCAATTTCCGTCATTTCTAGATTAGGATCAACAGGATAACTAATACGCTTTAATTCACCATTGGCTTCGAGGTGATCGATGAAGCTACGTAAATCCTTAAAACTCATGGCTAATTCACTCTTTTTATAATCGCTCTTTGGGGCGCACTATAGCATTTATATAATATTGGGTTAAGCCAAGATTATTGGTTCAGTGGCTTTTTAGGGTAAACTGATATTAATTGGCTTTGTGATCTTTCAGCCTAGGAGCGATCAAATGGCAATATTCAGTCAACCTCACCGATTGTCGATGTTATTCGTATCAATAAGCCTGACTCTGGCTATTCTGCCTTCACATGTTATGGCTGAATCTTTTCGTACTTCTTCAATGAGCGCTGTTGCTACAGAAAATGGTGCTAAACATCGCCATTCGGCTGGCAGTCATCGTTATGATCGTTATTCAGGTTCGTCAGTACGCTGGGGAGTCGGTTACAACAATTATTGGGGACCCAGTATTGGCGTAGGATGGAGCAGTGGTTGGAATAACCGCTGGTATAACCGTTGGGGCTATAATGGTTGGGGAGGAAGATGGGGCAATGGTTGGCGTTATCCTTATCGATACGATTATTACGACCGCTATTACCGTGATCGTTATATGAACAACCAATCCCGTAATAACTATGTTGAACCAGTCACAGCAGTTGAAGCGCCAAAACGAACAACCACTAGCATTGAGTATGCAAAGGGGATTAGCAAGTTGCCAGACAATGCACGAGTGATACAACGTGATGGTCATACCTACTATGAATGGGATGGTCATGAGTATTATTTTGACTGGTCGACTGAACGTTATTTTGAACTTGAAAAAGGTAAGCAATAATTAATCATTGTTTTAAAGCCCGTCGCTCATTCGTTGGCTGTAGCGCTGTATACTGCGCCTAGAAAGGTAAAAGCCCTAATGAATCCATTTCATTAGGGCTTTTGTTTGCATTGTCTTTCGACATTTTATCGTTACATATTATTGTTATTAGACCCTGTAACGTACTTCAAAATAGCCATTGCTGTCTACGGGGAGTTAAACAGCAATCATTATCTTGAAACTTTTACCTGACTTGCAGGCTGTGGCTGCCTATTCTTAACCTTACTCTTGTAACGCTAAGCGTTAGGCTAAGCCACGGTATAAAATTGACAAGAGAGGTGGGGGAGAGAGATTTTCGCTGGGGGACGAAAATAACGCATCCTTTCTTGTCGGAACTGCCTTCAAACGATGAGTTGTTAGCGCTCAATGTTTGAAAATAAAATTGGAAAGAAAAATCACTGCGATTGTTTAGCTTCCGATGGGGACGAATGCTAAAGTCATTTTTCTTTCCGAAACGTTGAATTTAATGTCCTTTTACAGACACTAATTCTTGATTCAGTTGAAATAGCCTTTTCTGCAAATTTGCTATTTCAGTTGCAATTTCAGTGGCTAAATCTTGTTGTTTGCTCACTGATTTTAGAGGTTGTTTTCTTTTCTTCACCCATTGGTAAATGGTTTTTGCTGACACATTATATTGCTTGGCAACATCTGAAATTAATCGATTATTGTCTTTTACTTCCTTGATTACTTGTTGCTGTAATTCATCTGGATATATTCGATTTAGTGTCGTCATCATTGTTCCTACTACTCAATTTTGTTAACCACGAACCTTCATAAAATTAAGAGGTTTTTTAGATTAATGATTATTATCAATATCCCAGCTGCTCAATCCAAGGTGATGGAAGAAGTGCCACTGATATTGACAGTTTTCAATGAAAATTCTTAGATAATTCATACTTAACTCCCTGTATTACATCTCTAATCGAGTCATAAATTGGTCAAAAATGCATCTACCTCTAAGGTGGTATATATCTATATGGAATAGTCGTGCCAATTTTGAAATAAATATTTTATCGTTAATTAACAGTTGGTTAGTTTTTTAGTGTGTTAACTCTAAAAAATGCGTTGTGTTACATTGGTGCAAATTATCCATTTTGGTGCAAAGTGGTGATTTATTGGTAAATTTAATTTACCAGACTTTTTGAGCGTCATTTCTAGTGACATTAACGGTAAACCATTATCACTTAATCAGTATGAATGAGGAGTGTTACAGTGAGTCGTTTATGATTTAGAAGGATTAAAAAATCCATGCCGTTTGGCATGGATTTAGTGAGATGCGAAGGTCGGGTATCGACTACATTAAGAAGATCGTCGCTAAACCTAAAAAGGCAAATAGGCCGATGACGTCGGTTACTGTGGTAAGCACCATACCACCTGCTAATGCAGGATCGATGTTCAACTTTTTCAGTAAGAGTGGGATACTGGCGCCTGCAAGACCTGCAACAGTCATATTGATTAGCATGGCGCCACCAATCAAACCACCTAAGGCCATATCGTCTTTCCACAGCCAAACGGCAAAAAATACCAACACTGACCACATGATGCCGTTAAGGAAACCAATGGCTAACTCTTTGCCTATTAACCAGCGAGAGTTACTTTGACCAATATGCCCAAGGGCAATACCACGAATGACCAAAGCTAATGTCTGGTTACCTGCAACGCCGCCCATGCTCGGAACAATGGTCATTAAAATGGCAATAGTGGCAAACTGCTCAAGGGTACCTTCAAACATGTTACTGACAGAGGCAGCAAGTAAAGCGGCAAATAAATTGATTGTTAACCACAAAGAACGTCGGAAGGTACTTTTCATGACGGGACCGAATGTGTCCTCGTCATCATCCATCCCCGCCATCCCCATCATGGAGTGCTCGGCATCTTCACGGATAACATCGACGACGTCATCAATGGTAATACGGCCTAATAACTTCTGCTGTTCATCAACGACAGGGGCTGAAATCCAGTCATGACGTTCGAATAACTGTGCCACTTCATTATCTGGCATATCAACAGGGATACTTTCAAGCTCCGGATCCATGATGCTGCGGATCGTTTCGCTAGGGTTACAGGTTAATAGATCGGCTAAACGGACCCCGCCAAGTACATGGTCGTTTTTGTCGACCACATAGAGTGTATCTGTCGTATCGGGTAAATTGCCTCGTTGGCGTAAGTAACGCAGTACCACATCAATATTCACGTCAGGACGCAAAGTCACGGTATCGGTATTCATGATACTGCCGGCAGTATCTTCAGGGTAGGATAACGCTTGTTCAACTCGGTGACGGTCTTGGCTACTCATCGATTGCAGTACTTTCTTATACACTGCATCTGGCAAGCTACGTAAAATATAAGCCAGGTCATCGGTGTCCATTCCTGATGTGGCTTGCGCAACTTTTTCAGGTGTCATGCCACTGATAAGCGAATCTTTTAACTCTTCACCGAGTTCTTCAAGAATTTCACCGGCTTGCTCTTGGTCGATAAGTTGCCACAAAACTTGGCGTGTTTTAGGGGGAGATGACTCAAGAATGAGGGCGACATCAGAAGCGGCCATATCATGCAGCATATTGCGCACATGCACAAACATACCACTACCAAGTGCTTGGGTGAGCTGATTTAGGCGCTGTTCTGTAAGTTCGCTATCTATCACTTCGATACTCATTCGCCACTCCTCAAAAATTCGATTGCTAATATTAACTTAACAGTGTGTAAAGGGAGAAGCAGTTTCTAATATGGCGTTGATTGCTGTATAAAAAATAAGCAGGTTATGGTGTGGGTCATGAGATTATTATAGTTAACTATCACTGTTTGTTGTTGATAATTTGCCGTTGATTGTTTTAATGCGCTTTGAGCAGCGCAAAAGCTTAGTTTAAGCGTATTCCCGAGTAGGATATGAGGTTAATAAAGCATGGCTGTTAGCGGTTTAAAGTCGTAAATTTCAATGTTTTGCTAGTAAGTGATAACTAGCAACGAGTTGGCCTGAAAGCGTTAAATCATATAAAAGGATTAGCTTTCTTCGTCAAATTTGTCGTTAATCAGTTGGCAAACCGCATCTAGTGCTTGCTGCGCATCAGGGCCTTCAGCCTGAACAGTAATCACTTTCCCTATACCACTTTCTAGCATTAACAACCCTAACACACTCGCAGCGCTGGCTTGTTTGTCACCTTGAATCAAGGTAATGCTGGCTTTAAATTCCGTAGCCAATATAGCTAATTTTGTTGCCGCTCGAGCATGAAGCCCAAGTTTATTACTGATGGTGATTTCTCTGGAGATATTCATCGTCACAGGTTTAGCTCTCGGTGACGAGCGCTAACTTGGTGTTTACTGTTACTGAAGCGCTGTGTGAGTTGATCTGCAATATAAACCGAGCGATGCTGTCCACCTGTGCAGCCAATCGCGATGGTAAGGTAACTGCGATTATTGCGCTCAAGGTGCGGCATCCAAGTATCAAATAAATTCTCAATCTGCCAGATGAACTTATTGACTAGGGGTTGTCTGCCTAAGAATTCTTGTACTGGTTGATCAAGACCCGTTAATGGTCTTAACTCTGGCTCCCAATGTGGGTTTGGCAAAAAGCGGACATCAAACATAAAGTCGGCTTCAGTAGGCATACCGTGCTTGAATCCAAATGATTCAAAGTGAATGACTAATTCTTTATCAACACTGCCCATAAGAATTTGTCGGACTTGATCGCTCAAATCGTAAATATTCAGCTGAGATGTGTCGATGTAGTGATCAACCATTTTGGCGATTGGCTCGAGCAATCGACCTTCAAGTTGAATCGCTTCTTGTAATGAGATTTGATTTTTTGACAGCGGGTGTAATCGACGTGTTTCACTGTATCGTTTAAGCAGTACTTGATCATTGGCATTTAAAAATAAACTAATGATCGTGGTATCGTCGGACAACAAAGCGATTTGCTGCTCTAATACTTTGCCTTGCTCTTCGATATTACGCACATCAACACTGATGGCGACAAGTTCGTTATTTCCTTTTAGCTGCTCTAGTAGGCTGCCAATCAGTGGGAGAGGCAGGTTATCAACACAGTAATAACCTAAATCCTCTAACACTCTTAAAGCAACTGACTTACCTGAGCCCGATCGTCCTGATACGATGACAAGTTTCATGCAGTAATAACCTGATACAGTTCTGTAGCGTCATGACTCTTTCGAAGTCTTTTAAGGATGAGTTTATCGCTTAATTTCTCAGCCATACTTGATAACGTGCTTAAGTGTTGCTGACATTGCTCAGAAGGAACCAATAAGGCAAATAAAATGTCTACTGGCTTCTTATCAATAGCATCAAAGTCGATAGCTTCTTCACATTTGATCAAAATAGCGATCGGCGATTCAATGTCGTCTAAACGCCCATGTGGAATCGCAATGCCATTGCCGATACCTGTGCTACCCATTTTTTCACGTGCTATTAAACTTTCGAAAATAGCTTGTGAAGATAGAGTAGGGTACTGGTCAGCCATTAAATTGCTGATAAGTTCCAGTACCTTTTTCTTACTGCCCGGAGTGGCACAGGTAGTGCACGCCGGCTGCAGGATGGTGCGAAGTTCCATCGTTAGTGTTTAATTAACTTCTCTTTGTGTTTAATTACCTGACGGTCTAATTTGTCTATCAGGGCGTCAATTGCGACATACATATCTGCGTTTTGAGATACGGCAAAAACTTCACCTCCTTTGAGGTGCAATTTAGCTTCGGCAATCTGTTGTAACTTTTGTACATTGAGCACAACGTGAACATTATTGATCTGTTCGAAGTGACGTTCAAGCTTTGAAAACTTAGTTTGCACATACTCACGTAAAGATTGAGTAATTTCGATATGGTGTCCAGTCAGGTTAATTTGCATAGATCATCCTCCAATAACAAAGGCTTATAAGCTTTTGCGTTGGTTTGAGGGAGGGATGAGCATTGCTTCACGATATTTGGCGATCGTACGCCGAGCAACATTGATCCCTTGTTCTGCCAGTAGCGTCGCCATTTTACTATCGCTAAGTGGCTTTTTCTGGTTTTCTGCGGCGACCAGCTTTTTGATAAAGGCTCTGATTGCTGTAGAAGAACACTCTCCGCCATCATCGGTACTTACGTGGCTAGAGAAGAAGTATTTTAGTTCAAAAAGGCCGCGAGGGGTGTGCATATATTTTTGAGTTGTAACCCGTGAGATGGTCGATTCATGCATCTCTACCGCTTCGGCAATATCATTTAATACCATAGGCTTCATGGCTTCTTCGCCGAACTCAAAGAAACCTTGCTGGAATTGAACAATACAATTTGCCACTTTTAACAGGGTTTCATTGCGGCTTTCAATACTTTTAATAAACCATTTGGCTTCTTGTAAGTGACCGCGAATGAATTGGCTGTCAGCTTGATTGGCTGAGCCTTTTGCCATGGCCGCATATTGCTGATTTACGCCTATTTTAGGCATATTATCTGGGTTTAATTCAACGACCCAACGGCCATTCTTTTTAAACACTGTGACATCTGGGATGACGTACTCATCTTTGATTGGAGTAATTTGTAACCCTGGGCGAGGGTTCAGTGTTTGGATAAATTGAATCGCTTCGCGTAAATCATCTTCTTTAAGCTTGGTTTTACGCATTAGTAATCTGAAATCACGGCCTGCTATTAAATCTAGGTGTTCAGATATCAGTAATTTTACATTTTCTATGCAAGGGATTTCGCTTGGGTATTGTCCCAATTGAATCATCAAACATTCGCTTAAATTTCTTGCAGCGACACCCACTGGATCAAAATGTTGTACACGCTTTAATACGGCTTCAACCTCATCAAGTTCAATATCCTCAAGACCGAGTGCATCGAGAATATCTTCTGTTGATTGGGTTAAGTAACCTCTATCATCAATTGCGTCGATGATGGCTGTCGCAATGGCGAGGTCATTTTCAGAAAATGGGGTTAAGTTTTTTTGCCATTCTAAATGTTCGTACAAACCTTCAGTCGTTTCACCTTGAAATGGCATATCGTCATCACGGCTTACAGCGCCAGAACCTGAGTTAGGAGAGGCGGTGTAGACTTCATCCCAAGTGGTATCCATTGGTAAGTCTTCAGGCATGGACTCTTTCGTAAGTGACTCTGTGGTATCGACTGATGAGGTGTCTTTTTCTACGCTGACTTGGCTGTTATCGCTAAAATCGGTGTCAGTTTGCTGAGCATTGTCTTTGACTGGTTCTTTTGCTTTGGCAAACTCATCCTCAAGCTCAAGAAGAGGATTTGAGTCAAGTGCTTGCTGAATTTCTTGCTGTAGCTCCAAAGAGGAAAGTTGCAATAAGCGAATGGCTTGTTGCAACTGCGGGGTCATTGTCAGGTGTTGACCCATTTTAAGTTGGAGTGAGGCTTTCATTTACCGCTTATCCCTAATTGAATTTCATCATCGCGACTACAATGTTATGGGTCTAGCACTTTTGTAAGTGTTAGCTAGACTTTAACCGAACTTGGGTTCTACTTTGCCAAAAATTAGCGTTACGTTTTGAGTCTAGTGTATAACGCTAAAAAGTGGGACTGGTTGGCCGCGAAAATGCCATGCTTGTACACTAAAGAATGCTAACTATAGCTTGAATTGCTCACCTAAGTATACTGACCTGACTTGCTGATTGTCTAAGATCTCAGCAGGCGTACCTTCAGCAATTAAATCTCCGTGGCTGACAATATACGCACGCTCACATACATCAAGTGTTTCACGGACATTATGGTCGGTAATCAATACGCCAAGACCACGATTTTTTAGTTGTTGAATAATTTTCTTAATATCTATCACAGAGATAGGATCAACACCCGCAAATGGTTCATCTAATAAAATAAACTTAGGATTGGCGGCTAAAGCGCGTGCTATTTCTACACGTCGACGTTCACCACCTGATAGAGCCATACCTTGGCTGTCACGAATATGGGTAATATTGAACTCTTCTAATAAGTGCTCTAACTCTTCGATTCGTTGCTCACTCGATAAGGTTTTACGGGTTTGCAGCACTGCCATGATGTTATCGTGCACAGTGAGTTTTCTAAAAATACTGGCTTCTTGAGGTAAGTAACCAATACCTTTACGAGCACGTAAATGCATTGGGTCTGCAGTCAAGTCGTCAGAATCAATCAAAATACGACCTTTATCGCTTTTGACTAAGCCAACAACCATATAAAAGGTTGTGGTTTTACCTGCACCATTTGGCCCTAAAAGACCAACAATCTGACCCGTTTTAACGGTTAGGCTAACGTTTTTGACAACTTGGCGGCTTTTATAGCTTTTTGCTAAGTTCTCAGCTGTTAAGGTAATTTGTGTCATTATTGCTTTTGCTCTGCCGCAGGGGTCGTTATGTCTGCATTGGTTGAGTTTTGAATATCAGATTCTTGAGGGGTGACTGATTCAAGGAGGGCATCAGTGTTAGTTTCAACAGCATTTGCCTCAGGAGTCACTGTTTGATTCTCAGTTACATTGTTAGATGCATTGTCAGTCGTATCAGCATCTGGGTTATCAAGCGAATCATTATTTTCTAACGGCGCTTCGTCTGAGTTATCAAGTTCTTCGTTTTCTTTATTCAAGTCAGGGTAATTTTCTGGCTGAAAAATTGTGATAACTCTGTCTTTTCCTTCACCTGTGCTTTCAGCGATCAGTTGCTGTTTATCAATATTATAGCTAATGAGATTGCCAGTAACCTGACTGCCTGCTTGGTCAAGTTTTGCATTGCCTTTTAAGGTTAAAATACTGGTCGAAAGCTCATATTTTATTTCGTTTGCACTTGCGGTACCGATACGGCCATCATCGAGTTCTTGTGAGAATGTGGCTGGATTACCTGTCGCAATCATGGTTTTTTTGCCACCCGATTCTTCACTGAATGCACGTAATTGATCGGCATTAATATTAATGGTGCCTTGCGTCACATTCACTGGGCCGAAGAAAATCACTTGGTTGTTTTTAATATCTGCTTTTTGGCTGACGGCAGCAACTTTAAGCTCTTGTTGTAAATCACCTTCTTTGGCATGAACGCCGGTGACTGTCACTAAGCTCAATCCCATTAGGCTCATACCCAGAATACTTTTTCTAATAAAGTCTGTTTTCATAAGCTTATTGAGTGAAAATGTCAGTGTTTTACTTTGCTTCATATGTTCCTTCTACCTGACTTAAAAGCTCTAACTCTTCGGCATTTAAATCAGCATAAAGGCCTAAGCCTTGTATTTTAAAATCTTGTCCTGAGACATTAATCTGTCGATCAGACGTCATGATCATGGTATTTAAATCTAACGCAAGCATACTTGTGGTTAGCGATTGTACTGGTTCATTGATGTTTATTGCATCAATAATAACATTTTTTTCTAGCACCACTTTACCAGTTTCTTTATTAAGCTTGCCTAATTCAGCGGTTAATTGCCACTCAGCTTCGCCGTTTTCTGGATAGATAAGGTATACAGGCTCAGTGAATAGGGTTTCATTGGTTTGCTGAAAGTGTTCCATGTGTTTTGCTGACACCCGGCTTTGTACTAATCCTTGCTCGTTAAATTCTGTGCTTCGTAAGTCATTAGCGATGAATTCTGGACGCGCGGGATCGGGAAGCTTATTGGCTTCCATTTGACTACGCTTCACTTGCACTTGCCAGTATAAAACTAATGCTGCACCAAAGAAGCCGAGAATAGCGAGGGTGGTACGGCTCATATACTCATTCCGTGGGCTGTTTCGAATTTGTCTTGGCTAACAAGCAGTAAATCAGTTAACTCACGTAAAGCGCCGTTACCGCCATTAATGCGAGTGATCATTTGGCAATGTTGTTTTACGTATGGGTGACCATCTGCTACGCAAACAGCTAAGCCCACTTCTTTCATAACGGGTAAATCAACCATGTCATCACCGATATAGGCAACTTCATCTGGCGTTACATTATAAATACTGAGTAACTCTTTAAATGGTGTGAGCTTATCGTCTACCCCTTGATAGATATGGCTAACACCTAGCGCCGTCATTCGATTTTCGACAATGGCAGACTTTCGGCCTGTGATAACGGCAACACTGATACCGCTAGTTAAAATCGATCGAATACCGTAACCATCACGGGTATGGAAAGCTTTCAACTCTTCGCCTGCGTTACTTAAATATATACGCCCGTCAGAAAAGACCCCATCAACATCACAGATCAGGAGTTTGATTTTTTTAGCGCGTTGCCAAATATCGTCTGATACAGGGCCATATAATCCTTGATGAACTTGACTATTCGACATATTAAATGACTCCTGCTTTTACCATATCAAGCATATTAAGTGCGCCAATTGGGCGTTGATTTTCATCAACAACAATTAAGCCGTTGATACTTTTTTCATCCATCACTTGTAAGGCCTGTGCTGCTAAAATATCAGCTCTGATGGTAATGCAATTAGGGGTCATCACTTGTGAGATTGGCGTGGTGCGTAAATTGACTTCGGCATCAATCACTCGGCGTAAATCACCATCGGTGAAGATACCGACTAACTGTTGGTTATCATCAATAACGGCAGTCATGCCTAGTCCTTTATTGGATATTTCGTATAGTGACTCAGTGATGCAAACCTGGCTATTAACTTGCGGAACATCGCTTCCTTGATGCATGACGTCTGATACTTTAAGTAAGAGTTTACGTCCTAATGATCCACCTGGGTGTGATAATGCAAAATCATCACGAGTAAAGCCTCTGGCTTGCAATAATGCGACGGCTAGGGCATCTCCCATTACCAAGGTTGCGGTAGTGCTTGAAGTAGGCGCCAATCCTAATGGACAAGCTTCTTCTGGTACTTCAATGCAAAGATGCAGTTTAGATAATCGCGCCATGTTAGATTCAGGCTTACCCGTGATCGCAATCACTGGAACACCCATGCGCTGAATAACGGGTAGCAAGGTTAAAATTTCACTCGACTCACCAGAGTTAGAAATTGCTAAGATAATATCATTTTTAGCCAGTGCACCTAGGTCACCATGGCTTGCTTCACCTGGGTGAACAAAAAATGCAGGCGTTCCTGTGCTGGCCAAGGTGGCTGAAATCTTATTGCCAATGTGGCCTGATTTACCCATGCCCATGACAATCACTTTACCTTTGCACTGCAAAATTAGTTCACAAGCTTGGCCAAAGGCATCTGAATCAACGTACTGATATAAGTTATCTAACGCTGTTTTTTCAATATCAATGACTTGACGACCCCATTGACGCAACTGTGTTTGATTTATCATATGTTTCTCGTTTTTTTCCAATGCTAATGAGTCTTTAACAATGGTGAGTGACCCATCTTTATGCCCCGTTATTGAGATTGAAATAAGACAATCTGGTACGCAATAAAGACGACTAATAATATGGCGCCATGCCAGCGAGTTAATTGTTTCTTCGCTCCACTTGATAATACGAGCACAGCAAGGGCTGCACTGGTACCAAGTGTCATGTAAAAATCACGGCCAGCAGCATTGGCATCTATTTCCCCTGGGGCAATCAATCCTGGTATAGCAAGTACCGCTAGGATATTAAACAGATTCGAACCCACAATGTTACCAATTGCGAGATCATCTTCTTTTTTTAATACGCCAGCTACGCATGCTGCTAATTCAGGCAAGCTTGTTCCCACTGCAATAATGGTTAAACCAATGACTAAATCTGATAACCCAAATGTCTTTGCAATGCCTACCGCGCCGGTTACCATCCAGTCAGCAGAAAGCGGTAGCAAAACCATGCCAACAATAATCCAGATAATAGCATGTAATGTAGGTACATTTTTAGGGATCTCTGCATCAGATTCGTCAGATAATGGATCTATTTGCTTATTTCTCAGTGCTTGCCAGATGAAATAACCCATTAACGAGAAGAAAGCGACCAAAAGCACTGTGCCTTCAAATCGGGTTAGCATACCGTCATGAATGAGGTATCCGGCTAACACAGTTGCCGCTAACATTAACGGAATTTCACGTTTAAGGGTTTGTGAGCTAACTGATATAGCACCTAATAGTGCTGTAATACCAAGAATTAAGGTGATGTTAGCAACATTTGAACCTAGAACATTTCCAACGGCAGTATTGCTCATCCCTTCCATCGACGCTGTTGCAGCCACAAACATTTCAGGAGCAGAACTTCCCATGGCCACAATGGTTAATCCAATCAGCATTGGAGGTAGGCCAAGGTTTCTAGCGAAAGCGGCTGCGCCATATACGAAGCGATCTGCGCTCCAAACTAATACGCCTAATCCAGCGATTAGCATTAAAATATTAAAAAGCATGTGGTTCCAAAACGTGTGTTAATAGCGATATTTGTGCAGGATTTTAACAAAAATATGAGCTGATGCGATAATTGTTGTGGATTGTAACTCATGGTGATTGATTTGTTGTAGGTTCTTACACAATTTCGTACAATTCAGCTCTACACCACATGCGCCAGGAAGGCTATTATTTCTTCAATATCCGATTCCAAATTATTAGATTCAGCAATGCCATTGGTCGAAGTTCGCCACATGGGGTTCAATCGTGGATCACGTGTTATTTTTGATGATATTTGCTTGAGCATTCCCAAAGGGAAGGTGACAGCGATTATGGGCCCGAGTGGCATCGGAAAAACAACCTTACTCAAATTGATTGGTGGCCAGTTAACGCCTAACAGTGGTGAGGTACTTTTTAGTGGTGAAAATGTTCATCAATTAACACGTCCGCAATTATTCGAATTACGGAAACGAATGAGCATGCTTTTTCAAAGTGGTGCGTTATTTACCGATATGAATGTATTCGATAACGTCGCATTTGCCCTGCGAGAGCATTCAGGCTTACCTGAAGAGCTTATTCGTAAAATTGTGTTAATGAAGCTACAAGCGGTTGGACTTCGAGGCGCAGCAAAGATGCACCCTAATGAACTGTCTGGTGGAATGCAGAGAAGGGCAGCGTTGGCGCGGGCAATTGCACTAGAACCTGAAATGATTTTGTATGATGAACCATTTGCAGGCCAAGATCCTATTTCCATGGGTATGCTGGTGAAATTGATAAGCGAATTATCAGATACCTTAAATTTAACTTCAGTGGTGGTCTCTCATGATGTGGACGCCGTGCTGAGTATTGCCGATTATGTTTACGTCATCGCGGAGAAAAAAGTCATTGCTTCAGGAACTCCTGAAGAATTACGTGCTTCTGATAATCGTCAAATTGAGCAATTTATCAAAGGTAATCCTGACGGCCCTGTGCCATTTCATTTTCCTGCCGAAGATTACCAACAGGAGATGCTCAATGGGAGTGATTAACCGCATTGAAAACATCGGTCGCTACGCATTAGATTTTATCGCTGGTTTAGGGCGAGCTGGTCTTATGCTGTGGGGGGCAATTGCCCATTTACCTAGGTTGCAAAAAGGGCTTCCTTTACTGCTCAAGCAAATTTATGTGCTTGGTGTGCGCTCAATGGTGATTATCGTCGTATCAGGTCTATTCATAGGTATGGTGTTAGCGCTTCAAGGTTATACCGTACTTGCTGATTTTGGTACTGTTGAAAGCCTAGGGCCTATGGTTGCCTTGAGTTTATTGCGTGAACTTGGCCCAGTGGTCACAGCTCTTTTATTTGCAGGTCGAGCGGGTTCAGCATTGACAGCTGAAATTGGATTAATGAAATCTACCGAGCAATTGTCTAGTCTTGAAATGATGGCCGTTGATCCGTTAAAGCAAGTTATCGCACCTCGCTTTTGGGCTGGAGTGATTTCAGTGCCATTATTAACCATGATGTTTTGCCTTGTTGGAATATTGGGTGGTCATTTGGTGGGGGTAGAATGGAAAGGCATTGATAGCGGGTCTTTTTGGTCAATTCTTCAAGCGTCGGTTGAGTGGCGTCAGGATATTGTAAATTGCTTGATTAAAAGTACCTTCTTCGGTGTGGTTGTGACATGGATTTCTTTATATCGCGGGTATGAAGTCACGCCAAACCCTGAAGGGATAAGCAAAGCCACTACCTCGACCGTGGTGCAAGCAAGTTTGGTCGTACTCGCATTAGATTTCTTGCTGACTGCAATCATGTTTGGTCAGTAGTCATATTTTTAACGTTCATAAATTAAGTGGTTGAAGCGTATGTTGACAAGGAAAGTAGAATTATTCGTAGGCGTATTTTTGCTCGCTGGGCTGCTGGCATTTTGTATTTTGGTATTCAATGTTGCCAACGTAGAACTAAAACCCAATCAAGCTACCTATACTCTAAAGGCAGAGTTCAACAATATTGGCGGGTTAAAAGTACGCTCGCCAGTTAAAGTTGGCGGAGTTGTCGTTGGCCGCGTGACAAATATAACTTTAGACACTAAAAAACTTGTGCCCGTGGTAACGTTAACGATGGACAAGCAATATGATCAATTCCCTGAAACCAGTAGCTTATCAATTTTAACCTCGGGGTTACTTGGGGAACAATTCTTAGGCTTAACTCCAGGTTTTATGGATGATGATATAGAGATGCTAGCGGATGGCGATAGAGTCCATGACACTCGTTCAGCATTAATATTAGAAGATTTAATTGGGCAACTTCTGTATAGCGTTTCTTCGAAGGATTAATAGGAGAGTATCATGAGCCAATTTTTCATACGTTTATGGCGTGTTTGTGTCTTATTCGCGGTCATCATTTTTCCAGTACAGGCTAGCGAAGTGATCGACACCCATGACCCTTTTAAATTAGTCCAGCAAGTATCCAGTAAAACCTTTGAACGTTTTGATGCTGATAAGGCGCTCATTGATGCTGATTTGAGTCATTTGAAAGTCATTGTGCGCGAAGAGTTAATGCCTTATGTGGATTATAAGTATGCCGCTTATAAAGTTATGGGGCAGTATTTACGTGACACCACACCAGAGCAACGAGAGCGTTTTGTTGATGCATTTGAAGGGTATCTGGTTGCGACTTATGCGCAAGCGTTCACCGAATATACTGGACAAAAAGTGCAATTTTCTCCAGCTAGTGAATTCGAAAATGAAAAGTTTGTTGATGTAAATGTGCAAATCATTGAAGACGGTCGTCCGCCAATTAAGGTGATGTTTAAGGCTAGACGCCTAAAAGATGACAGTTGGAAAGCATTCGATTTAGTCGCTGAAGGGGTCAGTTTGCTGGCATCTAAACAGTCAGAAATCACCAACCTTATTCGCCAAAAAGGGGTTGATTCAGTGATTGAGATGCTTAAAGAGAAGACCCAGCAAGAAATCAATTACAAACAGGATAAGGAAAATGCTGCGTGATTGAGTTTTTACAGCAAGGTGACATTTGTGAAATTAAAGGGCAACTAAGGCAAATAGAGGTCATCGATTTATGGCCAAAACGACAAGAGTTGTTTACTGATTCGACTCAGGTGTTAGACTTGTCTGCTTTAGAGTATGCCGACAGCGCAGGCGTCGCTTTTTTACTTGAGCTGGTTAGTTTAGGTAAAAGCAGTAAAAGCACCACTCAGCCAAGGAGATTGGCACATCCGAGTAAACATCTAAAAAGACTCATTGAGTTATATGATTTAGAATCCTTTTTTCTAGAAAACTAGCATTGAATTTAAGGTAACCAATTTCATGGATTGCAAAGTAATCGAGCAGATTTTAACAGAAGCACTAACGATTGATGAAGTGCATGTCACTTCAGATGGAAGTCATTATAAAGTTGTTGCCGTTGGCGAATGTTTTGATGGCATGAGCAAAGTAAAGCAGCAGCAAACGATTTATGCACCATTAAATGACCATATTGCTAGTGGTGAATTACATGCGCTGACCATCAAAACATTTACGCCGACACAGTGGAAGCGTGAAAAATTATTTAATATGTAATTAGAGAGTCAGTGTGGATAAATTAACAATTAAAGCCAGTAAGCCACTTTCTGGAGATGTCACTATTTCTGGTGCTAAAAATGCGGCATTGCCGATTCTATTTGCTGGCGTGCTTGCTGAAACTGACTTTATCGTCTCTAACGTACCAAGTTTACGCGATGTAAATACCACGTTTAAATTACTACGATGCTTGGGCGCAGAAGTCACAGATTTAGGTAACAGTAAATACTGCATCTCAGCTGCAAAGCTTAATGAGTTTTGTGCACCTTACGATTTAGTCAAAACCATGCGCGCTTCGATCCTAATTTTAGGGCCGTTGCTGGCACGTTTTGGTACTGCAGATGTGTCACTGCCTGGCGGCTGTGCTATTGGTGCTCGTCCAGTGAACCTTCATTTACAAGGCTTAGAGCAAATGGGCGCTAAGATTGAAGTAAAAGAAGGCTACATTAAAGCTCGTGTCGATGGTCGCTTAAAAGGTGCGCATATCTTTATGGATATGGTGAGCGTTGGGGCAACCGAAAACTTATTGATGGCTGCAGCATTAGCTGATGGTGAAACCATTATTGAAAATGCTGCGCGAGAGCCTGAAATTAATGATTTAGCGCATTGTTTGATAGCGATGGGAGCTAAAATTTCGGGTGTCGGTACTGCTACATTAAAAATTGAAGGTGTTGAGCGTCTTTCAGGGTGTGAGCACCGTGTCATGCCTGATCGTATTGAGACAGGTTCATTTCTTGTTGCTGCTGCAGTGACTCGTGGTAGCGTGCGTTGTGTCAGTGCCGATCCCTCTTCGCTTGAAGCTGTACTTGCTAAGTTAGAAGATGCGGGGGCAGAAATCACTACAGGTGAAGATTGGATTGAGCTGGATATGAAAGGCAAACGTCCAAAGGCCGTGAATATAAAAACGGCTCCTTATCCTGCATTCCCAACCGATATGCAAGCTCAGTTTTGTGTGTTAAATGCTTTAGCTGAAGGAACGAGTCATGTGACTGAAACGATTTTTGAAAATCGTTTTATGCATGTACCTGAACTGAGCCGTATGGGCGCAGAAATGGAACTTGAAGGTAATACTTGTATCATTAAAGGTATTGAGCGCATGAATGGTGCTCAAGTGATGGCGACTGATTTACGTGCATCTGCCAGCTTAGTGATTGCAGGTTTAATGGCTGATGGGATTACTACAGTTGATCGTATTTACCACCTTGACCGTGGTTATGAACATATTGAAGAAAAGTTCAAAGGGCTAGGCGGCGAAGTCGTACGTGTCTCTGAATAGACTAACGTGATTAGGCTTTTAATAAGCTAAAGACTATACCCATAAAAAACCGCTCATTGAGCGGTTTTTTATTTAATTGAATTAAGTGTCTTTTTATTAGCTATTTTCTGGTAACTTTTCGCCAATAATCACAGGCAGTTCAATCGGCTTGCCTTCACGGATAATGGTAATGTTAACCTTATTGCCTGGTGGTGTTTCCGCGATTCTATCCATGAGCATTTCAACACCAGGAACGCTTTCTTCTGCGTATTGAATAATGACGTCGCGTGGTTTTAAAGTCGCTTTAGCTGCAGGGCCATTAGGATCAACCCCTGTTACTAGTACACCTTTAAGATCGGGTAGGTTTAAAATTTGCGCCATCACTTGGCTGAGGGGCTCGCCAGAGATCCCTAAAGCACCGCGGATCACACGGCCATTTTTAATCAGTTTACCCATAATGCTATGGGCAAGCTTGATAGGAATAGCAAAGTTAATTCCGTGTCCACCGCCTTCTGCGCCAATCTGAAATGCGGCAGTATTAATACCAATTAATTCCCCACCTGTGTCAATTAATGCCCCACCTGAGTTACCGGCATTAATCGCAGCATCTGTTTGTAAAAAGTCTAAATAACCTGAACTGAGTCCATTTCGACCTGTGGCACTAATAATGCCTTGAGTAATGGTTTGTCCTAAGTTGTAAGGATTACCAATGGCAAGCACAACATCACCCACTTGGGCTGGGTTATTAAGATTAATCGGAACGATTGGTAGGTTATCCCCTTCGATTTTAAGCACGGCGATATCAGTGATTTGATCTGAGCCCACGACTTCTGAAGTAAATTTTCGCCCATCTTGTAAGGCAATGACGATCTCATCAGCTTTTTTAATAACATGGTAGTTGGTTAAAATATAACCTTCTTTACTCATGATAACGCCTGAGCCGAGACCTTGAAGTGAACTGGAATTCAGTGGGCTATTTTGATCTAAACTGAGGCTATAAATATTGACAACGGCAGGGGCTGCTCGGCGAACCGCGCTCGCAAAAGACAATTCGTTATTTTGATGAGTAACAGACAAGCCATTGTTAAAGCTGTTGTTATCAGTAAAACGAGTCACTACTAAAAACACAGCAGCCATGACGAGGCCAAAAACCACGGCTTTTGTTAAGTATAAGATGCTGTCTTTAAGATTCATTGGCCAACTAAATTAGTTAAATTAATCAAGGATATTACCACGCTTAAAAAAATTAAGCATCGTGACTAAGCCACGATGCTTAATTAGCACTATAAATCTCAGTTTTTAATGCAGCGTTAATGAAGGTATACACCTGTCAAACGACACCATTGCTAGGTTAATATCATAGCAGTTATTACCTTAATGCCTTGTTATTAAAGTTTGATATACCTTTATAAAGCTCGCTGTCATTCAGGCTATCTTAATACAAGGTACATTAGCTTATTATCACGTAATATTTTTAGTGCCACTGCGCCTTGTTGGTTTTTCAGCTCTTCTTTAAGTGAGTTTAAGTTTTTCACCTTGCTGCGGTTTAAGCCCACTATCAGATCGCCTTTTTCTAGGCCGTTACGAGCGGCCGGCGACCCCTGTGCAATATCGGTTATTTCAATACCTTTACTGCTATTAGTAAGTTCAGCCCCTTCAAGCATAGGGTGTAAAGCATCAGCAGCTGAGCCGGTACTGCTTGTTGATTCTCCTAATATTACGTTAACGGTTTCTTTGTCCCCGTCTCGAATGATGCCGATGTTAACTTTAGCACCAGCGCCCATAGTGGCCACTTTGGCTCGAAGTTCTTGGAAGTTTTTGATTTTCTTCCCGTTTACGCTGACAATAATATCGCCAGCTTCAATGCCTGCATCATCGGCTGCACTATCTGGCATCACTTCGCTAATAAAGCCACCATGTTGGGTTTCAAGGCCAAATGCTTTAGCGAGTTCATTATCTAAATCTCGGCCTGTTACACCTAGCACCCCACGCTTGACTTCACCATGCTCGATAATTTGATTAATGAGGTTATTAACCATATTGGCAGGAATAGCGAAACCAATACCGACGTTACCGCCACCTGGAGCGACAATGGCCGTGTTAATACCAATCAGTTCACCGTTTAGGTTGACGAGTGCACCACCAGAGTTACCACTATTAATAGCAGCATCGGTTTGGATAAAGTTTTCAAGCATTTCGATGCCAAGCCCGCTGCGACCCAATGCACTGACAATACCGGATGTGACAGTTTGACCTAAGCCAAACGGATTACCAATTGCAATAGCAAAGTCGCCAACACGAATGTCATCTGAATTGGTTTGTTTAATCGCTGTCAGGTTTTTGGCTTTAATTTGTAATAAGGCGATATCGGACTCGGGATCTGAGCCTATTAATTTAGCATCAATTTCGCGGCCATCATGTAAACCGATTTTAATTTCATCGGCGCCATTAATTACATGGTTATTAGTCACAATGTAACCTTCTTTTGCATCAATAATGACACCAGAACCTAGACCTCTAAATGGTCGTTCACGTACTTGTTCTTGAGGTGCGTTGGGGCCAAAGAAATATTTAAACACATCAGGAATTTGCTGTTTTGAAGTTTGAGTACCACTAACCGCAACTGAAACCACAGCAGGGGTTGCTTGTTCTAACATTGGCGCTAGGCTTGGCAATGTTTGACCATCAACTGCATGAGGCATCGCTGCCTGTGATATAGCTGGCATTAACGATAAAGAGGCAGTTAATAACGCTGCAGAAAGTAAAGTTAATTTTGGCTTCATTGATTGTAACTCCTTGAAAATGAAATCTGTGTCATACACGAAAATGGCTTTTCGCTTATGCGTAATAAATGATTCCCGTTAACACGTATTGAATATATAACCTCGGAGTGGTGCAAAATCCAATAAGTTCAGGCTTTATTAACAAAGGTTAATTTTTTGTTGTTCTAAGCGTTACCTCAATTGAGGCTGCATGCTATGATTGCTGAGAATTTTCAGCAGTATAGAGAGTCGTATTCGTGTCTCAGTTAAGCCCATGGCAGCATTATCAACAAGATTTAACCCGTGAAGGTTTTTCTCATGACTTAGCACAAGAGCAAGCTGTTAAGTCATTACAAAGAGTGTATGAAGAGCTTATAGCTGCTGATACTCAAACCTCTGGCATGACTAAACTATTGAGCGCTATTGGTATTAAAAAATCCGCACCTTCAGTGCAGGGGTTATACCTTTGGGGCGGTGTAGGCCGTGGTAAAACCTACCTTATGGATACCTTCTTTGATGCTTTACCGACAGATAAAAAACTGCGTGCTCATTTTCATCGGTTTATGCATCAGTTACATCATGATTTAGGTGAACTGGAAGGAGTGCAAGACCCGTTAATCAGCATTGCGAAGAAAATGGCTCAACAATATAAGATTATTTGTTTTGATGAGTTTTTTGTTTCTGACATTACTGATGCGATGTTATTGGGAACCTTGTTTCAATACTTGTTTAAAGAAGGCGTTGCTTTAGTGGCAACATCTAACATTATTCCTGATGATTTATACAAAAACGGCCTTCAACGTGCGCGCTTTTTACCTGCGATTGCATTAATTAATCAGCATTGTGAAATTTTAAACGTGGATTCAGGTATCGATTACCGTTTACGTACACTCGAGCAAGCTGAGATATACCATTTCCCATTAGATGAACAAGCTGATACAAACTTATTGACTTATTTTGGCCAGCTTGCCCCTGAATCAGAGGTGCTCACAGACGCTATCGAGATAGAAGGGCGTTTAATTGATATTCGTCAGCAATCTCAAGGCGTGCTATTAGCTAATTTTAGAGACTTGTGTGATGGGCCAAGATCGCAACGTGATTATATGGAAGTGGCCAGACTCTATCACACGGTTTTATTAAGTGGTTTAGAGCAGATGGGCTCGTCTACAACCGGTGATGATATTGCCAGACGTTTTCTGGCGATGGTAGATGAGTTTTATGAGCGTAATGTTAAGCTGATTATCTCTGCAGAAGTGGCGCTGGAAGCTATTTATATCGACGGCTTATTGGCTTTTGAGTTCAGGCGTTGTCGTTCACGTTTAATTGAAATGCAATCTCATGATTACCTGACTTTAGAGCATCTCCCTTAATAGTGGCTCGTTTATATATTAAGCCGTCTGTTGATATGTAATTTCGCTTAAAAAATCGCATATATAATGTACATTAATCAAGAAATCACCCATCGCGGTGATTTTTTTATAAAAGTTAAAAAATTAGGTGATTTTTAACTCAGGTTTGTCTATAATCCGCCACCTGCCCTCGTTACTCCACCGAATTTGGGTGGACGATTTAAACCAATTTCAGCTCGAAGGGGCTTTGAAATGGTCATTGTGTTGATTGCATGAGCAGTCAATATTGAGACAGAATTTTAAACATTGGGTTTTTGTAAAATGAAGACTACATTTACTGCTACACCAGAAACAGTCACTCGTGACTGGTTCGTCGTTGATGCTGAAGGTAAAACTTTAGGTCGTATCGCTACTGAAATTGCTACTCGTTTACGCGGTAAGCATAAGCCAGAGTATACTCCTCATGTTGATACTGGCGACTACATCATCGTTATTAACGCTGAAAAAGTTGCTGTGACTGGTAACAAAGCTAAAGGCAAAGTTTACTACTCACATTCAGGTTTCATCGGTGGTATTAAGCAGATTACTTTTGAAAAGCTGCAAGATCATAAGCCTGAAATGATTATCGAGAAAGCAGTTAAGGGTATGTTACCAAAAGGTCCATTGGGCCGTGCTATGTTCCGTAAGCTTAAAGTTTACGCTGGCACTGAACATAACCATGCTGCACAACAACCTCAAGTTCTTGATATCTAATACGGGAGTAAGCTAATGTCTGCAACTCAGTACTACGGCACTGGCCGTCGTAAAACATCAACTGCTCGCGTATTCGCTAAAGCAGGTAGTGGTCAAATCGTTGTTAACCAACGTCCACTAGATGTATATTTTGGTCGTGAAACTGCTCGTATGGTTGTTCGTCAACCTCTAGAGCTTGTTGAAATGACTGACAAACTTGACATCTATGTAACTGTTAAGGGCGGTGGTATCACTGGCCAAGCAGGTGCAATTCGTCACGGTATTACTCGTGCATTGCTTCAGTTAGACGAAGCTCTACGTCCTTCTTTACGCGGCGCTGGTTTCGTTACCCGTGATGCTCGTAAAGTTGAGCGTAAGAAAGTTGGTCTACGTAAAGCACGTCGTAAGCCACAATTCTCAAAACGTTAATTCGTTTTTGGAATTCAAAAAGCCCAGCTATATGCTGGGTTTTTTATTGCCTATTTTTTACTATTTAGCCTGACGATGCGAAATGATAAGTGTGTTACTGATTTTGTGTTTTAGTGGTCTTGATGTTATTGGCGCAACAAAAATGATGGAGTGAATAATGGATTATCAAATGCTAATGTTAGTAATTGGCACGGTTTTAGTTATAGAGGGCGTAGGGCCACTATTATTTCCTGAGCAGTGGAAAAAATATTTAGCCGAGATTTCACTGCAAAATAAGAATGTTCTCAGGAGGTTAGGTGGATCTTTAGTCTCTGCTGGCGTCGTACTATTAATAATTTTCGCATAAAATACTTGCAATATACCCCCAAAAATCTGTTAAAATTCGCCTTTATACCGCAACCTTGCAGCAGACGATGGGCAAAAACGTAGTAGTACTCGGCACTCAATGGGGTGACGAAGGAAAAGGTAAGATTGTCGACCTTCTAACAGAACAGGCAAAATATGTAGTTCGTTACCAAGGCGGCCACAATGCTGGTCATACTCTTGTTATCGACGGCGATAAAACAGTACTTCATTTGATTCCATCAGGGATCTTACGCGACAATGTGAAATGCATTATCGGTAATGGTGTAGTGCTCGCTCCCGATGCTTTGATGAAAGAGATCAACATGCTTAAAGAGCGTGGTGTTCCTGTCGAAGAGCGTCTTCTTATTTCAGAAGCATGTCCATTAATTCTACCTTTCCATTGTGCTCTTGATGTAGCTCGTGAAAAAGCGCGCGGCAATCAAGCTATCGGTACAACGGGTCGTGGTATTGGTCCAGCTTATGAAGATAAAATTTCTCGTCGTGGTCTTCGCGTCGGTGATTTGTTCAATGCTGAACTTTTCGCTGAGAAGCTAAAAGAAGTGATGAAATATCACAATTTTATGCTGACAGAATACTATGATTGTGAAGCAGTTGATTATCAAAAAACGCTTGAAGATGCATTAGCAATTGCTGATTATCTTAAGAGCATGTGTACTGATGTTACTGAATTACTTGATACTGCCCGTAAAGCGGGTGAGCCAATCTTGTTTGAAGGTGCTCAAGGGACATTACTTGATATCGACCATGGTACATACCCATATGTGACTTCATCTAATACTACAGCAGGTGGCGTAGCTACTGGTTCTGGTTTTGGTCCTCGTCACTTAGATTATGTTTTAGGTATCATGAAAGCTTACACCACTCGCGTAGGTGCTGGTCCATTCCCAACTGAACTTGAGAATGAGATTGGTGACTACTTAGGTCATAAAGGCCAAGAGTTTGGTGCTACCACTGGTCGTAAACGTCGTCCAGGTTGGTTGGATGCAGTGGCAATGCGCCGTGCAGTTCAAATCAACAGTGTAAGCGGCTTCTGCCTAACAAAGCTTGATGTTCTAGATGGCCTAGAAGAAGTTAAGATTTGTGTTGGTTACAAGTACCCAGATGGTACTGTTGAAACTGTTACTCCACTAGCAGCCGAAGGTTACGAGCAGGTGACACCTGTTTTTGAAACTATGCCTGGCTGGAGTGAAACAACTTTCGGTGCGACGTCAATTGAGCAACTGCCACAAGCAGCACTTAATTACATCAAGCGCATTGAAGAGTTGCTAGAAGCACCTGTTGATGTTATTTCAACGGGTCCTGATAGAAATGAAACAATCGTATTAGTTAATCCATTTAACTAACACATTGAAGGCCGCTAACTTAGCGGCCTTTTTATTGTGTTGTTAACCTGATTAGCCTAACTGAAATTTATAATCGAAATATCGCTGTCATCCTCCAGTTATCTTCGTTACTTTTCCAATCTAATATTGATTTTCTTTATCATTTTTATCCGCTAATAACCTTAGTTTGTGCAGTTAATACTCAAGAATTGAGCTATAATGCCGATGCATAGAGTAACTATAGTGTCATTGAGAATTGTTATGCTGCGATTAAGTTTGGTCATCTTCTGTTTTATTCCTTATCTTGCTGTTGCTGAACTTGCTTCAGTAGATATCTATAGTGATGAACAGTTATTGACATTAATTCGTACTGATCGATATTTAGAGCAAGTGCAAACCGATGATTGTCAGTTAGTGCAAGATATTGAAGCAAGAGCTGAAATTTTAAAGCAGCCCATGTATCAGTTTTTATGGGGCGAAATGCTTAACCATGGTGTGTGCGTACCTAAGCATGCCTCTCGTGGTATGAAACAATTACAAATTGCTGCAGAGCAAGGTAGCGCAGAGGCGATGCTAAAACTGGCCGAATATTACTATCACGGCAAAATGGTAGTTAAAGATAAGAATCGTGCTGTGCAGTATGTGATGCCTGCAGCTGCCAATGGTGATGTTCCAGCACGACTTATGTTAGTTCGCTTATTTAGCGAAGGTTATGGTAGCCCTGTAGACTATAAGTTAGGTTACCATTGGTTATATAACAGCGTATTTAATGATGAAGCAACGCAAAAACAAGCGACTTCATTATTGCAGAATTTAGCCGCTAAGATGCCCGCCAGTATAGTAGAGCGAGCTCAGCAGCCACAGCTGCATTAAACGCGAATACTCCAAAGGTGGAGTAAATTATTTGGAAATTGAATGATCAACGATCCTCATTTTGAGAGAGAGCAAGACAAGTACGAAAACCCAATCCCTAGCCGTGAATACATCTTAGAGTATTTACGCGCACAGAAATCCCCAGTGACCCGTGAGCACATTGCTAAAGCACTTAACATGGTCGATGAAGATCATCTTGAAGCGTTAAGAAGACGTTTACGTGCAATGGAGCGAGACGGACAACTTGTTTATACCCGTGGGCATAGCTACGGATTACCTGAAAGAATGGATTTAATTTCGGGCACCATTATTGGTCACCGTGATGGCTTTGGATTTTTTAAATCTGATGAAGGCGGTGACGATCTATTTATCAATAATCGTGACATGCAAATGTATTTCCACGGTGACAAAGTACTGGCACAAAAAGCAGGTTCAGACAGACGTGGTCGTCGTGAAGCACGCATCGTCAGATTAGTACAAGAACGGACTGCGCCCTTAGTTGGTCGCTATCACGTTGATGCTGGAATGGCTTTCGTTATTGCAGATGATAGACGTATCACCCAAGAAATATTAATAGCAAAAGAAGATGCCAACGGCGCTCGTGCGGGTGACGTTGTCGTGGTTGAGCTCACTCGTCGACCTGGCCGCTTTGTAAAAGCAGCTGCGAAAGTGACGGAAGTTTTGGGTAAGACCATGGCGCCGGGTATGGAAATTGAAATTGCACTGCGCAATTATGATTTACCGCATAAATGGTCGTCAGTTATTGAGAAAAAACTCAAACGTATTCCTGACGAAGTTCCAGAGTCTGATAAAAAAGGCCGTGTTGATTTACGCCATTTACCGTTAGTGACTATTGATGGTGAAGATGCTCGAGATTTTGATGATGCAGTTTATGCAGAAACAAAACCAAGTGGCGGCTGGCGTTTATGGGTGGCGATTGCGGATGTGAGCCACTATGTGCGCACTGATTCAGCATTAGATGAAGAAGCGAGAGCGCGTGGTAACTCTGTGTATTTCCCATCGCAAGTTATTCCAATGTTGCCTGAGAAAATTTCGAACGGCTTATGTTCGCTAAACCCGCATGTCGACCGTTTATGTATGGTTGCGGAAATGACGATTTCTGCTGCTGGTAAACTATCGGGTTACAAGTTTTATCCTGCGGTCATGCATTCTCATGCTCGATTCACTTATACCCAAGTTGCTGCCATGCTTGACGGTGGTGAGATTGCGCCTGAGCACGAAAGCTTATTCCCACATCTTCAATGTTTACAATCACTGTATTTAACATTGAATGAACGTCGAGCTGAGCGTGGTGCGATAGCATTCGAAACTGTTGAGACACAGTTTATCTTTAATGAGCAACGTAAAATCGAAGCTATTGTGCCGAGAAGTCGAAACCAAGCGCACAAGATTATTGAAGAATGCATGATCCTTGCTAACGTAGCCTCAGCTAAATTTGTTAAAAAGCATAAAGGTGAAGTGTTATATCGAGTTCATGAAGCGCCATCAGAGACTAAACTAGCTAATTTCAAAGAGTTTTTAGCCGAACGTGGCCTGTCGATGAATGGTGGTGATGAGCCTACACCATCAGATTATCAAGATGTGATGCTGAAAATTGCTGATAGGCCAGATGCAGAGTTAATTCAAATTATGTTGCTGCGCTCTATGCGTCAAGCTGTATATAGCCCTGATGACGATGGTCACTTTGGTCTAGCATTAACCGAGTATTCGCATTTTACATCGCCTATTCGTCGATATCCTGATTTAGTCTTGCACCGCGTGATCCGCTATTTATTAGCAGCCCAAGAGGGCAATGTTAAGGACAAATGGACCCCTGAAGGTGGCTACCATTACGATCTTGATGAGCTAGATAAGTTAGGTGAAGAGTGTTCAACCACTGAACGCCGTGCTGATGAAGCGACACGTGATGTCAGCGATTGGCTTAAGTGCGAATACATGCAAGATCATGTGGGTGATGACTTTGAGGCTGTTATTGCCTCTGTCACGAGTTTTGGCTTATTTGTCCGATTAAAGGATCTTTATATTGATGGCTTAGTTCATATTTCAAGTTTAGTGAGTGATTACTATCAGTTTGATCCTATGCGTCAGCGTTTGATTGGTGAAAACACCAAGAATGTATATCAAGTCGGTGATGAAGTGAGTGTTAAAGTTGCTGCGGTTAATCTAGATGACCGACAAATTGATTTGATTATGCTTGGCGATCATGGAAAGAGTCGTAAAAAAGCTAACCGCAAGCCATTAACTGCTCGTGAGCGTGCAAACCTTGAAGGGGCTAAAGTCGGCGCGGGTAAATCGAGTCGTGACAGCGAAGCTACGACCGAAAAAGGCAAAAAGAAGCGTGGTTCTAGTAGCAAAAAAACACGTTCTAATACTGCGGCAAAACGAAAAAGTACGAGTAAACCAGCTAAAGGCACTTCCGCCACCGCTGCAAAGAAACCATCAAAAGCAAAGCGTAAGAGAAAATAAGTAAATGAAAAAACAAGATATCATTTTTGGCATCCATGCAGTTGAAGCTTTGCTACGCAACGCACCTGAGCGCATTATTGAGCTATGGGCTTTACAAGGCCGTGAAGATGAACGTGTATTGCCGTTAATTAATTCGGCGACACAATTTGGTGTGTCGGTGCAACGTTCAAGTCGCAAAGTACTTGATGACAAATCTGCCAGTAGTCAACATCAAGGAATTGTTGCACGGGTTAAGCCTGCAAAAATCTTAACTGAAAATGATTTAGACGTATTACTTGAAAAAACTGATCAAGCCTTCTTATTAATATTAGATGGCGTAACGGATCCACATAATTTAGGTGCTTGTCTTCGTAACGCGGATGCCGCAGGCGTACAGGGCATTATTGTGCCGAAAGATAATTCAGTTGGGTTAACTGCAACCGTGAGTAAGGTTGCTTGTGGTGCTGCTGAAACCATCCCGTTATTTCAAGTGACTAACCTTGCTCGTACCATGCGTCATATTCAGCAAAAAGGTGTTTGGATTATTGGTGCGGCAGGTGAAGCGGATTGCGAACTGTATCAAGCAGACTTAAAAGGGTCATTAGCGATTGCAATGGGCGCAGAAGATAAAGGACTACGTCGTTTAACTCGTGAAAGTTGTGATTCGATAGTCTCGATTCCAATGGCTGGAAGTGTTTCAAGCTTGAATGTATCAGTAGCAACCGGTATTTGTTTATTTGAAGCAGTGCGTCAACGCAAAGCATAAATTGAACTGAAAATGTGACACGACGAAAACGGGCTTAATGCCCGTTTTTTATGCGATAAAAATCGTAAATGGATTTACTGGAAAGTATAGAGAAGATTGAACGTGGTAATCGTATCGGTTTTGACACTGTCTTCTGGAACCACTGCAGTGTATCTGACGTTCACACCAATTTTGAATGCCCAATCCTGCAAGAAAGTATTTTTGTAGCTCAAGTCTAGCGTCAGGGTATTGTTATCTTCACCGACTTCAGAGGTTAAGTCTGCATTTAAGCTGGTGTACTCTTGCAGCTTCACTGAATACTTGGCTGCGGTACGTAAAATAATATCTTGGTTAGCATCAGGGTTTAAGTCTGAATCTGTGGCTTTAGGTAAATCATAACGAAAACCTGGACCCACCTCTAAACTGAGCTTTGTTTGATAGTTGGAAATAATATCAAAACCGTAACCAGATGAAATGGTCATTAGTTTGGTATAACTACCAAAATCGTCCCAGGTGAATTCACCCCGTCCAAAAATATAACCACTGTCTAATTTATAACTTGATTGGGCATAAACGTCGTACTTTTCAGCAGTCGTCGACTCATCATCAGCTGCGTAATAGACTTTGAAAGTAAACTCTTGCCTAGCTTTTTCTGTGTCGTAATTTAAGTAAGTACGGCCATTAAAATTCTGCGATTTATTGTTACCGGTATTTAATTGCATTCCAGCTTCAATTTCAGCATTAAAGTCGCTTGGTGGCTCTTTGTAATCTGGCGGTACTAATGCCCAGACTGGCGTTGAGGCGAGCAGGGTGGAAGTTAACATGACGACTTTTTTCATTACGCTTTTCTATGAATTATGATTGTGAACGCCTGAAATACGGATGAAGCGACATAATACCTGTAATCGAGTTAGCTGCAAAGCGCTCAGACATGCCAATTTCCCTTAAGGTTTTATAATATGGGGCTGTGCTTAGTTATCAATCTGATTGCAAAGTAAAAAAACGAGGTGTTTACAAGGAAGGGAAGATAACTATTGAGCATTGATAACAGCAGGGTTTCCCCTAAACGAAGTGAATCACAAATCTAGCTTGAACCACTAGAAATATTACTTGAGTTTGCTGTTGTGTTTCTGTACTATGTCGCGCTCAAATCAGTCATTTAATTTCGTTCCTTGCCTCCAACTTGGTCTGACTGAGCCACACGTGAGGCTAATTAACCGTAAGGAGCAATAAATGCGTCATTATGAAATCGTATTTATGGTTCACCCAGATCAAAGTGAACAAGTCCCAGGTATGATCGAGCGTTACAGCAGTGTAATCACTGATGCTAACGGTACTATCAGCCGTCTAGAAGATTGGGGTCGTCGTCAATTGGCTTACCCAATTCAAGACCTACATAAAGCTCACTATGTTCTTATGAACGTAGAAGCAACTGCAGAGTCTATCGAAGAGTTAGAAACAGCTTTCCGTTTCAATGACGCTGTTCTGCGTAACATGGTAATGCGCACTAAAACTGCTGTTACTGAAGCTTCTCCAATGGCTAAAGCAAAAGATGAGCGTGATTCACGTCGTGCTCCTACTGCTGCACCAGCTGCTGAAAAAGAAGTAGAAGCAAGCGCTGAAGAATCTGCTGAATAATTAGTCTGTGATTAATCACTTAGTATTGGCCGGAACGATAACTCGTTCTAAGCGTTTTGAAAGTCCAAGCGGGATACCTCATAAGGTCATCACGTTAGAGCACAAAACACAGCGGTATGAAGACCAAATGTTACGTAACGTTTATTGTCTCATCCAAGTCATATTAAGTGGCCAACGCTTTAATAGCGTTACAGAAGAATTAAAAGCAGGCGTGCAGGTCCAAGTTGAAGGGTTTATCTCTATGCAGCAAGGACGAAATGGCCAAAATAAATTGGTTATGCATGCCGAAAATGTCGAATTGAAAACTTAGGAGACTGTCAACATGGCACGTTATTTCCGTCGTCGCAAGTTCTGTCGTTTCACCTCTGAAGGTGTTGCAGAAATTGATTACAAAGATATCGTTACTTTAAAAAACTACGTAACAGAAAGCGGTAAGATTGTTCCTAGCCGTATCACTGGTACTAGTGCTAAATATCAACGCCAACTAGCTCGCGCGATTAAGCGTGCTCGTTATCTTTCTCTACTGCCATACACTGATTTACATCAGTAATTGCAGTATTAAATCAGAGGAATTAGATAATGAACGTTATTCTGCTTGATAAAATCGCTAACCTTGGAAACCTAGGTGACCAAGTTTCAGTTAAAGCTGGTTACGCACGTAACTTCCTTTTGCCACAAGGCAAAGCTGTGATCGCAAACGACGAAAACGTTAAAGTTTTCGAAGCACGTCGCGCTGAATTAGAAGCTAAATTAGCTGCTGAATTAGGTGTTTGTGCTGCACGCGCTGAAAAGCTTGCTGCATTAGAAGCTGTTGTTATCGCTTCTAAAGCTGGTGACGAAGGTAAACTATTCGGTTCAGTTGGTACTCGTGACATCGCTGATGCAGTAACTGCTGCTGGTGTTGAGCTTGCTAAAGCTGAAGTACGTCTACCTTTAGGTGCTTTACGCACTTTAGGTGACTTCGAAGTTGAAGTTCAACTTCACACTGAAGTTAAAGCTGTTGTTAAAGTTTCTGTTGTTTCAGAAGACTAATAACAATTTGCTTTAAAGAAAACACCGCCAATTGGCGGTGTTTTTTTATGTCAAAAAAGGCATAAAAAAGCACGAGGGGGAGTTCCTCGTGCAGTTTAATAAGAAAGTGTATTTTTAAAGGTTAGAACTTCACACTTGCACTGAACTCAACATAACGTGGTGTTTGATAACCAGTAATTGTGCCAAAATCAGTATCTATGGTACCTGGACTATTTAGCTCATAGGTTTCCACTTGACGAGTTGTTGCCGACGAGTCGAATACGTTATAAATATTCGCTTTTAGCAAAACGTCTAACTCAGACACTTGAATCATATATGACGCCGATAAGTCTAAACGGTAAACCCAGTCGGTACGACCATCGCTTCCTCTAGGATTAAAGTCATACGAAGTACCATCAGAGTTTAACGTGTAGTAAGTATCACCATATGTTGGTTGTCCGTTTGGATGCCCAACACCAAACTTATTCAATGGACGCCCAGACTCAACAGTAAAGTTTGCGCCCACGGTAAAGTCGTCGGTAATGGCATATGCACCATATATTTTAAACATATGACGACGGTCATTAGGCAAGTAACCATCAGCCCCATCCATTAGCTCAGGAAAGTCGAAGTCTTGTGTTAAACCCGCATCATCCTGCGCATTATCTGATTTAACTAAGCCTTCAGTATTGCCATAACTTTGCGACCAAGTATAAGTCGCACTCATACTCCAATCGTCAGTCCATGCACGATTTAAGGTCAAGTCGACAGCGTTGTAAGTTCTTTCTGCCTCAGGATAGCCTAGCTCGGAACCAGGTATTGTGACCGTTTTGTCTAGGGTGTGCTCAGCATCACAATCAGAATCAACTGCAACAGTCATATCTTCGCCAGGGTTGCCTAATACATATCCGCCCCCACCTGGGTGTGAACAACCGTATTTAGCTTCTGTCCAATGACTGATAGTCATATCATCGATAGCACCATTTAGCTTACGTTGCGTTCCTTTTATGCCCCATGACCAGTCTTCGTTTAGCATGGCTTGATAGCCAATAATAATTTCATCTTGATACATAGGGTCTAGATCTTGATCAACAATGCCCGCTGTATCAGGAACGGTGCCGTCAGCTAAGTACTCGTCATCACCGATTTGAGCTCCTAAATTCGGAGTAGGGACTTGAATACCATTTATTTCTTGGTCAGTGGTGCCTTCTAACACGTAATATTTACGAACATCATATTCGTTACCCGCTAAACGAACGTTAGTATTACTGGCTACGGGTAAGAAGTAGCGACCGACGTTAGCAAATAATTTTGATTCACCATCACCGTTGATATCCCAAGAAGCGCCTAAGCGTGGCGCAAACATGTCATCAATTTTCACAAAACTCTCACCTTCAGAGTTTTTATTGTTGAATGAATCCCAGCGAAGACCGAGTGAGAGGGTAATATCATCGGTAACTGTCCAAGTATCTTCAATATATAGTGCTGATGAATTTACTTCGAAGTCACCACCGACAGTTCGCTCCCTTGAACGAGCATATTCGGTTACGCCATCAGGTACTATGCCGCCGTTTGGAAGTTCTGTTCCTGGTGCCGTGTCGTAATAGAACCAATACACTCCATCTGGTCCTGAGTAGTATTGATTACTGCTTGAGGTATTGATTTCTTGATCGTAACCGAAGTTAATGACGTGATTGTCCGAAACAAACCATTCAAAATCTGCACGGAACTCTTCACGCTTGTCACTGCCTTCTTCTTGGAAATAGTCTGCGGCAGAAGCACAGCCACGTGATACTTTAGGGGCAGATGCTCTGCGGTCATAAATAAGGTTACAGTCTTCGGCGATGTTGCTTGAAGATGTTAGGTTATATTCATTGACACCATAAAGTAATCTCGCACTAAACGAGTCGGTTAATTGGCCTGTATAAGCAAATACATAGTTATCACCACCAGATTTGTCGATGCTAACAGATGTTTGATCGCCGACTTTTTTGTTTTCGTAGTCATATAAGTGGTTACTTGATTCATCGTCAGACTCATCCGAGAAACCTGTAAATTCAAGCGTGTGGTTTTCGGCAATATTCCAATCAAGTTTTAGCCCCCAGAATGGGTTATCTGATTTAACTGAAGAAAAGGTTGTTCCTCTGTCAGCTACGTATTCTTCTTTCTCTGAACGAGGTTGGTACATCGCATAGAAAAACAGCTTATCTTGAATAATTGGACCCGATGCATATACATTACCTTCAACATTGTCATAGTAGTCTTCAGCATTATAGTTGTAGATGTCACCGTTCATGTCGTAACTGTTCGGAGAGTCAGATCTAAGTGCATCAGGGCGGTATCGAATATTGCCGCCAAACTCCCAGTTATTTGAACCGCGCTTTGTTACTGCGTTGACTACACCACCGGTTGAGCGACCGAACTCTGCTCCATAACCACCAGTCTTGACTTCAAATTGCTCGTAAAAATCAAACGGTACATTTGAGAAGCCGAGTCCATTACGGAAGTTTGTGACATTTAAACCATTAATAAAAAATGCGTTTTCAGCTACAGATGCGCCACCGAAAGAGGCAAAGTTACCAAATCGGCCGTCACCCCGTGTTGTACCAGGTGCAAGAAGCGCGACACTGGTAATATCTTTAGGTAATGGTAGGCGTTCAATTTCAACTTGTCCGATAACCATAGTCGCTTCGGACGACGTTGTATCTATTGATGCGATACGGCTTGAGCCTGTTACTTTTAGGCGCTCCATTCCTTCAGGATCAAGGGAAGCTTCAACATTGGAGTTACTACCGATTGCTACATTGACATTCTCAATCACTTCATCTGCATAACCATCAGCAGAAATTGTGATCGTGTATGCACCAATTGGGAGGCGTGGGATCCGATATTTACCATTTGAATCAGACTGGATGGTTCTTGTTAAGCCTGTATCTTGGTTTTTAATTATGATACTAGCGCCAGATACCGCTTGACTGGTTTCTGATGTAACAGAACCTTGAATAGAACCATCGGTATTACTTGCTGCTAGAACTGGCGTACTGATTGTAAATAAGGTGGAAATAGACATTGCGATAAGCGAGCGCTTAAATGTCTTGTTTTTCATTGTCATCCTGACTTTTCCTTATAATGATTAAATTACTTTTAATCCTTGGTTAAAAAGCCACCGAATAGGTGGTCTTTTATTTTTTATATTAAATGTTACAAGAAGTAAACAAATTGTTATAAGGGTGTTCTAGGGTTAGCTTGTATAAATAAATTAATGGTTTATCTTCAAAAGCGTTTTTTTGTAGCGCCAGCTTGGGTTTGAGGCATAAAAAATGGCGCAGTAAATGCACCATTTTTTTAATTTGTTGATTTTATTAATTTCTTACGAGTTCTAGCTCATTTATTAAGTTTTGCGCATTATCCACTTTATCCATCATCCAGAGGATGTAGCGGAAATCAACATGCACAGCACGGGTAATGGTTGGGTTGAAGAACCAATCTTTGGTGATTGCTTCGTAGGTTGAATCAAAGTTAAGACCAACCAGTTCGCCTTTACCGTTAAATACCGGTGAGCCTGAATTACCGCCAGTAGTATCAACACTTGATAAGAAGTTAACAGGCACTGAGTTAAATTCTTCCGGCTTATCTAAACAAGAGAACAAGCTGCATATCCAAGAGCGAGGGTCTTGATAAACTGAAGCCACAGTGTGCTTACCGTAATCATTTGTTGCAATGGCATCCAATAATTTTTTCGGTGCATTAAATGGCTCTTCACCCGTATGCTTACCTACAATCCCTTCAAGGCGTGTGAATGGTTGTTTGTAAAGTGCATCACGGGATTGATAACCATCGACCATACCGTAGGTGATACGCAATGTTCTGTTCGCATCTGGGTATACTGGCCAGTCATTTGCCTTGTAATAAGCAATCACAGCTTTCATATACTCAGGACGAGCGGTAGACAGTTTTCCTTTTAATGTCTTTTCGGCTTTTTCCTGCGCCATATTGGTGTCATGAAGGGCGACGGCTAAGCGGATAAATGGGTCGGCACTGGTTTCAAATGCTTCGGCATCCTTTTCCATCCACGCTAAGCGCTTTTCTTTATCGGTGAGACCAGTTAATGCGTAATAACCATCAAGTTTATCTGATAACTCCTGTGCATCAGAGATTTGGTTTAATGCATTATCCAAAATTTCGACGCGTTGGTTTTGCCCCATATATGCATTTAAATCTTGGAGCCAAAGTGTTTTATCAACCGACACATCAAAGCTGCGCTCAAGACGCTTTAAGTTCGCAGCAAACATTTTCATGTCACGTTCTTGGAAACCTTGTTCACGTTCGGCATCAGGAAGCTGCTTTTCTTTAGCGAGTCGGTATAACTTCTTAGCGGCAGACAATAACGCACTAGATTGTGCATTATTAAAATAATAATCAGTTTGAACTTGCGTTTGCTGCTCGGCTAATAAAGATTCTAATTCAGTGATGAGATTTTGATTAGCTTGAGTATCCTTTTTTAGCCAAGCTAAAAAGTCATCTTCACGAGTTTGTTTAATACCAACAATATCGGTTGCTTTAAAGCCATCAAGTAAACCGTTAAGCTTTTTCATCCGGTTTGCCATTGATGCTAAATTGCCCGCATATTTGATGGCGATAGCGTTATCTGTCGCAGCCATGCTGTTAATGGTATCAATCTGTAATTGATAGCGTTTTGCATAGGTTGGGTACATCCAATCACTAGCAAACTCAAGCTCACTTGTTAGGCGATAACGACTTGTTGCACCAGGGTAACCTGCTGCAAACACACCATCACCTGCTTTTACGCCGTCAGCATTAATCTTAAGGTAGCTTTTTGGCTCAAAAGGAACATTGTCCTCTGAATATACGGCTGGTTTTCCATCTTTACCGACGTAAGCACGCAAAAAGGTAAAGTCGCCAGAATGGCGTGGGTATTCGTAGTTATCAATATCGCCACCAAATGCCCCAACACTTTCTGGTGGTGCATACACAAGGCGCACATCGCGGATGATAAGTTGTTTAATCAAATAGTATTCTAAACCATTGTGGAAACTACTTACCGAACAGCGATAGTTTTCATCGGTTTCACACTCTTTAATTAATGCTTTACGGTTTGACTGAATATCTTGATAGCGAGTTAATGGATCTGCACTTAAATTGGCATTTACGCTTTTAGTTACATCCGTAACGGCTTCGGTAATGTATAATCGCTCGTTGGGGCCAGCTGAAGGTTCTTCTTCTTTAGTGTTAGCAAGAAAACCTTCTTCAAGGTAGTTGTGCTCAGTTTTACTGTTATATTGTATTGCTCTATAAGCACAATGATGATTGGTAACAACTAGCCCTTGGGGAGAGACGAAACTGGCGGTACAATAGCCTAGACCGACGACAGCATTCATTGGATATTGTGTTAAGTCTGCAAGCTGTTTTGCAGGAATTTCGATGCCGCGTTGTGCTAATTTATCTGCAATAGAAGGCATTTGATAGGGTTGCCATTGGCCTTCATCGGCTTGAGCTAACCCAGAAGACAGCACAAGGGCTGCAACGAGTGCAATACGCATGTTCTTTCCTTATATTATTATTGTTTATCCGCATCAGCGGTTGATGTCTCATGTATTGATATATGCGACATGTTTGCATGACCTCGGTGTTATACCATATTTTACAAACAGGTTGGGAATTGGGAGTTTTAATGTCACAAAAAGGTGTTTTTAAGGCAAAAGAAAGGTTAAAAGACGCTCAAGTCGATGCGCTTAAATTGCCGCCGCATTCCATTGAAGCTGAGCAATCAGTTTTAGGTGGCTTAATGCTGGATGCCGATGCTTGGGATCGTGTTGCTGAAGCGATTGTGGCTGAAGATTTTTACTCCCGCTCTCACCGCATGATTTATGCGGCAATGAGCCGTTTGGTTGAAACCGGCCAACCGATCGATTTAATTACTGTATCTGAGCGATTAGAAGTTGAAGATCAACTTGAAGATGCTGGTGGCTTTGCTTATTTAGGTGAAATTGCCAAAAACACGCCAAGTGCAGGTAATATTTTATCTTACGCTGATATCGTTCGTGAACGTGCTGTTGTCAGGGACATGATTGGCGTTGCACACGAAATTGCTGATGCAGGCTATAACCCCGAAGGCCGCAATTCAAGTGACTTATTGGATTTAGCAGAAACCAAAGTATTTAAAATTGCTGAGTCTCGCGCTAATGCTAATGAAGGCCCTGAAGGAATTAAATCAATCCTTGAGAAAACCGTTGATAAAATTGAGCAGTTATATAACAACCCTCAAAACGGTGTGACAGGAGTTTCGAGTGGCTTTAGTGACCTAGATAAAATGACAGCGGGTTTTCAATCTGGTGATTTGGTGATTGTCGCTGCGCGTCCATCGATGGGTAAAACGACCTTTGCGATGAACTTGTGTGAACAAGCGGCGATGAACGAAGATAAACCTGTACTGATTTTCAGCTTAGAAATGCCGTCAGAACAAATCATGATGCGTATGTTGGCGTCATTAGGTCGAGTCGACCAAACGAAAATCCGTACCGGACAATTGGATGATGAAGATTGGGCACGTGTATCATCGACCATGGGCATAATGCTTGAGCAAGGTAAAATGTATATCGATGATGGCTCTGGTCTTACTCCTACAGAGGTTCGCAGTCGTGCACGCCGAATTGCTCGTGAGTATGGTGGTTTATCTATGATCATGATCGATTACTTGCAGTTAATGCAGGTGCCGTCATTAAAAGATAACCGTACCTTAGAGATTGCCGAAATTTCCCGCTCACTTAAATCGTTAGCCAAAGAATTAGAGATCCCTGTGATTGCATTATCGCAGCTTAACCGCTCGTTGGAGCAACGTGCCGATAAGCGACCTGTTAACTCAGATTTACGTGAATCAGGATCGATTGAGCAAGATGCGGATTTGATCATGTTTATTTATCGTGATGAAGTGTATAACGATGATTCTGAACAAAAAGGTGTCGCAGAAATTATTATCGGTAAACAGCGTAACGGCCCAATTGGTCGTGTGCCTTTGACCTTCCAAGGCCAGTTTTCACGCTTTGATAATTATTCTGGCACTCAGATATTTGATGAAGATTAAAGCTGCCTAAGTCAGCTTAATGACCGCACCAAATAACCTGTGATATTCAAGCCTCTGTTATAATTAACAGAGGCTAATTTTTTGAATGCTGTTAGGTAATGAGTAACATATAACTACAGCAAAATAAGGCTAAGTATTTGAAACCTTTTCCACGCGCAGAAATCAGTCGTCAAGCGCTACAGAATAACCTCACTCGGCTGCGAGAAATTGCGCCGAATAGTAAGGTCATGGCTGTTGTTAAAGCCAATGGTTATGGACATGGTTTATTAAATGTCGCCCAATGTGTTGATAATGCTGATGGGTTTGGCTTAGCAAGGCTGGAAGAGGCGCTACAACTTCGCGCTGGCGGCGTGAGTGCGAAATTATTACTGTTAGAGGGGTGTTTTCGCCAATCAGATCTTCCTTTGCTGGTAGAACATCAAATTGATACGGTTGTACATCACGAGTCTCAGTTAGAAATGTTAGAACAGTCGTCCTTATCTAAGCCGATTACTGTGTGGATGAAAGTGGACACAGGTATGCACCGTTTAGGCTTCGATTTAGAGCAATTTAACGAGGTATATCAACGTCTGCTTACTTGTCCTAATGTGGCTAAGCCAATTCACTTAATGACACATTTTGCCTGCGCTGATGAACCCGATAATGCATTAACACAACGTCAAATTGATGCGTTTGAGCAGCTGATTAAAGGCTTACCTGGTGATGTAACTTTGGCGAATTCTGCTGCTACATTGTTCTGGCCGCACAGCCAGTGCGACTGGATTAGACCTGGCATTGCATTATATGGTGTTTCACCTGTTTTCGGTGACAAAGGCACCCATCATGGACTTACACCTGCCATGGAATTAGTGTCTAACCTGATTGCTGTCAGGGAACATAAAGCCGGAGAAAGTGTTGGTTATGGCGCCCATTGGACCGCTGATAATGATACTCGACTTGGCGTTGTCGCCATTGGTTATGGTGATGGATATCCACGCAATGCTCCTGAAGGCACCCCAGTTTGGTTAAATGGTCGAAGAGTACCGATCGTTGGTCGTGTATCTATGGATATGCTGACAGTGGATTTAGGTAAAGATGCTACAGATAAGGTTGGCGATCTTGTTCAGTTATGGGGCAAGGCGCTTGCCGTTGAAGAAGTTGCGGAGCACATAGGCACCATTGCTTATGAGCTTGTGACTAAACTGACTCCCAGAGTTGTAGTAGATTTGCAGCAATAACATTTGTCAGTAATTTTCGTTGTGAAACTAGATGTTGCAGGTTAATTAAGTCAATAGTTAGCCTGTATTAGAAGGAAAACTAGGTGCAGTTGTATAAATCTGTAGTATTGATTTATTGCCTTTTATTAAGCGTAAATAGTGTGGCTCAAGCAAGCTCTGTGATCTCACAGAGTAGCGATATTGAAACACCCAATATACAAACATTGGCGTCAGAAGGGGCCACTGTATCGGTAGAGTTGCCTCATGATGAAGCGGCTAGAGATACTGAAGACGCAAATCAAACGGCTCAAAAACAGTCTGAACCACAATCAAATCATCAATATGATCCTGAGTTTGTCGCTGTTCCTATTGTTTTTTCAACAGAAACTCTTAGCACCACATTTGGCGCTGCAGGATTAGTAAAGCATGCTGGCCAAGCGCAAGCAGTCGCTTTAGGCATTGGCCTATACTCTGCAAATGACAGCTGGTTAACTTATGCTGGATTTTATAATTATCAATTACCTAAACTTGATCAATGGCTGTTTAGTGCTGAGGTATTTCGTGGTCACTATGAACAAGGGATTTACTACTTACCACAAGCGCCACAAGTACCAAAGGCTAATGATAGTGAGCGAATAATCAGTGTTGGTGATGAAGGTTTTTCAAAACTACATATTAAATATGTCCTGCCTATTGCTGGTGGCAAAAATGGCGCAGCAGCCTCGTTAGCGAGAAAGAAAAATGCAGTGAGCTGGAATCCATTAGAATCTGGTGTCACAAGCATTAGTTTAACTCCCTTTAACAAATATCGTGAGTTAGAGGCCTTGGATTACTTACCTGATGAAGCCAGAGGGTTTGAGTTGTCGCTTAACTGGGATAACCGTGATTCAGCTAATAATAGTAGCCAAGGTGGTGAGAGCAATTTAACCATTACCCGTGGTAGCGATATAAATGATGACCCAAATTGGTTGATGTGGGAATTTGAGCAAAGTGCATTTTTGTCACTTGGGAGCAATGCTTGGTTTGAAGATCAAGTATTAGCTACCAATGTTTATATTGCCGATACGCCAACTTGGAATGATATTGACAATAGTACACAAGAATTTAAGCGTCCGCCGAGTTTTGCTGGCGTCTCCTTGGGTGGTTTTGATCGACTTAGAGGGTACGACTCAAAGCAATTTACTGGCCGTAGTGCAGTTAATTATGCTTTAGAATATCGCATCACTCCTCGCTGGCAGCCCCTGCAGAATCTACCTGTGTTTAATTTGTATAACGTACCTTGGTGGCAATGGGCGTTATTGTTAGAAGCGGGTAATGTCAGTGATGAGTTCAGCTTCGATTCTCTCCATGAAGAGATGAAAACGGCTTATGGCGCGAGTATTCGATTTGAAGTAGAAAGTATCGTTATTCGTACCGACTTTGTCACAGGTGGCGATGAAAGCCAGTTTTGGGTCATGGTTAATCAGCCCTTTTAATCTAATATCTTATAAAGCAAGATTAGAAATTTATTATAAACAATCTTCATTAAAAGCTGCATAGTGATATAATGCACGGCTGAAATTTTGGCTGCTTGAGTAGAAAATATTGGCAGTTTAAATCAAGTTCATTAAGTCGCTGATAACCATAGATAAGGTAAATTTTTTGGCTTCATTAACACTAAACAGAGCACTCTCTATTGCACCTATGCTTGATTGGAACAACGTCCTAGTCTAAGGCCCGATATCACTGGGTTTGAACATCACTGTTGTTAACAGATCCCCTTTTTAGTCCCCCATCAACAGACGAATAATGTCGATATTGTCAGTTTCATTTTGGATACTCATTAAATATTAACCAATTGCAGTGAGATTGAAAGTGAAAAATAACGTTGATTACCCTCGTTAATTTAATCGTGTCATTTCAATAATGTGATATTTCAACATTTCTATGCTGAATGAGATAGTTTGCTAGATCAAATGCTTTGATAAAAACCGGTGCTTTGCGTCCCAAATAAGGCGATGTTGGCACTAAGCCTAACTTTTCTATGGTTCCATCATGTAGTTTAGCTTTCGCTGTTTTATCCGTTTTGTATCCAAGATACTCTTTGGCAACGGTAAGGTAGGGGAGCAGTGGACTGTTGTGGACTTCAATTAAATGCTGAGCAACGGTTATTAATGCAAAAATGTTCTGCTGCTCATGTTTAGATTTATTTGTTGGTAGCGTCATTTGAGTAACTGGCCTTTTAGAGAAAGGGTTAATAAAAGGCCAGTATGAGACTTAAAATAAAAGATCAATAAAAGTGATTATGCTTGCTCACTATGAATGAATTGCCCCTATAGCAACTGAAGTATTGGGCTACATCACTTACATAAAGCTGTATTGGCTTAAAAGAGTGTTACTTTCTTAGGCATGCTTAAGAAGTTTTCCAGATCGAAAACATTAACAAAAATTGTTTCATTATTTCCCTCAGTCAAACACATCGTTACTAGTTGTAATTGCTCTAGTGTACCGTCGTGATATTTAGCGATAGCAGAGCGACTAGAATGCCACCCCAAGAATGCTTTAGCGACTTTATGGTACGGAATGATCGGCGTGCTAAATTGCTTCACTAGCCCTCGAATAAATATCGATTTTTCAATTGGAATATTACCTGAGTCAAACTGAGCGGTGCTATGCGATGTGTGTAGTTTGCCAGCCGATTTATCACGTGCGTTATTGAAAATAGCAGATAGTTGGTCAATGGTGATTATGCCTTCCTTAATATTGACCCCAAGTTGTTGAAGAAAAGGGTCTTCTTTAAGGTGCTTTTTAAATGTTCTCAAGCTGACATTAAAATAGGTCTTAGCAACCATCTCCAGAGGTAGGTGATTTGCGTTAAATGTGTCAGTTAATAATGTCTTAAATGAAATCGGTAGGTTTTGCATACTTAGCCCTTAATAAACGAATGTTGGGCGAGTATGTCAATTTCGTAATTGATAACAAAAAAAGTGATTATGCTTGGAATGTGTTTTTTTGGCATGTTCAAATAGGCTGAATGACCCTTAGAGTTTGATGCCAGTTAGAAATAGATATGTAAACCTATGAAACCAAATGATTTTGAATTTGACGGACGAAGTATCAAACAACTCAAGGTACTGGATTTAATAAATAAAAACTAAGCTTTCATAAAACTATTGACGAAGAGATTCTGTTATGTGATTCTAATAACAGAATCTAATAAAGGAGGTGGTATGAAAAAGCCTATGACTGTCCGTTTACATGAAAATAATTTGAATAAACTAAATATAATCGCAACACAACGTGGTATGACTAGGCAGGATCTTGTTGAAAAAATTCTCATAGATGCTTCCAATGAAATGGCTGAGGGGCTAACCAACAACACAGTTTCATATGTGCCGTCTCATATACTTGAACTAATTAAAACTCAATCAGAAAAATTAGCGGCTGGTACAGAAATTAGTTTGAAAAAGATTGTTGGTGAAGAGCAATGGAGCAATCTACCAGATGCGACACGCAGAGTCTTTGGAAAGCAATTTAGAGACATGGTAGCTAACGGTGAGTTCCCAAACTTAAAAGAAGGTCGCAAAAAAAGTAATAACGAGCAGCAATACACAATTTTATAAATTGAATCAAAAAACCACTAAAAATTAGCACCTCAGGTTATAACATGTAGATTTTAAAATTCGAGTGCTCAGGCAGTAACTTTTTAACAAGCCAAGTTTTCAGTACGGCATTCAGTTATACAAAATAAGGGAAAGAAAAATGAAGCTCCAATTAGAAACTATAGAAGACCTCGCAAAACTTCCTATGAGTTATTTACAAAAAGTGCACGAAAACATGGTCTCAGGTGGTTCAAAAGAAAAAACAACGGTTAGGTTAGGTTTAAGTGGGTGTGGAGAAAGGCCAAACTACGAACTGACCTATGGAATCGGTGAGAAAGTCGCTTTCAATAGTAGTAACCATGAACATTACTCTCGCTCAAAGACATTCAATGAAGAAAATATATCAAGACCATTCTCATATGATGAGCTAAAAGCGGCATTTAATAGAAGCGTATTAGGTTAAGTTAGCATGCGCTAATGTGTTGGTAGACATATTGTTTATCAACACGATTACTGACTTTCTAGAGGTAGTCAATTTGAGGATTCTTCACGTAACTGATTTACATTTCAATAAACAACAATGTTCATGGGTTTTAAATGAAAGCGAAAAAGCAGATGTAGTTTGCCTCACAGGTGACTTTTTAGATACACATTTTAATCAAGCTTATTCTATTACTGCTCAAATCGAATGGTTACAGTCTTGGTTAAAAGCTTTTAAAGTCCCTATTTTTGTATGTACGGGAAACCACGATGAAATGGAATCATCCGAAAATATGCATTGGCTAAGTAATATTTCTGGTGTTAGAAGTGATGGCTGTATAGAAGTTATAGAGCAGATAAGATTTGGTTGTATCCCTTATGAATTTGAGGCATTTGAGCATTTTCGAAGTTGTGATGTTTTGCTACACCATGAGCCACCATCAAGCTTAAAAGTATCTAAACAAAGTGGGCAAGATTTTGGATCAGATTCACTCAGAACAGCCCTAAAAAACGATACCCTTAAGCCCAAATGGATTCTATGTGGGCACGTTCATAAACCAATTAAGAATGTATCAAAATTTAAAGGGGTTATTATCTCAAATCCAGGTGCTAATCAAAACTGTTCTATACCTAACCATCATTGGATTACCCTAAATAAACCGTCAGTATAATTAATCAGTTGATTTAATTTCTTAATAAGAGAGGTGCAACATCTCTCTAAATCAAATATATAATTTAGCGACACCATCAATGCGCCTTTGTTCACAAATAAACTAAATAATGAACATCTTCATGAGCCCATACAAATAGTGAGATATTGAGTAGTTTGAAGTAATTAATGTTACCAGATATAGTGACAGAGAGTTCATAACATAATGAATACTATGAGGGTTTTAGGCTATGGAAAGCCGTTTAAGTCGATATGTGTTAACTGTTGTTTTAGTTGTTGTATTAGGATTCATCGTCAACCACTACAAAGGCCAATGGCTTCATATCCCTATTATTGGTGATTTCTTCAGCCCCGAGTTCTTAACGTCAAAAGGCGAGATATCACGACTCCCTCAAATCAGTAAACCTCGTGCAACTGAGCACCACGAATTTGAAATGTCCGCAGCTCAGCGCAGTATTTGCGAATCATTAGCTGTTACTCAAGGATTGGAAATTAAAAAGCAGGACAATGGTATCTATACTTGGGTTGATGAAAAAGGCATTACTCATTTCTCCGATGTCGCTGCGGCTAGCAAGAAAAGTCAGCTTAGCCAATATACTGAACCGCAATATAGTTTTGATATCGAGATTAACTCAATTGCGACCAACCCTCCCCCATTTCTTCGCAATAAACTCACTACAACCTTAAAGCACATTGATGCTGATTTTCGCCAGCTTTTACCAAAGAGCGAATTACTTCCTATTAAAATTGATTTAATCCTTGCAGGAAGTAACGATGCTTACGAAGACTTACAGCGTAAATACTCAAACTCAGTCAATGCGAGCCAAGGGTTCTATTCAAGCAGACATAATGTCGCTGCGGTGTTACATAAAAATAACCAACAAGCTTTTAGAACTGCTGTACATGAATCAGTTCATGTCATGAACGCAGGTCAATTTGGTTCAACTCCGCGCTGGTTTAATGAAGGGTTAGCAGAGTATTTTGAGTCGCCATTGTATTTAAAGCAACTGAATGACAAAAGCCAATTTCAATTGGTCACATCTAACCAAATTAAAGCAGCCAAGATAAACTACCGAGTTGGCAAGTATTTAACCTTACCAGAACTCTTAAATGCCACGAATGTTGATTGGAACGGAAGCAAACGCAGTGCGCTTTATCAAAACTCGAGACAGTTTATCCAATTTTTGATGTCGAGTTATCAAGGCCGACAAACGTTGAATGCGCTATTTACTCAATTTAGTGAGCAACGTTGTAATGAAAAAAAGCCAATGTCTGCGCTAGAGACATATTCTGGCGGTATGCGTAAGTTGAATAAGGACTGGTTTAAATGGCATCGAAAATAAACAATTTAGGTTAAACAGTACAACTCGCCTTTGACTACAAAAAGAAAAGGATTTAAAAATTTGAAAAATGAAGAATTTGTAGATGATGTACTAAGAAGGGTTGGACGAAACGTAGTCCTTTTTCAACAACTTGAACAATTGCTAAAAATTATAGTAGCCAATGGTAAGCTCGCAGGGTTTGCAAGTGAGTTAAAAACACTTAAAGAAGCTCAGGAAAACAAAGTTAATAAACAGACTATGGGAACTTTGGTTGGGCAGTATGTTGAAAATTCAAATCCTGAATCAGATAAACAATCAACTGAACCAGAAGAAAAAAATGAAATATACTTTTCATTTAGTTTTAGGGTTGAATGTGATTATGATTACTATAAAAGTAAAAATGAAGCTCTAGCTCAGTTAGTTACTGAGCGGAATGACCTTATTCATCATTTGTTACCACGTTTTGATATGAAATCCCCTCAAAACTGTAAATCATTAAGTAAGGAACTTGATGAGCAGAGTGACAAGATTAGACTTGAAATTAATCATTTAAAAGCAATGACCAAGTCATTAATTGATGGGCGTAAAATAATGGCTACTTACTTGCAATCGGAAGAAGCGAGGAAAGATCTAGAACTCTCCTTTTTAAAGCAAAGCCGTCTAATACTTATGCTTGGAGATATCGCTACTCAAATAAGTAGAGAAGATGGATGGGCTTTGATTAGTTCAGCCGGTCAGCTAATTAAGGAGCATGCACCAGAAGAGTTTGCTCAAATGAAAAAAAAGCATGGTTATAGTTCACTTAAGAAGCTTATCGAAGCTAGTGAGATTTTTGATATATACGAAGAAGTCACACCAAAAAGTGGAACAAGAATTCTGTATAAACTCAAAGCAGATTATTAGTTATCAACAACTTAAATATTGCAGTTTTCAAGAGCCTTATTCGCTTTTAACACTAGTACGAATTGATTAAGGACACATGGAGAATAAGAACCATAGGCTCAGGTTAAGAGCTATTTGTTGGGGAGCCTACACTGATTATCTGTTATATCTTAGATAATCAGTTTAATACAACTGTAGCAAAGTTGCTGACACGTTTATGCCCAAATAATCTAGCTAATCTTTAGACAGAGAGTCTGCATAACTAGTCATTCTCACTTTTGATTTTCTTCTTCTCTGCATATTTTACAAATATCGAGGCATCCGACGATTAAGACAATTAAGGGGAGTAAGAACTCCATAGAACCTCCTTACAGGGTAACAGCTTAGTGTTATTAAGCTGGTATTTTTTAAAAAATAAATTAAATAGTACGTAATGGCAAATGAGCCATGAGTATTTATCAAGGCCTCTAAATACTGACTAACCTGAAGAGGAGTTGACGATTATTAAATACGTTTATTACTCCTAAATAATGTCAGCTGAATATAACGTTGATATGTAATCGATAGCATTAGTTACTATAAATAGTAAGCAGTTTAGTTGTTCGTTGCGAACTACACTACATTATTGAAATCCACGTTTATCGAGTTGATTTTGCTGCTATTGTAGTTTGGCTTTCGATTGGAGTTGGCAGGTGCCTTTTCTTGTTTGGGAAGGGTTATTAATATTAAACGAATGGAGCTCGAGAATGATAATAACAACAAGTAATGAAATAGCAGATCATAAAATTTCGTCTTATGTCGGTGTAGCCAAAGGGCTAAGTATTTGCCCACATAGTGTACTTCAAGTTGCTCAAAGTGTTGTACAGCCATCTGCCCACGCCAAATGTCGCACTGAATCATACGATCTAATGGTTAAGCAGGCTGAATCACTAGGGGCAAATGCCATTATCGGAATGAGATATGACTCATCATCAATAAATGGAACTCTTGAAGTCTTTGCTTACGGTACCGCTGTAATAATCAGCCCTTCAAAATAAGATCTACCTTTAATATTAAAACTATATCAAAGCCAAGCTATTGCTTGGCTTTTTCAGCTTCTTTGCACTTTTTACAAATAATGATGCATCCGACGATTAAGACTGTTAAGGGTAGTAAGAATTCCATATGACCTCTTTTATAGGTATCAGCTTAGTGTGATTTAAGCTGATACCTTTGCTGATTTTAAATTTAAAAAAACTTAAATAGTAAGTAGCGACATTTTAACCAGGAGTCCTCGGGCAGCCCTTTGCCCTTGTACTTTCTATCATAAGCACATTCTCCGATTATAAATTTCAAATACAATAAGCTTGAAGGTAAACAGAAAAAAGGACTATTGGTTATCCAAAACATAGTCACACAAACTATAGTCGAGATGAGTAAGATAAGTACTGGCGTGTAACGAGCATAAAACGCCTCGTTTTGTTGATTAAAAATCACTATCAAACCCCGAATCAAAGCCTGAGTCGAAACTTGAACAAGAATCAAAACTATCGAAGCTTGATGAGATTTCAGTATCACAAGTGCTTATTGAACTACTGCTTTCTGTGATACCGAATGGGTTACCTTTGATGTCTACACTGGAGCCTGAGACCATTGGTGTGCCATCAATATTGGTAATAGGGGCGTTATTTTTAGAAGTCATAATGTGTCCTTTAAAAAGAAGGTTAATTACTGTTCTAAATTTAAGTTAATGAAATAAAGTTGAATTGCAAACTTATTTATCTGCAAGGTCAGCAATAAAAATGTGCTCTTTCTTTATTCACCTCGTCGGTTACCTAGACTCTTTCAAGACTCAAAAGAATCGTTTTTCAGCTTTTATTTTCTTTGCTTTTATTCGATAGAATTATCTTTATTTAGCAAAAATCGGCACGATTTTCTGCAATAAAACGGCCTGTGAAACAGGCTTTCAAAACGCGGATGTGAGTTATTACGAAGTAATGACGAGAAGCAGCACGCGCATGTACAGCTGGTCTGTACTAACCGAATTTTAGTTTTGCCTCAGCAAAATTTAGCCTCATATTTGGGATAAATTGAAGGCTAAACCTGTGTGGTTTTCGTCAGAAAATCATAGCGATGAAAGAGGGAAATGAGGTGGAACACATCCCCTCGTCATAAGCGGTGAAAATGCGGTTAGTACAGAGCGTAGCGAAATACATGCGCGTTTGATGCAGTGAAGTGCTAGAGCGTAGCTCGTAAACCTGCGCCGATGACGAGTCATCAGAGCGGGTGGGCGCTTCAGAGCATATGAGGGATTAACGAAGTTAAACACTCATCAGCCAAAGGCTGGCTTGGTAGCGATGTTTATCGCTATTTTCATCCCGACAGGGATAAATCACTTTAACGGCATGAATATCTGAACTTTGTAGATAAAAGATGAAACTTCGTATTCTGTGAAACTAGTTATGGATACCTAAAAATCAACGCATAAAAAATATCAACATGAACGTGTATCAACAACTGCAACAAACCATTAATACCGCCGTGTTTTCATCAGGGAAACAGGCTGAAAAGTATCAACCTTATTTGTTCATGCCCATGAAATATATACCAGGGGAAAATAATAATCAGACAGGCAAAGTCAGACGGGAGTTAACCATAAAAATGGTTGCTCGATTTGGAGTCACCTCACCAACCCTCATTGCGGTTATATATGGTATTACCAAGCGACAAGCGCTCGAACACCTCAACAAGCTTGTGAAAGAAAAGCTGCTCAGCTTAGTGATAACCCATCGGTCTGTTGACGACCGTGTGTATGTCCTCGATTACGCAGGCGCAAAATATGCTGAAGAGTTGTTATCCATCGCGGTCTACTTTCGCACCAACGACAAGCCCGCATTACGGGTTAATCAGAACACCATCATGCACGATTTAATGATGCAATATATTCAATTGCGGGGCATTCACAATAAAGTCAAAACGGGTGAGGATAGTCCGTACTGGATTTCATTAGTCACCGAGCCTGAATTTAAGCGACTCTTTAAATCAAATGACGTAAGAAACGTCGACGGAGTTGTCATTGAGCCAACCGGTAGCCTTGTAGCTATTGAACTAGAGCATTCCTTTAAAACCAAAGCTGCACGACAGACCATTTTATTAAAATGGCTTTACGGCCTCAATCATGGCTATTACGACAAGGTGATGTTGTTCTCTCAATCTTTGCAGGTATTTAGTGATATTAAGCGGCTTCATAACCAATTATTCGAAGAGATGGTGACTCGAGTAGATAAAAAGACGCGTAAGCCACTGTTAACATCACAAGACGTAACACAATTACAAAGCAAAATAATATATCGAACCGTATTATGTGATGAATTAGAAAGCGTTTTTTATCAATAGTTGTTAAGCGCCACAAAAACGAGAAAGACACCCAAAGGGTGTCTTTCAAGGCAAGGCCTACAGGAGGCATTACAGAGGAGTGAGGTAGATTCAACACAATGGAAAAATCACCAGAGATTAATTTTATCCATAAAAAGAACTCCTTTTCACTGCAGCCGAGGCATCCATGATTTCCCTAGCAATAATAAGTAAGCCTGAAGCTAGAGAAATTACGCTAGTTAAGTAGGACGAGGGTAAAAAACTTCAACTAATCACCTGATGACATGTAATAGATAATAGAAAAAAGTACACACAACAGGCCAATAGTGGCCCAAATTAAACCTAGATCAATATGCTCCATGCGACCTCTTAACAATCCTTGTTAATCGTCTGAAAAGTATAGTCAGGAATGGTGATTAAGGTAAATTATCAAAACTGTAACTCGTTTATGCCCCAAAGCTCTATTTAACAATGCTTATCTTCGTTTTCCATAAACATTTAAATGAAATTGCTTTTTTACAGTTGCCATCCTTACAGCCTAGATTGCACAATCTAATGAACTGTTTTTATATACAGGTATAATGAGATTTGGCTTAATTTAAATCAAACAGCTCATCAAATAAGTCTAAAGTCGAAATTCATGCTTAACTAAAAATCTATAATTGTCTGATAATTTTGGAAATAAATTTCATCACTTATTTTTTAAGCGACTTTAACGCGCAAGCTCGGTTTGTTTTAGGATGCCAAGAGAATTTTATTGCTTTACATCAAAGACATAGAGAATGTAGGATGTTATAAATCAATAACTTAAACGGCCGACTTTATCAGGCGAGCCGTATAATAAGCTGTTAAAACTCTCGGAGATTCTTGTGCCAAAACAAGCTTGTATTAATTGCCACTATTTCCATAAAAGCTATAGAGATGATAATGGCCGCGAGATAAAGCTTGAGATAACAAAGGAAATGCGGGAGAAAACAAAGAATGATGATTATTCGTGGCGCATACCGGACGTATCAATGTCATGTTACAAGGGTGTTTGGGATCAAGGTCATAACTTTTCTCTGGATACAGCTACTGACCTAATATGCAATGAAGAGAGAAAAAATAGGTGTTATTTTTGGAAATACATGCCAGGTACATTTTTGCCTACAGCTGTTGATCTTCAAACTAGGCAAGAAGAGATGAAATCTAATAGCCGAGGTTATCGGCTAGCAATATTAGGCCTAGTAATAACGGTCGTTGGCCTGTTAGTTAAAGTATTGAGCCAATGAGTTTTAACAAGTGCAGGCATTGGACGTCAAACCTGCGGTTTGCCTCCTATGCTGCAAGCGTTAAATGCCAAAAGGATTTGCTTAATTTGCGTGGTATATGGTCAGGAAAAATAGAAACACCTCATGTTCCATTAGGTATTCCAATATCTGATGCACTTGATATTCTCAAAAGTGTGAATGACGATATTTATAAAACCGTTGAAGATGAAGAAGTGTCTTACAAAATTTTGACAACTTTCTTTTAGGTTGCAGTTTACGAAAAGAACGGAATAGCGTCGTCTGTTTGGTATAACGATCCTACTGGCCGTTTAACATTCTTTGGAAAGAGAAAGAAAATTAAACTTTATCTATCACGCTATGGCCAATCATCAAATTGGGAAAAGCGAATGAATAATGGTTGGATTACGTTCTATTTCAATGATACAGATAAATTGGCTATGGCATATGGAAATGACATGGATGTAATCCGTTTTAATCAAAATATTTAGCCGATAATTGGCACTTAACAAGCGGTTTAAACGGAACAAAAAAACAGTTGGTTAGGTTCCGCTTCGCTCCACATTATAACCAACAATTTTTGTCCGCTTAAGCGGGCGTTAGTTTTATAAGAGGTTTTGGTGAATAAAAAGTATTCAGAATCACGTCCAAGTATCAGTGCTGACCTAAGAAGGGAAGTTAATACGGAAGCAGGTCATACATGTACGGTTAAGTTATGTATGGAACATACATATTTGGAAATTCACCATATCGATGAAAATAGAGAGAATAATACATTAGACAACCTAATTCTCTTATGTGATAAACACCATAAAATGGCTCACGCTAAAAAGATATCTAGAAAAGAGTTAAAGAACTATAAAACCATGTTAAATGGTGGGAATAGCTCAGGTGACAAAATGACGGAGTTCTATAGAGACTTTGTAAATTTCATCTCGAAGAATATGTTTTTAGTACATTGGATAAACATTAGTGACAACCTAATCGCGACGTCAATTGAAGACGAAATATTAGATGGCTTCAACGAGGTGGAAACTAAAATTTTCAGATCAACTCTGCCTGGTGCTTTTCCTGAGTTAGATAACGCAATACTAGAGTTAGGAACTCATATTAATTATCTACGCCTTCACTTCACTAAATCGAAACATTCTCACCTTTTTGAGAATAAGTGGTGGCGGAGAGATATGCGGTGGAAAAAGGTAATGCTTGAACAGGATGAGTATCAAAAGAGATATGATGAAGTCGAAGTATGGCAAAAAGAATTATATAAAAAACATTGCAACTTAGTAGTTGCATTAAATTACTTTGCAAAAGCTGTAAGAGAAACCATCGACCCCGTATATTTCAATTGTGAAAACTTTGTTGTTTGTGACTCCATGGGAACTACAAATGGTTTAGAAGGCTATGAATATATTCCAGAGGTTTATGCCGAATAAAACTAACAAGTCGTTTAAAAGGACAAAAAACAGTTGGCTTTTGCTCCTTCGTCGCTAATTTTAGCCAACAATTTTTGCCTTTTAACGAGGCGTTAGCAATCTCCACGAACAATGGATCTATGAATGGGAAAATACCATAACGACCAACCGATACAGGGTGGGCCTAATGACCCTGACTTACTAAATAGACTTGATTTTGCTAACCACCTAGCAAACGTACTTCTATTAAATCATGATGATGATTGTCTAACTGTATCTTTGGAAGGTGAATGGGGGTATGGCAAAACATCAGTAATCAACCTTGTCAAAGGAGCTTTAAATGAAAAAGAAGCTGCCCCTATCATCATTGAATATAACCCTTGGTTGGCTGGTAAGCCTGAGTCGTTAATTCAAGATTTCTTACTACAATTTTCATCTCAACTTAACATTAAAGATAGCTCTGAGGTGGCATTGAAAGCTGCTAAGGAATTGATTGCATACTCTAGCCTCTTTAGTGTCGCAAAGCTTGTCCCAGGTGCAGAGCCATGGGCATCAATCGTTGAAAAAGTATTCTCTAAGTTTGGAAGTTCAACTAAGAAGATTGCAGAATTAAAAAAACTTGACCTTTTAGGAAAAAAGAAAAAGGTTGTTTCTGCAATTGAAAAAATTAAAACCCCGATAATCGTAGTTATTGACGATATTGATAGGTTAACTCCATCTGAAACTTTTCAAGTTTTGCGCCTCGTAAAGGCCGTAGCAGACTTTTCTGGAACGTCGTTTCTATTAGCCTTTGACTCAAGCTACCTTATCTCCGTTTTGGATAAGAATGACATTGTCAATGCTTCGGAATATATCAATAAGGTAGTACAGCTCAGAGTGCCCCTTCCTGTAATTTCTGAAAGAGGGATGAATGAGCTTGCCAATGTAGAGCTAGATAATCTAAGCGACAAAAAATTAACAGATAGATTTGAAAGTGACCAAGAGAGATTAAGCTGGATTTATCATCATTATTTCAAGCACCTAATAAAGAACCCAAGGGAATTGAAAAGATTTTTCAACCACTTGAGGTTTGTACTGGAGCAGGTTGAAGGACAAGTATGTTTTTCTGATCTTTTTTCGTTATCAATAATTGCTACAAAAGCCAATGCGGTATACGAACATGTCAAGAAAACGCCAGAAGCTTATATCGGAAAAAGGTTTTCAAATGACGGCCTTATGATGGACAAGCCGGAAGAAGTGGTAAAGTCATTTAATGAAGATCGGAGTCAAATTTTAAAAGCATTCAGTGAAAGGGATCGTAAGCTATTAGAGGGGCTTCTGGGAGATACTTTTCCACTTATAGATTCTGGTGGCTATTCACATTATGGCGTTTCTGATGCTGATGCCGCTGGCAGGGTTTCAGCCCCGCAAAGGCTTCATGTTGCGTTTCATTACAAAACTCCAACGGGGTATTTTTCAGATCAAGAGATTCTCGATTTTATTGCTGGAAACATTGATAGAGACGAGTTTCTTAGTCGAACGGTTTCTGAAGACGCCGATGATCGATTCTTTGAAATGATGACGAATTATGCAAAAGAATGCAGAGGTAATAGCTTTGATATATTGATTAGCATTTATAACGCACTTCTCAACTCTGAAAAGCTAATATCGTCTCTAGAAAGTAATTATGGTTTTATGTCTAAGGATCTTTATCGCCAAATGAATTGGCTTACAAATAAGGTAATCTCTGAGAGTGACGATAAATATACACTGATAAAAAGTCTTGTTGGAAGAGAAGAAAGCGCTCCTTTGGCTGCCGACGTTTTGTACAAAATTCGAGGTCAAATTCACGGAGAAAGCTATGATGAGCCATGGGTCTCTGAAGAACAGCTGGCTGAGCTTGAGGTTGACTATCAAAAGATGGCTATTAAATCCCTTTCCGATAGGACACATATTAATAATCATCTTGAATCACACATTTTCTATGAGTTAAAAAGATCCTCAAAAGATAAAACATATGAATTTATGGATGCAGTCATGAATAGTGAGAATGGCGTAATTAGAGTGGCCGAAATAATTGGTAACTCTGGCAGTGATTCTACCAATGGCCCTTTTGTTCAGATTGATGAACAAACTTTTGGTGATGTTATTGATTTAGATAATCTTAGAGAGCAAGCTGAAAAAATAGATGTTACGAATCAACCTATCCACATTCAAGCAGTACTTAAAAGTATTCTTGATGGAAAAAAGTACTATTTGAGAGATGGGGAGTTAGGTGAGCGATGGTAACCATAATTCCTAAAGAAGTGGGGTCATAAAGAAATGAAGAAGTGGGGTCATAAAGAAGTGAAGAAGTGGGGTCAGAGTAAACTTAATTATTTTTCAATCAAATGGCTCATGAGCCAAGGCCAATTACAAACTCATTTTTGTCCACAAGTGAGTCCCAATTGAAAGAATACCCAGTATAGGGCTATGAAAATAAAGAGGCTATTACAAGGCTTAAATTTGTTTAATCAAATTTTCATAAATTAAGTTTAGATATGGCTAAAGGAGAACTTGAATTTCATAATTTCCCAACTATATTGTATCAAGCGTAGAGTAAGAATTAATTACATATAGTTATAATAATGGATGTGTTACTTGTTTTCATTGGTTTCCTTGTAGTAATGAAAACTAAAAACAAGGAAAAGTTTATGAAGAATAAACCTATTGTTCTTCTCATTCATGGAATGGGAACTCACCCAACTGGTAATATTACGAAAGAGTTTAAAAAAGGCTTGAGTGAATCGGCTTCTTATTTAGAGCTTACAGGTTTTGAACCTGATAAAGAGTTTGAATTTCAAGAGTTCAACTATTCTGAGTATTTTGACAAAAAAAGACTGGAAATTTCTGATGAGGCGGAGTTTTTAACTGAATACATGGCGGCTGGGCCTTATTTTTTACAAAGGTTAATATCATTTCAAAGCAAAATAAAGGATGACAAATCCCTTTATACACATTGGTTAGATGTTATTTTTTATTGTTTGCTTGGTACTTTAAGGGAAACTATTCTAGCTAGATGTATGGAGAAAATTCTTTCTGTTTTAAAGGAGGCAAAAGACCACCCTGATTCTTATAAAGAAGTTATAATTGTTGGCCATAGTCTTGGCACTTCGGTATTACATGACTCTTTAACTAAGCTATACCTAAGACCTTCAGAACCAGATAGAGCAGATCATATTCGTTTTTCAAACTACCCCATAGATGGCCTTTGGACAATTGCAAATGTATCTCGACTTACATATCTATTAACAAGATTGGAAGACCCAAATACTTCGATTGTTAGAGACCACAATAATTTACATGATGGTGTTAGTCATTTTTTTTACCCTGTTTATAACCAATATGATCCCTTCACTATTTTTAATCGTTACTCTGTTGACCCACAAGTTGGAGATCTTATTAGAACAAATGAAATACGTAAAATTGATGATAGTGAGTTAAGTGTAAATCCACACGATTTGGTTGAATATATGGCAGATCCAGAAGTGGGTGGTGTTTTTCTGTCAGAGTTTTCTTCATTTAATATTGGAATGAATCAAATTCAAAAAGCTAAAACGGCATATAGAAAAACAACTATCTCAGGTCCTATATCTGACCAGTATTCTACAATAAAAAAAGCATTGAAGGAGTTAGAAGTACAGACAAATCAAGGGGCTAGTACTAAAAGGCTTGTAACGTTAACAATTGAAATTTTTGAATTAATAAAGGAAGCCTATGATTTAATGAAAAATCTAAAGGCCAAAGGCTAAAATAGTAAGGATACTGTATGAAAGCTATTAGGATAATATCAATTTTAATATCTATATCTATCTCACCTCTTGTGGCGGCGGTAGATGGAGGTAAATCAGTAATAGATTGTAATTTAACTGTTAACCCCCCAAAAAAAGCATTAAAAGAACTATACGATGTATCTTTATTGTTGGCTAAAAATACCTGTGAAGCAATGAATAAAGATGATGTACGGGCTATTAAGGATATGGATTATTTGACTGGTGGATTTGCTGAACTAACAAGGTTAGAAGTCATTAATCTTTACGCTTCTTCATTTCCAGAAAGTATTTTTCCCAAAGTGAAAGACTCAAAATTATTTTGGTCTGAGTATAGCTTCACTAATGATTTACAAATGAATACATATGAGCTTACAGCAGCATATCAAGTAGGAAATAGCTATGGCTTTAGTGGGCCTAAATTAAATAAGTTGCCTGAGATCTCTGACAGTAAAGTAATAGAACAGCATTGTGTTTCACTTGAGTATCAGTCTTGTAAGGAGTTATTTTCAGATATAGGACGTATTTCGCGTATTCCTAATCACTTTATTCGAAGTAATTACTCTGATGAGTCATTGAAAGGCATCAGGAAAAAAAGTGCAGCTTGGGATAAGTTTAGCGATAACTCAAGATTTCAATTTCCAATAGATATTTTATTTACATCTTGGATCTATAGTGAAACATTAACTGATGGTAGAAACCTTAATTTCCCTCCCAATTACCAATATTTTTTGCTTCACCCAAGCCTCGTAATTGAACACTTTTCTGCAGAGCAATCGGGTGATAAAGATAAATTAGGTTTAGCAGTAGAATGGGGAGGGTTTAATCGTTGGGATGCAGATATTCCTTGGGGGATTTCATTGGCTTCGGTTTACTCCGATCGAGTTGAGGGTAATTCAATCGGACATGGACTTATGTTCCATATTTACAATAACTTCAGCTTTGGGTTCGCAAACAGAGGTGGTAGTGACAACAGTTTTTATATTAACATGGAGATTAAAGATTGGTTTGGTGAGATTCAGGATAAATACAAATCATACAAGTAAGCTATTTAAGCCTGCAATGCATTATTTTATAGTTATATCAGTTAATTAGCTTAAATATATTGTAAAAGTACTGAAAATAACAAGTTTTCAGTACTTTACTTTTACATCAGATAGTTGGTCTTAGATCCATATTAATTCCTTATCTAATCAGTAATAATACTTAGATTCTGATTATAACAAAAAATCGGTCGTATGAAAGGTTTTATCTTCTAATTCATATATTATACCTATTGAAATTAATACATAAAAATTGGAACTGTAATGGATTTAAGGTTTTTTAAGCTCTTTTTATTGATATTTTTCACTTTTTTTTCGTTAAACACTATTCCTGCTGAAAGCGATAGGCCATTAAAAGTTAGGAAAAACCCAAATGTTCAATCGGATGTACAATTTTTGCTCACCCCTAATGAACCATACTCAATAAAATCGTATGTTGGTGACTGGGTAAAAATAACCAACATTAATGGTAATTTTGGTTATGTTCATGCTTCAGTTATCAAAAATAAGCCGATTGAAGAACTGTATGAGTTTCAACTTAACGTAATTGATGTCGGTACAGGTTTATCTATTTTTGGTACAGATACTCATAATGGAACTTTTTTGTATGATGCTGGAAGTGGTGATGATAAGGCTAAAAATAGGACGTTATATTTTTTAAAAAAGCATTATCCTAATTTGAAAAGTATAGATTATTTATTTATTAGTCACCCACATGAGGATCATATTTCTTATATAAAGGATTTACTAAATGAGTATGAATTTGAGTCAATCATATTAACTGGGCAGAAGTATCCATCCTGTACTTACAGTAAGTTATTGTTAGATTTATCAAAATCAAAATCTTCCATTTATATGCTTGACCATGAAAGGAATAATAAACTTTTACATAGATGCGTAGAAGAAGGTTATGTGAACTTTGAACATACCCATAGTATTAGGGATATATTGAAAGCTAATATTTCTCCAAAACTTAAGTTTGAAATACTATATGCCTCTTCCAACAGTAAAAATACAAATGATAATTCACTTGTTGTAAGAATTGATACACCAAGTAGAAGTATCTTACTTACTGGTGATATTGAAGCAGGCAAGCGAGCTACGCCTAATAATCCTATCTTGCCAAATTCTGCAGAATGGGCATTAATAAAATGTTGTGATAAAAAGCTTAATGTTGATGTTCTTATTGCTGCTCATCACGGTAGCATGACTTCTTCTAGAAAGGAATTTATTGATAAAGTAAGTCCAAAATATACATTTATTTCATCAGGTCCTAAAAGCTACGGAGGAATTATTCTGCCAGATAGGGAAGTTATAACAATGCTATCCAGTGTTGGTAAGCTATTTAGAACAGATCTAAATGATGAATTATGCAAAAATGGTAAGCATTTAAATAAGGATGTAGGTGATGGTAAGCCGGGTGGGTGTGATAATTATCAAGTCATTTTCGACTATTTCGAAATTTCAGATGTCAAACCAATTTAATAGGGAAATAAAATGTTTTTTCATTTAGCAACAATATCTCTAATAGTTGGATTATTTTTTTATAGTTCACAATTTCCAATTATAGAAATACTTCAATATAAAGAAATTGCGGCCGAATGTATTGAGCAGTTAAAAGAAGCAAGGCATATAGGACTTGATGAAGTCTGTGCTAATGCAATTTTAGATATAGCTAAAGTGTCTAAAATTCAAGAAAGTCCTAGTACTGCGCTAGCATTTGTTTTTTCTTTAATCTATTTAGGCGGATGTTTAGGTGGAATGATTAATTTTCATCACTTCAATGATGAATCAGGTAAAGAACAAAAAGAGAAAATCAGTAACAGAAATTTAAAAAACACATTATTTTATCGATTAATTAGATGGGTAAATGAAGATGAGAAACAGGAAATTTACAGAAAAGCTGCAATAGGGTTTGCAGCTGCATTAATTGGTATTCCTTTTTTAATGGATTTTGTTAACTTGGATCTCGGCGAGGTCAATTTACACTCTGCTAATGTAAGCAAATTTGTTAGTGATGCGCTCAAATTAATAGGTCTTGCCGGAATATGTGGTTTTTTGGGAACTAAAGTTGTAGCAAGTTTAGCGTTTAAATTATTAGACTCCCAACTCAAAGAAAATAGCAAAAAGCTGGATGATGTTGAGGAAATCCAAAATTCTATAGTAAAAAATATTAATAATTTATCAGGATCAGAGCTTTTAGCTAAAGGATTAGAAGCTTTAGATAAACTAGATAAAAGCATAATAGATATAAGAAAAAAATACAAAGAACAACGTAAAGAAGTATCTGATGCTGATATTGAAAAAGAAGCCTTTAGATCTTTAATTGCAGACATGGACAGAGCCATTGAAAGACTTAAAACTGCTTCATCTTTATTATCGGATCACCATGACAAAGCCACAAGTTATGGGCTTTTAGGTTATATTTATAAGCGAAAAAGTAGGGTTGAAGATGCTCTTAAGGTTGCTGTTAAAGCTGTTGATACTGATCCACACAACCCCGTTTGGCATTTTAATTTTGTTTGCTATTTAGCATTATTGGATGAAAAGGGTAAAAACATTGAGGATATTGAGGCTGGTTTTGTAAAAATGAACGATTGCTTAAGAAAGTTACATAAATCAAAAAGAGAGATGTGGATAGATATTATTAATGATGAATTCAACGAAGAACATGGAGACTTCAATCAGTACCTCAGGAGAACAGAACTCAAGAATAAAGTTGATAAAATAATGTTAGAAAATTAATGTACATCTAATTCTTGGTCATTTGATTTAAAGACTTTCGTTGTTCAAAATATTATTTAGTCAGTATTAAATAATAAGTGTTCAATGTTGAGAAGGTCCGTTTTACTAATCAACACAAGGTTCTTGTACTCAATACTCTTGCTCATTTCTGTCCAGAAACATGTCAGGGGTCTAAATTAGTCTTCGAATGAAGACTGATTACATTTTCTATATAAGTTGTTGGTATTGGGAAATGTGGTTTTAACTTTGTCCTTCATTGTTATCTATCGCCCGCGGTGAGGTAATGTGCGGATACTTCTGTGAGTCGACGCGAGTACAATCCCTGTAGACTCTGCCAAAAAGTTCCATTTTTGGAAGCTCGCAGCTGCATCTAGACTTGGTTATTCACAAGAAGATTCCCCCTTACGATTAAGCTGTGACCTTGTATAGTTATGACTAAATTTGAAGTTTATTGTTTAATAAAGATGCAATGCCTATGCGTTTTACGCATCGATAACACAGATGAATTTTATTTTTTCCATAATATCAGCGGGTTAAGTTTAGCTAAAAAAGTGTTGTAGAGATCTCACCCCCCCCCCGAACCTTTTTTCCTGACAATTATGAGTATTTTTCTTAACGAAGTAAAAAATAATCCTTTTGCAACAATGGGTTGTAGATGATAGTTTTACCTGACGGAGCAAGCAGCCAAGAACGTTATCATGCTGCTATTAAATAAGCTGTTATGCCTAAAGGGAAGTTATGCAATCAATCTATCAATTGATACAGGAAAGCCCTGAATTCTATGCATGGGTCTTTGGAATTGTTAATGTCTTGTGGGCGTGCTTTGCATATTTCAACAAACAGAGGCATGAAAGAAACTTAAAACAATTGGAACAAGATCTAAGGTATCGAGCAGATAGGCGACTAAAGATATTTGATCTAAAAGCAACCGAATATGCTAAATACGTTACCGATTTGGATAGTTATGGCAAGAAAAATCAAATAGAAATGCCCCAGCGTATGCAACCAATATTTGATGAGTACCTTCAAAACTATCTAGCCGCTACAGAGGCCGGAGACAAAGAAAAAGAGAGGCAGGTTATTGGCTGGTTTAGTTCACAGGTTTCCAGTTTAATGCAAGATAGCTTAAAAGATGTCCTCAAATTAAAAAGTGAATCTAATCGCCTGAAATTGATTGCAACAGATGAAATGCTCGAAACATTTGATCGTATAGAACAGCTTACTCAAGAGACAATGGATTGCTCAAATGACTATATGAAAAACTTCACTGAGATAGTTTTGAATCAGCAAAATGAGAAAACAGAAGCTTTTCAACTAAAAGCAGCTAAGTTAGCTAACGGAATACAAGAACATTCTAAAACTCTACTAAATCAAATGAGGCGAGAGCTCAGTGATATCTAAGCATATCGCCGCCATCCCACTACGTCAGTAAATTGCGGCGTTATAAGTACACATAGTTTGGGTGTTTAATTTAAACAAGGAGTGTAAATGAGCGATAAGTTTTCTATTTACGACAGTCCATTTTCTGACGAAACAAAAGTATTAAGGCGTAATAGCTTACTTCTATCTGGTATTTGCTTATTTATAGGGCTTACTGGAGAGTTACCTTCAAAACTTGCGCTACTTGGTGTAAGTTTTACCACTTCTCAACAAGGTATTATCGGTTGGTTTCTTCTAGCGGTTTTAGCTTATTTTTTTCTACATTTCATTTCTAATGCGGCTGTTGAAGTTGCTAAATGGATACATCCATTTTTCAAAATAGTATCGGCTAAAAAGATCATGCTAACGCGCTACTCTCACGCGTTCGATGAAACCGATTTTGCAAATATTCCTGACGAGGTTAACGAGCAAGATAAAAATGATATGCAAGCTGACGCTCTTTCTGCCGCTGATTGGGAAATAACCAATAAACTTAGTTGGTTGTACAGAATGATCTATTTAAAGCTAATTATTGAAATTGTCGTCCCAGTTACTCTAGGTTTATGGGCAATGATTCAGTTGCTTGTACTTATAGCAAGCCATTGAAGGGGGGAAATCACAATTAACAGTTGGCTATTTTCGTTCAGCTCAATATTTTAGCCAATTTACAAATTTCCCCTTAATGGGGAGTTATCGTGCATACGATTGCCATACTTTTCCTAATCAAAGCATCAAGGTCTAGAGTCTATGCTTAACTCATTTGTGTCCAGAAACGTGTTAGAGAGCAGGCTCATTTATGCCACTAAACGAGATAAAATCTAAGTGAGTACCCTGTGAGTTAACCGCTACTACCCAGACTAAAAAACGAACCCAGAAGGATTCGTTAGTTGGTTGCCAATAGCATTACTCTAATGCATTAACATGTTCTGCCCAGACTGGTGTCGCAAATTCAAAGTAATCTGTTGGGCATAAACCAAAGATTTTTGAAAATTGAGTACAGTGCAACTCACAGAACGTGGCTATCTCGTCTTTGTACATTATTAGTACCTTTAACATATCAATTCCTGTTAAGTATTGTTCGCCGACATCAGCGTACTCATCCAGAATGGAATTACTAATGTTAATCCCCAACATGTTCCACTCAGCATCGACATTAAGATAGATGTATCGAGAAAAACATAATCTTGATGGTTCATTGGTACTGTCAGTGTTTGCTAATAGTAAAAATGAACAGCTTTCAATACCTCTAGACTTGGGATGTAAACGAAAAATCATAGATTGGTCCATATATAGCTCCTAATTAATGGTTTGTGGCCTCACCATTAACTAGGTTGCGACTGGGGGAATTTTCGACGGTTAAAGAACCCACGGTTAATTGGGCGAGTAAAAGACATGAAACCTTTAAGAGAAAAGCGAACCCTATTGGGTTCGCTAGATGGCGATTACAGTGCGTCAGCAGCAATAATCAAATCAGACCAACATTGCTCAGCTGTTTCGAAGTAATAATGCGGATATACCCCAAAAATACTCTTAAATTCATTTCTGAACCGTTCACAAAAAGCAGCAATATCGTCGATGTAAATCAATAGCATCATATAAGCCTCAATACCTGTCAGATATTGACTCTCGAGCTCAGCATTTTCTTCAAGTAGCGATTTGCTGATACTGATGCCTATCATTTGGCCTTGTACATTTCGATGTAAATAAATGTATTTATTAAAGCTTACTTGAACCTCATTATTCTCAAGTTGATGGTCTGCCAGTAGCAATACTGTGCTGTGATCATCCCATGGCGATTTAGATTGACGTTTATAGACCCGTATAAGTTGTGTTTGTGACTTGTTCATTGCAATTCCTAGCGTTGATGTCCTCGCCATTAACTAAGACCCCCACTAGGAAATTATCTGTCGTTTATGTACTGGTTAACAAAATCAGTTGCCAGTTTAATATCCGACTCTTGCACCCCTTGACGACTCAGGTGCTGTTTAATTTGAAATTTAAGTATTTCAAGTTCTATATCATCTTCATAAATATTAATGTCCTGATACTGCGCTTCTGAGTTCACCACAGTTGTTAGCTTTTCTAATAGGTGGGCTAACTTATTCGTCTTTTGAGTAAACTGCTTATGTTGGTCCATGGATGTTTCTCGTTAATAGTTAAATGGTCGTTATTAACTAGAAACGTTAGAGGCAAAATATGCTGATTATTGACTGGAGTAAGAAAGCTTGCTCCTTGCTATGACTATAATATCAAGCAAAGAGCAAATAATGCCTAAGGTGAATGAGGTGAGCTATATCATGCCATTATTTCTAAGGATATTTTCTGAGCGCATTTGGTTATAAATGTTTTGAATCATCTTATAATCTCGGTGACCAGTAAATAATGCCACTTGCTCTACAGATAATCCTTTTTCCAATAATATTGAGACTCCCTCTCGTCTTAAGTCACGCAGTTGTAGGTCAACAATACCTATTGCATTAATGACTCTAGGAAAAATTGACGAAAATGATTTAGCTTTAATGTTAAAAATCAACATATCACCAGTGGCATGTTGCGGTTTTATTTTTTGCAATAAATTGGCTGCTACAGCTTGCATAGGGACTTTACGAGGGACATTGTTGCTACCACGTTTCGTGTTTTTCCCTTTTATGATTTTGATTTCTTTATTATTAAAATCAATACAGTCCCAAGTTAATGCCATTAGCTCGGAAATTCTTAATGTTGTGTATATGCTTAGTAAAACGATTGCGGGATAGTTATTTTTAATTTTCGTTTTTTTATCGTAGCTAAAAAACTTTTTCAATATGCCGAAAAGCTCACCTTTTTCTAGTCTTCTAGTTCGCACATTACTGTCGGCAATTAAGCCGTCTCTTTTTAGCTGACTATAGTATTGTCTAACAACTTGATCACTGATGTTTATGCCCTTAAGGGTTGCGACTTCTCGTATCAATCGCATAATACTGCTGATATCAACAGCTATAGTCGATGGGCTACAACTGATTAGGCGTTCCATGCAAAATGTTTGTAGATCCTCAAATGTAATTTCGTTAATGGGTACCATTGCTAAATCGTGTTGTTTTACAATGTTAAGGCTACCGAGACCTGTTTTTGATATTGGGTTAGGAATCGTTTTTTGGTGCTCCATATAAACCTCCATATACTCAAATAGAGTAGATGAAGAAGTTAATGGTTGTTCCTGAACGTTACTGAATAGTATGTTTGTGTTGTTTAACACTTTTGGCTTTCTATATCCTGTGGAGCAAGCATTCTCCAGCTCAAGTTTGGTTTTTATCGCCCAAGACTCAGCATGCTGTCTATTATCAAATTTTTTGGACTTTGAGGGTATAGGGGCATGTTTATTCTTCTCTCTTACTCGAACAGCGTACTTTACTTTCCCTTTAGTTAGTTCTTCTTTTATTTCAAAATAGGCCATCTTCAATACCCTGAGTTAGTTAATAGTTCGACTATTGTTCGCTAACTCAGCTTGATAGATAAATTTCGATTAGGTTTGCTTTTAAAAGGTCGTACATAACTGCATGAAAATTAGGAGCTAATTATTTTTAAGTTTTTTTTACGAAAATTATTGAAATGTTCTGGTTGAATCGAAATGTAAACCTGCCAGAGGACTTTTAAATCTTTATGTCCTGTAATTCGCGCTGTTTCTTCAATGCTTAATCCATGCTCTATTAAGCGACTAGCGCCTTCTCTGCGTAAATCGTGATAACGTAAATTTTCTAACCCGAGTTTTTTAACGGTCTTTCTGAAGCCCGCCGTAATTGAGCGTGGGTTATAGGGAAATATGCGTTCATCGACTTTAGGTTGATTTGTGATGATGTCGAAAGATTCACCTAGGAGCGGCAGAATCGTATTATTGTTTTGTGAACCGTTGGGGTTCTTACGCTCTCTAACAATAATGGTTTTGTTTACCATATTAAGATCTTCCCACCTTAATCGACACACCTCGTTGATTCGACAGCAGGTTAATACGGATATAAGAAAAACATCATGATAGGCAATTGAACAACAATGATGGTTCTCCTTATCTTTTAGTGCTGTAATTAATTGTGATAGCTCATCATTTACTAGTCTTCTTTCTCGTTTATTGCTCCGTGCTATGAGCTTAAGATCGTGCAGCGCTGGGTACGCATCGATAATAGGCTTATCGTCAATATTAATGTTAAACATGGATTTTGCGATGCGAAATACTTTTCTTATACAACTAATATCGACTGAGAGGGTTTGGGGAGAAGGAGAGCTAGGGCTGTTTTTTCGGTCTAAGCAAAAATCAACAATGTCTGACGCTGTTATTTTACTGACTAATAATCTGGCTATGGGGTAGGTTCGTATTTGGCGTAATGCCATAAAAGCAGAGCGTCCCATTGGTTTGTTTGATTTTTGTTTACGCTGGACATATTTATCTATTAACTCATCAAAGGTACAGTCGATAAGATCGAAGTTTTGATTGCTGAAATTATTTTCAATTTTGTGAATAATTTCTCTCGCCCAACGAGTTGCTGCCACTTTAGAGTGAAATGTTTTGCTTTTTGAAAAGGTGACCACCCCGGACTCTTTAGATCTGACTCTTGCAAGATAAACTGATTCTTTTTTTCTTAACTTTTTACTAATGGTATAATAGGCCATTGATGTCTTTTCCATGGTTAGTCTTGGATTTGGAATCCTCTTTAAGTGATTTTTTAGATCCCCTAAAGTGGCTTTTAGATCCCCTGAAACCGACGAATAGCGTAAAATACGTCACAAACATATTTTGTTTTAAGAAGATTTATCAACTTTAAGCTGTTGATATTTAAGAGGTTTAAAATTGATTTCGAACAAGAGCTCATCCCCTGTAATCTCGGTTGCCCCAATGCTTGATTGGACTGATAGACATTATCGCTATTTTGCTCGGTTGATGTCAGCGAATACCGTGCTGTATACCGAGATGGTCACCACAGGTGCAATTATTCATGGTCAAGGCGATTACTTGGCGTATAACGAAGAAGAGCATCCTGTCGCGCTTCAATTGGGCGGTTCAAATCCAAAAGACTTGGCTACGTGCGCCAAGTTAGCGTTTGAGCGCGGCTATGATGAGATTAACCTCAACGTGGGTTGTCCTTCTGATCGAGTCCAAAATGGCCGTTTTGGTGCCTGCTTAATGGGCGAGCCACAACTTGTGGCTGAGTGTGTTGATGCGATGAAGCAAGTTGCTGATATCCCTGTAACGGTTAAAACTCGAATCGGTATCGATGAGCAAGACAGTTATCAATTTCTCACTGATTTTGTTGATACGGTAAAAGCGGTTGGCTGCGATACCTTTATTGTGCATGCTCGAAAAGCGTGGTTACAAGGATTAAGCCCAAAAGAGAACCGGGAAATACCGGAACTTAATTATGAACGTGTGTACCAGTTAAAGCGTGATTATGTCGATTTGAATATCAGTATTAACGGCGGTGTAAAAACCTTAGAAGATTCGTTAACGCACCTAGAGCAATTAGATGGTGTGATGATAGGCCGTGAGGCATATCAGAACCCTTATTTACTCGCTAAGGTTGACCAAGTTATCTATGGTGATGATAACCCCGTCATTACCCGTGAGCAGGTTATTGAACAAATGATGCCTTATATTGAGCAACATTTAGCGCAAGGCGGACGGTTAAATCATATCACTCGTCATATGATTGGTTTATTTCAAGGTTTACCTGGCTCAAGAGGATGGCGCAGACATTTAAGTGAGAATGCTCATAAAGCTGGTGCTGGTGTCTCGGTTATTTGGGACGCAGTGGCAAGAATGGAGCAAAGCCGCCCACCTGCTGATGTGACCTTTTATCCTAACAACAACCTTTGATAGTTGTGAATGATTATCTTGCATTGGCATCTAGGCTATTAGTATCGCTAACATGATGCGGCTGTCGAGCTAAATTAACTTTTAAAAGCGTCTTTATAGGGCGCTTTTTTTGTGACTGTTATTTGGCTAATTAAGTTTTAGCTAATTTCACTATTTTAGTGGTTAAAAATACTAATAGTTTAAAAAATGCTCAATGCGCTTTTTAGTCGATTAGAAAGTTTTTTATAAAAACTCTTATAAATCAGGTGTTAAAAAATATTTTAAAACTTGGCACGCAGCTTGTAATAACCATGGTGTACCCAACAAATGAAAAGGAAGACATCATGTTTAACTCAACTACAAATACAACTGGTTCATTATTATCGGCAAACACTAATGCAACTTCATCAGCAAAAAGTGTCATGAAAAAAGCAGCTTTGGTTGCACTGCTTGCAACAGCAAGTATGGGAGCACAAGCAAACGATTTGAACAGTGCCGATGTGATTCATGCGTTAGAAACTCGAATCAGTGAAACTGCAACAGAAATGCTGCAAACAGCGAAACAAGAAATTGTATTGTCACTGCATAGTCAAATCGCTGAGCAAGTGTTTGCTTTAAATAGCTCACTAGAATTAGCTGAGTCAGCACAGGAAGAAAATGCGGAATCAGTATTAGCCAGTAACGAGGACTAATTCATGGATTTAATGATGATATTTCATTTAGCAGATCCGTTGATTTCACTTCTTCTGCTTCCCGTAATCAGTTTTATTGTGTGTTCACTTTTGATTTGCGGGTTGCAGCGGTACCAATTTAGCCATGTAGATGCTATCTCAGCAGAATTTAACCAAGCTGGTTTAGTAGGAGAAAAAGAATGAACATGTCAGATGTAGAGAACTATTTGAAAGCTAAAAAACGATTAGTGTGCGGCGCATGCCTTTCGGTAGCAAAACAATTCGGTTGGTCTGTCATGTGGACGCGTGTATTAACGTTTATCGCTATTTTTTTAAGTCCAACTGTTGGCCTAATAGGTTACTTTATCGCTGCCATTATCGTAAGTCAGCAACAGTCTCGCTATTAATGTAAGGGACAGTGATAGTCATCACCGCCCCTAGCTGAGATTATTTGCTTCGTCAGTTGATTACCAAGCAGGTTTTAGATGAGCCGACTTAATGGCCCGAACTGATTAGCGGGATAAAAATGCTTGGAAGCAGGCTTTCGCTTCATCACTTTTTAACCTTTCACTAAATAACTCAAGCTCAGTAAGCATTTGCTGTTTCACTTCTGCTTGATTGTATCGTAGTAACTTTTTAGATGCTTGCATGGCCAATGGTGGCTTAGCCGCTAACTTTTTAGCTTGGCTTAACACAAAGTTATCTAAATCCGACTGTTCAACCACACGATTGATGATATTGAGCTCATACGCTGTCTCTGCGGTAAAACTTTCGCCTAATAAGAGCAACTCTGCCGCTTTTTGCTGGCCAACAATCAAAGGTAAAAGTAAACTCGAGGCCGCTTCTGGGACTAACGCTAAATTCACAAACGGTAACTGAAATTTAGCACTGTTATCAGCGTAAACGAGATCACAATGTAGCAGCATGGTTGTGCCAATCCCGACAGCTGCTCCAGATACAGCAGCAACAATTGGTTTTTTGAGCGTGAGTAAGCAATGTAAGAATTGTACCGTAGGATGACTGTCGTTTAGCTCGCCGCTGGCAAGGAAATCGGCAATATCATTACCTGATGTGAAACATTTGTCTTCACCACGCAACATAAAGGCACGAATGTCATTGTCGCTCTCACCTTGGATCAGGTATTCTGTAAGCTGTTGGTACATTTTAAGATTAAAGGCATTACGTTTTTCTGGACGATTAAAACTGATAATACGTACGCCTTGATCATCCTTAACCTGAATCTGGCTCATTCGTTGTTTTCCTTATGGACGCGAGTAGGGTGTAAATGGAGTTTAAGACATTGAAAGCAATATTCAAACAACTGTTTAGTTTTTTAGTTTTAACCACGTTTTCTTTTTCGGCTTTTGCTGGAATAATGTTAAGTGATGGTCATGTAAGAGCTATGCCTGCAAGTGTGCCAAATACCGCAGCATACATGACATTAATGAACCATACTGACAAAGCAATCACATTAGTCGCTGTGAATACACCAGTGGCAAAAGAAGCTCAGCTTCATACGTTAATTGAAGAAAATGGCATGGTAAAAATGCGTCAGGTAGAAGGGTTCGAGATCCCGTCTCATGGCACCTTGTCATTACAGGCCTCTGGTGATCATATCATGCTGTTATCACTCTCAGAGCCTTTGAAAGTAGGGGATACAGTCCCGTTAGAATTGGTTTTTAAAAATGGCGAACTACTACAAGTTGAACTGACGGTTGAGAAAAAGGCGAGTAATGAATCCCAAGAAAGCCATCATCACCATCATCATTAAGGAGTTGTATTGATGCAAGTAACAAGGAATAAAGTCATTGGCGTAGTCGGGTTTATCTTTTTAATCGGATACGTTATCTCGGTTTGGTGGAGTATCGAGCCTGATATTCTTGAACCAGAAGTACTGCAAAATGAGCGCGGTGAAGATGTTGTTGGTTATGCGACCACATCGTCATTAATTTCAACCATGGAAACCTTATTGGACAAACCAGGTGGCTGGTTATCCAATGATATTATGCCACCCTCTGTGATGATGGATAATATGCCAGCATTCGAGTTTGGCGCATTAGAGCAATCTCGTGATTTGGCCTTAATTATGCGTAAGGAGTTCAGTCGTTCGCAATCACAATCAACGGCAGATGCAGACTTACTTGCGGCTCATTCAAAACTGAATATTGAGCATACTAGCTGGTTAGTGCCGAGTGCTGAAAGTGAATATCGTGAAGCCATAAAACTATTGAAACTTTATCGCGCTAAAATCAGTGATACTGAAAACAGTAATGCCCAGTTTTATGCCCGTGCAGATAATTTAAACGAGTGGCTTAAAGAAGTGCAAAAGCGTTTAGGCAGTATGTCACAACGTTTATCTGCCAGTGTTGGTCAAGATAGATTGAATACCGATTTAGCTGGTGATACCGCAGCAAGACAATCAACGTCATCAATGGCGAGCTTAGAAATAAAAACAAGCTGGTGGAAAATTGATGATGTGTTGTATGAAAGCCGTGGTTCTGCTTGGGCGTTATTAAACTTTATGAAAGCCATCGAAGTTGATTTTGCCGATGTGCTGGAAAAGAAAAATGCTGAGGTGAGCTTACGTCAGATAATTCGTGAACTCGAAGCAACTCAGCAAACCGTATGGAGCCCAATGGTTTTAAACGGTGATGGATTTGGATTGGTGGCTAACCACTCGTTAGTGATGGCCAACTATATATCGCGTGCAAATGCCGCGGTGATTGATTTAACTAACTTACTCTCTCAGGGATAATGATGAAAAAGACACTTCTTGCCACTGCCTTATTAGGTATGTTGAGCATTTCTTCTGCTCATGCAGCTACTGTTGTTGGTTTTAAAGTTGGTGGTGATTACTGGGATGCTGATACCAGTGGTTCATTCAACAGCGATGATGGTGTAGCACAAACGTATAACTACGAGTCTAAGTCTCAAGGTAGTTTATGGATTGCCTTTGAGCATCCAATTCCTTTAGTGCCGAATGTCAAAATTCGTGAAAACCGTCTAGAAGGGAAAGGAAGCCAAATCGATTCAAACTTTATGTTTAATGGTCACCAGTTTGACTCTGACACTACAGTTTATAATGATTTAAGTAATACTGACTTTGTACTTTATTACGAAATCTTAGATAACGATTTAGTCGCGTTAGACTTAGGTGCCGCATACAAACAAATGCATGGCTCTTTGCGTGTTCAAGATCCTGGTCATCCAGAAGAAGTAGACGTAGATAGCGGCATCGTAATGGTTTATGCCAGCGCTGAAGTCGGTGTTCCTGGTTTAGGTTTGTATGCCTTTGCTGACGTGATGTTAGGTGTTGATGAAACGAGTGTATACGACTACAACGCAGGCCTTGGTTGGAAGTTTGATGGTGTTGCACTTGATACAGCTGTTCGTGTGGGTTACCGCGAGTTTAACTTTGACGTTGATGACTTCTCTAGCACAACTCAAAACATGTCATTTAAAGGTGCTTTTGCCGGTGTTGAATTGGCATTCTAATTAGCCGTCAATGTAGGTTGAAATAAGCAAAAAAAAACCGCCATATGGCGGTTTTTTTTATGCTTAACAATCCAACAATAACATCAATTATTGTGCGATTAAGCCATTATTGATAGCAATGATGTCATCTTCACTTAAGGTACCAGCAGCTTGTTTAAGCGCTAAGATTGAATTGATGTAACCGTATCGCGCATCAGATAACTGACGTTTTGAATCATATAAATCACGTGTACGGTTGAGTACGTCAACAATAGTACGTGTACCTACTTCAAAACCAGCTTGAGTTGCTTTTAATGCACTTTCAGAAGAAATCACTGATTGCTCGTAAGCACGGATTGAACTGATTGATGCACCAACGTTGTTAAAGTTATTGCGTACATCTTTTACAACACCACGGTGAACCTGCTCTAGCTTCTCACTAGCTTCAACGTATTGGTACTGCGCTTGTTTCACTTGTGAAGATACTTTAAAGCCTTCAAAAATCGGTACACTTAATGTCACTGCAATGTTGGCATTATCGTAATCCGCACCAGGGCTTTGCTCAAAACCTTTAGTGTAACCCGCACCTAAATTAAGCGATGGCATATGGCCTGCTTTATATAACTCAATCGTTTTGCTCGCGATATCACGGCCAATGCGTTGAGTCATCAAATCAATACTATTGGTTTCAGCCATGGTTAACCACTCTGAAGAGGTGGTTGGACTTGGTGCACCAGCAGAGAATCGGTTGGTATCAAGGGTATTAATCGATTTATGATCTATTCCCGTGATTTCACGTAATGCTTCATAGCTGTTTGCTAATGTGTTTTCTGCAAGAATTTCAGTTGCTGAAGCTAAATCGTATTGAGCTTGCGCTTCATGCACATCAGTAATTGCGGTAAGGCCTACAGCAAAACGTTGTTTAGTTTGCTCAAGCTGACGCTCAATTGCGCGTTTTTCTGCGCCTTGGAATTCATAGTTATCTTTTGCGGTTAATACATCAAAATAAGCAGTCGTTACACGAATAATTAATGATTGTAATGCCGATGCGTAAGCTGAATCAGCTTGTGATGCAGCCATTTCAGCAAGGTCTAAGCCAACCCATGCACTGTGATCGTAAATGACTTGGTTAAGGGTTAAACCACCAGTAAAACCTTCAGGCTTTTCGGTAGGCGAACCTTCTGAATCATTCCATGCTTTAGAGTAACCTACGTTAGCACTGATGGTAGGTAATAAAGGAGCACGGTTTTCTTCAATCGTTTCGTATAATGCATCACGTTGAGATTGTGCTTGCAATACAATTGTATCGCTTGTAAGCGCTTGCTGATAAATTTGGAGTAAATCATCGGCATTAGCTGCAGGTGCAGCAACCGCTAATGTTAGCGCTGCGTATAAAGAACGTATTTTAAATTTCATTTGCTGCCCTTTTAGACATGGCCTCCTAACCTGGAGGAAATATTAACTTTGTTGTGCACAGATTGACTATGTGAGCAAGATAGCTTTGTGTGTTTGTGATCCACTTAAAACTTTGTGCAATCCCGCTATGTATCTAGTGTATATGATAAAAAGACTATCATCTTTAAGCTAAATATCAACTTTCAAGTTGTAACAGACTTTTTTCACCTTACATGGTTAAATACAATACTCAGCTATTGGTATTTTTTATGGTGAATTTTATCTATTTCATGCTGCTTATAGTATAGGAAACTACCATTGCAATACCAATAATGACTTTAGCAAATATCAAAAATCAACATTGGCTAATATACTCGATAAAATATTTCAAAGGGCTTACAAACTGTAAGAAAAAATATGAAAGATACTGAGATAATAGAACAGTTTAACGCATCTACTGATGTTGAAATAATTTCAACAAAGACCTTATATAAAGGTTTCTTTCAACTGGATGAGTATCGATTTAAGCATAAGTTATTTGCTGGTGGTTGGAGTGAAGAGGTCAGCCGAGAGGTTTTTGAGCGTGGGCATGCTGTTGTCGTGCTACCGTATGATCCTGTTAGACGACAAGTCGTATTAATTGAACAAATACGTCTACCTGCATTAGCAACAACTAATTCTGTTTGGCTTCTTGAACTCGTGGCAGGTATGATTGCTGCCGATGAAGTACCAAGTGAAGTGGCTGAGCGTGAGTTATTAGAAGAAACCGGTTTAACAGCTTCCGAAGTCAATCTTGTAAACAGTTACTTAGCGACTCCGGGTGGTTCATCTGAGCGTTTTCATTTTTATTGGGCTAAAGTTGATGCTTCTAAAGCTAAAGGCATTCATGGTTTAGACTATGAACATGAAGACATCAAAGTACATGTTGTTGATGTTGATGCCGCTATGGAAATGGTTAACTCAGGTCGAATTGATAATGCGTCTACTGTGATTGGTTTGCAGTGGTTAGCACTCAATATAGATAAAATTTAACAGTCTAATGTCCTGCAAAACAGATTTACCTTAACTATTGCGAAATAGCTATTGATATTAAAAGAGAGAACCCAGTGAGCCATGTGAGTGAAAAAGAGAAGTATCAGCCTAATGTCAGTGCGTTTTTGGCACTGTGCGGGCGCAACTATGCCTTAATTCTAAAGTGGCTTCCTGAAGATGCCGATTTAAATACTCCTTGGATTATTGCTGGGCAGTTTGGACAACTCCACGTCACATTACTTGAAAACACTAAGTATACTCAATTAATTGAAATTTCACGCCATTTGCCCAACAGTGATTTCCTTACCACACCTAAAGCTTGTGTGCGAGTCTATCATGATGCTCAATTAGCAGAAGTGTTAACTAGTCAACAGATTTATCGACTGAAAGCAGTGTATGATTATCCAAATGTACATATGCATCAAACGGATGAGAAGTATCAAGTTAATGCATTTCTGGAGGAGTTATTGAAGATTGGGTGTCGTCCTAAAGATATCAGTCTATCAGTACTCTAATACATTAATTTATGTTGGGATTAATTAGTGCTTAAACAGCCAGTGTCTTATTCAATTGCAGAAACGGATGTCGTGCGACTTATTCAAGTTACTGACCCGCACTTATTTGCAGATCCTGAAGCAAAGTTGTTAGGGGTGAGTACGGCTGCCAGTTTCCAAGCAGTACTAGACACATATTTGGCCTCCCAATATTCTGCTGATATAGTGTTAGCCACTGGCGATATTAGCCAAGATTACTCTCCACAGTCTTACCAACACTTTTCTAGAGACATCGCTGCGCTCAATATCCCTTGCCATTATTTACCCGGCAATCATGATGATCCACGCTTGATGAGCTTGCATATGCAAGGGCCACATTTATTTGGCCAGCAACGAGTGTTGGCTGGAAACTGGCAAATATTAATGTTGGACTCTACTGTGCGTGGCAAGCCTGGTGGTTATCTTGCTGAACAAGAATTTGAACTTATTGATGCTGCTATAAAAGCAGAGCCTAATAAGCATGTATTACTTGTGATGCATCATAATCCCATTTTGGTTAAGTGCAGCTGGCTTGATCAACACTGTATGGCGAACGGTGAGCAGTTTTTGGAAAGAATGGCCAAGTACCCCCAAGTTAAAGGGCTACTATGGGGACACGTACACCAGTCTATTGATACAGAATATCAAGGTGAATTTGGTCCAATGCAATTAATGGCCACCCCCTCAACCTGTATACAATTTAAACCGAAATCCTCTTACTTCGCTCTAGATGGCCTTCAACCAGGCTATCGTTTGCTGGAGCTTGCTAGCAATGGTAGCATTCAGACTCAAGTACATCGGGTAGCGGGCGAAAAATTCTCACCAGACAATGATGCTAGCGGTTATTAAACGTTAACGATTCATGTTGTAACCTGATGTATAAGCGAATGCTGCTGCATTTTCAGGTTAATCACTGCGAGAGGAAATATGCTTCTCTATATACATGGATTTAATAGTTCTCCTCAGTCTGACAAAGCAATCGAAACGGCACACTATATACAGCGCTGTTTTCCAGATTTATCATTTATTCAACCTCAACTTCCTTCATCGCCAAAAGCCGCGATGGCCTTGTTATGTGGTATTGTGGAACAAGCAATAAACGAAGGAGAGTCTTTGTGGTTTATTGGGTCCTCATTGGGTGGCTATTTTGCGAGTTATTTAGCTGAAAAATATGGTGGTAAAGCAGTGCTGATTAATCCTGCTGTCACACCATTTGAGTTATTCGATGAGTTTCTTGGACCGCAATATAACCCTTATACTGATGAGCACTATCAAGTGCTGCCTGAGCATAAAAATGATGTGGCTGAATTCAATACCGAAGTCATTAAACATCCCGACCGTTTTCTAGTATTTTTGCAAACTGGCGATGAAGTGTTAGATTATCGTCAAGCATTAACGAAATATCACTGTTGCGAGCTTCATTTAGAGCCAGGCGGTGACCACAGTTTTATTGGCTATAAAAATCAGCTAGATAAGATTTGTGACTTTTTAAAAATTTCTTAAACAGTTTTTATATTAGCCCCATATGTTGGGCTGATAATTGACCAAATGTGTGGACTATGACCAATCAATACACTTCTGATGCAATCGAGGTTCTTAATGGACTCGACCCAGTAAAACGCCGTCCAGGTATGTACACTGATACCACCCGACCAAACCATTTAGGCCAAGAGGTCATTGATAACAGTGTCGACGAGGCTTTAGCGGGTCATGCTTCTAAAATTGATGTGATTTTGCATACTGACAACTCATTAGAGGTGACCGATGATGGTCGTGGTATGCCTGTCGATATTCACCCAGAAGAAGGGATCCCAGGTGTCGAGTTGATTCTAACGAAGCTCCATGCCGGTGGTAAGTTTTCTAATAAAAACTATCAATTTTCGGGTGGTTTGCATGGTGTTGGTATTTCTGTTGTCAACGCCTTATCAACCCGAGTTGAAATCAGTGTTAGACGTGATGCTCAAGTTTATGAAATGGCATTTGAGAACGGAGAAAAAGTTGAAGACCTCACTGTCACAGGCACTTGTGGTCGCCGTAATACGGGTACCCGTGTTCATTTCTGGCCAGATGCTAGCTATTTTGACTCTGGCAATTTCTCTATTACCAAACTCTTATATCAATTACGTGCAAAGGCAGTACTTTGCCCAGGCTTAAGAATTAAATTCACTAACAAGCAAAATGGTGAAGTGAATGAATGGTTTTATGAGAGTGGATTAACCGATTATTTGAAAGAAGCGGTTAAAGATTCGGTTCTTTTACCACAAGAGCCATTTATTGGCAGCTTCACAGGCAAAATTGAAGCTGCTGAATGGGCTATTACTTGGTTACCAGAAGGCGGGGATAGCATTTATGAAAGCTATGTTAACCTTATTCCTACACCTTTAGGTGGTACCCATGTAAATGGCTTTAGACAAGGTTTATTAGAATCAATGCGTGAATTCTGTGAATTCAGAAACCTTGTCCCGCGTGGGCTTAAATTATCTCCTGAAGACATTTGGGATAAAGCGTCTTTTATTTTATCGATAAAGATGCAAGACCCACAATTTTCAGGGCAAACAAAAGAGAAACTATCGAGCCGCCAAAGCTCGGCATTTGTTTCTGGGATTGTTCGTGATGCGTTTGCATTATGGTTGAACTCGAATACTGAACAAGCTGAGTTACTCGCTGAGTTGTGTATTAGCAATGCCCAGCGCCGCTTAAAAGCTGCCAAAAAAGTCGCTCGTAAAAAAGTCACTTCAGGCCCAGCGTTGCCGGGTAAGTTGACCGACTGTAGTGGCCAAGACCCAATGCGTGGTGAGTTATTCCTAGTGGAGGGTGATTCGGCAGGCGGTAGTGCAAAACAGGCTCGAGACAGAGAGTTTCAAGCTATCATGCCGCTACGAGGTAAGATCTTAAATACCTGGGAAGTAGATGCTTCGCAAGTATTAGCGTCACAAGAAGTACATGATATATCAGTTGCAATTGGCTGTGATCCTGACAGTGAGGATATTTCTGAGTTACGTTACGGTAAGATTTGTATTCTTGCGGATGCGGATTCTGATGGACTTCACATTGCGACTTTGTTGTGTGCGTTATTTATGAAGCATTACCGAGTTCTTGTTGAGAAAGGTCATGTTTATATTGCTATGCCGCCATTATTCCGTATCGATTTAGGCAAAGAAGTCTTTTATGCCTTAGATGAAGACGAAAAAAACGGTATATTAGACAGAATTGTTGCAGAAAAGAAAAAAGGCAAAGTCCAAGTGACTCGCTTTAAAGGTCTGGGTGAAATGAATCCGTTGCAATTAAGAGAAACAACAATGGATCCGAATACTCGCCGTCTAGTGCAACTCACAATTGATGATAATGAAGACACCATGGCATTAATGGATATGTTACTTGCTAAGAAACGTTCGCCAGACCGTAGAGTTTGGTTAGAGTCGAAGGGTGACTTAGCAGAGCTATAAGCCAACAAGGATTATGTTAGCTAATTGATGCGGCGCTAAAATAGGGCAAAAGAATAAATATAATGTCGAAAATAATAATTAAAATGGATACAAAGTTGGTGTCAAATGCGCTGAAAATGATATCAGTGTTCGCATTGGCTCAATTTGCTGCAGCAAAAGCTTTTGCTGCCGATCCTATGATGATTACTGTTACCAAAGGATTTGGACTCACTTTATATGCTTCTGATTTAGGCGACGCTAAACAGATGGCAATTGGTAGCCAAGGCACGTTATTTGTTGGCTCTAAAAAGAGTGGCACTATCTATGCCTTGGTCGATTCAGATAATGACGGTCAGGTGAATAAGCGATATTTAATCGGTAAAGGTTTAGAGTATCCTGAAGCCATTGCTTTTCATCAGGGCGATTTGTATGTTGCCGATGAAGATCGCATCCTTCGATACCCAGATATTGAGAATCGATTGCGCCGACCTGGACGCCCTAAGGAAGTGTACTCGGGCCTACCGAGTGTAGAGCGTAAACATGCTCGTGGCATGAAATTTGGTCCTGACGGTCGCCTTTACATCTCAATCGGCTCTCCGTGTAACGTCTGTGAAGCGCCAGCTCCTTTTGGCAGTATGCTTGCCATCGACCTTGATTCTGGCGATACAGAACAAGTTGCTTCTGGCTTACGTCGAGTTATCGGTTTTGATTGGGCACCGAGTACCAAACAATTATGGTTTGCTGATCAAGGCCGAAATTGGATGGGCGACAATATGCCGGCCGATGAGATTAACCGCATCGATGTTAAAGGTAGCCACTTTGGTTTTCCTTATGTACATGGAACCGATGTCGCTGAACCTGCTTTTAAAAAGCCTGATAACTTAAACGTAACAACGCCTGAGTTTGAACTCCCCGCACATGTTAAGCCAACCAGCTTACTTTTTTATTCAGGCAAGTTATTTCCTGAGCGTTACCATAACCAACTTTTTGTTGCCGAAAATGGCTCTTGGAATCGCTCGAGTAAGATTGGCTATCAGGTTGTGATGCTAACTCTTGATGACGACCAAGTTATTAAGCGTGAAAGAGTGGTAAGCTTTTTAGACGGAGAATTTCCCGTTGCTAGACCTTATGACCTGATTAATGCGCCTGATGGTGCAATGTTCATCTCTGATGACTTAAAGGGCAATATTTATCGCTTATTTTATAAAGCGACAGAACAATCACAGGATACGAAATAATGAGTGATGCGATTGAATTAAGCCTCGATGGTGTAGAGCAAATGCCTCTGCGCCGCTTTACTGAAGAGGCTTATTTAAACTATTCAATGTACGTGATCATGGATCGCGCTTTGCCGCATATTGGCGATGGTTTAAAACCGGTTCAACGTCGTATTATCTATGCCATGAGCGAGTTAGGATTATCCGCTCAATCTAAACATAAGAAATCAGCCCGTACAGTCGGCGATGTGTTAGGTAAATATCACCCACATGGTGATAGTGCATGTTATGAAGCAATGGTGTTAATGGCACAACCCTTCTCCTATCGCTACCCGTTAGTTGACGGTCAAGGAAACTGGGGTGCACCGGACGATCCTAAATCATTTGCTGCAATGCGTTATACCGAAGCAAAACTGTCAAAGTTTTCGGAAGTGCTATTATCAGAGTTAGGTCAAGGTACGGTTGATTGGGGTGTTAACTTTGATGGCACAATGAAAGAGCCTAAGTCACTACCCGCTCGTTTACCTCATATCTTATTAAACGGTATCACGGGTATTGCAGTAGGTATGGCAACCGATATTCCGCCACATAATGCCAGAGAATTAGTTTCGGCTTGTGTGGCGTTACTGGAAAATCCTAAGGCTGATTTAGCGCGCTTAATGGAGTTTGTTCCGGGGCCTGATTACCCAACCTATGCAGAAATCATCACACCAAGTAAAGATATTGCCAAAATCTATGAAACCGGTCGTGGCTCTATCAAAATGCGTGCAGTATACGATAATGATAACGGTGAAATCGTTATCAGTGCACTACCTCATCAAGCTGGCAGTGGTAAAATTCTAGAACAAATCGCGAATCAAATGCAGGCTAAAAAGCTGCCTATGGTTGCGGATTTACGAGATGAATCAGATCATGAAAACCCGGTAAGGTTAGTGATTGTTCCTCGCTCAAATCGCGTTGATTGTGATCAGTTGATGGCGCATTTATTTGCCACTACCGATCTTGAGAAAAGCTTCCGAGTTAACTTGAATGTACTGGGTCTTGATGGCCGTCCAAAAGTGAAAGGCTTAAAAGAGCTATTAACTGAGTGGTTAACCTATCGTATTTCGACAGTCACTCGTCGCTTGCAATTCAGGCTCGATAAAGTACTCGCTCGACTACATATTCTTGATGCATTAATGATTGCGTTTTTGAATATCGATGAAGTCATCGAGATTATTCGTTTTCATGATGAACCCAAAGCGGAGTTAATGTCTCGCTTTGCGTTATCAGAAAAGCAAGCTGAAGCCATTTTAGATTTAAAACTTCGCCATCTAGCTAAACTTGAAGAATTTAAAATTAAAGCTGAACAAGAAGAGTTGGCTGCTGAGCGTGACAAACTAGAGTTAATTTTAGGATCTGAGCGACGTTTAAAAACATTAGTTAAAAAAGAACTGATTCAAGACGGTGAAACGTTTGGTGATGATAGACGTTCACCTATCATTGAGCGTATAGAATCTAAAGCATTAACAGAGCAAGAATTGACGCCTGCTGAGTCTGTGACTGTTGTGTTATCTGAAAAAGGCTGGGTGCGTTGTGCTAAAGGTCACGATGTCGACGGTGAAGCACTCAATTACAAATCAGGTGATGCATTCTTATGCAGTGCGAGCGGTAAGAGTAACCAACCGAGCGTATTCATTGATTCGACTGGGCGGGCTTTTGCTACAGATACCCATACTTTACCTTCTGCGAGAAGTCAGGGTGAGCCAATTACCACTCGATTTAATTTATCGCCAGGTGCAGTTATGCGTCATGTACTACTTGGCACAGACTCGCAATGTTATTTATTAGCTAGTGATGCCGGTTATGGCTTTATTGGTTCGTATGCAGACATGGTGAGCCGAAATAAAGCCGGTAAAGCTTTGTTAAGTCTCCCTGCAAATGCGCAATCGCTAATGCCTAAACTTGTTAATAAAGGCGTAACACAGTCTATTATTGCGATTACCAATGAAGGCAGAATGCTGATATTTGATGTGGATGCTTTACCGCAATTATCGAAAGGTAAAGGTAATAAAATTATAGGTATTCCGACGGATCGTTCGAAGAGCCGTGAAGAGTTACTCATCCATTTAGATATTATCCCTGAAGATGCCTCAGTGACCTTGTGGGCTGGTAAACGTAAGTTGACCTTGAAACCATCTGATCTTGAGCATTACCGCGGTGAAAGAGGCCGTCGAGGCGCTAAATTACCTAGAGGTCTTCAACGCGTTGATAGTGTGCAAATCGAGTTAGGTAACCAAGCAACTGAAACAGAAGTTGAAACGACTGAGTAAGACTATAAGCTCAATGATAGTGAATCATTGAGCGACTTTCTCGAGATAAAAAAATGCAGCCCTTAGGCTGCATTTTTTTATGAATTTTATTGATATGAAATCTGCTTGAATAAGGTAGTGTTAGACCTTATGCAACTTCGTAGAAGTTTGGTTCAACATCCACTTGAGCTTTAATGATGTTAGTTGCCATACGCGAACATTTACCACATTGATCAGCCACACCTAAGCGCTTTTTAACGTCAGCTAAAGAGCTGTCGCCATGCTTGCTGACTGCTTCTCTAATTTGGGTATCAGTAATGCCGTGACAAAGACAAACGTACATAAAGCCTCTTCATTTATTCTGACTGCGTGTCTTTTGCTTTATTGCAAAAGATTTTGCGCTTAATTAACTATAACGCAATTGTAAATGAAAACAGTTCTCATTGCTAATAACTTTTTTGACTAAATAAGTTTGAGGAGTAAAAGTAATGGTTATTACAAACTGTTAAATAGCTCACAAACTCAGTGATAACGCGAGTTGTGAAATAGTTTAGGGTGCCGCATGCAAACGGTAGTAAACCGTTAAGCAACTCAAAGTGGGAACTTACAAAAAGTAGATTTAGCGCTTTAGGTGAATATTCGGTCTCATTATGTGGTCACAAACAAGGCTTTGAAGCTGAAAGTATCAGCATTAACTAGGGCCTGTTGAACTTTGCTGGTTAAGTTTCGTTCGAAATAAAAGTGTGTTAATTGAGGCGGATGGATTGATGCCTAGTCATCTAAGCAAAATTCATCCAACAAAAAGTAAAACGCTTTTACTCGAACCCTTTGGGTAGCGTTTGTTGGCCATTTTTACTGCGTTATTGACTTTTTATGTAGAATAACTACACCACAAAGTCTCTTCCTTGTATAAATGGCCAACAATTCGCTGCAAAAATAACCTTGAAAGAACAATTGGCCCTAATAACCTTTTATAAAGTCGACTTGATGTTTTAGCGGGTGCTGTTGTCGCCACAAACGATAGTTATCAGCGAAGACCTCGACCACTTGCTCAGGGAAACTTGGCGCAGCGATATGCGGGGTGATTATGGCATTAGGACATTGCCAAATGGGGTGCTCACTGCTTAATGGTTCTTGATTAAAGACATCAAGTACCGCATGTTGTTTGGATTGTTTTTTGAGCTGTTTTGCAAGAGCATCAAGGTCAAGCACATTACCCCTTCCTAAGTTAAAGAGCACAGATTCTGGAGGTAGCATGGCTAGCATGTCGGCATTTAATAAATTCTCTGTATCTAGCGTGCTAGGTAAGATGCTCGCTATAGCTTGTGCCTTGGGTAAATAAGTTGCAAGCTGCTCGATAGTATCAATATGATCAAAATAGGGTTTACTGACGGCACTTTTACTTAGGCCTGTTACTGTCATTCCAAAATGTTTGGCAGTTTGTGCAATATGCTGCGCAATGGAGCCAGTGCCTAATAACAGTAAATGTTGACCCTGTAAGGTTCGGAAATTACCTGGAGCCCATTGTTGTTGTTGCTGTTGTTGTTTATATTTTGCATGTTCACGCTGATGAGCTAATAGGTAGCCAAATAAATACTCGCTCATTAGTGGTCCGAAAATACCTTTAATGTTCGTGAGAGCATAATCGCGGCGTTGCCTTGAGCCAGTGAGTTTATCAACGCCAGCAAAAGTCGATTGCATCCACTTGAGTTCAGAACCTAAATTGAGCAGTGGGGCTGCTAGTTGAGGCTCAGCAAACCAGATATCGGCTTCACAAATACTGCTTGGATCATCTCCTAGAATGGTTAACTCAGGTAATTGGCAAAGCGACAGCAGTTGACGGTATTTATCATTGTCTTGAGTTAACAGTAGAAGTTTGTGTGCCATATGGTTTCCCAGTACGTTTTTATTGACATAAATTGAGGTTGTTTAATGAATCAAATCATAGCATTTCTAGCTAAAATTGGTGCAATGCTTCACCCTTGGATGAGTGAAATTGCTACTGCACTTGTGGCGTGCGCAATTGTTATCTTTGCGACCGACATCAACCGTATATTACGAAAATCGTTAGCTGGCAGTGGCTTTTTTGTTCGCACAAGTGCATTTGTTATGATCAATGCTTTTGGCTACGGTTTGGCTATTGTTAGTATTAGTCCTTGGCTCGCAGGCCAACTCCGTAGCATGCCTTCGCAATGGATGCTGTTACTGGTCGTAGGTATCTTTTTCGCCATTGGTGCTTGGGCGCAGCGAAATAGGCAAGTGTGAGCCTTAACTCTAAATACTAATCCCTAAACCCTAAATATTAAATAAGCACTCATAACCCATGCGCTAACTTATCCAAACCAATGTTGATGATCTTCATTAGCATTTTGACTCAAAAGTGCATCTGCGGCTTTATCGGGAAAGTTGCTGAAAATGCCATCAACGCCTAAGGCTTTTAAGGCCTGGATGTCTTCAGGGACATCAACCGTGTATACATATATTTTAGCCCCTCGTTGATGTGCATCTTTCACCATTTCATGAGTAACAAAATGAATATCCACATGAATGGAGTAGGCGCCTAACTGTGTAACGGATTCCGCATAATTGAGCGGGACACCAGAGAGAATTGGGGCGACTCTTGCCTCTGGAAGATGTTGTTTAACTTGCGCTAAGTACGGTTGATTGAACGATGAAATGAGTAATTGCGCTTGAGTAAAGTTTAACTGGCTAATAAGTGCAGGGTACATTTCAATTACTGGCATAGCGGTGTGATAGCCTTTAAGCTCGATATTGACGATACATCGACCATTTATCAGGCTCATCACTTGCCAAAATGTCGGAATTGAATGTTGCTTTATCTTGGCTTTATTGATGGTCTCTTTGCGACTTAGATGAACTAAACCTTTGCCGGAAGTTTTGTTTTCAAGGCGTCTATCATGAAAAACATAAAGCTCACCTTCAACGTTATATACGTCTAATTCAATGGCTTGCACATTTAGTTGTAATGCTTTTTCCATTGCTGCTAAGGTGTTTTCTACTTCATAACCGCTAGCGCCGCGGTGGGCAAAAATGAGCATTGAGTTAACCTTTAATTATCTGATTAATATCACGAGGTTGGCCATTATTGATATGGATTTCCATCTGTGGATACGCCAACTCTACTTGGTTTTCTTTTAGCTTCTTACAAATGCGTTTATGCAGACTGTGTCGAAGAGGCCAGCGATCATTCATGTCCTTAGCATAAGATCTGACTTCATAATCTTGGGTGTGTTGGCCGAATCCCGCAAACCAGACTTCAGGCTCAGGGAAGCTAAGGGACAATTCTGACTCACGTACCGCTTGATGTAATAACGCTTCAACCTTTGATGGATCAGCGTCTCGCTGTACTGACACACTGACGATTACACGGGTTATAGGATCTGAAAGTGACCAATTGACTAATTGCTCTGTGATAAATGCCTTATTGGGCACAATAATTTCTTTTCTATCCCAGTCAACAATAGTAGTAGCACGTATTTCAATTTTACTGACGGTACCGGTTAAGTCACGAATCGTAACGGTATCGCCAATTCGGATTGGTTTTTCAAATAAAATAATTAAGCCAGAAATAAAGTTGGCAAAAATCTCTTGTAATCCGAAGCCTAAACCAACCGATAATGCCGCGACAAGCCATTGTAGTTTTGACCATTCAACACCGATGGTAGAAAAACCAACCAGAAGGCCAATAAATACCACAAGGTAGCTGCTGACAGTGGTGATCGCAAAGCCAGTGCCTGGAGTTAACTCTAAACGCTGCAGAATCGTTAACTCTAATAAGCCGGGCAGGTTTTTGGCTATCATGGCCGAAAAACCAACAATAATGAACGAGAAGAATATCGACTTCAGTGTAATGGGGACTTGTTGTTCAATGCCATTGACTACGGAATGAGTATTCCACAGTGTTATCCCATCTAAGAATGAAAATAATGCAGTATGAGTTTGTGAAATTAAGCCTAATAGGCTGCCAAAAAATGCCAAAATTAATAATGATCGAACCAAGCCTAAGGATTGGCTTGCAATGGTTTCTAAGTCAACAATTGGCTCTTCGTAATTTTCATTAGCGTCTGCTGCATGATTGAGTTCACCACGTTCTCGTTGGGCGAGACGCTCAGCACGGCGAGCTTTAGCACGGTCAAAAGCAATTAATCGACGCTCAATTAACATCCAGCGTTTGATTAATTGATAAAGCAGTAAAAATCCAAGCCCTAACAGCAATGACAACTGCACTTGCAGTAACACTTGGAACGCACTGAAGTAATAACCAACGGTAGCTAGCACCACACATCCGCAAGGCACGATAATTAAGAATGCCCACATGAGCTTATTTAGCAGCTTCATGTTTTTACCGTCATTTGCGCTTTCACGATAGTCAGTGATAAATGCGTACAAGTCTCGGTAGAGCACCAATAACGTAATGGTAAAGAGTAAAAAGGCGCCGCGACCAATGCTATTGCGGATTAACGAAGTATCTATGGCCTCAGTAAAGCCCATAATGCCGATAAGTGGCCAGCTGATAAGAATAAAGCGTAAGACTTTTTCTTGCATACGCCTGACAAGGGGTTGTGGTCGTCTAAAGTGACTGATCATAATCCCGTTATCTAATGACAATAGGGCGAAGAAACGATAGACCCAGTAACTACAACCGATAGACAGTACACCCACACCAATGGCGTGGACAAAGTTTAACTCTGATGAGAATAAAATAAGGCCTGCAAGCAATAAAGGCAGCGGCTTTAATAATGAATAAACTAAAGATAAAACTAATGTTTTAGCGGTATAGATAAACTTATCTTGAGTTACATTACCAACATATTGTCCATAGCGTTCCATTGTTTGGTTAAACTTGGGGGTTAGTAAATCTTGAGCCATTAGACATAAGATCAAGATGATGACCCACCACGCCCAGTAAATATTTTGCGATTGCCAAGCCTGTTTTAACTTTTCTCTTTGTTGTGCTTGTGTCATCCACACCGTGGCATTTTTTAAATCAATCAGCCATAAACCACTAATACCTGCCGCATTAGGAACCCAAAATAAATGTTCATTTAGGGTGTTTTTAAGCTCTAAATATATTTGGTTGAGCTGCTCATAACTATTTCGCAGTTTAGCTTGTTCATTTAGGTAAACATCATAATTTTGTACCAGTTCTTCTATTAAACTTTGCTGTGATTCTAATAGCTTAATTTGGGTGTTATTTAAAAAATCTTGATTACTGAGCTGCTGTTTGTTTAAGGCTTTCTGCTGCTCAGCTTGATAACGCTTTAGTCTAGAGTCGGCGACTTCGGCCAGCAAGGCATCTTGACTCGGAGGTTTTGGGAGTGATTGCAACATTTGCAAAAAGCGGTCACCAAAGGCGGAATTCGTTTCAACCCACGTAATTTGCTCTTCGACATTGGCGAGCTGTAATGCATGGGTTTGGTATTGCCTTTCGGTTTTTTCTTGCAAGCTAATAACGGCGCTTATGCTATCTGTGATACGGATAAGCTCCTGAGCATATTGCTGGTTTTTATTACTGATTTCTTGCGAAACAACATCGGCAAGCTGCTGTTCATCGATGATGTTATTCGCAATGGTATTTGCTGCTTGTTGTTGGCGGTGACGACTATTTTGTTTATTGAGCGCTTCAATCAGTTTTTCTTGCTGAGCATGCTCAATGCGCAGTAACTGCAGCTGCAATTGCGCGATTTGCTTTTGTTTAGGGCTGCTTGCATGTTCGGCTGATAAAGTTGCTATGTGTTGTTCTAATAATTGACCTTGCAACACATGTAATTGACCTAACGGGGTATCAACTGGTGCTAATTGAGTGCGCTTGAACTGATTAAGCGCATCTTTAGCCTGACGAATTAAGCTAGGTAATTGTTGCTGTCTTTTACTTAAGCTGAGTAATTGTTTACTGAGTTCATTTTCGGATTGTTTTTGCTCAGACAAATGATAATAAGCCATCGATGCTTGCTGGCTAATGTCAATTTTACTATCAACGAATACTTCGGGCGCTGGTTGATTGATTTGAGCAGTTAATTGCTCAAGGGTTGTCTCACTATTTTGTTCAAGTTCAAGATAGCTTTGTTCTTCATCATTCAGTTTTTCGATGCTGGCTTTAACATTATCGATTTGAGTTGGAATGTCGATGACTTGATTAGCATTATTACCTTGGGAAAAGCCCAAGCGTTTATCAAGCTGCAACGGAGAATTTGCAGAAGCAAAGAAAGTACAAAAGCAAAGTAGAAAAACCGCAATACGAAACATAGAAAAGAGATTGCTTGTGAGAGACTAATACAATGGTAACAAAAACCTGAGTTTACGCTTTATTTTTTTTGTTATTTTGCAGAGTTTCGAAGATTGCTGTGAGCAAGATAATCATTCCGCCAATTACTGTATTCATATTCACTTGTTCATTGAGCAATATGATGGCTAACAAGGTACCATAAAAGGGCTGTAGGCATGAGACTAGCCCAGCAGTTTTAGCACTTAGACTCCGCAGTGATGATGCAAATAATGCGTGTGGTGCAGCAGTAAAAAACACCCCTAGGACGACAATAGATAACCAAATATCTGCACTAATTGATGTGATATCGGTTTCTAACCATGGTGCAAGTACAATGACGGCAATCAAGGTTTGATAAAACATGGCTTGGGGGCCGCTATAGCGAGAGAAATATTGTTTATGGCAAATATTACGAGCTGTAAACAAGGCTGCAGAGATAATCCCTAAAGCAATACCGAAGGTAACATCGTTTTCTAAATTGGGCTCTGGTATTAGCATGATTACGCCAGTTAAAACAGCGATGCCAGAGAGAACATCAACCTTACGTAATCTACTTTGACTAAAAATTGGCTCGACAAGGACTGTCATCACAGGATAGGTGAAAAAAGCAATCATCCCGATTGAGACGGAAGCTAGCTGCATTGAGGCAAAATAAGTTACCCAGTGTAGGCTAACTAATACGCCAAGCCCTAAGGCAATAAAATAATCCTGAACATGTGAAAGCAACAAACGTTGTTGGTTAACTTTTACAATCGCAGCCAATACAAAAAAAGCGATGGCGCAGCGAAGCACGGTAATATCGAGGGCACTTAAAGGAATGATTTTAGAAAATAACGCCGTGCCACCAAAAAGTAACACGGCTATATGCAACTGCATGAGTCCGCTTTGAGTTGAATGAGCGGTCATTGATGTTCCACTCATTTCGGGGCCTTTTACAGTCACTATGTGCTGATTCGCTTACTTGAGGTGTGCGAAAGCTTGTCCCATACGGGTTGTTTCGGTTGGCTCAACACCTTCAGCAAAGGTATCAATGGCATCTTGACCAAACAACATGACCACAGTTGAACCTAATTTGAAGCGACCCATTTCAGCACCTTTTTCAAGTGTTAATGATTCAGGTCCTTCAGTTGGGTAATCCCATGTAAATACTTGCTTGCCGCATGGTGGGGTAACAGTACCTGCCCAAATGGTTTCAATACTGGCCACAATTGTTGCGCCAACTAGCACCATTGCTAATGGACCTACTTCAGTTTCAAAAATAGCGACGACACGTTCGTTGCGAGCAAACAGCCCAGGTACATTTTGCGCTGTTAATGGGTTTACTGAAAACAACTCACCAGGAATGTAAGTCATTTTAGATAAAGTGCCAGTCATTGGCATATGGATTCGGTGGTAATCCTTTGGTGCAAGGTAAATCGTCGCAAAGTCACCACCAGTAAAACGTTCAGCATCTTTTTGCTGACCACCTAATAGAGCAAGTGTGGTGTAATCATGGTTTTTAGCTTGGACAATTTTTCCAGCTTCAATTGGACCACATTGACTTACAGCACCGTCAACAGGATGCGCGATGATTTTGTCATCTGCAACGATTGGGCGTAAACCAGGTTTTAATGCGCGAGTGAAAAAGGCATTGAAAGTTTTGTATGCTTCAGGCTCACTTTCTGCAGCTTCTGACATATCAATCTTATATTGTTTGATAAACCATTTGATACCAGCGGTGGTAATTGCTCCCGCTTCAGCGGCTGCAAGTTTACCCACTAAACGTGATAGTAAATGTTTAGGTAAGATATATTGCAAAGCAATTTTAACAGAATCCAATTGAATACCCTTATTAGTTAGTTTTATCTTGAGTGTAAATAGTCATTTTCAGCAATACTGAATTAAAGATCGTCAGCTCTAAAGTGTCTGGCGTGACGTTGCTCGTCAAGGCTAGCAATGATTCGATGATAGTTATTAAATCTATCTTCGGTTATTTTCCCATCTGCTAAGGCGGCTTGCAAGGCGCAGCCGGGATCATTACCGTGTTTACAATCGCGAAACTTGCAAGTACCAATAAAATCTCTGAATTCAACAAAGCACCAGCCAACACGTGGAGCAGGCAAATGCCACAAGGCAAATTCACGTACACCGGGTGAGTCGATTAAGTCTCCACCACTTTCAAAATGTAATAATTTTGCGGTAGTAGTAGTGTGTTGGCCAAGGCCGGAATTGTCTGAAACATCACCTACTTGTAGATCAGCATCTGGCATCAAGGCATTAATAAGGGATGATTTCCCTACGCCTGATTGACCTGCAAACACACTGATTTTATCAGACAGAAGGGATTTTATTTGCTCTACCCCTTCACCAGTATGACTGCTCACCATGTAGACTGGATAACCAATTTGCCGATATCGCTCAAGAGCCAGTTCGACTTCTTCTCGGTTATCATCATTTAATAAATCCATTTTATTAAGAATGATGACAGGTGGAATTTCAGTGTCTTCTGCGGCAACTAAATAGCGGTCGATAATTTGAGTCGTAAAACTCGGCAATATTGAAGAAACAATCAGTATTTGATCAATGTTGGCCGCGATGATTTTTACGCCGTCATATAAATCTGGGCGAGTTAATGAAGATGTGCGCGGATGAACCGCTTCTACAATGCCACCAATACCACGATCGGTTTCTGTCGCAAGACGCACGAGTACCTTGTCACCTGTCACTAGACTGGTGATGTTTCGGCGAAGGTTACAACGTGCGACGATGCCATCTTCAGTTTCAATATCTGCATGTTGACCAAAACGGGAAATTACGATTCCCTGCTGTTCTGGCCCAAGTAGACTATCCTGTAAATCATTAGCCGTATCAGGTTTGTCTTTACGCTTAAGGCGTTTACTTTGATTGTCGCGCATTCGGCGCTTTTGACTTTGGCTTAGCGGTTTCTTTTTACTCACAGGCGAATCTTCATTAATTAGGTGTTTTTTTGTCGTATAAAAAAACAGTATGATACACCCTCTTTAATAAAAAAGCCTGAATTTAGGGCTTTTGACAGAATAAGGCAGATATTATGGCTGTAAACTCGAGTAATCTGATTTGGGTTGATTTAGAAATGACGGGTTTAGAGCCCAGTGTCGATCGAATTATTGAAATTGCGACGATAGTGACAGATCAAGAATTGAATATAATTGCCCAAGGCCCAGTGATGGCTGTTCATCAATCTGATGACGTGCTTAATGGCATGGATGATTGGAATCAAAAGCATCATGGTGAATCCGGATTGATTGAACGGGTTAAAAACAGTCAATATTCTGAAGAAGATGTAATTAAAGCCACGATTGAGTTTTTAGAGCAATATGTTCCGAAAGGCGCGTCGCCTATGTGTGGTAACAGCATTGGTCAAGATCGCCGTTTCTTAAATAAATATATGCCTGAATTAGAGGATTTCTTCCATTATCGCAATATCGATGTGAGCACAATTAAAGAGCTGACTAATCGTTGGAAGCCTGAAGTAATGAAAGGCTTTAGTAAGAAGAATACCCATCAAGCATTGGAAGATATCAAGGAATCCATTGCTGAATTGCAGTTTTATCGCCAAGAAGTATTTAAAATTTAAGCAAACGAACTTTTTTTTTAAATTAGGGGTTGCAGTGTAGTGAATATTACATATAATGCGGCCTCAACTTTTTACAGCAAGATTCATTGCTGAATGAAGTTGAAGATTGAAAATTGCAGCACCAAGATGCGACATTAGCTCAGTTGGTAGAGCGATACCTTGCCAAGGTATAGGTCATCAGTTCGAACCTGATATGTCGCTCCAATTTTCAATATAAAATTTGAAATGCGACATAAGCTCAGTTGGCCTTGGTTTAAACGATACCTTGCCAAATGTGTTGATAACGCAACAAGATGCGACATTAGCTCAGTTGGTAGAGCGATACCTTGCCAAGGTATAGGTCATCAGTTCGAACCTGATATGTCGCTCCAAATTTTAAAAATTGAAATATAGATGCGACATTAGCTCAGTTGGCTCTGGTTCAAACGATACCTTGCCAAATGTGTTGATAACGTAACAAGATGCGACATTAGCTCAGTTGGTAGAGCGATACCTTGCCAAGGTATAGGTCATCAGTTCGAACCTGATATGTCGCTCCAATTTCAATAGCAAGTTTTGTAAGGCGACATTAGCTCAGTTGGTAGAGCGATACCTTGSCAAGGTATAGGTCATCAGTTCGAACCTGATATGTCGCTCCAAACTTCCCCCATCTGTGTATTTCAAGCAATCTATTCTAGGTAAAGTTTCCAAGCACAATGTCCAAATAAAAATAGCTCAGTTGCGCTTTTAGCGTAGTGATACCTTCTTGTTGCCAAGGTATAGGTCATCAGTTCGAACCACTCTTTTTGAACATATTAGGTCGCTCCAAACTTCCCCCATATGTGTATTTCAAGCAATTTATTCCAGTAAAGTTTCCAAGCACAATGTCCAAATAAAAATAGCTCAGTTGCGCTTTTAGCGTAGTGATACCTTCTTGTTGCCAATGTATAGGTCATCAGTTCGAACCACTCTTTTTGAACATATTAGGTCGCTCCAAACTTTCCCCATCTGTATACTCAAAGCAATCTATTCCAAGCAATATATTCTAGGTAAAATTTCCAAGCACAATGTCCAAATAAAAATAGCTTAGTTGCGCTTTTAGCGTAGTGATACCTTCTTGTTGCCAAGGTATAGGTCATCAGTTCGAACCACTCTTTTTGAACATATTAGGTCGCTCTAAAACTTCTCTTCATAAAATTCTAGTGCTTATCTTCAAACAAAAATGAATTAATGCTTTAACCTGTAAAGTGATCGCTATTTGATTGATGCAACATCAAGCCTTTTTTAGACGTAAATAGCGCATTTATGCCACCTGTTTGGTCACCTGTTTGATAGTGCCTCATATTTAGCAGAGACACTTTGTTTATTTGTATTGTCTAATTTACCTGTCTTTTATATGTAAAATATGAGCTTGCTCAAGTATTCCTTTTTTATTTTCAACCATAATAAATACAAGCTTTTATAAATTAATTCTAAAAACTGCTGACAGAGCAGTTATGAGTGGAGTGTTTATTATGCGTATCCAACAACTAAGTGAGTTGCTTGATTTTATAGCTAAATCACGCTTAGACATGAAACAACTTTATGGCCAATTGCATCGTAATGCAGACTCGACTCGAGTGAAAATGATGTTGGAATATCTTCAGCAGCATCAACAGCATGTTCATGACAGTATTGAAAATTATATCGATGAAGCGCCAAGCCGCATGTTAGATACATGGTATAAAGATATTACATTTGAAGACTTCAAAAAACGTTGTAACGAATCATTACTACCAGCAAATATGACTGAAGATGATGTGTTGGAGCTTCATTTAGATCTTGAAAACCGTCTAATCGCATTATTGGAAAAAACGGCAAATAGCACTGCCGTAACCGAAATTAAAGAAGCATTACTTGATTTGGTTAGAGTTGAGCAAACTCAGCAAAAAAGATTAGTGCATAGTGCTTTGCGAATGGATGATATCTAACAGTTATTTTTCCAATTTCGATTTTATGTTAATATTTTTAATAGAGCCAGCTAGCAAGCTGGCTTTACTATTTTCAGCGGTTTACATTGCGTCAATTAATCACGGAGTGCATTATTCTGGTTAAGATGACATTTTTATATGATTAATCCCCCAAGTGCTGGTAAGTTAACATGACTTCGATAAAAAAAAATCTCCCAGATGAGCAAGCAACAATTGAACTAGGTTATGAGTTATCACTGTGGGTGAGTGCACCACTGGTTATCTATTTAACTGGAGATTTAGGCGCGGGTAAAACGACCTTAAGCCGTGGTTTGATTCAAAGCTTGGGGCACGAGGGCAATGTTAAAAGCCCAACTTATACACTTGTTGAACCGTATGAGTTAAAAGGGATGGATATTTTTCATTTTGACTTGTATCGATTGCTTGACCCTGAAGAATTAGAATTTATGGGGATTCGAGATTACTTTACAGAAAAAAGCCTGAGTCTTATTGAGTGGCCAGATAGAGGCCATGGTTTGTTACCTGATGCAGATATTAGTATTCATTTGAGTTATCAAGGTGAACAGAGACTGGTTGAGTTAAACGGGTTGACACCTGCTGGGCAGCAAGTTGTCGCTAAATTAAAATAATAATGATTTGAGAAAAATGACGCGATTTTTTAGTTTTGTATTGCTATTTGGCTTCTCGTTAATTGTAGAAGCAGCGAATAAATTAGATAGTATTAGAGTGTGGGATGCACCAGACTCTACTCGAGTGGTATTGGATTTATCCCAAGCACCTGATTACAGTTATTTTTCATTGTCTAATCCTCAGCGCTTAGTGATTGATTTAAAGCAAGCCTCTACCAAGGTTAAGTTTGATGATATTGCTAAAAACAGCAAATTGATTAATAAAGTCCGTTTAAGTAAGCCTCCTAAAGCGGGTACATTACGCTTAGTCCTCGAATTGGCATCTCCTGTTAAAGCTAATTTGTTTTCGCTGACGCCAACTGCGCCATATGGGAATCGCTTGGTTGTTGATCTCGATAACTCAGCCAATAAACCCGCTGCTAAAAAACAGGTAGTTCAAACCAGTAAGCGTTCAAAAGATGTGATTGTCGCAATTGATGCGGGTCACGGTGGTGAAGATCCTGGCTCAATAGGCCCTAAAGGGACTTATGAGAAAAAGGTCGTTTTAGCCATTTCTAAACGGCTTGCTCGCAAAATTAATGAAACACCGGGCATGAAAGCGGTGATGACCCGTAGTGGCGATTACTTTGTTAACTTAAATCAGCGCTCAGAACTTGCGCGAAATAGCCGTGCAGACTTATTACTATCTATTCATGCAGATGCATTCACTTCACCTCAACCTAAGGGCGCCTCTGTGTGGGTTCTGTCTAAGCGACGAGCCAATACTGAAATCGGTCGGGTATTTGAGGATAAAGAAAAACATTCAGAATTATTAGGCGGTGTAGGCGATATTATTCAAAACACTGACAGTGAACAGTATTTGGTTATGACCTTGATTGATATGTCCATGGATCATTCAATGGCTGAAAGTCACAGTATTGCGACCGATATTCTTGCTGGGTTAGGTAAAGTCACAAAGCTGCATAAAAATAAGCCTGAGTCGGCCAGTTTCGCAGTATTAAAGTCGACAGATATTCCTTCAATTTTGATTGAAACGGGCTTTATTTCAAACCCTAAAGAAGAGCGTTTATTGCTTGATGGAAACCATCAACAAAAATTAGCCAACGCTATTCACAAAGGTGTGGTTAACTATTTTGAGGCTAATCCCCCTTCAGGCACTATGTTTGCTAAGCAAAGCAATGTTAAACATACCGTCAGAAGTGGCGAGTCACTTTCAGTGATTGCCCAGCGTTATAAAGTCAGTGTGGCGAGTATCAAAAAAAGTAATAACTTAAAGTCCGATGTATTAAGAATTGGCCAAAAGCTGGTTATTCCGAGGGCGTAAAATGGCTATTCAAATTCTTCCTCCACAACTTGCCAACCAAATTGCAGCAGGTGAAGTGGTTGAAAGACCTGCATCAGTTGTTAAAGAGTTGGTAGAAAACAGCTTAGATGCAGGTGCAACCCGTGTTGATATCGAAATCGATAAAGGTGGCAGTAAACTCATTCGAATTCGCGATAATGGTAAAGGTATTGCTAAGGCGGAGCTTGCGTTGGCGCTTTCTCGCCACGCTACCTCAAAAGTACATTCTCTTGATGATCTAGAAGCTATTTTAAGTTTTGGGTTTCGTGGTGAGGCATTAGCCAGTATTAGCTCTGTCGCTAGACTCAGCCTAACATCTAAGCCTGCAGATCAAAGCGAAGCTTGGCAAGCCAATGCGGCAGGCTCGCAAATGGATGTCAAAATTACCCCTGCAGCTCATCCAATTGGTACAACAATTGATGTCGTCGATTTATTTTTTAATACGCCAGCGAGACGGCGTTTTTTAAAGAGTGATAAAACTGAGTTTACTCATATCGATGAATGGCTGAAGCGGATTGCCATTGCGAGAACCGATGTACATTTTACCTTAACTCATAATGGTAAACTAATACGTCAATATCGCCCTGCGAATACTGAAATACAGTATAAACAACGGTTAGGACAAATTTGTGGTCGCAGTTTTGCTGAGCATGCCTTGCACTTGGCTTGTGAACATGACGGTTTGAGCTTAAGCGGATATTTACAAGCGCCAAGTGATACACAGGTGACCGATAGCTTTTATTTTTATGTGAATGGCCGATTGGTACGTGATCGCTTAGTAAATCACGCAGTCAAACAAGCTTTTGGACGTTTTGATATTCAGCATCAACCTGGTTATGTATTGATGCTTGAGATTGATCCTCATCAAGTCGATGTGAATGTGCATCCTGCAAAACATGAGGTGAGATTTCATCAAAGCCGGTTGGTTCATGACTTTATCTTGCAAGCTTTACAATCTGTGCTGCAGCAAATTACAGAATTACAATTGTCACCTGAAATCAATGATCGAAATAATGATAATCGCAATCATAGTAGCGACACCGCTTATACTCATGTTGATGGCACTCATTCATCACCGGTCAATCAAGTGTCGTCATCAAAGCCTGTTCAGCAACACACAGGTTCTCAGGCAAGTTCGTATTTGTCTGAAATAGAGCAGCAACAATCAGCTGTTCAGCATCAACCTCGAGAGCAAAGTCGAAGTCAATATGGCAGTGTCTCAGTACCAGCTCAAGGCTATCAAAATAGTGGCGGGCAATATGGCGGTGGTGGTTCAAAAGCAGTCGATTCAGCGGAGATAACCCCAACAGCAATTGCTAACTATGGTCAATTACTGCAAACAGAACATGAAAATAGCTCATTAACACAAATTAATGAAGTTAATATTTCAGCGGTTTCTACCATGCCTCAGCTGCTTGATGGCCGTTATTGGGTCATGGTAAAAGAACAGCAGTTATTATTAATCGATATAGTCCAAGTTTCTGTTATTGTTGCTAAAAATGAAATATTCAAAAAATTGAAAACTGGGTTGGTAGGGCAACCTTTACTCATGCCTGTGTCAATTCAAGCTGATCTAGATTGGAAAGAGTTACTAGTTGAGCGAGATATCTTACTAAGAAAACTGGGTTTAACCCTTTCAATTCGCTACCAACAGTTGATAATTAAGAATGTGCCCCCATATCTAAGAGATAGCCAGTTAGCCGTATTAATCCCAGAATTACTTCAATGGATTAAAGCTGATACGCCTACCGACGAAGCGTTAGCGTTATGGATTGCTCAGCATCAAAAGTCAGCTTTTCTTTCTGCATCGCAATTATGGCAACAGTATTGTCAGTTAAGTGATGAACAACAAGCTGCGTTATTATCAACAGCACAATCTTTACCGTGGCAAACTTGGCTAGAAGAGAATAAAAGTGAACCAAGCTAAACAACCCAAAGTATTGTTTTTAATGGGGCCAACAGCCTCAGGCAAAACCGCTTTAGCCATAGAGATGGCGCAGCACCATAACTGTGAAATTATCTCAGTTGATTCTGCGTTGATTTATCGGCAGATGGATATTGGTTCTGCAAAACCTGATGCCGATGAACTTGCATTAGCACCACATCGTCTTATCGACATTTTAGACCCGAGTGAGTCCTATTCGGCTGCCGACTTTAGACGTGATGCACTGCACGAGATTGAACAGATCATTGCCCGTGGTAAAACCCCATTATTGGTGGGCGGAACAATGATGTACTTTAAAGCACTACTTGAAGGTTTATCTCCTTTACCTGCTGCTGATGAAGCGATTAGAGCACAAATCTTAGCCGAGGCCGAAACCCACGGTTGGGATTTATTACATCAACAGTTATGTGATATTGACCCTGTGGCTGGTGAGCGTATTCACCCTAATGATCCACAACGATTATCTCGTGCTTTAGAAGTTTACAGAATAACAGGTAAAACCATGACTGAGTTGAGTGCAACTAAGTCACCAGCTTTACCTTATGATGTAGTGCAATTCGCTATTGCACCACTTGATAGAAAAGTATTACATGAATTAATCGCAAAACGATTTAAACTAATGATGCAACAAGGGTTTATTGAAGAAGTTCAGCGATTAAAAGAGCGAGGCGATTTACATTTAGACATGCCATCTATGCGCTGTGTCGGATATCGACAATGCTGGCAATATTTAGATGGTGAATTTGATCGTGATACTTTGGTAGAAAAAGCCACTGCTGCCACTAGGCAATTGGCGAAACGTCAATTAACATGGTTGAGAAGCTGGCCAGATTTACATTGGCTCGAAAGTGGTGCCAAAGGAAATTTAGTTACACTTATACAACATTCAGGCTAGATTAATCGCTGCTGCTGTATAATACTCAAACTAAACAATAAAACATTATTCAAAAAATTTGTTTTGAAAATAAAAAAAGGAAATTGAAATGGCTAAGGGGCAATCTTTACAAGACCCATTTTTGAACGCTTTGCGTCGTGAACGTGTACCAGTCTCAATCTACTTAGTGAATGGTATTAAGTTGCAAGGACAAGTTGAGTCATTCGACCAATTCGTTATTTTGCTAAAAAATACAGTGAGCCAAATGGTTTACAAGCACGCTATTTCAACTGTTGTACCAGCTCGTCCATTCAATGTGGCGACTCAAGGTACTCAAGCTGGTTATACTCAGCACGATGAAGCGCCTGCATCAGAATAATATTTAAGGAGTTTGCTACTTGTTTGATCGCTATGAAGCGGGTGAAACCGCGGTGCTTGTTCACATTGACTTTTCTGATGACGACCGCAGAGAAGACATAACCGAGTTACAATTATTAGTCGAATCAGCAGGTGCACGCTCTGTTGGTGTTATTACCGGAAGTCGACGTTCACCGGATCGAAAGTTTTTTGTTGGTACAGGTAAAGTTGAAGAGCTAGCTGCCATGGTAGCTGCTACTGAAGCGAATGTAGTGATTTTTAATCATGCTTTAAGCCCTGCACAAGAAAGAAATTTAGAACAAATATGTGAATGCCGCGTATTAGACCGGACAGCACTGATTTTAGATATTTTTGCTCAACGAGCGAGAACACACGAAGGTAAGTTGCAAGTGGAGCTAGCGCAATTGCGCCACATGTCGACACGCCTTATTCGTGGTTGGACTCACTTAGAGAGACAAAAAGGTGGTATTGGTATGAGGGGGCCGGGTGAAACCCAGCTCGAAACTGATAGACGTTTACTTCGTGGACGCATCAAGAGTATCAACCGTCGCCTTGAAAAAGTAGACAAACAGCGTGAACAAAGCCGTCGTTCCCGTAAACGCAGTGATTTATCCACTGTGTCATTGGTAGGGTATACCAATGCTGGGAAATCGACTTTGTTTAATGCGCTGACAACTTCTGAAGTTTATGCAGCAGATCAATTGTTCGCAACACTTGATCCGACTCTGCGTAAACTCGACCTGCCTGACGGTGCCGTTATCTTAGCGGATACTGTTGGGTTTATTCGTCATTTACCTCATGACTTAGTCGCAGCTTTTAAAGCCACACTGCAAGAAACTCGACAAGCTGACTTGTTATTGCATGTTGTTGATTGTGCTGATGAGAATATGACGGAAAATTTTGATCAAGTTCAAAATGTACTTGAAGAAATTGAAGCAGATACTATTCCACAGTTGGTGGTTTGTAATAAAATCGACTTACTGGAAGACTTCGTGCCTCGCATCGACTATTACGATGAGGGGATGCCTGAACGAGTTTGGGTATCTGCCCAAAAACAAATTGGATTTGAATTGCTGCTGCAGGCTGTCAACGAGCATATCGGTGAAGTCATTGTAGAGCATACATTGAAAATACCAGCTACGGCTGGGCATTATCTTGGTCAGTTTTATCGACTGGACGCGATACAGCAGAAAGAGTACGACGATCTGGGGAACTGTATTTTGTCTGTTCGTTTATCGGATGCCAATTGGCGTCGATTAACAAAACAGAGTCAAGGCGAATTAGAAACGTTTATATTTGAGACTTCACAAGAAGACTCTGATGTAAGCGTTACTTGCTAATAACATTTATTTCATCCACTTATGGAGTGCTAAATGGCTTGGAATGAGCCCGGTAACAAGGGAAAAGATAAAGACCCTTGGGGAAACAAAAACGGTAACGACAAAGGCCCACCAGATCTAGACGAAGTATTTCGTAATCTTTCTAAACGCTTTGGCGGTGGGAAAGGTGGTTCAGGTGGATCGTCAAGTCCTTCATTTAACTCAACCAGCATTATTGTTGTTTTAGTTATTGGTTTATTAGTGTGGGGCGCTTCAGGTTTTTACACCATTAAAGAAGCTGAACGTGGGGTCACCTTACGTTTCGGTCAGCATTCTGGCGAAGTTGGGCCAGGTTTACATTGGAAAGCCACGTTTATTGACGAAGTTTTCCCTGTAAATATTAAAGCTGTTCGTTCGATCCCTGCTTCTGGCAGCATGTTAACGTCTGATGAAAACTTAGTAAAAGTTGAACTAGACGTACAGTATCGTGTTGACGATGCATACTTGTATCTATTCAGTGCTGTAGACGCTAATGCAAGTTTAAGTGAAGCTACGGACAGTGCATTGCGTTATGTCATCGGTCATAACACTATGGATGACATCTTGACAACGGGTCGTGATGCAATTCGTCGTGATACTTGGGCTGAACTTGAGCGTATTCTTGAGCCGTACCAACTTGGTTTATCGATTCAAGATGTCAACTTCTTACCTGCACGTCCACCTGAAGAAGTGAAAGACGCATTTGATGATGCTATTTCTGCGCAAGAGGATGAGCAACGTTTCATTCGTGAAGCAGAAGCTTATGCGCGTGAAATTGAGCCTAAAGCTCGTGGTCAAGTTGAGCGTATGGCACAGCAAGCAAGTGCTTACAAACAACGTGAAGTCCTAGAAGCTGAAGGTAAAGTAGCTCGATTTGAACAGTTGCTACCTGAATATCAAATGGCTCCAGAAGTGACTCGTAAGCGTCTATACCTAGATGCAATGCAAGAAGTCATGGCTGACACCAACAAGGTACTTATTGATACCAAGAACAATGGTAACTTGATGTATTTACCGTTAGATAAAATGATGGATAACCAAACTAAACGTACTGCGGTTGAGCCTGTTGTTGAAACACACGTTAACACACCGTCAAATAACTCGTTTAATTCATCGATGCCGCTTGATGGCCGTCCAACTCGCGAAGCTCGTTCTCGCCAAGGGAGGGACTAACTCATGGGTAGATTAGGACTTATAATACTCGTTATTATTCTTGGTATTGGTTTTTCATCTGTGATGATTGTGAACGAAGGCGAACGTGCCATTGTTTCTCGATTTGGTGAAATTCTAAAAGATAATGTCGACGGTAATTCGGTAACTCGTGTACTTAAGCCAGGACTTCACTTTAAAATCCCTGCGATTGATAAAGTTAAGTATCTTGATGCGCGTATCCAAACCTTAGATGGCGCTGCAGACCGTTTTGTGACTTCTGAAAAGAAAGATCTGATGGTTGATTCATACGTTAAATGGCGTATTAGTGACTTTGAAACTTTCTACCTATCTACTGGTGGCGGTAATAAAGTGACTGCAGAAGATCTACTTCAACGTAAAATCAATAACGATTTACGTACTGAGTTTGGTCGTCGTACCATTAAAGAGATTGTTTCTGGTAAGCGTGATGAACTGCAAAATGATGCATTAGAGAATGCATCAGAAAGCTCTCGTGATCTAGGTATTGAAGTCGTTGATGTGCGAGTTAAGCAAATTAACTTACCAGCAAACGTCAGTAGCAGTATCTTCCAGCGTATGCGTGCCGAGCGACAAGCTGTTGCTAAAGAGCATCGTGCACAAGGTAAAGAGCAATCTGAAATTATTCGCGCCACAATTGATGCTGATGTAACTGTTAAAGTTGCAGAAGCTGAACGTAAAGCGTTAACCATTCGAGGTGAAGGTGATGCACTTTCTGCTAAAATTTATGCAGATGCATTCAATAAAGATCCTGAATTTTATGGTTTTTTACGTAGTCTTGAAGCTTACAAAGAAAGTTTCGCAGGCAACAGTGACGTAATGGTATTAGAACCTGATAGCGATTTCTTCAAATATATGAAATCGATTGACGGTAAATAAATACTGAAATCTGATAAAAAAACCCGGTTTGTGCCGGGTTTTTTTATGTCTAGCGTTTTTCATTGAAAAAAATTGATTTTCTCTGCTTTAGTTAGTTTGATCAGTTATAACTAATTTAGATTGAAAGTATTTCATTAAAAATTATTCATTAACAATAACTTATAAAAATCACTCCTGCATTTAATGTCAAAAATGCGTTAAAAAGGCTGTGTGTTTTTTGTACGCCATAAAAAAAACATACAATTCCCGTAACTTAGTTGTGTGTTTTACTATGATCTGGTTCTAATTTTTCGCTATAATGAGCCCCGCCTCAAAGTATAGATTTAGCGATTAGTGATTCTAATGTTGCTAAGTTATTAAAATATAAGAATTCCAACACCCTCTGGGAGATAAGTGGATGAGCAATGCGCCAGTCGATACCGGACGCCGCAGATTCCTGACAGCCGCAACCGCCGTAGTAGGCGGAGCTGGTGCCGTCGCTGTAGCGGTGCCTTTTATCAAGTCATGGAATCCGAGCGCTAAAGCGAAAGCTGCAGGTGCACCGGTTGAAGTAAATATTAGTAAAGTAGAGCCAGGCCAGTTAATTCGTGTTGAATGGCGTGGTAAACCTGTTTGGGTTGTGCGTCGTACTGATGCCATTTTAAGTGAGTTGCCTAAATTAGATGGGCAATTACGTGATCCTGCTTCTGAAGAGTTACAACAGCCTGAATACGCAGCTAACCCTGCTCGTTCAATTAAGCCTGAGTTCTTCATTGCAGTCGGTATTTGTACTCACTTAGGTTGTTCGCCAACTTACTTGCCTGATTCTTTTGGCGAGCAAGTCGAAGGTGTTACGGCTGGTTTCTTCTGTCCATGTCATGGTTCTAAGTTTGATATGGCTGGCCGAGTATTCCAGGGTGTTCCAGCACCATTAAACCTTGTCGTTCCTCCACATCAATATGTTGATGATGGCACGGTACTAATCGGTGTAGATACGGGAGCTGCGTAATGGTTAAGAATATTGTTGATTGGATTGATGCTCGCATCCCAATGTCGGCGACGTATAATCGCCACGTTGGTCAATATCCAACTCCAAAGAACTTCAACTTTTGGTATTTCTTTGGTTCATTAGCATTACTTGTTTTAGTTAACCAATTACTGACTGGTATCTGGTTAACAATGAATTACGTACCAACAGCAGAAGGTGCGTTTGCTTCTGTTGAATACATCATGCGTGATGTTGAGTACGGCTGGTTATTACGCTACATGCACTCCACTGGCGCCTCTGCCTTCTTCGTGGTGGTTTATCTTCACATGTTCCGTGGTCTTATCTACGGCTCTTACCAAAAACCAAGAGAGTTACTTTGGTTATTCGGTATGTTGATTTTCCTTGTACTTATGGCTGAAGCCTTCATGGGTTACTTGCTTCCTTGGGGACAAATGTCTTACTGGGGCGCGCAGGTAATTATCTCTTTGTTTGGTGCAATTCCATTTATTGGTGATGACTTAACATTGTGGATCCGTGGTGACTATGTTGTTTCTGGTGCTACGCTAAACCGTTTCTTTGCATTGCATGTTATTGCACTGCCTTTAGTGTTAGTTGTATTAGTTTTCCTTCACTTAATTGCTTTACATGAAGTGGGTTCAAACAACCCAGATGGTGTTGAAGTTAAGAAGAATAAAGATGAAAACGGATGGCCAGTTGATGCTATTCCTTTCCACCCTTATTACACAGTGAAAGACATCATGGGTGTGGCCGGTTTCTTAATCGTGTTCTGCTATGTGTTGTTCTTTATGCCTGAAGGTGGCGGTTACTTCCTTGAAAAGCCAAACTTTGAAGCGGCTAACCCAATGAAGACCCCTGAACATATTGCTCCGGTTTGGTACTTCACACCGTTTTACGCAATTTTACGTGCGATTCCAGACAAGCTATTAGGTGTTGTCGGTATGGGTCTTGCGATTGCGGTACTGTTTGTACTTCCTTGGTTAGATCGCTGTAAAGTTAAATCTATCCGCTACCGTGGCTTGATTCACAAGATTAACATTGCACAATTTACTGTGTCTTTCTTAATCCTAGGTTACTTAGGTGCTGTTCCTGCAACACCGACGTTAACGATTGTGGCTCGTATCTTTACACTTACTTATTTTGGTTTCTTCGTTGCACTGTGGGTTTACAGTAAAAATGAGAAAACAAAACCGGTTCCTACGAGGGTGACACACTAATGAAAAAGTTATTAATTGCATTAGTTGCTTTGTTACCAGCGCTAGCGATAGCTGCAGGTGGCAACAATGAGTTTGTTAAAAATCCTGAGCAAGCAATTGACCTACATGATAATGAGTCATTAGAACGCGGTTTGAACTTATTTCAACAATATTGTTCTGGCTGTCACAGTACTCAATATCAACGTTACGGACGAGTAGCTGAAGATCTTGGTATTTCTGTAGATGATATGCGTCAAAAGTATATGTTTACGGATGCTAAAATCGGTGAGTTGATGGAAAATGCTATCCCACCTGAAGATGCTGCAAAGTGGTTCGGTGCTGCTGCTCCTGATTTAACATTGGTTGCACGTGTACGTGGTCAAGATTGGGTTTACTCGTACCTTAAAGGTTTTTATAAAGATGAAAGCCGTCCATTTGGTGTAAACAATAGCGTGTTCCCACTTGTGGGTATGCCACACGTATTGCAAGATTTACAAGGTACTGCAACGCCTATTTTCGAAACAGTGGAAGAAAATGGTGTTGAAGTACAAAAGTTAGTTGGCCTAGAACCGGCAACTGGCGGTAAATTAAATGCCGAAGAGTATGATCAAGCGATACGTGATCTTACTGGTTTCCTTGTATATTCTGCAGATCCAGTGAAACTAGAACGTGAAGCTTTAGGATGGTGGGTACTCGGATTCTTGTTTATTTTCTTCATCATTGCTTACTTGTTGAAGAAAGAATACTGGAAAGATGTGCACTAGACACGAATAACGGGTAAAATACATTATTCGCATACTTTAAACGAGGGGCTTAGCCCCTCGTTTGTTTTGTTTTTTCCGTTTTCTGGAGGGTAACAATGGCTGTAGCTGCCAACAAACGCTCTATCATGACACTGTTTTCGGGTGCCGATGATTTATATAGCCACCAAGTACGTATCGTCTTGGCTGAAAAAGGTGTAACTGTTGATGTTTTGCAGGTAGAACCGAGTGAGAAGCCTCAAGAGTTACTTGATGTTAATCCATACAACTCAGTACCAACTCTAGTTGATCGTGAATTAGTTTTGTATGAATCTCGCATTATTATGGAATATTTAGATGAGCGCTTCCCTCATCCACCATTAATGCCTGTTTACCCTGTTGCACGTGGTCAAAGTCGCTTAATGATGCACCGTATTGATACAGACTGGTATGTACTAGTTGATCGTATCYGTAAAGGTGATAAAGCTGACGCTGCGCGTAAAGAGTTAACTGATAGCTTAGTCGCATTAGCACCAGTATTTGCTGAAATGCCATACTTCATGAGTGAAGAGTTTGGTTTAGCTGACTGTTACTTAGGCCCGCTATTATGGCGTTTACCTGAGTTAGGTATCAATTTAGATGTTCGCACATCTAAGGATATCCATGCTTATATGACGCGTATATTTGAGCGTGAGTCATTTAAAGCATCGTTAACTGAGGTTGAGCGCGAAATGCGCATGGGTATGTAATGAAAGCGATTACGCCTAACCGTCCATATTTGTTGCGGGCTTATTATGAGTGGTTGATGGACAACCACTTTACCCCACATGTTGTTGTGGATGCATTTGTACCGGGGACTCAGGTACCACAAGAGTTTGTTAAGGACGGTCAAATTGTTCTTAATATCGCAGGTGGTGCAGTAGGAAACCTACAAATGACCAATGAATTCGTGGAATTTAATGCACGTTTTGGTGGTGTACCTCAGCAAGTTGTTTTACCTATGGCGTCTATCGTTGCTATTTATGCTCGAGAAAATGGCGCAGGCACTGTATTTGATATGGAAGATGCTTACATGGCAGAAGATGAATCTTTAGATTCAACGCCTCCGCCACGTTCTTTCTCTGCAGTTGAAACAACAGAAAAAACTGAAACAACAGAAGAAAAACCTGCTGTTACAGCTGAAAAACCAAAAGGGCGAGCTCACTTAACTGTTGTTAAGTAATAGCAACTAACATATCAGTGTTTGCTATTTATTGCCCATGAGTTCATAAAAAACCAGTCCTTAGAGACTGGTTTTTTTGTTATTGGGCTTAATCATTTTTATTAGACTTAATCGTGTTATGGGACTTAGTCGTTTTGATTATTTGTGCTTAATCTACAAGTAATTATTGGCCAACCTTGTGAGCTTATAGGCCGTTTTCAAGCTGCTATTTTCCAAGTTATCATTATCTGTCTCAAGCTGAAAGCGGCTAACAATGGCTAAGTAAGCCGTTAACTTGTCTGTATCTTGGGCGAGCGCTAACTGAGTAACAGGTTTGACTAAGGGCTGATAAGGATGCCTAGCATGCATTGTTTGCTTAATACCAAGTGGATCCCATTCAGTACAAAGGCTAATCGCTACCTTTTCATGTAAACGAATTAATGCTGCTTCATCTAATTGTGGCGTATCTAACGTAGAAACAATTGCGTCTAGCAAGTTTTCTGTGCCCTCTGCTATGCATTCTTCTGCACTCGGTTGGTCGATAAAACAAAACTCTCCAAGACTCATTTGAGCGTCCTGTGCAGATTCAACATCAAGGGATTTTTTACGACCTTGGTGCCAAGCAAAACTCACTAGAGGATAGTCTTGTTTTGCGGGGTTGTAATTAATACAAACCAGTTGCTCATTGATAATATCGGGGTAGGTGTCTTGGGGATAATGACCAATGACAACAGGGACCTTGAGTGCTGAATGAGGGTGCAGTTCGGTTAGTGTCATGGTTGGGTAATCAAGACAGGTTGCAATGAGCTTATGTAATGGATGCTGAGAGTCAAAGGCGGCAGGCCAAAACTGTTGCGATAAACTGTTTGGCTGAGCATCATTTGATGCTTCACCAGTGAGGTACGCATTAAGGCTTTTAATCACTTTATCATCCCAACAGGCATGGATTGCACGTATGTGCCCAAAGTCCATGTATATTGGTAATGCCATAAACCAATCTACCCATTCAAATAACAGCGCTTGCGAGTGTTGTAATTCTTGATTGAATAATGGTGCACTAGAGGCTTCAAGGTAGGGATTATCAGTAATTGGGTGATGTTTACTCCAACCTATGACTTCATATTCGTGTTGCCCAAGTAAACAATAAGCATGGCCTTTATCGACCAATAATTTGACCATTTTTAGCAGTGCTAAATGTTCAATCTCAGGCTGAGAGTCTGTTGTCGCCGAATCACAATGATCCGAGTTTGCGTTGTGAGTGTGCTTTGCTAATAAATTCCCACAAAATACTAACTTCACAAATTGTATACTGGACTCGGGATCGTCAATATCGAAATCTATCTCAGTGAGTAACTCAGTTAATTTATCCAGACGCCCATAGACATCGCCAATAAAGTATAAGCTGACATTGCCGATTTCTTGTATGTGGGTTTGCATGTAATTTTAGTCCAAACAGGTAACGCATTTATTAAAAAGATTATAACCTAGCTACTCATCGTTACAGCCATTAAATTCTTAGTTGAGGCTAAAAGCTTAAGTGGAGAAAAAAGCTATGCTATTATCCGCCAATTCTTAAACGACTCATGTTTTATATGGCGCTTAATTGCCGGGACTCTCGATGCTGTTGATGATTGATAACTATGACTCATTTACCTTTAATCTGGTGCAATATTTCCAGCAGTTAGGTTATGACATCATCGTGAAAAGAAATGATGAAGTCACGATTAGTGACATTGAGGCAATTAACCCGAGCCATTTAATCATTTCACCAGGCCCGTGTTCTCCCAATGAATCAGGTATTTCGCTCGCTGCAATTGAATATTTCGCAGGAAAGCTGCCGATATTGGGTGTGTGCTTAGGTCATCAAGCTATAGCTCAGGTATTTGGAGCTAAAGTCATCAAAGCGGCCAGAGTAATGCATGGTAAAACAAGTGCTATTACGCATAGTGAAACAGGTTTATTTACTAAACTAAATCAACCCTTAACAGTAACTCGATATCACTCTTTGCTCGTTGAATCGTTACCGGAAAGCTTTGAATTAGATGCTTGGTATGATGATCCCATTCATGGGCGAGAAATTATGGCTATGAGTCATAAAACGCTGCCGATTTACGGAGTTCAATTTCATCCTGAAGCGATTCTGACTGAGCAAGGTCATGAACTGCTGGATAACTTTCTTACGCTAAGCTAACTTCTGTTACAACTTTACTGAAAAATCCCCACAAATATTGTCATTATTTGTGATATAAAAGGCGAATAATAAAAGTACTTACCAAATGATTTAACGTTTAGGTGAGAATATTTCAGCCATCTTTGATGACAAGGGATTTAATATGACCAGGCTTCTGCGTAATGCGGCGCTGAGTGCATTATCAATTGCAATTATTTCAGGTTGCAGTGCTACAGCAAACAACAGTGACTCTTCTACAGTAACCAATCAATCAGCCAGTGCTTCAGTTCCATTAGCGATGCCACCACAAGCTGACAAGCCACTCACATTAAATCAAATTATGGCCAATCCTGATTGGATGGGTTTATTGGCTAAAAACGCTTATTGGGCAGACGATAGTCAATCGGTGTACTTCAATCGTCAGCAACACCAATCACCTATTGCTGATGTATATCAACAGGGTGTTAATGATGAGCAGGCTCAGTTACTTGGCTTAAATCAATTGCATCTTGCTGATCAAAAGCACGGTGTGCTTAACGCTGATAAATCAAAAAAAGCCTACCTTTATCAAGGCAACATTTTTGTAAAATCACTTGCTAATGGCGAAGTGAAACAATTAACTCGTCAGAACAACGCCATTAACTCAGTTCAGTTTTTAACAGATGGTGCACTTGCATATATGCAAGGCAATAGCGTGTTTAAATTACACCTTAATACCGGTATGACTGAACAATTAGCTGATATTCAAATGGCGAAAGCACCAAAAGGTGTGGTTGATCCTGATACTTATATTGCAAAGCAGCAACATAGATTAATTGAGTATGTGGCTTTACAGCATTCAAAGAATAAAACCCGTGCGGAGTATGCTGAAGAACTTGCTGCAATAGATCCCACTTTTGCTGCTAAGACTTGGTACTTAGGTGACAACGAAAAAGTTAATCAGATGAGTTTGTCAGCAGATGGTCGCTACCTAGTGGTGTCATTATCTGATAAAAATTATAGCTGGCGTGCTGATCATGACATTATGCCTAACTACCTTGGCAAAGATGGTTATGTAGATGCCGTACCTGCGCGAGCACGTGTTGCTGAAGATAGTTACCCTGGTGAGCGTTTAGTTATTCTAGACCTTGTTGAGCATGCTAAAAAAGAAGTCACAATCGAAGGTTTAACTGGTTTTGATGAAGATGTATTGGCATCGGTAAAATCAGAAAACGCAAAGGCAAAGGGTGAGACGTATAAAAGTAAGCCTGCGCCTCGAACTGTACAGTTAATGCAAGACTGGGGTTGGGATCAATCTGCAATTCAATGGCACGATACTGACAATAAACTGCTCGTCATGATGGAAGCGGTTGATAACAAAGATCGTTGGATCGCCAGTGTTGATTTAAGTAATGGCAAGTTAATCACAGAGCATCGCTTACATGATGATGCATGGATAAACTATACCTTCAACCAGTTTGGTTGGGTACCAGGTACAAATAGTTTCTATTACTTATCTGAAGAAACGGGATACTCTCAGCTTTATGTTAAGTCTGAGGGCAAAACCACACGCTTAACGCAAGGTGATTATGTGGTTGATCAAGTCACATTGTCTCCTGATGCGACGCACTTATATTACCGTGCAAACAAAGAACATCCAGGAACATATAATGTGTACCGAGTGGAGTTAGCTTCAGGAAATACTGAGCAGTTAACACAGCATACAGGTACATTAGACTATGAGCTGAGCCCTAATGGTCAATCATTATTATTAACTGCGTCAACAGCGATTAAGCCCAACGAATTGTTTATCCAACCAATCGGTGGTGAAGCAAAGCAGTTGACTAATTACACCAGCAACGCATTTAGTCATTATGCATGGCAAGCGCCAAAAGTGGWTAAAGTACCATCGAGTCACGGTGCAAAAGATATCTATGCGCGAGTATATGTGCCGCAAGGTTACGATGCTAATAATGCATCGAAATATCCTGCCGTTATTTTTAACCATGGTGCTGGCTATTTACAAAATGCCCACAATGGATTTTCTGGTTACTTCCGTGAGTTCATGTTCCATAACTTGCTGACTCAGCAAGGCTATGTTGTGATGGATATGGATTATCGTGGCTCAAAAGGCTACGGTAGAGATTGGCGTACAGCCGTTTATCGTAATATGGGACACCCAGAAGTCGAAGACTTAAAAGATGGTGTGAACTGGATGGCTAAAAATGCCAATGTTGACGCTGCTAAAGTTGGCACATATGGCGGATCGTACGGTGGCTTCTTGACCTTTATGGCGTTGTTTAATGAACCTGAGTTATTCCAAGCGGGCGCGGCTTTACGCCCTGTAACTGATTGGGCTCATTATAATGCTCCTTATACTTCTAATATTTTAAATACGCCTGATGTGGATCCGATTGCTTACGAACGAAGCTCACCGATAGAGCACGCTCAAGGATTAGAGAAGCCATTATTAATTATGAGTGGTGTGTTGGATGATAATGTCTTCTTCCAAGACAGTGTACGTCTAGTACAGCGTTTAATTGAGCTGGAAAAGCCGATGTTTGAAACGGCTATTTACCCTGTAGAACCACATGGGTTTAGACAGCCATCAAGTTGGTTGGATGAATATCGTCGTATATACAAATTGTTCGAGCAAGAGCTTAAATAATTGTTCAACTTAATTGATTAGCAAGGCTCCCTAATGGGAGCCTTTTTTATTGCTAAGACAGCTTTAATCGCTCAATTGTTACAAAATGAGGCCGATATCATTTATCATCACTCATAATTCGAAAAATCAGAAGGTTTAAGCACAGTGGCAGTGTCGGTAGCGGGCGGAGTAAGGCCCGGTAAAGTAATTGAAGTGGAACGTCGATTATATAAACAACTGATCGTTGGGAAAGAAAAACTAACCCAGCAGTTTGATGATCGTGATAAACAATTAGAAGATGATGCTAATAAGTTGGAAGTTGAGCGCCAAGCCATTAAAGCCCGCATGGAAGAACAAGCTAAAGCTCAGCAGATACTGGCACGGATTTCCCAACAATTGTCTAAAACTGTCAATAATTCGCTTGAGCATCAGATTAACTCACCACAACAAATGCTTGAACAATCAGGCATTGAAGAGTCTCAAGTGTTGTTATTGGACTTATTGCTGAATAAAGACCCTGATTTACGTCGCATACGTCCACTCGTGGAGAATATATCTTGGCTATATACTGACTTAGTTAACTTAATTAATAGTCCAGCCTCAAGCCACAGACGACCACAACGCTCTGAAGTTAAAGTCACTGATATAAAATTGGTATTGAACTACATTGGCATTGAAAACCTACAAGCTGTGATCCCCTACTTTTGCCTGCGCAATTGGTTACCAAGTGGCAATGCTAATCTTATTTGGATCACGCGGAAATTATGGCGCTACAGCATGATGAGTGCGATTGCTGCTAAGGCTTTAGCTGTGCTACATGGAAAAAATGTAGCATTGGTTTACAGTGCTTCTTTGATGAAGCAGCTCGGTAGTGCGACGATTCTTAACTCCGCCGCGAGACAATTTGAGACGACATGGGGAACTTGGCTTAGGGAAACCAGTGCTAAAGGCGATAAGACGCTTTATGATGCTGTAATGGCCTCTGAATTCCCGTCAATGGATGTATTTGAGAAAGTGATGTCATATGGTGAGCAGCTTAATTGGCAAATACTGGATTTATTAGAATTTGAAAATAGTAAATTAACAAAACTACTTAAAGAGCTCGATTTTAATTACCACTTTAGTGAGTTCTCGGCAGAGAGCGCAATTGTTGCAAAGGCCAGCTGTTATGCCAAAGTGCTTTTGTTGGAGGAGTCTCGCCTAATTGATCCTCAAGAAAAGCGTGTCATGTTCGATTATTATGAGTTTACTGAGCAAGAACTCATCAGACTGAAAGCGCAAAACTACCGCAAACTGGATCTTGTTTAATCGGCCTTATTTCGTATAAAGACTTGCTATTCGCCTGTGTATTTATTCATTTATGGTGAATAGCTAAGTAATTTTCATTCAAATAACTTTTTTTATGACTATTTATGCTCAAATTAAGCAGTATAAACACTTTGTATGCGCCTTTTTGTCATTCTTTATGCATTAATCATTTCGGTAATGAATAGTTAACAGCTAAAAACTGGTATTTTGATCACATTTTAGCTAATAATGTCCTTCAAGTAATACAAGCAACCGCTACAACACGAAACCAAAACCAATATAGATAGCGGACTAGAGTGATGTTTAGTCACTTATAAACCTAAAGGAACGAAAAGCAATGAGCGTTGAAATGAACTTAACACGTGCCCAATTTGATCAAGTTATGGTGCCTAATTATGCGCCTGCAGCTGTAATCCCAGTTCGCGGTGAAGGTAGCCGAGTTTGGGACCAAGAAGGTAATGAGTTTATTGATTTTGCTGGTGGTATTGCAGTGAACTGTTTAGGTCATTGTCACCCAGCATTGGTTGGCGCCCTCAAAGAACAAGGTGAAAAACTGTGGCACCTATCTAACGTAATGACGAATGAGCCTGCACTTGAACTAGCGACTAAGCTTGTCAATGCAACATTCGCAGAACGTGTTTATTTTGCTAACTCTGGTGCAGAAGCAAACGAAGCAGCACTAAAATTGGCTCGTCGTTACGCACTTGAAAATCACGGTCCACAAAAAGATCAAATCATTGCATTTGATAAAGCTTTCCATGGCCGTACTTTCTTCACTGTGACCGTGGGTGGGCAAGCAGCTTACTCTGATGGCTTTGGCCCTAAGCCACAAAGCGTTACGCACGTACCATTTAATGACATCGCCGCATTAGAAGCGGTTATCTCAGATAACACGTGTGCCATTATGCTTGAGCCATTACAAGGCGAGGGCGGGATCATCAATGGTGACCCAGAATTCTTAAAAGMAGTGCGTGCTCTAGCTGATAAGCATGATGCTTTAGTTATTTTCGATGAAGTACAAACTGGTGTAGGTCGTACAGGTGAGTTATTTGCTTACATGGGGACTGATATCGTACCTGACATCTTAACCAGTGCTAAAGCATTAGGTGGTGGTTTCCCAATTGCTGCAATGCTAACCACTGCCAAAATTGCAGCACATCTTAAAATTGGTACTCATGGTTCAACATACGGCGGTAACCCTTTAGCGTGTGCTATCGGTAATGCTGTGATGGACGTGGTTAATACCCCTGAAGTATTAAATGGCGTTAAGCACCGTGAGCAATTGTTCCGTGACGGTTTAGCAGCAATTAACGCTAAATATAACGTATTCTCTGAAGTGCGTGGCCAAGGCATGTTACTTGGTGCCGTGTTAAACGAAGAGTATGCTGGTCGCAGTCGTGATTTCCTTGTTGCGTCTGTTGCTGAAGGTCTAATGAGCCTGATTGCTGGTGCTAACGTAGTGCGTTTTGCGCCGTCTCTTGTTATCCCTGAAGCTGATATTGCTGAAGGCTTAGCGCGTTTTGAACGTGCAGTAGCTAAAGTAGTAGCAGGTTAATCTATCTATTGGCGCAGCGTTAAGCTGCGCTTTTTAGTTTGGATTGCCAATGAAATGAAGTGAGTGTTGCTCATGTCATTTTTTATTTGGTTATTTCAAGGAGAGTTTGATGCTAATCATTCGACCAATTCGCGCCAGTGATTACGATGCTCTATACAAAGTAGCTGTTGAATCAGGCCACGGGTTTACCTCCCTACCTGTGAACGAAGAGCTATTAAGATCGAAAATCGCTCGTGCAGAAGCCTCTTTTGCCAAGCAAGTTGAGAAGCCTTTTGATGAAGGCTATTTGATGGTGCTTGAAGATCTTAAAACCAATGAAGTTGTCGGTACCTGTGGTATTGAAGCTGCCGTTGGAATGGAAGATGCGTTTTATCATTACCGCTTAGGTACTGAAGTGTACCATTCAAAGCAAATATCAGTGCGTAATGAAGTTGAAACACTCACCTTATGCCATGACTACACAGGCGCTGCTGAGTTATGTACGTTATTTCTCAATAAAGCTTACCGTCGTGGTTATAACGGTCGTATGCTATCTCGTTCTCGCTTTTTATTCCTTGCTCAACATGAGCAACGTTTTGGTAGCACAGTGATTGCTGAGATGCGTGGTGTAAGTGATGAGAAAGGCGACTCACCTTTTTATGAGTGGTTGCAAGACCATTTCTTAGGTATCGACTTTGTTGAAGCTGATTATTTATCAGGTTTGGGCAAAAAAGCCTTTATGGCTGAAATGATGCCAAGAAGCCCAATTCATGTGTGCTTATTACCTAAAAAAGCGCAAAAAGTGATTGGTGAAGTTCATCGTAATACTAAGCCCGCACTCAAACTACTGCAGGCTGAAGGGTTTAAATTTAGAAATTACGTCGATATTTTTGATGGCGGCCCGACAGTTGAATGTGCTTTATCTGATATTCGCTCTGTTCAACAAAGCCGTGAGCTGACCGTCAAAATTGGCAAAATGCCACATGCAGATCATCAATACATCGTCGCTAATACATTATTAGCGGATTATCGTGCGACTTCTGCACGAGTCTTAGTCTCTGATAAACATGACAATGTCACGCTTAGCCCTGAATTGGCAGAAGCATTAAAAGTGGCAGCAGGCGATAATATTCGCGTACTAGAACTTTAGGACACAAACAAATGACACAATTTATTAAAGGCCAATGGTCTCATGGTGAAGGCCATGATGTGACTTCTGTAAACCCTGCAAATGGCGAGGTGATTTGGAGCGGTAAAACAGCGACAGCGGCCCAAGTTAATACAGCAATCGATGCCGCAAGAGCCGCACAGTTTGATTGGTTCATGTTAGGTTACGATGCTCGCTTAGCGATTGTTGAAGCGTATCGAAGTGAACTTGAAGCGCACAAAGCAGAATTGGCTGAAGTGATTGCTCAAGAAACAGGTAAGCCGCAGTGGGAAACAGCTACTGAAGTCGGTGCAATGATTGGTAAAATTGGTTTGTCTGCTGCAGCCCATGATAAGCGTACAGGTACAGAAACCAATGATATTCCGGCAGGGCGTGCTGTTCTTCGTCATAAGCCACATGGAGTTGTTGCTGTATTTGGTCCTTATAACTTCCCAGGCCATTTACCTAATGGTCATATCGTTCCTGCATTGCTTGCAGGTAATACCGTGGTATTTAAGCCTTCAGAGTTAACGCCAAAAGTGGCTGAAGAAATGCTTAAATTATGGGAAAAAGCAGGTTTACCACAAGGTGTGATTAATCTTGTTCAAGGTGAGCTTGAAACAGGTAAAGCATTAGCATCGCACCCTCAAATTGATGGTTTATTCTTTACAGGTAGTTCTCGTACTGGCCACTTATTGCATCAGCAATACGCAGGTCATCCAGGTAAAATTCTTGCTCTTGAAATGGGGGGGAATAACCCACTCATTATCAAGGATGTGAATGACACTAAAGCGGCCGTGCACGATATTATTCAATCTGCTTATATCTCATCAGGTCAGCGTTGTACCTGTGCTCGTCGTTTATATGTGCAAGATGGTGCAGCGGGTGATGCATTGATTGAGCAGCTAATTAGCGCCATTAAGCAAATTAAAGTGGGTAGCTGGAATGCTCAACCACAACCATTTATGGGCTCAATGATTTCAGAAGGCGCAGCAAAAGGTATGGTTGCAGCCCAAGCTGAACTACAAGCCTTAGGAGGCCAGTCTTTAATTGAATTAACACATGTTGAATCAGGTACTGGTCTTGTTACACCTGGTCTGATTGATGTTACTGCCATTGCCGAACTGCCTGATGAAGAATATTTTGGCCCGCTGTTACAGCTTGTAAGATACCAAGATTTTGACCAAGCGATTGATATGGCTAATAACACACGTTATGGCCTGTCTGCAGGTATTTTGGCTGACAGCCGTGAAGATTATGACTACTTCTTAGCACGTATTCGTGCCGGTATTGTTAACTGGAACAAGCAAATTACAGGTGCATCAGGATCGGCTCCATTCGGTGGCGTAGGTGCTTCTGGTAACCATAGAGCAAGCGCATTTTATGCTGCTGACTATTGTGCTTATCCTGTTGCTTCTGTTGAAGCTGACAGTGTGAGTTTACCTGCTAATTTAAGCCCAGGACTATCAATCTAGTATTGGGTGACGCTGACTTAAGGCAATGACTTTCGGTCATTGCCTTTTTTAAAGAAGGATTTTTTTATGCACACTGACGTAAATGCATTATTTGCTGCTCTTTGGCAAGATTACATTAACATGACCCCATCAGCAGACAGCATTCACCAATTGCTAAGCAAGGGTGAGCCGATCATTAATGATCATATTGCGCTGCGCACGTTTAACATTGCTAAAGTTAATTTGTCTGTACTGGCTGCACATTTTGAGTCAATTGGTTATGTAGCTTGTGGTGACTATAATTTTGAGCAGAAAAAATTAGTTGCTAAGCACTTTGAACATCCAGATCCTAATCAGCCAAAAGTGTTTATCTCTGAACTGTTAGTTGAAGAGTTTAGCCAAGCTGCACAAACCATTATTCATGGCTTAATTGATCAAGTTGATGTTGCAGATACTAAAGCGGATAACTTCTTATATTCAGGCCGTCATTGGCGAGTTGATTTGGCCAGCTATAACACCTTACTAGCAGAAAGTGAGTATGCTGCTTGGGTGGCTGCGATTGGCTACCGTGCAAACCATTTCACTGTGTCGATTAACGCATTACCTGAGTTTGAAAAAATTGAAGCCGTTAATGAAGCGCTTAAAGGTGCTGGCTTTACATTAAATACATCGGGTGGCGAAGTGAAAGGCTCGCCAGAAGTGTTACTTGAGCAATCTTCAACAATGGCTGACCGCATGGTGGTTGACTTTGCTGATGGTGAACTTGAAATCCCAACCTGTTTTTATGAGTTTGCACGCCGTTACCCAATGGCTGATGGCAACTTATATACAGGCTTTGTGGCGGCATCTGCAGATAAGATATTTGAAAGCACTAATGCTGCTGGGTAAGTCATCGACATACCAACACGTGTAATATAAAAGCCCTGGTAGTGCACTATCAGGGCTTTTTTGTAATTTAACTTTGTATTGAGCAGGCTAGAAAAGCGATTCGGCTAATACAATAAGGTTAACTTAGCGTTTTGACTTTGGGGTTATCAAACACAATCGTGACACAAAGGCCGCCAAAGCGCGCTGAGCGACTAAATGATAAAGAGTAACCATACTGCTCTATAATCTCTTTTACGATAGACAGGCCAAGCCCATGACCCATTACGCCCTCATCTAACCGTTTCCCTCTGTTAGTTAGTTGGGTTAATTGGCTATCATTGACACCTGGACCATCATCTTCGATGTATAGTGTGAGCACTTGATTAATCGATTTTATTGTTAAACTAATATTTGATTCTGCCCATTTATAGGCGTTATCGAGTAAGTTACCAAATAACTCCATTCCATCTTCTCGATGGATAGGCAGTCGAGTGATATCTGTTTCAACCTGAATGTCGCAGGTAATACTCTTTTGATGATGAACCTTATCTAACGTTGAAGTTAATGCTTCAAAGTCTCGTGGAATGACCATCTGAGCTGCTGGCAACATATCACCAGTAATTCTGGCTGCAGTGAGCTTTCGCTCAATCATATTGCGGATTTGGTCTAACTGCTGCTGCATCGCTTCGGCTGCTTCAGGGTTAGACAGACCAAGCACTTCTACCTGTTGTTGCATCACGGCTAATGGGGTTTTTAATCCATGACTCAAATTACCGAGGTTATTTCGGCTACGTTCAATTTGATTGGCAGTGTAATCAAGCAGTTCATTGTAAGTTTCAGCGAGCGGCTTAATTTCAACGGGTATTTGATTAAGCTCAAGTGCATTAATTTCACCTTGGCGTAATTTAGCTAAGGAATCTTGGATATATTTAACCGGCTTAAATGATTGGCGTAAGATAATAAAAATACCAAAAATCATCGCTGATAACATAGCGATATTGATGGCCAATTTAGTGCCAAATACTTCACTGAAGACCCGTCTGCCAATACTTAAATCTTGTGCCACAGTTAACGTGGCCACTTTATCACCGCTAGTTGAGCCAATGCCTATAGATAATAACTGCATGTCATTATTTTTTGGGCCTTTGGCTTGCCACACTCGAGTTTGATTTTGTGCTAACAGTTCAATATCAAGCTGAACATCCCACAAAGAGCGTGAGCGGATCACTTGGTTGTCAGAGTTGAATTGAAAGTAGCGACCTGAGTATGCGGGTTTGTAAAAGCTGGATAATTCATTCTGATCTATGATGATTTCGCCAGAGTTGATGTGACTGGCTAGAATGATGTGCTCTAAATCTTCTTCAAGACGATTGATGATGGAGTCGTGAAAAGCTTGTCGCAGCATGGACTCAAACAAAATGAGCCCAATAACTGTTGCAATAATAATGAGTCCGCTAAGCCAGAGACTTAGCTTACTGCGGATTGAAATCATTCTACGATGCCGTGAAAGATATATCCTTGGCCACGACGAGTTTCAATAGCTGTTTTACCGAGTTTTTTACGTAAATGAGTCACGTAAACTTCGACCACATTAGACTCTTTTTCATCATCAAACTGGTAAAGTTTGTCGGTCAGCTGGGCTTTGGACAACAACTTTTTAGGCGACATCAGGAATATTTTTAATAATCTAAATTCCATTGCCGTTAGCTCATAATGATTTTCACCGATGTGGACTCTTTGCTCAGCTTCATCAAGAGTAATGCCGCCATAGCTTAATTGTTTTGACGCGGTATTGAGTCGGCCATGGGCACGATGGATAAGGGCTTGCACACGTGCTAATAACTCTTGCGCATGGAAAGGTTTTGCGAGGTAATCGTCAGCACCTGCATTGAAGCCTTCTACTTTCTCATGCCACTGGCTACGTGCTGTCAGCATTATTACTGGTGTGTCGATGCCTTTTTCTCGCCAAGATTCCACTAGCGTTAGGCCATTACCATCGGGTAAGCCAATATCTAAAATGACACAGTCGTATTGTGTTTCTTTTATTAGGTAATCAGCTTCAACAGCTTTGTCGGTAACATCGGTGACATAGCCAGCTTGTTTTAGTTGTTTTTCAAGCTCAGCAACTAAAAGGGTATTATCTTCAACGAGTAGCAGTTTCATTTATTTGGCATTCACTTGGTAGTTGGTCCATTGACTCTGGCATCCCATTTGTTGCATCGAGAAATAAATGGATGACATGCCCTTTTTTTAACTTTAATTGCAAATCATAACGCCATTTATCATCCTCTTGATAGAGGCTGGCATCAATTAATTCACCATCACAGTATTGTGCAAGTAAAGTAAGGGAATAATCAAGTGATTGAATGCTACCTGATGTGACCAAGCGCTGAACTTCGTCATGTTGAAGCTCATTTTTAATTGCGTGAGCGGGTAGGGAACTGAGAGTAGTTACAATAACGCTGATAAGTAGCACAGATAGCTGCCTCATCGGAAAGACTCCCATAAAAAAAGTGATAATTAGATTTACTAATTATCACTTTAATTAATCACCCTTAAATCAAGCTGAAGCTTAACTTAACGTGTTCCGTAAACCACTATAGTTTTACCGTGAGCCTGAATAAGATTTTGTTCTTCAAGCATTTTTAAGATACGGCCAACAGTTTCACGTGAACAACCAACAATCTGACCAATCTCTTGACGAGTGATCTTGATTTGCATGCCGTCTGGGTGAGTCATTGCATCTGGCTGTTTAGCAAGATGTAATAAAGTCTGTGCAATGCGTCCTGCAACGTCTAGGAAGGCTAAGTCACCCACTTTTTGGCTAGTGCTTTGTAAGCGGTAAGCCATTTGAGCGGTCAACTTCATTAGAATCTCAGGGTTAACCTGAATTAACTGCTTGAATTTCTTGTAAGAAATTTCAGCAATTTCACAAGGTTGTTTTGCACGAACCCAAGCAGTACGTTCTGCTTGCTCTTCGAATAAACCTAATTCACCAATGAAGTCACCTTGATTAAGGTAAGAAAGGATCATTTCTTTTCCTTCTTCATCTTTAATCAATACTGCGACTGAACCTTTCACGATGTAGTAAAGGGTATCAGATTCTTCACCTGCGTGGATCAAGGTGCTTTTCGCTGGGTATTTATGGATGTGACAGTGTGAAAGAAACCACTCCAAAGTTGGATCAGGTTTAGGCTTGCCAATCAGAGCCATGTGTATTTCCTCGATTGATAAAATGAAAGTAAGGACTAGCTAATAAAGTAATTGTACTTGACTTATGTTTACAAAACTTTGATGAAGATCGAGTTTAACATTATGAAAAATGCTGCCAGTACACTATTTAACTTATTAAATTTAAAATTTATTTTTGCTACATTAGCTAACGATGTTCATCTAATTTAGTGCGGCTTAAATTATTTATCAAGTCATCTAAGCTGTTTTATTGATAAAGTTATCCTGTTTTTTGTTCCTATGTTTGAGTCATTTACAATATTTTGCACTTAGAATTCACTTTCCATTGTTGTAAAAACCGCAATTGATAGTTATTGTTAATTCGATTATCAAAGTGAAATCGATGTCGTAGAGGTTGAAGTGAAATATTCTCAGAAGCTAGTCAATCTAGGTTTAGCATGTTCGTTATTGTTCAGTGGCGCTGCTGTATTACCTGCCCATGCTTTTTCTATACCTGCTTCGCTTGAATCACAAGCTGCTAGCAAGTTGGTACATATTCAATTACGTGCTGCAGACGGAAATGCAGATGCGCAGTTCTTACTGGGCTTGATGAGCTTGGCTGGGCGATTTGTTGATCAAGATACCAGCCAAGGCCTGTATTGGGTTGAGCAAGCTGCATTACAAGATCATATTAAAGCACAACAAACGATTGCAGATTTATCCTTTGAAGGAAACTTATTACCCCGTGACTTGGCTGTTGCTGAAAAGTGGTACCAAGTCCTTGCTGAGCAAGGTGATTCGCGAGCACATTTTCGTCTAGGCTTTATTTACTCTGCTGGTGGCGATGGTGTTGAGCGTAATTGCGGCAGAGCATTAGAGCAATTTACCCAAGTAGGCGATGCTATAGCACTGGGAAATGTGGCTTGGATTTTAGCAACGTGTCCTGAAGAGCAATACCGAGACGGTTCACGTGCTGTGGAGCTGTCGTTACAATTACTTGAAAATAACTCTGAAGATCCTACTAATTTAGATAATCTCGCTGCGGCATATGCTGAGTTAGGCGAATTTGAACTTGCTGTGGATACACAGCAAAAAGCTATTGAAGCATTAGAGAAAAATCCAACGGTGGCCCAAAGTGATGAATTTATTATGCGTTTAGAGCAATATCGTCAAAAACAAGCCTATCGTGAAATTATCCCACTGATGAATTAAATTAAGCTGCACGAGTTCGAAAGCGATTGATTATCAGTGAGGGCATAGGCTCAACACTCCAACTCTCTTTCAGTACATGATGAATTAAACGACCTAAGGGTCGTTTTTTGTATCTGGTGCTAATTAGGTGTCACTCCAAATGTGTACTTAGCAATTTTCCTCTGCTTTGAATCATTATTATCTATGATTAAGGCTGCACTTGTTTTAACTAAACTGGTTTTGATTGTCCTGCACGAAATCGTTAAGGAGTTGGAATGCCAAATAATATGAAGCTTTATCAACTCACCGTTATTTTCAGTGTGCTGTTTTCGCTTATGGGGTTTTCTTACAATGTATGGCGGATGGAAATAACAGAGAATAATAGTAATGTCAGAACGGCTTGTTTTGAGATGCTATTAGAACTTGCTGAAGTTCAACAGTTAGTATACGCAGCACATTATGACAATAACTTAGAACAAGGAAATCCACGTGTAGGCTGGGTTAAGGTTGGACTTATTGCTGATTTAAGTAGCCTAACCAATCAAGCGGTTGCGAAGGAGTCTGTCGAATTAACTCAAGTTTGGTCAACTCAGTGGCATTCAATGCACGATGATGAACAAGCAGCCAGTCAAATTGTAGAGCAGGTAGATAATGTCCGTGAAGAAATTAAACGCTTATTAGCATCATTAGATTAGGTTTCGTGTAAATTTTGTATAGTCGAGCGTGAAGAGGGTTTGCTGATATGCCCAAGTGCGCTAACAGATAAAGATGGGGGAATTAACACCCATGAGCACATCAACTATCGTTCTTTCGCCTGAAATCCCGATAGCCAGAATGATAAGGGCTATGGCTTAAATCAAGCTTAACAGCAACAACTTATTTACTCATTTCAATATTAGACTTTACCATTGAAACAGAGAGTACTATTCATTCTCGGCTGTCTTCTTGTTCATTAAGTCTTTAATTAGCGGGGTTAAAATCAGCTCCATAGCTAATGACATTTTGCCACCTGGCACGACTAAAGTATTCACTCGTGACATAAATGCCCCTTCAATCATGCTTAAGTAATACGGGAAGTCGACATTATTTATATCGCGAAAACGAATAACGACAAAGCTTTCGTCTAAGCTTGGGATATCTTTTGCGCTGAACGGATTAGAGGTGTCTACCGTGGGTACACGTTGAAAGTTAATATGCGTACGAGAAAACTGCGGCGTCATATGTTTAATGTAATCGTCCATGCTGCGGACAATAGACCCCATGACTTTTTCACGGCTATGACCTCGATCAGAGGTGTCTCGAATGATCTTTTGAATCCACTCGAGATTGACGATTGGCACCATGCCAATCAATAAGTCCACATGTTTGGCAACATCAGCATCCTCTGTGACAACACCACCATGTAGTCCTTCGTAATACAGCATGTCGGTGTTTTCTGGTAACGGGTGCCATTGGGTAAATGTACCAGGCATTTGATTGAATGGGACTGCTTCATCAAATGTGTGAAGGTAACTACGTGTTTGTCCTTGACCTGTTTCAGCATAACTTTGAAAGCACTCTTCAAGTTTGACGAAATTATTGGCTTCTGGCCCAAAGTAACTGATATTACGATTTTCAGCTTGAGATTTGCGGATCAATACTTCCATTTCTGCACGGGTGAAATTATGAAAGCTATCGCCTTCAATAAAAGCAGCATTAATGCCCAATTGACGAAAGATGTGGGTAAATGCAGTCGTGGTCGTGGTTGTGCCAGCGCCTGAAGAGCCTGTAACAGCAATAATGGGATGTTTTGTGGACATTTATCCTACCTAGATCAAACGTGAAAATTAGTTAAAGTTCTGAGACAGTTTACGTGTTGTCGATCTGCTCATCGTTAACACTTTCATGATTAAACTCGAAGAAAAACAGACTCTATTTATACGGGCTGAAACCTTTTAGGTCAATATTATACCAATCAAAATGAATATCTAAGCAGTCGCTAATGTATATATTTTGAGCCACTGTTATGATTTATCTAAGGTTTAAATTGCAAAGACATACTGAGCATGGCGAAGTTTAATCAAAGTCCGCCGTAGGGTAAATAATCTGATCTTTATGTCTTATAGCGATTGATTCATCATCCTCGCTGTATTCGACTTTTAATTCACCTTGTTTCAGTGACTGTTTGCATTTTTCAATGGCCAACTGAATTTGGTCATCATCTAATTGACCGAATGACCCATCCTCTACCTGAGTGAATAAATACTCTTTTATGAGGTTGTTGAGCGTATCTGGTGGTAACTGTTGTAAGGCTTCGAAAGGGATTAGCATAGGGTTAACTCGTCATAAAAGAGATGATTCTGGATTCTAAATAGTACTTAGGTTTCCACGGTGTGCCGCCACAAATAAAACCGACGTGACCACCGTGATGATGAAGCTCGTATTCTACATGCTTTGATAATTCGTCCTCAGAAGGGATCACTGCATCAGTCATAAAGGGGTCGTCTTTAGCGTGAATAATCAATGTGGGCTTTTGAACATGCTGCAAAAATGGCTTACCGCTAGCACGTTGATAATAGTCAAATACATCATTAAAGCCATGCAGAGGCGCAGTGACTTTGTCATCAAATAAATGAAATGTGGTTAATTTATCAATTTCATTAGCAGTCACTGGCATGGAACTCGTTAAGTGTTGTTGAGTGAGTTTGTCCTGCATTTTTTGTTGTAACTGCTTGATTAAATGTTGCTGGTAAACTGTTGAAAATCCACTTTCTAGTTTTTTAGCACAAGCTGCTAAACATAAAGGCGCAGAAACAATAACTGTTTTGTCTAATTGGCTTTGATGACCATGCTCACCTTGATATTTAGCTAATACATTTCCACCCAAACTGTATCCTACTGCTAATAATGGTGAATCAGGGTAGTGACGTTTTAATTGGGATAGCGTGAAGTGAATATCTTGAGTATCACCGCTGTGATAGCTCCTAGCTAAACGGTTTGGGGTACCTGAGCAGCTGCGATGGTGATGCACAACAGCACACAATTGATGATCATTGGCCGTTTGCAACATTCTGCGGACATAATGTGAGTCACTACTGCCTTCTAAACCATGCAAAATAACTAAAATCGGCTTGCCATTAACCGGTGTCGCTAACCAGTCTAAATCAATAAAATCGCCATCAGGTAACTCTTGTCTTTGACGTTTTAACTCTGGTTTGTCCACTTTGGTGAATACAGGTAAAATCGTTTGAATATGGGAGCTTACGGCCCACCAAGGTGGCATAAAACGCTTTTTCATAGGGTTATTTTATATACAGTGGTTTGTTAATATTCAAACGTGTGTTTAAATGTTGATTGAGTTCACTTTAGCATAGTTGCTTTTAAGGCAACAGATTTGGCGCGTTTCAATCAAGCCAAGAGCTTTTGAAAATGCGAGTGCACAACTCAGTAGGTAGGCAATGTCAATAAAGGGATGATAATGAAAAGAAGAACCTTTTTAACTGGAGCATTTACTGGTACCGCGGCACTGGCATTAGGCGTGAGCTTGTATACACCAGAAGTGAGTGATAGCCCTGACGACACACACCGTTTGCTATTTAGTGTGCTTATCCCTGTATTTATGGACGGAGCATTACCAGAAGTGGCTAACTATCGAGAGGCATTTTTAAATCGAACCATTAATGCGATTAACCAAACGATTAGCGTGCTACCCACTGAGCAACAACAAGAATTATCTCAGTTATTATCAATGCTTGAGTCTCGCTTTGGCTTGCTGATTTTAACCAGTAGCATCACGCCGCTAATGTTAAGAACCCCGGCTGAGTTAAACGATATGTTAGAACAGTGGCGCCACCACTTTTTAGATATGATGCAGACAGCTTACATAGGGCTGCGCGAATTGATTGTATCGAGCTACTACGCCTGTCCCGAACACTGGGGGCGATTACATTATGCAAAACCCACCTTTCTTGATGCATAACCTATTTGATCGCAACAACAATAACAACAGATCCTGGAGTATCAAATGGCAGCAAATATTGTCGATCCAATCATCACTGGACTAAATGAAGGCTGGCAGCATATTGATGCCAACTTACTGACAGAAGACCAACATTTTGAAGCTGATGTTGTGATTGTTGGTACTGGTGCAGGTGGCGGAACCGCGGCTGAAATTCTTACCGAAGCCGGTTTAAAGGTGATCATGATTGAAGCGGGGCCGCTTAAATCTTCACAAGATTTTGATATGGAAGAGCGCACTGCTTACCCCAACTTATATCAACAAGCAGCAGCGATGAAAACCTCTGATAAAGGCATTGGTATTTTTCAGGGACGCAGTGTTGGCGGCTCAACCACGGTTAACTGGACGACTTCAATTCGAACTCCTGAAAATGCATTGGCTTTTTGGGAGCAAGAAAAATCTGTCAAAGGGCTTTCATCCCAAAGCTTATTGCCTTGGTTTGAAAAGATGGAAGCAAGACTGAATATCAGCGAATGGCAATTCCAGCCCAACTTGAATAACGCTGCATTAAAAGAGGGCTGTGAAAAGCTTGGATGGGAATACACTGTCATTAAACGCAATGTTAAAGGTTGCTGGAATACAGGTTATTGCGGCATGGGGTGTCCAGTCAATGCAAAGCAGTCGATGTTGGTTACAACCATTCCCAGTGCGCTAGCTCATGGTGCAACCTTGATTTCAAATGCTAAGGTTGTTGATTTAGCACATAAAGTGGATAAAGTTGACAGTCTCACTGCCCACTCTTCCAACCGTGGCAGTAAGCTCACCTTTAGTGCAAGACATTATATTTTAAGTGCTGGCGCGATACATACGCCGACAATTTTGATGCGGGCAAAGACTCCAGATCCTCATCAATTACTGGGTAAAACCTTTCTACACCCGACCTTATTATCGGGAAGTATTTTTGACAAACAAATTGATGGCCACAGTGGTGCGCCTCAGTCTATTTATTCTGATGAATTTGTATGGCGCGACGGTGCAGCAGGCGAAATGGGCTATAAATTGGAAGTGCCGCCGATTCATCCTGTGTTAATCGCATCTAAAACTATCGGCTACGGGCGAAGTCATGCAGAGTTAATGACCCACTTTAATAATTTACAGGTCATGATAGCGCTTGTAAGAGATGGCTATTCTGCAGATAGTGTTGGTGGACAAGTTAGGTTAACAGATTCAGGCTTTGCATTAGATTACCCGCTTGAAAAACCATTTTGGGACACAGCAAGACGTGCTTTTGCGACTATGGCTGAATTGCAGTTTGCTGCGGGCGCACAAAAAGTGTTGCCAATAAATGATGGCGTAGGGATGCAATTAAGCTGGAAACAAGCTAAAGAGACCATTGCGACTATGGACATAGGTTTATTAAAAACCATTGTGGCATCCGCTCATGTCATGGGAGGCTGCGCAATGGGAGAAGATAAAAGCATCTCAATGATTAACAGTGAAGGCCAGTCTCATTATTTCGAAAACTTATCAGTTATGGACGGCTCAATGTTCCCAACTAGCTTAGGTGCAAACCCTCAGCTATCGATTTATGGCATTGTTGCAAGAAATGCTACTTTATTGGCCGAACGATTGAAGCCGACAACGCCTAGTGTATAAATGAGCTATTTCATGTGAATAAAAACCGATGCCATTGCGTCGGTTTTTTTATACCAAAACAATGAGTTAATTTGATGCTTTTTAACTTAGGTTATCAAACCATTTTTATCTAGCGAAAAATACGTATATGGAATTGTACATATATGCTTATCCATATATATTGTCGGCATATTATTTGATTTAACTGTGCGGCTTTTATCATGCATTTCTAGGATATGAGCCAAGTGGAGAGAGTGTTTATGCAACCCAATGTCTTTTTTAAATGCCTAGCTGATGAAACTCGCCTACGCAGTTTACTCCTTATTTCTGTTAATCATGAACTGTGTGTGTGTGAGTTAATGGCCGCATTAAATGACAGTCAGCCGAAGATTTCTCGCCATCTCGCTCAGCTACGAAAAGAAGAACTGCTTGTTGATAGACGTCAAGGTAAATGGGTTTATTACCGAGTCAATCCTCAACTACCGCAATGGATACAAACGATGATTGCTCAAACTGCTGAGTCTAATAGTGAATTTATTGCCAATGATGTAAAGCGATTGGCCGAGATGCCTAATCGACCTAATGAAATGTGCTGCTAACCTTGCTTAACGCACATGCAGCACAATGACAAATACACTGGGCTGTAAACCAACACGACAAATTACGATGAATGAATTAAGAAGGTGACTTATGACAATTAAAGTAGGAATTAACGGTTTTGGCCGTATGGGACGTTTATCTTTTCGTGCTGCGTTTGATTGGGAAGATGTTGAGTTTATCCAGATTAACGATCCTGCTGGTAATGCTGCGACGTTAGCGCATCTGGTTAACTTTGATTCTGTCCATGGTCGCTGGGAACATGAAGCTATCGCCAATGATAATGTCATTGAGGTTAATGGTCATAAAATCACTTGTACAGCGAATAAAGCGATTGCAGATACCGATTGGTCTAATTGTGATGTGGTGATTGAAGCATCAGGTGTGATGAAGACCAAAGCAAAATTACAAGCTTATTTAGATCAAGGTGTAAAACGTGTTGTGGTTACTGCTCCAGTAAAAGAAGACGGTGTGTTAAATGTCGTTATGGGCGTAAACCATCAAGATTACGATCAAGCTATCCATCCGATTGTTACTGCTGCATCATGTACTACAAACTGTTTAGCACCAGTGGTTAAAGTGATTCATGAATCACTTGGGATTGTGCATGGTTCAATGACAACGATTCATGACATTACAAACACCCAAACAATCCTTGATGCACCCCATAAAGATTTACGTCGTGCAAGAGCGTGTGGCATGAACCTTATTCCAACAACAACGGGATCGGCTACGGCAATCACTCATATTTTCCCTGAATTAAAAGGGCGCTTAAATGGTCACGCTATTCGTGTGCCATTAGCCAATGCTTCAATTACAGATTGTGTGTTTGAAGTGAGCCGAAATACCACGGAAGCGGAAGTTAACGCATTATTGAGTGAGGCTGCAGCAGGCCCACTAGCGGGGGTGCTGGGTTATGAAACAAGACCACTTGTGTCTATTGATTATAAAACTGATCCTCGTTCAGCAGTTATTGATGCTCCATCGACCATGGTGGTAAATGGTACTCAAGTAAAATTATACGTGTGGTACGACAATGAATGGGGCTATGCAAACCGCACCGCAGAGTTAATGCGTTTAGTGGGTTTACAAGATAAAGCTAACTCCTAGTCAATTTGGAAGCGGATAGAGTAAATAGGGTTATTGCGATGTCTTTTATGACTAAATTGGCAAATTTGCCTAGTGAAATAAAACAATACTTAATTGTGACCGGCAACTATTGGGCGTTTACATTAACTGATGGCGCCTTGCGGATGCTGGTGGTGCTGCACTTTCATGGGCTAGGGTATAGCCCGATTGAAATTGCGATGTTGTTTTTGTTTTATGAAATTTTTGGTGTTGTGACTAACCTAGTGGGTGGCTGGTTAGGTGCGAGGGTAGGATTAAATCGCACCATGAATATCGGCCTTGGTATGCAAGTGATTGCATTATCAATGCTACTCGTTCCTAACGAATGGTTAACTGTCGTCTGGGTGATGGCAGCGCAAGCTCTATCTGGTATTGCAAAAGACCTGAATAAAATGAGTGCTAAAAGCGCCATTAAAACACTCGTACCAGCTGGAGCGGAAAGTAAGCTTTATCAGTGGGTCGCCATTTTAACAGGTTCTAAAAATGCCTTAAAAGGAGTCGGATTCTTTTTAGGTGGTGCATTATTGAGTCTATTTGGTTTCCAAGTTGCCATTTTGATTATGGCGCTGGCATTGTTGTTGGTATGGTTCTTCAGTGTTGTTAGTTTAAAAAGTGAAATGGGTAAGGCCACAGCTAAGCCGAAATTTACTGAGATTTTTTCTAAAAGTAGCACGATAAACTACCTTTCTGCCGCAAGATTATTCTTGTTCTCTGCTAGAGATGTTTGGTTTGTCGTAGCCTTGCCAGTGTATTTAGCCAGTCAGTTTAATTGGGATCATTGGTATGTCGGAGGGTTTTTAGCGACATGGGTTATCGGTTATGGCGCTGTGCAATCTTTTGCTCCTTACTTTACTGGTAAAAAGCAAGGCAAGGTGCCGGATGGTAAAAGCGCATTTGTTTGGGCTGGGATATTAGCTGTTATTCCTGGATTGATTGCTTTGGCTTTAGTATCAGACTGGCATAGCCAAACAGTATTGATCGGTGGTTTATTGATTTTTGGCGGCTTGTTTGCGGTTAATTCGTCGATGCATAGCTATTTAATTGTCAGCTATGCAGATCAAGACGGCGTGTCTCTCGATGTCGGTTTTTATTACATGGCAAATGCCATGGGTAGACTGATAGGCACATTGTTGTCTGGTTGGGTGTTTCAGCAATACGGTTTAGAAGCGTGCCTGTGGATTTCAAGTGGATTTATTGCGTTGGCTGCAGTGATTTCATTGAAGCTACCACAACATCAACCTATGACACAAAAACCTAATCGTTAAGATGGTAAAGCTAAGAATTTAGGCTAGATATCTTTAATAAACATTTTGCTGGTTATTGAGACGCGATAACCAGCAAAATGATGTTAAGCAGATTGCTGACCGGTAAAGTAGTCAGCATCAATACCAAATAAACACAAATAATTGTCCGTGTTATAGGTGTCATTGTCATTGTTAACAACCACGCTAACACCTTCTGCTTCAAACTGATTCAGCTTTTTAAGCAACATTTGCTGGGTTTTTCTCTCCATCATGAGCTCGATATCCAACATCTGTTGATACTCCCCCGGTTGCAAATAGGTTTTTGCTAGGCGGCGTAATTTACGATAAGGCGAAACCACTTTGGTATCCCAATCTTCAATAGTTGCAGCTAAGCTTTCCCATTGAGCGAGCGCTAAAGGGTGCTGCTGTTGGTCGAGATATTGAGCGAGTAAAAGGAGATTAATATTGACCTGATAATCGTCTTGCACGCTAATATAGCTTAAACGATGAGTGGCGTAACGGTTATCACAATCACGCCAAAGTAACGAATTAAACTGTTGCACTGGCTATTTCTCCTTAAATATTAGCGTCCATCAATAGGGCTTGTGCCTGTTTACTCTAGCCCTGTTGTAAATTGGTACTCCATTGCTTGAATGACGTTATGTGATTCAAGCGGGGCTGACAGTGTTAACCCCCCAATAATACTGATAACTTAATTAGCTAAGCGTAAATGCTTGTTCAATAACTTCGATTTGCTCTTGTAGCTCTAGCCAAGTCATTTCACTTTCATCCATCGCTTGAGTCAGTTCTGTTCGTTCATTGAGCACTTTCGTCATTTTAGCTTTATTTTCAGCTTCATACAGTGAACCATCTGCCAATTCTGTTTCAAGCTCACTTAAACGACTGGTTATTTTTTGCTGTTGAGTTTCAAGTTTGATTTGTTGCTTACGTAAAGGCGATACCTTTTGTCTCAACTCTGCTTCTAACCGTTTTTGCAGCTTTTTATCGACAGCTGGCTTTACATTATTATCATCTGAAACCGGTTGTGCAGCTTTTGCCGCATCAAGCAGCCATTGATGATAGTCGTCTAAGTCGCCTTGGAATGGTTTAACAGCGCCTTGGTCAACAAGGTAATAATCGCTACAGCTTAACCGTAAAAGATGTCGATCATGTGACACGATGACCATGGCACCTTCAAAAGTTTGTAAGGCCATTGTCAGCGCATGACGCATTTCTAAATCAAGGTGGTTGGTGGGTTCATCTAATAGCAAAACGTTTGGTTTTTGCCAAACTAATAGCGCTAATACCAGGCGGGCTTTTTCACCACCTGAAAATGGCCCGACAGCAGACAAAGCCATATCACCATTAAAGCCAAACCCACCTAAGAAGTTACGTAATTCAAGCTCTTTGGCATTTGGCGCTAACCGCACCATATGTTGCAATGGGCTATCATCCAAACTTAAAAATTCGATTTGATGCTGGGCAAAGTAACCAATATTTAGTCCTGGATTAGGTTGGTATTTACCTGTTTTCGGTGCTAATTCTCCAGTAAGCAGCTTAATTAAGGTCGACTTACCTGCACCATTGCGTCCAAGTAGGCCAATACGAGCCCCTGGCACAAGGTTGAGCTTTACTTCACTTAAAATGGTTTTATCACCGTAACCAATAGAAACATTTTCCATGGTCACTAGCGGATTTGGTAGGGCATCAGGCTCTCTAAATGCCATATGGAACTGACTATCTACTTGAGAAGGCAACAGGTTAGCCATTTTTTCTAAGGCTTTTAAGCGGCTTTGAGCTTGTTTGGCTTTACTGGCTTTATACCTGAAACGATCGACAAAAGATTGCATGTGGGCACGTTCTTTTTGTTGACGTTCAAATGCGGCTTGTTGTTGCGATAGGCGTTCAGCACGAATACGTTCAAAGGCACTGTAATTACCTTTGTAATAGTTAAGCTTTGCATGCTCGACGTGAACAATTTCATCCACAATACCATCAATAAAGTCACGGTCATGACTGATAAGGATCAGTGTGCCTTGATATGCTTTAATCCAACCTTCAAGCCAATACATGGTATCTAAATCTAAGTGGTTGGTAGGTTCATCGAGAAGTAAAAGATCAGAGCGACATAATAAAGCCTGTGCTAAGTTAAGGCGCATACGCCAGCCACCAGAGAAACTTTTTACTGGGCTACTTTGTTCTGTTTCACTAAAACCTAAGCCCGCTAATAATGCCCCCGCTCGTGATCGGATTGCATAGCCACCAATAGCGTCAATTTTGCCATGGATAAGCGCAATGTTATGACCATCATTATCTTCTTGTGCTTGATTAAGTTGAGCCTCAAGTTGTCTAAACTCAACGTCACCATCAAGCACGTATTCTAATGCTGAGACTTCCAATGCAGGCGTTTCTTGCGCTACAGTCGCAATTTGCCAGCCTGCTGGAAGGCTAAAATCACCTTTATCGAGTTGTAAGTTACCTAAAATCAAGGCCAACAATGAAGACTTACCGGTTCCGTTTGCGCCTACTAGGCCAACTTTATGACCAGGGTATACGGTGAGATCGGCGTCATCGAGTAAGGTTTTTGTTCCACGGATGAGCTGGGCTTGACTGATGTTAATCATGAATAGCAACTTGATTGGTGATAAGACAAAAAGTGCAGGGATAATAGCGTAATTGATAGTTTTTTAATACCAGAGCGAGACTGGATTAGTACAACTATGGCAAAATAATGATATTGAATTGATAAATGTGTAGAAGAAAAATAATAAAATTATGACAAAAATTAAGAAACGCTTTGTAGCTGGAGCTAAATGCCCTAAATGTCATGCGCAAGATAGCATTCAGTTATTTAAAGAAAATGGGATTGAAACTGTAGAATGCACAGATTGTGATTATCGTGAGCAACAAACTGAGGTGAAAGTTGCCAAAAAAGCCACAGGTGATGTGATAGGGGTCTTTAAACCTGATTAAGTTTTCAAGATGACAATGCTTAAATGTGAGAAAAGTAAAGGCTAACGGCCTAAGAGTTCGTTAGCCTTCTTCTTTTGCTAGAGCGCCATCATTGGCGCTTTCAGCAAGAATTTTGTTTTTGTGCTCGATGAGCACGATGATGACATGACGGTTATTTTTCATTAACTCATCAAAGCGATGATTAATTTCACCTAAATCTTCCACATAGTCTGGATCATCTTTTTCTTTTTTATGCCAGTAACGATTTCTATCTAGCTTTTGTATTTCGCTTGCACGTAAAATTTCAAAATAGCTATTTTCTTGTTTAAGGCGATACACCTCACTATCGAGCAACTGGATCAGTTTCTCTTTTGAGATGGTTTCTTTTTTCAATAGTGCTTTTAACGGATCTTCTTTTAATACGACTTTGTCAGAATCGACTTCGGTTGTGATACCTAATTCATATTCAATTTTATGCTGACGAAATTCTTTCGGACAGACCGTTTGGCTGAAGGCAATTTTGTTGTCCTTCATACACTTATATATTGTATTTGCAGAGGCAAACGTCGGCCCCATAAATAATACAATCATCAATGTTAGTAGTAGTCTAATTGGCATGCGGCCACATATCCTTTTGATAAACAAATATCCTTTTAACACCTTTTGTTAAAAAATATATCCGTTGCTTACCGCTAGTTGGCCAATGTCCATTGGCTCTAGAAGTTTGTAAATCATTATAGTCGGTTGTAACGATAATGTAGGTATACTTTTTTACTATGGCCTAATTTTAACGAGAAAACCAGTTTTTTGACAGTAGATTTTTTATTGGCACTGAAGAACTTTGCTTTAAATATGTAAGACTTAGTGAAAAATCAGCTAAGTCTTACAGGGCAAGTGGTGAATAGATTAACGTTGGAAAGTGAGGTTATCGATTAATCGTGTGTTGCCAAGGTAGGCGGCAGCTAAGATAACAAGGTGTTTATCATCTGCAGTCGCAATGGCTAAATTGACAGCATTTCTTATTGAAAAGTAATCTATTTTAAAGCCTGCTTGGGTCAACATGTCAGCGGCTACAGCCTCGCTTTCAGTGATTGTTTTACCATCCATAACATGTTGCGCAGCTGCATCCATGGTCCGTTTAATGGTGGCAGCTTGCTGTTTTTGCTCTGTCGTTAGATAGCCATTTCGCGAGCTCATCGCTAAACCTGAGGCTTCACGTATTGTGWCAATGCCTACAATTTCAATCGGTAATGATAAATCTTCAGCCATAGCAGTGATGACCATTAACTGTTGGTAATCTTTACGGCCAAAAACGGCGACATCAGCTTGAACAATATTAAATAACTTACAAACGATAGTAGCGACACCACGGAAATGACCTGGTCGACTTGCACCGCAAAACTCATCACCAATATGAGGGACTTCTACGAAGGTTTGTTGCGCTAACCCTTTAGGATAAATAATGTCTGGTGTGGGGGTGAACAAGAGTTCCGCGCCAGCGGCTACCAATGCTTCACTATCTGCTTGTAACGTTCTTGGATAGGCATCAAGATCTTCGTTTTGACCAAATTGCATAGGATTAACAAAGATTGATACGACCACATGATCCGCACGTTTTAGTGCTTCAGTGACTAAGGTAATGTGACCTTTGTGAAGGTTGCCCATCGTTGGCACAAAGGCAACGGTATCGCCTTGCATGTGCCACTGTTTTACTTGCGCTCTAATTTCAGCAATGTTCGCTGTGGTAATCATTGATATTGACCTATAAACGATTAAAGAGTGCGTTATTAATTAAACGCATGTTCGTCAGCTGGGAATGTACCATTAGCCACTTCTTCAATGTAGGCTCTTACTGCTGCTCGAATTTCACCAGTTTGTTGTAAGTAATTTTTAGAGAACTTAGGGATGTAACCGCTAGAGATCCCAAGTACATCATGCATAACAAGGATCTGACCATCAGTATCACGTCCCGCTCCAATCCCAATGACAGGAATCGTTAGCGCATCAGTGATACGTTTTGCTAGCGCACTAGGGATGCATTCAACAACCAATAACTGAGCGCCAGCAGCTTGTAGTGCTAATGCATCATCGACCATTTGTTGGGCTTTGTCTTCTTCACGACCTTGAATCTTAAAGCCACCAAATACGTGTACTGATTGAGGCGTTAAGCCTAAGTGTGCACAGACTGGAATACCGCGCTCAGTCAGCATTTTCACACTTTCTAGTAGCCATTCACCGCCTTCAAGTTTGACCATGGTTGCCCCTGCTTGCATTAGGATGCTGGCATTGGTCATGGTTTGTTCTGGCGTGGCATAACTCATAAACGGCATATCAGCGATCAGTAACGCTCGTTTGCAACCTCGATTAACACTGGCTGTGTGATACGCAATATCATTGACTGTAACAGGTAGGGTGTCGTTGTGGCCTTGAAGTACCATCCCTAATGAGTCGCCAACCAACAAAACGTCGATGCCTTCATTATCAAATGCGCCGGCAAAGCTCGCATCGTATGCGGTGAGTGCGGTAAATTTCTTACCTTCTTGTTTGAATTTGATAAGGGTTGAGCTAGTGACTTTTGACATAATAAACTCTTAAAAGTTATTCATATTCAAGTTATCGATTTGCGGTGCGTATTGCTAAGTGCTGATTAAAGTTGGACTAATTCAGCCCGCATTTCACTGGTAATTAAGTGTGTTAATTCAGTATTACAAGGCAGTATTAATTGCGGATTAATGTCTGCCAATGGAATGAGTACAAAACTGCGCTGTTTCATGCCGTAGTGGGGGACGGTGAGTCTTGGTGTGTCAATGCACTCTTGCCCATAAAGCAACAAGTCAAGATCCAATGTACGAGGCCCCCAGCGGACTTCTCTGACTCTGCCCTGGGTATTTTCAATATGTTGTAAGGCATCAAGTAAGGCTATGGGAGTCAAGTTCGTGTTAAAGCTTGCTACCCCATTGACATAATCTGGCTGTTCAACATCACCCATAGGCACAGAGCGATATAGCGGCGAGATGGTCACCGCATTATTTTCTGCAATGCTTCTTAAAGCCAGTACCGCATCTTCAAGTTGTTGTACTGGGTCATTAAGGTTTGCGCCTAACGCCACATAGACTGTGGTGCTCATGATTAACCTTTGTTAGTCGGTTTTACTTCAGATGAACCTGAGTTATCTGATTTAGGCTTTGGGCGACGACGTTTGCGCTGATGGGCGTTTCTGTTGCGGCTAGGGCCTTTTTTATTGCTGCTTTTAGCGATGTCAGAGCGCTCTGTTTCATCTGCTTCAACAAATGATTTCCACCAAGTCGCAATTTTCCCTATATTGCCACCTTCAGCTTCACCACGTAACAGCAGTAAGTCATATGCAGCGCGAAACTTAGGGTGCTCAAGCAGTTTAAAGGCACGAGTGCCTTGGCTTCGCTCAAGACGCAGTTGTAATTGCCAAATATCTTTAGCGGGAGTGCTAAATCGACGTGGGATACTGATAGTGCGGCATTGCTGCTCCATCACATCACCCATTGCGGCGACGTGCGCATCGTAATGGCTTAAACCACTTTCTAGGGCAATATCATCAGCACGTTGTTTTAATGGGTACCATAATAACGCTGCATAGAAAAACGCTGGTGTAACAGGTTTGTCTTGGCTAACACGTAAATCGGTATTCGTCATTACAGCATTAAGCATTTTGGCTGTATTGCCGTTTGGCTGCTCTTTTATCAGTGCTGAAATTTGCGGGAATAATGGCTGAAATAAACCGAAATCACGCATCATGTCGTAGTTAGCTTTTGCTTTACCGGCAAAGAATAACTTGAGTACTTCTTCGTACATTCTTGCGGCTGGGATATCTTTTAATAATGGCGCTAATGCGTTAATGGGCTCAGCCGTTTTGGATTCGATACTCATATCGAGTTTTGTCGCAAAACGAACCGCGCGTAGCATTCTGACAGGGTCTTCACGATAACGGGTTTCAGGATCGCCTATCAAACGTATGGTACGGTCATCAAGATCGCGAATACCGCCGCCATAGCTGTGAATAGAGTAATCGCTGATGTCGTAATAAAGTGCATTGATGGTAAAGTCACGACGCTCAGCGTCTTCATCGATTTCGCCATAGACGTTATCACGCAATAAACGGCCTTCAGCATTCGATTTCGAAATCTTGTCATCAGTTTCACCGTGATGACCACGAAACGTTGCCACTTCAATGACGTCACGACCAAACACAATATGCGCTAATCTAAATCGACGACCAACGAGTCGGCTATTACGGAATAATTTTTTGATCTCTTCAGGGGTCGCATTAGTCACGACATCGAAATCTTTTGGTTCCATACCTAATAAAATATCGCGAACACCACCGCCAACTAAGTAAGCTTTATAGCCAGACTTGCTGAGTCGATAAAGTACTTTAAGTGCATTTTCACTGATTTGACGTCGAGAGATTGTATGGGCATCTCTGGTGACAATGTCCAAGCGAAGACCGTCATCTTGAACTTCTGGTTCATTGACAGGAGTGGATTTATTGTCTTCAAACAGTTGTCTGCAGAACTGACTAATACGGCGAAAAATAATACACCTCGAACGATACGATTAATGGTTAGAATTAAATGGTTAAAAATCTGGCGGCTATGATATACCAATTGTAAGCTAATGAGTATATCACTGCGCTATCAGAATCTCAGATACTTGAGGAATATCGGCTATCTTAAATTGTTCGATAGCTTGTTTTAGCATGATATCGACATTATCGATATCAACCTCTGCTTGACCTAAAAAACTCAAGGCGGCGTTAATACTGGCCTGAGGGTGTTTTACATCGATAGCATTCGCATAATTCTGTTTTGATAATTTAAAGCCAGGCTTGGTACAAGCAAGGGGTAAATGCAACCAGCTTGGTGAAGTAAAACCAAGAATATTATTCATACTCAATTGTCTGCAACTGGTTTCTAGCAAATCAGAACCACGAACAATTTCAGTGATCCCTTGAAAAGCATCATCGATGACTACAGCAAGTTGATAGGCAAATAAGCCATCGCTTCGCTTAATAATGAAGTCTTCACCAGCAAAATCATCACCTACGCTAACGTCTCCCATCACAACATCGTGAAATTGACTCACTTTTGCATGATTGCGAATACGAATCGCACCTTGGGTTAACCTAGGTGATAGTGAGCCACAACGACTGTCATAAGTGCCACCCATTAACCCAATTTGTTTACGAGTACATTGGCAATAGTAGGCTTGGTCATTGTTAAGCAATTCATTAATATGCCGTTGATAAACTTCGCTACGATCACGTTGAAATAACGCTGTTTGATCCCAGTGTAAGCCATAAGCTTCAAGTGTTCTGAGTATGTCATCACTCGCACCGGCAACTTCTCTTGGAGGATCAATGTCTTCGATTCTGACTAACCATTGGCCCTGCTGATGTTTTGCTCTTAAAAAACTGCCCAGTGCAGCGATAAGTGAGCCAAAATGTAAAGGGCCAGAAGGGGAAGGGGCAAAGCGGCCAATGTAATCTGGTGAGTTCACGACAAAACCCTTAATTGAAATCGAAATGTTGAACACATTAAGTTAGCAAAATCATTATCAGAAAGGGTATTGAGCCTTTCTTATTGTTGCCCATTATTATTGCTATATATGTTTAGAAGGGCGTTCAGTACAAAATTGATTTTGGCGTGGAAGTCGATAAAAAATACCAAAACAAAGGGCGAGAATAATCTCGCCCTACGATCTGATAAGCTGAATATACAGTTCTCAGTGGTTGCTGTATTAGCCAGCCATTTGCTTTTCTTTGATCTCTGCAAGTGTTTTACAGTCGATACATTGATCAGCAGTTGGACGAGCTTCAAGACGGCGAATACCGATTTCAACGCCACAAGAATCACAGAAGCCGAAATCATCTTCTTCAATTTTTTGCAGTGTTTTTTCAATTTTCTTAATCAGCTTACGTTCTCTGTCACGAGCACGTAATTCTAAACTAAACTCTTCTTCTTGGGCTGCGCGATCAACTGGATCTGGGAAGTTTGCAGCTTCGTCTTGCATATGGTTCAACGTGCGATCAACTTCTTCACGTAACTGGTTACGCCAAGCTTCTAAAATCATTTTAAAATGACCACGTTGCTCTTCACCCATATACTCCTCACCAGCTTTTTCCTGGTAAGGTTCTACACCTGCGATAGCGAGTACGCCGAGTTTTTTGGTGCCTTCAGGCATAACGCATCTCCTGTAATAATTAGCGATTTATGTGCGTCGTAAAATTTATGGCCGCTATCTATAGCAGAAACTCTATAGCGTGGCAAACTATTTGATTAGTATTTTTTTCATTTTTGAACTAAACAATAACTTTGCATGAACGGGTAATGATACTTGAGGTTGCTGAGATTTCAGTTTGATAAGCTAAAACTTCAACGCCGCTATTGACCGCTTGTTTAAGTAATAATGCATATTGTGGATCGATATGCTCTGCCGCTTGAACGAGATTAATGCCTGAATGCTGTACGACAAACAATAACACTGCTCTATGACCTAGACTAACCATATGCATTAGCTCACGCAAATGCTTTTGCCCCCTAGCTGTGACAGAATCAGGAAAATACCCTACTGTTTGCTCTAATAATGTACAACTTTTCACTTCTACATAGCACAGCGGCTGTGTGTCATCACTCAGTAAAATATCAATTCGGCTATTTTCGTCACCGTATTTTACTTCTCGTTTAATGTTGGCGTAACCCGAAAGCTCAGTGATTACACCTGATTTAATTGCCTCTTCGGCTAAGGCATTCGCACGTCCTGTGTTAATACCGATTAAGTGCTGCTCAGGCGTAGCGCTGATTTCCCAAGTATGTGGGTACTTACGCTTAGGGTTGTCAGATGTGGAAAACCAAACGGTTTCACCTGGGAATAAACAGTTTTTCATTGAGCCAGTATTTGGGCAATGAATGGTAATCTCACTACCATCTTCTAGTTTTACATCAGCTAAAAAGCGTTTATAGCGTTTGAGTAACGTTCCTTTTTGTAAAGGTGGGGTAAAGTCCATAAGAAAGTGTGCTCCAGGCAATAAAGGGCTGATTGGGAGTGCTGAGTGATTTGGAGTGAATGCATACTGGCATCATCACTTTCACTTTATTTAGGCAAAGGTTATATCATGGGCTTGTATGACTTCAACTACTATTCAAGGGCGCATAAGTAAGAGCGAATGCTAGGTTGATTTTACTGTGAGTGGCTATTTTTAGCAGTACATTCTTTTTAACAATTAATATTAATCTTTGTGCTGGTTTTAGTCTCGTTTCATTACCGATTTACAGTACACTTAGCCCATTGGAAACAAACGTTACAATGTAAGAACAGCACAACAACGATTAAAAAACTAAACAGCACTAAAAAAGAACAGCACAAGCAGAATAATAAGGACAAAATAATGCAAATAATGACCGTTGCCCTAACACAAGATGCGCCACAAAGCCTTTGGGGCAAAGCAAGTGTGACTTATCAAGGTACTCAAGCGTTAATTCATTTAACTGATTCGGATGTACTTCGCCAGGTACAAATGGCGGCTCGAAAAATTCGCGCTCAAGGTGTTACAAGTGTCCAGCTTGAAGGTGAATTATGGAATATCGACTCACAGTGGGCTTTCTCTCAAGGCTTTACAACGGCAAGAGGCGAGTTTGAAGTACGTTGGTGTGGCGATGAAGCGACTCAAACCACATTAACCCATCGTTTCGAAGCGGCTAGCTTTGCGCGTATGTTAGTCAATGAGACACCAGAAGAGCTGTCACCAGTGGTACTCGCCAATCATGCTGCTAATTGGTTAAAAGCGATTGGTGGTGACAATGTCAGCTACGAAATTGTTGAAGGTCAAGAACTACTTGAAAAGCAGTGGATTGGTTTGCACGCTGTTGGGCGTGGCAGTGAGCGTCCACCTGCAATGTTAGTGTTAGATTTTAATCCGCTTGGTGATGATGCACCTGTTTCGACAGCGTTAGTCGGAAAAGGCATCACATTTGATTCTGGTGGCTACAGTATTAAGCCTTCTGTTGGCATGTTAGACATGAAGTGTGACATGGGCGGTGCAGCAACTGTTACTGCGGCACTGGGCTTGGCAATGAAAGCCGGTTTAAATAAACGCGTTAAGTTGTTCTTATGTTGTGCGGAAAACCTAATTAGTGGCCATGCATATAAATTGGGCGATATTCTGACTTACAAAAATGGCGTCACTGTAGAAGTCGTAAATACTGATGCAGAAGGTCGTCTTGTTTTAGCGGATGGTTTGCAAGCTGCATCAGACACAGGGGCTGAATTGATCATTGATGCTGCTACGCTAACCGGCGCTGCTGTGATGGCAGTGGGTGATAATTATAATGCGATATTCTCGCCACAAACAGAAACCTTACAACGTGTGCAACAAAAAGCTGCTGGCGTTTCTGAAAATGTTTGGCCATTACCGTTAAATGAATGGCACAAAGATATGTGTCCTTCTCCTTTTGCTGACACAGCTAACAGTCGTGCTATGAAAGGTGGTGGAGCAGGTGGTGCATCTAATGCCGCAGGCTTCTTGTGGCGCTTTGTCACGCCGGGAATGAATTGGTTACACATGGATTTAGCCGCGGCTTACTCATCTTCTGATTCAGCGTTATGGAGCGCTGGCGCGACAGGGCATGGTGTACTTACTATTGCCGCTTTGCTAGAAGAGTAAATTCGATAGTGTCGTATTGACGCTAATAAGATAAAAAAGCCGCAATATTGCGGCTTTTTTATTGGGCTTTCATCAAAACTGAACCACTGGAACAGCAGTTGAACTTATGGCGTAAGAGGCCAGTGCTGAATAGGTAGATACTTAACCCCACCAGGCAAATTGAGGGATTCAAATAACGTCAGTTGTGTTGCTGTGACGGTAATCGGTGCCTTTAATAAGAATGGAAAACTTGTTTGCTCACTTGGTAAGGTGCAATGTCTAAATAAGCTTACATGGGGTCGGTAGTCGTGTTGACTTTGCATAAGGCCTAATTCTTTTGCCATATTCTGTAATTGGTTGGCTATGTAAGATAGCTTATCAACAGCCATCCCCTCTGCACAAATTAGCTTAGCTTGTGGCCAATGAGCAATATGGGGCATTGATACGGTAAAAGCATGAAAGGTTTCTGCTTCAATTAAGCGCCCAAGTGCAACCCTATCAGCCAAGCTTGTATTTCCTAAAAAAGCGGCAGTGATATGAAAGTTCTCTTTTGCTACGGTTTTAGCTTTCTGAGCGACTAACGGCTTTATGAAGGTTTGCTGTGCCTTTAACTCATTGGCGATTGAATCACCAACCGAAAAACCGACAAAAGTGCGTTTGTTAACACTTTTAGACATTAGTCCATCCTTATAAATATCTTGAATCAAATTGTATCGCTTGCGGGTCGCTAATGGGGTAATTTAGTTACTAAATACAATTAATTTAATGTAAAAAGTTGTCGTTTTTAATCTAAGATTAATGCAAGCAGCACAAAATCCATTGAATTTATCGAACATGAGGTTGGATAAATCTTAGCAATAATGAGAGCTACATTGCCAAATATTAATGAGTCGCATAATGGTTGATAGCGAATTTAAATCGGTATGGGTCAGTGAACAGTCATCTGAATTAAGTCGCTTTTTATCATCAGAGAAAGTCACAGCAGAAGTTGAGCTATTAACGCAGAAACTAGGCTGTGACGGCGTAGTGATCGTACTGTCTCAAATATCAGAACACATCACCAGTGACTGTGTTGTGCAAGCCAATGCTTTAAAAGTGTATGACTCTGATGCGCAAACAGCAGAGTTACTCGGTTTATCACTCGCTTCTTATCCTGACTTGTGTGAGCAACTCTTATTGAATAACCATAGTGGGTTATTTCCTCATTGTGACCAAGCTGAACATGATGATTTACATTTTTCAGCGCCGTTAGTGGATGGACTCAATCAATTTTGTCACTCTTTAGCTAAACCGATAAGACTATTGATTAATCATGTGGCGCAAATCGGTCATACTCGGCTATGTCTCACCCCTTATCAACACCAAGCTAATTGGTCGGTAAACGCTACTGGTGGAGATGATTGCCAGTTTTATCTCACTAATGAATTTGCGCTAAAGCTTTGCTCACATGCAGAGCTCACTCGAGTATCAGAATTACTGCAAAACAAAGAAATACAATACCTTGAGTTATTCCAACAATTACCTGTAGCGTGTGCGCTGATTGGTACTGACAATAATGTCAGTAATCAAAATCATGTTGCCAGTCAAAGCCTGCCTTTTACCATAGGCAAAAGTCTATTTTCTGTGATTAATTCAGATGATCATTTATTGCTTGAGGATTGTTTACACATCGTTAGAGAAGGCGCACTACACCAATCTTGGTGTGAACTGCCCTTGATCGTTTCAGGTGTTAAGCACTGGTATAAAATGAGTTTTTGTCGTGCTCTTGATATTGAGCATCGACTACTCATGATGGTTGAAGATATTTCTGAGCGATATCGTTTAGCAGATGAACTGTCATTTCAATCAAATTATGACCCGCTAACAGGCTTACCTAATCGGGTGCAGTTTGAGGCGATGCTCGAAGAAACCATAAATGAGAAAGATAGGTTACCTGCTTGTGTTGCGTTTTTAGATCTGGACCAATTCCAAGTCATTAACGATGTCAGTGGACATCAAGCGGGTGATGAATTGCTTTGTCAGGTATCCAAGCGCTTGAGTCTTCTGCTTCGTACTGGGGATATTGTGGCCCGTTTAGGCGGCGATGAGTTTGGTATTTTAATGTATCACTCCGATAAAGCCTCAGCAGAGCAAGTGGCGAGCCGGATTTGTCAGCAACTCTCAGAGCATGAATTCACATGGGGGGAGATCACTCATAACGTCAGTATGAGTATGGGCATGTCCGAGCTTAACTCCCGCTCAGAAGATATTTATAGCGTCATGAGTCAAGCGGATGCCGCTTGTCGGATTGCGAAAGAAGATGGCCGAAATCGCTGGCACTTTTACAGTAAAAATGATCCGCAAATGCACCAGCTTTATAATCAAATGCTAGCGTCTGTGGATATTATCTCGGCATTAGCGCTTAACCAGTTTGAGTTATTTTTCCAATTGATAGAGCCGCTGTCTTCTAAAGATACTGGCATTCATATGGAAATTTTACTGCGGATGGTTCAAGAAGATGGCCGCTATGTTTCTCCTGGAGTATTTTTACCTGCAGCTGAGCGTTATAACCTCGCATCTCGTATCGATCGTTGGGTTATCGACAACTTGTTGAAGTGGGGCTCAAGGCATATGGAGACCTGGGACGACCTTAAGATGGTTTCACTGAATTTATCTGCAGTGTCTTTATCAGATAGTAAATTCATGAGCTGGCTTGAAATGCGCTTAATGGTTGAACCTGAATTAGTTGATAAGTTATGTTTTGAAATCACTGAAACCGCCGCAGTTAGCCAACTTGAACAAGCCACAGCCTTGATTGATTTGTTAAAACCGCTTGGTTGTAAACTTGCCTTGGATGATTTTGGTTCAGGTTTCTCAAGCTTTGCTTATTTGAAGTGCCTTGATGTAGATTACGTCAAAATTGATGGTCAATTTGTTGTGAATGTATGTGATGATCGCAGTGACAAAGCCATTGTGTCTGCTATTTGCCAGCTAGGTAAAGACATGGATTTTGAAGTGATTGGCGAGTTTGTTGAAAATCAAAACATCGGACTTTTATTGCGTGAATTAGGTGTAGATTATGCTCAAGGTTACGCGATTGGTAAGCCGACACGATTAATGGAACTAGATTCTGGGCTAAGACAACCTTGGCTGATCGACTGAATATAGGCCCAGCGAAGCTGCGAAAACTTATCATATCAACCCTTTCTTTGTCATATGGCGCAGACATAACACAATCCTTGTTGAGATAGCATCAACAAGCGATTGTGAGTAAACTGACTTCAGTTTTTTCTTGTGTAAGTTATTTTTTTGAGCCAATTACCTATTCAAGCCTTGTTCGAGCCACTGCAACAAGCGCTATCAACACATCGTCAAATTATTCTTGAAGCCCCTACTGGAGCGGGTAAGTCAACGGCATTGCCCTTGGCTATGCTCAGTTGGCCAAGTATTAACGGCAAAATATTGATGCTTGAACCAAGGCGAGTCGCCGCTCGGAGTGTGGCACATTTTATTGCTCAATCATTAGGTGAGAAAGTAGGTGATAGCGTTGGTTATCGTGTTCGAGGTGACACTAAGGTTAGTCGTCATACGCGCTTAGAAATAGTCACCGAAGGTATACTCACTCGTATGATCCAGCAAGATCCAGAGCTCAATGGAATTGATGTGATCATATTCGACGAAATTCATGAACGCCACTTACCTACTGACCTTGGTTTAGCACTTACTCTAGAAGTACAAGATTCCTTAAGGGATGACTTAACCCTTATCGCAATGTCGGCGACGTTAGCTGGCTTGCCGCTTCAGCAGCTTATGCCTGAGGCGACACTATTGGTTAGTGAAGGGCGCAGCTTTGATGTTGAACAGGTTTATCGACCAGTGACTCGGCAACAACCATGGCTAGAACACATGGCAAATGTGATTGCAGAATCTGTAAAAAACAACTCATCACATGTGCCGCAGCAATATCAAATGGGCTCTATCCTCGCCTTTTTACCCGGTAAGGGGGAGATCAATAAACTGCAGCGTTTATTAAGTCAAAAGGTTGATACACAGGTATTTCTTCTATGCCCTCTTTACGGTGATCTGACGCCAGCTGAGCAAGATAACGCAATTGCTGGTGCGCCGAAAGGCAAACGTAAAATTGTGCTGGCAACCAACGTGGCCGAATCCAGTTTAACTATTGATGGAATAACCCTTGTTGTCGATAGTGGCTATAAGCGAGAAGCAAGCTTTAATCCTCGTACTGGCGTGAGCCGACTATCTCTTAAACGCATTAGCCAAGCTTCTGCTATCCAACGTGCAGGTCGTGCTGGACGACTTGCTCCAGGTTGTTGTGTGCGTTTATGGGCGCAAGAAGAACAAAGCCGTTTATCTAAAGCAGAAGCGCCTGAAATCAGTGTCAGTGAATTAACCACCATGGCATTAGAATGTGCTTATTGGGGGGAAAGCAATATTGAAAACTTACCACTGCTTACTGCGCCGCCCGCAATCCATCAACAAAAAGCGTGGCAGTTATTAACGCAACTTGAGCTTGTGGATGCTAATCATAAAATTTCGCCACATGGCAAAGCGGCTTATGAGTTAGGCTGCCATCCTCGGTTAGCACATATGCTATTGCAATCGACTGTATTGGCTAAGACGCAAAAGCAATCGGAATTAGTGTCGCTGGCGTGTTTATTAGCTGCGGTGTTAGAAGCGCGCGGGCTACCGAAAAAAGGCGTCGATATTAGCCAGTATCTACCACTAGCTACGCAAGGTTTGATGGCGGCACAAGTTAACAAATGGCAAGCGTCATTATCAGTTTCCTCAGACATTAAACAACTTGCTCGTGATGCTGCAAGTCGTGATATCAGCACATTACTGGCTTTGGCATACCCAGATAGAATTGCTCAAGCTCGTGGTAAGCAAGGATTTAGGCTTAGTAACGGTACTGGGGTAACGATTGATATTGAAGATAATATGTCGACCCATGAATGGCTTGTTGTGGCCGACTTTCAAGAATCTCAAGGGCGCAATGCTGGGCGGGTATATTTAGCTGCTGCGATAAACCCCGAGCACCTTAAACACGACTTAGGTTTGCTTATATCCGAACATAAAGTTTGTGAATGGGACGAAGCAAAAGGACGGTTTTTTGCTGAAAAGCAGCAGAAAATTGGTGAACTTATTGTGAGTCGCTCGCTTGAGTCTAACGTTGATTCAGATTTAATTGTCCAAGCGCTAATCAGCCACATTCAATCTAAAGGGTTAAGTATTCTTAACCTTGATGAGAGGTTTTATCAGTTACAATGCCGAGTAAAACTTGCGCAGTTATATGCACCAGAGTATGACTGGCCATCGTTAGAAAGTGCTGATTTATTAGCGACATTATCTGAATGGTTAGCACCGTATTTAGTCGATGTTAATTCGATTGCTAAATTACAAAAACTGGATATATTGAGCCAAGTTAAAAACTTATTAACTTGGTCTCAGCAGCAAACCTTAAATGAATTACTGCCGACTCATTGGAAAATGGCGACTGGAACATCAGCGCCCATTCATTATCAAATTGACGAAGCGAGTGATAAAGACTGCGAAGATATCGATCAAGCGTCAGATGAAGTACTAGAAAGTCATTCGGTTCGTGGCCGTGCTTTATTACGGGTAAGGTTGCAAGAGGCATTAGGTTTATCACAAAGTCCATTACTGCTTCATGGTAAGCTGGTGGTTACCATGGAGTTATTATCACCTGCGCAGCGTCCAATAGCGTTGACTGCAGATTTAGCCAGTTTTTGGCAAGGGCCTTATGTTGAAGTAAAGAAAGAAATGCGAGGCCGATACCCTCGTCATTTATGGCCAGATGACCCAGCCAACACGACAGCAACCAAATTTACTAAAAAGAAAACGCCAGGCTTAAAGTAATAGCCAAGGACGAAATAGAATTACGCAAATTATGACTGACAGAATAAAAAAGCCAACGGCAAAAAAAGACTCGTCTAAAAAGGCTCCAGCTAAAAAGGCACCTGCTAAAAAATCATCGTCCAAGAAATCTGGCGTAAAACGAGTCAATCCCAAAAAAAATAGTCGCTCGAAATGGAAAACGCTTTGGTCATTTACGTGGAAACTGGGTTTAATCGGTTTAGTTATCGTTAGCTCTTACGGTATTTATCTCGATCAAATCATTGCCCGAAAATTTGAAGGTCAGAAATGGCATTTACCAGCCCAAGTATTTAGTCGCTCAATGGCGATTTATCCAGGCGCTGCCATTAGCCATCCGCAATTATTGTCAGAGCTTAAATTACTGGGATATCGTAAAGTCGCTAACCCAAGGCAAGTCGGTGAGTTTTCTGCATCAAGCAGCAAAATAGAATTATGGCGTCGACCGTTTTTACATCCCGAAGGCGATCAAGTTGCTCAGCGAGTGATGATTTCATTCGATAGCCAAGGTGTGTCATCGGTGCAGCGTATGTCAGACAAACGCCAAATGGCCGTATTTCATTTAGAGCCTGTATTGTTAGATAGAATTTTAGCTTCAGGTGGTGAAGATAGATTATTTGTGCCAACAGAAGAGATGCCGCAAGCCATTGTAGATGCACTGATCCTAGTAGAAGATCGCAGTTTTTATGAACATCATGGCGTTAACCCATTTGCCATAGCTCGTGCTGCTATCGTTAATATTACCGCGGGGCGCACCGTTCAAGGTGGCTCAACGCTAACCCAGCAATTGGCGAAAAACTTCTTCTTAACCAGTGAGCGCTCGATTGTACGTAAGATCCGTGAAGCGTTAATGGCGATCATTATTGATTTTCGCTACAGCAAAGATGAAATCCTCGAAGCTTATTTAAATGAAGTTTATATGGGGCAGGACAAATCTCGTGGCGTACATGGTATGGGATTAGCTTCGCAGTTTTATTTTGGTCGCCCGATTGCAGAGCTCACTGTTTCACAGCAAGCATTTTTGATCGCAGCAATTAAAGGGCCTTCATATTACAACCCATGGCGCTCACCAGAGCGTGCGCAAAATCGACGTGACTTGGTACTTCGTCTACTGATGGAAGACGACAAGTTAAATGTTGAACAATACAAAGCCGCAGTTGAATCACCTCTAGGCTTGCGTGACTTTAATAAATCGGTACATCAAAAGTTACCAGCCTTTTTTGCCGTGGTTAAAAATGAACTACGCAGTCGATATGGCGATAGTTTATTACAACAGTCAGGTGTGAAGGTCTACACCACGTTAGATCCTATGGCACAAGATGCAGCTGAAAAAGCCGTAGTTTCTACCATGAAAACGCTGGATGAAAGAGCGAAAAATGTGCAAGTGGGCATGGTCGTTACAGATAAGTACACGAATGGGATTGCCGCTATGGTAGGTGACAGAGTACCTAGCTTTGATGGCTTTAATCGTGCTGTTGAAATCCGCAGGCCCATTGGCTCGTTAGTTAAACCCTTTGTGTATGCCACAGCATTACAACAAGGTCACAAATATAACTTAGCATCTCCAGTGGCAGATAAACCGATTACCTTACAAAACGGTCAGGGTAAGACGTGGTCACCACAAAATGTCGATAAAGTGTTCAGAGACGAAGTGCCATTACTAACAGCCTTTAAAAACTCGATGAATGTCCCGACGGTGAACGTCGGGATTGAAATTGGCGTGGATAACGTAGCTAAAACCATGAGCAGTGCAGGCTGGAGTGAGACGATCCCTCGCTATCCTTCAATGCTATTAGGGGCTATTAATGGCTCTCCATATATGGTTGCCCAAGTTTATCAAACCATTGCCAATAACGGTCGTTATCGACCATTAAGTTCGATTACTGCAGTGTTAGATACGAATAACCAGCCATTAAAAGTGAGCCGTGAAAGCGCAACACAAGGACTAGAACCCGCGACTGACTTTTTAGTCCAATATGCGATGAATCAGGTGGTAAAAAATGGTACCGCAAAACGATTAGGCCAAGCGTTTCCTAATGTGGATTTAGCGGGCAAAACGGGTACCAGTAACGATAGTCGAGATTCTTGGTTTGCAGGCTTTGATGAGCGAAATGTCGCTGCCATTTGGGTGGGGCAGGATGATAATTCAAAAACGGGATTATATGGCTCAAGTGGTGCCATGGCCGTCTATCAAGCGTTCTTAAAGCAGCGTCCACCTTTGGGCTTACGTATGACGCCCGTTAATGGCGTTACTCAAGGTTACTTTGATAGAAGTACAGGTGTCGCTAAGCAAGCTGACTGCGATAATGTGGTAGCACTACCAGCGAGAGTTGATAGTTATAACCCAGTAGATAATTGCGGTGATGAACGTTCTTGGTGGCAAAAGATTATTAATTAATAACAATTCAGTACATTAAATAGCCTATATAGATAGTGCTACATCGATTTTACTAGAAGGGCTACTCACTTTGAGCAGCCCTTTTTGTTTGGTTTTAATTTATAGGGTGGAATTTATATAGTTTATTTTCAAAGGCTTAGTTTAATTTTTGGTGCGTATGGATAAAGTTTAGCCAAGCATAAATTAGCAATGATTAAAAAAATATTGCGAATAAGATGAATTATCATTTGCATTTATGTATCATTCAATCGATAAGTCATTAACATTTTAGTTTCACAATTACAGTTTTTGTATCAAGGGAAATTTATGCAACTTAATAAAACAGTATTAGCGACAACTATCGCACTTTCATTAGGCTTACTTACAGCTTGTGGTGGTTCAGACTCTTCTGATAGCTCTGGTACTACAGAACCCACTAATTCTGCACCAACTGATATCTCTCTTTCTGATTCAACTGTTGATGAAAACACTGCTGGCGCGACAGTAGGTGCTTTGTCTGCAACTGATAGTGATGCTGGTGATTCTCATACTTTCTCATTGACCAGTGACCAGTTTGTTATTGATGGCACAACACTAAAATTAGCTGACGGTGTTGTGTTAGATGCCGATGCTGCAGAATCAACAGAATTTACTTTAGCCATTACAGCAACGGATGGCGATGGTGCAACGTTTACCAAAGACGTGACTGTAACGGTTAATGACATCATGGATCGCTACGTATTTGACAGTAAGTTAAATGATGGCGAGTCAAGTGTGACCTATACTGGCCAAAATGCTCGTCACATTTTAATTGCTGAATTAAATCAATACATCTCTTCTACATTAGAAGCTGAAATCGACAGCAACGAATTAACAACGAAAGATGAAGTACTGGCTAAGTTGAATTACTTCTACAACCCTGATGAAGATACTCAGTACCCTGATATTGCGATTACCTTTATTGATAACTCAAAAGATGGGCTTATCTCTGAGCTAACAGGATACAAAAACCTTACTGATAAAGTGGCTGGTAATGATGCTACTGGTCAACATGAAGACTGGAATAACGGTGCATTTGCAGGTTGGGGCGCGAAAGGTTCTACAACACCTTCAGCACTTATCGATATGTTATTTGATCGTTTAGCTGATAATGCAGTTGCTAAAATTAACGGTGAAGTACGTCAAGACGTTCGTGGTAATGACATCTCGAAAGTATATATTGATGAAAACGGTGTTGATTTAGCACAATTAATTCAAAAATTCTTATTAATGTCTATTACTTACTCTCAATCAGCAGATGATTACTTTGGTGTTGATACTGAAGGTAAGGGCTTAACGACTGACAACATTAACCCTGCTAAAGATGGTGCTGCTTACACTAACCTTGAGCATCAATTTGATGAAGGTTTTGGCTATTTTGGTGCAGCGCGTAACTACCTTGAATACAGCGATGTAGAAATTGCCGGTAAGGTGACAGAAGATGAAGGTCGTGCGGACTGGAATGGCTCACATGATACCGACAGTGACGGCAAAATTGATTTACGTTCAGAGTACAACTTTGGCCAATCTGTCAATGCAGCAAAGCGTGATTTAGGTACTGCTGATAATGCAATGCCAACGGATTACACCATGCAAGCAATGGAAGCATTTATTGCTGGTCGTAAAATCATCAATGATAACGTGGGCAGTGCTTTAACTGAGGCTCAAATGACTGAGCTTGAAACCTATGCAATGGCGGGCGTGAAAGCGTGGGAAAATGCAATCGTTGCGACAGTTATTCATTACATCAATGATGTGTCTGCTGATTTGGCACCACTAGCAACTGGCGGTGACAGTGCTGATTTCAACTACGAAAATCTAGCGAAGCATTACTCAGAAATGAAAGGTTTTGCATTAGGTTTACAGTTCAGTGAATACGCAGTCATCAGTGATGAAGACTTCGAAACTGTTCATGAATTATTCGCAACACAGCCAGAATTAACGGGTGATGTTGATGGGTATATCGAAGACTTAACCGAAGCGCGTGATATTTTACAAGCTAGCTATGAGCTTGATGCAGATAACGTTGCTAACTGGTAAATCCTATTGTKATATGACCTCACATTAGTAAAAAGCTTGGTGTTGAAAAACACCGAGCTTTTGTCGTTTTTAGAGTAAGGGAATTTTATGAAACAACCGCATTCATTATCCATGTTATTTCTCGCAATGAGTGCCACTTTTTTAGTGGGTTGTAACGAGAGTACCAGCAGTGAAGCTGGCGCTGATTACGGTAATAACGGAGATACCTCTTCAGATTTTGACCAAGCCGCATTAATTAGCAATATTGTCGATGGTGTTATTACGCCGACCTTCCAGCAGTTTGCAGCTAAAAGTTTAACTCAAGCCAATGATATCGCCGCATTATGTCAAGCAGAAGCTGGTTTACAACAAGGTAGCATTGACAATGCTGCACTCACTTCAGCAACAGAAACAGCAGCACAAAGCTGGCGCACGACCATGAATCAATGGCAGCGTGTTGAAATGATGCAAATTGGCCCATTATTAAATGATGATGGCGCATTAAGAAACAAGATCTATTCTTGGCCTGTAATGAGTCGCTGTGGGGTTGATTTAGATGTTGTTTCGTTTGAGAACAACGATATCAACGGTACTCCATACGACATCACAACACGTACTCCAGCACGTAAAGGCATGGTGGCATTAGAGTATTTATTATTTAATCCAAGCCTTGAGCATAGCTGCACAGGTAGTGTGACTCCAGAAGGATGGGATAATCGTACCGATGAGTCACGTCGTCTTGCTCGTTGTGAGTTTGCCGCCGAAGTTGCAAAAGATATTAACAACAATGCCAATCAACTTGTTACCGAGTGGTCTGGTGAAAATGGTTATGCTGCAACATTAAAATCAGCGGGAGAGGCTGGAAGTAGTTTTGCTACCGTACATGAAGCGGTTAACAAACTCAGTGATGCATTGTTTTATATCGACAGTGTCACTAAAGATGGCAAGCTTGCCACTCCGCTAGGGTATTTTGCTAATACCTGTGGTACCAGTGTTTGTCCTGAAGATGTTGAATCTCCTCTAGCTGCTCACTCAATTGATAATATCGCCAGTAACTTAATTGCTTTAAAAGCCTTGTATGAAGGCGATCAAGGTATTGGCTTCGATGATTACCTCGTTGATGAAAATGATGCAACAACAGCAGCATTGATTACCCAAAGTATTGATGCGGCCATTGCCAATGCGCAAGCCTATGAGCAAAGCTTAGCGGCAACGTTAACTGATAATGAACAACAAGTCGTTGAAACTCACGCAGATGTCAAAGCAGTTACAGATACGTTGAAATCTGATTTTATTAACACCTTGGCTTTAGAATTACCGCAAACATCAGCAGGAGACAATGACTAATGAATCGTTTATTGATGACTAAAAAATTAGCGTTAGTGTTAGCCATTCAATCTTCTTTGCTAAGTTACAGTGCCATTGCTGCCGAAGATGATGAAACAGCTAAAAGCAATGATAGCTACATGGAGCAAATGCAAATCATCGGTCGTGATCAGAGTTTAAATAAAACGACGGGCTCTGCGACATTGATTGATGAGCTGGCACTTGAACAATTTAAGTTTGATGATATTAACCGCGTGTTATACAGCGTACCTGGCGTGAATATTCGTGAAGAAGACGGTTATGGTTTACGACCAAACATCGGTTTTCGTGGTGCAACCCCTGAACGTAGTAAAAAGATTAATATCATGGAAGATGGGGTACTTATTGGCCCTGCGCCGTACTCTGCTGCATCGGCATATTACTTCCCAATGACGTCTAAGATGACTTCTATTGAAGTGTTTAAAGGCCCCGCAGCCATTAAATATGGCCCTAATACCGTAGCGGGTTCGTTAAACATGGTAACCCGTGCTGTACCGCAAAGCTCTGAAGGCTTAGTTGATGTATCTGTGGGGAGTGATGGGTTAGCAAAAGCTCATGCTTACTATGGTGACACCATTGATAATTTTGGTTTTTTAATTGAAGGCGTGCACATGCAGGCTGATGGTTTTAAAGAGCTTGATGGTGGCGGTGAGACAGGCTTTGAAAAAAATGACCTGATGGCAAAGCTGCGCTATGACCTTGATGGTGAAACAGTAAATCAAGTCTTTGAATTAAAACTTGCCTATGCAAATGAAACCTCAGATGAAACCTACTTAGGCTTAAGTGATGACGATTTTGCGGCTAACCCTAATCGTCGTTATGTGGCTAGCCAACTCGATAATATGGATTGGACTCACACCCAATTTCAATTCAACCACTATGTTACGAATGATCACTTTGAATTAACCACTCGTGTGTATCGAAATGATTTTGAACGTGCATGGTATAAGGTCAATGGATTTAAAGGTGGCCTAGTTAATCGAAGCTTGCAAGAGATCTTAGCCGACCCAGATAAAGATGAGACGAACCAACGCTTTTATCAAATATTAACAGGGCAACAAGACAGTGTCGCTGAATATGAGAAAATGACCTTGGGTAACAATGATAGAACCTACTTTACCCAAGGTATCCAGTCTGATTTAAATTGGAATATGGATTTACTCGGTTATAACAATCATTTTGAAGTTGGTGCACGTTTCCATCAAGATCAAATTGAGCGCGATCACACCACTGATGATTATTTTATGCAAAATGCGCAGTTGGTTTCAGATGGTGTGGCGACTAAAGCGTCTACAACCGATCGCGAAAGCACAGATGCTATTTCGATATATCTACAAGACACCATTAGTATCAATGCACTCGATATTACTGCCGGTGTTCGTGGAGAGTTTATTGATGCTGAATATCAAAATCGTGCACCAGGTGCCGAGCAAGATTATTTGAAAAAAGAAACCAGCATCTGGCTGCCAAGTTTAAGTTTATTCTACGCTTTATCTGATGAAGCCGGTTTATTGTTTGGAGTACATGAAGGTTTCTTACCAACAAGCCCTAAGCAAGACCCTTCTATTGAAACGGAAAGTAGCGTCAACTATGAGCTAGGTGGTCGCTATAATGATGGAAACTTTAACTTAGAGCTTATTGGCTTTTTCAACGACATTAGTAACCTTAAAGAAGGTTGTCAGTTCTCAAGCTGTGGCAGCGATGTTGATACTGAGTTCAATGGTGGCGAAGTTGATGTGATTGGTCTTGAGCTAACCTCGGGTTATGACTTTACGTTAACTGATAACTTAGATTTTCCTGTATCAGTGTCATACACCTATACAGAGTCAGAGTTTAAAACGAGTTTTGAATCGGGTTTTGATATGTGGGGCGACATTGAAGCGGGTGATGAGCTTCCTTATTTACCTGAAAACCAAATATCAGTTAACTTAGGTTTAGTAAGTAACCAATGGGACGTAAATATGATAGTACGTTACATTGGTGAAATGCTTGAAGCATCGGGTGACGGTGTGGTGCTATCAGGCAGTAAAACGGAAGCATTAACTGTGGTAGATATGTCAGCGAGTTATAATTTTAATGAGTATGGCTTAGTCTACGTTAAAGCTGATAATGTATTTGATACACAAGAAATTGTCAGTCGCAGACCTTATGGCGCAAGACCGAGCAAGCCACAACAATTTCAAATTGGTTACCAGTATCGTTTTTAATTAAGATGCGATAACGCATTGCTCACTGTGATGATGTGGATGAGGCTTTATAATCCTCATTGCAGTGAGCAATAAAGGCTGGCAAATAGAGGTTAGCATGCCTGTAGTAGAGTTTTTTTCGAGTAATATTGGTGAATTGTTGTCATATCCTTTAGATGCAAATAAACGTATCTTTGGGCTTTATATAGTGGGAGCGATACTACTAGCGCTACCAGTATATTGGCGCTTGCATACTGATAAATCGTTAAAAAGCTTTGGCAAATTTTTACTACCCGCTGAAATTTACTTATCCCGCTCCGCAAAACACGACTACCTCTTGTTAGTATGCAACAAGCTGTTAAAAGCGGTGTTGTTTGCGCCATTGTTATTTACTATGGTGCCTGTAGCGCTTGGACTCAGTGATATCTTAGAGAAGCTATTTGGCTCAATCCAACCTCTTACCGAAAACCTCACCATCGTGATTGCAGTATTTACTGTATTGTTATTTATTCTTGATGATCTTACTCGGTTTATTTTGCATCTGGTGTTACATAAAGTACCGTTTTTATGGGAGTTTCATAAAGTTCATCACTCAGCATCTGTCATGACACCATTCACTATTTATCGAAGTCACCCAGTGGAAAGCTACTTGTATGCTTGTCGTATGGCACTCACGCAAGGGATCGCGGTTGGGATCGGTTATTATCTGTTTGGTCCAAATTTGAAAATGTTTGATGTGTTAGGTGCTAATGTGTTTGTATTTTTATTCAATGTATTTGGCTCAAACCTTCGTCATAGCCATGTTTGGCTATCATGGGGAGATAAGCTTGAGAATTGGTTTATCAGCCCTGCACAACATCAAGTGCATCACAGTATTGCCAAAGAGCATAGAGACACTAATTTAGGTTCAGCATTAGCAATATGGGATCGGGCTTATGGTAGTTTGATTAAGGCATCAAACGTAAGTGAGCTAAAAATTGGCGTAACAGGAAATCCTGGGCACGACACGTTAATGGGGATATATCTGAACCCATTTAAGTATTCATTTCGACACTTTAGTAAGTATTTTTCCTTTAAAAACTCGCCCAAGTTAAAATAAATTAATTTTTTCAGCAGCTTATGCTTGTTATAGTCATCGGCTGAGTGTTTTGGTGTTTTTCTAGTACACTCTATGCCACAAAAAGCCCAACTCACCGAGAGAGGGATTTCTTTCACATAATAATAATGAATGGATGTATATGTTTTTGTCACCTTATTATGCCAAGCAAGACCAAAGTGTTTTTATTTCAGCGCAACAAGCCAGTGACTTCGCAAAGCTGGTAGCTGAAGATTTTAATCCTATCCACAACGTCGGCGCAAAACGCTTTTGTGTGCCAGGCGATTTGTTGTTTGCCTTGGTATTAACTGAATTTGGCTTAAGTCAAAATATGCAATTTAAATTTGCAGGTATGGTCGGTGATGGTGTTGAACTCACACTAGATAAGCAAGCTGGGGAGCAATTTAGTATTTGCGATACTAAAGGTAAAGAATACCTTCACATTGAACGTCAGGGTGACGTTTGTCAGTGTGATACGCAAACTGCTGCGTTTATTAAAAGCTATGTGGCTTTTTCTGGTCTCAACTTCATCCATGTATTAGTGCCTATGATGAAAGAATACGGCATGATGATAAATCCAAATAGACCATTAGTGATTTATGAAAGCATGTCTTTTCAATTAGACACCTTTGAATTTAGTGAAATGAGCTTAGAGCTGGTAGAGCAGCATATGGAAATCACCGGCAAACGTGGAGATGTGACGTTGCAGTTTGCACTAAAGAGCGAAGGCAAGGTTATTGGTTCGGGTATTAAAACCCTTGTTTTGAGCGGCCTGCGCGAATATGACGAAGAGCAGGCTAAGCAAATGTGCCATACCTATGAAAGCAGTAAACTGAATTAAGTCAGCATGATGTAGATAATAAAAAGCAGCGATTATCGCTGCTTTTTTGTGTGAGCTCCATAATAATTAACGCCAATATCAATAAAACCAATAAGTCGATTAAACAGTATTATTCCATTCGTGAAACACGATATTCCGTTTTTACACTAATATTTAGCTAGGATAGTTATTATTACTTGTATTGCGCAGCCTTGTCGTTATTGCAATGCAGATTGACCCTTTCAATTTTTGAGGCATCCCAATGAGAAAACTATTATTACTTTCACTCAGTTTTTTTGCTTTTTCAGCAAGTGCAAACATTATCTATGATAAAACTGGCGTAGATGATAAAGATTTTATTTATGACGAACATCAATGCATTGAAATGTCTCAGCAAGTACAGAAAAATGATAGCTCAAGAGGCGTAATCAGTAGCGCTGCTAAAGGTGCTGCAGTGGGCGCTGCAGGGACTGCCATCGCTGGTGGTAGTGGTTCTGACGGCGCTAAAATTGGTGCAGGTATCGGTGTCGCATCAGGTTTACTTGGTGGCTCACGTGATAGACGTGCAAACGAAGCAAATTACGAAGCTGAAAAAGAAACAGTCATTCGTAACTGTATGGCTAATCGTGGATATACAATACTGAACTAATACAGGTTCAATAGCGCTCAGTTAACCTGAATTGAAACCATGTCTAATGACATGGTTTTTTTATGTGCTAATGTCATTGAAAATATGAGATGCCTGAGACTGGTAACGACATTACTCGTGAGTGATACAGTTGAGATCAGCTTGCTCAAACTGACTGAAAATGGCTTCCCCTTGATGAGTCCAAAAACTAAAATTTTGTCCTTGGTATTTGGCACCTGATGCGGTGCGAGTTAACAAAGCAAAATTGGTCGTTTTAAGGTATTGGCTCTTGGGGGAAACCGTCAGCATCGCTGCTGGTATTGCGGTGTCATTATAAAAATAAGCGGTAATTTTGGTAAGATTGCCATTGGCCGTTTCGCCACATAGATATTGAATTGGCTCAGGTATTTCAAACTCGCCAGCAGCAATTTGTAGCTCTGTGAGTCGAGACTCATAAGAATCTTGCACGCATGACTTTATATTCTCTGCTTTCCAACAATCGTTACGGCCTTTAATCCAACCTCGCTGAAAGGCTTTTAACTGAGATAATTCATCATTACTGGTTTGAGATTTAAGTTTGGTAAACATCTCGTTAATTTCAACATCTAAACTGGCTAAGTGACTATCTTGGCAGATGAGTTCTTCAACTTGGCCTTGAGCTTGTTGGCAATCAAATGATGGCATGACAGGCTCTTCAGCTAGAGTTAACTGAGATGGGAGTAATAATAAAAGGCAAATGATCGAAGCTGAAATCTGAATACGCATAATGATAAACATCCTGTTTTATAAGGTCGTATAAATCAAATCATAGCGTATTCAGTTTAAATATGAAGCGTTTTTAGCCGTTGTTCAACGTTGGCTGAACTATCGAATTAAGCTTTTGTGCTAATAATATGACCGCTATTACCTACTGGCTGTGGTGCTGATTGCTGTGGTAATGCAGCTTCAATTAGCTGTAAAGCCATTTGGCCTTCAACTTTTTGCTGATCTTTTGCCATTACGGCGACTTTTAAACTAGTACCAGAATCAATATTTGTAGGCATTGCTGATGGTGAATTAATAGATAAAGACATAGTTTCTCACTTTATTGACGTTACGGCTTAACATACGACGTTGATACCCTTACTCGGTATCGGTGATATGTCATTATCGGCTTCTCTTTAGCAAACTTTAATTATTTGAGATAAAAGTTCTTCAAACTAAACGGCCTATTAAGCGATTAACTTGTGCGCAATTAAAGTGTGGTAAGATGGGCCAAAATATAGTTAATCATAGTGTTATATTGCCAAAAAACATGGAGCATTTGCCATGAGTAAAGTACCTGCAACCGAAACCCTAGATCCATTAGCACTTGAAAACCAAGTCTGTTTTGCAATGTATAGTGCCACCAATGCGTTAATTCGTGCTTATAGACCGCTACTTGATGAACTTTCACTGACCTACCCGCAATACCTTGTAATGATGGTGCTTTGGAAAGAGTCTGGCATTAGCGTAAAAATTCTAGGCGAAAAGCTACATTTAGATTCAGGCACATTAACCCCGTTATTAAAACGACTTGAAACCAAGGGGTTGGTTATCCGTGATCGTAATAAAGATGATGAGCGAGTTAGAGTGTTGCACCTTACTGGGGACGGCAAAGCTTTGCAGCAGAAGGCCAAAAAAATACCAGAATTAATGCGTTGTAAGGTCGGCGGTGATAGTGAAGAGTTACGTGAACTAAAGCGCTTGAGTGAAAAGGCTTTAACGCATTTACAGGGATAAACTAATTTTACAGCTTGTCATAAAAGTTAAATTAAACTGTCATATACTCAAAAGTTAACATACCCATCAATTTCAACATTGGGTTGAGCACTATTGATGTGAGCACTATTGGTTGAGTCAATCGGTTTGAGTGGAATCGGTTTGAGTACAATCGATTTAAGTTCAATCCTTATATAAATGGAATTGGAAGTCGTTTGATTATGTGGCAAATTTTTACTCGCTTTTTGGCATTAGGCTTTATTAGTTTTGGTGGGCCTGCTGCGCACATTGGTTATTTCAGACAAACCTTTGTGAACGAACTAAACTGGCTTGATGATAAACGTTATGGCAGTTTGGTTGCATTAAGCCAATTCATGCCAGGCCCAGGCTCTAGTCAAGTTGGCTTTGCCATTGGGTATCACCGTGGCGGTTTAATGGGCGCAATTGCTGCGTTTGTTGGTTTTACCTTACCTTCATTTTTCTTGCTGTTCTTATTAGCAGTGACCAGTGCTCACTGGCTTGAAACCACAGCGGTATCGGGCGCTATACATGGATTAAAGTTGCTCGCTGTTGTCGTCGTTGCTGATGCCACATTGGCGATGTTTGGTCAATTTTGTCAACGTAAAACCGCACGGGTATTAATGGTTGCAACCGCAGCAAGTATAATGTTGTTTCCATCTTTACTGACCCAAATAGTTGTTTTGTTACTTGCTGCAATTGTTGGCTTTGTCGTACTGACAAAAGGGGAAAATATTACCCCAGAAAATACGCCAATAACCTTGAATTATGGCTGGCTTGCGGTATTTATCCTAGGTTTGCTCAGTAGTTTTTATTTGATTAATCAAACCGGCACATTAGGTCAAGTTTTTGCTCAGTTTTATCAAGTGGGTAGTTTAGTTTTTGGTGGCGGTCACGTGGTACTGCCGCTGCTTGAAGCTAATGTTGGTGAGTTGGTAGATTCAGATCGATTCTTAACGGGTTATGCGTTAGCGCAAGCTGTGCCTGGTCCAATGTTTACCCTTGCCACATTTTTAGGGGCTGATTTGTGGCTGGAGCAACCGATTTTAGGGGCGATTGTCGCAACGCTTGCGATTTTTATTCCGGGCTTTTTATTAATGCTGGTGGGATTAAAAAGCTGGCATGCTATCAGTGAACGCCCAGCTATATCAGGTGCGATTGCTGGCGTTAACGCTGCGGTAGTCGGACTGTTACTCGCTGCATTGTATAGTCCCGTGTTTACTTCAGCGGTTATTGAACCGATTGATATGGCACTTGTGTTAATCGGTTTTGCGGTGCTTAAAATTGCCAAGCCTAACATCGTATTTTTGGTATTGGGCTTTGCCGCGACAGGTGCTTTAATCAGTCTGGTAAATTAAACCGTTAAGCATACAAAAGGCAGCGATTACGCTGCCTTTTTTGTTTATCTGAAGTGATATCGAGGGTTAAGCTAATGCGGGGTCAGCTTGATTGCTGCTCACTTTCTGGCTGAGAACAGGTTTGGAAACACGCTCCGCTTTTACCGCGCACACCTTGAACTCTGGGATTTTGGCCACAGGGTCAATGGCATTGATGGTGAGTTTATTTGCCGCAGACTCAGCAAAATGGAACGGCAAAAATAACACGCCAGCTTGAGCTCGTTTGGTTACAAAGGCGTTGATTTCAATTTCACCTCGACGAGTTGATAGTTTCAAGGTATCACCATTTTTTACGCCCAATTGCTCTGCATCAAACACCGATATCATGACTCTTGGTGAGCCCAGCTTATCCAAGCCTTGGGTTTTACGGCTCAAAGTGCCCGTATGGAATTGTTCCAACAAGCGACCTGTAGATAACACTAATGGGTATTCATCATCAACTGGCTCAGCAGGACTTCGGTGTTCAACCGCAGTAAATAAGCCTTTGCCTTTTATTGGTCCATGTTGATGTAATACCGCAGTGCCCGAGTCTTGCTCATTGACACATGGCCATTGAATACCTTTGCTAGGTTTGCCTTGTGCATCATTGTCGAGCCTGTCCCAAGTGATGCCTTGATATTGCGGCGTCACTAGGTTTATCTCATTAGTAATGGCTTGCTCATTAGCATAATCCCAATTAGCCCCCATTTTGTTGGCAATAGCGTGAACTATTTTCCAGTCTTGCTTAGCAAGACCGGGTGGTGGGAGCACGGGTTGCAACCGCTGCACACGGCGCTCTGTATTGGTGAAGTGGCCGAGCTTTTCAGCAAACGATGCAGCTGGTAACACGATATCGGCCATTTTAGCTGTTTCTGTCAAAAAGATATCTTGCACAACAAGAAGCGGTATTTTCTCTAGTGCAGCTAACACATGAGCTTGATCGGGATCGCTAAGTACAGGGTTTTCACCCATCACGTAAAGCGCATCGACTTTATTTTCAGTGATTGCATGCATCACCTCTGTCGCTGTGAGTCCCACATTTGGCGATAAAGAAGTATCCCAATACTGCTCAAATTTCGCTTGAGCGTCTGGATTGTCGACCTTTTGATAGCCAGTGTAGTACTGAGGGAGTGCGCCCATATCGCAAGCACCTTGCACATTACTTTGGCCACGCAGTGGGTTAATCCCCGCGCCAGATTGACCTAAGTTACCGCATAGCATTTGCAGATTGGAAATTGCAGTGACATTGTCATGGCCAGAAGTATGTTGCGTAATGCCCATTGCATAGTAAATCGCAGTCTTTTTAGCAGTGCCGATCAACCTTGCCATCTGGGCAATTTTTTCTGCATTAATACCACAGACTTTAGCGGCACTTTCTAACGAGTATTTAGGTTGCATTACCGTATGGATAACTGCGTCAAAGCCATCGGTATGCTCGGCAATATAATCTTTATCATGCCAATCATTGCGGATGATTTCGGCCATAATGGCATTGATTAAGGCAACATCGGTTCCAGGCTTTTGCGCCACATAGAGTTCGGCTTCGTCTGCAATAGATACGTGTTTAGGATCGGCGACCATCAAGCGTGCACCGTGATGACGGATCGCTTGTTTGATTTTAGATGCAATGATTGGGTGAGCATTACAAGTATCTGAGCCTAAAATAAAGATCAAATCTGAATCTTTAATTCCTGGGATATCGCCTGTCATCGCGCCACTACCTAAACTTTGCTGCAGCGCTGATACGGTACTGGCATGACATAGGCGGGCGCAGTGATCAATATTGTTGGTACCGAGCACACTACGAACGAACTTTTGCAGCAAATAGTTATCTTCGTTGGTGGCTTTAGCAGAAGCTAAGGTGGCAATCGCATCACCGCCTTTATTAGCTTTTACCTGAGCGAATTTATCTGCAATGGTGTATATGGCTTCATCCCAGCTGCAAGGAATTAGTTCGCCATTTTTACGAATAAGCGGCGTGGTAAGACGTTGCTCACTTTGAATAAAGTCATAACCAAAACGACCTTTAACGCACAACATACCTTCGTTTACGTCTGAATCATTGCTGCCTTCTACATGGCATATTCTACCTGTGGATAGTGATACGCTGACGTTAATTCGACAACCGACACCGCAGTAAGTACATATGGTTGATGTGGTGTTAAGTTGTTCCTGACTACCTTGACGCTTATCACGTGCATCAACCAATGCTCCAGTTGGGCAAACTTGCACGCAGTTACCACATTGAACGCAATCACTGTCTGCCATCGTTGCTTTAAAGCCCACTCGAGGGGCTTGACGAGTGCGTTCTGTTTCAGCGATGACATCAGTGGGCAGCGCTTGAAAGCTGTCTTTTTCAAATCGAATGGCATGATGGCCACTTTGCCGACCACACACATCGACGCATTTGCCGCAGCTGATGCAGCGGTTGGCATCAAACTGAATAAACGGGCTGGTCTTATCGACGGCAAACTGCTGCATTTGTGTGGTATCGAGTGCTTTAGCATCCACATGATATTCAGTGGCGTAGTCTCGCAGTTTACAATCAGTGTTAGCCTGACAAGCACACTCTAAACAGCGAGCCGCTTCTTTCATCGCCTCACTATGTTCAAAACCTTGTTCCACTTCATTAAAGTTAAGTTGGCGTTCAATGGCTGTGAGTTCAGCCATTTTATAACGAGCCTCAGGCTTGGTACTCGGGTAAAGGTCTGCACCAAGTCCTGTACTTAGTGACGCTGTTTTTGGGGCTTTAGTGGCATTAAATTGTTGTGGCGTTAGCTCACAGCTCAAACCTTGATTGAGCAGTTTATCAATGGCAACAGCTGCTTTGCGGCCATCACCAATCGCAGCAACAGCGGTGGCAGGACCTGTGCGTGAATCACCAATCACAAACAATTTATCAACCCCTGCAGACATGGTGTGCTCGCAGCCTATAAAGGTATTCCAGCGACTTAAGGCAATTTCACCACTGGTTAAGTAACTGTCAGGGTGTTCTAAAAAGCTCATATCTGGGGTTTGTGATACGGCAGCAATGACAGTATCAAAGGCTTCAATAAAGGTTTCGCCAGTTGCTTTAGGTGAACGCCTGCCAGATGAGTCTGGTTCACCTAATGCCATTTTAGCTAAATTAATTGCTGTGACATGACCATTTTCATCGCTGATGTTTTCAACGGGGTTAGTCAGAAAGTGAAACTTAACGCCTTCAACTTCCGCCTCGTGGATTTCATAAGGCTCAGCTGGCATGGCATCACGAGTACGACGATAGATAATAGTGACATCATGGCCAGCGCGTACTGCGGTGCGAGCACAGTCAATGGCCGTGTTACCACCACCAATGACAGCGACTTTTTTACCAATGACAAAACGCTTATCGGTGCAATAATCACGTAGGTAATCAACGCCTAAGTAACAGCCTGTTAAGTCGCTACCGGGATAATTCATTGGCACGGCTTTTTGTGCGCCAATGGCTAAACAAACCGCATCATACTCATCGGTTAGCTGCTTTAAGTGTACATCCTCGCCAAGGCGGGTTTGAGTTTGGATCTCAAGACCATTTTCAGTCAGTAAGGCAATTTCTTTATCAAGGATTGCTTTAGGTAAGCGGTATTCAGGAATGCCGTAACGCAGCCAACCGCCAGCTTGCGGCATTGATTCAATAATGCGGACTTCATGGCCTTGATTTGCTAAAAAATAGCCTGCGCTTAATCCAGCAGGACCACTGCCAATGATGGCGACTTTCTTACCGGTATCTGGTTGACGTTCAATTTGATAACTGTGCTCATCAGCTAAATCTAAATCTGCCGCGTGGCGCTTTAATTGGCGAATCGCTACGGGCTCATCAACTAAGCCACGGCGGCACTCAGCCTCACAAAATGCTGGGCAAACTCGGCCGATAGATAACGGCAGTGGTAAGGTTTGTTTAATTATTTTTACCGCTTCAGTGTGATTACCTTGGGCGATATGAAATAAGTAACTTTGAATATCCACACCTGCAGGGCAAGCTTGCTGGCAGGGCGCTTCACAGTCAGCAAAATGATCAGACAAAATATGGGTTAATGCATCACGGCGAAGTTCACTTAATTCTGCGCTCTGGGTGGTGACGTGCATATTGTCGGTAACTTGGGTCTTACAAGCCTTAGCTTTGCGGCAACTACCGTCATTATTGTTGATATCGACTAGACACAAATTGCAGTCTTGTTTGTGCGCAGAGTGTGGCGAGGTTGAGTCACACAAACTCGGAATAAGGATGCCTGCTTCCTGTGCAGCTTGGAGAAGATTCCTTCCACTATTAACCGACAATGATTTGCCGTCTATGTTGAGTGTAATCATCTTGTAGGCCTTGTTTGATTCTTTGTTGGCTTTACATGCCTTTTATTAGTTCTACAAAATATACCGATTTTTATTAGATCTACATTAACTGAGGAATATGGGGCTAGGTTTTGTTGTGTTGCTCACATCACGCTGTATTTATGTGCGCTTGCTAATATTTAAACTGAAAGGCTTGCTTGTGCTTCGCAAAAAAAGGGTTTGTTTGATCTTGATCTCAGGTGGGATCAAGGTGGCTTAATGGTGCCTGACGCTAACTAACCAATAAATCAGCCTTTTAATGGAAAGTAGTTACTATTCAGATGAATGTGCATGTGTATGGTGCTAATTAAGCTATATTTGATCTAGCTCACGAGTTGTTTACTAAAAAGTTACACATGTATCAGAATGAATGCTTTTTTGTAACTATAATTATGCCATAACAAGAATCGAGAGAGAGTTACAACATGATGTCAAACTTGTCCCTGCGTAATAAATTATTAGGTTTAGCATTAATTCCCCTTAGTTTCATTTTAGCAGTGATGCTGAGCATTTATTATTTTACTGAGAAGAGCGCACTAGAAGAAGACATTCAACATTTTCGCTCTGAATTGATAGCAGAACGCAACAATCAAATGAAAGAGCAGTTAGAAATTGCCACAGCGGTTTATGAATATCAGCGTAGCCTAGGTGATAACGGAAACTTTAAAGCAGCACTTCGTGCACTGAGATTTGGCAGTGCTGGCTACTTCTACATTTATGACGATAGCGGTTTGAGTATTTTTCATGGCGTTAACGATTCGTTGGAAGGGCAAAATAAAATTGATATGGCAGACCCTAATGGCACCAAAATTGTTGTGGGGTTATTAGATGCGGCTAAATCAGGTAAGGGCAGTTTTACTTACTTTTATCGCAAACCAGGAAGTAACGAGTTAGTTGAAAAGCTTGGTTATGCTGTGATGATCCCTAACTCCAACTGGATGTTGGGTACTGGTGCATACATTGATGATATTGAAGCATCCATCACTGAATATCGTCAGTACACACAAGAGAAGATGAACGAACAAGTAGGGATGTTTCTACTTCTTGCCATCATATTAGCGTTAGTCACAGGCATGATTGTCGTATTCGCCTCACACAAAATGGTATCACCAATCCAGAACATGGCAGAGTCTTTAAACGACATTGCAAAAGGTGAAGGTGATTTAACAAAGCGGTTAACAGTGAGCGGTAAAGATGAGATTGCACAACTTGGTCTTGCTTTTAACCTGTTTGTTGAAAAACTGCAGGCGATCATTACCGAGGTTTCAGGCGCAACTGATGAGGTTAAAGGCGCAGCAAAAACCATAAACGATCAAACGGTAACCATTTCAAGTCAGCTATATAGCCACAACAGCGAAGTCGATCAAATCGTTACCGCGATTACTGAAATGTCGGCGACCGCTAATGATGTTGCGCAAAATACCAATAGTGTGGCCGAAGCAACCGATGATGCTTCAGACTATGTGTTAAAGGCTCAAGAGTGTGTGGATATTTCATTAAATGAAGTGTCGCAATTAATGAATCAAATCGACAGCGCTGCTGATAATATTTCTTCACTTAGTGAGCAGTCTAAAAAGATTAATTCAGTGTTATCTGTGATTGGCGGTATTGCGGAGCAAACCAACTTATTGGCATTGAACGCGGCTATTGAAGCAGCAAGGGCAGGAGAGCAAGGTCGTGGTTTTGCAGTGGTTGCTGATGAGGTACGTAGCTTGGCAAGTCGAACTCAGGCTAGCACTGTCGAGATTAATGAAATGCTATCTGAACTACATAAGTTAGTGGGGCAAGCCGTTGATGCAATGGAGCAAAGCCAAAAAAGTGGTGTGCGCTCAGTGGACTCATCCAAAGCGATTTCAGAAAGTTTAGGTGCGGTGACATCGTCTGTGACTAGCATTAATGACATGAGTACCCAGATTGCGACAGCTGCGACAGAGCAAAGCTCAGTAACGGAAGAAATTAATCGCAATATCACCTCGGTGCAAGAAATCGTTAATGAGCTGCTGTCATCTAGCCAGCAAGCGGCTGAGGTCAGTACTTCTGTTGCAAGCTCTGGCGATTACTTATCGACATTGGTGAGTCAATTTAAGGTGTAAATCCATTATTGAATTATAAAGCTCAACAGTGAGTTAATTTCATTGTATTTACTGAGATAAAAGAGCCATTGCAACGTTTGTTGCTTGGCTCTTTTTTATGTCTAATTAATTCATAAATGGTCAGTTAATGTGTTCATCAAACTTATTCAACTTACTTGATTGTAATCATGGCCAACTAAAGTGACAAAAAGTCATTAAAACGACCTAGGTTTAGCGCTAGCGATAGGTTAGAATACTCGGTTTGCAGCAATCTAAATTTCCATAAAGTAGAAATCATCATGTTTGAAGTAAATCCAGTTAAATTCAAGATCAAGGAACTCGCTGACCGCACCGAACTTCTTCGGGGGTATCTTTGACTACGCTGCTAAGCAAGAGCGTTTAGAAGAAGTCACCCGAGAGTTAGAAAGTGCCGAAGTATGGAACGATCCTGATAACGCCCAAGCATTGGGTAAAGAGCGTTCATCTTTAGAGGCAGTGGTCAAAACCATTGATGATATGGACAGTGGCCTTGAAGATATTGAAGGACTGGTTGAGCTTGCCGTTGAAGAAGAGGACGAAGAAACCTTTAACGATGCGAGTTCTGAGTTAGAAGATCTTGAGAAACGTCTAGAGGAACTTGAGTTCCGTCGTATGTTCTCAGGCCCACATGATGCATCAGATTGCTATTTAGATATTCAATCAGGTTCAGGCGGCACCGAAGCCCAAGATTGGGCAAACATGGTGTTGCGTATGTACCTGCGCTGGGGTGAAGCTCACGATTACAAACCAGAATTAATGGAAGTAACCGACGGTGATGTTGCCGGTATTAAAGGCGCAACCATCAAGTTTACTGGCGAATACGCTTTTGGTTCACTACGTACAGAAACTGGTGTTCATCGTTTAGTGCGTAAGTCACCGTTTGATTCGTCTGGTAAGCGTCATACTTCTTTCTGCTCGGTATTCGTTTACCCAGAAATTGATGACTCGATTGAGATTGATATCAATCCAGCAGATTTACGTGTCGATACCTACCGCGCATCTGGTGCGGGTGGACAGCACGTTAACAAAACAGAATCTGCAATCCGTATTACCCATTTACCGACCAACACGGTCGTGCAGTGTCAAAATGACCGTTCGCAACATAAGAACCGCGACGCTGCAATGAAACAGTTAAAAGCAAAACTGTATGAGTTAGAAATGCTCAAACAAAATGCTGATAAGCAAGCCGCGGAAGACGCCAAATCCGATATTGGTTGGGGCAGTCAAATCCGTTCGTACGTGCTTGATGACGCCCGTATTAAAGATTTACGTACTGGTGTTGAAAACCGAAATACCCAAAGCGTCTTAGATGGCGACTTGGACAAGTTTATTGAAGCTAGCCTGAAATCTGGCCTTTAACGAGAGAAGAAGATGACTGAACAAACCCAAGACGAAAACAAGTTAATTGCAGAACGTCGCGCGAAACTAGATCACATCCGCGAAAACTGCCCTGCTAATGGTCACCCGAACAACTTCGATCGAAAACACAAGGCTGCTGATATTCAAAAAGAATACGGCCACTACACTAAGCCTGAGCTAGAAGAAATGGGCGTTCAACGTTCTATTGCGGGTCGTGTTATGGCTAAACGTGGTCCATTCTTGGTTATTCAAGATGTATCTGGCCGCATTCAAGCTTATGCAGGTAAAGATGTTCAAAAAGATTTAAAAGCGACTTACCAAGGTTTAGACATTGGTGACATCGTCGGCGTAACCGGTCAACTTCACCTTTCAGGTAAAGGCGATTTATACGTGAACATGGAAGAGTACCAATTGCTAACAAAAGCATTGCGTCCACTACCAGAAAAATTCCACGGTCTATCAGATCAAGAAACGCGCTACCGTCAGCGCTACGTTGATTTAATCGTTAACGAAGACTCACGTGAAGCCTTCATCATGCGCTCTAAAGTCGTTACAGCTATTCGTAACTTCATGGTGAAAAAAGAGTTCATGGAAGTTGAAACCCCAATGATGCATAGCATCCCAGGTGGCGCTTCAGCTCGTCCATTTATTACACATCACAATGCGTTAGACATCGAAATGTACTTACGTATTGCGCCAGAACTTTACCTAAAACGTCTTGTTGTTGGTGGTTTTGAGCGTGTGTTTGAAGTTAACCGTAACTTCCGTAACGAAGGTTTATCGCCACGTCATAACCCAGAATTCACTATGATGGAATTCTATATGGCGTACGCTGATTACAACGACCTAATGGACTTAACAGAAGAAATGCTAAGTTCAATCGCCACTGAGCTTTGTGGTTCACCACAACTGCCATATGGCGAGCACACCGTTGATTTTGGCGGCCCATACGCACGTATGAGCATGTTAGATGCGATTAAGAAGTACAACCCAGACAACGAAACGATTCAGTCTATGACTTATGAAGAAGTTAAAGACGTTGAGTTTATGCGTAACCTTGCGAAAAGCATTGGTATGACAATCGAGAAGTTCTGGACCTGTGGTCAACTACTTGAAGAAATCTTCGGTGAAACGGCAGAGCCACAGTTAATGCAACCTACGTTCATTACTGGTTACCCAGCTGACATCTCACCACTTGCACGTCGTAACGACGAAAACCACTTCATCACTGATCGTTTCGAGTTCTTCATCGGCGGCCGTGAAGTCGCGAATGGTTTCTCTGAGCTTAACGATGCAGAAGATCAAGACAACCGCTTTAAAGCGCAAGTTGATGCTAAAGATGCAGGTGATGACGAAGCAATGTTTTACGATGCTGATTACATCACAGCACTAGAGCACGGCTTACCACCAACGGCAGGTCAAGGTATTGGTATCGATCGTTTAGTGATGTTGTTTACTAACACTCACACTATCCGTGACGTGATTTTATTCCCAGCAATGCGCCCACAAGGGTAATTGTTGATTAAGCCGTTGGCTTAATAATCACTATTAAAAAACCAGCCTTAGGGCTGGTTTTTTGGTTGAAGGGATAGGTTTTTTATTAAGTTTGTGAAAGTGAGTTAATTTGTTTGTATTATAAATATGCTTTAGGTGATTATGAGTGAACATTACCATTAACGGGTTTAAAAGTTAGTTTATATTCATCTTGATGAATTTCAGCTTTGAATACTTTAACTAGGTCTCCATTTATTGGGTTTAAATAGTTGTCCATGATTGAAAGTTGATCTGAGTTGTTACTCTTTAACTGAGAAATTAAATCTTTATGATCAGCTTCGCAACCAATAAATATTCGTCCAACTCTTCCCCCTCCGATACCAGGAGTTCCAGTATTTAAACGAGTAAAAAACATTATTTCGTTAATGTTAGACTCTAACCATAACTCTGCGAGTAACTCTATGTTTCTTAATGCTATTACTTCTATTGCCGCTTCTTCTAACTCGTAAGTCGTATATCCAGTATTTTTATTACAACAAATAGCGCTTGAATAATCTCCTAAAATTCTTTGAGCTTTTTCGTAGCCTTCTTGGTTAAATATTATTCTGTTAACCCAGAGCATAGGGGTGATAAACCTGTGTTCATTTTCACCTTCCCATTGTATTGCTTTAGTGAAGTAATAGTGATGCTTTACGTTTTCTAACTGCCTTTCGGGCTCAACCAGATCAAACTTTCTTGTTTTACTATACGAAACTTTATTGAAGATAAAGTCTTGAAAATTAAAAGGTGGCTTATTTGGCCCTGTACTATTGATGAATAGTGATTCAGGTTTTTTCTCATCTATATGAAGCTCTACTACAGCGCCTCGATGGTTCTCAGCATAGTGAGACCACATCATTATATTTTTATATGATGTTGTAAGAGAAATAATGCCATGAAGCTCTGCAAACTCTTTGAGTTTGAACCCTAATTCTTTTGAGCTACTTTTACTGTTTAATATCTCAAGATCACTCGAACTATATCCGAATTCAAAAGGATCATTTTGACAGTTGCTTGGAGTTACTCTTAAGCAAGGATCTTTTAGAAACTTTATAAGTGTTGAGTATGGCATGTACTTGTAAAATGATCTCATTAAAAATTCACTTAAGGCATTGTTTATTATTCTAAATATGAACTTACAGTATATCACTGAATGATGCTATCGAGATTTTCGCTTGATTAACACTTTTTCAAAATGAGGCTTTTTGGAGTTAAAAGTCGTGGTTTTTCCACCCACACCCGAGCAAGAAGGGGATCAACAGCAATCCCACTCTTGCATCTCCCCTGCTGCTCCATCGAAGTGACTCTTTCAAAGCGAGCAATCCTCATGCTATAGAGCGAATTAGCTATCGTCTCAGATTCGCCATCCATGGCTCTCTCTGAGGCTACCTTGGCATCCATGCCAAGCTCACGCAAATTAACTCAACGCATTCAGACACTTCGAACGGAGTTTATGTTGCCTGCTGGAGTATTGGTTGTTTTGATGGAAAAGGTAAGGCTAGAGTACATTGTTTCAAAAGCATGTCAGGTTCCAAATGAAGTCAGAAGCTGGATCATTCCCATATGGAAATCTTTCGTTTCTCAGAAAATTTCGCGATGGGCGGCTGGGTGATGCAAGAGGGTATAGCTGTTGATACCCTCTTGCTCGGGTGTGGGCGAAGCGCCACGACGTTAATCCAAACGGAGTTTGGAAAAGGAAAACCCACGGTGTTAATTCAAACGAAGTTTGGAAATAAACGGTAAATCACTTAAAGAAATGAAACGAGCGAGTCGCAGTTCACTCCTTTTTAGTCTGGTGTGGGTGAAGCGCTGAGACGTTAATCCAAACGGAGTTTGGAAAAGGAAAACCCACGGTGTTAATTCAAACGAAGTTTGGAAATAAACGGTAAATCACTTAAAGAAATGAAACGAGCGAGTCGCAGTTCACTCCTTTTTAGTCTGGTGTGGGCGTCTTTCGCAGACTAAATAAAACTAGCTTTTGCAAATGCTTTTTAATGAGACCAATGGGATTTATCAGAAACACGGCATTAAGCTGATTAATAGCATGGATAGGCTATTTTTTATCTTCTTAATGCCTTTTATAGCTGGATAGAGTAAATTTAGCTGTAAATTTTATGTGTCAGATGATAAATTTAAGTTAATGATTTGGGTGATTTTATTTTGTTAACAAATGAATGAGCCTTATAAAGCAAGCGTTAGAAAGTGTTTTTTAGCTTTAACTGGTTCAGTGACAGCTAAATTTACGGTGAACGCGTTAAAAGAGCGCAGACTCTTATTATTAATGTTAAGGGAACAACATGAAGTTATCTTCTCTCCTAATGCTACTGACGGTTTGTGTCGTAGCTGCGGGCTGTCAGAGCACCAAAATCAAAGCTAACAAATTACCTAAAGGCGTCGCGGTTAACAAATCTGTCGAGATTCCAAATCAAACACAGGTGGCTTTTTACCTACCTAAATCCGCGACTGAACATCGTTTTTATCTAGAGCAGTGGAATGTTTGGGTAGATCCTGGCCAAGGAGTAAAAGATGGTGTTCAAAATGCTATTCAAGCTTATTTCCCTAGTGCTGAACCGCTAGATCTAACCAGTGAACAGCAAATTGGGTTGTTAATTGATATTGAACCTAAATGGACTTTCAGCAATGGAAAAGCCTTAATGACGATTAACTATCGTGTTTTTGATGGCGAGCAAAAGGAAATCCGTAAGGGTGAAAAGGAATACAAGGCTTCCCTAGGAAATGTGTCAGATGGTACAGGTTTTTACAATGCTAGTTTACGTGCCACTCAGCTGATGCTGGTTGATGTACTGAACAAGCTAAAACCAACACAAGAAAAATACGCTTCAACATTGAAAATGCAAGATGCCAATGTCAAAAAATTGGTAAATCTTGAAAAGCCTTTCAGTAGTGGCACAGGTTTTTACATAAATGAAAATGGGCAACTATTAACTGCTGCTCATGTTCTTAATAATTGCTTAGTGGTTCAAGCTAAAGTGGGAGATGAATTCATTGATGTAACGCCAGAAGCTAAATCGACGTTATTAGATTTGGCTGTGATAAATACTGATAAACCGGTCGATAAGTTTTTACCTTTTAGACAAGATAAAAATATGTATTTAGGCGAGTCGGTTACCAACGTGGGCTATCCCCTTCAAGGTTTACTTGCTGCGTCGCCAAATTTAACGCGTGGCAACATTAGCTCTCGAAGTGCATTAAAAGGGTCGGTTGGACTGTTTCAGTTTTCGGCGCCTATCCAGCCAGGTTCAAGTGGCGGCCCTGTAGTATCTGATGGTGGCGAGTTATTAGGAATAACAGTGAGCACACTTAATTCAGCTAAATTGATAGAATCTGGAGTATTACCTCAGAATGTGAATTTTGCTTTAGAAGCCAAATATGCGGCTAGATTTTTAGATAAACACAATGTGCCGCATGTGTTAGTTGAGCCAAATGAAAATGGACATATTTCCATTGCAAATGAGGCGGCATTGAGCTCGGTTGTGCAACTTAGCTGCTATCAATAGGGGGATTCATCATGAAGAAGGTTATTGTTGTTGTTTTAACTTTGCTTGGATTTATAACGCAACTGCAAGCTGAAGAAATCAAGTTACCCGCTTTGCAGTATGTAAGTTTGGTTGATTCTGAAGAGTTTTATGACAAGTTAAAAAACAGCCCATTACTGGCTGAATTAGATAAAGATAATATTGGTACTCCTATCCGCTTACTAGTCACTTACCGAATGGAAAACACTGCCGGTGGTTCTGCTGCAGGGTTTACATCGGCTATTTTAGCTGGTGGTTCTTTAGGTATTCTACCTGTTGTGACCAATAACGACTTTGTATTGAGTTATGAAATCAAAGTACAAAATGAAGTGATTGCATCTGCCGAGTATCGCGAAAATTTTACTGAGGCTACTAATATTCATTCCGATAAAGGTTTTTATGGTTTAGATGGTGAAGCATTAACTTGGGCCATTTCAACCACTGATACCTTTCTCAGTGATATGGAAAACAATGCTGAGCTTAAAGCTTTGGTTGAAGAGTATGATTATTACTTTGCTGAATAACCTTTAAATTCAGCTGTTAAATAAAGGGTGCGTTTATTCACGCCCTTTATTTCATCAAGAGAGTTCGAGTGGCAGTCTCAATGTGTTTAGTATCTTGTTCCATTTTTAGTGGAATAAAACTGTTCTGGTAAGTAAATATCAGCATGGAATATTGGTGATTACTCATTAACTTGTCTTGTTTCGTTTAGGGAATTTTATGGAAATTGTACTCGTTAAATTGACTTGGAAGTATTCTGAGGCCTTATAAATTCGTACTTCATAATTTTTCTATCTGTAGCCTTACCGATAATATCGAGAAAAAATGTCTAGTTGTAAAAGCTGTAAAACCAAGTTTAGGTTTTTAGATATGTTGAAAAGCTTTAACCCTGCGAACGTAAAATGCAGTAACTGCTCCGAAAGAATTAGATCGAGTTACGGCACGCTTGCTGGGATTATTTGTGTCTACTTTATCCTTTTTTTATGTCTGATCGCACTACCAGTATTACTGACGATGTTAGGTGCGTCGATGGATGTTGTTAGCATTGTTATCATCGCTTTAGTGCCGTTTATCCTATTAATATTCCCATTAATATTTGAATATATGTATTACTACTTATTGTCTCGCGGGAAAATAAAATCCAACCTAAATCTAGATAAGTTCTGATACCAAAGGCTAATAAACGAATGTTTTTACACTGAAAGCCGACCGAAGTCGGTTTTAGCTAGCCGTTTGAGCGCACTTTATAAGTGTTAACAAACTAAACCATCAACTTGATGAACATTGGTCGTGTAATACGCTCCGCTATATTCGATATTTAATGAAAAATACAAACTTTGTTTTAGATGGCGCTTAATTGCATGTTCAAGCTCTGCGCTTAACTCCAAGGTAAATTGCTCATCTCGGTGAGGTTTAGTGAGCAAGGATATGGTAATAAGAATATGGGTATGTTTATATTCAGAACAAGGATAAGCTCTTGATTTACAAACGCCAGCACTGGCGTCTTTTTGATTAATGATCACTTCTACATCATCAAAGATATCTTGTGTGTTGAAAGTGAGGTTATCTGAATATTTGATTTCTACATGAGGCATTTACCAACTCCTTAGAGACACTGACAAAAATGGAGTTAAACAACCACTTTAGAATAGGTTTCTCGCTCAATATCCACAACTTCAACTGACAAAGAGCAATCCGCTTTAATCAAGGTTTGTAATTGGTTTAACACCCGCTGAGTTAACATGGTTTTTTGCTTGTCATTTCTGCCCGATAAAATCCTCATCGTTACATGGACAAAACTGATATCAACATTACCCGTTTTAAACTCTGAGTAGGGTATTGCTCTGACTTTTATGTCACTGCCTTGTGCTTGAAATAACTCAGATGTCAGTGCACCTTGATGTACCAAATCGACCAAAGCTTGGCCGTTTAGTTTAGCTGAATGTTCGACGATACAATGGGGCATTTAACCCTCCAATGTTGAGCTTGGTAGTTAGTCTCTTGTGCTTGCTAGGTCATTAATAGCCAATAGCCGAAAATTTTTATGCAATTCATGTCATATTGCCAGAGTATACTGGCGCGTTGAGTTCGATTTCTATTTTAAGCGACATATTTTTAACGAGTAAAGTCAGCATTATAAAGCGCTTTACTTGTTCATTTCTATTGACGTTATAAGTGAAGAGTAAGCGACTACCTATAGGTTAGTTGTCGAGCTGCTTTTAGACGCTTTTATCGTTACCTTTGGCGTAAAAAAAGGTTGCGTACCATTTAATGCTTTCGCAGTGTTTGCAGCGTAGCGAGTAATTTTACTGTGCAAAGGTTTTTGAGCCAGTGTACTAAGCATTTCTTTGTAGCGACCATTTTGACTCTTACTTAATACTTTACAAAGCCAAGCGAGTGAGTCAGCAAAATCTGAATCCTCTGTTTGCTGGTTATCCCATATGTATTGGGCAACATGATCCAACGTTGCTGTATCCGTTAATGGAAGCTTAATTGCCTCTCGTGCAGCGGTGCGAATTTGGGTGACATCGTTGCTTACAAGGCGAGATAACAAGTCTCGGTATTCTGGCGCAATGTCTGAAATATCAACGCTAGTTTGTTTAGACTTTAAATCAACGATCCAATGGGTTTTTTCGTACTTTAACTCCATGGAGCCAAGGTTGATGTATGATAAACGTAAGTTTTGAAAGGTTTGGCGACCAATGAAGGGCCTTCTGTAGCTGCGAATATACTGCCCTACACCATCTGGTTTACCTAGTTTCTCTATTACAGAATCTAAGCTGTCTCCTTGTGCTATTTGATCAAACTTTTTTAAGGTTGGGGTCGTGGTGGCGTTAATAACGTTAATTGCTTCAAGATTAAATTCTTGAGCTCTAAACTGCGGAAGGTCTTCTTTGGTTAAGTTTCTAATTGCACTTTTGAAATACTTCTTCACCTTTCGCGACGCTTCATTGCTATTTTGTTCGGTTAACAGTGTCCGATATCTTGCGTTTTGGCTTTCACCAATAGCTTTTGCTAACCATGATATTGTGTCGTCAAATTCATCATCTTCTCTATCGCCATTTTGGTTCATTGACCAAAGTGTAAAGGCTGCTAAATCCCATAGCTGAACATTTTCAGGCAAGCTGTGGTGCAAAGCTTTTGCACCTAATTTTACTTCTTGTAGGTTTTTGCTGGTGAGTAAGTCAACGTAGATGGTGTCTTTAGTATCAAAGTCAGCTTGAGTGGCAAACGGCAATAGCACTAACAATAAAGTGAGTAGTTTTTTCATTTTAAAATCCATTTACAAGACTTCACTGAGCGAAGCCTTAGATAATTCCTTTTTCTTGATTGATGCCATTATGTTAACAGTTAAGCGATGATATTCGAAATGTCTTTAATGATTAATTGATTATGTAATTCGATGCGCAAAAGGCGACCTTTTAAAACCCCGTACCGACATTGATATACCATGCGGTATCTTCAGGGCCTTTTGCTACATCAATTCCCATATGCAGCCCATATCGACGGGCGATGGTGTAACGAAAACCCGCGCCATAGGCGGTTTGCTCGTCGCTGTCCCACATATCACTATTACTGTCGCCAGCAAGGCCGCTACCCACAAACGACAGTACCATCCAGCGTGGCGTAATCCGCCACATCAGTTCAACTTCCCCTGTTGATACCGCTTCACCTTGATAGCGGTTTCGCGGGATGCCACGCATTTCAATGTAGGGGTAAGTAAAGACGGGCAGGCGAGTGTCACTGCTAATGGTTTGGTAGTTCAGTTTTACCCCAAGGGTGACGGATTGTGTCATTGGCCAGTAATTAATGCCGGTGGCTTTAATCGTTTGGTAATCATAGTCGCTGCCTATTGCGGTATTAAACCAGTCGTATTCGATGGTGTAGTCATAGCCTTTGGTGGGCATAAAAAAGTTATTAAGACTGTCGTATTGCAACACGGCACCAAGGGATGAAACTGCTGGCGATGGGTCAAGTATGTCGGTGAGCCTGTCAACTAACTCTGGCGGCAGTAGTGATAGTTCTTTGTTGCTTGCTAAATCCACTTTGGCGTATTTTTGAGTGACACCTAAAAATAATGGGCTGTCGAATAATCTAAACTGCAGTTTTTGCATGAGACCATAGCCTTGCATATTCAAGTCTAAGGCTATGTCTTGAGCAAAGTCTGATTGGCTGTAAAAGTTCATATTCACATCACCGTAGCCGCCACCGATAAGGTAGCGAATATGATCTTGTTGCCATGTTTCTCTATGGCCTAAAAATCCGAACTTTGAGCCATTATCAGTCGCGCCAATGCCTGCTGCTGAAATACCTGGGGTTAGCAATTGGGCGCCGCCATCAACGGAGTCTTTGGCTACTTGCTGACGCTTGGCGGTTTGCTCAGGACTTTCATGCAGGAAAATGCCCATAAGTAAGAGCCCTGTGCCAACTGAGGGTTCAGTAATGATGCTAGGTACAGGAAGAAAACCATAAGCATTTTCAGCAAGGTATTCGCCAGCATCAAAATAGCCGTCAATGGGGTCAATAAAATTGGTGCTGGCTAATGCGGTATGTCCAAGTAACAGCGAACTTGCAATAGCAAGGCGAAACGTCGATTTCATCGTAGTGATTTCCCTATAACGCAACGATAGTCATAACAGTGTTATGGTTCAAGTATTTGGATAATTAGCCTGGTTGATAGCTGATACGATAAATGGCATCGGCCGCATCATCTGACACCAATAATGCACCATCAGGCATTGTAAGCACGGCAACAGGTCGCCCCCAACTTTGTTCGCCTTGCAGCCAGCCGGTGGCAAACGGCTGGTAATCTTTAACTTTGTTACCATCAAGCACCACCTGCATTACACGGTAACCTACTTTACTGCTGCGGTTCCAAGAGCCGTGCTGGGCAATAAAAATACTGCCTTGATACTCAGCAGGGAACTGCTTTCCAAGATAAAATTCCATCCCTAATGCGGCCACATGAGCGCCAAGGTTGAGTTCAGGCGGTGTATTGAGTTTGGCTTTTTCTGCATCATAAAATTCAGGGTCTTTAATATCAGCGTTATGAACGTAAGGGAAACCAAAATGCTGACCTTCTTGACTAACTCGGTTTAACTCGTCGTCAGGTAAGTCATCACCCATCATGTCGCGGCCATTATCAGTAAACCATAGCTCACCCGTCTTGGGATGAAAATCAAACCCGACACTGTTACGCACGCCTTGGGCGACAGTGGTGGTTTGTTTGGTATCGACATCGAGTTTTAAAATTGATGAGTAGGGCAGCGGATCATCACACACATTACAAGGTGCGCCGATAGGGATATAAAGCTTACCGTCGGGGCCGAATTTGATGTTCTTCCAGCCGTGATGGGCTTTATTTGGCAATTTATCGTAAACAAGTTCTGGCTTTGGGATAGTGGGTAAACTGTTTTCGATATCGTTATAGCGCCAAATTTTATCGACTTCGGCGACATATAAGTCACCATCATGGAAGGCTAGTCCTGATGGTAAGAATAAGTCTTTAGCAAGGATAATTTGCTGATCAGCTTGGTTATCTTTATTGCTATCAATTAGCGCATAAACATTACCAGCGCGGCGACTGCCCACAAATAAGGTGCCATTGTCGCCTAAAGCCATTTGGCGGGCGTTTTTAACATTATCGGCATAGAGTTCAATGCTAAAGCCATCAGGCAATAGAATTTTTTCTAACGGTAGGGCGTAGGCTGTAACTGACATGCCCAGGTTAAGCCCTAAGCCGCATATTAGTGATTTAACCAATACGGATATATTGTTCATGTTATTCATCCCTGTACTGAAAAAGCCAACTCAATCTATTCAATCCAATCCAAGCTATTTAAGCCAAACTATTCAATTCAATTTATTCAGTTCAATATTAGTGGCGTTATTATCAAGACTATGGTTATAAAATGATTGAAAAATAAACTCTATATTAGCGGATCTCGTTAGATAAGGAAGTGAAATAAGGGGGGCTTTTTTGTCTCTGTAAAACTCAGCGTTTAAGGATTACATCTATTAAGAAAATCGCTTTTCAGGCACAATAGCGCCCAATTATCCGCAATCGACTTTTTAGGAACCCTAAATGACGCAAATCACTATTACTACGCCTGACGATTGGCACTTACATTTCCGTGATGGAGACATGTTAGAAGAAACGGTTCCGGCGACTGCTCGCTTATTTAAACGTGCGATTGTGATGCCAAATCTAGTGCCACCAGTAACCGATGCGACAATGGTGTCTGCTTACCGTGAGCGTATTCTAGCGGCTCGTCCTGCTGGCAGTTCATTCGAGCCATTAATGACATTGTTTTTAACCAATAACACCACAGCCCAAGACATCATCGATGCTAAAGCGGCAGGTGTGGTTGCAGCAAAGCTTTATCCTGCTGGTGCTACGACTAACTCTGATGCAGCAGTGAAAGCATTGGATGCGTTATTTCCGATTTTTGAAGTCATGGCTGAACAAGGCATGTTGTTGCTGGTTCATGGTGAAGTGACTGAGTCGCACATTGATATTTTCGATCGCGAAAAAGTGTTTATCGATCGCTACATGGCGCGCATTGTTGCGGCGATGCCAAACCTTAAAGTGGTATTCGAGCACATCACCACTAAAGATGCGGCTGAGTTTGTGGCTGATGCACCAAACAACATTGCTGCGACGATTACACCACAGCATTTATTGTTAAACCGTAATGACCTATTGGTAGGCGGCGTGCGCCCACATAACTTCTGCTTACCAGTGCTTAAGCGCAATATTCATCAGCAAGCATTGCAAGCTGCAGTGGCAACGGGTTCAAGCAAGTTCTTCTTAGGTACAGATTCTGCGCCACATGAAAAGCACCGCAAAGAATCAGCGTGTGGTTGTGCAGGTTGTTACAGCGCATGGAGTGCACTAGAGCTATACGCTCAAGTGTTTGATGACTTAGGTGCGCTGGATAAATTAGAAGGTTTTGCCAGCTTACACGGCGCTGATTTCTATGGCCTGCCGCGTAACACTGGTACAGTGACACTAGTGAAAGAAAGTTGGACTGTGCCAGAGCAAATCATCTTGCCGAACGATAACCCAATCGTGCCATTCTTTGCGGGTGAAACGGTTAACTGGAAAGTGAAAACAGCTTAATAAGTCTCGGTTGTTTTTATTTAAGTAAGAAAAAGCCAGCAGAGATGCTGGCTTTTTTGTGGCTTGTTTGAATTTCTAAAAATTTGTTATGTTAGGTGAAATACATTACTCATTGAGTTAACTTTTAAAATGGGTTTGGTGAAATCAATGAATAAGAATTTTATTGCACTAACATTACTTAGTATTTTTTTTGGGGGCTGTAGCAGCAATACTTCTGAACAGCATCAAGTAAAATATGCCAAGCTAATATCAGTTGAACTTCCTTTAAAAAATGTTTTTTATGCTTATGATTTAGAAGTAGGGGATTTAGTTTCTCCTCTTGGTAAAGGTCAAAAGGTACATGTAAATTTATTGATTAAAGGGGAGGCTATTAGTGCAGAAGAGTTTGATGAACAATTGGTTTTAGCGTTTCCTAACGAAGGTGATGGAGCAATTGAGGTTTTAAAGACAGATGACCTCAATGAGAAAATCCAACAGGTAAATAAGCTAGATTCCTTCCATGATTTGGAATTCAGTCAATTCTCTAGAAAATTGGTAAATGGGAGTAATAAAGAAATAAGCAGAAGCTTAGGCCATGGTTTTACTGAGAATCTCACTTATATTTTTAGAGTTAATAGTCGGTTTAATAATAAAGGTGATGTAATCGAAGCAAATTATGCTTACTTTATTACCCATCCTAGTTATTTTGTTGTAAACGAAAAAGGAAGAGAGTTTTATCGTTCAGAAGGAGTAGTTAAACTTGGCTATTATTTTAATCCTATAGTTAATGATTTAGATATGAGTTATGACTTTGTGCAATCTAAATAGACCGATCTAGTATTTATATGGAAAAGGATAATTTGTGAAGTTATTAAGTTTAATTATGAGTATTCAAAGACTTATTTTGAATGGCGCTATCTTAGCTACATTATCACTATCCCATATAGAAGTGGTAATTGCGGATAATGAACCTGTTTTAGCTAAAAACGTTTTACCTCATGTCAGCCAAGGAACGTTAAAAAGGCTTGATGGCAATAGTCTGCAATTTACCCATATAAAACCACGCCCTATTGATGTGTGGTTACCTGAAAATTACCCTGCTAACGCACCTTATGCCGTGGTGTATATGCATGACGGCAAGGTGCTATTTGATGCTACTCAGTCGTGGAATGGTACAGCGTGGGAAGTGGATGAAACCGCTGCAAACCTTAATAAAAATAAAGATATTAAGCCTTTTATCGTGGTGGGTATTCATAATGCAGAGCAGTCTCGCCATAGCGAATATTTTCCGCAAAAGCCGTTTGAGTCGTTAAGTGAAGATACCCAAACAAGTTTGTATCAAACCCAGCGCAATGAAACTGAAAAGCTATTAGCGCAGGCGGTGTATTCTGATAAGTATGCTGAGTTTATCGTTACTGAACTAAAACCCTATATCGATACTCACTTCAAGGTCGCAACAGATAAGCAAAATACCTTTATTATGGGCTCAAGTATGGGAGGGTTAATCTCTTGGTATACGGCGTTAGAGTACCCGAATATATTTGGTGGTGCCGCTTGTTTATCGACTCATTGGCCAGGCTCTTTTGCTACAGAAAATAACCCGATACCACAGGTGTTTAATCAGTATTTAGTTAAGCAGATTGCCACTAAGCCTCAAGTGAAATTGTATTTTGATTATGGCGATCAAACCCTTGATGCCATGTATCCGCCGCTTCAAGCTGATGTGGATAAACTGTTTGAGGCTGCTGAGTATGATAAAGAGCTATGGCAAAGCCACTTTTTTAAAGGTAAGGCTCATACTGAGGATGACTGGGCTGAACGACTAGCAATTCCAATGACGTTTTTATTGAATAAATGAGTCAGTTTGTAAGTTGAGCCGCTGTTGGCGAGCGTGCAAAAACAGGTTTTATCATTGATGCTTTCGCTTTACTGTTTTAAGTACCGTTTTACCTTGGCTTTTTGGAAAATGGTCATGGGGGGGATATTATTCATTTTAAGCTGTTAACCTACCTTATATAACTAGCCTATTTATTCATCTATTCGTAATACTCATTAGGGTAAGCCTCTTGCCTTTAATATGTAAATTCATACCTATATAGTTAATTGTGATAATACAATCCACATTTTAAATTCTTTATAATTAGCGCCTTGAATCAGAATATGACGCCATTGCAAGGGACATTAAATACATGAAAAAATTCACTGTATTTGCGGCATTAGTCAGCTGTTTACTGATGCTGGTGGTCAGCAGTCACTCGGAGGGAACTGTGTTGGGTATATTCAAAAAAGCAGTCGATGTTGAAGTTTTTCCTTCAGTTTCAGGAAGAATTACACTGCACGGTAAGCCTGTAGAAGGCCTTAAATTACGTCGAGGCTACCTCTATATCAATGTCATGGAAGATGGTGTTTATGATTACACTACGACAGGCAGCAATGGTGAGTTTAGCTTTCCTGAGATTGTCATTCAGTCAACGCATCCAAATGGTTTATTTTCTACCAATATTATCTCTCAAATTATTCGTGTTGAAGACGATCGCTATGAGGAATATCAAGATCCTTATATATGGGCTACAAAATCCAGAGGGATAAAACACAGTCCCTATTTTCAAGAACGTCTGGCTTCGCTGAATTGTGAGCTTACAGAGGAAGAAATGGTTCATCATGTTATTAACGACAGCTACGAGCAAGGTGTCGTTAGATATGAAATTGACAGCATTTGTCGCTGGCCTGAACTAGAAAAAATTGAAGTAGAAAAACGTAAAATTCATGGTAAGTATTAAACCCTTTAATTAGTTAAATTAAACATTTACAAGGATTGTTAAATGCCTATTTTATCTCCAAAACTTGCGGCAGAATTATCGCAAGCGACGTACTCACTCATTGATATGCAATCTGAATTTGGCGGTAGAACTAAATTCGGAAATGCCTACATTAATAATCATTATGACTTTCAAGCTAAAGGTATTGGGAAAACGGGAGGATTTGTAATGAATCGCCATTCCGGTTTTGCTGCTATGGGAGTGGGTAAAGGTCAGTATCAAGGAGATGCTGTTATCGCAATACGAGGTACTCAGTTTAACTCTATTGCTGATTGGTCTACCAATGCTCAAATAGGCTTAACATCGAGTGAAGGTGGGCAAATTGTCCATGCAGGATTTAATAATGCATTTAACTCTTTACGTCCTCAATTCAAAACCTTTTTAGACCAATGGCGTACGGCAAATCCTGGAAAAGCTGTTCATTGTGTCGGGCACAGTTTAGGTGGTGCCTTAGCATCGTTAACGGCGGATTGGGCAGCTTTAAACAACTATTCATCGAACGTTAACTTATACACTTTTGGTGCGCCGAGAGTGGGTCAGCAAAGCTTTGCCAACAAAAACACTAATCGATTAAATAAAATCCACCGTTGTACCCATGGTGCAGACTTGGTTCCTAAGGTACCGCTTTGGCCATTTATTCATGCACCTTACAAAGGTTTTGAATATCGACTTGATAATAGCCAAGGCCTGAAAATTAGTGCGCATGGTATGGATCCGGATGAAGGTGCAGTGCCTGGGTATCTTGTCTCTGCAGATACCGAAAGCTGGGCTCATTTAAGCACTAAAGCTAATGAATACTTACAGCCTGTAAAGTTGAAATATGAAAACCGTAACCAAGCAAGTTACAGTGACTACTGGAGTGATAGGTTAAGTGCTGCGTTAATTACTATCTTAAAAGAAACGGGTTATTACGCTGCAGTTGCAGCTCAAGCGACAATTTCTGCAGGGCTAACTTTCTATGATTTGGTGGCAAAAACCTTAGAAAAAATTGCATCAGCAGCTAGTGCTGCAGCTGAGGAAGTCAGAGGGCTGTTAGGGCATATGCTCGCCTTTGCCGGTTCTGTGGTTACCGTGGTTACCGATCTAACTTATGCAACTATTCGAATGATTTTCGATAAGATGCTTAAGCGTTTGTATGAAGGTGTTAGGCAGGCCATTAAGTCGGTATATAAGTAACTTTCACCTTAGTTGAACTATTAGCTAAAAAATAAGAAATAAGAAATAAGAAATAAGAAATAAAAACACCGTTTAATGTTTATGTTAAACGGTGTTTTTTGTGATTTTTAGTAGAAAAATGCTATTAAGTGCTAAGCTTTTTTGTTTCTTATGATGACAAACTACTTAGCGTTTAGGTTTACGACTTGCACTTGGTTTGCCTTTACCACCTTTAGCATTACCTTTCCCTTTGGCTTGTCCCTTAGTTTGTCCTTTACCACCGCCCTTTGCTTGGCCTTTATGTTTGCTGCTGCGGTTGTGCTGCATAAAGTGTTCAGGGCCTTCGATTTTATCACGCAGTGATTGCGTTTTGGGTTTAGGCTTAGGCTTCTTTTTTGGGGCTGATTTTTTATCTTCTGATGATGAGTCTTTGATCATATCAAATAGCACATCTAATTCTTGTTTATCTAAGTCACGCCATTCGCCAATCGGTAAACCTTTAAGGCTAACGTTCATAATTTGTTGACGCTCAAGTTTAGTTACTTCAAAGCCAAAGTATTCACACATACGGCGGATCTGGCGGTTTAACCCTTGAACTAGGACTATCTTAAAGGCATAAGTTGATACTTGTTCGACCTTACACTTTTTAGTCACAACGCCAAGAATAGGCACACCTGCGCCCATTCCTTTGATAAAGTCATCAGTAATCGGTTTATTCACGGTCACGACATATTCTTTATCGTGATTATTACCCGCACGAAGAATTTTATTGACTAAATCACCGTTGTTAGTCAGGAAAATTAACCCTTGGGAGTCTTTATCTAAACGTCCAATAGGGAAAATTCGCGTTGAATGGTTAACAAAATCGACGATGTTGTCGCGTTCAGTGCCTTCGGTTGTGCTGACGATACCAACGGGTTTATTTAGGGCGATAAAGACTAAATCTTCAGCATCTCGTGGCTCAATATCTTGGCCATTCACTTTGACCTTATCGCCAAATGAAACTTGATCACCCACTTGTGCTCGTTTGCCATTGATAAAAACATTACCTTGCTCAATAAATCGATCGGCATCGCGTCTTGAGCATATGCCACTTTCACTGATGTATTTATTTAGGCGGATGGCTGAGTCTGTCACTGTGGTTTTCCTGTGAATAGAGATTACGCTGTAAAAAGGTTAAGTTTAACAGGCAGAGTTTATCAATTTTTGGCAATTTTGCCTAAGCTTACTGACTGACTAATTGGGATTGGCAACCAGTAAAGCCAAGATTATGGATAGAAATCAATTAAAGGATGTTTAATGCACTTACAACTTAGAGATGTTAAATCTGAAGATTTAGAGCACTTATTTCAATTTCAATGTGAGCCCGAGGCCAATGAAATGGCTGATTTTCCAGCTCGAGATCGTAATGCATTTTTTGAACATTGGTATCAGAATATTTTGAGTAATCCTGCAATCGCTGCACAAGCGATCATTGTTGACGATGTCGTAATTGGTAGCATTGTGCTGTGGCAAAGTGAGAACCAATGGCTTTTGGGTTATTGGGTTGGTCGTGAGTATTGGGGAAAAGGCTATGCGACTAATGCATTACGGCTATTTTTATCAGCGCACTCAACTCGGCCTATTTTTGCTGAAGTGACTCAACATAATGTAGGTTCAATAGCTGTCTTGAATAAAAATGGTTTTACGCCAATGGGTGTTGTAGAAGAAGCTGACTGCGATAAACCATTGCTGGCTTTTGTACTAAAAAACTAGGGTAGAAAGCGCTTTTTAGGTTCGGTAAATTGATTGATGATCACAACAATAAACGCCTGTGAGGGCTAATATTAAATGACTTAATCGATAAGGTGGTTAGTGCTCACTATCGCCTTGGCCACTATTTAATTTGCGCTTAATACATAAGGTTTTGGCTTGGAGGTGCTATGTTCAATAACCCTTCTCTTATTACTCGTACAGCCATAGGCAAGCTGATTGGTTTAGTGATTGGTTTACTGTGCTTTTGGATAATTCCTCTGTTTTCGCCCGATACAAACACACAATTTTTGTGGGGCATATTGTTATGGTATATCACCTTTGGTGCGATTATCGGACTTGTTGGTGTGTTTGATTATCATCCCATTTTAAAGATTTCTTTACCTTGGTGGCTTACCGCTATTGTGATGGGCGGCTGGTTAAATCTGGTATTATCATTGTTAGCATACGATCAAATACAAGCGATGATGGTGGCTATATTTGGCTTTAATGGGGTGTTTCAATCACCATTTTGGTTTGTGGCTGATGGCCTATTCGCAGGCTTTATTATTGGTTTAGCCGCCACTAAATGGGGTGGGTATGGCGCGATGACTGCTGGCAAATAATAAATATCAGGTAAGGCGCTAAAAAGATAATGAATTGGGTAATATTTAGTTGTCTACAAAGGTGATTAAATAGTTGCCGATAACTGCTGTGTGGCTGGCTTTCATTGTTAGGCGTGATAAACTTTGCGGCTTAATAATTGGGAGTGGTTATGTCTTTTTCGTCGTTGCAGTTATTGCCTTTGTTAGTTAAGCAGTTAACTCGGTTAGGCTACGAGCAGCCTACGCCTATTCAACAGCAGGCGATACCAGTGGTATTGTCTGGTAAAGATGTATTAGCTGGCGCGCAAACGGGCACAGGAAAAACAGCCGCTTTTACATTACCAATCATTCAAATGTTGTTGCAATCAAAAGCAGCAGCTCCTCAAGTCAATAACAGTGTTGATGACAAGCAAGATGCGTTAGCGCATTACACCCAAACTTTAATTTTGGTGCCTACCCGAGAGCTTGCTCAGCAAGTGCATCAACATGTTGAAAAATATGCATCTGGCACCGATATTCGCTCTGTGATTGTTTATGGCGGAGTCAGTATCAAAGCTCAAGCTAATGCGATTCAAGCAGGCGCGGATATTATTGTTGCCACACCAGGGCGCTTACTCGATCATTTACGTAATCGAGTGATGTCATTATCCAAGCTTAAACATTTAGTATTTGATGAAGCCGATCGCATGCTGGATATGGGCTTTAGAGATGAAATCATCGAAGTGTTGAAACGTGTACCAAAAGAGCGTCAAACACTCCTGTTTTCAGCCACCTTGGATGAACGCATTTTTAAATTCAGTAAACGCTTATTAGATTCACCTCAAGTGATTGAAACTCATCAACGAAACAGCACTGCAACGAGTATTGTTGAGCGAGTATATAACGTTGATAGCAAGAGAAAATTATCACTATTAAGTCATCTCATTAAAAAAGAAGATTGGCAACAAGCGTTAATTTTTAGCCGCACTAAACAGGGCGCAGATAAAGTCGCTGCGCAATTACAGCAAGCTGGCGTTAATGCTGCAGCCTTTCATGCGGATCTTTCACAAGCTGTGCGTGAGAGTGTGTTAACTCAATTTAAATCTGGCGAAATTAACGCGTTAGTTGCGACAGATGTTGCCGCCAGAGGATTAGATATTAACGAACTAAATTATGTGGTTAATATTGAGCTTCCTTTCCAGAATGAAGACTATATTCATCGTATTGGCCGAACAGGCCGTGCAGGTAACACAGGCCAAGCAATTACATTATTAAGTGTTGATGACGAGCCACAACTGATCAAGCTAGAAGCTTTTTTAGATAGGCGACTACCACAGCAATGGTTACCAGGGTTTGAGCCTGATTTAACCCAGGTTGCTCCTGTGACGCGTAAAACGAAGAAAGGCTCGCTAAAGCAACAAGCTCGACAAAAAGCGCTTGCAAAATCGAAACGAAAGTAGCAAATATGTATTAACTTTTTCAAAGTGTTACGTATTTTTCTTTAACTATTTTTAATGTTGCCACATCTATTGTGGTCACCATCACACTTCATTCTCTGTTCATTATTTTGCTATAAAAGCGTCATCTTGCTGTCATCAAGATGGCGTGAATTTGTCACAAAGCCTGCTTATCTTATGTTCACTAATTTAGCCCCCAATTAATGATGTGAGCAAACTTAAGGATAGATTATGAGCAAGGCGACATTCGACCCAACCAAATATAACAAAAGCAATAATGTGCCATTTGCCACCGTGATGGAAAACCATTTATCACGTCGTGACTTTGTAAAACGTGGCTTAGGGTTAAGTGCTATGACAGCGTTTGCTGGAACAGGATTAGCAGCATGTAGTTCTGATAACGATTCAAGCACACCGCCACCAACCACCACGCCACCACCAGCAGAGACTCCGCCGACTAAAAGCGCTGCGGTATTAGGTTTTGACTCTATTGCTGGCTCAAAACTTGATGCAGTTGCAGTACCAGCAGGTTATTCTGCTTATGTACTTGCTCCATGGGGTACGCCTCTAAACAGTAAAGCAAATGCATGGAAAGAAGACGGCTCAAATACCGCTGTAGATCAAGAAAACGCTGTAGGAATGCATCATGATGGGATGCATTTCTTTCCGTTAAATGACGCAGCAGATGACGGTTTGCTTTGTATTAACCATGAATATATTAATCAAAATGCCTTACACCCAATGGGGCCAACGCTTGATGCGAATGGTAAGCGAACTGTCATTGATGAAGTGCGTAAAGAGATTAATGCCCATGGTATTTCTGTTGTGCGTATTCAGTTAAAAGACAACATGTGGCAAGTGGTTGAAAACGACTCACATAATCGCCGTTTTACTGGTGCAACAGTCATGGATGTTGCCGGCCCATTAGCTTATACATCTTATTTAGAAACTCGTTATTCGCCAGATGGCAGCCAAGCTCGTGGTACATTGAATAACTGCGGTAATGGCTACACGCCTTGGGGAACATACCTGACTTGTGAAGAAAACTGGCCTGGTTATTTCGTCAGTCATGGCACCTTAACTGAAGATCAAAGCCGTATTGGGATTTCAACTTCAGATACTCGCTACGGCTGGAACCACTTAGCAGGGAATGATGAAGAGCGTTTAGATGAATTTGCTCGTTTTGATATTACACCGACAGGTTCAAGTGCTGCGAATGATTACCGCAATGAAGCTAATGGCCACGGTTATATTGTAGAAATCGACCCATATAACCCTAACTCTCGTGCTGTTAAACGTACCGCTTTAGGGCGTTTTCGTCACGAAGGCTGTACTTTTGGTAAGCTAGAGGCAGGTAAGCCAATTACATTTTATTCTGGTCATGATTCACGTTTTGAGTACTTATATAAATTTGTTTCAGATGCCGTTTGGGATGAAGCGGATGCCAATGCGACTAATCGTTTAGCAATGGGCGATAAGTACATGAATTCAGGTACGTTATATGTGGCTAAATTCAGTGAAGATGGCGTGGGTGCTTGGTTACCATTAACACTTGATAGCACGACAACTGATGGTAACACATTAGCCGATAGCTTCGATTCGGTGGCTGCGATTATCTTAAATACGGCAGGTGCAGCAGACTTAGTAGGGGCAACACCAATGGATCGTCCTGAGTGGGCTGCGGTTGACCCATTTACTGGCAGTGTATATCTGACTTTGACCAACAACACAAAACGCACAGATGATACCAATCCAGCTAATCCACGTTTGAATAATAGCTTTGGTCATATTATCCGTTGGGATGAAGGTGAAGAAGCAACGGAGTTTAACTGGGATATTTTTGTCTTTGGTGCACCTACTGATGCAGACGAAGAGACTAACATCTCTGGTCTGAATGACTTAAATCAGTTTGCAAGTCCTGATGGCTTGGCTTTCGATCAGCGCGGCATTATGTGGGTTCAAACTGATAATGGTGCAGATGAAGTCGAAGAGTACACCAATGATCAAATGCTAGCGATTGTGCCATCAACTTTGGTTGACGACGACGACAATCAGCAAGTGGTTTCTGCGGACAATCAAAGTGAGCTAAAACGCTTCTTTGTTGGGCCAAATGGTTGTGAGGTGACTGGTTTTGCGATTACATCTGATTACAGCACGGTATTTGCCAATATTCAGCATCCAAGAAATTGGCCTTATTCAAGCAATGCAGCAGAGGAAACTCCTGCAGGTATGACATTACGCCCTCGTGATGCAACTGTGGTTATTCGTAAAAATGATGGCGGTGAAGTCGGCGTTTAAAGGCTTACGATAATTGATTAATGATTCTGATTAATTATCATTCAGTGTCATGATTAAAACCCTGATAGACTCTCTATCAGGGTTTTATTTTTATCATAGATTGAAAGGGGCGTTATGTTTAACGGTATTCATCATGTAGCGATTATTGCAAGTGACTATGTACGCTCGAAGTATTTCTACACTCAAGTATTAGGCTTTACAGTACTTGCTGAAAATTATCGTCAAGAACGTGACTCGTATAAGCTGGATTTACAGCTGAAGGACGGCACGCAAATTGAGCTTTTTTCTCTTCCTCATTCGCCGAAAAGACCCAGTTACCCTGAGGCGCAAGGCTTACGTCATTTAGCTTTTAAAGTGGATGATATCCATCAGGCTGTTGCACATTTACAGCAACACAATATTGATGTTGAACCGATTAGAGTCGACGAATATACAGGCAAGTCATTTACCTTTTTTAGCGATCCTGACGATCTACCGTTAGAGATCTATGCCATTGGCGAACAAGATTAATCAATTTTTAGTAGATGGGCCTTTTGACTGCTGTATGTAAACAATTCATTCTTTGATTTAATGGCTAGATAAATCCTGTTTTGATTGAGCCTATTGGCTCAGATGCAGCATGTAGGTCTTATGTGACTACACGTGATTCCCTACTCACTGCAAGCTTCAAGCTACGTTTATAAACACTTTTCTCGTTTATTTTATTCCTCTTTAAATACCTTTAGCGATTGCAGGACGTTTTTTATTCGTTTTCTATACTGAATCATCCTAATGTAAATCTAAATGATAACGATTTACATTCCCACCCCTAGTTTGTTACCATCCGCGCGAATATTAGGAATCTGTTAACAAAGGACAGTGTGTAACATGAAACAAGCCAACCAAAAACATTTATCACTAGGCGCACAAGCCGTAGCAGCCGCTCTCGTTTTCTCTTCTCCTATAGTCTCGGCAGATCACGAAGTTAAAGAGAACTGTAACCCAGAAGTTAGCGGAATTGAGTGCGATAAAAACCAAACTGCTGAAGCCATTGAGCGTATTAAAGTTCACGGTGTAAAGAACGCCGTTTACTTATCTGAAGCCTCTGGCGATTTGCGCCGTGTTGCAGATCTTGTTGATACACCACAAGTCATCACTGTATTAACCCAAGATCAAATACAAGAATCAGGTAAAACAGATTTAAAGGATATCTTGTCAGCACAAGCAGGTATTACTTTAGGTACTGGTGAAAACGGTAACGCCTTTGGCGATCGCTACATTATTCGTGGTCATGAAGCGCGTAGTGATGTTTTTGTTGATGGTCTGCGCGATCCAGGTATGACAACCCGTGAAAGTTTTGCCACAGAAGTTGTTGAAATCACTAAAGGTCCGAGTTCGACATTTGCAGGTCGTGGTTCTTCAGGTGGTGCGATTAACAGCGTGACTAAAAAAGCGTCAACATCGTATGACTTGGGCCGTGTTGATTTGGCATTAGGTACTGACGATCATCGYCGCTTAACTTTAGATTATAACTATGCCGTGTCAGATACTGTCGGTTTACGTGTCAATGGTTTACTTGCTGATGAAGATAAGCCTGGCAGGGAAGGTATTAGCCGTGAGCGCAATGGTGTGCAACTTTCAGCAGTATTTGAGCCAACAAGCGATTTGTCTTTCATTGCTGATGGGTATTATTTAGATGCAAAAGATGTGGCTGATTTAGGTAGCTACTTTGATCAATCTACCCGTGAGCCCATTTCTGATATTCCTGTATATGCGCAAGAATCAGATTTTCTAAATTCAGAAGTGCTGACTTTTACCCTGCGCACTCAATATGACATTAACGATAATCTGACCTTTTATAATGCGACTCGTGTCGGTAAAACTGAAAACGGTTATATCACCACAGGTGCTCGTGGAACGACACGCAGTGAATCAGATCCTGTCGCACCAGGTGTTGATACTCTGACTTTAAGTACTCATCAAGGTAACCAAGAAGTTGATTACATCAGCACCCAATTTAATTTGTTTTGGAATACACAAATTCTAGGCATGGAGAACAAGTTTGTTTTTGGCCTAGAGTATACCGATCAGCAAGTTGATAACGGTGTTTATGATATTGAATTTGCCAACGAAACTAACTGTATAACAGCAGGGAGACGTGGTGACTCTGGTGCTTACTGTATGTTAGATGGTGACGGTAACTCTGTCGACAATATCGATAAACTTATGGGCCGAACTTACACTAAAGGCATCAATGATGCTGAGTATCAAATAGAGACCATTTCAGCTTACTTTATGGATACGGTAGCGCTTACAAACGATCTAGAGCTGTTCTTTGGTGTTAGACAAGATAGCTTTGATTATCAGAATGATACATCGAGCAGTCGAAATGGAGATGTGTTGTACGAATATGATGACAGCATGTTTAACGGACACCTTGGGTTAGTGTATAGCATCACTGATGAAGGGAATATCTATGCTAATTACAGTACTGCAACCAATATCAATGGTGGTGAGTCAGACTTAGGCGCAAGCTGTGGTTATGGTGGTGTATGTGGTACTGCTGAACAAGCGCGTGCAGCCGATCCAGAATTAGTTGAAAACATTGAGCTTGGTACTAAATGGATGCTATTTGATGACAGTGTGATGTTTTCGGCGTCAGTTTTCCAAATCACCAAGAGTGACGTAATGGAAAGTGTGGGCGACAGCTACTCAACACTTGGCACATTAAATACAGGTAAAAACCGAGTTCAAGGTGTCGAGTTTGGCATGGTGGGTAATATTACTGAAGCATTAAGCGTGCAATTTTCAGCAGCGATTATGGATTCAGAGGTGCTTGAATCATTCAATGAAGAAAGCGTAGGCCTTGCGTTGAGTAACTTTGCTGATGAAAGTGCATATCTACAATTACGTTATCAAATTAATGAAGCGTTTGTAGTTGGTGCAGGTTACACCTATCAAAGCGAAATGTACGGCGGGCAACCTGATACTGCAGCGGGTTATGATGATGAAAACGGCCGATACAGCATTGTTGTTCCAGATTACCAAGTGGTTGATTTATTTGCTAACTACAACGCAACTGAGTCATTAACTTTCCGCTTGAATGTGGGTAACGTGCTAGATGAAGAGTATTTTACAGCCGCTTATCGCTCGGGCGCATTTATGTACCTTGGCGATGCTAGAAATGCTAAATTGTCAGCGACCTATGAATTCTAAGGATTGAGTTGAGTTAACTAATGATTGTAATTGAGCAAATACTGTCTAAAGAAGACGTAAAAGCATATCGACAAACTTTGCAGTCAGTCCCTTGGGATGACGGTAAAAATACGGCAATGGGAATGGCTGCGGCAGTCAAGCAAAACAGCCAAGCACTGGCCAGTGACGCCAAGGTTCAACAGTTGGCAAACCAGTTGTTGAATACAATAGGTGAAACACCCAAAGTGGTTTCTGCTGCATTACCGCATCAGATATTTCCGCCGTGTTTTAACCGCTATGCAGAGTCTGAAGAATATGGCTTTCATGTTGATGCAGCAGTGATGCGGGTACCCAATACTCAGTTTGTGCTGCGTAGTGATGTATCGATGACAGTATTTCTCTCTGAACCCGATGAGTATGATGGCGGTGAGTTGATTATCGCCACTGAATTTGGCGAGCAATCCATTAAACTGCCTGCGGGTTATGCGGTTGTTTACCCGTCCAGTAGTTTGCATAAAGTGACAGCGGTGACACGTGGTGAGCGAGTTGCAGCAATCACTTGGATGCAAAGTATGGTGTCAGAATCGGTTTTAAGAGAAAATTTATATCAACTTGATCAGTCAATTCAATCGCTTATTGCTGCGGGTAATACGCCGCGTGCAGAATTGGATAGACTGCATAATGTTTACCATAATTTGATACGCCAATTTGCTCATTTATAATCGGCATGAATCACTGTTAACGATACTCAGTTTGAGCAGTTAATACTGACAAATCTGAGCAATAAACAAACCTAAGAAAGCGAACGTTTTCTTAGGTTTTTTGTTTTTTAACATAAGTTAATTAGTGAAAGAAACCATCAGCTTGTATATTAGCGGCCTTTAACGGGTAGCGATATGCACTTTACTGTGTTGATCGTTGCATTTAATTCTATTTTAATCTTGGTTAAGTAGGCTCTCGTGTCCTCAAAACCGAGGGGTTTATTTTTGGAGAGAACAACCCACCATGCAAGCTACTGGTATCCTCAATACCCTTAAAAAAGTTGATCAAAGTAAAACCTTCCAAGGTTTTGTTATCTTTGTGATTATTGTTTCTGCATTATCTATTGGTGCCCACACTTACCATTTACCGCCTTGGCTTGAGCAAAGCTTATGGGTATTGGATATTGCGATCACTGGCTTTTTCTTATTTGAGTTGATCATCCGATTTATGGCGAGTGATGGTATTAAGTCTTTCTTTTCCAAAGGCTGGAATATCTTCGATACCATTATCGTTATCGGTAGCTTAGTACCTTTAGGCGGGTCAACGATTTTACTCGCAAGATTGCTACGTATATTCAGGGTGCTGAGATTAGTATCTATGGTGCCAGAGTTAAGAATGCTGATTAATGCACTATTAAAAGCGATCCCAAGAATGGGTTATATCGCACTGCTAATGTTCGTAATTTTCTATATCTATGGTGCTATTGGCAGCATGTTTTTTGCCAATGTGAATGACTTTTTGTGGGGCGACGTGTCAATTGCGATGCTGACCTTGTTCCGAATTTCGACGTTCGAATCATGGACATCGATCATGTATGAAACCATGGAAGTATACCCATTAAGCTGGCTGTATTATTTAAGCTTTATCTTCTTAACCACCTTTGTTTTCCTCAATATGATGGTAGGCGCCGTGCTTGATGTCATGGGCGAAGAAACTAAAATCATGCGAGAAGAGCAGGGCGAGAATGAAGCTGAGTCAGGAGCTGAAAATAGAGCTGAAGTGGCGACTGCAGAAGATATTAAACAGCTTAATGCCAAGATAGATCGGTTGACTGAGTTGTTGGAAAAGAAGATTTAACACTAGGTTAGAGTGTATGTAAGAGTTTCGTTTTAAGTTTTTAAATATCCAAATTTAAAACTCTTAAAGTATCTCAAAAAGATCAGCCTCTAATTTTATAAGGTACTTTTAGTAGATTTTGCTGCTGACAAATGACAGCAGCAAATATTTTAGATTAATTAAATTATAAACCTTCATTCTCGGATTTAACAGTAAAGTTATATTCGCTAATTGTAACTGAATCACCACCATTAAGATTCAAATAGTTATAACGAGTATAGAAGTTACCTATGGTCGCATCATTCCCAAACACCTTACGAACGAATAAATCTTTGATTGGATATAGCTTACCATCACCATAAAAATCGACTACATCTTCAATGCTATTAACAATTATTTGCTCTCTGGAGGCTGGTACTACAATATGTAGTGTTCCATCGCCACGAACCTTTAATTCGGCAGCTTCTTCTAACTCGCCTCGCTTAGTACCACCTTCTGTGAAAAGGTAAACAGCAGTATAAGCAGTATAAGTATCAAATCCATCTTCAGTTAAATCATTAGTTTTTGACTTTAGATTTAAATTGTAGTTACCAACCTTTTCGCCAAAGTCACTTATTTCATAGGTAAAGGCTTCCTCTATACGGTTAGCTTCACTACCCTTTATTGTGCCATTGTCTTCAATGTTCCAAGTAACAGCGCCAGTATTGTGATCAATAGTGTAGTCAGTTAATCCTCGTCCCATTATGTTTTCATCCATAACAGGAGTAACAGGTTCAATGATTGGTGAATCACCGTCGCCGAATGAAGGATCGCCAATAATGATATTGCCGTTTTCATTGAAGTTAACTCTAAGGTCGACTCGACCATTTGCTTCATAAGTGGTATCAGCTTCAAGTGAACCATATTTTGGAGTATCAACAACTACTTGTGAATCAATGAGTACATAACCAAATGAGTAATCGTAATCTACATTACGGTGAGCATCTTTACTAACTTCAGTCCACTCCATACTTAAATTGTTTAGATAACTAGCTTCGACATCATTAGAGCTTTCAACTGTTATGTATTGCCAATCTTTATTGGTCACTTTTATTTCAACTTGTGTATCCTCGACTTTGAGTGTTTCCTCGCCAAAGGCTGTATAAACAGGCGATGTATCAACACTATTAACAATTGGATTGCTAATAGTGATTGTAGCTTCGCCAGTTACGTCAAGTGTTATAGTTGCGTCATAAATATCGATATTGTGAAAACATTTGTCAGTTACAATCTCATCGCTGTAGCAAAGGTCATAACCTTTCACAAGGATAGCGTGTTGATAACCTTTATTGTCAACTTGCTGAATGTATTCTGGTAACACTGGAATTCCATCTTCGTCAGAGGTAATGACTACTGAAGTTGGTAACAGTTGCGCTGCTGCTATAGTAACGGCCACTTCACGTGACTCTGTTGGTTCAGGTGTTGGTTCTGGCGAACTACTATCATCATCTGAACTACAACCTGCAAGAAATAATGCAGAAATGACTGATAATGCTAATACTGATTTTTTCATGTTTCTCTCTCTTAATGACAAAGTTATAACGGTACTTGGTACGAATTGGGTGTAGCTTATTCGTATTAAATACCTATTGCAAGTCTTTTTCGTATTTAATACCCAATATTGATTTTATGTGAGATTCGTGCACAATGATCAGCAGTTGAAAGAGCACTTAATTAAAGAGTTAAAAGTAATGGCGAAGATTTCTAAAGAAGAGAAAGAAGCTAACTTTCAGAAGTATAACCAAATTATTTTGGATATCTTTTTTGAAAGCGGCTGGCATTGTGTGACGTATGACAACATTGCCAAAGTTGCAGGGGTGCGAAAGAGTACCTTACAAGGCTATTACGAATCGAATAAAGAGTTTGCTCATGCATTAAGAGGAAAAGTCTTTCCGATTTTTGCTGAGCAATTAGATTTTAGTTCGAAAGAGGCGTTAACTGAGAGTTGGCATCAGTCCTTATCGGTAAAGCATTTTCGCTATATCTTGAATATGCTCATTGCTAATTCAACTTTACCTGAGCCTTCTGACATGACCGTTAATGGCATGTCTAACCTGATCAAAATGGTTGATGGGCATTTTCCTGGCGAAGGTAGGGAAGTGGTTGAAGGTTTACTCGGTAAAACGATTTTGACGTTACTGGATGTGTAACCGGATAATTGATCGTCATTCTGCTTAATAACTCAATGGTGAGAAAATGAAAGCGGCCTTGGAAATGTTATTCCAAGGCCGCTTTTTCTCGACTGGTATTTTTAAACAAATATGTTTGGGTTAATTTTCCTGATTAACCAGCGCCGCTAACATATACACCAAAGGGGCATTCCAGTTAATGGCGATTTCGTTGCTGGCATAACTGCAATCATGATCGAGGTAAGACTTTGCAGCTTGTTTTGATGGGTAAATGCCGCCTTGTTTTTTACAATCTTTGGCGTCCTGTTGACCTGGTTGTGGCCCGCCTGCTAAAAAACCGGGAATAGGGGCTTTAATACCATCAGCCATAGAAGCACGGTGGTGAATATGCATCGGCGTTTGTTGGCCAACTCCTGTGACATAAGAGATACCCATTGGATTACGACCAAAAATGTAATCGACGATAGCTATAGCGTGCTCCTCATACAAACTGTTCGGCTTATCTTTATTGTTTATGATTTGGTTTACACGCAATAACGTCACCGCTTTATTGAGCATGTTTGAGTTACTGCCCCATACAAAATCATTTGGACTAATCGCAAGGCCGTAAGCTGAATTTTGCCCCACTTCAATCCAACGCTCTGTTAATGCCGTGAGTTGCTTTTTGGCTTTTTTTGCGATGTTGTAAGGCGTATCAGAGTGTGATGCTAGTGTGATTAAGGCTAACGTTTCGACTTTATCCCACTCAGGGTTACGCGGCTTTTTCGGTATTTCAACTTTACTTAGGTATTCACTATCGCCTGTCGCAGCAAAAAGCTCGGCAGCTGCCCATAACCACTCATCATTTAAGTCATCACCTGCTGTGGCATATGTCCCAGTGTGGATATCACTCGGCTGTTGATAATGGATGGCTGGATTTTTCAATGACCATTGCCATGCTTGCTTTGCTGCCATTAATAATTGCTGGCTATAGCTATGACCATTTGTAGGGTTAATTGATAAGTGTTGATCATACCGGGCAAGGATCTGGCTGGCTTTTGCCATTGTTGCAGCGAACCCTAAGCTGGCTGCTGTGGATTTGGCAACAAGGTAACGAGGTTGGTCCATCTTATGGGGCATTTCTGTGTCGCCAGTAAACCGCTTAGTCGTGAGCTTATGGTACAAGCCACCATCATTGGGATCTTGCATGGTCAGCATCCAGTCAATATTCCACATTACTTCGTCAATGATGTCAGGTAATGCATTACCTGATTCAGGAATATTCAAGTTAAGGTTAATGACGGCATTGGACTGTTCTGATACCGCTGCAAGTAAGGTATACACTGTGATATTTGAGTTCACTATGTACTTATTATAATCGCCAGCATCGTACCAACCTTTAGGAGATGAAATGACGGTGCCAACGGGGCGCGCTTTAGATGCCGCTGATTCGTGCACATACACAATAGTGTCTGGATGAGCAGCAGGTCTCGCATATTGGCCAGCAAATTCTTTTTGAATCACAGCGCCGCTGCGATTATAAAAATAGGCTTTAATCGCCGCAGCTAATGGTTTGTTATAACGCTCATCTGAAATAGTAAATGGCAATGATTGCGGTATTGAGTCAACTTTTATGAAGTACTCACCTTGCTGAGTCACTTCGTCAAAATGCGCAAGCATTACCTTGTCACCAGATGCTTCCCATGTTTTGGCTTCAGATAACTTTCCTTGAAAAACCGTTTTACCAGTATGCCGCTCAATCACGCTAAAATTATCCGCATCAGTTTCTGGAACCACAGCTGTTTTTGTACCATTAACGCCAAAACCTAATTGATTAAACTGAATGGCGTAATTTTTATTGGGGGCTGCATGGCTAATGCCAATGTTGAGTAATATAGCAGTAACAATCAGGGGGCATATTTGGGCGACAAGCTTAATCATTATCAATCCTTGTTAACGTAATTAGCCTGTTCATTATTACGGCTTTTTTAGCAAGAAAGAAACCCGAATGAGTCGAAATGACTATGCAAAAATATCAACAATGGACCGTTCTGCCCAGTTGAATGGGATGCAAGATTAAAGCTTGTTATTGTCACCTGACAATTACAGTCACAATGCTTTAGAATAAGCCATTAATTTTTTCACAAGAGCAACAACATGCACGTACATATTCTTGGGATCTGTGGCACTTTTATGGGCGGCCTTGCGTTATTAGCCCGTGCTATGGGGCACAAAGTGACTGGCAGTGATGCCAATGTTTATCCGCCAATGAGTACCCAACTTGAAGAGCAAGGAATTGAACTTATCCAAGGTTTTGATCCGGTGCAATTGGGCAAAGAGGGTGAAAACCAGCCCGATGTTGTTGTGATTGGTAATGCGATGAGCCGCGGTAACCCGTGTGTCGAAGCGGTATTGAATCGAGGTATTAACTATACTTCTGGACCGCAATTCTTATCTGAATATATTTTGCCAAATCGCTGGGTGCTGGCGGTATCTGGCACGCACGGTAAAACATCAACCTCAAGTATGCTTGCATGGGTGCTTGAATATTGTGGTTACGAACCGGGCTTTTTAATTGGTGGCGTACCGCAAAACTTTGGTGTGTCAGCAAGGCTAGGTCATTCCCCTTTTTTCGTGGTTGAAGCAGATGAATATGACAGTGCTTTTTTTGATAAACGCTCTAAGTTTGTCCATTACCGACCTCGCACATTGGTGATTAATAACCTTGAATTTGACCATGCAGATATTTTTGCCGACTTAGGGGCGATTCAGCGCCAGTTTAATCACGTTATTCGCACAGTACCTGGTGAAGGCAAAGTCATTTGGCCAGCTGAGGTTGAGGCTGTAAAAGACGTCATTGAGTTAGGCTGCTGGAGTGAGCAAGAGCTATTTTATGCGACTAGTACAGCGGGTAAACAAGCTGGCAAAGGTTGGTATGCAAATACCATTGCAGCAGATGGTCACGAATTTGAAGTGATGTTTGATGGTGAATCTCAAGGTATTTTGAATTGGGACTTACTGGGACAGCATAATATTGAAAATGCCGTGATGGCAATTGCTGCAGCGCGTCATGTTGGTGTGTTACCAGCACAAGCTATTGAAGCGTTAGCTCAATTTTCGCCGCCTAAACGCCGTCTGGAGCTACTGGATACGGTGAGTGGTATTGCTGTTTATGATGACTTTGCTCATCATCCCACAGCCATTGCTACCACGTTGCAAGGGCTGCGAGCTAAAGTGGGTGAAGCGGATAACGCCAGTGGTAAATTGATTGTGGTTTTAGAACCTCGCTCAAATACCATGAAAAGCGGGGTACATAAAGACACTTTAGCCGCTTCAATGGCACTGGCAGATTGTGCGTTTTTGTACCAAGCTGACTATATTGGTTGGGACATGAGTGCCAATATGAATCATGCCAGTATTCCTGTCACTGTGATGACTGAGATTACAGATATTATTAACGCAGTCTCGTCACTGGCTCAATCGGGTGACACCATTGTGATTATGAGTAATGGCGGCTTTAATGGTATTCATCAGAAATTAATTAGCGCTTTAGCTTAAATAACCATTTTAAGGCATCCATAAGCGTGCACTGAACGTATAAATAGCGAGATACACTTAGCTATATTTAGAGAGTTTATGAGTAATACAACGCAGTACAACAAAAGACCCAAAGCCATTAGCCTTGCATGGACTGGAGCCTCAGGTGCGCCATATGGTTTAAAGCTATTGCAATGCTTGCTTGAGGCCGATTATCAAGTATTTTTGATGATTTCAAGCGCAGCACGAGTGGTACTTGCTACTGAAGAAGCGCTGCAATTAAGTGCCAACCCTGAAAAAGCACGTGAGCAGTTATTAGCGCATTTTGAAATGACAGATTCTGTGATTGGTGAGCTGGTGGTGTTAGGTAAAGATGAGTGGTTTTCACCACCCGCATCAGGTAGCGCTGCACCTAAACAAATGGTGATTTGTCCTTGTTCTACTGGCACCCTAGCAGCTGTCGCTACCGGAATGAGCAATAATTTATTAGAAAGAGCAGCTGATGTGGTCATTAAAGAGCGTGGTCAATTAATCCTTGTGCCACGGGAAACTCCTTTTAGTGCCATACACTTAGAGCATATGTTAAGCCTTACACGTCATGGCGCGACTATCATGCCTGCTGCGCCAGGTTTTTATCACCATCCCCAATCGATAGAAGATCTGGTAAACTTCATGGTTTCCCGAATTCTAGATCATTTGGGTATTGAACATGGGCTGACAAATCGTTGGGGTTATGCCACACAAAAGTCTCGCGACGAAGCCAATGATTAAGTCCGAAAGTCACGACAATTGAGAGTAATATGAAACACACAACCGAAGTGATGATTTCTGCAGAAGAAATCAACGAAAAACTGGATATATTAGCTGAAAGGATTAATGCCCATTACGCAGACAGCGAGCGTTTGTTAATGGTCGGCTTATTGAAAGGGTCTGTGGTTTTTATGGCTGACTTATGTCGCCGTATTAAAGGCCATGTTGAAATCGACTTTATGTCAGTTTCAAGTTATGGCAACGCAATGACAAGCTCACGTGACGTTAAAATCTTAAAAGATGTTTCTTCTGAGATTGCTGATCGCGATGTATTGATTGTTGAAGATTTGATTGATTCAGGTAACACCCTAAATAAAGTACGTGACATGTTATTATTGCGTGAGCCTAAAAGCCTAGCACTATGTACATTATTGGATAAACCTGAACGTCGTGAAGTGGATGTTCCTGTCGACTTTATCGGTTTTACCATTCCTGATGAGTTTATTGTTGGCTATGGTATCGATTATGCTGAGCAGTATCGTAACCTGCCTTATATCGCAAAAGTGGTTCCATTAGATTAATGTAACCCTTTGTGTGCAAACTCCCGCTTTAGGCGGGAGTTTTATTTTGGGCGTTAGAAAATATTTGCACCTTTTTTAGTTACATTACGTCATAGATAATACAATGCCAGTGTAATCACTCGTCTTAACAAACAGCTTAGAGGTATAGCAATGAGTAACAGCACCAATGCTTTGGTGATCGAAAACCTGCAAAAAACTTATAAAAGCGGTGTCCAAGCCGTTAAAGGAATTAGTTTAACCGTTGAACAAGGTGATTTTTTTGCTTTGTTAGGGCCCAATGGTGCCGGTAAGTCGACCACCATCGGGGTGATTAGCTCGTTAGTGCAAAAAACCGCTGGCAGCGTCAAGGTGTTTGGGTTTGATATCGATAAAACACTTGAACAAGCCAAAATGTGTATTGGCCTTGTACCGCAAGAGTTTAATTTTAATCAGTTCGAAACCGTGCTGCAAATTGTGGTGAATCAAGCGGGTTACTATGGCGTTACCCGTGCCGTCGCGTTACAGCGCGCCGAGAAATACCTTTCACAACTGGATTTGTGGGAAAAGCGTGACAGTCAAGCTAGAGCCTTATCTGGTGGCATGAAGCGCCGCTTAATGATTGCCAGAGCATTAATGCATGAGCCGAAGTTACTGATTTTAGATGAACCTACAGCTGGAGTTGATATCGAGCTACGCCGCTCTATGTGGCAGTTTTTAAAAGATATTAACAACCAAGGTGTGACGATTATTTTAACCACGCACTATCTTGAAGAAGCTGAAATGTTATGCCGCAATATTGGTATTATTGACAAAGGTTTGCTGGTGGAAAACACCAGTATGAAAAGCTTGCTAAGTAAATTGGATGTTGAAACCTTCATTTTAGATTTACGTAATGATATTGAAGCCGCGCCGCAAATCCCCAATATGAACTGCCGCCTTGTTGACGGGCACACGTTAGAAGTGGATGTGGCAAAAGCTCACAATCTTAATGATTTATTTGCCAAACTCTCAGAGGCAAACATCGAGGTCTCATCGATGCGAAATAAGGCCAACCGTCTTGAAGAGTTATTCGTAGAGCTTGTTGAAAAAGCCAAGGAGGCAAAATAATGAAGCACCTATATTGGATTGCCTTTAAAAGTATATTAACGAAAGAAATTAATCGTTTTACTCGTATTTGGGTACAAACATTAGTGCCGCCAGCGATTACCATGACATTATATTTTCTGATTTTTGGTAACTTAATTGGTAACCGCATTGGTGAAATGGGCGGCGTATCTTATATGGAATTCATCGCGCCAGGCCTCATTATGATGTCGGTGATAACCAACTCATACTCTAATGTCGCGTCTTCATTTTTTAGTGCCAAAATGCATGGCAGTATCGAAGAGCTAATGGTTGCTCCTGTGCCTCATTACGTGATGATTGCTGGCTACGTGGGAGGCGGAGTTGCTCGTGGTTTAAGTGTTGGTTTGATTGTGACATTAGTGGCTATGTTTTTTGTTAACCTGAGCCTGCATCATGTTGGTCTTGTGATAATGACGGTATTTTTAACTTCTGTGCTATTTGCATTAGGCGGGTTAATTAATGCAGTATTTGCAAAAAGTTTTGATGATATCAGCATTATTCCCACGTTTATCTTAACGCCGCTGACCTATTTGGGCGGGGTGTTTTACTCACTCTCTTTATTACCCGATTTTTGGCAAGGCGTGTCGGCATTAAATCCGGTTGTGTATATGATTAACGTATTCCGTTACGGCTTTTTAGGCTTTGCAGATATTAGTGTGCCATTGTCAATTGGCATCATGGTAGGCTTTTGTGCATCGCTTTGGTTTGTGGCTTACTACTTAATATCTCGTGGTATTGGCTTGCGTAGTTAAGCTAAGTTAACCATCAAATATTATGCTAAAAGGGCTCATTATGAGTCCTTTTTTTATGACGAATGTATTACAGTGGTTTGATAGTTAACTATTGCCATGGCGATGATTTTGATGTGATGCCAAGGTTTTGATGTCACGGTAAAGACAAAAGGATATAACACACGGATGAAACCAATAGATATTGGTAAGGCTTATGATCAAATAACGCATCGCTGGACAAGCGATACATTTAATCTTGAAAATGGCATAGCGCAGCATAAAAAAGCGCTGAGCTTTGTTAAGCACAAGGGTAAAGCACTTGATATTGGTTGTGGCTGCACAGGGCGTTTTATCAAACTATTAAAAGCAGAGGGGTTTGCTCCTGAAGGCTTAGATGTGTCGGCTGAAATGATTAATATTGCGAAAGCCCGTCAGCCTGATGTTCGTTTTATTCATGCTGATATTTGCCAGTATTCATTGGATGAACAATACATGTTTATCACTGCTTGGGACAGCATTTGGCATATTCCGTTGACTGAGCAAACACAAGTATTGACCAACATTGTCAATGGATTATGTTCTGGCGGTGTGTTGATATTCTCGTTTGGTGGGACAACAGAAGCTGGCTCGCATACCAATTCGGTGATGGGACCTGAGGTGTATTATTCATCATTAGGTACCAATGGTTTTTTATCGTTATTTCAGTCTTTAGGTTGTGTAGTCAGGCACCTTGAATTCGATCAATATCCTGAAATTCATACCTATCTTATCATTGAAAAGCCTTAAATCACTCAGTAAGGCTTATTACGCTATATTCATCTTAACTGCGACGATTCATGCCATTTTTTAGTGTCTAGAGTGACTTTTTATTTCTACATAGAGAGATATCGTTCGATTTAATCGATTGATAGGTGTGTTTTATTGCAATTTTTATTCTAAATTTTAGTTGCTAAAGTGGCTTTAACGTTTTTAATAGAGACACTTAAGATGAAAGTAAAAAGCAAATTTACCGCAAGACCAGCTATGGATGGTGATGGGGTTAATATCAAGCGAGTGGCTGACTTTATGAATACTCGCTTTGATCCTTATTTAATGATCGATGAGATTAAGTCAAACGACAAGCAGGATTTTATTGGTGGATTTCCACCTCACCCTCATCGTGGTATTGAAACGTTTACCTACTTAATAAAAGGCGGCTTTGAGCATCGTGATCAGCTAGGGAATGTTAAAGCCATTCGCAGTGGTGATGTGCAGTGGATGAGTACTGGCAGCGGCGTCATTCATTCGGAAATGCCACTGGCTGATGTTAATGACGGCTTACATGGGGTTCAAATTTGGCTGAATATGCCAGCCAAAGACAAGATGCGCCCAGCGATATATCAAGACACGGCAGGTAACCCTAATCCTACGGTGAGCAACAGACATGGCGCTTCACTCAAAGCGCTGGCTGGAAACTGGCAATTTACAGACTCGGAGGAAACAATAGAGGCCAGTATTCAAGGTTTAGCGGGTCAAGGTGCTATTGCTGATGTGACGTTATCGAGAAATGGCCAAGCCAATATTGATTTGTCCGCACACCACAGTGTCAGTGCTTATATCTATCAAGGTGAACTTACCTATATTGATACCAAGGGCGAACAAGCAGTGGCTAAACAAGGTCAGTTAGTGGTCATTGAGCCGGAGAGAAATACTCATTTACAGACGGGAAATCTGGATAGTGGCTTATTACTGTTGGCTGGTCGTCCAATCAATGAAGAAATTGTGCACATGGGACCATTTGTGATGAACACTCAAGCAGAAATCAATCAAGCCATTGATGATTATCAGCAAGGGCGATTTGGTGAAATAGCGTCATCTTTTTGAGTGGTTCATGACGTAATATTCAAATAAATGTCAGCGATTAGCGGATAAAATTGCTACAATAGCTATTCTAACATTTGGCCAAGGTATTTTTCCTTGGCCGAGTTGTTTCTATTATCCCAATTTTGCTTTGATATCAGAGGATATTCACCTTGAGTCAGTCTACTGAACAGGCCGCTAATACGGCTTTCGCATCACTTAATCTGAAACCAGATTTGCTTGATAACCTAAAAACCATGGGCTATGAGTCTATGACTCAAATTCAAGCAGAAAGCTTACCCGCGATTATTGCTGGTGATGACGTAATTGGCCAAGGAAAGACCGGCTCAGGTAAAACTGCTGCGTTTGGTTTGGGCTTACTCAATAAGTTGAATGTGAAACGTTTTCGTRTTCAAACTATGGTGTTATGCCCAACTCGTGAGTTGGCAGATCAAGTTGCCAAGGATATTCGTACGCTAGCTCGTGGCATACATAACGTGAAAGTACTGACGTTATGCGGTGGCGTGCCTATGGGGCCTCAAATTGGCTCGCTTGAACATGGCGCACATATTATTGTTGGTACGCCAGGGCGTATTGTTGATCATTTAGATCGCAATCGTTTAGATCTTAGCAATGTGAATATGTTGGTATTAGACGAAGCCGATCGCATGTTAGAAATGGGCTTTCAAGATCATATTGATCAAATTATTGCTGAAACGCCGCATGAAAGACAAACACTGCTTTTCAGTGCAACCTTCCCTGAGCAAATTCAGCAAATTGTTGAGCAAATCATGTATAAACCACTGATGGTTAAAGTCGAGGCTACTCATGATAATCATACGATTGAACAGCATTTCTATCACACAGAAGACAACCAAGCTCGTTTAGAAGCGTTACGTTTATTGTTATTAGAGAAACAGCCTGAAAGTGCAGTGGTTTTTTGTAATACTAAACGTGAAACGCAAAAAGTGGCCGACACATTAGCTGAGCAAGGTTTCAGTGTTTTAGCCTTGCATGGCGATTTAGAACAGCGCGATCGCGATCAAATGCTACTGCGTTTTGCTAACCGTAGTGCGCGTATTTTAGTGGCGACTGATGTGGCATCGCGTGGGTTAGATATCGAAGATTTAGAAGCGGTGTTTAATTATCACATTGCTTACGACACTGAAGTGCATATTCACCGTATCGGTCGTACAGGCCGTGCTGGTAGTAAAGGCGCTGCATACACTTTCTTTAGTCATTCTGATGGTCACAGAATGGTTGAAATTGAAGAGCTTATCGGTAAAGAAATTGATGGTGAAACACTGCCTTCAATGAATGTGCTTAATAAGCAACCGCTTGAAGCGGAAATGATCACCATTCAAATCGATGCAGGTAAAAAGCATAAAATTCGCCCTGGTGATATTGTGGGTGGCTTGACGGGTGAGAATGGTATTAATGGTGCTGATATTGGCAAGATTAAAGTGACAGATATCCGCTCATTTGTTGCTGTGAAGCGTGATGCATCTAAAAAAGCATTGAATAAAATAACCAAAGGACGATTAAAAGGTAAGACTTACCGTGCTTGGTTTTTATAATTAATGGTCACGATTAATTGTGACTAACAACAAGCGAGAATGAGTCATATCATCCTCGCTTTTTTACATTACTCGATTTGTTTTAAGCGACAAATAACAGCATTCCAAGCTTTATACTGGTTATCATTGCCACATAACTACATAAAATAATGCTGCGCTTATGTCGGCGTGGCAATAATTCCTCAATACTCAGCGTTGATTGATTAGTATTAGCGGCTAATTTTGTTTGATAAATCCTTGAGCGCCAGACGACAAACCAGCTTACTCTCGCAAGATAATCAATTCCATTCAGTCGAAACATCATGGTCGAAAACGGATTTAAAAAGATATTTTTAGAACCCAATACCCGTTTAATATTGACGGGTTCTAGCACTTGGTTTTCAGCTGAGGGAGGCGAATGATTGATCGGTTTTTGGTTCTGAATAAGATCTGTTGTTAGGGTAAAACGACCCGTCCAACGGTCGTAATTTGCATTAATGACACTGCCATTAAGTTGGTGTGATTGAGTATCGTAACGGGTAATCTTCATCTCTTGGTGACATCCTTTCAACCAACTAATTTCTAATCATTTATATAATCTTATTAGGATGTTAGTCATCGAACTAGCTATTATTAAGTAAGTTTAATTTCATCATCGATATGAGATTAAACTAGTGAATGACGAACACATAAGGTCATTACAGCTTGATCAAAGATAGTCACTGCTTAGGCGACACTAAAAAATGAGTTGATTGAGGTGCGATTATTTGGCGCCTTTTTATCAAATTCAACTTTGTTGGTGATATTGGCACTGTGTAAAATATTGCCCGAATAAATCACTAACCTATTGGGTTTGGCTTCAATGCTGAATACCTTCTCAAATAGCTCATCTGAGTCATTAATATATCCATTACGTGTCACAGCTGCTTGCTTCACTTCATCGACCATTTTTAAAATTATGTCTTTGTCGTCTTGAGATAAATGCAGTGTGTCAGCACCTTTGTAGCGGTAAAAGTTAGTACCACCTAATTGCTGATCGTTTAGGTAGTGAACTGCGGCCATGTCATGTGCTGATAATGAATCAAAGTGCGGCATTGTTTGAGTCGCATTTAGCTGCAAGGGACTAAGAGTGACTTTTGAAAGCCAGCATTTGGCTATTTTATGTTGCTTAAATTGTTCGCCATTAGGTTGCTGTGAGAGCTTGTCTATGAGCAATGATAAGCTTTGATAATAGGGTTTGGGCATTTCATCACGCACCCCTGGAAACAAAGTGCCGTCAGCACCTACTGGATTAAAATAGGCTTTTTCTTTGCTGTAACGGACTAGGGCATCAAAATCAGCGATAAAGTTATCGATAACCCATACAAGATGGTTTGAATGTGGAATCGGGTTTACTTGTATCTGTAATTCTGTATTGATCTGATGCATGGTCAGTGTGTTCCTTCACATTATTGACGTCCCGCTAACGCATGAATATTGACGTATTAAGATGGTGGTATGGTTAATTTTACTTGAATTGGGTATTTAACTTAGTCGTAAAACGACATCAAAATCACTCACAGCTTTGCTGTCATCTGTTGAGCATTGCTCAATTCACTTGTTTGTACGTCAATGACGTTTTATTGGATCATGATTGAAGCAACGTTGAGTGAGTTAGTCATCAGCGCCATGAGAGTGGTTTTGACCATAAGGTTTCAAATCAAGTTGAGTGGAGGTTATTGGTTTTAATTGGTTTTTTATATTGGGCTTTAGTCTGATTTCAACGAGCTAAGCCCTTATTGTTCAAGAGACTAGGCTCGTTTAATTCAACGTGGGTATATTTTATTGTGATTGCTCGCCTTCGCTGCCTGCTTCTTTAGCTTCTGAGAGCATATAAATCAGAGTTTCACCGTCATTAGCACTGGCAAGATAAGACCAAGAACTCACATTGTTGCCGAGTTCACTTCCTTGCAGTTGTTGACTTGCGAGCATCCAACCATTGGGTTTCAGTTCAATACCTCTTATTTCGCAAGTGGTGGTTTTACAATTCACAGCACTGATGTTCACCATATCGGCATATTCACTTAAAGCAAAAGAATCTAACAAGGCTTGCTCTCTTTCATTCGCCCAATTGGGATCGATTTCCGCTTGATGATGGCGTTTAAATAAGGAAACCATTTCTCCTTGTTGCGAGGAGACGATATCGGCATAGGCTGCAGGTACCCATACACTGGCTTGCTCGGCAGTGATGGCGTCAGGTTCTTGGTGAAAAGGTGATGTCGCTTGTCCTGCTTCATCGATCTCATTATAGGCAAGTTCAACTTGCTGCTCTAATAAGCCAAGTGAGGCATTCATTGAATCAATCAGCGTATTTTTTTCATTAAGTTGTTGTTTCAGGTGCTCGATTTCTTGTTTTAGCTCCGTAACCAAATCAATTGAGCTAGAATCAATCACTTTTGCTACCGAAACTGAATTATTTTGCTCAGCGTCTTCATCACTATTATGCGCGGTAGGTGGATTGGTTTGAACTTGATTCAGCTGACTTTTACCCATTTGTAAGCCAACAAATAGGCTGCCTATTGCTAAAAGCAATACCACAATGAATAAACCTGTATGTTTCATAAATCTTCCATGAATGAAATTGTTTAATTTTCATTCATTATGATGGACGAAGAGCGTTAATCTGGCAACTTTATTGAGGAGGGAAGCTTATGAATCAAACGCTGGAACAGGCAAATAAAAAAGGCATGAAAGGTGTACTTTCATGCCTTTAAGACAAGGTGTTAGTGACTGATTAAGTTAAATGTTTAACGTCTAATGCGCTAACATCTAGCGTCTAGCATTCGCGTAAGGGTCGACTTTGCCTTGAGTTGCCGTTTGGTCATTACGACCTTGGCGTCTTCTTTGTGGCTTTTTACTGCCTTCCGCTTGAGCTGTTTCAGCTTCAGCTCGAGCACGGGCGCGTTGGCGCTGACTTGGCTTATCTGTATTGCCTTTTGGCGCAGGACGTTGTCCTTGTTTTTGCCCTTGTCCTTGCTTTGGCTTGTTAGCTTGGTTGGCATGCTTACGGCGATTTGGGTTTGGCTTCTTATGATTCGCTGTGCGATGTCCGCCTTTTAAACTTGCTTCAGGTAAATCGTGACAAGCTTCGTAACCTTCAATGAGCTTACGTTCAACAGTACGCTTGATGAGCCTTTCAATGTCATGGAGTAACTTCACCTCTTCGTCACTGACAAGTGATACTGCTAAGCCTGTTGCACCCGCACGACCTGTACGACCGATACGATGAACGTAATCCTCTGGTACATTCGGCAAATCAAAGTTCACCACAAATGGCAATTGATCGATATCGATACCACGAGCTGCAATATCAGTTGCAACCATAACTTGTGCTTTACCTGCTTTAAAATCGGCTAGGGCTTTCGTTCTCGCGCCTTGGCTCTTATTACCGTGAATAGCAACGGCATTAATCCCTTCGGCATCGAGGTTTTTAGCTAAACGGTTAGCGCCGTGTTTCGTACGTGAAAAGACTAACACTTGATGCCAATCATTTTCTTTAATTAGCTTAGTTAGAATACGAGCTTTACGACTTTTATCGACAGCGTAAACACATTGTTCAACCGTGTTGGCTGTGGCGTTGCGTGGGGTCACTGAGATTTCAACTGGGTTGTTCACTAAGCCTTTAGCAAGTTCACGAATTTCATCAGAAAAGGTTGCTGAGAACATTAAGTTTTGACGTTGCTTTGGCAACATGGCCAATACTTTTTTAATGTCTCGGATAAAGCCCATGTCTAGCATGCGGTCAGCTTCATCTAAAATCAGTACTTCAAGTTGGCTAAAGCTCAACGCTTTTTGTTGGCATAAATCCAATAAACGACCTGGGGTCGCTACTAAAATATCAACACCGTTTCTTAGTGTTGAGATTTGAGGGTTAATGGATACGCCACCAAACACCACGGCCGATTTTAGCGGTAAGTTAGTGCCATATGTTGAGACGCTTTCAGCAACTTGGGCTGCCAGTTCGCGTGTTGGAGTAAGCACTAAAGCACGAACTTGGCCGCGCTTTGCTCGTTGACCTTTAGAGAGTAATTCTAACAAAGGTAAGGTAAATCCAGCAGTTTTACCTGTCCCCGTTTGCGCAGCAGCCATGACATCTTTGCCTTCTAATACGGCTGGAATAGCTTGCTCTTGAATTGCAGATGGAGTGTCGTAACCTTGTTTTTCAACAGCTTTTAAAATTGCTGTACTTAAGCCTAGTGAGGCAAAACTCATAGAATGATCTCTTTGGGCAACACTGATGTTGCTATGACTAAATAGGGTGCCACTAAATGGCGGCCGTGAAGCTTACCTGAAACACTGCTAGAGCGCCATTAAATCGATTAAATATTCTTCTTTTATTGTCGCTTATAGGTAAATATTCGATTATGGGGTTTTAAGCCTATTTTTTAATGAATTAGTTTTAATCTTCAGTGCTAAAGCAGATTATTTTACATACAATGAAATACAATAACTTAGCAGGTTGTTTCTCATCATTGTCAACGACATCAAATGCAAGGGAGGTGCAGGTATGAATCGAAAATCAGCAGCACAATCCCATATCGAAAGCACCATTGCCAGCCTTCGTGAGCATTCTAGCTCAGTGATTAAAAATGTGTTGTTAATGTCGAATATTCCTACATTCGATGTGCAACAGGCTATGCACTCGTTGCATCAGCATGGCCGAGTAGCACTTCACTTTCACCCAGACCGTCTTGATAGCCGAGGTATATCCGTCGCTGCAGGACTGCTTAAAGATGGGGTGTATAAAAGCCAATTTGAAACGCATATATCCAATGGTCAGTTATCACCTGAACTAGGTGGACCGCGTGATCATTGGGAGAATCAGCTTTTTGGTCAGTGTTACTCAGGCGTGAAACAGCGACCTAAATATGGTGCGTTAGATATTGGTTTGTGCCCTATGGGGCCAGCGCCTCGATTTGGTAGCTGCTATTTTCTTACACATGCGCAATTACTGTCTCGCTGCACTTTTAGTTATATGGATTCATATCGCTTACCTAAGGAAAAAGGCACATTAGCGAATTTTGAAGTGGTGTTGGCTGCGTTATTGAGTGAATGTTTTGAGCGTCAATATGCGTTAGGTATTAATAACATTAAGCCTGCAGATATTGTGGATCATGTTAAGCAGCAATTACCACTCGGGATTCAGAGGCGCTTTTTAAGACCTGCATCGGCTAATTTGGATCATTACATCGAAGCGCAGATTCATGGTGATGTTTCTTTAGATGACGATATTGCTTATTTGGTGGCGGATCCAAGCTTTAAAGCAACAGATACTGGCGATGTAATGCAATTGCTTTGCGATGAATATGATATTGAGCTGCTTTGGCACCCTGGATACCAACTTGAGGTGGGGCAAGTACCCATTGATTTTCGTGGAGCGACTATGCCTGAATTAGCTAAGGTAATAGCCCGTGATAATAAGATTAATGCAGAAGTTATTGGCCGTGCTGCGCAAGTATTAACCGAAACTCCAGTTGCATGGAGTGAACGTGGTAAGCAGGCACAGCAGCTACAACAACTAAAATTGATGTGGCATGTATTGGTTAAATTTGGTGCTCAACCACCTCAAACATAATGGTTAACTAAGCCCATTTCTATGATTGAGTTTCGGCTATTATCAGAGTCAGAGTGTTAGCCGAAGCGGTATGTTGCTCCTCCTTGACGTTTAGATTTATACATAGCGAAATCAGCTGCTTTGATAAGTTTATCAAAATCTTCACCCGAATCTGGATAGGTGGCGATGCCGACACTGCAGTTGAGAAATAATGATTGGTCATTCAGGCTAAATGGGGTATCAAGTGTTGCAATTAATACCTCTGCCATCTGAGAAATATCATTATTGTCAGTAACATCTTCAAGTAATAATAAGAATTCGTCAGCCCCAATTCTGGCTAACGTATCTGACTCTCTAATGACCCGTTGTAACCTTGAAGTGATCTCTACTAACACTTTGTCAGCTTGCAGGTGGCCAACAGCATCATTCACTTTTTTAAATTCATCTAAGTCAATGTATAACAGGCTGAATCGAGTTCGTGTGCGTTTGCAACGCTCGATAGATTGCTGCACTCGATCCATTAATAAATAGCGGTTAGGTAGCGAAGTGAGTTGATCATAGCAGGCTTGGTTCAATTGCAGCTGCGACTGATTGACCCGTTGAGTGATGTCACGATTGACGATCAATGCGCCAATAAACATCTGGTTGTCATCAAATAAAGGCACACAAGTTGACGCTTGCCAACCCATTGAGCCGTCTTGATGTAAAAAGCGCAATTCACCGGACCATTTGCCATGTTGCTCTAACGCATTATTGACCAACTCTGTCATCGTGGTGCTATCTTCTTGCAGAAGCAGTTGGGCAATGGGTTTCTCAATAATGTCTTTTTTAGCGTAGCCATACAAATGCTGTGCGCCATCATTCCAATCGATAATGAATCCAGCGGCATCTGTAATTATGACGGCGTCAAATAAGTGATTAAAGGCGTGCGCTCTGCGTACTAAAAGATCAACATCCATATTAATGTACCTTCTTTATCCCTATTAGAAGAAAGTGGACTGGCAACATAGGTTATATCGTTTTCATCATGGCAATAATTGAAGGGGGATATACTTTTCCTCTCCAATTAGGGTTCAAATCGCACTAATATTAACGGCAAAGATGAACAAATATTTAGCTTATTTTTACTGTGCTAATAACGACTATGGCTTAGAATTATAGTTCATCATTAACACAGTGTTTATTAGCAATGTGTGAATCAGTTAACACTTCTCTGTAAACGGCTGTTATCTCGGCCGTTAGCTTGCGATACTGCGGCAATTTTCCTCATTAGTGCTGTCATTTTCAGGAATAAAATGGATAAAAATCTAGAAAAATCTCTCGGCCAATGGCTTAAAAAGCAAAAGTCTTCTTGTGGCATATTCTTGAAGCTCAGCATTTTTACTGGGGCACTAAACGGTGTCGCAATAGTAATACAAGCCTATTTGTTGGCTCATGTTTTACACGGTGTGATCATGCTTGAAGCGCCAATGAGTCAATTCACTAATCAATTTATCGCACTGGTTGTACTCATTTTAGTGCGAGCTGGACTTGCATATGTTCGTGAGCGATTGAGTTTTGAGGCTGGTAAGCGATTACGTCGAGATATTCGTGAGGCGGTTTTAAACAAGCTCACAGAGTTAGGCCCAGCATTTATCAAAGGGAAACCTGCTGGGGCTTGGGCCAGTATTGTGCTAGAGCAGGTAGAAGACTTACATGACTTTTACGCCCGCTACTTACCGCAAATGATGCTCGCAGGTTTTATTCCACTGATTATCTTGGTGTCAGTATTTCCGATGAACTGGGCTGCAGGGGTTATTTTATTTGCAACAGCGCCATTAATTCCTATGTTTATGATTTTGGTGGGGATGGGCGCTGCTGATGCTAACCGTAAAAATTTCAGCGCGCTATCTCGTTTAAGTGGCCATTTTATGGATAGGTTAAAAGGGTTAAGCACCCTTAAACTGTTCCACCGTGGCGATACGGAAGTGAATAAAATTGAAGCTGCGTCAGAGGACTTTAGACAACGAACCATGTCTGTACTTCGAATGGCTTTTTTAAGTTCGGCGGTGTTGGAGTTTTTTGCGGCATTATCTATTGCAGTATTAGCTGTGTATTTTGGCTTTAGTTATTTAGACCATCTTAATTTTGGTCATTATGGCGCAGGAATTAGCCTGTTCACCGGCTTGTTTATTTTGATATTAGCCCCAGAGTTTTTTCAACCATTACGTGATTTAGGGACTCATTATCATGCCAAAGCTCAGGCTATTGGGGCGGCAGAGGCGTTAGTTGAATTGCTTGAGCACCCCAACCCGTTGAAGCAGGTTGATGGTAAGTTTAGTGAGCAAACCGCACAGCACCATCAAGTGTCGTTATCAAAAATCGCTATCACAGCCACAGACTTTGAGGTGCTCACCTTGTCAGGAGAGCGGCTACTCGGCCCAATTTCATTTGAGATCCAATCGGGTCAAAAAGTTGCTGTTGTTGGCCCAAGCGGAGCTGGCAAAACCAGTATATTGAATGCGTTGCTCGGTTTTTTGCCTTACAAAGGCTCACTCAATGTTAATGGCGTTGAATTGAGTGTGATAGATAAGCAGCAATGGCGAACGCATCTTGCTTGGCTTGGGCAAGATCCTCAGCTATTTCATGGTTCAATCCGTGACAATGTGTGCCTAGCGAATCCAGAGTTAAACGACAATCAAGTAATGGGGTTGTTGGAAAAAGCCAATATTGCAGAGTTTGTCTCCAGTCAGCAACAAGGGCTCGATACCATCATTAGCGATCAAGCATCAGGGATTTCAGTTGGGCAAGCGCAACGTATTGCACTGGCTAGAGCCTTAGCTCAACCCGCAAGCTTATTCTTGCTTGATGAGCCAACAGCAAGCTTAGATAGCCATAGCGAGCAGTTAGTCTCAAGTGCCCTGAACGATGCGATGACATCGCAAACTTGTATTATGGTGACGCACCGCTTAGAGCAATTACAACATATGGACAATATTTTAGTGATTGATAATGGCTCGCTGGTTCAGCAGGGGCATTATGCAGAACTTAGCCAACACAGTGGCTTATTCAGCAGCATGCAACAGCAAGATGATAATGATGTTTTGCTCAGTCTTTCAGAGCCAGCTGATAATGAAAAGGAGGGCGTGTAATGAAGTCATTATTGCCTTTCATTAAGCTGTTTAAGCGTCAGTGGTTCATGATGCTGATTGGTCTTTTTCTCACTTGCACTACGATTATTGCAGGCATCGGCCTCTTGTCATTATCGGGCTGGTTTTTATCGGCGACTGCGATAGCGGGCTTAACGGCGGCCACGGCGTTAGCGTTTAACTTTTTTACCCCCGCTGGTGGTGTACGTTTTTTATCTATCGCCCGCACAGCAAGCCGATATGGTGAACGATTAGCAACACATGAAGCGACCTTTAAATTACTCACCGAGTTACGTGTATGGTCTTGGAAAAAGCTATTCCCATTGAGTGCTATCAACCTACAAGGTTTGAGGCAAGGGGATATGCTTAATCGGTTAGTGGCCGATATCGATACTTTGGATCATTTATACTTGCGATTATTAGTACCAATGTCTGCATCATTGCTGACGGTCGGTGCACTATATGCCTTTATCGCTTGGTTTGATGCCACACTCGCTATCAGTTTAACGGTTTGGTTATTGGCTGCATGGTTAATTTTACCGTTAGTGTTCTATCGTTTGGGTAGAAAACCCGGTGAAGCGGTTGTTGATAATAAGCGCCGTTTTCGGGTGCTGGCGCTTGATGTGATTCAAGGTCAGGCAGAGTTGACGCTGTTTTCGGCCAATGCTCGCTACCGTGAAAAGCTACATCAAGCAGAGCTAGCGCTCTTCAATAGCCAAGCTGCAATGGCGCATATTACTGGTTTGAGCCAAGCCTTATTGATTATGGTCAATGGCGCAGCTGTGGTGATGATGATGTATCTTGCTGGTCAAGGTGTGGGTGAAAGCGTACCGCCAGGCCCATTAATGGCTATGATGGTTTTTGCCACCATGGCGACCATTGAAATGATGATGCCGATTGCTGGCGCATTTCAACACTTATCTGGTTGTGTATTAGCGGCAAAACGGATCTCTGAAGTGACTGAGCAAACTGCAGATATTAGGTTCGGAGATGTTGGCCAGTTACCACAAAGTGAGCTTATTCTTAACGATATTCAGTTTGGTTATCAAGCAAACAGCCCAGTATTGTCGGCACTCAACCTGCACATACCTCAAGGGAGTAAAGTCGCGTTATTAGGCGCAACAGGCTGTGGCAAGTCGAGTTTATTAAGCTTGATCACACGTGAGTGGCAGCCGCAGCAAGGGCAAATTACCTTAGGCGGTCTCGATATTGCTGAATATGATGAAGCCACACTGCGAGCATCTATGACTGTCGTCAGTCAACGCATTCATTTATTTGCGGGCACAGTGAGAGATAACCTCTCGATTGCCTTACCCCATGTCCCAGGTCAAAAAAGGCGTGCGAATGATGAACGCTTAACTGAGGTACTGAAGCAGGTTGGACTTGAAACCTTATTAACCTCTAAAACGGTTACCGATCGAGGTGAAGAGATTGGCCTAGATAGCTGGATTGGTGAAGGCGGCAGACAGTTATCAGGCGGAGAGCAGCGCCGAATCGGGGTCGCTAGAGCCTTACTACGTGATGCGCCCATTTTATTACTAGATGAGCCAACAGAAGGGTTAGATAAGCGAACAGAACGTGAAATCTTACGTTTATTATTTACCTTAGCAAAAGGCAAAACCATGTTGATGATAAGCCACCGTTTAACTGCCATGGCTGAAATGGATTGTATTCATATGATGGAAAACGGCAAAATCAAAGCCAGTGGCCGTCATCAACAATTAATGTCAGACAATACTGATTATCAGCGCTTATATCAGCATTTAGGCAAAGAAGCGTAATAGGACTGTTTTTGTTTTTGTTATCGTTTAAGAAGCTGTTGGAAAGCACTTTTTGAAAGGTTAATGGCAATAAAAAACGCTAATCGATTTGGGTAACAACCAAGCGGTTAGCGTTTTTAGTTTCAGCCTAAATTGAAGTTGGGTATTGTTAGGTTGGGAATGAGGCGGACAATAAAGTTTGCTTTGCCCCTCCACATATCTCTTAAGCGATTAATTAATCTCCCATATGCTCATGGTTATTATGCTTCCTTGTATCAAAGCTATCAGCATCTTCGCCACCACGAGATGGCTTTTGAGATTTATAGGTTTCATCAAAGCTACGATGAAAGAACCAAATTCCAATTGCAGTAATAAAAGGTACCAGCCAAATTAAAATAATTTGTGCAATTTTTGGCCCTTTTTCAAAATCATCACGTTTAAATGTAGAAACTGATACTAAGATATTCAAAACTACAGCAACCAAAAGAATAATGTACAAATATTCCATTTCCCGATTACTCCATTTTACTCATAACGTCAAAAAATTAGTCTGGTCAGAGTAAACTTTAAAAGGTTGATTGAGGCACATTCTTGAATGGCTTTTTCTTCCTTAAATGGTGTTCTCAATAATGCTTTTGAGACTAACCCACTCTGTCCTTATTAATATATAAATAACCTGTTTTGTATATTAAATTCAATACTTTATTTTTCTTGGTTAATTGGTGATAGACCATAACCTCAATCTAATCCATTGCCTGCCGCAGGCTTATGTGCAGATACAACTGCGAGACGCTGCAAGTACGTCCATGTAAGCTCTGCCAAAACATCCATGTTTTGGAAGCTCGCCGCTGCATCTACACTGGGATTATTGCCTCTTCGATTTGACAGTATTTGTTAATAATAGGCACTAAAAATTTTTAGGCTCAATTCAAATTGAACATTCAAAGAAGATCAAAATCAGTTTAAAGCTTTACAGAATGGGTTATGTAACAACAAATGAACTTGCAGGCTCGATGTTCCCCATTGAATATGCATGAGGCTTGCTCGCTTTTAAGAGCAATTTCGTAGGGGCGACAAGGCTCTTATGAAAATCAGCGAAAAGGGAAATGCTGTTGTTTCCCTTTCATCGGGTGTGGGCGAAGCGCCACGACGTTGGCTTATTCAAAGTTATAACTTCAAAATGATAACTAAAAATTAGGATAAAACTCAGTTAACCATTTGATGCATCTGCTTATTATCAATAATCCTTACAGCTTTTGTCTCTAACGATGGCTCACTTATTAACTCAGTATTTGATTTAACAGCAGCTGCCAACATGTTGTCAGCCACAAGTTTCCCTGTAATGGGTTTGTACTTGACTAAGGGGCCAATAAATACCCCTGATGCAATAGCAAAAAACTTCTGGCCAATATCTTCTAAAGTGCGCTTATCAGCACGACTCCCTAATAACAAACTTGGCTGAAAATAGTGAATGCTGGTTATAGGCAGTAGCGCTAAATCACGCTGTATTTCACCTTTAATACGATTATAAAATACCTTTGAATTGGGATTAGCATTCAGTGCGGTAACAACGAATAACGCTGTGCCATTATCACTTTGATGGGCCACAATCAATCTGCCAAAATCGAGTACAGCTTGGTAATCGACTTTTATGAAGTTAGCCTGACTACCAGCTTGCTTCATCGTGGTACCTAAACAGCAAAAAGCATGGTCGATTTTTACGGGTAAACTAAGTGTAGGTATTTGATCTAACTGGGCTTGCATAAAGCACAACTTGGCAGCGCCTTGCTGAGTAGTGTTGATAGTGGGCCGACGACGGCCAATCACAACCACTTGCTCATAAGCCTCATTAGCCAGTAGCTCTTGTAATAGCAGCTGACCAATTAATCCTGTTGCGCCAATGATGACAGCGTTCATTTTATTCCCAGATCATGTAATCGCGTAAGACTTATTTTAACAGGTTTTCATTTTTAATAGCTTCCATTGATAAACCAGATGTTGTTTGAATATTGGTGATAACTAACTTGAATTACTCAAAAGGCGCGTTTAACTTGTGTATTAATCTCAGATACCGCACTATTTTAGTTGCTGGTTTCAGCTACCCCCAAGGAGAACATAATGGGACTTTTTGATGCGATTTTAGGTAATTCATCTGAAATGGATTTAACAGAACTTCAGCAAGAGCTGTCACCGATTTTAGCTGATAATGAATCTGTGCATATGGGCTACAAATTAATCCGTGACATGTTTGTATTTACCGACAAGCGTTTGATTTTAATTGATAAGCAAGGCATGACTGGCAAAAAAGTCAGTTATCACTCCGTGCCATATAAATCTATGACCCACTTTATTGTTGAAACTGCTGGAACATTCGACATGGATGCTGAGTTAAAAATTTATATCTCTGGTACCGAACACCCGATAGTAAAAGAGCTTAAAAAAGGAACGGATGTCGTGGGAATTCAAAAGGCAATAGCCAACTTTTCATTGTAATGCCTGTTCACTACTTTTAGTTAAATGACAGTTATGTCGCTTACCTAGTTTGGGCGTTTCAACAATTGCTTGCTAAGAAGCACAGTGACATGACATTGCATTAATATCGGATGGCTTTGTAAATAATGACCGACAAACAGCACGCATCATTAAATGACGCACCTAAATCGATTCAACTTGCAGTCGATTTAATTCAATTACTTGAAGAAAACAACATAGATACAGTGACCGCAATTGAAGCATTACAAATTACGTTAGATGATTTTAAAAAGAAGTTAGAGAAGCAATAGTTTGCGTGTCGTATGGCTTAGGAGTATGTGAGTAGCAATAAGCCAAGTGTGATTAAGCAAGTTCGAACTAAAATAATAAGGAACATTTATGACTGAAGCGCACCTGCCATTAACAGACTTTATCGAATACCCTCAAGATGAAATGCTTGAGCGGGCTAAGTCAAATTATCAAAATGTGAAACGTCGTCATTCTATTCGGAAATTTTCTGATAGACCTGTGCCACAAGCGATAATCGAACAATGTATTTTAGCTGCTGGGACAGCGCCAAATGGTGCTAATCATCAACCTTGGCATTTTGTCGCTATTAGTAACCCTGAAGTGAAAGCACAAATTCGTGAGCAAGCAGAAGCCATCGAACAAGCATTTTATGCTGGGCGAGGTGGTGAGGAATGGCTAGATAATTTAAAGCCTTTAGGTACCAATGCCAGCAAGCCTTACCTTGAAACAGCCCCTTGGTTAATTGCCGTTTTTACTAAAAAACGTAGCGAAGATAATGGTGAGCAGAAGCAAAATTACTATGTGCATGRATCGGTTGGTATTGCGACAGGTTTTTTACTGCAAGCGTTGCACAATGCAGGCCTTGGTACTTTAACGCATACTCCTAAACCTATGTCATTTTTAAGTAAAGTGTGCGGTCGAGATAACGATAATGAGCGACCATATATGTTGATTGTTGCTGGCTATCCTGATGAAAATGCCACGGTGCCACAACATGCTCTTGATAAGAAAAGTTTGCCTGAGATAAGTGATTTTATTGATTAATTCACTTAATGGGCCTGTTCACAGGCCCATTAAGGCGATCATAAGCATCAAGTATTAACGTTTACAGGAGAGCAAACATGGGGTTTCAGCGAATAATGGGGTTGCATGTGAGTGATGCCGCTGAGTATCAGCGTTATCGAGAAGCTATGATGCCGATTTTGACGCGTTATGGTGGCAGTTTCGGTTACGATTTTGAAGTCTCAAAAGTGCTAAAAAGTAAAACGGAACATCATATTAATAGGGTATTTACCATCGAGTTTCCCTCGCAGACGGTAATGGACACATTTTTTAATGATCCTGAATACTTAGTGGTAAAACAGCGTCACTTTATGCATTCAGTGTCTCATGCAACTGTGATTGGTTTACACGAAACGACGCTATGATGAAGGTTACGCATTGATAGGAGAAATGATCTGCTATGGCATTATGCAGGCGATAATGACGTGTTTTATTTCTTGCTAATGATGTCGACTTACCATTTTAAACCTTACACCTTTTAAATCTTACACATTTTAATTTTTACATAAGTTATCTAGCATCAGTCACTAATCATTTTCGACTCACTTTAGAGACTCACTTCAATGTGCTGATATCTATGTGTTAATACCAAGTCTTATGACTGTGTATTTGTCCTTCCTTTGTTTTGTTATCTTTGGAATAGCTTGTATTCAATAATTTGATGGCGATAAATAAAGTGACATATGAGTTAATAAATTGTTTTTACGATTATTTATTTAATTTTTGATGGTTTTTTAGCGCTGGGCAACGGTTATTTATAGTGGTGGTCGCTATAGTTTTGGGTGATGGGTTTTTAGCGCAGCTTTTTAATGTCGTTCACGATAAATTAGTGAGTAAACCCTATATCGATTAACTGTCAATGACTTTACTGTGCTGGTTAGTATGGCGCAGAACAATATCATATTGCCTAGGGCGTTCATGGAAAACTTATATTTGACGTTGGGAATAAGCCAAGATGCAGATGCTGAGGAAATATCAGCAGCCTACGAAAGCTTATACTTATTTTATCATTCTGACGATTATCAAAGTGAATATGCTGATACCGATGTCAAACTTGCCAACATTGCGGTGTCGTATGACATCCTAAAGTCCGTTACCAAACGCCGTGCCTACGATGAATTATGGCAACACTATCAGCTGAATAAATCTTCTGATCTGTTAGTCGATGTACCTGATATGGACTATGAGTTTGAAGTTGATGGCGACCACATGGCTCAATGGACTGAACGGGTTGAGCAATACCCTCAATTACAAGAGCTTTTTGATAACCTCTCTGGTTTGTCTATGGTATTAGCAATTTCTTTTAAGGCTTACTTAATTGAAAGTCAGCGTTTTGAAGAGGCAGAACGCTTGGCATACATCATGTGTGCCCAATATATACGACGCTTTTTTGATGAGGAGCAAAATATCAAACCCTTGGCTGAAGGCTTACTTAGTGCAACGAGTGTGTCAGAAAAAGTGACTGTCGATGAGTTATTTAAGCTACAAGGGATAGAGGTCAACATTGAAAATGAAGTCATTGATTTAACAGAATCTATTTTTAAGCATAATCAAAATGACGTCGATTCGAGTCATCATCGACGCAGAAAAACGACTCAAAAAGAAGGGGGGACTTCGCCGATCTCTTTCCAAGCGTCAACAGAAGACATATTTACACAGATTGAAGGCGAACATCGCTTGTCTCAGGTAACACCAAGGGCAAAAAGTGCAACGAAGCTATATGAGCCCCTTTTGAGCGTAACAAAAAAAGGAGTATGTAAAGGCGCTGCCGTCATCGTGGTGAGTTTATGCTTGCTTGTGAGTGTATCCATTGTTGTTTTTTAAGGTGCATAAGCACTGGTTAGGCTTATTTTCAGGGCTTACTTCCAGCCTTGGAGCCATTGACGATTGTCCTTTAAATCTCGCCAATTAATAGAAAACTCTTGTGCATTCATTTCAGCGCGAATAATGCACTCGATGACATTCTGATCTTCGTCCTTACTCACCTTAATCACCGAAAAGTGTTTAAGTTTTTGGGTGACATTTACTTTAGTCCACTTGCTGTGTAATAGCTTTTTAGGGTGTAAAGGGTTCATCATTTTCCTTAATAGTTAATGCTAAGGACAGTAATTTGCTAGGCATATTAACTTCATACGTAGACATTTCTAATAAAGTTCATTGCCCAATGGCTGCGATTAACTCTTTAGTTAACGCTTTAGTTAAGAATGCTGAAAATCGCTTATGAGGTTCACTATTTCTTATTCGTGAATGCTGAACTCAGTGCAAAGGGACATGATATTGGGCATTTTGTTGAAATGAATAAATGCGTCACTAGCAACCAAGCCAGATGATGAGTGTTGAGGGCTTTAGGATCTTACCTACTTTGACAGCAGTTAAGTCATGATTCATGGGGGAAAATAACAACACGTAGCTTAGCAACAGGCTAGCTACGTGTTTAATTTCGCTTGTTAAATAAAGCGTTGGTTTATTCAGCAGTAGGCTGTTTCATGTTATCGCATACTAGGCAAACGATTGATAAGCAAAGTGCATAAAAACCAATCATTCCTAACACCATCGCTCCACTCTCGCTCCACAACATGTCAAGAAACACTTCTACTTCGCTCATTTGTTTACCTCTTAGTCATTACAATGGGATTAAGTGACATCTATAGGTCACTTGATATCAACTAACGAAAAATTAATTTTAGTGGCTAGCTGATTAAGGGGCGCGAATATTAGCAAGAACAGATTAATAAACCATCAAAACTTAAAGTTATTACTCTAATTTTGGCGTTTACGAGGTAAAACTTAACAATCTCGAATCAGTTTTGTTAAGAGTCTGGTGTTTTTTTAACGCATTGGTTGGCAATGTTACTGCGTATGGTGGGCTTTATTTTTGGTTGTTTTTGATTTGAATTGTCATTTGAGTGGTTAGTTAAAATGGGTATGTACACTAAGTTAGCTAAGGCCTCTTCGTTAAAATATTCCTTTCGTTGAAATACATTTATCGAAAATAATGGTCTCATTCGCTTTTTTAGGTTGATGCAGGGTTCGAAGCTTGTATTGCCTGTTGTAATTGGGCGAGATTATTAACGATGACATCAGCCTGTGTTTGATAATCGGGTTGCTTATGATGATTGATAAAAACAGATGTCATGCCAGCATTTTTAGCCGCTTGAATATCATAGAGGTAATCACCTACATAAATGAGCGTCTTAGCGGGTAATTGCCATTGTTTAGCTATCGCCAGTAGCGCATCGGGAGCGGGTTTTGCAGGATAACATTCTCGGGTTAAGACTAAATCAATATCAATATTATTTTGGGTAAGTTTAGTGGCTGTGGCTGCTTTGCTGTTTCGAGTGACTATGGCACAAGGCAACGACAAGGCTTTAAGGGTGTTGAGTAACGGGTGCATATTGGGTAAGGCTTTAGCATTTAGAGCATCATTGGTTTCATGTTGAATGATGATATCGTGTGCTCGTTGTCTTTCAATATGAGTTGGTAATGCATCAATAAAATCTAAGATATCGATATTAAGCGGGCATGCTAACTCTTGTTTTATATGGGTAAAGTTAAGCTCCGACTCTACTAATGTGCCATCTAAATCAAATATAACACCCTGAATGCCTGTTAATGGGCTCATTAGTGGTCCTTATTCCTACTTTACATTCACTTTATAAAGTGACTTCAGCTGATTTTTTGCACATATTAATGCTAACTCGAACAGCATAGAAGCACCCATTAATCATGCTCTTCAAATTCAATACTGTCTAGCTGTAATGAGAATGCGCCAGCTTGTTTATTCGCAATCAAAAATCCCACTCGATTAACGTTATTAAATTCGATTGTTGGTGCGTTTATACTTCTTCCACGAAATTGGGCAGCAAAATCGGTCTGGCTAAATAAATGCTCGGTGACTTGGCCCTTTGTGGTTTCAAAGTTGGCTACATAGGCTTCGCCAAATGAAAGCTCCGAGGTTTTAAATCTTAGCTGATACTGCTTCCCGTCGCCCAGTACCGTTAATTTGACTTGTTTTGTTGCGGGAATGGATGAAGTGATTTGATACTCCATTGAGGCAAAGCCGCCATTGTTTTCTAAAGACACTTGACCGCTAAAGTGCACATGGCCTGAGGAGTTAATATCGGCTTTTGTCGTGGCACTATGGTTAATTTCAATTTGGCTAGAGGATATGCCACCCATGACAGAGTCATTGCTTATCCTTGCGGGGGTTAATTTATCTGAAGAGGCAAACTGTATTTCCATGGCACGGCTCCCAAAGCTGGAGAGTAAAAAACCGTAAACGGCTATAGCAAACAAGCATTTAACAACAAGTGCGAATAAGCCACCTGACGAGGTAAAATGTTGGTTTGATTTTATGGACAAGCCTATCATATCTGGCTCCTTTTGCTTAATCGGACAACATTGATGAGTGTAAAGCAACACGTAAAAACAGGATAAAAGAGCGACTTATCTCGGGTGAAAGATAAGCCGCAAAAGGGTCGGACGGAGATTAGTAATGAAAAGTCATTTCAGTGTTGGGTGCCTATTCTTCGGCAACAAAGTCGTCCATTAAAATGACAGAGAACATTGAAGTGTCATTTTCTGCATCAACAGCAGCTACGCTGTATAACCCATTTCCTGCTAATGATACGGCAAGTGGGCCTATGGCGACGGTTTTGGTTCCTGTTACTGTTACACTTACGGTGTAATCACCTGGTGCAACACTTAAACTGCCTGATGCTGCTTTAAATGGCACATCTGTTAGCGCTGGATCAGCATCACTGATATCGGCTGTTGGTGTTAGGTAGACATCAACATTACCAGCAGAATAAGATGCGTGAATAACATTTAGTCTTGCTTCAGTGGCAATGCGTCGAGTGTGCTCTGCAAAAGCCCATGGGCTAATATCATTGTCAGCAAGAGAGCCAACAGCGAGGACTGAATAACTGGCGCCTTGCATCAGATCGACAGCTGCATCTTTAATCACTTCGACCGAATTGTCAGCATCTGCTGCTACCGTCACAGTGTGCATGCCTTCTGGAATATTGACGTAGCCTGCGAAATTACCAAATGAAAGCATATCAATAGCTGGTGTTGTGCTGCCGTCTAAGAAAACATCTACAGCGGGGGCATCAGCTACTGCATGTACGACACGAATATCGCTACCACTATTAACGTCATTCAGAAGGACTTGCCCTTCTGGTAGTGCAACAAGTAGGGCGACTGGTGAGTCTCCTGACCATTCATTTGGAATAGCAGAGATAAAGTAATCCATTCCAGCAGCTAAATTGACCGTTCCTGAGTCGAAAACAACCGTTTTGTCACCTGCTGGTGTAATTCTAATTTGGTAGTCGCTTGTGGGGACTTCTAATTGATCGCTGTTGTCCATGTAGTTGGCTGACAGGGTAGGATCCATCATGGTGATATCGACCATTGGTTCTGTCACATATATATCAACAAGGCCTACGCTTGGTGTTGCATGTAACACTTGTACCCGAGCGTTATCAGCAGTGATGTCAGATTCTTCATTTGCAATGAGTTTGAGCATTAAGGTTTCGTCACTTACCTTACCCAGAGCAACGGCGGTATATTCCATATCTTCAGCCACTGCAAGTTCTGCTTCAAGTACGGTAAGCGTTGTGCCGTCAGCAAGTTGTGCATCAACTGCGATTGAATAAGTGTCTGTGGCAACTTCTAATAACCCACTAGACATGGCGTAGTCCACATCACTTAATAGCGTTGCACCATCGGCAGTCACATTAACCATTGGTGCGTCGCTACCAACATGAATCACACGTATGTCTGCGTAAGTAACAACTGGCGTTTCGTCAGCATCAATTGTTGTAATTGTATCATCGTCATCATCTGAACAAGCGGTTAAACCAATCAGTGAACAGCATAGTGCAAGAGAGTAGATCCTTTTCATCGTTCTTTCCTCAAAAGTGTTTCTTAAACGAGCTAAATAATTTCTGTTTGATTGCTGAATTCATGCGCTGATTTCGAGGGGTAATACGGCAGTTGCTAATTTAGGATCATTTTTTTCAGCGGATATTGGATAATTAAGATAGATAAAATCTTTTTGCAACCATAGATAATTATCATCGACACTCAATCTTTTTAGCTTTAACCTGTAGTCAGAATAGGGTTCCTAAGGCATTTTTCGTGACTCAAAAAAGCAGTAACAATGAGCAAAAAAAATCTCCGATTTTTAAAGTAGTTTCGTTTAATTTATTTAATTTTATTGAACCGCCATCAGCGTATTATGACTTTGAAAATATCTATTCTCATCAGCAATGGCAGAAAAAGTGCAATTGGATTTGCGATTATTTAGAGGTACATCAACCTGACATTATTGGTTTTCAGGAAGTGTTCAGCCCTGATGCTTTAAAGGCGTTATTGGCACCATTAGGGTATCAATATTTTGCCGCTTTAGATGAGCCTAGTTTAATCAGTGATTATGTTTATCAAAGCCCTGTGGTGGCTATTGCATCCAAATATCCCATTATTGAATCCGCATTAGTGACACCTGATGCAACCTTGTTGCCGCTTATGGGGATTGCTAATGACTTTAGCTTTAGTCGCAAACCTTTACGGGCAAAAATTGCATTAGCTGAGTTTGGAGAATGCGAATGTTATGTGGTGCATTTAAAATCTAAACGCAGTGGCATGGGAGTCGATACTCTTGCCGAGTCAGGTATGCAAGGTGGTGCCGATTTAATGGCTCGCCAAGCACTTGGCAGTTGGGCGTCTAATATGCAACGTGGGAGTGAAGCGGCTTTATTGTTTAATGAAATCACCAAGCAGCGCACTAAAACTCAGCTGCCAGTAATATTAATGGGTGACTTTAATGACACGTTGCAAAGCACAGCATTAGAGGCTTTTAGAGCGAACGGTAAGCGAGTATTTCGTAATGATATTATCGATCCTAGCTTGAGATTATTGAACGATAAAATGTTAGCTGACGCTTTTGCTGAATTCAGTTTGTTCGATACATATGAGCTGTTTCAGACCAGAAAAAAATTGAATGCTACTTTAGCGCAGGATGAGTATGAGTCAGGTTTGCATGATGAAGATTCCGATATTGCAGAAGATGTTTTACCACCTGTAGACCCTCTTAAATATGCACGTCAAGCAACTCACTATTTTGGCAATACTGGTTCAGTATTGGATTATATTTTGGCTTCATGTGAATTCGATGCTAGCCATCCTAAAAACCTTGCCGAAGTCAGTGATTATCAAACCCATGATCGTCACCTTGTGAGACCTGAATACGAGCGGGACAGTGACAGCACAGATCATGCGCCTATTATGATGACATTCACATTGCGAAGCTAACTCAGCTTGTCCAATACAACCTGTTTATTCTCATCTATTTCTCTAAGTAACTTATTTATTTTTAAATAAAAATATCTTGCTGCGACAGATTTTGTCGCAGGTTAGTATTAAGCTAAATACTCTAGAAATGGAGATGATGCTTTATGCAGACCAATATTCAGCGGCAACTTGCCATGCTCGAACAAATACCTAATCACCCTAGGCGTATAACGGCGAATGAGTTGACAGATAGGCTCAATAGCCGAGATTTTGATGTCGGTTTAAGAACTGTGCAGCGCGAACTGAAAGCAATGTGTGACATGGGGTTATTTGGTCTTGAATTGGACGATCGCAATAAACCATTTGGTTGGTCAATTGCAGCTTGCTGGCGTGGGCTAAACCTGACTTTGATGGATCAACATATGGCGCTCGCATTTCATACGCTCAAGCACAGCGCCAGTCAGTTATTGCCTCCGCAAAGTTTAAAACAGCTAACGCCATATTTTGAACGAGCTGATCAAGTGTTGGCGAGCGATCCTAATAATCCATGGTTGTATTGGGCATGCCGGGTTGCTCAATTACCCAAGCCCTTTCCGCTTATTTACGCAGAGCAAGATCCAAAAGCGTTCGAGACGGTTCAGTATGCATTGTTGCACAAGCGCCAGCTGGCTTGCCAAATTCAAAAAATGATTAAAGGCAAAAGTTATTGGATTAACTACGAACCGATAAATCCCGAAGGTATCACTATTTCAGAGGGGGTCGCTTTATTGGCTTTTACTGTTGGGTCTGCTCATGAAAAACGCTATGTTCAGTCTATCGAGCAATTAAGAGATATTCGTCTGCTTGAGACGCCAGCAATTACTCGAGATGATTTTGATATTGCTCGAACTGGTATTGATAATTCATCGACGTTAATTGACATAGAGTTACACGTATCGCCAAAAGCTAATTTCATCTTCCATCAATCTAAACTAAGCGAAAACCAAACCATTGAGTACTTATCAAGTGGACAATATAAGGTAAATGCCAGTGTGAGTGATACGCCAAGACTAAGAGCTTTCTTATGGGAGATGGCTGACAACGTTGAAGTTATTGCTCCAGAAAGGCTCAGGGATCACTTTGCCCGTTTAATTAATAAAATGTCTAGGCAGTATCAAAACGTTACGACTTAGTTTGTCGCACCTTGAGGTTAGGCTATTGATAACATAGTAAGGAGAGTGACTTATGTTAGATATTAAGCCTAAACATCCCCAAGCCCCTTGTATTGCCGTTTTTGGCGTTGGAGGTTGTGGATGCAATACCATTAATCAATTAAGCCAGTCTTCATTAAGTGACAATGTCGTGCTGATTGCTGTGAATACCGATGCGCAATCACTGGCCGTATCAGCGTGCAGCTCACGCCTACAAATCGGCACCGAAGTGACAAAAGGTTTGGGTGCCGGCGCCGATCCTAAAAAGGGATATGCAGCGGCGCAAGAGTCTGAAGAACAATTAAGAGAGCATATCCAACAAGCTGATGTCATTTTCATCACCGGTGGTATGGGAGGCGGAACAGGAACGGGTGCGGTTCCTTTTATTGCCTCCTTAGCAGCAGAATTAAATAAGCCTTTGGTTGCTGTGGTTACCACGCCATTTAGCTTTGAGGGACTGCAACGAAACCAACTGGCAAAAGAAGGCATAGATAATTTGATGCAGCACGCATCGGCAGTGATTGTGTTGCCTAATGATAAGCTTGCTAAAACCTTGGATAAAAAGATTACTTTAGTGAATGCTTTTTTTGAAAGTAATCGAATTTTGCAGGATGTTTTAGCGGGATTAACGACCATTATTAGTCAGTCTGGACTGATTAATATCGATTTAAATGATTTTATTACCGTGGTTAGCCATCGAGGCCGCGCGGCGATGGGGGTGGCAAGGCAAGCTGCTGATGAAGAGTTACAGCACACCATCAATAAGTCGCTGAAAAATCCATTATTGGAAGATATTGATTTAACTTCTGCAAAAGGTGCCATTGTCAGTGTCATGGCGACAGAGCAAATCGAGCTTAGTCAGTACCATAAAATAGGTGAAATATTACAACAAGCGTTAGCTGATAAAGCGGTGGTCATTATTGGGCTGACTATTGTCCCTGAACTTGAATCTGAGCTTGAGTTAATGGTGATTGCAACAGGTATTGGAGACAAAGAGGCAAATAAAGAGGAAAAGGAAGCGGCAAGTGGAATAGGAGATACAGTAGCAAGTAATACTGATGAGAGGTTCGGCCAATCAGAATTATTGAACCTACATGATTTTTTAGCCGAAAAATCACAAAATCCTCAAACGACATCATATTCATCTTCTGAGTTTGATACCCCGACGATAACCCGTCGCTACCCAAACAGGGTTTTTAAGCGATGCCTTAATGATGGTGCAGCTTAGCTATTTTTTGAGTCAGTAATAAATGACAAGACAATGGTTTTAATGGTTTATTGCCATAGATTACAAGAATGCATCGCCTTAATAAAGCAATGCCGTTTCTATGAAGAAACGGCATTTGATATGTTAGCGATTTAAATAATAACTTATTGATTCAGCATTTCACTGATTTTCACGCAGCCTTGTTCTTTTTGGCGTGCCTCAAGTAGTGCGCGACGCGTCATTTGAGATAAGCCCGTTTCGGTATCTAATACTCGGTTGATGGCTGCAATATTGGCATTGTTGCAAGCTGTTGGGATTAACGCACGATTGTAAGCCCGCATAAATACTGGGCCCTTTTTATCTGTTTCTGCAATATTGGCTAAGCGCTCTTCTGCCGTTGCTGCACTGAGTAGCTTTTGTTCACTTGGGTATAAATAATTCATCGCCACTCGTAACTTAGAGAAAGGCATGTCTGTATCGTGTTCAATATTGTGCAGCCATTGGCGCTTTATTTGCGCTTGTGGCCGACTGACTTCTGCCGCTATTGCAGATTTTTGGCCGCTATCAGAACTGTCTGCTTGCTTCTCTCTTGCAAGTAGTTTGGCACTATTTGGGTAATCATAACGGTTAAGTTGGATAATGATTTTCCAGCGTAGATCTTGGTTAATATTCAAGCCTCTAATCGCACTATGGCCGCTAAGAAGATCGGCTAAATGATCTAATGCATCACGACTGTTCGCCATGGCGATATAACTATCAAACCAGCGACGTTGGAAGTCAGGGTTATCATGATGCTGCATAGCCATACGTAAGCTCATTTGGCTCAGCGCGCGGTTAACTTTTTGTGCATAGGCTTGATGATTCGGCGCCATGCTGTTCAGGTATCGTTGTGCTTGTTTCAAGTTGCCGATAACTTGCCCTAAAATAGTGTAATCCTGCTCCTTAGGGGCATTAACCAGTGCAACATTGATAAATTGTTTTAAAGACGCTTTTCCATCAGCAACACTATCCCACATGCTCTGCCATAACATTGACCTAAGCAGCGGATCGTTGACTTTACTTAGCTGCTCTTTAGCGGTTTGAAATGACTGCTCATCGAGAGTCACCTTAACGTAGCCCCAATCATCAAAATTGGGGTAAACCAAATTAGGACAGTGCTTACCAATAAGCTCTGGCACTGCGGTTTTCTCTCCTTTATAAGTCACGGCAACTTTAGGACCTGAGTGGACAGAATAACGACTAACATTAAATAGGGCGACTTGAACTCGTTGCTCTCGTAAAGTTGGTAGCTCGTTGCTTGGCGCGGTTTGCAGTAAATTGAATTGGCTTATGCGGCCATTTTCACAACGAAAATCAGCTTCAAGTGTGTTAACACCAGCTTGATATAGCCACGCTTGAGTCCATTGAGATAAATCTCGGTTACTGGCTTGTGCCAAGCTGCCAATAAAGTCATCGAGCTCAGCATTTTGGTAACTGTATTTTTCTAGGTACTGCTGAACCCCTTGCTGAAAAGTGTCCTCACCCAGTAAGTGACGTAATTGCTTTAGTGTTGACGCCCCTTTGTAATAGGTAATTGCATCAATATTATCAAATGCATTCATGCTGGTGGGGACTGGGACTTCTATTGGGTGAGTCGTCACTAAGCTATCTTGACGATAAGCGCTTTGTTTTCCATGGGCGTAAAATGTACGCCATGCATGGGTAAACTCAGTGGCTTCACTGGTTGCTAAGGTACCCATAAATGATGCAAAGCTTTCATTTAACCATAAGCCATTCCACCATTTCATCGTGACTAAATCACCAAACCATTGGTGAGCCATTTCATGCATAATAACTCCAGCAAGTCGCTGCTTTTGCGCTGCGGTCATCGTGTCTTTATACATGAATCGGTTTTCTGCAAAGGTGACTGCTGCTGCATTCTCCATTGCACCATATAAAAAGTCTGGCACTAATAATTGGTCATATTTTTTGAAAGGGTATTCGATGCCAAAGTAGTCATCAAAAAAGGTTAGGCCTTGCTTAGTGTAGGTAAACCAGTCCTTCGCGGTGACTTGCTCGGCGACAGACTGCCTAGCAAATAATCGCATCGGGTATTTGCCACTATTATCTTCCCAAACATGGTAAGGCCCTGCATGCATAGAAAAGTTATATGGGCTTAATTTAGGGGTAACTGGGAAAGTCCAAACATTGCTATTTGCTTGTTCGTCGATTTGTGTTTCACGCATGGTACTAATGACATGCCAATCTTTAGGCGCTGTGACGCTAATCTTATAGGTGGCTTTTAAGTCTGGTTGGTCAAATACGGCAAACATTTGTTGAGCTGCTGCTGGTTCAAAGTGTGAATAGAGATAAACTTTGTTATCTACAGGGTCAACAAAACGGTGTAAGCCTTCACCGTTGGTGCTGTGTTCACGGCTATATTCCACTTCAATGGTATTGCGCCCCGTACTTAATAGCTGAGGGTTAATGGTGAGGTAAGCATCATTGTAGTTGGGGTAGATTGCTTTGCCATTCACCACAAATTTACTGATGTTGGCTTTGTTTAAGTCCAGTGTAAGCGGCTCTTTATTATTGCTGAGGATAAAGTCTACTGTTGTATTTGCATTAAAATGAGTGTCACCAGTTAATGTAAATTGCAGTTGGTAGTTGACTTCAGAAATGATAGTTGAGCGAGCCATCGCTTGTTGCTGACTAATATTAGCACTGCCATCTCGCTCAGTAAGACCGATATTGGATGTACTTGAGCAAGCAAACAGGCCGGCACAAGTTAGCGCGACGATTGACGACTTAAACAATTTCACTTTTTCTTCCCTAAATTTATTATTGTTATATTCACGGTTATAAAAAAGCCGACTCAAGGTCGGCTAAATTTTATGGTATCAGAGGTTTATAGACCTAAGAAAGACTTAGATTTTACTTTACGAATTTCTTTTTCATCAGACCACTCGATTAGACCTGTTTCTAGATCCATTAGGCGCATAGTCATTTTGTAGTAAACATCTTTTGTGCTGCCATCTTGTTTTACGATGCTAGATAAGTTGCCGTAAAGCATGTATTGCGCACCAACTTGGCGACCAAATTTAATTGCTGTTGATGGGTCAACCATTCCTGCATTGTTTTGGTAATCTAGCTGCTTACGCACCGCATCCACTTTTGTCATATCGATAAAGCGGAACTTGCCTGAGCGAAGTAACTTGTTGCTGATAGTGTCAGTAACAGATTCTGTATCAATATGCTCTGAGGTTTTATTTTTAATTTTGTCGACGAAGATAATTGGGCGATCGTTTTGAGTCATTACAATCACAGGTGGGAAGGTCAACATGCTATCAACCATTTTAGCAGCAATAGCTTGCAAATCCGTTGAGCCAAAGTTTTCATTGACGGTTTCTACTTCAGTTGCGTCGCCATACTCAACCTTAGATTGACAAGCTGATAGCCCGATTGCAGCGGCTAAAACAAAAATCAGTTTAAAATGTTTCATAGTAAGTTCCATATTGAATATGACTTATAAATAGTCGAGTTAGATAATTATTGAATAAAAACGGGTTTGATTTCCAGTCTCTATCACCCAAATTAATGTTGCACGGTTTGGTTTTACATCAATTTTAGCCGCAGGACTGTTGCCTAAACGGATTTGATACTCGCCTGGCTCTATGTACTGGCGGGCAATTTGTGCTTGTCGAGGCAAGGTTAACCAACTTCGTCTGTCAGCTTGCTCTGTCACAACGTTAAAAATTTGCATTAATATTGCCGCCGCATCTGCTTCGTTATTACGGCGTTTACTGCCACTTTCGACGCTTCGAGTCATTTCAGACTTAGTATAGACCCGCGCAGCTTGACGCACCAAGGCTGCAGGTAAATCTTCTTTTAATGCATTAATTGCTAAGGCATCGATATTGGCAATAGGTTCCGCTTTTAATACGGTTCCGAGCCCTTGGATTGTGGATGGTGCAATTTGTTGCCTATGGGGCTGGTAAGTTGCAAGTGACACGGTTTGCCAGTTGCCATCAATAGTGAAGGGGACCGTTAGGCTTTGTTTTTCTGGTACAAAGCCTTTTTCAACCACCATAACTACTTGGCCTTGACCTTTTTTAGGTAAAATAGCATCACCCCAACGACGTTTAAATTCATCATATTGCGGCATGGAAAGTTGCTTGGCGAGTCGAACTAGGTCTTGTTGCAAGTACTTATTATTGGGAGTGATTTGAGCGGCTTTTCGGTAGTCAATGTACGCATCATTAGGCTCACCTAATAACTCATGCAACAAGCCAGTGGTGTAATAACTGTAAGCATTCAAAAACGAGCTAGTGACAGTACCTGTCGCTTGGTCTAGTTTGTTAATTTCGCTATCAATCGTACCGTTAGCCATTGCTCTAACTGACTTTTGAGACTTTTGGTAGCGTGCTTGTTCACTGCTTTGCAGCTGGTTACTGCGGCGAACTTCGACTAATGCACCCTGTGCATCGCCAGAAAAGAGATAATTAAAGGCTTGATATTGATGCACCATAATGCGCTCATAACCCGGTCCACGATAAGGGATGGCATTATCGTTTAATACTAAACTACTGGCGGTAGCAGTCAGATCAGAGGCACTAATTGTGGCTCTGTCATCAAAGGCTTTATAAGCGCTAATCGCTTGTTCATAGTAGGTTTTACTGGCTTCAAAGTTACCAGATACTTGAGCGACTCTCCCCGCTTCTTGTGCATACAACAAGCCATCATTACTGTCGATTTGTGCTGCTAACTCAGGCAGTTTGGCTGCAGGTGAGGGACTGGCTAGGTTTTGTTTTATCGGCGCAATTTGAGATGGATAATTAATTAAAACGCTATTATATGCGCAGCCAGTTAAGCTGAAACAGATTAAAGCAATACTGAGCAATTTATTCATTGGCTCACACCTTGCCCGTCGAGTGATGGAGAATGTAAGTTATTGTATGACTGGTTGGGTATCGGAAAGTCAGCTTGAATGACATATTGCAGTTCTGGCATCTTGACCCGTTCAAGCAAGGTGATACCTTGCAAATGGTCAAACTCATGTTGAAAAATTCGTGCGATAAAACCGTCCAATTGCTGCTCGATACTATCGCCTTGAAGTGACTGATAACGAACAGTGATGCTTTTATGACGTGTTACTTCAAGACGTTGACCCGCTATAGATAAACAGCCTTCATTCTCTGTTTCCATTTCTTCAGACACCGCAATAATTTGCGGGTTAATCACCACAGTCGCTTGGGTGAGTGGCGCGCCAGGATAACGAGAGTTAGGTTTAGAATGCATGATAAAGATAGCTAAATTACTGAAAACTTGTGGGGCTGCAATCCCCACTCCATGAGCCGCATTCATTGTTGCTATCATACTGTTAGCAAGCTGAACCAAAGCTTGATCAAATGTCACCACAGCTTGTGTTTGGCGGGTTAAAATTGTTTCGCCAGTTTGGGCTATTGTCATGATGTCACTTGCAGGCATAACGTTCCTTAAATGTTTGCAGTTAATCTTGTATAAGTTAGGTGTAGCACAAGCTTACTTCGCGTTTTGCTTAGGACACCTTAGTTTTTGATTTCATGAGTAATCAATGTAACAAATAAAATGCAATGACACATTAATAGTGTGGCGGTGGTGTTTCTTCTGCTTGGGTTGCCATATTGCTTGGCTCCATCGCTTGCAGTTTATTGACGATTAATGACATTTGATGTTGTTGGAACGCAACTAAATCATTTAATTTAATGACTTCTTGGTTTAGCTCTTCGATTGTTGAATCTTGAAAAGCGATTTTCATTTCTAAATCATCAATTTTTTGTTGCATATCTTGCATGTTTTTCTCTCACATTGATGGGGATGAATTGCTTTAAGGTAGAGGTCCCCATGACTCAACTAAACCTTGATTACTGATACTGACTAAATTTTGCTGAGCATCACTTGCAATAGAGTATACAACGGCGCCTCTATTTTGACTGTTTTTAGTTAACTGAATTTGTCTATTGGCCAGTTTTTTACCCGATTGCACTTGCCAAAGGATAATTTCTTTTGAGGGTGACCCTGTGACGAGTATTTTATCCTGATGAATAAATCTAGCACTGCTGAAGGTCATTTGACGGCGGTTAATGGCTAATGAAGTGACTTCTTTGCCATCGCTGTTGTTATAGATATTTCCATTTCCGGTAATATCACTCGCGAAACTGAGTGAGCCACTTTGATTTAATTGCACTTTGCCGATACGAGAGCTGAACTGCCATTGGTGAATCGGTTGCCCTGTAGTGGCTTGCCATAAAATGACTTGTCCGTCATTAGAGCCTGTTAATGCACGTTGGCCATCTGCCGAAATAGAGACACTCGAGACGCGCTCATTATGGCCTAAAAACTTAATGAGACTTTGCTCAGGTGCTAGTGACATGACAGAACCATCAATTAATCCCACTAACGTTTGGGCGTTGTTGGCAATCGCAACTGACTGTGCCGATGCTGGCAGTGACCACCAACCGATAGATTGACCTGTTTCGACATTCCAAATGGCTAATGAATCGGTTGTGAGTGTTGCTGCATAGTGAGCATTGGCTGAAAATGCAGTATCAAACACATTATTGATAGTATTATCGGCCTTGTTACTGTGTTGCCAGCGATATTTTAAGCTTTCTTCCTTGAGATCCCATAATTGAACCCCATTACTTGAAGTACTGACGAGGGCAAGCTGCGCATCTTGAGACAAGCTCGCACTATAACTCGAGTCAGTCGTAATACTAAAGACGTTATCAGCCTTGGGCTGGCAGGCTGTCAGTGAGCAAATGCATAAAATCAGCATAATTAGTCGAAACATGAACTTGCTCCTATAAAAGTTGTCTTAATGGCTGCGTTATCATTCAGGCCATTGCTAAAAACACTTTATTTAGTATAAAGTGGCCAAATATATACAAAATTTTTACCTACCGGTTATTGTAACCGCTAAAGGACGCTGAGGAAGCTTTAATGAAATCTATTTACAAATTATCGTTAGTTGCATTGGCTGTTGTTGGTCTTACTGCATGTAACCAAGAACAAGAAGTTGTTGCCAAGAAAGTTGAATTAACAACTGATGCACAAAAAGAAGCTTACAGTGTTGGTGGCTCAATTGGTCGTTACATGGCAGGTCATATTACTGAACAAGAAGAACTAGGTTTTGCTGTTGATCGTGCTCTTGTTATTCAAGGTTTCAGTGATGGACTAGCTGATACGCTTGAGTTAACTGAAGAAGAAATGCAAACAGTACTTCAAGGACTTGATGCTAAGCTAAGTGAAAAACGTACAGAGCAAGCTGAGTTAATGGCGAGCAAAGCAGTTGAGGAAGGTAAAAAGTTCCTAGAAACTAACAAGGCGAAAGAAGGCGTTGTTACAACTGAATCTGGTTTACAATACGAAGTATTAGAAGCGGGTGAAGGCGAAACGCCAGTTGCTGAAGATACGGTTGAAGTACATTACAAAGGTACGTTAATTGATGGTACTGAGTTCGATAGCTCATACAGCCGTGGCGAACCAGCTAAATTCCCATTAAACCGTGTTATTCCTGGTTGGACTGAAGGTGTTCAGTTAATGCCTGTTGGCGCTAAGTACAAGTTCGTTATCCCATCAGAACTTGCTTACGGCGAACGTGATACTGGTACTATTCCAGCTAATTCAACTTTAGTATTTGAAGTTGAGTTACTTTCAATCGAGAAAGCACAAACTGAAGAAGCGCCAGCTGCTCAGTAATTGTGATAAAAAGAAAAGGACGCTGAGCGCGTCCTTTTTTTATGCCTAAATACTGGCTGAACATTTATCTACATTGGCTTTATAGCCACTTGAGGCGATAAAAAAGCCACATTTGCAGCGCAATAAGAACAATTAATCCCGCACAAAATGCCGAAAAAGCCCAAGGGATGTCAGTGCCTGGAATACCACCAATATTGACCCCTAGTAACCCAGTTAAAAAACCTAATGGTAGAAACACCGCAGAGATTAACGAAAGAAAATATAACCGTTTATTAAGCTGCTCTGACTGCTGAGATTGTAATTGCTCTTGAGTTACGCTTGCTCTATCACGCACAGCATCAAGATCTTCAATGACTCTGATTAAGGTTTCATTTATCTCACGTATGCGTAATTTGTGCTCATTATCAAACAGGAAATGACTATCATTGAGCAGTCGAGATAATGCGTCTCTTTGAGGTGAGAAGTAACGCCTTAGGGTCACTGTTTGTTTTCTTAATTCAGCAATATCCACTCGCAGCGTTGCCGCGCTAGGTAAGGTGATTTGATCGTCTAAGGTGTCGAGTTCATCTTCAAGGTTATGGATTAACTCCATTTTTCTTTCGGTTAATCGTTCGCACAAAGACACTAAAAAGTTAGCACTCGAGTTAATACTATTAGGGTGGTTAATGATCTGCTCGGCAATATCTTTAACCGATTGCAGTTGGCGCTCACAGGTGGAGATAATACGATGTTGCTGGGCATAGATTCGCATCGATACCATATCTTCAGGCGCTGAATTAGGATTAAGGTTTATGCCGCGCAGTGCCATTAAAATACCATCAGGAGAGCTCAATGTACGAGGGCGAGTGTGCTCTGCTAATAATGTGTCAGTTTCGGTTTGAGGCAACTGGGCGTTAATGATCCATTGTTGAGCGTCAGGATGGCTATAACGAAGATGCACCCAAAGTAATCCGTCATTAGGTTGCCATTGTTCAAGCTCACTTGCTGATAAACTTTTACCCGCATTCGATCCCGTTAACAATAAGCAATATATAAGCCTGTATCCATAGGTATCCTTGTATCCTATTGTTGTAGCATTATTTATTTGGGGTTTAATCCTTAATGAAAATAATATTAGCATTGAAGGCGAAATAGAGTGAATTTATTCAATTAGGACATTTTCATTATTTACATGTCGTAACTAAGCAGGTTTCCGGAATTTCGGTTAAAATAGAACAAAGCCTTATAGTTGAGTTTTATCATGGAATACGAGTTTCGCCGTAACAGTTTAGACGGCACTGTGTTTGCTGAATTTAGCATGGAGCATGCCATATTAGGGCGTTTTTTTGCTGAGCAATTGGCTACTGATGTTAATCGTTGCGAAGCGATATTAGCTCAAATAGAGCTTATTCGTGCGAGTAAGAAAAATGAATGGTTAATGCAAAGCGAAGACTTAGCTATGGTCATTGATAGTGAGCAGGTTAGAGTGTTTGTTAACGCGATTGATTTTGACGAAGACTTTGAGCTAGAAGAGGCGATGAGCATGTATGATGCAGAGTCAGAATCGTTTTGTGGGCTTGAGGATTTTGAAACAGCGCTAAAAAGCTGGATTTCGTTTATTAAGCAATAGCGGTTTGCTTACATGAGCAACAGATAAAGTATTCAATGTTTACATTTCAATAAAAAGGCGAACCTAAGGGTTCGCCTTTTTTGAGTCAGTTTGAAGACTAATGGTTTAAATATCTTACTGCCATTTCTGTACGGGATTTTGCATTGGCTTTACGGAGTAAGTTTTTAACATGCACTTTTACTGTGCCTTCACTGATGTGCAGCGCCTCTGCGACAACACGATTACTCTTGCCTTCTGCTAACTCTTTAAGAATTTGCAGCTCACGTGGTGTGAGCGATGCTATCCAAGTTTCATCATTGTCAGCATTTTTCAGCTCGTAAATATACTCTTCAACTTCGTCGCTGATCACACGATGACCTAGCATGGCTTTTTTAAGTTGCTCAAGTAATAAATCAGGCTCAGTGTCTTTGAGTAAGTATCCGTCAGCGCCAGCTCGCAGCAGACGAACAACATCTTGTTTGGCATCTGATACAGTTAAAATAACAATGCGGGCTGTTACTCCTTCTTGGCGCATTGCATTAAGTGTATCTAAGCCTGACATGCCCTTCATATTTAAGTCGAGCAGAATAATATCCGGTTCGTCTTCACCGATGGCGGTTAACGCATCCAATCCCGTTCCTGCTTCACCAAACAGTTTAAAATCACCGTCTGAGGTTATTAACTGACAAATACCACGTCGAAGAAGCGGGTGGTCATCTACTACTAATACTGAATAAGGTTTACCCATTTAGAGGCTCCTGCTGGGGTGGAAATACGAGAGAGACTGTTGTGCCGCCCTTCGGATTATTATCAAACTTGACGCTGCCATGCAGTTTAGTTGCACGTTCATGCATGATCCCAATACCAAAATGCTGATCTCGTTCTTTTAGATGCGACACGCCAATTCCATCATCCTTGATATTGATGTGTATCATATCAGAATCTGCCAAAAAACAATCAATTTCTATTTTTGAAGGTTTTGCATGCTTGATTGCGTTGATTGTTGCTTCACGTGTCAGTTGTAAAACATGGATATGTTGTTTCGCTGCCAGTAAGTGTGGTGAGAGCTGATAGTTAAGATTAATTTCAATACCAGACTGCTTACGCAATTGGCTTAACATTACTTCAATTGCTTGGCCTAAATTAGGATCTTTGATGGTTAATCTAAAGGTTGATAAAAGTTCTCTAAGCTGGCCGTATGCGGTGCTCACTCCATCATTAATATCTATCAGCTGGGTTTCAACTTTGTCAGTAATACAATTGGGGTCCATTTGTTTGCGTAACAAACTGACTTGAATTTTTAAATAGGAGAGAAGTTGTCCTAATGAATCATGGAGCTCTCTGGCTATTACCGCTCGTTCTTCCATTAATGCTAGCTGCTGTCTTTCCTCTGTCGCATTATGAATAACAATTGAACGGGTTAGCATCATAGCAAAATTAACAAATAGCATATTATTGAGTGGTTTATGCGAAATCACCTCAATATAACCTAGGCTTTTATCTTCTAATTGTAGGTTATATTTTACCGGTTTAATTTGTGCTTCTTGGGTTGTATCAGCTGTGTGTTCTTGCTTATTGGTATCAATCCAGCCGTTGTCAGCTTCAATACAATCGACCGAGTTATCAACATGTTCAATAACCAGCCTGACATAATCTAAATCTTCAAACTGCTGTAAATGAGTGAGTGCTGAACTGAGTGATTTATAATCTAAGCTGTCGGCGTGAAGTCGAATAAGGTTGTCGTATAAGAAACTTAACTCATTATTTGCACGGGTTAACGCAATGGTTTTGTCATTCACTTGCCCCTCAAGATCTTGATATAGAGTATCGAGCTCAGAGGCGGTTTTTTTGAAAGCTTCCCCTAGTGCATGCAGCTCTACATATTCTGTCTGAGGTACATCAACCTTGAAATTGCCCTTAGATATCGCGTTGGCGACATCCATCAATTGGAGTATAGGCTCTACCATTCTGATACGAGTGTATCGGGTAGCAGCGGTGGCAACAATCAACATTAAAAATAACCCGATGATTTGGCCTATGACCAAAATACGCAGTTTGAGCGCTGCAAAGCGCTCCATTTCAAGCACTAATAAATCAATTGTATCAACGAAATCTTTTAACGAAGCTGAGTACAAATCTTGTCGATTATTTTCAATGTGGGAGCGCATTTGTTCCCACTTATTGATGACCAATAAATATTGCTGTGACAAGTCATCAGGACTGTACCAAGTTAATGAGCGTTCTAACGCTTCAGAGTGGAGTGTTGCTTCGAATAAACTTATCTTTTCATTCAGTAATTTCTCATCTCTGTCTAAAAATAATTTTAACCGATAACTTTGCATACGGAGCGAGCCTGATGCATTGATTGCTCGGGCATCACCAATACTGAAAGTAAGGTTGATAATTGAATACACCGCCAAGCTGGAAGAAATGAAAATTAAGACTAACATTAGTCTAAGAATAGTGGAGGTTAGGCTGCCTCGTTTTGTCATTTTAAATCCAACTTTGGTTTGTTTTTAATGCTCATAATAGCCAAATATTACTTTAGCGATGACTGTTTTATATTAACAGATAATCAAAAATGTGATGTACAACATATTAACATGTTGATCTAGCGCAAGCTTATTGTTCAATACTCATAAAGGGGTATTCTTAATTTAACCTTAAATGGATAAGTTTGTTCATGGAGATGTCGTGAATATTTAAAATAAAATGTAACACGGAGATGAACGGTGATGAAGATGAAAGGAAGAGTTATTGCGCTTAGCGCATTGATGGCAACCAGTTTTATGATGACTAGTGCAATGGCTAGTGATAAGACTGAACCTCGTAACGATGTTTACAAGGACAAGTATAAGCAGCAATTTGAAAGCTGGCACGCAACGTCAGAAAGTACTGAAATTGTTGATGTGCTAGAAGAAGATCCAAACCTAGTTGTGTTATGGGCAGGTTACGGGTTTGCTAAAGATTACAATAAAGCACGTGGTCACCACTATGCTGTGACTGATGTGCGTAACACTTTACGTACTGGTGCACCGACTGGACCAGATGATGGCCCAATGCCTATGGCTTGTTGGAGCTGTAAAAGCCCTGACGTACCTCGCATGATTGAAGAGCAAGGTGAAGACGGTTACTTCAAAGGTAAATGGGCTAAAGGCGGTCCTGAAATCGTTAACACTATCGGTTGTAGTGATTGTCACGTAAAAGGTTCACCAAAATTACGTATTTCTCGTCCATATGTTGACCGTGCTTTAGAAGCCATTGATAAGCCATTTGATAAAGCTTCTCGTAAAGACAAGCAATCAATGGTTTGTGGTCAGTGTCACGTTGAATACTACTTTGAGAAAACAGCTGACCGTAAAGGTTATGTGAAATTCCCATGGGATAACGGTACCACTGTTGAAGAAATGGAAGTGTACTATGACGCAATCAACTTTGCTGATTGGACTCACGCAATTTCTAAAACACCTATGTTAAAAGCACAGCACCCTGGTTATGAAACTTGGATGTTAGGTATGCACGGTAAAAACAACGTAAGTTGTACTGACTGTCACATGCCACGTGTTGCTAAAGCAAACGGTAAAGGTAAGTTCACAGACCATAAAGTGGGTAACCCATTTGATCGTTTCGACGAAACTTGTGCAACTTGTCATGAAGGCAAAACAAAAGAGTTCATGATGGAAGTAACACATGAGAATCAAAAAAGTGTTACTGAAATTAAGCTAAGAGCTGAAACTCAGCTTGTACACGCTCACTTCGAAGCGGGTGCAGCTTGGGATGCTGGTGCGACTGAAGCGGAAATGAAACCTATCTTAACTGATATCCGTCATAGTCAATGGCGTTGGGACTTTGCAACTGCATCTCACGGTGTTGCTGCTCATGCTCCAGCTGAAGCATTACGTATTCTAGGTGGCGCAGTTGATAAAGCAGCTGATGCGCGTATCAAGTTAGCGCAATTACTTGCAGCTAAAGGCGTTAAAATGCCAATCGCTATTCCAGATATCTCGACTAAAGCTAAAGCACAAAAAGCCTTAGGTATGGACATGGATAAGATGAATGCTGATAAGCAAAAATTCTTAAAAGACCTTGTTCCACAATGGGATGCTGAAGCTAAAAAGCGTGAAGCAACTTACTAATAACACGATGTAATTAACATTAGTGTTGAGATAAAAAGCCCTCTTAGAGGGCTTTTTTTTTGGGCTTTAAAACCATTCATTATCATGTTACTACTATCTGATAGATCATAAGGAATGACGACAAAGCGGGGCGTATCATGAGTGATAATCACATCAATACTGAAGAAAAGGAAACTCCAAGCAGTCAAGATGTTACTGGATCTGAGCAGAGCCGCGGCTCTGATGATTTTATACATCAAGGAGGATGTTTATGCGGTGCAATTCGCTATCAGATTACACATCGTCCTTTTGACGCGGATTATTGCCATTGCAGTCAATGTCAAAAATCTTCTGGTGCTGTTTTTCAAGCGTGGATGGATTTTAAGGTTGAGCAGGTCGAGTGGATTGCGGGCAAGCCCGTCGAATTTGCCTCTTCTGAACATGTTCGCCGAGGTTTTTGTCAGCAATGTGGCTGTACGATCAGTTTTAGAGATACTCGCCACCCAGGCTACTATACTTTGACCATTGGCTCGCTAGACAACCCAAACCTTATTCACCCGAATTACCATATTCATACAGCGAACCAAGTGAGTTGGCTTAATATTCTTGATACCTGCGAGCGCTACCCGCTTGATCGCAGTTAATTACTCAAAAAAGCTTATCGGCGCATCGCTTGCTGGCTAGGTTACAGCGTCTCTCATTAGAGGCTGTAACGCTAAGCTTGTTATGGTGAGACTGTTATGGAGAGATAGTTATCACTTGCCAGTGTGGTAGCTTCTCATTTAGATCCGGGATGATTTTATCGGCATCGCCACGCAAAACAATAACGGGATTACCTTCAAAAACATGGTTAGCCATGGTTGTTATTGCTTTTGGTGTCAGTGAGTTAAGGGTTTCATGTTGTAATTGCTCAAAGCTAGCTGTTCTACCTAAAAGTAAGTTGTTAATATAACGGCTTTCTTTGCCGTATTTATGGTCGCTTGCCAGTTGTTGTTTACCCATTAAGTAAGTGATCACTGCATTAATTTCAGTCTGTTTAGCTGCTTGTTCTTTTAACAACTGAGTATGATCGATTATTCCTTTTAGGAATGCGCCAGAATTCTCTAGTGAAGTGCTGCCATAAAAATACAGGTATTGACTTAATGGCGCATCGACACACCGACCGTAAATACCATATGTGAGCCCACGTGTTTCACGTAAATCATAAAATAGCCGCCCTGAGTAACTTCGACCGAGTAATGCTGCGATGGTTTTGCAATCGGTACTATTTTGATGGTGATTTGTGGTGTTGACCAGATCAGGTTTTGCTAACACAAAGCCAACTCGAGCTTGGGTTTGAACAGCATCTTTAGCGTCAATGATAAGAATTGTCTGTGTTGATTGTTTTGTTGCTGAACCAGTGCTGTTGGTAATGATATTTGGTTGTATTTTAGTCAAGTTAGGCTGAGTTGTGGCTAACCAAGTTGGCACAAAAATATCAGAGTTGGTTATGGTTGCGTTTTGCTTGTTGGCAGAGCTAGTTGAAGTGCTACTCGAAAGGTTATTCAATTGACTATTCAATGGGCTATCCAATGGGCTATTCAAAGAGCTCTGAGCAACACCATGTGTAGCCGAAGTTATTGGAGAGGGGATAAATAAATGCCATTGAAGTTGCTGACGTATTTTGTTGTGTAAAGTTTGCAGTGTCGTGTTATCTAGCTCATTGATTGCTGACTGATTGCGAACATTGAGATTGTAAGGGTGCTGTTGTCCTAATAGCTGCTGGCGAAATGTCGTGTCAATTTCAGAACCAGTAAAAGCACCAATGTGTTTATTAAGTTTCAAGTTGCGTTTGACGGTTGCAATATTGATGTCGCTTAGCGCACCTTTTTGCCAAAACTGCCAGAGCTGTTGCTGCAATTGTTGATCGGTTGCGCTGCATTCAATGGTCATTCCTACGCTATGAAGACTGGCTCTTATCTTAATGCTGCTCAAGCAGCTTGCCATTTGTGGTGAGTAGGCGGTTGTATTGGCCATTTCTTCAAGTTTTTGCTTGAAAGCTTCAACTAAAATATCGGGGTGAGTTATCGGTTGCTGGGCTGAAATGCCGATTAAGTATAGTCGATTTAACCCAGAGTCATTAACCGCACTTGATAGCCACTGATGAGCGTGAAACTGCTTTGTTAAGGTTATGGTGTGCGGTAACTGATAAGCAACTGGTTTTATAGCTTTAGATTGTGCTTGTTGAGTATTGGCCAATAACTGGGATAAATTGGTTGACGTATTGCTAGCAGAGGTGTGGTTTTCTGGAACGTCAAATGACGGAATGTTCGGCGCTTGCGCTTCGGTAAAGTGAATGGGTGAGTGCTGACAACCTAATGTCATTAATGCCAACATTATCATGCTGCTGATAATAATGAGTTTGGGATGTTTGTTTTTTTGTATCAACATTATAGCGCCCAGCCTTCTAGCGTCTCAGCCATTCCTTGGGGTAATACTTCAAGTACGCTTTTACCCCATCGAATGTACCAAGGTGGTAGCAAGTCCACTCGAACTGTTTTATCAATAAAATACGCTTGGGTAACTCGCGATATATCATCAGGAAGTACTGCTTGAATACGCTGCCATGGCTGCGTTAATGGCGCATATTTATCTCTATTGGCTGTATTTGATAAGTGTTTAGCAAGTGTTTGCGAGTGCGAAAACTGCTGTAACTGTTGAGATAGTGCTAAGGTTTTAAGTTCACATAATTGTTGCTCTGTTATCCCATTGGTCATGATGTCGGTAAATAGTGAATCAGTTAATTTCTGTAGCTCATTTAGTGAGGTGTTTGCCCGCGGGACGAGAACCAAATTGGTGACGCCGTGATTCTCCATTGTTAATGGAATTGAATAACTGAGCATGTGAGATGGCGATGCTAATGTTTGCTTAGCGAGAGCGCTGCGTAGGTTTTGAAATAAATATCCTTGCAGTAAAGAAATAGCTTCATAATCTGCATGCTCTCTTCCAACAGTATGCCAAGCCATAAGGATTGCTGGCCATGGACCACGCTCATCGACGATTTCTGTTTGAATTGCTTTAGCATTAATACTGAGTTGTTCGAAGCTATCATGAGGAATATTTGGTGATGTCCAGCCTGAAAAGTGCTGTTTTACAAGGGCAAGACTATCCTCTTCTAAATGGCCTACTAAGGATAATTGCATTGCGTCAGGGCGATAGTAACGTTGATGAAATGTCTGTAATGCTGAGGCGGTAGCACTGGTGACGTCCTGTTTACTGCCAATAATCGCATGTGCATAGGGACTGCCTTTTACTTGCGATAATAAAAACTCCATAGCGGGACGTATGTAGGGTTGATTATCAATGCTAGTTGCCATTTCCTCTAAGACAGCACCTTGTTGATTGTTGACTGTTTCAGCTGATAACACTGGGTTAATAAAGCGATCAGCCTCTAAAAATAAACTTAAAGCCAAGGCTTGAGCTGGGATAGTGGCGTAGTAATTGGTGTAATCAAAATGAGTACTGGCATTAAACTGAGCTCCTATTGCACTCATGGTTCTTGGGTAGCTATCTGCTGGTGCATTAAGGCTGCCTTTAAACAGAAGGTGCTCAAATAAGTGTGCATAGCCTGATTGTCCACTGGGTTCGTTCCTAGAACCAACATTAAATTGACTGGCAATGGAGACAGTGGCTTGTTCGGGTCTGTGTACTTGTCTCAATATTAATCCGTTATCGAGCTCTGTTAGCGCTATTTGGTTTTCAATATGTTGTAGTTGGTTGATTTGCGACTGAAGCAGACATTGGGAGTTGGCTTGCAGTTGAGGGCTGAGCACGACACTGATAAAAGACATCCCATAAGCAATATATTGTTTAAAACTAGAGCGCTTAGGCGGAATGAAGTCAGGTTGTGTCACTATGTCACCAGCATATTCGTAAATGATGTTGATTAGATTACTTTTATAGCGCTTGTTACTCAAGTTTACTTATTAAGATGGGGAAATAGCAAAAAGCCCAAACGCACTTGAGTGGCACTTGGGCTTTAATCGAAATAACTGCTGATTTGCTAGTGTTAGTCAGCGCTTAATCACTATTGTTGTTCACACTAACTGTTTAAACACCGTGTCTAATCAGAGTTTTTTGGACTCAATTGTTGCTCATTATGAGCTTGCTGAGCTGTATTGATGCGGGTCGGAATACCAGTACGTTGCTCTAATAAGCGTTTAAGCGTAAATGAATCGGTATCAGCATGCGCCACAATCGCAGTAATTTGTTTGTTTAGGGTTAAAGGGAGTTGCTCATTCGACTCAAACTGCTCAATGGTTTCAGACAGTGGTTGATGAACTTCTAAATAACGATTTCCGTCAGGTTCAACAGTAGCCTTAATCGGTTGGTTAACAAACTCGACTCGTGTGCCTACAGGTACGCTATTAAACAGGTGCTCGATGTCATCTTCTCTAAGTCTGACACAGCCTTGGCTGACTCTCAGACCAATGCCGAACGAGGCATTAGTGCCATGGACAGCGAATAAATTACCAACGTAGAGCGCGAAAAGCCCCATTGGGTTATCAGGGCCAGCTGGCCAAACATCGGGTAACTCAACGCCTTTTGCTGCGTATATTTCACGTGTTTTTTGAGTAGGAGTCCATGTCGGATTCGCACGCTTGCGGTACACTTGAGTGACCCAATTCTCTGGTGTATCTCGTCCAACTTGACCTATGCCTATAGGTAATACTTCAACAGTGTTGGTCCCTTTAGGGTAGTAATATAAACGCATTTCAGCGCTATTAATCACAATTCCTTTACGAGGCGCATCTGGCAAAATTAACTGATGAGGAATAACCAGTGTGCTACCAGGCTTAGGTAGATATGGGTCGACACCAGGGTTGGCTTCCATCATGTTGCTCAAGCCTAACTGAAACTCAGCAGCAATGGCTTCTAGGGTAAGTTTACCCTCTGGAACCACGTAATACTGGTTTTCACCAATTAATCGACTTTCTTTAGCTGGCAGACGGTATTCAACAGCTGCAGCATTGAGACTCGTTAATAAGGCTGATATAGCAATTAAACTGACGCAAAACGACTTAATCATATGGGCGACGGATTCCTAATTTTGTTTACAGTGGTCAATTATTATTAAGTATTAATTTTATACCAAATATATATTAACTAATACTTAATAATTAACCCTTAAAGGGTAACAAGTTTGGCATCCTTGATCATTCTTATACTGATTTCAAGCTAGGTGGTGTTTGAAATCAGTTTTACCCTTACGTTTCTTTTGAATATTAATCACTGATTAAATCCCTTTTTATGAGTGATTAATCTTTAATTATTTTATTTAAAAGCCTTCCGAGTATTTATTGATATAAGGAAGGGGTTTCTTTAGTCGGTCTAGTTTTGAACCTTCTATGTAACCACATGTATTGGCTACGGTTTCTATCAATAATGTTTTCAATAATCTTGTTACCACGAATCGCATCTTCGAGTTCATTCTCACCAGGGAAATTATCCAGTGGCGGCATGATTTCCATGTGATAACCGTTATCGTCAGCGTTTCGTTCAACGAAAAAAGGCAATACCTTGGCTTTACCAAGTTTCGCCAGGGTCGTTGCACCAGTAATTGTGGCGGCATCTGGTACTGCGTAAAGCGGAATAAATACCGCACTAGAGCGACCAAAGTCTTGATCTGCTGTATACCAAATCACATCGGGATTTCGCAGGCTTCTGACCATATTACGAAGATCACGTTTAGGTACAAGACCTTTATTCGAACGTAAGCGGCCATTGACCTGTAAGTACTCCATCACAGGGTTATCATGCGGGCGATAAACCCCGATTCCTGGCTGGAATTGGCCAAACATTCTTGCGCCCATTTCTAATGGTAAACAGTGCACTGCAAACAAGATGACACCATTGCCATTATCTAAGGTGTCACGCACGTGCTGATCGCCTTTCATGGTCATATGACGTTGCACTTTATCATTAGACCACCACCATGCGTTGATGGTATCAAATAAGGCTTTGCCGGTTTCTTCAAAGTTGCGTGTTAATAAAGCTGTTCTTTCTTGCTCTGGCATATCAGGAAAACACAAACTTAAATTTCGCTCTGCTGTGTGCTTTCTACTGCCAGCAAATTTCAACACTAAACGGCCTAACCCTTTACCCATTGCCATTTGCCAACGCAAAGGTAATAGTTGAGTTAGCCTCATTAATCCAACACCTAACCATAGTGGCCAATGTTTAGGATGTAATAAATGAGAACCAAATTGCGCTTTTTCTACCACGGAACACTCACTTTTAAATCAAATTAGTTTCTATTCTAACTTAATTTTATAGCAAAATTAGGTACAATCACCGTTTAATGTCAGCAAAAGAAAAAGTTTACTATGAAGGTATCTCTCCCAGCATTCGAAAAAGCCCGTGTACTAGTTGTCGGTGATGTCATGCTTGACCGCTATTGGGTAGGGCCTACAGGGCGAATTTCACCAGAAGCGCCTGTGCCAGTAGTTAACATTAAAGACATAGAAGACCGTCCAGGTGGTGCTGCTAACGTGGCATTGAATATTGCCGCATTAGGTGGACAAGTTCAGCTTGCAGGCATTGTTGGTGCCGATGAAACAGCTCAAGCATTGACCGTAGGTGTTCAAGCTCAAGGTGTAGAACCTCGTTGGTTAACTGTTGCCGACAAACCAACCATCACTAAATTACGTATTTTTTCACGTAACCAACAATTAATTCGCCTAGATTTTGAAGAGAAATATAGTCGCGCTGACAGTGATAACTTATTAAACACCAGTGAACCAATTTTAGATAATGTCGATGTACTGGTCTTGTCCGATTATGCTAAAGGCGCAATTGATTCCCCTGTTGATTTTATTGCCAAAGCACGTGCTAAAGGCGTGACCGTATTGGTTGACCCGAAAGGCAGTGATTTTTCTCGTTATCGAGGTGCATCATTATTGACGCCAAACATGAGCGAATTTGAAGCCGTAGTCGGCCCTGTCGTAGATGAGGCGGATCTCATTGCCAAAGCTAAAGGCTTAATTGAACAATTTGAGCTAGGGGCTATTCTAGTCACTCGTTCAGAAAAAGGCATGACGTTAATTAGCCAAGATGAAGCTGAACTACATATCCCTACGGTTGCCCGTGAAGTTTATGATGTGACTGGTGCAGGCGATACAGTGATTTCTGCGTTAGCTAGTTCATTAGCTGCCGGCAGTTCAATGGCACAAGCTTGTTCTATTGCCAATATGGCTGCAGGTGTTGTGGTTGCAAAATTAGGTACTGCAACGGTAAGCCGAATTGAATTGATTGAAGCACTTGCATTAAATCAAGGCGAGTCGGGCTTTGGTGTGGTCTCAGAAGATCAGTTAATGTATGCCCTTGAGCAAGCCAGACTACGTGGTGAAAAAGTGGTCATGACCAATGGTTGTTTTGATATTTTACATGCTGGGCATGTGAGTTATTTACAACAAGCCAAAGCTTTAGGCGATCGTTTAATTGTTGCTGTGAATGACGATGCTTCAGTTAAACGCTTAAAAGGTGAGGGAAGACCGGTCAACCAAGAGGACCGCCGTATGGCAGTGCTTGCAGGTTTAGCGTCTGTTGATTGGGTGATTCCGTTTAGTGAAGACACACCACAACGTGTTATTAGTCGTTTATTACCTGATGCGTTGGTTAAAGGCGGTGATTATAAAGTCGAAGAGATTGCTGGCGGAGCTGAAGTTATGGCAGCTGGTGGCACGGTTGAAATCTTAGGGTTTGAAGATGGCGTATCAACCACAGCGATAATCGAAAATATTATGGCTAAAAAGTAGTGAAATTTCTGGCCCTGATTATTGGGCTTAGTTTTTTCAGCGCTATTATTGTTGGCGTTAGTCCTAAACAGGCTAACGCTAGCTCAATAAGTCGTGAGAGCCATAATCGTTTCAACCCCCTTTCTTACCCCAGTTATTCCTCTCTATATTCAATCGGCCAAATACATCAACTGACTGATAAACAAGCGCTGATTTGTCCAATTGCTCATTATATTTCTTGCATAAAACAGCTACCCGCGAGAGTGTCTGCACAATTGCCTTTACGTCAGTCGGTATCACAAAGCTTGGGTCTTAAAACTGCGATGGTAATGCCAGTTGTTGATCAAGATATTGCAGGTATCGTGGTGATAAATGACAAGCTGCCAGTGATTAATCAAAGTGTGGCACTTAACGGTCAAGCGTATCAATTTAACCTTGAGCAACAAACTCAACTGACTTTGTGGCATGAGCTAGGGCACCTTGAAAATATTTCGCTGCAAGAGAGTCATTTATTGCTGCCATTAACCCCTTACCAGCACGAATGGCTTGCTGATTACTACTTAGCGTGGCGCTTAGCTCATGAGTCTGGAAGTGTGTCACTGATTTGGCAGCAGTTGCATAGACGCAATATTGCTGTGATGAATACCACTGGTAATATTGGCCATTGGAGCTCTCCACAATTATTGTGGCTACTAAATCGCTATGAAGTTGATGATATTATTGCTTTTGAACAATATGCTGACTTCATCGCTGATGCTTATCCCCACGCGCCGCAAATCAATGACACCGAAATGGATGAAATATCAAGCCTGATGCAACGCACATTTGGCCGTGGCGCCGTTCAAGCTTTGCCGCATTATATGTTTTGGCAACAGCAGCGTTTAATTGAAGTATTACATCCGACGTTAGTGCACCTGATGGGAGCTGAACTTGCTAATGCATGGCTAATTCAGCAGTTCTCAGAAGCCGAAAAGGTTATAAGCACTGATGAGTAAAACTGTCAGGTTTGAACCATGATGAAAATGTTTCAGTTAGCGTAGACTGTTGTCATGAATATTTACATTTCAATCTGAAACGCTTTCAAATAGTGTTTACCGCTAGCTAAATTATTAAAAGCCTTATTATTGACTGACGCAGTGGCTATTTCTGTAAGATTAATTGGTGATATGTTTGCTCTTTAGCCAATGTTAAAATCCATAGTTAAAGTGCGTGTTAATAAATTGTACTTTTTAAAAAGACAAGCTAGATAAACATTTGATAGGCTATGCAAAATTTCATTTCATTGAGGTAGTTACTAGAAATAGTAACGATATTTTTGTATGGCAAAGCGTTCTAGAATCGATACTGAAATCACCATAAAATTGATTTTAGATGAGGCGTTTGAGCAAATCCTGACAATTGGGTTTGAAAACATGTCTTATACATCGTTATCAAATGCTACAGGTATCAGCCGTACAGGAATTAGCCATCATTTTCCCCGAAAGGCAGACTTTCTTTCGTGTTTAGATTCACGTATTTCAGCTCGTTTTTGTGAAGGGTTAGATTTTAGCTCTGTGCAATTACTTGAGTCTTCATGGCGACATTTTATTAGTCAAGATCACGCTAAAGCCGTCCTTAAATTGTTTTTTAGCTTGTGTGCTTCTAGCCAGCAAATTCAGGGACGCTTCAACACAGTTAACGATATTCGTTATAAAGCGCTGATGAGATTAGGTGATGAAGGTGGCTTTTGCATTGATAGGTTAATTGGTCAAAGCGCTGTGACCATGTTTAGTGCACAAACTGAAGAAGCTGTAGCGGCTTTAAACCTCATAAAGGCTAGGGCCTGTTGATCTTTGCTGGTTAAGTTTTGTTCGAAATAAAAGCGTTTTAATTGAGGCGGATGGATTGATGCCTAATCATCTAAGCAAAATTTATCCAACAAAGAGTAAAACGCTTTTACTCGAACCCTTTGGGCAGCGTTTGTTGGCCATTTTTACTGCGTTATTAACTTTTTATGTAGAATAACTACACCACAAAGTCTCTTCCTTGTATAAATGGCCAACAATTCGCTGCAAAAACAACCTTGAAAGATCAACAGGCCCTAGTCATTGTCTTTTCCCTGTGCCCTGTGCCATAAAGCTGCGCAGGGGAGGTCATCAAAAAACTTAGAAATGCCACTGTACATAGATGGTGTTGTAGTTACTGCCACCTTTAATGCGCCCGAAAGCTGAGCTTGTTTCGAAAATGCCTGAACGATGATGAATACTGTAACCTAGCCATGCATTTTTTAATGGCGCATGGTTAAATACATCGCCTAGATTGACGTCAAATGAGAAGTCTAAATAATTAAGTAACTTTGATGGTCGGTAATCTTTTTCATCTAACTCACTGCCTTCAATGTAGGTGACATCAGACACATAAGACAAGCCTTCTGCAACACCAAGGCGGAAGCGCCAGCCTAAATCAAAGGTATAAAATGCCTTAACTCCGATGACACCTTCAGCTAAATTGTCTTGCACTTCAGAATCATGATGCCAAACACCACCCGCAGTAAAATAAAGATCAATTGGGAGTGTGAATAAATTGTCTGTTAAGGGTATGCCATAAAATAACGACGTCATTTGGTTGTTATAACGGTCACCTTTTGCATTGCCTGTTAGGATATCATTTAAGTTTGAAGGCGTGGCCCAACCGTGCGCGACCCTTAAAAACTCACCACTTTCCTTAGGTATTGGGTTGGTATTAGGTCGTTTAGCATCGGGGTAAAAACCAAAACCGAAGAAGGATTCTAATTGATATTGGTTTTCGATTGTCGGTAAATCATAAATATCATCTTCAAGGCGCGTGACGCCAAAGTTGGCAAGCAAGTATAAGTTACTGGCAAGGTGGTAACGGGTATTTAACCCTGCAGAAAACGCTAGACCTGCACCAGGATCAATTTGATCTAGCCCGTAATAGTGCTCATTAAATGAATCACCTTTCCATTCAAATTCTGCATATGGGTTTAATTGCCAATCACCCGCCGTCCAGTGATATTGTGTTCGAGTATAGGCGTAATAGCGTTTATCTCCATCACTTAAAAAGGCAACATCAGCTTCTAATCCATCTTTTTGAAAGCGATATTGCACACCAAAATCAAACGCATCTGATTGAGTTTGATTTTGATATTCTTGGGGAATATCGACAAAACGAAATCGAGTATATAAATTGACTTGATGTTCTTGATGACTCCACAAATGGACACCGGCTTCTAAACCATCAATAAAAAAGTAATCATTTTCAAACTCGATTAATGGCATGACATCCGTAACAACATCTGATTCAGTTGCGTAAGGAATATCGGCGCGACGCATGCCAATGCCGACTCCCCATGTTGAAGGAAAGTATTTTTCTGACTCGCTTTCTTGTGCCTTGCTCGTTTGAGTTGTATTTGACGTAGATGTAGCCGTTGAAGGGCTATTATCACTGGCATAAGACATTAAAGGGCTAGTGCATAATAAGATCGCACATAAGCGAGAGAAGTTAGACATAGTGCTTTAATACCAATAATAATGGAGTAATGGACTTTACAAACCACTTACAAATTGTTTAGTGGCTAACAGATGTATTTTATTGAATATTAGTGGATTATAGCATGACGTTTTTTAAAGTAATCAGTCCCCAGCTTTTTTTGTAGCAAACTGTTAACTTCTTTTGTTACTGATGAAATTGATTAGCGAATCGATTGAATAAGGGTTTTGGGTTGTTGCCAAAAAGAATAGTTATGTTTTCCTGCTTGTTTAATGCCGTACATGGCATTATCAGCTTGCTCACAAACTTCAGCAAAAGTGTCGTGTTTTGCAAAGCAACTAATGCCGATACTTAAGCCTAATGATACCGACTTTTCTTCTATAGTGACGTTCTGCTTGTAATGATTCACTAATGACCCCGCCAAAATACTAATGAGTTCATATTCTGAAATCGCTGTGATAATGACAAACTCATCTCCACCAATTCTAGCAATGCTCACTTGTTTACTCGCTAATAGCTTATCAGCATAGTGTTGCAGGGTTTGGCTGATATTGATTAGTGCTAGGTCACCAAATCGGTGGCCATGATGATCATTGATCATTTTAAAATTATCAACGTCAATAAATAACAAGGTTCCAGAGTCAAAGTTGGCATCGTGTTGTAAGGATTTGAACGCTTTTTTAGCTGCGTTTCGATTGAGTAAATCAGTAAGCGGATCGCGATGCGCCAGTCTGGCTAAATCGAGTTGGTAACGTTTTTCTTGGGTGATATCGATGTGGGTGCCGAGGATTTTTAACGGTTTACCATCTGATGTGTATTCTACAATTCTGCCACGATCAGAAACCCATCGTACGCTTCCATCTTTGTGGATCATTCGATGTACGGCTTGGTACACGTTTTCTTTGCCTTCAATATGATCTTCAAAAGCTTTAATGACCCAGTCTTTATCATCTGGATGCAAACTTCCTTTCCAACTTTCCATATTCGCGGCATATTCTTCACGGGTGTAACCCAGTAATGACCCCCACTCTTGATTATAGATAAGTAAATCACCAGAAGGGACGTGTTGCTCCCACAAACACAACCCTGTGCCGTCAAGCGTTGCTGAAAGCTGCTGTTGCAAGTGAATGTTATGTTGTTTTAGGGCTTCATTTTCGCGCGTTAACCGCTCTATTTCTGCTGCTAATGCACTGAGTTGCGAAGCTTGGGTATCCATATGGGTCAATCATCCGTGTTCGTCAGAAAAGAACTCAATCTACTTTTGTACTTTTTTTAGCCTAAATAGTCAATTGTGTAATTTTGTAAGCTAAAGATTGATGAATCGATAATGCTATCGCATTTATTGTACTCTTCAAGGTGTGTGTTTTAGGTGTTTTATTGAGCATGTTGAAAATAACTCAAGATAATAATGGCTTATAAACTGCCTTAATCTAAGGTATCGGGTGTGGAGTGTCATTGTTGGCAAGTATTTAACGAATTAAAGCGAATGAGTTTTACTGTTATTGTTTTAGGAAATACTCATTTATTGTCGTTATTTTTAAGCTTTGATTTTATTTCAGCCATAAAAAAGGCCACATCGTGGCCTTTTTTATTAGAGAGGTTGGTTAATCAGCTTCTTTTAAGCTCGCTGTTAACTCAACGATGCCTTTTTTACCATCGCCGAATAACATTAATGAGTTATCCATAGCGAACAGTGGGTTAGGTAACCCAGCGAAACCTGGACTTAATGAACGCTTAATTACTACAACGGTTCTGGCTTTATCAACGTTTAGAATCGGCATGCCATAAATCGGGCTTCCTTTATCTTCACGCGCCATAGGGTTGGTGACGTCGTTTGCACCGATGACGATGGCCACATCAGTTTGTTCAAACTGTGGGTTAATTTCGTCCATTTCGATTAGCTGATCGTAAGGTACTTCAGCTTCTGCAAGCAATACGTTCATGTGACCTGGCATTCGGCCTGCAACTGGGTGAATAGCATACTTCACATCGGTTCCGCGGCTTTGGAGAACATTGGCAAGTTCTCTTACAGCATGCTGTGCTTGCGCCATAGCTAGGCCGTAGCCAGGGACAATGACCACACGCTCAGCCGTTTCTAACATCATGGCGATTTCATCTGGCGAAGTTGATTTGACTTTACCTGCGTAGATTTCATCTGCATCAACTTTTTCACCGCCTTCAGCCATGACACCAAATAACACGTTAAACAATGAACGGTTCATTGCTTTACACATAATTTGAGTCAAGATGATGCCAGAAGCCCCGACTAAAGAACCTGACACAATCAATACTGTATTACCTGTGATGAAACCGGTTGTGGCAGCAGCAATACCAGAGTAAGAGTTCAATAGTGCAATGACGACTGGCATATCTGCGCCGCCAATAGGAACAACAAGCAGCACACCTAGCACAACCGCAACAGCAACTAATGCATACATTAAACTAGTGTTAGTTGGGTCCATTACAATGGCAACAGCGAGTGCAAGTGCACTGATCAGCAAGATGACATTTAATGGTTTATTACCTGGGACTTTAATTGGGTTACCCGAAATCAGTTCTTGTAACTTTGCAAAAGCGACAAATGAACCCGACAGGGTGACAGAGCCAATAATAATTGTTGCACCAATTGAAATTAGTGCCACGGTATTGGTCGCTGCTGCAGGATCTAGGAAGCTTGCCGCAGCGATTGCTAGTGAGGCTCCACCACCAAAACCATTCAGTAAAGCAACCATTTGAGGCATGTCAGTGACTTTAATTTTAGTTGCCATCACTGCGCCGATTGTTCCACCTAATAACACCCCTGCGATGATCCACTCATAGCTAAGAATGCTTTGATCAAATAAGGTGACTACAACGGCAATAAACATCCCCATTGCCGAGAGCTGATTACCACGCACAGCAGTACGTGGTTTAGTTAACCCTTTAATACCTAAGATAAATAAGACTGCGGCAACAAGGTAAGCTAAATATATAAATGTTGTCATTGAGTCTATTTCCTTTTGAACATGGCAAGCATACGGTTAGTGACCATATAGCCGCCTACCACGTTAATTGTTGCTAATACCACGGCAATAAAACCAAGGACATTAACCATAATTCCTGCCCCAGAACCAGCAGAAAGTAACGCACCAACTAAAGAGATACCAGAAATGGCATTGGAACCTGACATTAAAGGAGTATGTAAGGTTGGTGGCACTTTAGTGATGAGTTCTACACCTAAAAATACTGCGACGACAAATAGTGTCAGTAAAAGCAATAGTGTCATATCCATTATGCTGTCTCCTCAGACGGTGACTCAGGCGCTGTGAGTGGAGCTAAATTCAGTAACTCTCTCAGGCGAGCGCTACTCACATCATTACCATGAGCAACAACCGTATCTCGTACAATTTCATCTTCAAAATCAAGAACCAATTCACCTTCATTATTAATCAGTAAATTCAGTAGGTTCTCAACGTTTTTGCCGTACATTTGACTCGCATGATTTGCCGCAGTGCTTGGTACATTTGAAGGGCCTAAAATCATTACGCCGTTATGCATAATCACTTCATCAACCTGGGTTAACTCGCAGTTACCACCACTTTCAGCGGCGAGATCTACAATGATAGTTCCGCTTTTCATTCCATCGACCATTTCTTTAGTGATGAGCACAGGGGCTTTACGACCAGGAATGGCAGCTGTGGTGATGACGATATCTTGCTGGGCAAGTACATTAGCCATGGCTTGTTGCTGACGTTTTAAGAAGTCATCACTTTGCTCTGTGGCATACCCGCCTTTGGTTTCAGTGTTTTCTGCTTCGATATCCAGCTCAACAGGCTTTGCACCAACAGAGATAATTTGCTCTCTAGCTGCAGGGCGAATATCGTAAGCTTCTACAACTGCACCTAAACGTTTTGCCGTCGCACAAGCTTGAAGACCTGCCACGCCCACACCCATAATGAATGCACGAGACGGCTTTAATGTGCCTGCTGCTGTCATCATCATAGGAAATAAACGCGGCGCTTTATGGGCTGCAAGTAATACAGCTTTGTAACCTGAAATGGTTGCCATTGATGATAATACATCCATGCTTTGAGCACGGGTAATACGTGGGATCAGTTCAAGTGCGATTGCACTGCCACCTGTATTTGCTATCGTTTGGGCGTTTTGTGGATTTACCAGTGGATCCATCATCCCTATAACCAATTGATGTGGTTTTAATACCGCACTAATTTCATCAAATTGATCACCCTTACAGTTTACCACTGTAATGATATCGGCTTCAGTGAGTAAGGCTTCTCGTGAAGAAGCTATCGTGGCTCCAACCTTGACGTAATCGTCATCGGTAAAGCCTGCTTGTAGTCCAGCGCCTGATTCTACGATCACTTGTAGCTGTTTTTTCATTAAAATGGTCACGTTGGCAGGGATTAACGCAACACGTTGCTCACCTGAGTGACTCTCTTTCGGTAGACCTAATTTCAAAAGGACAACCTCTTAGTTATATGTAGGGAAGGGTCGGGTCGTTTTAGTACTTCATCGTGCTTAACACTGCCATCGCTAACAGTGATGAGTAAGAAACAATTTTAGTACCATAATTTTTAACGTGCATCATTCTGGCAAGTCTTAGGTTTGATACAAGTAAAGAATGCGTGAAATCTCATTTTTACGGAGGTCTGACCTAAAAGTTTGCGCTACACCACACTTTTGTAGCTTAAAAAACCGCCTTTGCATATTCCTTAATGGAATAAAAAAGCAATTTTTATTATTTTTTGGTTGTAAGGATTAGGAGTAGTCTGATGACATTAAACTGTTATAGGGCCATCTTCTAATGTTGTTAAAAGAACTTTCTTCATTTGCTTCACCATTGTCTGAAGGACAAGTGGATAAGCTAAAGCAGCTCACTTCTGAGTTATCTGCGACACAATTAGCTTGGGTAAGTGGCTATTTAGCAGCGACCGCTAATCAAGGACAGGTTGCACAAATACCAGAGGCTGCTCCTGCTCAAACGGTCACAATTTTATATGGTAGCCAAACGGGTAACGGCAAAGGCATCGCAACGACATTGGCTGCGCAAGCTAGCGCAAAAGGTTTTGCTGTTAACCTAGCCTCTATGGCTGACTACAAGGTTCGTCAACTTAAACAAGAAACCATTTTGATTGCTGTGGTCAGCACCCATGGCGAAGGTGAAGCGCCAGATGATGCCATTGAGTTACATAAATTCTTAGCATCGAAGCGTGCACCAAAGCTTGAGCAATTGAATTTTTCTGTGCTTGCTTTAGGTGATACCAGTTATGAATTTTTCTGCCAGACAGGTAAGGACTTCAGTGAGCGTTTAACTGCATTAGGCGCCAAAGAGTTATTGCCTATTGTTGAGTGTGATGTGGACTATGAAGACGCTGCTGAAAACTGGCAAGAGCAAGTATTAACTGCCGTTGAACCCTTAGTACAAGCAAGTGGCGCAAGTGTCGTATCAATTGATACTGCAAAATCTTCTGCAGAAAGTGAATACACCAAGCAGCAGCCTTATGAAGCAGAAATACTGGTTAGTCAAAAATTAACCGGACGAGATTCTGATAGAGATGTTCGTCATGTAGAGATTGATTTAGGTGAGTCAGGTATACGTTATGAAGCGGGTGATGCACTAGGTATCTGGTTTACCAATAGCTCAGGTTTAGTCAACGAGGTAATAACGGGCCTTTCGTTAGATGCTAACGCTGAAGTGACAGTAAGCAAGCAAACGCTAACCCTTGAGCAAGCTTTACTTGAAAAGAAAGAACTGACGCAACTTTATCCTGGACTTGTTACCGCATGGGCAGAGTTAGCTGGCAATGGCGCATTAACAGCTATTGCAGCAGATAAAGAACAAACACGACAGTTTGTATTAGGTCATCAACTAGCCGACTTAATTACCCAATATCCAGTGACCATTGATGCTGACAAATTGGTTGCCTTATTGCGTCCTTTAACGCCTCGTTTGTATTCAATTGCTTCTAGCCAAGCTGAAGTTGAAAGTGAAGTGCATTTAACTGTGGCGTTAGTTGAGGATGAAAGAGAAGGACAAACTCGTTTTGGCGGTGCATCTCACTTCTTGGCGTCTGCTGAAGAAGGACAAACAGTTAAGGTTTATGTCGAGCCTAACAAGCACTTTAGATTGCCTGAAAACAATGATACTCCCGTTATTATGGTGGGCCCTGGAACAGGTGTTGCGCCTTTCAGAGCATTTATGCAACAGCGTGCTGCTGACGGTGTTGAAAGCGATAGCTGGTTATTCTTTGGTAATCCGCATTTTGAGCAAGACTTCTTATATCAAGTTGAATGGCAACAATACCTTAAGTCTGGTGAGCTAAGCCGATTAGATGTGGCATTTTCTCGCGACCAAGCTGAAAAAGTATATGTGCAGCATCGTATTGCTGAGCAAGGTGAAACCCTATGGAACTGGTTACAAAATGGTGCCCATTTCTATATTTGTGGTGATGCTGAGCGTATGGCCAAAGATGTTCATCAAGCCTTGATAAACCTTGCAATTGAGCACGGTGGTTTAGATGAAGCTGGTGCCGAAAATTATTTAGAAGAATTACGTAGCGCCAAACGTTATCAAAAAGACGTTTACTAATTGCCATAAAAACATAACAAGATATGCGCTAGAAAGATGAACGCTGGCGTGAGCAAAGCATTGATAGAGGCCACATGATGAGTGAGCAAAAATTAGCAGTAAACGAGTACTTAAAAACCGACAGTGATTATTTACGTGGCACGATTAAAGAAGGTTTAGATACCCAAGTCACGGGATCATTTAGTGATGGCGATCAGCAATTAATTAAGTTTCATGGTTTTTATCAGCAAGATGATCGTGATTTAAGGAATGAGCGTAAAGAGCAAAAGCTAGAGCCTTTATATAGTTTCATGCTGCGTGCTCGTGTGCCAGGTGGTATTTGTTCGCCTGAACAATGGTTAGATGTTGATCGTATTTCATCAACATTAACAACCTCGAATAGTATTCGTTTGACGACACGTCAAACTTTTCAATATCACGGCATTCCTAAGCGTAATTTGAAAACCCTGATCCAAGGTTTAGATAGGGCAGCATTAGATTCGATTGCAGCTTGTGGTGATGTTAACCGTAACGTGATGTGTAACCCAAATCCTGTTGAGTCTAAACTACATCAACAGGCTTATGCTGTAGCAAAAGAATTGTCAGATCATTTATTGCCTCATACTCGTGCTTATGCCGAGATTTGGTTAGATGAAGAAAAGTTATTAGACACTGAAACTAATGAACCTGTTTACGGTAAAACCTACCTACCACGTAAATTCAAAATGGCCGTTGCTGTACCGCCAGATAATGACGTGGACGTGTATACCAACGATTTAGGTTTTGTTGCAGTGGCAGAAGCAGGTGAGCTTGTTGGCTTTAATTTAGTTGCTGGCGGTGGCATGGGCTCAACGCATGGTGAAGTGGAAACGTTTCCAAGATTAGCTGATGATTTTGGATTTATTAAAACTGCAGATGTGATCAAGTTTGCAGAAGCCGTCATGACAGTTCAACGTGACTGGGGTAATCGTGTTAATCGTAAGCGTTCACGTTTAAAGTACACCATAGTTGATCATGGCGTTGCTGAATTTAAAGCTGAAGTTGAAAAACGTGCAGGTGTCAATTTTGAACCAAAACGTGATGTCGTGATTGGCGATCGAGGCGATCGATATGGTTGGGTTAAAGGTGTTGATAATAAATGGCACCTGACCTTATTTATCGAAAGCGGTCGTATTAAAGATGTTGAAGGTCAAACATTGCAAACGGGTTTACGTGAAATTGCCAAAATTCATAAAAGCGATTTTAGAATGACATCTAATCAAAATATGATTATTGCTGGTGTTTCAGAAGAAGATAAAGCAGCGATTGAAGATCTTGCTCGCCAACATGGTTTTTTTGGTAAGTTAATCAGTCAGACCCGTGGTCATTCAATTGCCTGTGTTGCTTTGCCTACATGTCCTTTGGCGATGGCGGAAGCTGAGCGTTATTTTCCTGAGTTTATTGACCATATTGATGCATTACAGACGAAACATGGTATTAGCGAACAAGCCATCGTGGTGCGTATGACAGGCTGCCCTAATGGCTGTGCAAGACCCTTTGCGGCCGAGATTGGTTTAGTTGGCAAAGCTCCTGGGCGATATAACTTATACCTAGGCGCAAGCTTTGAAGGTACGCGATTAAATAAAATGTACAAAGAAAACATTCAAGAAGCTGAGATTTTAGCTGAATTAGACAACTTGTTTGGTTTGTATGTACAAGAGCGTGATGCTGGCGAAACTTTTGGTAACTTTACCGTTCGTCATGGCATCGTGAAAGCAGTAAATGATGCTGCGAAAGATTTTCATGGTTAAGGCTCTAATTGAGTCTTACCAATGAGGGATTAATGATGATTAATCAAAATGAATTGCTTGCGCTACTGACTGCTCCTAAAGAGGAGCAGGCTATTGTATTAGCGCAAGTGAATGAGTTTTTAGCTGGATTAACAGCACAAGAACGTGTGACTTGGGGCTTAGCACTGTTGCCGGGCGAACATGCATTATCATCTAGCTTTGGTATACAAGCTGCGGTTATGTTGCATATGGTAAGCCAAGCACAAGCTGATATTCCTGTCTTGTTGACTGATACTGGTTATTTGTTTCCTGAAACTTATCAATTTATTGATCAGCTCACAGAACGATTGGAGCTAAATCTTAACGTTTATAAAGCAAGCGAATCGTCTGCTTGGCAAGAAGCGCGTTACGGAAAACTGTGGGAACAAGGACTTGATGGTTTAGAGAAATACAACCGTATCAATAAAGTTGAGCCTATGCAGCGCGCTTTAAACGAACTCAATGTTGGTACTTGGTTTGCTGGACTTCGTCGCTCACAGGCAAGCACCCGTGAAGCGTTACCTATTTTAGCCATTCACGGAAATCGTTTTAAATTACTGCCGATTATTGAATGGACTAATAAAGACGTGCATGAATATTTAACCAAACATGATTTGCCTTATCATCCTTTATGGGAGCAAGGGTATGTTTCGGTGGGTGATACTCACTCTAGTAAGCCGTTAGAGCTTGGGATGAGCGAAGAAGAAACACGTTTCAACGGTTTAAAGCGTGAGTGTGGTTTACACTACGAAATATAGCTGTGTATTCAAGCGTGATTGACCGACTTAAAATATCAGCATCCGTGCTGATATTTTTTATTTTGCATAAAATCAATGAATAAAATAGTTTGGTTACGCTTTATTTATCTAGCGTTTAACCTCATTCAATTGGGGTATATTGTTCGCTCAATTAAGACTATTGACTGATTTTATATCTGCTGACATTTTTTCGTCAAAAATCGACTTTAAAATTATGCACAAGTTAATTTTATAGTCTAAATTAGAAAGTTCCCGTAGATGGTTTTTGTCGACACTTTAGGTGGGTTGTTGCTCACCCAGTACCTCCAAAAGCCTCACTCGATTTATCGAGTGCCCAGTGATTGGCTTGCTAGCGTAAGTGCAATCAACTTTGATTTCTCGGTAAGTCACCCTTGGGTGACTTACCGAGAAATTCCCCTTCGTTTATCGTTTACTCGATGTCATCGACTAGTCAGCCATTAAACATTTTTTGGCAAATATTTTGTAAATGATGGCTTATCCTGCCCGTTTTCTGTGATTCATTAAAAAATAATGCTAAGTTATTGCGCTAGCTATTAAAAATTGATGTTGATGTGTCGCATTAACCTAATTGAACTCAAAACTAAACCAATAACTCTCAAGGAAGAGTGACTTGTTTTAATGTGCATGTAATTTATGGAGCAAAAAATGAAAAAACTCGCAATTGCTGCGGCTGTTATTGCAGTTGGTGCCGGTGCTTATGTACTCACAAGTAAAGAAGATAACGCTGTTTCAGCGAATGAAATGCTGCAATACATTCCGGCTGACACCTTACTATTTTCAGGTCAGCTAACGCCATTTCCTCTGGAAGATTATTTATATTCCATGCCAATGGGATTAAATAGCAAAGCTTCACTTGAGCAGTTAGAGCAAGCAGGCCCTTTTAGCACTGAACAAGAGCGTTTTTTTGTTAGCTTATATAAGAGCTATCTAACCAGTTTTGAAAACCCAGATTTATTCTTAAAAACGTTTGGTTTTCCTTCTCAAATTGAATCTTATACATACACTTTAGGTGCATTACCGGTATTCAAGATTCAGGTTGAGAATGAGGCGGCAATTTGGGCTTTATTAGATAAGGCGTCTGAAGAGAGTGGCTTAGTGCATAAAGCTGAGTCGATTAAAGGCCTTGAATATCGTGCTTATCCTCTGATTGCAGAAGATGAAACCATTGATATGGTTTTTGCACAACAAGACGGCTGGTTGACGATTACATTAAACACTTCGTTTAACCAAGCTTCGTTGTTAGAAACCGCTTTAGGGCTAACGAAAGTCGATAACCCTATCAGTGATACTAATGTCATCGAAAACATTACGTCTACACATGGCTTTTTACAAGACAGCATCAGCTTTGTTAACCATGTGGAGTTAGTGAAAGGATTAACTTCTTCTGATGGCAATATGTTGGCGAAGCAACTGACTAAATTGGTTGAGATGGATGGCACTCAAAGTGATCCATTCGCTGAATTCAAAACACCAGAATGTAAAGCTGAATTTGGTGCTATTGCAGCTAATTGGCCAAAAACGGTGATGGGATTAACGTCATTCTCCGTTGATAGAAAGCAAACTAATTTTGATGCAAAAGTCGTGATTGAGTCTAATAACCAAGTGATACTAGGTGCATTGACTAAAATGCGTGGCTTTATTCCTGGTTTTGCCCAAAACCTCAATGACAATGTAGCTTCTGTAGGCATTGGTTTAAACGTGATGCAATTGGCGCCGGCATTGACTGAAATTTGGCAAGATCTGCAAACTCCGAGTTATCAGTGTGAAGCGCTAGCGCAAATGCAATATGGCTTAAGCGAACAAAATCCGGCGATGCTCGGCATGATGACTGGTATGGCGAATGGCGTGCAAGGCGTTAGTGCATCTATCATCGACTTCACCTTAACTGATGAAAATGGTGAGCCTGGATTTAAGCAGTTAGATTCGTTAATTGCTCTTTCTGCCAATGATCCTGATATGTTACTCAACATGGTTAAGCCTTTTGTACCTCAGTTAGCGAATGTTGAACTCACTAAGAATGGTGATGCGGTCGATGTCACTCCATACTTAATGTTACCGCCTGAGCTTGGCGTCACTGCTAAAATGGCGGTTAAAGACCAGCATATTGTGATTTATAGCGGTGAAAAAGGTGAAGCATTAGCGAATCAGCTAAATGATGAGCAAGTGGTCGCTAACGGCTTAACAGCAATGTCGTTAGACTATCAGAAACTTCTCACGCCAGTGTTGAAACTGATTGAAGACAGTGGTGAACCTATTCCTGAAGAGATTTCTGCTTTGAAAGATTATGATATGCGCATGCAGTTTACTTTCGATGTCACCGATAAAGGCCTTGCTATCTCTACCAAAGCGAATAGCAAAGCAAAATAAATCATTATGATTACTAATAAAAAAAGGTGAACCTTTGCGGTTCACCTTTTTTATTTACTTATTTGTCAGCGTTATAAAATGTCGTTAATTGATACGCCAATACCGATACGTTGGTTATGGTGATTATAATCAATCATGCTCTCGCCATAACCGTTAAAGTATTGTGTATATAATCTAAGGTTACCTAGTATAGGGTAACTCCAAGTTGCTTCTATTGCGCCTTTATTGGGGCTATCTAAATTGTTACGTCCCATTAAGGTAAAGCGATGTTCACCTAGACCATAAATCGCCGTCACTTCAAAATTCCCCATGTAATCGCCGATATCCGGGTTGTCATCACCATCTGCTGATGTTGGAGTTTCTTTCTCATCTTCAGGAATGCGATACCAAGCTTTAAATCCGAGTGCAAAAGGGCCACGATCAAAAACCATTTCGCCATAAATACGATTCCAGCTACGAGATAAACTTCCTGACTTCCCATTTGATTGATGGACAGCACCAAGGCCCCAAAATGAGTTTCTTAGGCCTGCAACTTCCCAGTCATTGTTGAATAACATAAAAATTTCAGGTTCGTGATTAGTTTCTCTGAAAGGAGATGAGATGTCTTTGTTATATACCTGCCAATAAGATTGGTTGGTATAAGCAAAAAATAAATGGCCATTATCACCAAAAACATTGTACCAAAGAGGAAACTTGAAGCTTATTTGAAACTTAGCTTCAGCATTATCAACGTGCTCATCAGCGTCGTCGTTGCCCGTCTTAAAGTCGACGTATGGAGCAGTATTCGGGGTGTCATTGTAAGTGTAAGGCAGGATGTAATTCACCTTATGAGGTGTGATCACGAAGCGTTTTTCAGATGTCTCTGTCTCACTCTTTACTCGTTCATCAACTAATGACTCATTTGCGAATGCGAGTTGAGAAACGTCATAGAGCATGCATATCGTCAAAGCGATGCCAAAAAATGTTCTCATTGAATTCCCTTTTTACTTAATTTTCGTCATAGGTTATCACCGCGGATACAAAGGTGAAACAAAACTTGCGCATTTATAAAACAAATATAAGACAACAAAGTGCAAATACTAGCAGCGTAATATGTACTGAAAAAAGATTAATAGATAACTCTGTATATAACTAAAAGGAATAAAAGCTAATCAATACATATTATATGTGGAATATATAAACCGCTATATTTACCCTTAATTAATTATCGAAAGGTAAGTAGGTCATGGAATTAGTATCAATGCCTGGTCAGCAGGCTAAAGGCAAAGTATGGTTGGTCGGTGCTGGTCCCGGTGATGTTGAACTACTCACGTTAAAAGCTTATCGCGTTATTAAACAAGCTGATGCGGTACTTTATGATGCACTTGTTAGCCAAGAAATTCTGGATCTTATTCCTGCTGCTGCAGAAAAAATAGCTGTAGGTAAGCGTGTTGGTAAACACAGTGCTGCACAAGATGAGATTAATCAATTATTAGTGACTAAGGCGTATACCCGTAAAAATGTGGTTCGTTTAAAGGGTGGCGACCCATTTATTTTTGGTCGCGGTGGAGAAGAGCTCCAAACTTTAGTTAAAAGTGATGTTGAATTTGAAGTCGTCCCAGGTATTACAGCCGCTAGTGGTACAGCAGCTTATGCTGGAATTCCACTCACTCACCGAGATTATGCTCAAGGAGTGTCGTTTATTACTGGGCATTGCCAGTTGGAGAGTCGACCGATGGATTGGCAAGGCTATGCTAATTCATCCAACACCTTAGTGGTGTACATGGGTATTTTGAATGCCAATATTATCAGTGAAGGCTTAATGAGCCATGGCCGACATCCTGATACACCAGTGGCTATTGTGTCTAAAGCAACCACGGCTTTACAACAAAGATTTATCGGTAAGTTAAGTGACTTACCCCAATTAGCGGCAGATGCAGCACTTGAAATGCCTGCGCTGATGATTATCGGTGAAGTAGTTGAGCTTGCGGAAACGTTAAACTGGTTCACACCAGCATCCGCAACGACTTCCCAAATACATTCAGAAATTACAGCCCTCGGATTGTAATTTACCCATTTTATTAATTTCTAACTGTTTTGCAGTCTTGGTAATGGAGAGTAATCATGGCAAGTCGTTCATTAAGCCATTTAGAACAACTGGAAGCTGAGAGTATCCAGATCATTCGTGAAGTCGCAGCTGAGTTTGATAACCCAGTGATGCTGTATTCAATTGGTAAAGACTCTTCGGTAATGCTTCATCTGGCCCGTAAAGCTTTCTATCCTGGCAAGATCCCATTTCCTTTATTGCATGTTGATACAGGCTGGAAGTTTAAAGAGATGATTAAGTTCCGTGATGAACAAGCCAAAAAATTTGGTTTTGAATTACTGACACATCAAAACCCAGAGGGCGTTGCTCAAGGCATTAACCCTTTTGACCATGGTAGTTCCAAGCACACTGATATCATGAAAACGCAAGGCTTAAAGCAAGCTCTTAACCAATATGGATTTGATGCTGCTTTTGGTGGAGCACGTCGTGATGAAGAAAAGTCTCGTGCTAAAGAGCGTGTTTATTCGTTTAGGGATAAACATCACCGTTGGGATCCTAAAAATCAACGACCTGAGTTATGGCGTACATACAATGGCGCAGTCAATAAAGGCGAAAGCATTCGCGTATTTCCATTATCAAATTGGACAGAGTTAGATATTTGGCAATATATCTATCAAGAAAACATTGAGCTTGTTCCGTTATATTTTGCGGCTGAACGTCCTGTAGTACAAAAAGGAAGCCAGTTGATCCTTAAAGACGATGACAGAATGCCATTAGAGCCAAATGAAGAAGTGACTTATCAGAAGGTGCGTTTTAGAACCTTAGGCTGTTACCCATTAACTGCGGCAATGAATTCTGAAGCAGACACCTTAGAAAAGATTATTGAAGAAATGCTGCTAACCCGCTCAAGTGAGCGAGAAGGGCGTCTTATTGACTCTGATCAAAGTGCCTCTATGGAACTTAAAAAACGTCAAGGGTATTTCTAATTTTCTGTGGTGAATGGTTTTCGAGAATTGAATTGATACGAAATGTCATCGTAAAGAATGTAAGTGAGAAAAATTATGGATCAAGCAGTGAATAATACCACCAAAATGGCAGCCGAAATCGAGCAGCATGGTGTGAAGGAATATTTAGCGCTTCAGCAGAATAAAGGCTTATTACGCTTTTTGACTTGTGGCAGTGTGGATGACGGTAAAAGTACTTTAATTGGCCGTTTATTACACGATAGTGCGCAAATCTATGAAGATCAGTTAGCAAGTATTAAAAATGATAGCGCCAAAATGGGAACGACAGGCGATGAAATTGATTTAGCGCTATTAGTTGATGGTTTACAGGCTGAACGAGAGCAGGGTATTACGATTGATGTAGCGTATCGCTACTTCTCGAGTGAAAAACGTAAATTTATTATTTCAGATACCCCAGGCCACGAGCAGTACACCCGTAACATGGCAACAGGTGCATCAACCTGTGATTTAGCTGTAATTCTAGTGGATGCTCGTTACGGCGTGCAAACACAAACTAAACGTCATGCATTTATTGCATCGTTAGTGGGCATTAAGCATTTTGTTGTCGCTGTAAACAAGATGGATTTAATGGCATTTGATGAGTCAGTATTCAATAAAATAGAAGCCGACTTTAAAGAGTTCGTTAAAGATTTTGGTGAGCTTGACCTTCACTTTGTGCCACTGTCAGCGCTTAAAGGTGACAATGTTGTTGACCGCAGTCCGCAAACTGACTGGTATCAAGGTGGCACTTTATTAGAGCTATTAGAAACCATTGATACACAACGTGAATTAGCCGACTTGCCAGCTCGATTCCCTGTGCAATATGTTCAGCGCCCAAATCTAGATTTTAGAGGTTTCTCCGGCACTTTAGCCTCTGGTTCATTTAAAGTCGGTGATGAGGTCGTTGCTCTACCTTCTGGTAAGCGTAGCAAGGTTGCTCGCTTGGTCACTTTTGACGGTGATTTAGAAGAAGCGGTTGCAGGTCAAGCCATTACAATTACATTAGAAGATGAAATTGATATTTCCCGTGGCGACTTAATTGCAAAGCCCGACAGTGCACCTGCACTAGCAAACCAAATTCAAGCTGACATTGTGTGGATGGATGAAAAACCTCTACAGATTGGTGTGCAGTATGACGTTAAAGTGGCAGGTAAAAAGACTCAAGCAAGTGTTAGTTCAATCGAATATGTGGTTGATGTGAATACACTAGCAAAAAGTGATGCTGACAGTCTGCCATTGAATGCAATTGCAAGAGTTCATTTAGAGCTCACTGAATCGATTATTTTAGATCCTTATACATTAGTGCGTGACACTGGCGGCATGATCGTTATCGATCGTCTAACCAATGCAACTGTTGGGGCTGCGATGGTTGTAGCAGGTCAGCAAGGTAGTTTGCAAGCTGACTCTCAATTTACTCCATTTGAAGTTGAGTTAAATGCACTAATACGTAAGCATTACCCTCATTGGGAAGCGAAAGATATTAGTGTCTTTGGAAAATAATCAATGAGTGAAGTGTGGCAGCTGGCTATTATATTAATTGCCTTGGTTGGCGGGTTAGTCGCTGGTCTTGCGTCGCCTGCCGCACTGTTCTTTTTTGCACTGTTAACCACTTACTTATTCGGGTTGGTTGATATATCGAGTGCACTTGTTGGCTTTACCAATAACGGCTTAATTACCTTAATCTTGCTCGTGTTAGCTGCGATTGCCTTAGAGAAGACCTCCCTCTTGGCGAGGCTGAGTCAAATGATAGGCAATAGTTCACTGCCAATGACGTTAGCTAAGTTGGGTGTTTCTACTGCTTTATTATCATCATTTACAAACAATACGGCTGTTGTTGCTTCACTGATTGGTGTTGTTCGCCGCAATCAAACCCATGCGCCAGCTAAGCTTCTACTACCGCTAAATTATGCTGCGATATTAGGGGGCACGCTCACATTAATTGGTACCTCCACTAACTTAATCGTTAATTCGTTTGTTGAAAATGCCAACTTGAAACCGCTTGGTTTTTTTGAATTTACATTGGTTGGTATCGTACTGGTTGTGAGCGGCATCGTGTTGTTAATGTTAATCGCCAATACACTTCCTGATAGGCGGGTTGATACGGCAGAAGAGTCATTACCTTATTTGTTAGAAGCGCATGTCGCCGATACATCTGCCTTGGTGGGTAAAAGTGTTGTCGATAACCGTTTACGCGCGCTTAAAAAATTGTATTTAGTCGAGTTAGAGCGCAGTGGTATTCGAATCTGTCCAGTGCCACCTCAGTTAGTGCTACAAGCTGGCGATGTACTGCGTTTTAGTGGTGCTGTTGAGTCAGTTGAACTATTGCATCAATTTGATGGTTTGGAGTGGTTCGGCAAGCAACAAGCTAAAGGTCAAAACCTTGTGGAAGCAGTGCTGTCTCCTGCGTCTAAATTAGTGGGAACTAGCTTAAAGGATGCGCGTTTTCGTGAAGAGTACGATGCGGCTGTAATGGCAATTAGGCGTGGTCACCTTCCGTTAAAAGGGGGGCTTGGGGATATTGAATTACAACCAGGTGATGTTTTATTGATTACGCCTGGCGATAGCTTTTCGACTAATCCGAGGTTAACTACGGATTTTGCTGCCATTAGCGGCCTAGATCTTAGCGTTAGGTTAGATAGCAAACGCAGTAATTTAGTTTTGTTTGGCTTTGCTATAACCATATTAGCCAGTATTGCAAATATCTTACCCTTAGCTAAAGGCTTGGTGCTGTTGCTATTAGGCTTGCTGGCGATTGGTGCAGTGAATATGACCGAAATTAAACGTCGGTTTCCTATAGAGCTGGTGGTGATTGTTGGTAGTGCACTGGGTCTAGCAAATTTAATGCTTGAAACAGGGCTTGCGGATGTCATGGCGCAAGGAATGCTTGGCGTGTTGAATGGTTATGGCTATTTTGCGGCTTTTGTGGGGATTTACTTTGTTACTTTGATTCTCACTGAGTTGATAACCAACAATGCTGCAGCTGCGCTGTCTTTTCCTGTTGCCTATGCCGTAGCAGTTAATTATGGACTGGATCCAAGACCTTTCATCATGGCGGTAGTTTTTGGAGCAAGTGCCAGTTTTATTTCGCCTTATAGTTATCAAACTAATCTCATGGTATTTAACGCAGGCAATTATAAGTTTAGTGATTTTGTTCGTTTAGGGTTACCGATGTCGGTGCTTTATTCTGCGGTTGTGATTTCTGTTGTACCAATCGTATTTCCTTTTAAGTAATCAGCAAATTAGGCTGAATTTGGAGTCTTTATGACAGACATAGTATGGCATCAACATGTAATTGACCAAGCTGCCAGAGGTGACCAGAAAGGTCAAAGTCCAGTGTTGCTTTGGTTTACAGGGCTTTCAGGTTCAGGTAAGTCAACATTAGCGGGAGCACTTGAACGAGCTTTATTTGAGTCAGGCTTCCATACCTATCTACTTGATGGTGACAATGTTCGTCATGGTTTATGTAAAGATTTAGGCTTTAGCTTGGAAGATCGAGACGAAAATCTACGTCGTGTCGGTGAAGTTGCTAAGTTAATGGTTGATGCAGGTTTAGTGGTGCTATCAGCTTTTATTTCACCGACTTTGGCAGAAAGAGAACGCGTGAGAGCATTATTTCCTGAGGGGAAGTTCATTGAAATTCATGTATCAACGCCTTTGAGTGTCTGTGAAGCTCGCGATCCTAAAGGGCTTTATGCCAAAGCAAGAAGTGGAGAAATAGCGAATTTTACTGGCATATCTTCGCCTTATGAGCAGCCCCTTGCAGCTGAATTGACCATTGATACCAGTAAAGGTGATTTAACCACTCAAGTAAATACCTTGCTGGATTACTTAAGCGCCATTCAAGTGATCGATGGGAAGCAGCTTTCTGCACTAGCTTAACCATTACTCACTATTTTTGACACGGTATAAGCGCATTGCTTGTGCCGTGTTTTTACTTTTAGACTATTTTTAGTCTTCAATGTTAACATTTGCGTTTTTCACCAAGAAGAACGTTAACATCCTCCAAGAAATTTCATTTCATTGTCATACAGATATTGTTGAGTTTACTGTGATCTAGGTCTATGTTGTTTGGTAGTATGTTGTGCTACATCAACAGCGCTTGGTGAGTTTTTGTGCTTATTGGGCCGTTTTTTAGTTTCATAATTGAAATTTTATCTCGGACTCAGTTCAAAGTTTTAGCTCAAATTCGTTTTTTGTCGTACATTTATTTCACATTATATTTAAAAGGTGTGACTTCAATAGCGGATTTAGCTCACAAATTTATTTAATATGTGGTATCTGAATTTTAAAGGTTACAAGTAATGGCTGGATCCTCAAATCAGGTTATAACAATTAAACGAGGCCTTGATGTGCCTATCGCGGGGGAACCGCAACAAGTCATCGAATCAATAAAAGCGACGTCGAGAGTAGCAATTCTTGGTGAAGAGTACGTTGGTTTAAAACCGACTATGCTGGTTGAAGAAGGGGATATGGTCAAAAAAGGCCAGGTACTTTTTGAAGACAAAAAAACACCAGGAGTAAAGTTCACAGCACCAGCAAGTGGTGAAGTCATCAGCATTAATCGCGGTGAAAAACGCGTATTATTATCTGTTGTTATTCGCTGTGAAGGCGACGAGTCGGTGAGTTTTGACATTGCTGATGATGTGCTGGCTTTATCTCGGGATAAGGTAAAGAGTAATCTCGTCAATAGCGGTTTGTGGACTGCACTTCGCACCCGTCCTTTTTCACGTATACCTGCCCTTGATGCAACTCCGAGTGCAATTTTTGTCACTGCGATGGATACCAATCCATTAGCGGCGGATCCTCGCATTGTGATTGCAGAGCATGAGGAAGCATTCAGTCAAGGCTTACAAGTACTGTCTCGGTTAACTGATGGCAAAGTCATACTCTGTCATGATGAAGGCGCGAGTTTACCCGGCAGTGATGCTCAGCAAGTAGATTCACACCAGTTTGGTGGGGTACATCCTGCAGGTCTTGTGGGCACGCATATTCATTTTCTTCATCCTGTAAACATTGAAAATGTGGTTTGGCATATTGGTTACCAAGATGTCATTGCGTTTGGCAAACTATTTCAAACTGGTGAGTTATTCAACGAACGTGTTGTCGCGTTAGCGGGCCCCAATGTGTTAAACCCACGATTGATTCGTACCCAGCTTGGTGCCGATTTAGGTGAAATGGTAGAGAAAGAAATCAAAGATATTCAGTCTCGAGTCGTGTCGGGATCTGTGCTCTCTGGTCATACTGCTGTAGGGGTTTATAACTACTTAGGTCGTTATCACACCCAAGTTAGCGTGTTAACTGAAAATGCTCGCCATGAGCTTTTGCCGTGGGTGAGACGCAATAAAGAAAAGTTCTCCCTTACTGGCATTATGATGTCGGGTTTTAGCCGCACGAAAAAGCTATTCGATTTCACCACTCATGCGGGGGGCTCACCACGGGCAATGATGGCGTTTGGCCAATTAGCACGTGTGATGCCTTTGGATATTTTACCTACCTTACTCGTCAGAGATTTAGTGGTTCGTGATACTGATGAAGCTCAGCTATTAGGCGCATTAGAATTAGACGAAGAAGACTTAGCGTTATGCACTTTTGTTTGTCCCGGAAAGTATGACTTCGGTAAAGAGTTACGTGCTTGCTTGGATATTATCGAGAGGGAAGGTTAATGGGTCAGCAACAAAATAAACCGGGTAAGCAAGAGCAGTATTACGCTCACGGGCACTCGATGAAAAGCTATTTGCGCTCTTTATGGATTGCACGTGGCCGAAGCACCAAGGGTAAAGTACATGTACGTGATGCTATTGACGTCAAACGTACTATGCACATTGTGGGTATGTGTTTACTGCCTGTGCTGCTTTTTGGCATGTACAACTTAGGGCTTCAAGCTCAAATCGCCATAGCAGCAGGTGCTACTCAACCTGATAGTTGGCAATTAGTTATTTTTAATGCGGTTTTTGGACCACTGACAAGTGAATCAGGCTTACTGAGTTTGTTTGCTTATGGTGCCAGCTACTATGTACCAATTTATCTCGCCACATTAATCGTTTGCTTATTTTGGGAAGTGATTTTTGCCAAAATGCGTAAGCAAGAACTTCACGAAGGCTTTTTCATCACAGCCTTGTTGTTCTCGATTATTGTGCCAGTCTCAACACCGTTGTGGATTATTGCTATTGGCGTGTGTTTTGGGGTGATTGTCGCGAAAGAGATGTTTGGCGGCATGGGGTATAACTTCTTAAATCCTGCCTTAGCGGGTTACGCCTTTATTTATTTTGCATATCCGACAGAAGTGGCTGCAATTAGTCAGTTTGTCGCGGTAGACGGCTTCGCTGGCGCTACTACATTAACCGAAGCTGCAGCGAGTCGCGCTAACCTATACGCTGATGTCAGTTGGTTAGGTGCGCTGTCAGATCCTAAATGGATGGATGCCTTTTTAGGCTTTACTCCTGGTTCGATTGGGGAAACAAGCACCTTAGCCATTTTGATTGGTGGTGGCGTGTTATTACTGACTCGTGTTGCAGATTGGCGAGTGGTCGCTGGTGTGTTGTTAGGTATGATTGCCACGGCGATTTTATTCAATCTTGTTGGCCCTAGCAAAAACTCTATCGCTGCAATGCCGTGGACATGGCACCTTGTGACAGGTGGCTTTGCCTTAGGCATGATGTTTATGGCAACGGACCCTGTGACCGCTTCATACACGCGCAATGCCAAATATGCCTACGGCGCATTAATTGGTTTTATGACTGTGCTGATACGAGTACTAAACGTAAAACTTCCTGAAGGCATTATGTTAGCGATTTTGTTTGCGAATTTATGGGCACCGCTATTCGATTATCTGGTGGCTCAAGCCAACATTAAACGGAGACTAAAACGTCATGGCCTTTAAGAAAGATACTGTCGCAGGCACGATGATATTTATCATCAGTTTGAGTTTAGTGTGTTCGTTTATGATTACCGGGACCGCTGAAATTCTCAAAGAACGTAAGTTGGCCAAAAAACGAGATGAAATACAGCAATTTGTGTTGCGCGCAGCCAATGTTGATATTAGTAATGGCGATTTTCGTGAACTCTTTGCCGAGCGAGTGACACCTAAGATGGTGAATCTGGAATCAGGTGAATATGTCGCACAAGAAAACCTACTTGATTTCGATGACCGCATGGCGGCAATCAATCCTGATAGTTCATCTAAGCCTAAAAAAGATACCGCCAAGATTAAGACTCGTGCGGATAACATTCGAATTTTTGAAGTTCGAGATGAATCAGGCAGCTTATCGAGCGTCGTTATGCCTATATATGGCAAAGGTTTATGGTCGATGATTTATGGCTATTTAGCAGTCAAGCCTGACTTGAATACGGTTGAAAATATCATTTTCTACGAACATGGTGAAACACCTGGTATTGCTGACTTTGTTACCGATCCACAATGGACTGACTTATGGAAAGGCAAACAGCTATTTGATGAACAAGGCAAGATTGCTATTAAAGTCGTCAAAGGTGGCGCTAAAGAAGGTGACATTCATGGGGTTGATGGCGTGAGTGGAGCGACTCGAACTGGTGTCGGTATACAGCGCGCGGTTGAGTTTTGGTTTGGAGTAGAAGGTTTTCAAACCTTTCTTAAGCAGTTTGCTCAAGCGGAGGCTAAGTCATGAGTAGTGCTATTTCTACTAAGCAGATTTTAACATCGCCTATTTTTGCTAATAACCCTGTTGCGATGCAAGTATTGGGTGTCTGTTCTGCTCTAGCTGTCAGTAACTCTATGCAAACGGCATTAGTGATGACGCTTGCGGTGACATTTGTATTGGTGTCATCTAACTTAATCATTTCTACCATTCGCAACTTTATCCCAAACAGTGTGCGGATCATTGCGCAGATGACTGTGATTGCTTCTTTGGTCATCATTGTCGACATGGTACTTCAAGATGTGGCATACGAGTTGTCTAAGCAGTTATCTGTTTTTGTCAGCTTGATTATCACTAACTGTATCATCATGGGACGTGCTGAAGCATTTGCGATGAAGTACCCACCGCATCTCGCCTTGGTTGATGCCCTCGGTAATGCTATGGGATATGGCGTTATCTTACTGGGTGTCGCATTTGTTCGTGAACTGTTGGGGCGTGGGACCTTATTTGGTCATGAAATATTTACCACCATTGAAAACGATGGTTGGTATTTGGCAAATGAAATGTTCACCTTACCGCCTAGCGCATTCTTTTTGATCGGCGTGATGATTTGGGCCATCAATGTTGTGCAGCGTAAGAGAGGGTAATGGCAATGGAACATTATATTAATTTATTTATTCAAGCTGCGTTTATCGACAATATGGCGCTGTCTTTTTTCTTAGGTATGTGTACGTTTCTTGCTGTATCTAAGAAAGTGTCGACTTCTTTCGGTTTAGGGATTGCCGTTATCGTGGTGATGATGCTGGCTGTGCCGTTAAACCAGGTCATATACGTTAACGTACTTGCGCCAGGTGCATTAGCTTGGGCTGGCTTTCCTGAGTTAAACCTTAGTTACTTACAGTTGATTACCTTTATTGGGGTTATTGCAGCGTTAGTACAAATTTTGGAAATGTTTTTAGAGCGCTATATTCCAACCTTGTACCAGTCTCTGGGGATTTTCTTACCACTTTTAACAGTAAACTGTGCCATTTTTGCTGGGGTAATTTTTATGGCGAACCGCGATTACAACTTAGTTGAATCTATGGTGTTTGCTGGTGGTAGTGCTGTGGGCTGGGCCATGGCGATTATCTTGTTAGCGGGCTTACGTGAGCGGATGAAATTCCATGCGATTCCACTTGGCTTACAGGGTATCGGTATTACCTTTATTACCACTGGATTAATGGCGCTAGGCTTTATGTCATTTGCTGGTATCACGCTGTAATGCTGGCAAAAAAGATAGTGACAAAAGTGAACTCGAATTCTCTGAGTAATGACACATTGTTGAGAAGGTACATTTAATGGAAATGGCAATCGGCATAGGCATGTTTACCATTGTGGTAAGTTTGCTGGTAATGGTAATTTTATTCGCTAAAAGTAAGTTAGTTAACACTGGCGATGTCACCATTGGGATTAATGGTGAGGCTGATAAGAGTGTTCGCACTCCAGCTGGTGACAAATTGTTAGGCGCCCTTGCTGGACAGAATATTTTTATTCCGTCTGCATGCGGCGGTGGTGGCACATGTGGCCAATGTCGTGTGACAGTTAAGTCTGGTGGCGGAGATATTCTGGCTACTGAACTTGACCACATAACGAAAAAAGAAGCAAAAGAAGGTTGTCGTTTAGCTTGTCAGGTTGCTGTGCGAACTGACATGGAACTAGAAGTAGACGAAGAGATATTTGGTGTTAAAAAGTGGCAATGTGAAGTCGTCTCAAACAATAACCAAGCCACCTTTATTAAAGAGTTACTGTTAAAGGTACCTGAAGGTGAAGAGGTTCACTTTAAAGCTGGAGGCTACATTCAAATTGAAGCACCAGCTCACGAAGTGAAATATGCTGATTTCGATATACCTGATCAATATCGAGATGACTGGGAGCGTTTTGATCTATTTAGCTTAGTATCAAAAGTCGATGAAGATGTTTTACGTGCGTATTCAATGGCCAACTACCCTGATGAAAAGGGAACCATTATGTTGAACGTACGTATTGCTACTCCACCTACAAATGATTTACCACCTGGACAAATGTCTTCGTACATTTTTAATCTCAAAGCGGGTGATAAAGTCACGATTTCAGGACCATTTGGTGAATTCTTTGTTAAAGAGACCGATGCTGAAATGGTGTTTATTGGTGGTGGTGCAGGTATGGCACCCATGCGTTCACATATCTTTGATCAGCTTAAAAGTAAGCAGACCAAACGTAAGATGTCATTCTGGTATGGTGCACGTTCTGCGAGAGAAATTTTCTATCAAGATGATTTTGATACATTAGCAGCTGAAAATGAAAACTTTGAATGGCATGTCGCACTGTCAGATCCTTTACCGGAAGATAATTGGCAAGGTTACACAGGCTTTATTCATACAGTGCTGCTTGAGAATTACCTTAAAGACCACAAAGCCCCAGAAGATTGTGAATTCTATATGTGTGGCCCTCCAATCATGAACTCTTCTGTCATTAACATGCTAGAAAGTTTAGGTGTTGAAGAAGAAAATATTCTACTTGATGACTTTGGTGATTAACCATTAAGTTACAAAGTAAAATCAAAAGCTGAAACTGAGATTTCAGCTTTTTTATATCTCATACTTGGCTGCAAGTGATAATTATGTCTAATGGGTAACACCGGATTTGCTTAAGCTTCTTATTTAAGCCTTTCAGCTAAGCCTTTCATTTAAGTTCTTCAGTACAGCTTTTCAAGACAGCTTTTCAATATAGCTCCTTGATATAACCTCTCGATATAGCTTTTCGGTTGAGTCCCTTGAATGAGTTTTTTGCGTGAGTTTCTCGCATGATTTTTTTGCATGAGTTTTTTGCGTGAGTTTCTGGTATAGGTCTGTTGATTCAATTGTCGGTTTGAAAGCCACTACAAAATGGTTTTTAACGACATGCTATTTAATAGCGTATCAGAGAGTAAATTAACGACGTAGTGAAGAGGCTACAAAGCGTGGTTGGTAAAAAGCTCAGCACGTACTTGTACACATAAAAAAGCGCTTCTGAGGGAGTGGCAGAAGCGCTTACAGTAACGATTTATTGTAATCGTATTACTTTGGCTTATTAACCTAGTGGAATAATGCCATCAACTTTAATAACCAGTGAACATGCACCTACTTTTGTCCAATCAACATCTGATGGAGTAAAGTCTTCGCCAGCACCTAGACCAGGAACTTCAGTGACCCAATCAAAGCCTTTAAGTGCAGTACGCTCGTAATCAATTGTACCTAAGATACGTGCACCCATGTTGCGCTCAAATTTGGCTGAAAGCATCGGAGAGTATTCATAGTAAGCTAAACGAGTTTCACCTTCAGTGACAGCGTTATAACAAGTATTGTTTTTACCGATACTCATTGAAACATAATAGTTTCCATCGTCTTCAAGCTTCATACCGTAGCCGAAAATCGCCACGTTTGGTGTTTCTACCATTTCAGCTGTTTCATCATCAGTAAACTTGTTTACTGTAGTGACTAATTTAGCGCCCATTTGGTTTTTGATTGCGCTTAATTGGTATTCTTTACCATCGTTCGGGAACATGTCTGCCATGTATTCACGGTTCTGAAGGCCACAAGCTGTTTTCAGTGTTTTAGCACCAGTTCCATCTGACACTTCTTTCCACTCGTAGTTGTAAATGCTGCCATTTAAGCGTTGAGCTAGGTAATCGGCATTTAAGAATGAGCCAGTGCCGTAGTAGAACGAACCTGATGCACCTGTTTTACCATCGACTAATGTGTCATCTGGCTCAGGTTGTGGGAACGTTGGATCTTGTGGATCGCCTGGATCTACCGGCGGCGTTTCATCATGTGGATTATCATGACAGTTACTACAAGTACCGTAATCGCCATGTGGAACATTAGCAGGGTCGCTACCTTCATAGTTATGGCAGCTCATACAGTCATCAGATGCCATTGCAGAAGCGAATGCCGCTACAAGTGGCTCTTCATCTGCAGGTGCATTTGGGTCGATATAATCAAAGTTAACGCCTTCTTCAGCACATTGGTGTGCAAAAGTAGAAATATAACCAACGGCCTTAGTTTGTAATTCATCCGCTTTAGTCACTAAGTTAGCATTGTCTTCTACTAAAGAATCATTTGCTGCTGTTAGTTCTGTATTTTTAGTATTTAGCTCAGCGTTTTGAGCTTCTAATTGCTCAATTTGGTTTTCAAGACCTGACGTATCAGTGTCATCATCACTACACGCGGTTAGGCCAAGCATAGCGATACAAAGAACGCTTAATTTAAAAGTTTTTTTCATCGTTTTTCCCCTATTAATAGTTTGATAACTATTCTTTTATATATTTTTTAAAGCTCTCAGAATGGTGAGTAATCAACTTGCCAAACTTATCCTCAATGATCATGATTGGGATTTGGTGTTCATTGGCGATAGCCAATGATTCTTCGACAGAGAGCACCATAAATGCTGTTGCTAATGCATCTGCTGTCATAGAATATTTTTCAATTACTGTGGCTGAAACCACAGTGTGAGCAACGGGTCTACCTGAGCGTGGATCAATTAAATGAGAGAAGTGGTGGCCGTTTTTCTCGAAGTACTTACGGTAATCTCCCGAGGTGGCGACGGCTGCATCTCCTGGATTAATAATTTCCATTTGCCCCGTTGAGTAAGCAAAAGGTTTATCGATTCCGACTTTCCAAGCTTGTTGCTCAGCGTTAAGTCCTTTTATTCGTAATTCACCACCGATATCGACAAGGTAATTGTGAATACCATTCAGCTCCATTACATCGGCAACAACATCGACTCCAAAGCCTTTGGCAATTGAAGACAGATCAATCTCTAAGCCATCAATTGTTTTTGTCAGTTGATTGTTTTCGATTTTAATATGTTGGATCCCAACGTATTGCTTGGCATTGTCGATGGCTTTTTGAGTCGGGACTTCGGTTGCTTTACCGTCTGGCCCAAACCCCCATAAATTAACTAATGGCGCAACAGTTACGTCCAATGTATGGTTTGTTAATTCAGCAATGCGCAGTGCCTCTGTCATGACGTATTTCATGTCTCGACTGATAGTGATAGGCGTATTTTTAGGAGTTTGGTTAATTTGGCTGATTTCAGAATCTTCACGCCAAGTAGACATTGATTGATTGACGTTTTCGAGACGAGTTTCTATTTGTGCTCGAATGTTTGCCATATGAGCAGGTGTGATTTTTTCTGCTGTCCAAGAGACTTTATATTTATTGCCCATGGTTTTTCCATGAACAGTTCTCATCTCTTGAGCATTAACTTGTGTGATTAAAATGCTATATAAAAATAGCCCAAAGATTGTTTTTAAAGTACTTGAATTCATATTCATAACAAGTTTTTTGTAAATAATAACTTTTGTTTTATTAGAATATGAGACAGTCATTTTTATGTAAATTTATACACAGAAAATCCTTTTTTTGATGTTTAAATTTGCGCTTTGCATCATTCTGTTATGTGGTTTTTTGATCTAGGTCTATGTTTTATAGTGTTAAATTAGTAAAGGGTGCTATATGCCTTACCATGTTCGTTTTTTATATCGTTTAGGTATAAAAATTCAAAGCAAACAATATTTAATCTATTAAAAACTGCTCTTAATGTGATGTAGGTATAAATTTTATTGTTTTTATTTAAACCAATGAAAAATGTTGCAATATAAAATGAATTTCAAAAAATGAAATGGTCTTTTTTGATATTTAGAATTGTTAATAATTAATACAGAGGCATTTGAAAGTAGATTCTTTTTGAAAGGAAAAAATATAGATGACTGTTTCAACTCGCGTTTTATTATCGTTGAGGGTTGCTATTTTAACGTTATTCTAAAGGGTGATTCTTGGAATAAAGAAATTTGCTTATTTAGCTTATTAGTCATTTAGCCAGTAAATAAATAGCCTATTAGGCAAACGGGGGGAGGTGATGCTGGGGACTAACCCAGCATTAGGCATGTATTAGTGCATTTTTGAACATTGATTAAGGGGTTAGATCAACACCTGATTAAGCACGCGTTGCCAGTTGCCTCCTAAAAAGCGGTCACGATCGCTAGATTTATAGCGAGCTTTAGCTAAGGCATCATCAATTCGACTCATTCTGTCTATATGGTTCAGTTCCGGTATCACGACGTGCTGAGGCAGGTTCTCAAAACCCAAGACATTTTTTGCTGCTAAACTTTGCCACCATTCGTGGTATTGCTTTACACCTTCTTCGTTATTGTTATCTAACGCTAACAGGTTTTCTTGACCTCGCAGCGGATAATCATTGGCAATCGCAACAGCGTTCACCCCGCCGATTCTGGCAACTCTATCTAATTGACGTACATAATCATCAATTGTGGGCACAGGATCGTTGGTTAGCCAAAAGCTCATCATAAATACCCCAAATACGCCGCCAGTATCTGCAATGGCTCTGATAACCTCATCAGGTGAACAGCGGGCGTTATTTACAATAGAGCGCACAGCGCCGTGACTTTGTACTATGGGCACTTGGCTCGCTTTGGCTGTATCTAACGCTGTTTGCGGACTGGAATGACTAACATCAATAAGAATATTACGCTGGTTGAGTGCACTAATGAGCTGTTTACCGTCATCAGTTAGCGGTTTGTTTAACCCTTGGTTGCCGTCATTATCTAATGCGCCGCCCGCAAAGCGATTTCCGTAATGGTGGGTTAATTGTAATACCCGTAATCCGTGCTGATGAAACTCATTCAAGCGTTGCCACTGCTGACCTTCACCTGAAAAGTTATCATCTTCAACACAATCGGCACCTTGTATTTGAAAGTAAACCGCAGTGCGTTGTTCAGCCCTGGCGCTAGCAATATCACGCCCACTGAGACCCTGTAATAAAATATCTGGATTGTCTATTACCCGTTGCTGAGCTTCTTTAATGCTGGCAATGCAGGCTTTGTAACTGCGTTTATAGTTTGTGGTGCCATCGGGCTGAGTAATCGCTTCAATATCAGAAATATCACAAATGTACGCATCTAGTTTTGATGCGCGCACATCATCAAGGTTATCAGGAAGAAAACTAAGTCCATCGATATAAAGGCGCTTATTTGATTGCGCAAGTACAGAAGAGCTGTAAAGCGGGCAGAGAAGACTGGCGGCGGCAATGCCCTTGAGAAGTTGTCGTCGGCTTTGGTTACAAGCGCTTGTTGTCATGTGGTTTCCTTTTTAGACGCTTGTAATCATGTGAAGCTGATTATGTTGCGGCAAATTGCTTTATAGCATTGGCTAAGGCGGTGACGCCATTGGTACGCGACGGGCTTAATTGGCCACTTAGCCCTAAATGTGAAAAATAACGCTCTAAATCAAATGAAGTAATTTCAGCTGAGGTTTTTCCGTGAGTCGCATCGAGCAGTATAGCAATAAGACCCTTAACTATACGTGAATCGCTGTCAGCACAAAAAAAGTGTTTATCTGCATCTTGATAGTGATATAGCCAAGCTTGGCTTTCACATCCTTTCACTTGAGCAGTTTCTACTTTAAACGTTTCATTTAATGGAGCAAGTACCTTACCTACCAGCATAATTTGGCGATATTTATCTTGCCAGTTTGTTGCCTGTTGTATGGCGAGAACAGCCTGAGAAACCTTGTCATCTAATGGTATAAAACAGCTTTTATCTGGCGTATCAACGAGTATGTTTTCTGATGCTGCGTGATTCAAAATAGGCCTCAATGGGAATGACTAAATACTATTAGGGTTAAGCTGTAAAGGTTTAAGCGAGTTAAGGTTAAGTTATAACAGTAATTCTTTAACTTTACGAAGTGCATCGATAAATAGGTCAATATCTTGCTTATTATTGTATAAACCAATGGATGCACGACAACAGCCTTTAAGGTTTAGGTGCTGCATTAATGGCATGGCGCAATGGTGGCCGCACCGAACGGCAATACCTTGCTGATCGAGTAATATGCCCACATCTTGATGATGCTCACCAGTAAGGTTAAAAGCGACAACTCCAACATTATTAGGACCAGCGCCATAGAGACTTATGTCACCCAACTGAGCCAGTTGTTGCTGTAAGTAGTGCAGTAAAGTTTGCTCATGTTGCTCAACCAAATCACTGGGTAAGTCACTCATAAAGCTAATTGCAGCGCCTAAACCGATGACGGCAGAAATAGCTGGGGTGCCAGCTTCTAATTTGTTAGGCAAACTACCAAATTCCGTACCGTTAAAGCTGACCGTTTTGATCATTTCGCCACCCGTTAACATCGGGGTTAAGGTATCTAATATCTGGTAGCGACCATAGAGGATGCCAACCCCTGTTGGACCATACATTTTATGGCCTGAAAATACATAAAAATCACAACCAATTTGTTGAACATCAATAGCAAAGTGAGCGATGGCTTGCGCGCCATCAACTAAGGTGATGGCACCTGCTTGTTTGGCTTTTTGAGTTAATTCTATGATCGGGTTAACTGTGCCTAATGCATTAGTCACATGGGTTAGGGCGACTAGTTTGGGTGCTAATGACAGCAACTGCTCATACGCATCAACATCGATCGTTAAATCATCATTGAGTGGAATTGGTTTAATGATGGCGCCAGTTTGCTTTGTCAGTTGTTGCCACGGGACAATATTGGCATGATGGGCGGCTGTATCGACCAAGATAATATCGTCTTTATCAAATTGTGCCGTTAATCCATGCGCCACCATATTGATTGACTCAGTAGTTCCATGAGTAAAGATGATTTCATCGACTCGATTGCTATTGATAAACCCTTGTACTTGGCTACGTACTGCCTCATAGTCGCGCGTTGCTCGAGCTGATAATTGATGAGCCGCGCGGTGAACATTGGCATTATTTAGTTGATAATACTGATTCACTGCATTGATGACGGAGTGAGGCTTTTGGCTCGTCGCCGCAGTATCTAGATAACATAACGGTTGCCCATCAATCTGTTGAAACAGGGTGGGAAATTGGGCTCTAATCGCATCATGTTCAAAAGCTTTCGTCATTGCAAACTCACTTTATTAACGCCAACCTTAAATAACACGCGCGGATTCAAGCATTGTCGATAAATAGAAATTGGGCTAAGCCCTAAATAGAAACGCCACGATCTTCATAGAAAGTGGCGCTTATTGCAAGTCTAGCATGAACGATTAAGCAGTTTATTAAGGGCAAGGCATTCGGTAGCGTAAAGACAATTCATCAATTCTTGCCAATAATTCAGGGCTAAGGGTTACATCAAGACTGTCGATGTTTTCTTTAAGCTGATCTAGCGTTGTTGCGCCAATAATATTAGAGGCAACAAAGCGTCGACTATTTACAAAAGCCAGTGACATTTGTGTTGGACTTAGATTGAACTCTCGAGCTAACTCAATATAAGCTTGGGTTGCTTCAAGTGCCATTGGGGTGGCATTGTAGCGAGCAAATCGCTTGAACAAGGTCAGCCTGGCTTTTTCTGGCCACTGGTTATTTTCATATTTACCGGTTAGCGCACCAAAAGCGAGTGGTGAATATGCCAGTAAAGGCAGCTCTTCTCGGTGACTAATTTCAGACATTCCTACTTCAAAACTACGATTCAGTAAATTATAAGGATTTTGCACGCTAACGATTCGAGGTAAGTCGTGTTTCTCTGCAAGGCGAAGGTATTGCATCAGCCCCCAAGGCGTCTCATTTGATACTCCGATATAACGCACTTTTCCTTGGCGAACGACTTCAGCTAACGCTTCTAATGTTTCAAGAATGGGCGTTTGATGTTCTTCTTCATCATGGTTATATAAAAGCTCGCCGAAATAGTTACAATTTCTATCTGGCCAATGTACTTGATACAAATCAATCGTATCTATCTGTAATCGCTCAAGCGATGCATCAACTGCTTGATGGATATTTACCCAATCTAACGCCATATTAGGTCGGATAAAGTCGCTTTTAACACCTGCTGCAGACACTTTTGTGGCAATCACTAGGTTATCGCGGTTACCACGCTGAGATAAATATTGGCCAATAATCCGCTCAGTTTCGCCTTGAGATTCAGCTTTTGGCGGAACGGGATACATTTCGGCAGTATCAATAAAGTTAATACCGCGACTTAGGGCGTAATCGAGTTGTTCAAAAGCATCTTGTTGTGAGTTCTGTTCTCCCCAGGTCATAGTGCCCAGGCAAATTTTACTGACATCAAGACTGGTATGAGGAATGCGTTGATATTCCATTTATTTCTCCTATGGAATGCAGTTACTTTGAAGTTATCAAGCTTTTGCGTTAAACAAAAGCTTGATATTCCGTTAGCAAATTAACTGTTGAATATCTCGGCATTTATAAAGGGGGCCATTGCTAAAATAATGGCTTGGGTATAAATACTTTCTCGTGTTGCTAACCCTTGTGTTAGCAGACCAATTGCACCACCTTTTTGCTTGATGTTGTCAGTATTAAATAAACGATCCATCACATGGCCAAGCTCTTCACCTTGTTGTAATGATTGATAAACTTGAGCTGGTAATGGCAGTAGTGCACTGCGACCAATTGATATTTGCTGCTGATGAATGATGGCCATATAGGCAAAGGTGGCAGGGCCGTGATCAAAATGATCAACCCCGCCTTCCATAGCGATGTAAAAGTCAGCTTTTGTTTCTGCCATTGCGTTTGCTAAGTCTTCAGACTGGCAAAATTGAACACGATTAATTGCCCCCTGTTTTGTTTCTTGCTCTGTCATGGGTTGATCTGCGACAAGAGAGGGAGCATGTTTGCCAATGCAATGTATTTGGTGATGGGGGAAATATTGGCTGAAGGCGACTTTGGCGGCATTCACTTTTACTGGATTTTTAGAACCAACAATAATGGTCATTTGTGCAATTGTTTGCTCGGCAATTGATTTTTTATCATGCAGAGGTTGCGTTTCAAGCTGAGTAGGATTTGACATAGTTTTATATTCAATTAGTTATTTTAGTAACGGCATAAGCTACACTGATGCGCATTAAGTATCTTACGCTATTTTACAGAGAGTCATCATGGCAAAGAAGTTTTATGTTGTCTGGTCAGGTCGAGAGACAGGTATTTTTACCAGTTGGGATTACACCAAGAAGTTGGTGGATAAGTTTCCTCAAGCCAAATACAAGTCGTTTCCCACTGAGGCGCAAGCTAAAGCGGCATTTGCTGGTGCGGCATCTAGTAGCATTGGTAAACCTACTGTCAAAAAAGCGGGTGTGAAGCCTTCAACTTCAAATGCCAGTAAAGTTGAGTCAATCAAAACAACTGACATCAATTTAACCAGCCATGATGTCATGGTGTTTACTGATGGCGGTTGCGAGCCAAACCCTGGTAAGGCGGGTTCAGGAATGGCGGTTTATCGCCAAGGTGAAGTGAGTGAGCTTTGGTATGGGTTATTTAATCCTAATGGCACTAACAATAGTGCGGAACTAAATGCCTTGTATCAAGCGTTATTGGTGGCTGAAAAAGCCTTAAACGATAAGCAAACCGTCAAGATATTGAGTGACTCGCAATATTCCATTAATTGTATTACCAACTGGGCCTATGGTTGGAAAGCCAAAGGTTGGAAGCGAAAAGTTGCTGGTGATATTGCTAACCTTGAAGTGATACAACAAGCACACGAATTATATGACGCAATTAAAGGCCAGATTGATATTGCTCATGTGGCTGCTCATATCGGTATTGAAGGTAATGAACTGGCTGATCGCATGTCGATTTACGCTATCGATCAAAAAAATACTGAATTTAGCCAATATGATGAACCTATCAATTTAACTGAGATTCTGGCTCTTAGGACAGGGTAGTCGTCATTTCCTTTCTTTGAGAGATGATAGTTGAGGCATTATGTTAAGCATGGCAATCGTTATATGGGTTATTGATTGTATGACCTAAGCCGTGCTTGTGTGTGAGCTGCTGGTTTATTAGGTGTTATTGTATTAGATGTTTTGTTGAGCAATTTATCTTAAAGTGTTACCAGTTAGAATAACTGATCGTACCAGTTGCGTGCTTTGCTCTCAAATAGCGTTAAATTTTTTGTGAGTCGGGGTAAAAAATGACCTAGATCATATTTCACAATTTAGAATTCTATATTCTCCGCTGTGAAATTAGATACCTAATAGGGTCATTATTATGCAAAGAGATTCAATCAATGCGCAGGACGTTGCAGTTTCAGCTCACGATGAGCAAACTTCAGTAAAAGGCTGGACACGCCAAGATACGACTTGGATGCTTAGCTTGTTTGGTACCGCGGTTGGCGCAGGCATTTTATTTTTGCCTATCAATGCAGGTATGGGTGGATTTTGGCCGTTAGTGTTAATGGCGATTATCATTGGCCCAATGACGTACCTTGCTCATCGTGGTTTATCTCGTTTTGTATGTTCTTCTAAAAATCCAGGTAGCGATATCACCCAAGTGGTTGAAGAACATTTCGGTGTGAGTGCAGGTAAAGCCATCACAGTGCTTTATTTCTTTGCTATTTTCCCTATTGTGCTTATTTATGGTGTTGGCATTACCAACACTGTTGATAGTTTTATTGTTAATCAACTTGGCTTTGCTTCACCTCCACGAATTCTTTTATCTGCAGTGTTAATTATTGGCATGATGTCAGTGATGGTTGCGGGTGAAAAATTCATGCTAAAAGTGACTCAGTTTTTGGTTTACCCGTTAGTTGCTATTTTAGCTTTCATGTCATTTTACCTGATGCCAGATTGGAAGATGGACGCACTGCAAGTTGTGCCTTCTACCGGTGAGTTCTTGGGGACTGTGTGGCTAACGATTCCTGTATTAGTGTTTGCATTTAACCATTCTCCTGCTATTTCACAGTTCTCTGTTTCATTGAAACGTGAGCATGGCAATAACGCCTCGAAAAAAGCGGATGTGATTTTACGTAACACCTCCATGATGCTGGTTGGCTTCGTGATGTTATTTGTATTCTCGTGCGTATTGTCTTTAAGCCCTGCTCAATTAGCTGAAGCAAAAGATCAAAACTTAGCGATTCTGTCTTACCTTGCTAACGTTCACTCAAGCGGATTTGTTAGTTATTTTGGTCCTATTATTGCGTTCATTGCGATTATTTCTTCATTCTTTGGTCATTACTTAGGGGCAACTGAAGGTTTAAAAGGCATGATCACTAAGCAACTTCGTAGTAGCAATAAAGAAGTATCAGACGCCAAACTCAACAAATTTATTCTTGGCTTTATGTTTTTCAGTATTTGGATTGTTGCGGTTATTAACCCAAGTATTCTTGGCATGATTGAAGCGTTGGGCGGCCCTATTATTGCGGCGATTTTATACCTAATGCCAATGTATGCCGTTTATAAAGTTCCTGCATTAAAAGCTTACCGTGGCCGCATCAGTAATGTGTTTGTTGTGATTGCAGGTTTATTGGCAATGACAGCCATTTTATTCGGCCTAATGAGCTAACACTCTGATAGTTAAGGCTGTTGTGTAGCATGGTTAGAGGAACAATAACGGTTCCTCTTTCTTACGGTTTTTAGTTTGCTGATAGGGTCAGTAAACGTTGAGGCAAATTATATGTTTAGTGCATTTGAAATCTTTAAGATTGGTATTGGTCCGTCGAGTTCACATACCGTTGGGCCGATGAAAGCGGCAAATTGTTTTATTGATGACTTGATTGAGCAAGGCAAGCTAACTCAAATTACTAAATTCACGGTTGATGTATACGGATCATTATCATTAACGGGTAAAGGTCATCATACTGATATTGCGATCATCATGGGATTGGCGGGTAATGAACCTGAAACGGTTGATATTGATAGTATTGAGCCTTTTATTGCCCAAGTTGAGAAAACCCAAGAAATCATTATAGGTGATGCGATTCACCATGTTGATTTTCCTCGTGATGCCTTGATTTTCCATCGCTCAACCTTACCATTGCACGAAAATGGCATGACGTTACATGCTTGGATTGGCGATGAGTGTGTTTATTCCAATACTTATTACTCTATCGGCGGTGGTTTCATCGTTGAGGAAAGTGAGTTTACTCAAAGTCATTCCAGTGGCGTTAAGGTGCCTTATCACTTTAATTATGCTGATGAGCTAGTGGCACACTGCAAAGATTCAGGTTTAAGCATCAGCGGATTAATGAAGCAAAACGAGCTGTGCTTCCGTTCAGAAGAAGCTATGTATAGTGGGTTTAATCTTGTATGGAAAACCATGCAAGATGCGATTGTAAAAGGTTGTCATACAGAAGGCGTGCTATCTGGCCCATTAAAAGTGTCGCGTCGTGCGCCAGCCTTACACCGTGAATTACTTCGCTGTGAGCGAACCAGTACCGATCCTATGGAAATCATTGATTGGGTCAATTTATTTGCGTTGGCTGTGAGTGAAGAAAATGCTGCTGGTGGTCGTGTTGTGACCTCGCCAACCAATGGTGCAGCAGGGATTATTCCTGCGGTGTTGGCCTACTATGACAAATTCATACAGAAGGTCGGTGAAAAAGAATGTAGCCGTTACTTTTTAGCCGCAGCTGCTGTGGGATCGCTATACAAACGGAATGCTTCGATATCGGGGGCGGAAGTTGGCTGTCAGGGTGAAGTGGGTGTTGCTTGTTCTATGGCAGCTGCGGGTTTAGCTGAGTTAATGGGCGGTTCACCTGCGCAAGTTTGTATGGCTGCTGAAATTGGTATGGAACATAACTTAGGCTTAACTTGCGATCCCGTAGCGGGCCAAGTTCAAGTCCCTTGTATTGAACGAAATGCAATCGCATCGGTGAAAGCGATTAATTCGTCACGTATGGCATTACGTCGTAATTCTGAACCAAGAGTGAGCTTAGATAAAGTGATTGCGACTATGTATGAAACAGGTAAAGACATGCATGTGAAATATCGTGAAACCAGCCAAGGTGGTCTTGCAATAAAAGTCACCAATTTGTGTGCTTAATCGGGTTTGATTAAAAGGCTTTCTTACGAAAGCCTTTTTTGTATTTTGTACACATTGACAACAGCGTGTTGAGAACCCTACTCTTCAGCACCTTCTGCAATCTCTTCATACATCAGATAATGGCTTTGCTCCATACCTAGTGATTGATAGGTTTTTTGGGCAATGTGGTTGTCGTGCTCAACATACAATCTAAAACTCGCAGCGCCGCCTATTTCCTCAGCAAGTGATTTTACAGCTTGATAAAGCTTGGCATAAATTCCTTGGCGGCGATTTTGCGGGCGAATATACACACTTTGGATCCAGCAGTAGTTAGTTGCGCGCCAATCACTCCATTCAAGGGTAACCATTAACGATCCCGCTATTTGACCATCAACTTCAGCGACAAGATAAAAGCCTTTTTCTGGGCTATTAAGCATCGTGCTCACGCCTTTTGTAAGACGTTCATTATCTAATGTGAGGTTTTCGGTTTCCAATGCCATCGCTTGGTTAAAATCAACTAATGCTGCTAAATCTGATGCTTGGCCTTTTCTTATTATCATTGTCCTTCCTATATCGGGAATCGTAAAAATGTTGCTGATTTTTTATTCGACTAAAGTCTAAGCTGCTATGCTTATTATTCAATGTGACAGTGCAAGAGGTTGTGATGATAAAGTCAAAATATCAATTCAGAGTTTACCGATATATCAAACATCCCAGTCGAATTAATCGAGTCAAAAATCCTTGTCATAGTGTTTATCCTACTACAGTCAATGGGGCTGCACAGCCCAATATTAATCATCCGTTACACTTCCTGCTAACCTTAGCCACTTTAGGGTTATGGGCAATGGTGTGGTGGTGGCTGATTTTAAAGTCGAGAGGCAAGGAGTCAAACTGGCTTGCTGGTTTTGATGATGACTATTGGAGTTATTTAATCGAACGGGAATGTCCCCCTGCAGCTTTGTATCCTGTCAAAATCGGCAATAAAGAAACGACATTTATATTTGAAGCCTAATAGTGAATTTTGAATAGAAGCTCAGGGTAAACTGACCTAGATCATCTATTAAACCTAAATAGGTATGCTAGTATGCGGCGCCGAATTTTGTCGGCCGAGTTTATTGATGGTGTCATTGTTTAACGTTGATAACGACATCATCTAGATATTCATACATCGTGACTACTAGTCAGTTACATCAATCGCAAACAAGCAAGGTTACCCCATGTCAAAACATGCACCGTCATTTCCAAGTCGAGTTTGGTCTCGTTGGATGTCAGTTCCTTTATGGTTACAAATCCTCATCGGTATGGTTCTAGGTATTATTGCTGGGATCACCTTAGGGGATGATGCTAGTTACCTAAAACCTATTGGTACCTTGTTTGTTAATACCATTAAAATGCTTATCGTTCCTTTGGTGTTTTGCTCATTGATTGTAGGTGTTACATCAATGCAAGACACGGCAAAAATGGGCCGTATTGGCTTTAAATCATTTGGCTTTTACCTAGGCACTACGTCAATTGCGATAAGTATTGGTTTACTTGTCGGCTACGTCATGCAACCTGGCGCAGGTCTTGGACTTGAAGGTGCAAAAATTGTCAGCGAAGTAAAAGAAGCGCCGACATTGATGGATACGTTAATTAATATCGTACCTACCAACCCAGTGGCGGCATTGGCTAGTGGTCAAATTTTGCAAGTGATTGTGTTTGCTGTGGCACTCGGTATTTCGTTAGTGCTTATAGGTGAGCACGGTAAACCCGCTATTCGTGTTTTTGAAAGTCTAGCGGAAGCAATGTACAAACTCACTGATATGGTGATGAAGTTAGCGCCTTACGGTGTATTTGGTTTAATGGCTTGGGTCGCAGGTGAGTATGGCTTAGATATGTTATTGCCTTTGATAAAAGTCATTGTGGCGGTTTATATCGGCTGTGCGTTACACATTCTTGGTTTTTACAGTGTAGTACTGACAGTGTTTGGTAAGCTAAATCCGATGCAGTTCTTTAAAGGTATTGGCAATGCAATGGCGGTTGCATTTACAACGTCAAGCTCAGCCGGCACCTTACCAGCAAGTATGAAATGTGCCAGTGAAAACTTAGGGGTTAATAAGAAGATTTCTAGCTTTGTATTACCACTAGGAACCACCATTAACATGGATGGCACCGCGCTTTACCAAGGGGTTACGGCGTTATTTGTGGCACAGGCTTTTGGTATTGATTTAACTTGGGTGGATTACATTACTATTGTGCTAACTGCTACCCTTGCATCGATTGGCACAGCAGGTGTTCCAGGTGCAGGTCTAGTGATGTTAACTTTAGTACTGACCACTGTGGGCTTACCGTTAGAAGGCGTTGCTATTATTGCGGGGATTGACCGTATTTTAGATATGGCTCGTACAGTAGTGAATGTATCAGGCGATTTAGTTGCTACGACGGTGATTGCTCGCTCAGAAGATGAGCTAGACGTTGAGCATTACAATGCGGATATGGAGCAATCAGCTCTTATTGCTCAGCATAACGAAGTCGATATTCAGCAAAAAGTTGCTGAAAATGTGAAAAGCAATTCTTAAGTCATTATTTGAGTTTATTGAAAAAAAAGAGTGAAGCCATGGCTTCACTCTTTTTGTATGGACTCAGCTTAATTAGCCAAGTCATGGTGCTTTAGCGGGGAGCAACTAGTCTTGCTGCTGGCTCAATACTAATAAATTAGCACCTTGTTCTGATTTTAGCAGTAATTTTCCCGATTTTGATAAAGCCACATTTGTGACCATTGGCATGGCTTTCATGACTCTAGCTTCTTGTTTCATTAATACTTCAACACAGGCCATCATACTTGTACCAGCAGGGGAAAGGGTAAGTTGTGTATCGTCTTGCTGATACTCTCCAAAGAACTGATTACAACTATTATTACCCGATAATTTACCGCCTTCTGCAAACGTAATTTGTGCTGGACTATGATTAATTACAGCTTCAGAAAGAGCAGATTCAATATACCAACTACCTAACAAGTTAATTTCTTCAGCCTGGTGGCTGTTGCTTTGACAAGCACTAAGACCGAAAATAACCAAACAAGCGGTAATAGCGGGTTTTATCATGATGGTTTCCAATGAGATCGATAATCATCATAGTATATACTGTGTTTCAGCTAAATTTTCATGATGAAGTAGATTTAATTGTTATTCATTCTTTAAAGTCAGTGCATTAGTTAAGCTTGTCGTAAAAATCGACATCTTGATATGTCATTCAGTTAATAAGAGCTATTTAATGAGTAAAATATTTAAAGTCATGCATCTGGTCGGATTATTTATGGTTGGCTGTGGCGCATATTTCTATTTATTGACAGACATGGCCAACGAAATAAATGGCATGTTATTAGTGGCGAGCCTGATTGGTATTGGGCTTTTAATTATGGCGCCTTATCCTGTTGCATTAGTCTTCGATTGGGCACAAAAGCAGCCGCAGTCCCAAGTAAAACAAGAAAGTGATAATAAAACTGAATGAAAATCCAATACCGATTAGCAACACAAGAAGACTCAGCGGAACTGGCTCGACTTGAAAAGAGCTACATGAATGACGAGCTGTCATCACCCGCAGAAAGTATGTCTGGGCAGTGTTTTTCAAAGACCGATATTAGCGAGTTAATTCGCCTCGGCTGGATTATGTTAGCAGAGAACAGTGAAAAACAAACGAGTGCTGCACAAAGTCAGGCAAGTATTATTGGTTATGTGATTGCTGGACCTTGGTCATGGTTTAAATCATGGGGTATATACGCACTTGTTATGCGAAAACTATCTGATATAGAAGCGGGGTTTAGTAAGATAACGGCGCAAAATAGTTGTCAATATGGCCCCATTTGGATCCATCCTGATTTTCGTGGCCAAGGGATATTTGCGAAGTTAGTTGAAAAGCTTAGTTGTAATGTGACCAAAAAATACCCTTATATGGTGACTTTTATCGCAGAAGAAAATCAAACTTCTTTCGCCGCTCATACTGGTAAATCTGCCATGGAAGTAGTGGATTACTTTAGTTTTCAGCAGCGTGATTACTATTTGCTGCTAATGAAAAATTAATAGTGACAAGCAGGTATGGACAAGGTTATTAATGAAGTGGTTAACCGAAGAATTTAATGTATGGCATAACAAGAGGTAAATGATGAGTGTTGAAAACTCGCTAAATCAATTTGAACAGTTATTTCAGCCGTATTTGCATTTACGTTTGTCCGCTTATGATAATGCCAAAATTGTGGTGGCAGTATTAGCATCACAAAATAAAACATATCGTGTGGTTGAGTGTGTAAGTTCAGCGCAGTTAGATACTGAGCAAGCTGCAAGCCAACATGGCCACTACCTTGTTGAAACTGACTTCGGCAATATTGGCTGTGGCCGAGCTAATGGCTATCAAGAGGCTATTCAATTAATCGATGCGCTGCAAGACGTAGATCTAAGCTCCGCAAGAGAGCTGACTGTACCAGTGTTGAATATGCAACAAGTGGCGTTTATGTGCGTAGAAACGGCGCACTTTGATCACTGCTGATACGTATTACTCTAAATTTTCTTACTGTATCTGACTCAACTCAACTTAACTCGACTTAAGTAATGCCAAAGGTCTATTTTGGTTGTTATGCTTTTTAAATAACTGATTTATATTATTGTCTACCTCATGGGGCTTAATAAAACCGTGCTGCTGATAGAAATCGGTGAGCGAAGCTATTGCAAAAACATAACACTCAGATTCAAGCAAATTTGATTGAATAACAGACATCAATTGATGAGCGATTCCTTGGCTTCTAGCACTTTTTTTAACGACTAACCCTGTGACTAATTGAACCTCGCCAATTTTTTTTATCCTCACAGCAGCTAAAATATTATCGATTTGAAGCTGGTTCGTGTGGTTAGCTATTGGCTTATCATCAGCTTTTTCTTGGCAGCAGAGGATGACAGTGTCTTTAAACATTGGCTTGGAGTAGGGCAAGTGTTGGCGATAGAAAAGTTTGATTACGGACCATAATTGTTGCTGCTCGCTCAACGTCGTTTGGTAGTACTCGCCCTGAATACTGTCCGACGCTCTGACTGGCAAAGGCACTGATGACAGGCTAGAAAAGTCAGATTTACTTGCTTTGAACATATAATAGGAGTGCATTCATTTTCCTGAGTTTTATCATTGAGTCTCGCAACTTAAGCCTTGCAACCTAAGCCTCGCAACCTAAGTATCGCAATCTAAGTATCGCAATCTAAGTATGGCAATCTAAGTATCGCAACCTAAGCCAGTTAGCCAAAGTCGGTATGGCTTAACATCATATTGAGCATTCAGATCATAGCTTATTGCTTCAATGGGTTCGACTTATCACCTTATTTCCAATTGGTAAATTATTGCTCATTTTTAGGGCGTTTCTATGCTGGGTTTCTATGCTCGTTTCATTGCCAGTTCAACGGTTGTTATATTATTTGTTTTTTACCTGCTTCCTTATTTTCACATATTGAAAGTGTCATTGTAGAAATTCTGTCCACTTTGAGCCTTTAAAGTGCTTATTTGTGAATGTTAACAAGTTGTTTGCTGGTTAGGACTTGTTTGAATAATTATACGGTGATAGCTTAATAACTATCTTATTTAGTTTATGATTTTCATACTATTATTTGTATCGGTTTTGTTTGAATAGGTATGTTAACTAAACGTTGAAAGCAAGTTTGAGATTTCGATGGAATTTTTGCCGCATACGTTAACCGCACAGCAAATGTATAAATTATTGATTGGTGGTATCACCCCAAGACCAATCGCTTGGGTGTCTACGGTATCGGCAAAAGGAGTACCTAATTTAGCACCATTTTCATTTTTTACAGTGGCAAGTGCTAATCCTCCAGTGTTGTGCTTTAACCCAATGAGTACCGATAAAGGCGCAGAAAAAGACACGCTAGTTAATATACGTGAGCAGCAAGAATTTGTGATCAACACTGTCAGTTATCAAGACTTATCGGTAATGAATCAAACGTGCCATTCATTACCGCCAGAACAAAATGAGTTTGAATATGCTGGAATAGAAACCTTAGACTCAACGATTGTGAAACCAAGTCGCGTTAAGCAAGCTGTGGTCAGTTTTGAATGTCGACTCAATCAAATTGTCGATTTAGGTAATCAGCCATTAGCAGGGCATTTGATATTAGGGGACGTCGTTGCTGTTCATGTTAACGATGACGCGATAGATAATTTTAAAATAGATGCAGATCAACTTGATGCCATTGGCAGAATGGCTGGCAGTGACTATTGTTTAACGAGAGATAAAGTACAATTGATGCGCGAATAAAGCGATGTAAACGAGTTAAATAAAAGGACTATTTAATTCATACCCTTAGGGTAAGAAAATCTACTGATGAGCATTAAGTACAGGGAGAGATAATGCCACTTTTAGAACAATTTAAAAATAAACTATCATCAAAACAAAGTGATGTATCTTTGAGCGTCGTGATAGGAGTCATCGTCTCTTTTTTCGTTGTCGCCTATGGCGCTTTAGCTAATCCGCTCGAATACACAGAGCCACAATCTTTGGTCGAAAGGCTAACAATATATGCTTATGGCTTAATCTTGCCTGCATTGGCATTTATGTTTGCTGCAGGGCGTGTGCTACTAAGACGATTCAATACCACACAAACTCATGTTCGCTCGGCTTTTGAGGAGTCGGAAAAAACCAGGCATTTACAAAATGTTTTACAAAATACCTTAGAGCAATTTTGTATTGTTTTGAGCGTGTATTTTTTATGGACCTTTATTATGCCTGCTGAGTTCATGTCACTGATTGCGCTAATATCGATAGTCTTTTTTATCGGCAGAATTATATTTATCAGTGGTTATGAAAAAGGTTCCGCCACAAGAGCGTTAGGGTTTAGTTTGACATTTTATCCTTCGGTTCTCTCTGTAGGCGCTATTATTATTTATCTCTTTTATCGTACGTTCTCTTAGCCGTTTTAGTGAATTTTACCCATAAAAAAACCGTCATAAGACGGTTTTTTTGATTCTACTTTATGCGCTAGGCTATGTTGAAAACTTATAAGCCTGCATCTGCACGTAAGATTTCAGCTTTATCAGTCGCTTCCCAAGGGAACTCATTACGACCGAAGTGCCCGTATGCAGCTGTACCTTGGTAAATTGGACGAGCTAAATCTAACATAGCGGTTAAGCCATATGGACGTAATTCAAAGTGCTGGCGAACTAGCTTGATAAGTACGTCTTCAGAAACTTTACCTGTACCAAATGTTTCAATACTGATTGACGTTGGCTCTGCAACACCAATAGCGTAAGACACTTGGATTTCACAGCGATCAGCAAGACCTGCTGCAACGATGTTTTTAGCAACGTAACGTGCAGCATAAGCAGCACTACGATCCACTTTTGATGGGTCTTTACCTGAGAAAGCACCGCCACCGTGACGTGCCATACCGCCGTAGGTATCTACGATAATTTTACGACCGGTTAGACCACAATCGCCTACTGGGCCACCAATAACAAAACGGCCAGTTGGGTTAATGAAGTACTTAGTGTCTTTGTTTAACCATTGTGATGGTAAAACAGGCTTAATGATGGTTTCCATCACGCCTTCGATTAAGTCTTCTTGCGTCACATCTTCACGATGTTGAGTCGACAGGACGATGGCGTCGATACCTTTGATTTGACCATTTTCATAGGCAAAAGTAACCTGACTTTTCGCATCAGGACGTAGCCAAGGTAATGTACCGTCTTTACGGACTTCAGACTGACGTTTAACCAGCTTGTGTGCGTAAGTAATAGGTGCAGGCATTAATACATCAGTTTCATTGCTTGCATAACCAAACATTAATCCTTGGTCACCTGCGCCTTGCTCTGCAGGATCGCTACGATCAACACCTTGGTTAATATCTGGAGACTGTTTACCAATCGCATTTAAAATCGCACAAGAGTCAGCATCAAAACCCATATCTGAATGAGTGTAGCCAATTTCACGTACTGTTTTACGTGTGATTTCTTCGATATCAACCCAAGCTGAAGTCGTAACTTCACCACCGACTAATACCATGCCAGTTTTAACGTAAGTTTCACATGCAACACGCGCCTTTGGATCTTGCTCTAAAATTGCGTCTAGTACCGCATCAGAAATCTGATCGGCGATTTTATCTGGATGACCTTCTGAGACTGACTCAGAGGTGAACAAGTGGTTTGCCATAGTTGGTAAATCTCGTCTTTTGGAATTTGAACGTGTAGAAGCATCTACATCTAGACGTCTATAATAATTCAAATTAAGTTTGATAACACCCCTTAGAATCAATATAAGTTAAAAATTGTGCAACCATTCAAAGATTTATAAAAACTGTCATTGCTCTGTTTTATAAATTTATTAAATTAATCTTATGAATTTTATGCTAATTCTTGCCTTTATACTGTATTGGGTAGGGATGCTAAGGTTAAAAATAAAACAATAACTTTAGTTGATGTTTATCACTTTGTTGGTTTTTTTATTCGCCGGTGGCAACAAATATTCACAGTACTTTTAATGTGACAAAAAATGTCTTAGGGCAATTTAAAATAGAAAATGTAATAGCTTAGTGGGAAAAAGTTATATAAATGTTATCGGTAACATGGTATAAAGTTGGCTAATTAATCTACGCGTTTAGTTTGCAATAGATTGTTAGATGAAAAAAAGTGGCTAATACCGCTAATAAAAATTTGCGTCACATCGCCTAGTAGGGGAAAATATGCCCCCACAATTGCCCGCTAGACCTCACAAACAAGCAGGAGAGAGCATGTCATCTCGTAAAGAACTCGCAAACGCTATCCGCGCATTAACTATGGATGCCGTTCAAAAAGCCAATTCTGGACACCCAGGTGCACCAATGGGGATGGCAGATATTGCCGAAGTGCTATGGAATGACTTCCTAAAGCATAATCCAACTAACCCAGAGTGGGTTGATCGCGATCGTTTCATATTATCAAACGGTCATGGCTCAATGCTGATTTACTCTTTACTTCACCTGTCAGGCTACGCGCTGCCAATTGAAGAAATCAAAAACTTCCGCCAATTACATTCTAAAACACCAGGCCATCCTGAATACGGTTACACCCCAGGTGTTGAAACCACAACCGGTCCTTTAGGCGCTGGTATCAGTAATGCTGTGGGTATGGCTATTGCTGAGAAAACCTTAGCAGCACAATTTAATAAGCCTGGTCACGATATCGTAGATCACTTCACTTACTGTTTCTTAGGTGATGGCTGTTTAATGGAAGGTATTTCGCATGAAGCTTGTTCTTTAGCGGGTACATTAGGCCTAGGCAAATTAGTGGCATTTTGGGATGACAACGGTATTTCTATCGATGGTCATGTTGAAGGTTGGTTCACTGATGATACGCCTAAGCGTTTTGAATCATACGGCTGGCATGTTATTGCAAATGTTGATGGTCACGATAGCGATGCTATCCGCGCTGCAATTGAAGAAGCAAAATCTGTGACAGATAAGCCTACGATGATTTGTTGTAAAACCACTATTGGTTTTGGTTCTCCAAACAAATCAGGCAGCCATGATTGTCATGGTGCACCATTAGGTGATGCTGAAATTGCAGCAGCTCGTGAGTTCCTTGGTTGGGAACACGCGGCATTTGAAATCCCTGAAAACGTTTATCAAGGTTGGGATGCTAAAGATGCTGGCGCAAACAACGAATCTGCATGGGATAAGAAATTTGCAGCTTATCAAGCAGCATTCCCAGCAGAAGCAGCTGAATTTACACGTCGTGTATTAACCGGTGAATTGCCTGCAGAATTTGAAGCAAAAGCGAATGCATTTATTCAAGAGTGCCAAGATAAAGCAGAAGGCATTGCAAGTCGTAAAGCTTCTCAAAATGCGATTGGCTTCTTCGGTGAAATGTTACCAGAGTTATTAGGCGGTAGTGCTGACCTTGCAGGTTCTAACTTAACATTATGGTCTGGCTCTAAAGGTATTCAAGACGACCCAGCGGGTAACTATATCTTCCACGGTGTTCGTGAATTTGGTATGAGCGGTATCATGAATGGTATCTCGCTTCATGGTGGTTTCATTAACTACGGTGCGACTTTCATGATGTTCATGGAATATGCGCGTAATGCTGTACGTATGTCGGCGCTAATGGGTATTCAAAATATCTTTGTTTATACCCACGACTCAATCGGTCAAGGTGAAGATGGTCCAACTCACCAACCAGTAGAGCAATTAGCTAACTTACGTATGACACCAAACATGACAGTATGGCGCCCTTGTGATGCTGCTGAAACAGCCGTTGCTTGGAAAGCTGCGATTGAAAACAGCAAAGCGCCAACGTCATTAATTTTCAGCCGCCAAGGCTTAAAAGCCCAGTCTCGTAATGCTGAGCAATTAGCAAATGTGGCTAAAGGTGGTTACGTACTGTCTGATTGTGCAGGTACACCTGATGTTATTTTGATTGCAACAGGTAGTGAAGTGCAATTAGCTCTTGATTCTGCTGCAGCGTTAACTGAGCAAGGTCAAAAGGTTCGTGTTGTATCTATGCCTTCTACGAATGTATTTGATAAGCAAGATGCAGCTTATAAAGAGTCTGTATTACCTGCCTCAGTAACAAAACGTGTGGCGATTGAAGCGGCGCATGTTGATTTCTGGCATAAGTATGTTGGCTTTAGCGGCGGTGTTGTTGGTATGAGCACATTTGGTGAATCTGCACCAGGTGGCGAGCTACTGAAGTACTTCGGCTTTACCGTTGAAAATGTGGTTAAAACAGTAAATTCACTGGGTTAATCCAAAACGGACGCAATTAAAAGGGTAAACTTTTACCCATGAAGTCTGTATAATGGCGGCCTGCAATCACTTGCAGGCCGTTTTTTTATCTGCTTTTTACTGAGTACTGTTAAGAGGAAGCTTAACCCTCAATGATCCGAGTCGCTATTAATGGTTATGGCCGTATAGGTCGATCTATCCTTCGTGCACTTTACGAGTCGGGTAAACGTCAGCAAATCCAGATTGTGGCAATCAATGAACTTGCCAAGCCTGCAGCAATTAGCCATCTCACTCAATATGATACAACTCATGGTCGATTCCAAAATACAGTTAAGCTGAAGGATGATCAGTTAGTTATTGGTGATGATGTTATTCAACTATTACATCAAGCTGATGCGACTAAGCTTCCTTGGACTGAGCTTGATATCGATATTGTCTATGAATGTAGTGGCAGCCTAATAGAGCGTGATGCTTGTGAAGCGCATATTCAAGCTGGCGCCAAACAAGTTCTGATAAGCCATCCTTCTTCAGCTGATGTGGATGCCACCATAGTGTATGGCGTCAATGACAGTTTACTTAAAGCTGATCATACCGTGGTATCGAATGCATCGTGTACCACTAACTGTATTGTGCCTGTCATTGATGTACTAGATAATCATTTTGGAGTTAAAAGTGGCGCCATCACGACGATACATTCTTCGATGAATGATCAACAAGTGATTGATGCCTACCATGATGATTTACGCAGAACACGTGCAGCTGGTCAGTCAATTATTCCTGTCGATACTAAGCTTGCACGGGGCATTGAGCGCATTCTGCCGCACATGAAAGATAAGTTTGAAGCGATATCAGTGCGTGTGCCAACGATTAACGTTACCGCCATAGATTTATCGGTAACAGTTAATGAACGGGTTGATATTGATAAAATAAATAATGTATTAGAGCTTGCTGCGAGCGGCCTATTTAATGCTGTGTTGGGCTATACTGATGCACCATTGGTGTCATGTGATTTTAACCATGATCCTCGTTCCAGTATTGTTGATGGCACACAAACCAGAGTAAGCGACGGGCATCTCGTTAAGCTCTTACTCTGGTGCGATAATGAATGGGGCTTCGCAAATCGAATGCTCGACACCAGTTTAGCGATGATTCACGCTAAAGATTCTGGTCACTAATTTACGTCTATAGAGCGCTTTACCTTCATCGGGTAAAGCGCTCTATAGCAAAAGCAGTTTTGTTTTTAAATTAAAAGGAAGGTCTCAATGGCTATTATCAATATGAGTGAGTTAGATTTAACCAATAAGCGTGTGCTTATTCGTGAAGATCTAAACGTTCCCGTCAGTGACGGCGTCGTCACCAGTGATGCAAGACTACGTGCGGCTTTACCGACAATTAAACTTGCCCTTGAAAAAGGGGCTGCAGTGATGGTGATGTCTCACCTAGGCCGCCCAACTGAAGGTGAGTTTAATGCTGAGTTTTCAATGCAGCCAGTGGTGGATTACTTAAACGATGCGCTAGATTGTCCAGTCACTTTAGCTTCTGATTACCTAGATGGTGTTAACGCAAATGTAGGCGAAGTGGTTGTATTTGAAAATGTTCGCTTTAACGTTGGCGAGAAGAAAAACGATGAAGCATTAGCTAAAAAACTGGCTGCTTTGTGTGATGTATACGTGATGGATGCATTTGGTACTGCACACCGTGCTCAAGCTTCTACACACGGTGTAGGTATGCATGCTGCAGTTGCTTGTGCAGGGCCTTTATTAGCAGGTGAATTATCTGCTCTGGGTAAAGCTTTAGATAATCCTGCTCGCCCAATGGTAGCGATTGTCGGTGGTTCAAAGGTTTCAACTAAATTAACCGTATTAGAAAGCTTATCTACTAAAGTTGACCAACTAGTTGTTGGTGGTGGTATTGCGAATACCTTTATCGCTGCAGCTGGCCATCAAGTGGGTAAATCTTTGTTTGAAGCAGATTTAGTTGATGAGGCTAAACGTTTAGTCGCTAACGCCCAAAGTCGTGGTGGAGATATCCCTGTTCCAACAGATGTTGTTGTTGCTGGGGAGTTTAGCCCAACTGCGGAAGCGACATTAAAGCCTGTTAGCGACGTTGCTGATACCGATATGATTTTTGATATTGGTCCAGACAGCGCAGAAGCATTAGCAAAAATCATTGAAGCTGCAGGGACTGTGGTTTGGAATGGTCCAGTAGGCGTATTTGAATTTGATCAATTTGGTGCTGGCACCAAACGTATCGCTCAAGCGATTGCTGATTCAAGTGCTTTTTCAATCGCCGGTGGCGGAGATACATTAGCTGCTGTAGATAAATACGATATCGCAGATAACGTTTCTTATATTTCGACAGGTGGCGGTGCTTTCCTTGAGTTCCTTGAAGGAAAAGAGTTACCTGCTGTCGCGATGCTTGAAAAGCGTGGCGCATAATCGTCAAATTAACGATTAAGTTAGACCCTTTAGCGAACGTCTCACAGTTTAAAACCAAAGAGTTAACGCTGTGAAGACGCGCTGAAGTGAGTAAGAATTGAAATAAGAAAAATATAATTATTAGAAAAAAACCGCCCATGTTTATAAATGTTAGCTGAGCTACTTTGTTATCAAGGCTAAGAATTATGTGCATAGGGTATAAAAATCAATCCAAAGCGATAGCGACCTAGGTGAGAAATCACCCTATTTTTGGAGTAAAAAATGGCCTTAATATCTCTACGTCAAATGTTAGATCATGCTGCAGAACACGATTATGGTGTACCTGCATTCAACGTCAATAACCTTGAGCAAATGCGTGCAATTATGCAAGCTGCTGAAGCAACTGACAGCCCTGTAATTGTTCAGGCATCTGCGGGAGCACGTAAATATGCTCGTCCACAGTTTCTTAAGTACCTGATGGCAGCGGCACTAGAGCAGTACCCAGATATCCCTGTATGTATTCATCAAGATCACGGTACTGACCCTGATATTTGTCAACGTTCAATTCAATTAGGTATGTCATCAGTTATGATGGACGGCTCATTAATGGCTGACGGTAAAACACCTGCGTCATACGAGTATAACGTTGATGTGACTCGTCGTACTGTTGCTTTCGCTCATGCTTGTGGTGTGTCAGTTGAAGGTGAAATCGGTTGTTTAGGCAGTTTAGAAACTGGCCAAGCAGGCGAAGAAGATGGTATTGGTGCCGTAGGTACTTTAAGCATGGATCAAATGCTAACGACTCCGGAAGAAGCGGCACGTTTTGTTGCTGATACCCATGTTGATGCATTAGCAATTGCAATCGGTACCAGCCATGGTGCATACAAGTTTAGCCGCAAACCTACCGGTGACGTTTTACGTATCGATCGCATCAAAGAGATCCACGCACGTATTCCTAACACCCACTTAGTGATGCACGGTTCATCTTCTGTACCACAAGAGTGGTTAGAAGTGATTAACCAATACGGCGGCGCAATCCCTGAAACTTACGGTGTACCATTAGAAGAAATCGTTGAAGGTATTAAGCATGGTGTACGTAAAGTTAACATCGATACCGATTTACGCTTAGCGTCAACGGGTGCTGTTCGTAAGTTCCTTGCTGAAAACCCTTCAGAGTTTGACCCACGTAAATTCTTAAAAGCGTCAATGGAAGCAATGGCTGACATTTGTACGACACGTTATGAAGCATTTGGTTGTGCTGGCATGGGTTCTAAAATTAAGCCTAAGTCACTTCAAGCTATGTATAAAGCTTACCAATCAGGTGAATTAGACCCACAAATCAACTAAAGCTTGATTTGTCCTAGGTCAATTCTATGATGATGGCCAGAAAGCTATACGTTATAGTCATCATAACTAATTGATTGTTAACGCTTCGATAAAGCCAGCAGAATTTGCTGGCTTTTTTATTGGGTTATTTTCAATAAAATGACTTGTGCATAAGCGTTTTATGCCGCATTATCCCCGCCCTTAAATTTGAGTTCAGATGAACTTGGCGGCGCTACTTGACCCATTAATGTCATTCTTGGCCGTTATGCTTGTAATGGAATATGTCACCTTTAACCATTATTGAAGTACTGCAATGCACGTAAAAAACACTGCTCCCTTATCGCTTTTCTCACTGACTTGGCCACTATTTTTTGATTTTGCGCTGCACTTTTTAACAGCCGCATTAAATACATTAATGATTAGCCGAGTATCTTACCAGGGTGTTGCTGCACTATCGGTCGGTAACATGGTATTTGAGCTTTCAATTACGCTATTTAGTTTCGTCAGTATCGGCGCGAGTGTGGTGATAACGCAATATTTGGGCGCCAAGAATAGAGCCGCTGCGAGTGACGTGGTTTACTCTTCTATTGGTTTTAACCTCATGGTTGGCGTGGCTGCGGCTTTGGGTGTGTTTTTGGGGGCAGGTTTGATTTTGCACCTAATGAATTTACCCGTAGAGCTAATTCCTGATGCAAAGCTATACCTTCAAATTGTTGGTATCTGTTTAATTCCTGAAGCAATGGCAATGTGTTTAGCTGCAGGGATGCGTGCTCATGGCTTTACCCAACAAGCGATGTGGGTGACTTTACTCATGAATGTCATCACGTTCGCAGGTAATTTGTTGTTACTTTATGGTTGGTTCGGAATCCCGCAAATGGGGGTGGCAGGTGTTGCCATTAGTACGGTTGTTGGGCGCTTAATCGGGATGACATTAATGGCATACTTGTTTGTTAAGTACACCCATATTCCAATTAAGTTGTCTGAAATCATTAAACCGAAAAAGCACTTACTCGCTAAGGTTTTCCATATCGGTTTACCGGCTGCTGGCGAGAACGTTTCTTGGATGTTGCAGTTTATGGTTGTGACCGCATTCGTTGGCTTAATGGGTGACAAAGCGCTTGCTGCCCAATCCTTATATTTTCAAATCTGTATGTTCATATTATTGTTCGGTTTATCCATAGGGATTGGTAACGAAATTATGATTGGTCACATGATTGGTGCCAAACAATTTAAATCAGCAGAAACACAGATGTATCGTGCATTAAAAATTGGCTTAATTTTAACGACGATTGTAGCAGCTTTAGCGGCGATATTTGGCGAAAAGCTAGTGGCGTTTTTTACTCAAGATGAAGATATCTTATTGATGGTAGGCCAGTTATTCTTATTAACTTTACTGATGGAACCCGGTAGAACATTTAATCTTGTCGTGATTAATGCGCTACGTGCAAGTGGTGACGCTCGGTTCCCATTTTTTGCTGGCATGATTTCTATGTGGTGTATTGCTGTGCCGTTAGCTTATCTATTCGGTATTCATTGGGATATGGGGTTAGTAGGGATTTGGTGTGCGTTAGCGATTGATGAATGGACTCGAGGTTTAACAATGTTATGGCGTTGGCGAAGTGGACGTTGGCGGGAAAAGAGTCTAATTCTTGCCTAAATATACTTTTTAGTGGGTTTAAGCTGTAAAAATGCAGTTGTTTTTTCAATTTTGCTACCAAAGTGTTAGTATGCGGTTCGATTTCTGGGGTGATTTTGATTTTATTGTAAATAAAGGATTTGATGACATGAAAAAACTGCTACTGACTGCAGCTGTTACGCTTGCCATGCCATTTGCTGCTCAAGCGGGTGCGGACTTTGTTGAAGGCGATAAGACCTTTGCTGGTGAAGCAGAATTGGGTGCAACACTGACCACAGGTAACACGGATACTTCTTCTTTTAAAGCCCGTCTAGGCCTTAAACAAGAACTAGGTAACTGGGAAAACGCATACTTACTAGAAGGCTTATACAAAGAAGATTCTGGTGAGAATACTGCAAAGCGTTACTACGCTGGTATTCAAGGTGACTACAAGTTCGACGAAAAGAACTACATGTATGTTACAGCAAACTATGAAGTCGATCCTTTTACTGGTTTTGATTATAAAGCGGTTGGTTCAGCAGGTTATGGTCATAAATTTATTGATAATGGCCGTACATTTTTAAGTGCTGAAATCGGTCCTGGTTATATTTATAAAAAATTAGATGACGAGCAGTCTTTGGCCTTAGGTTATGACACTGAGGACAGTGTTGTTGCTCACGGTGCGTTAAACTTTTCATATGAAATTACCGAAAGCTCTAAGTTCACTCAGCTGTTTGTTGCAGATTATGGTGATTCTTTAGAAGGGCGTTCAGAGTCTGCTTTGACAGCAAATATTATTGGCGCTTTAGCAATGAAGTTTGCTGTCATTGTTCGTTATAACAGCGAGCCGTTAGAAGATTTTAAGAGCACCGATACTGAAACCAACATGACACTTCTCTACGCATTTTAATTGTTAGTCATTTGGGTTTAAAGCCGAGCTATGCTCGGCTTTTTTGTGTCTAAAATAATCATTTTAAGTATGGTTATCCCAACTTTATGATTGTTACTAATGTTACATTTTCTCGTGTTAATTCAGCTTAAAAATGAACTTGTTTTTATGTCATAGGTTCGCTAGGGCGTAAATGGTGATGTTTGTTTAATCGATTACCCAAATAAAAATAAACATTTGCGCAACAGGTGTAACTATTTAGGGGGGTTTAATAAGCCGAAATATTGAAATTTCGGGGTATAGCTCACGAATTTAGATGCCGAGACTTTATCAGTTATTTTGATCACAATTATACCCTTTTGCCTAGCGTATAATGATTTCCCATATTGACAGAAGAGACGAAAAAGGCATGCAAATCGGTTGTTGTTGGTTTGATGATGAGCGTAAGGTGCTTATCAACCAATCTACTGCTACTAAATGGCAACTCAACCATAGTGAGTATTGGGTGTTAAGCATTTTAGCTAAACATCGTGGCCAAGTCGTGCCTATTGAAACCTTAGCATTTCTTGAAGAAGAACAAGGATGCCATCAAAAGTTATCCGTCGATGAGATGGAGCAGTTGGTTGAAAACTTTAAAGATTATTTTGGCGATTCGCATCGAGGCTTAATTGAGCTGATTGCTGATCAAGGGGTGATTTTATACAACAGAGTCGTCGGTCATCACAGCAGTTTACTCGATACTCCCAATAAAGCGATTTCAAATGCCCATTACATACTGATTATTCTAATGACGTTGTTGGCGTGTAATTTTGTTTATTCAAATCTCAGCGCTCCTGAGTTTGTCATTCCGGATGTGAGCCGTACTTTTGAATCGCAAAGTGGTGCTAGTGTCGTTTTTAAACTCTATGGTGACGACAAAAGTGAACGTGATTTTTCTGAGGTCGCGGATACAAGTATCGCAGCGTTAAAACAGTGTGACACGATTTTGTGGGATTCAATATCTGCCACATTAGCCAAGGGTGATAATTCGGTGAGTATCTTGCTGAAAAAACAAGTCGATAAAGGTGTGCGATTCCATAACATAAAAGTGTTGCGTGATAATCCTGAACTTTTATTTGTCTCCACCGCGTGGCTTAAAAAGGTGCGAATCTGTGGTGAATAAACTCACTAAATTTTTATCGACAACATTTGGACGTATCGTTTTTTTGTTTATTTCAATGAGCATATTTTGCCTTGTTATTTTGACATTAGAACGTTTTGCCGACACCAGAGAGGTGTGGTCATTTGATTGTCAAAGTGATGTCTATCGTTTTGAAACGACAAGTGCTGAGCCAAAAGAGATTGATGAAGGCGAATTATTCTTATCACTCACAGTTGAAGATGGACAGATCCGCTTAGATTATTACAATGCAGATAAACCGTCCGATAGAGAGTTTATTTCATTAGCGGGCGAACTGAAAGAGTTAGAAGTGGGAAGCGTAAGTTATCAATTAGATTTAGCGGTCACTGACGTACAATTTGAAAACGATAGTTCTTATTTAAAAACGTATCTTGCAAAAGAGCTTGACGAGCCTCAGGCTAACTTGTCGATAGGCAGTCAGGTTAATGTCACTGTTAAAGTGTTAGAAATGAGTATGAATAAAAACTATATTTCTATTAAATTTACTCCAAATAGTAGTTCATGGATCTGCCGACTACACGAATAAAGTTTGATTTGATAAGGTCAGGCTTTCGCTTTGTTATTTAAATTCGCTATAGTATGGTAATTCCCTCGTTGTTGAGTTCTCCTCAGTGGCAAAAGTCAAAGTAAAACAAGAAGAAGCATTATCAATTAAGTTCAGCCACCAAATGGAGGTTGGGCATCAACGCACGTTTGATTTATTCTTTTATCTCCCCACTGAAATGGGGATTGGTGAAAAAACCTTAGATGAAGAAGAGTACTACCACAGTGCGATGTTAGGTAGGCGTTCCTATTACTCGAAAGGCCTACATTTACCTTTAGTTCAAAACCGCTTTGTGAGTATCAATAAGCGCACCAAAGAAGAGTTTCGTTTTTACCTTAATTTGTTCGCATATCAATTTGCCGTTGCGATTGAAACCGATGCCAAAGAAGTTCGCCAACTTACCGAAGCAGAAGAGTTTTACCCGGCCTTAACCGAACTCGGTCAGTCGGTTGTGCAGCTATTAAAAAAGTTTCGTCGTAATGAACCGAGTGAAGAAAAATGGCAATCTTACTTTGCTAATGCCGATAATTACCTTTCGTGGTTTTGCGAGCAGCAATTACTGAAAACCTTAGCTTATCGCCCAAGGAATGCGGCTTATAAAGAAGATAAAGAGCAGATTATTGCCTTATGCCGAGCAGAGCATCATTACCGCGAAGAAGAGCGTAAATACAACTCTGCGGGAACGAAGCAAGATGCCAATCGTATCTCTAATAAAATGCTGTTACTTCGCCGCCTGATTCAGCAAGGGGTCGTCCTTAAAGAAGAGTTAAAACCTCTTGGTATAGGGCTTAAAAAGTTTGTGACAGGTTTAGCAACGACTTTAGTGATGCTTGTGGTATCGGCATTGATTATTAAGGCACAGGGGGTATTCAGTGGTTTAACCATGAGCCTTATTGTTACCTTGGCCATTATTTATGGCTTTAGGGAAATTTTTAAAGAGGATGTTCGTAATGCCCTATGGCGATTTATACAAAGAGGCCGACCTCGCTGGAGCCGAGTACTAAAAGATACCACTACACAAACGGTCATTGCTAAACAGCTTGTCTGGCTAGACTTCACACGTCCTCAAGATATTCCTAAAGCTGTGGCAGAAATAATGAAGCAGCGGCATAGTCAAAATAAGGTGGATGCAGAAGTATTGCATTATCGAATTGCGACTAAGGTGACCAATAAAGAGTTCGAAGCTGGTTACTCACAAATACAAGAACAGGTTAACTTTAGTTTGGTTCCATTTGCGCGTCATTTAGAGCGTGGCAAAGCTAAAATTTATAAAGAACAAGACGGAAAGGTGAGTAATGAATCTGTAGAGCGGCGTTATCAAGTGAACCTAGTCGCTGTGCTTAAAGATGGTAAAGGCCCGCTAGAATATGCGCGTTATAAGGTGGTGATGAGCCGCTCTAATATTATTGAAATTACTCGTAGCAAATTACCCGGCGATTTACTTGAAATGGGTGATTAAGCGAAGACCGCAGCCTTTATAAATAGATAAAAAAGCGGGATAAATCTTGTCATTTATCCCGCTTTTTTGTTTTATGCTTTTCGAGTAAACGCTTGGCAAATGTTCTGATTACCCGTTTGCTTTGCTCTTTTTAACGCGACTTCAGCATTACTCAAGTAATGTTCAAACGACTGAGGCTCAGGGTAGCCAGCGATACCAATGTTTATGCCTTCATTGAACTCATTTTGCTCTAACCTGTCCATGATGCTCATTGCATATTTATGGGCTTGAACAGAGTCACTGGATGTTAACAGTATGACCAACGAACCTAAACGCCAATGGGCGATTTGAAATCCTATTGGTAAATCAATCAATAATTGCATTTCAATATCTTTTTGACGCTTCTCAAGATGATCGATATCGCTAATGTGGCTGATTAACCCTTCAGGGTTGATATCCATAATCAGTAAACAGGTTTGCTCTCTATTGGGCTCTGTTAACGTACTAAAATGCACTTCGAGTTCAGATAATGGCACCACCATCGAACTTAACGGCGCTTGCTGGCTAGGAAGTTGTTGTAATGATTTTTGCAATTTTAGTATTTGTAGTGTCACCACTAAATATTCAATCTCGCCATCAAGATTATGCTCAGCTTGAATACTGGCTTTCAAACTATTGGCAAAGCGAGTATCAGCATCAGCAAATATTTGCCCCTTCCATTTACCTTGTAAACTTAATCGGCTGTTGATATCGGCCCATTGCTGAGAGAACTCTTTTCCGAGTAGTTCCATCACATTGTCTTGACTGTCGGCTTCGATATCTAATAGTTTTTTGAACTTGTGATTAAACTTGAGCAACTGACCGTTGGTATCAGTTAATGCTGTCGCGACATTACTTTCTGATAGCAGTTGATAAAAATAGCCTTGCTGTTTAGCTGAGGTTAGTTCGGTTATATTTTCAAAAGTTACAACCCAGTAGCGCTCACTTTTTAATTGGGTTTTACCTGGTTGAGCCGACACGGTAATAGTACAACTATCTTCATCTATGCTAACGATTTCTTGCCAATGCTTACCATTTTCCATGGCGTCAGTGAGGGATTGATAAACATCATCTTCAAGTTGTAGTACTCGTTGCAAACGTCTTTCTAATAATGCTTCAATTTCAACAGATAGCGTTTTAGCTGCCTGACGGTTTGCTTTTAATACTCGGCCGCTACTATTAACAATTAAGCAGCTTTGCTGGTTTCTAAATAAACTACTGGCTAAATTAATGCTATTCACATTGGCATTTTTCTCTAGCTGGTATCGATGTCTTGTATATAACAGCGCAGTGGCAAGCGAGCCTATCAGGACGCCGAAAAAGATTAATATATAACGCCATTGTTCAAACCTAGCGGCAATGTCTTCGTGGCGAATATATGACATTAAATAGTATTCTCTAATCGCTGAATTATTTGCTGCTAATTCCACTTTTAAGAATACGAAAGTACCCAGTTCGTTATGATATTGGCCAAAATTGGTATTGGCCATTTGTTGCCACAGTTCTGGGTAGGTTTGTTGTATGCTACTGCCTAGGGTTGTGGGGATTTTTTTGAGGGGCTGCTCTTGTGATGCGCCCGCATATAACATGCCTTGTGAGCCAAATAATAATAACGGTGAATGATGATTAAAAAAGGCAGGTTTAATTGTCTGTAGTACTTCAGATATGGAGTTATACGTAACCAAATAACCTCGAATACTTTGGTCTGGGTTTTCAATCCAAGCAAGTTGGTAAACGTAGGGAATTAGCTTGCCATTGATTGACACAAATTGAATTTGTGACGAATAAATGTCGTTACCGCCCATGGTTTTATCATGGTTAACCACCACTGTAGGTAAGGCAACATTATCAAAAGCATTAGTGGTTTTAAGTCTTGGATTGCCTTGCGGATCAAATAAGCTTAACCCCAATAATTCTGGAATATGGGTCAATAAGCCATCCCAGTTTTTAAGTAACTTTTCTTTTTGTAGCTCAGAAGGGTTACTCAAATACTGATTCATCAATTCAGCTTTAGAAAATGCTTGGGTGCGAAACTGCAGGAAGTTAACTTTATCAGAGGCGAGTGTTCCAACGGTTTGCAGTTCGCTGTAGCGCTTAGCTGCCCAATCTTCTTGAAGTCTGCGTTCACCTAAACTTAATAACAGGGTGGTAAAAATGACAATACTAATGAGCATCACAGAAACTTGGCTTAATAATGCCAGTACTTGTTGACGACTCCATTGAATATCTTGCGCAGAAATGAGCAGAAATTTTGAGACATTTTTGTTGGTTTGTCTTTTAAACATTCGCTTACTTAGGTTCACAATCTTGATAAGGTGATGTTATCACGAAAGCGTGAATAGGTTGACCTCAGTAAAGCTTTTTTAACTAATTTATTACTAACATAAATCAGCACTAACCGACGACATCTAACTCACGTTGTTTGAACTCACAACCTCGCTGTTCAACAAGTTGCCTGCATTGCTCAATATCGACATTTTCAAGCCCATTAATTGCAGATACTTGCACTTGTCCAATGTAATCTGGCGCTAGGCTAATAAATTCCAGTAATGCTTCATAAGCCCCTTTAAGTTTAGGCTTACAGTGTTGAATATACAGGGCTTCAGTGTTGGCATTCAGCGAGATTGATAAACTATCAACACACTGAGCAAGCTCTGGCAAAATATTTCTGCGATGAAATAAGTTACCTAATCCATCGGTGTTCACTCTAACGTTACCGCCTGCGGCTTTGATATGGGTTGCGACAACAATTAAGGTGTGCAAATTAAGGGTGGGTTCACCGTAGCCACAAAACACATACTCATCAAAGGACGTTACCTTACCAAGCAAAGGGATGATGTCTTCTGGCTTCACTTGTGCACTAAGCGACAACTCATACTGATGAACTTGCTTTGAACCATTATGCTTAGGGCAAAATTGACATCTCAATGTGCAGCGACCAGTAATGTTGAGGTAGCGGCTATCGCGGATGTCATAAACCAATGTGGCTATTGGGTGAGTGTCTTCAGTGGTGATATGAGGTTCAGCTTCAACAGTCATTGATTTGGCTCGGTACAGAATTAAGTGATTTATTGTAATGGAATCACTAAGGGATAACTGTTTCACAGCTCGCAAATCATCAAGATACTGGCTATGGCTATGATCATGAAGAGGCTTGATGGTTGACTAGTGTTATCCTAATCATCTCGCAAAAAAATTGACAATAAAAAAGGAGCCTAGGCTCCTTTTTGTTGTTAACAGTTGAATTGCTGAGTTATTTTCGTTCAGAGGCTATCCATTAAGAGATTATCCATTAAGAGATTATCTATGAAACGAGTCTCATTAAAGGGGTATCCCTAATAGAGGGTCGGTCAACGATAAACTTCATCGTCGTTTTTAGGTTGCCACCACCAATTGAAAATGCGTCTAACTAAACTTTTCGCATCATCAAGAATAATGTAAAGCACGGGTACTAAAATTAGCGTGACCACGGTCGAGAATAAAATCCCGAATGCTAGTGATGCAGCCATTGGGATAACAATTTGTGCCTGTAAGCTTCGTTCAAGCAAAATAGGCACTAAGCCGACAAAGGTCGTCATAGAGGTTAAAATGATGGCCCTAAACCGATAGCACCCTGAGTTTATTGCTGATTCAAGTAATGAATAGCCTTCTTTACGAGAACGGTTAACAAAGTCGACTAAAATCAATGAGTCATTGACCACAACCCCTGCTAGCGCCACGATACCGCACAGACTCAATACACTCATTGAGATGCCTAAAATGAAATGCCCGAATAAGGCGCCAATCATACCAAAAGGGATCACTGACATAATGATCATAGGTTGGGTGTATGATTTAAGCGGAATTGCCATTAGGGCATAAATGGTAAACATCGCAAAAAAGAAGCCTTGTACTAGACCTAACATAGCATCTTGCTCATCCTGGCTTCCGCCATCGAGTGATGCATTCACATCTCGATATTTCTCGGTTAACTCAGGTAAAAACTCCCCTTGGATCTCGCCCACCACTTTTGAAGGCTCGACAGTGTTTTTATTCACATTAGCACTGATGGTGATGGCTCGTTTACCATCAACACGGGTAATAGAAGCAAAAGATTGCCCTAATTCAATATCTGCAACAGTAGAGAAGGGTACAGCGACACCTTGAGGGGTACGAATCAGCATGTTTTCAAGATGGCCAATGGTGCGACGTTGCTCTAATGGATAGCGCACCATTACTTTAACTTCTTCTTTATTTCGCAAGATACGTTGGGCTTCATAGCCATAAAATCCATAACGAACTTGGCGAGCTAAATCTGAAAGCGTCAGGCCTTGAGCTTCTGCTTCAGGGCGAATATTCAAGCGTATTTCTTGGCTACCAGATGAGAAATTGTCTGAAATATCATAGACACCTTCATATGTTGCGAGTTCTTGCTTGAGCTCTTTCGAGGCTTCAGAGAGCTGAGCTAAGTCATTTGAGGTTAATCTAAATGAAATGTCACCGCCTGACTCGTTCGTGCTCGCAGCAATATTGAGTTTTTTGACAGACAATAGCTCTGGCAGCTGTTTGCGCCACTCTTCTGCAATGGTAACGCCATCGATTTCTCGGTCTTCCCCTTTAGATAACTCAGCAAAGATAAAAGCTGAGCTTCGAGAACTCATATTGATAAAACTGTGTTTAACCACATCTTCACCTGTTTCTCGGGCATATTTATCATTCATGGCGTACAAGGCTTCTTCCACTTTTTGCACGACATCAAGGGTATTGAGTTCAGAACTGCCTTCTTCCATTTCAAGTTGTACTTGAATGAAATCTGACGGTAAATCGGGGAAGAAAACCCAGCGTACTTTACCACTAGCAAGCAAAGCTAATGACAGAATAAGTACCCCAATAAATACCGCTACCACGTTATAACGCTGCTCAATACAGCGGCCTAAAAAGTGACGGTATTTATGTTGAATAAAGTACTGCAGTTTTTCGTTAAGGCTGACTTTAAATTTAGACAGAAAATTGGTGGGAGGGCGCTTCTTTTTCACTTTCATGTGAGCCAAATGCGCAGGTAAAATCAATTTAGATTCCACTAAAGAAAAAGCCAAAGCCAAAATAACCACCATGCCAATGGACTTCCATATCACTCCCATTGGACCCGACACCATAATCATAGGAATAAATGCCGCAATGGTGGTTAAAACGCCAAAGGTTGCTGGCATTGCTACGCGCTGCACGCCAGTAATGACATTATCAAGTGACTGACCATGTTTTTCGATTTCAGTATAGGCACTTTCGCCGATGACAATGGCATCATCAACCACAATGCCCAGCACCAAAATAAAGGCAAATAAGGTGAGCATGTTAATCGACATATTAAACGGCTCAATTGGCATGAGCAGTATCGTACCTAAGAAACAAACGGGTAAACCGAGCATGACCCAAAACGCCAGTTTAAGATCTAAAAATAACGCTAAAATGAGAAATACCAATAAGGCACCATAAAACATGTTTGATAGCATCATGTTTAAGCGGCCTTCGAGGTAATGGGTTAAATCACCCCATGTATCTAATTTGATGTTAGCGGGTAAGGTTTCTTTACGCTCGGCAATATAGGCTTTGACTTGCTCTGAAATAGCCAAAGCATTTTGATCGTCAATACTGGTTATTTCAATAATGGCTGCGGGCTTACCATTAAAGCGGGTGTATTCTAATCGCTCTTCAAAATCATCTTTAATCGTAGCGACCTCTGGAAGCATAATTCTGCTGCCGTCAGGTCGTGTGGTCACTACAATCTGAGAAAAGTCTTCGCCAGTATAAGCTTGGCCTTTAGTTCGCAACAGGATGTCACCATCTTGAGCTCGTATTGAGCCCCCTGGCAAATCAATCGATGAGTTTTGAACCGCCTGCGCAACTTGAGAGAAAGTTAAACCATATTCTCGTAATTTGTTTTCTGACAGTTCAATGCCAATTTCGTAATCACGAACCCCTGTCACTTGGGCACGTGTTACAGCAGGTAAGCCTGTGATGTCATCTCGAATAACTTTAGCCATTTCCTTCATTTCATGAAGACTAATATCACCATAAACTGATACCCATATGACGTTGTTTTCAGGCTTTATTTGATAAATGTTAGGTTTTTCAATGTTATCTGGAAATGTGGCAATTGCATCAAGGCGTAACTTGGCTTCATCAAGTACTTGCTGCACTTCGTAGCCGTCATCGACTTCAATGGTTACCGTTCCAACGCTATCGCTGGCAACTGAAGTGACTTTTTTGATACCACTAATATCTTGAATGGCTTCTTCAATCTTGATGTTAATCCCTTCTTCAATTTCTTGAGGAGCTGCGCCAGGGTAGGCTACAGAGATATTGAGAAGATTAAGCTCAAAACTAGGGAAGACCTCTTTGTTGATCAAAAAAGAGCTGAATAAACCGCCAATAAGTAAGGCAAACATCAATAGGTTGGCGGCAACACTGTTGCGGGCAAACCAAGAAATAATTCCTTTTTTATTATCCATTTTGCTCACCTGCTAATGATATTTCATCAATATTGTCAGGTGCATCTTGTGGCGCAAGGTCATCACTATCTGAGTTTTCACCAAGTAGTTTTACTTTTTGGCCAGACACTAGGTTACTAATGTCAGTAATCGAAACACGCTCACCAGTTGCAAGACTATCTTTAATAAACACATTTTCGATATCAGTTCGTACAATGTTTACTTTTCTAATCTCAATGGTGTTGTCCGATTTGACAATGGCAACTTGATCTTGGCGAACAACATAACGCGGCAGTTTAACAATGCCGTCTACTGTTCTGCCTTTGATAATTGCGGTGACGAAACTGCCGTATTTGAGTGGGAGTTCATCGGAAGATTGGTTATTTCGCAGGTATGGATCTTTCACTTCTGCGACGAGGTAAACCATTCGATTTTGCTCGTCAATCACGTTTTCGCTTCTGACAATATTACCTTGCCATTCAAAAGATTTACCCGCAAGTGACGCGCTTAACGTCACTAACGTGTCAGGGTTATCAACCGACTCTAAGTAAGCTAAATCATTATTGGTTAGCGGCAAACGCACTTCTGCGATACTGATATCGTAGAGCTCGCCTAAATTAGTACCTAGAGAAACATATTGGCCTAAATCAACGTTACGCGCTTTGATAATGCCATCAAATGGTGCGCGAATAACGGTTCTTTCTAAATTGCGCTGAGCTCGAGCTAATGCGGCTTTAGCATATTTGACATTTGCTTGTTCTTTTTTCAATTGCGGGATACGCAAACCTAACTCAGGCGGTAAACCGTTATCAAAATCTTTAAATTCAATTTTTGCTACTTCACCACGAGCGATTTCTTCATTTAGCGCAGCGTTAGCTTGTGCCAATGTGGCTTCAGCTTGAATAAAGTCTGCTTGATAATCTGAAGGTTCTATTTGTGCTAAAGCTTGACCTTGTCTAACAATGCCGCCAGCAACAAAACTGGGATCAAGGCTGATTAATCGACCTTGTACTTCAGTGACGAGTTGGGTTTTATATTTGGGGCTAACAACACCATAGGAAGGCAAGTTGAGAGACACGGTCTTTTGTTCAACAGTGAGCACATCAACGACAGGGATTTTTTGTTGATCTTCTTTTTGCTCAGGAGCCTGACGAGTACTGAATAAAACAACGGCGAGGCCAATAAAAACAAATAAAATGATGAATGGAGAAAGAATTCTTAACAGTCTTTTCATTGATGGGCGTATCCATACTTATTTATCGAAAATGGTGACTTTATATAACTCAATCTCGAACAGTCATTTTAAAAAGAGATTTTTGTGAGTTATTAGAGTGCTATAGGCTCTAAATTAACAGAGTTACCAGTAGAGAAAAAGTGTTAGATGTAAATTAAATGTTTCATAAAGTTTATTTCACTTTGAGGCTAGTTTAATGCGCTATCAAATGGATTTTTTGCCATAAAAAAGCCCTGAATATAGAAAATATTCAGGGCTTTAGCATTAAAGCTTCGTTAATTAAAATTTATTTTTTCTTCTTTTTAGGCTTTTTAGATTTCTTCGCTGCAGACTTATTTTTGTCTTTTTTCTTGCCTGGTACTTTGGCCTCTTTATGGGTAGGTCTTAAGCCATCAATAAAGCGACGTTTTAACGGTTGTTCGATATAACGTTCAATTTTACTCACAATACGCATGTCGTGGGCTTCAACTAACGAAATAGCTGTACCTTTTGCGCCTGCACGTGCAGTACGACCAATTCGGTGTACGTAAGCATCAGCAGAGCGAGGCATATCGAAGTTAATTACATGAGTGATACCGTCAATATCGATTCCCCGTGCTGCAACGTCAGTCGCAAGAAGAATATTCACGTCACCTTTACTGAACTTACTTAATGCTTGGAAACGTTTCTTTTGTTCCATATCACCACGTAAGAAAGCGCAAGGGATACCTGCTTTTAATAGCAAGCCTTCTAAGCTAGCAACAACTTCACGGGTTTTAACAAATACGATGGTGCGCTTTACAGACTCTTGTTGGAGCAAATTACACAACAAGGCAAACTTATGGGCGTTGTTATCCGCTAAATGTATCCATTGATGAATTTTCGCTTTTTCACTGCGGGGTGAATCAACATCAATGGTAACAGGATCTTCAAGTAAAACATGTGCAAAACGAGCAACACCACTGCCTTCAAGCGTGGCGGAGAACAGCATGTTTTGCTTGCGGCCCTGGGCTTCAATAGCAATGGTTTCAACCACTGATGAAAAGCCCATATCAAGCATACGGTCAGCTTCATCAATGATGAGCATTTCAACTTCTGTCGCTTCGAATTGACCTTTATCTAAATATTCCATCAAGCGACCAGGCGTCGCAATTAATAGATCGATATTCTCTTCAAGTTGCTCTTCTTGAGGACCGTAAGGTACGCCGCCGGTAATAATACCGATATCTAAATCAAGATCGGTCGCTAAATGAGACGCATAACGATGAATTTGGCTGGCCAGCTCACGAGTAGGCGTCAGAATTAAAATTCTAGCTTGACCGTTAAAGCGGCGAGGGAAGTCAATCAAGTGTTGTAATGCCGGCAATAAAAAGCTTGCCGTTTTACCTGTACCTGTAGGCGCTTTAGCTAAAATATCCCGTTGTTCCATCGCCATTGGCAATGTTTGTTGTTGAACGGTAGTAGGGCTTAAATGTCCCATAGCCTTTAGAGAGTCTAATAGGCGTGGGTCTAGATCAAAATCTTCAAATAGCATGCGCTTTGGGTCTCACTGATTGATAGCCGGACATTATAACCTAAGTTCTGGATCTCAGCGAGCAAGGAATCGGTTTTAAATGACTTTTATATGATGAAACTCTCGTTAAAGTTTCAGATAAAAGTCGCGACACAGCTGGCTCATCTCAGGAGTGTACTGACCTTGTTTATCCGCAATAATCAAATCAGAGTGAATTAAGCGATGGAAACTAGCTTGGTGGCTAAGTTGCAATAAAATCCGGCTAGGACTTTTGTTTTCAACGGTGCGAATACTCGTTCGCTCTGACAGCGACAGTTGCGTGTCATCTAACGCTTGCATAAACCCAGCCTCGCTTTGCTGAGGAATAATCAAGCTCGCTTGTCCAGATGGTGTCATTAATTGTTGAATATGGCTGAGCAAGGTTTTAAAACTGAGCTGGTTTGTGTGCCTTGCTGTAGCACGCTGACTTGAGTCTGATTGAGGCCCATGTTCAAAGTAAGGCGGGTTACAAATAATTGTATCGAACAGAGCGCAGCGCTTTTGCTGATGTTCAAGCAAAAATTGCTGGATACTCATGTGATGTAATGAAAGCTGCTCTGACCAAGAGCTTTGACTAAAGTTTTGCTGGCAATCAACAGCAGCGCCATCTTCTAACTCTACCGCGCTGATTTTACAATCTTGGTTATTCATGCGCTGAGCGAGCATTAAGCTGAGCAAGCCACTTCCTGCACCAATATCTAATAGTTGTGCTGTAGGTATTTTTTGCGTATCAGGCAATGCAGCCCAAGCGCCTAATATGACCCCATCTGTGCTAACGGGCATACCACAATGACTATCATCAATATGAAACTGTTTAAATGTAAAAGGCATGAATACTTCGCTTATATGGCTGACGGCTTATGGTAACGGTTTTACGGTTTTTTCCCAATTTTATTGGTGTTGCTTTTTTGTTGTGCTTTTAGCTTGATGTGGTTGCTCTGTAGCGGGAATGTTTTGTGGGCTTTACGCTTCGTTTCTGATAACAGCTAATTTGCTATTCTGCTGGGTTTGCGCTTGTTTATCGATAGATGTTTTGCTATTAGTTTCTACCCGTTTAGTCGTGTTTAACGCGTTTAAATGGCAAAAAATGAAATACGACTCACAAATGGGTATTCGAAAAATTGAAAAATGGCTTTTTTATAACCATTTGTGAGTAGTTTTTAATGAGATAAAGTGTATTTATAAGTTTACATTCTTACAGGTCGTTTTTGATTAGCAGTAGCTAATTAGCAGTGAATCACTTAAGTTTGTTAAAAAACAAAACAACAAGATGGGGCGTTTAGTGCAAAACAATAATATGAGTATTGGCGATACATTAGGCTTAGGCTTTATGACATTCGCATTTTTCTTAGGTGCAGGTAACTTAATTTTTCCACCTTTTGCAGGCATGTTAGCTGGCGAGAATATGACGCTAGCGATGATTGGGTTTCTGGTCACTGCTGTAGGTTTACCTCTAGCAGGTCTTATCGCTGTCGCTAAAGCGAATGGTAAAGTCATGGCGATGCTACCTGCTTTTGCTGCTACAGCACTTGCTGTCTCAATTTACATTATCATTGGCCCTGCGTTTGCCGCTCCCCGCACAGGTTTAGTTGCATTTGAAATTGGTGCTCGCCCATTTTTAGATAATGCCGATGCGATGATCCAACTAGGTGCATTGACACTGAACAAAGCGCAGTTGCTTTATACAGTAGCCTTTTTTGTCATCGCAATGGTGCTATCACTTTACCCTGGTAAATTACTCGATAGTGTCGGCAAAGTGTTAACCCCAATCTTAATCTTTTTACTTGTTGGTTTAGCTGTTTCTGTGATTGCTACGCCAAGCGCTGCGATCGGTGCTGCTACTGGTGACTATATTGACAGTCCACTTTCTAAAGGCATTTTAGAAGGTTACAACACCATGGATACACTTGCCTCAGTGATCTTTGGTATGTTGATTATTGATATTTTACGTAAGAAAGGTGTCACAGAATCTAAAGCCCAGACTCGTTATCTTGTGCGTGCAGCTATTATTGCAGCATCAGGGTTAGCGTTTGTGTACATTTCACTATTTTATTTAGGTGCTACAGCGGGTGATATTGCTAAAGGCGCTGAAAATGGTGGCCAAATTCTGACAAATTATGTGACCCATGAGTTTGGCACTATGGGTACAGTATTATTAGCAGCGGTAGTCAGTATCGCTTGTTTAACCACTGCAGTTGGTCTAATTACAGCGTGTTCTGAATACTTTAACGAACTCATGCCTAAAGTGTCTTACAAAGCTTTCGTTATCTTTTTCAGTGTCGTATGTGCAACCGTTGCGAATGTGGGGCTCACTCAGCTAATTAACATCAGTATTCCTGTGTTGATGACCATCTACCCAGTGGCAATTGCATTAGTGGCAATCACCTTTTTAACTGAACGTTTTGCTCGCCCAGAATTTTCGCATCGTCTTGTGTTATCCGTTGCACTATTCTTTGGTATTTTCGATGGTTTAAAAGCGGCAGGAATGAACACTGACTTTTTAAGCTTTATGCCACTGCATAGCGAAGGTATGGCTTGGTTACTGCCAGTTGGTATTGCCATGGTTGCGTGTTTATTTGTCCCAGCGAAAAACGCAACGGCAGCAACAAGCTAATAAAGATGACAGACAATCTTTATGGTGATGATTAGATTATCCCTATGAGCTTAGTTTTGTCTTTGTAAACTAAATTTAGTTACACTAGAGCGGCGTTACTTCAGGTGAAGTGGCGCCGTTTTTTTAGGAATTTTTGTGACTGATAATTACCAAGCAGATCCCCTTATTGATGCATTTTTAGATGACCTTTGGTCGGCTAAAGGGTTAAGTGATAACACGTTAGGCTCTTATCGAACTGACTTACGTCATTTTGAGCGATATGTGTTGAGTCAGCAACATCAACTCATTAATGTTGATCAGTTAGTGATTCGAGATTATTTAGCTTATCGAGTGGCAGAAAATTTTGCTAAAACCTCAACGGCAAGATTGCTGAGCAGTTTACGGCGATTTTATGGTTATTTGATAGTAAAACAACTGATTGATATCGACCCAACTAGCTTAATTGAGTCACCTAAGTTAGCGCGTAAATTACCTGATGCATTAAGCGAAACCCAAATAGATGCTTTACTCGCAGAGCCCGATATTGACGACCCAATAGAGTGCCGTGATAAAGCCATGCTGGAGTTATTGTATGCCACAGGCCTTCGGGTTACTGAACTGGTCAGCTTAACCATAGAGCAAATTAGCCTTAGACAAGGTTTAGTGCGCATTGTCGGTAAGGGCGGCAAAGAACGTTTAGTGCCGCTTGGTGAATTAGCCATTTCCGAAATCGAGCAGTATTTGCTCGCTGCACGCCCTACATTACTGAACAATAAACAAAGCGATGTTTTGTTTCCTTCCAAACGTGGACAAATGATGACAAGACAGACTTTTTGGCATCGTATTAAATGTTATGCAGTGCGAGCTGGCATCAATAGTCAATTATCTCCGCATACCCTAAGGCATGCATTTGCTACCCATTTACTCAATCATGGAGCTGACTTACGGGTAGTTCAGCTGTTATTAGGACACAGCGACTTATCTACCACGCAAATATACACCCACGTTGCCAAGGCTCGACTACAGCAGTTACATAGTGAGCATCATCCAAGGGGCTAATGCGTTGTGCATGATGTCTCTTGTTACATAAAAATTGATACATATCGCCAGCAATGAGCGGGATATAGTTGCTTTAATATGACATTCTCTGTAACTTTTGCCGTCAAACTCTGGTCTATGTAATTAGCTGACTCATCAGTTTTATCAAATAGGATTTTTTAATGAAGTTAACAAAAGCATTCTCTTTTGCTATGACCCTTGCTGTTGCGCCACTATTACATGCCGCATCAGCCTCAGATATTCCCAATGAAGCAGAGCTGAAACAGCAGGTTTCTGATGTGCTTGGCGTTAATGTATTGAAAATTCAATCATCACCGATTGACGGATTGTATCAAGCCTTGACTGACCGTGGCATTTTGTACGTTTCTCCAGATGGCACTAAGTTACTACATGGCAATATGTATGATTTAAAGAATGGCATGCAAAACTTAACTGAGGCTGCATTAGCGGGCCCTCGTGTTGATATGCTCAAGCCATTTGAAGACGACATGTTGGTGTACAAAGCGAAAAATGAAAAACATGTCGTAACCATCTTTACTGATGTGGATTGTGGTTACTGTCGTAAGTTACACCAAGAAATGGACGGTTATAACGATTTGGGCATTACAGTTCGTTATTTAGCTTACCCTCGTGCAGGTATTCCATCAGCAAATGCCCAAGAAATGGAAGCGGTATGGTGTGCTAAAGATCCGCTACAAGCTATGACTGATGCTAAAACGGGTGGCAATGTAAAAGCTGCAAGCTGCGATGCAAACATCGAGGAGCAATACCGCCTTGGTCAAGCATTTGGTATCAATGGGACACCTGCAATCGTTTTAGAAAACGGGGTGTTAGTGCCGGGTTACCAACCACCGTCAGCATTATTAAATACCATTAAAACTAATCTCTAATACCGACAGCTTTAGAATAATCGTTATAACCGAAAAAGGTGAGCCATTGGTTCGCCTTTTTTGTTATCTTAACGTGTCGATTACTCCACTAAAATAAGGTGTGTTTGTGGCCCACAAAATTGTTCGCCGAACTCAGGTAGATGACAGTCATTTACCGCAATCTATGCATCCATTACTAAAACAGTTATATGCTCGACGTGGAGTCGATTTAGCTGGCTGCGAACTGAGTTTGTCGAAGTTACTTAGACCAGAAACCATGCTCGGCATTGACACTGCGGCGAAGATTATTGCTGATGCGATAGCTGCTGATAAGTCGATTTTGATAGTGGGAGATTTTGATGCTGATGGCGCAACATCGACCAGTGTGTGTTTGATTGCATTAAGAATGATGGGAGCCAAGCATGTTGACTACCTTATTCCAAATCGCTTTGATTATGGTTATGGATTAAGTCCTGAAATTGTTGCCGTTGCTCAGTCTAAAGGAGCGCAGTTATTGATTACGGTCGATAACGGCATCTCATCTATTGAAGGTGTTGCAGCCGCTAAACAATTAGGTATGCAGGTGGTTGTAACTGATCACCATTTACCTGGACAAACCCTCCCCGATGCAGATGCGATAGTTAATCCTAACCAAAACGGTTGTGAATTTGCCAGTAAGTCTATTGCTGGGGTTGGCGTTGCGTTTTATTTGATGTCAGTGCTTAGAAAAGAGCTGCGCCAAAGAGACTGGTATCAACAGCAACACATTGCTGAGCCTAACCTTGGTTCCTTACTTGATATTGTTGCTTTAGGCACGGTTGCTGATGTGGTGTCGCTTGACAGTAACAACCGTATTTTAGTGCAAGCGGGTTTACAACGAGTTAAGACGGGGCGTTGTCGTGTAGGCATTACAGCATTACTGGAAGTCGCAAAAAGAAGCCCACAACGTATTGTTGCATCAGATTTTGGATTTGCTGTCGGGCCAAGATTAAACGCTGCCGGTCGTTTAGATGAGATGGCGCTGGGTGTTGAGACATTGTTATGTGAAGACATGATGTTAGCAAGGCGAATGGCTGATGAGCTTGATGGCTTAAATGGTGAGCGTCGCGAGCTTGAAGCGGGAATGCAACAAGAAGCGTTAAAAACTCTGCAAACATTAAGCCTTGATGAATCAGATTTACCTTGGGGACTTGCTTTGTTTCAGGATGACTGGCATCAAGGTGTGATTGGTATTTTAGCTTCAAGAATCAAAGATAAATATCATCGCCCTGTGATTGCATTTGCTGATGCTGGCGAGGGTGAAATTAAAGGCTCTGCACGTTCAATAAAAGGCTTGCATATGCGAGACCTGTTAGAGCTTATTAATAGCCGCCACCCTGGGATGATTATCAAGTTTGGTGGTCATGCGATGGCGGCGGGGTTATCACTTCGTGCAGATGCATTTGAACTATTTCAGTCAGCATACGATAAAGCCGTACGTGAATTGTTAAAGCCTGAACAATTAACGGGTGAGATCTTATCTGATGGTGAGTTGCCGATAGCGTTGATGAACCTAGAAACGGCTTTCTTACTACGAGAATCTGGTCCTTGGGGACAGTCTTTTGAAGAGCCATTATTTGATGGTTATTTCAGCGTGATTCAACAACGTATCGTGGGGGAGAAACATTTGAAATTGGTGTTAGAAACCGAGTGCGGCACAGTGATGATGGATGCTATTGCATTCAATGTTGATTTACAAACTTGGCCTGATGCCACAATTAAGCACGCTAGAGTTGCGTATAAACTGGATGTCAATGAGTTTAGGGGAAACCAAACTGTGCAGATGTTGGTTGATTATATTGAACCTGCATAGCTAACAACCAGATATTAAGAAGCACGCTAACAAGACGTTTCTAACAGGTAATTCGCTAACAGAGAATCACAACAAAGACGAGCTTGTTTCACGCACCTAAAGTGTTAGGTGAGTAGATGATTAACTCACTCATCATCAAACTGTAGGCAGCTTAATGGTTGCCTAAGGTTATTATGACTAAAGCCGGCGAGGGTAGTTGTCAGTTTTACTGCAATTATTAACAGATACAAAAAAGCCTCGCATTGCGAGGCTTTTTCGTTATTTGGTCGCTTTCGCCACCAAATCTAAATATGGTGCCCGAACCCGGAATCGAACCAGGGACACGAGGATTTTCAATCCTCTGCTCTACCGACTGAGCTATTCGGGCGACGGACGCAATTAAACGTTTTTTGCAGTCTGGAGTCAACTTTTTTTTATTGATAACTGTTTTTTTTAGCTTGTTTGAACAAGATTTCCACAAAAGGCCTAAATCATAAGCTATTTGTTAATAAAGCAGCTATGAATAAGTCTATCCGGAAAACGCTACGTATGGGTTCATTGGGGAGAGTATCGAGGCTTTATGCTGACTAGCGTTAAGGTGGTGGTGCTGAATACTCCTGCTAGCATGTTTGGAAATATCAGTTTATCGCATTAACTATTAACTTTTTTGTAACTTGCTGAACAATAAAACAAGATTATAAGGTCTATTAAGGTAACTGAATAGAAAACTTAATAGCAGTATGAGGAAATAGTCATTTGAATTGGCAATTGTCATTAATCGCTGGCTCGCAAAAACACCCTTTTGGGGTGTGGGCTACCGTATTACTATTGGTGCTGCTCAGTATCATTGGGGCAACGAAGATTGATCTTGATGTTAATTTTAACGACTATTTTGCCCATGATGACGCAGGATTTGTTGGACTAAATCAACTTCAGCAAACATTTGTCCGCGAAGATGGTTTACTGCTTTTATTGGAAAATGAGCAAGACTGGCGACAACCTGAGCAGCAAAGTCGATTACTTGATTTTATTGAATATTTACAATCTGATCAGCATATCAGCGCGATAGGGGGTTATGCTGCATTTATTGAACGTCTGCCACTTGTAAACGAGTCTTCTGTGGTTACGGGGCAGAAGCAAGCACTCACTCAATCATTAACTCACTCGCAATTTTCAAGTCAAAATCAATCAATAAGCGATAGCCTGCTTTTAAGTTATAAACAACATCCTCGCTTACCTTTGGTGTTATCTGACAATGGTAAAGCTATTATCCTGAGTATTGAGTTTGGTCAAAACGATATGCAGCAATATTCAACAGAGGCACTGTGGCGTTTGGAAAGTATTGATCGTTTGCAAGGTATCTCTGAGTCATTTTGGTCAGCAAAGGCAGCGACAGCGAACCTTGTGCCTAAATTCAATCAAGCTCAAAGTGCTGTGAAGGTTTTGTTGTCAGGTGAACAGGCGCTCAATTGGCAATATGCCAAGGTGTTACGCCATGACCTAAGTTGGTTTGCACCCAGCCTATTTGTCATTATCGGTCTAATGGCATTATTTTTTATTCAAGCTAGATTATGGCTTTTTGCTATCGCACTTAACTGTGCTGTGACCTTAGCTATAGTACTTGGAGTAGCAGGTTGGTTTAACCTTACTATTGCAGCGATAAGTGCATTTATACCAGTGATAATTATAACCTTATCACTGGCTTACTCAGCGCATTTATACCTAGGCTGGCAAGCAGGAATAAAAGCGGGTGACAATAATCCGCTAATTTTTAGCTTCTCACATAATAAACAACCCCTACTGTACGCAACACTGACGACCATATTGGGTTTTGGTTTACTCGCTTTTAGTCCATCACCACCGATACAAGTTTTTGGGATATTAGTGGCCATTGCCGTGGCTTGCCATTATCTACTTTGTCACAGTTTATTGGTGACTATCGTGAGCAAGGCTAATCAGAACTATTCTGATGGCAAGTTACGTGTCTTTTTTAATCCTGTGATCACGTTAGCCAAACGAGCGGCGTTATTGCCAAAGTCAATTCTCATGGTGGTAGGACTCGTTTCAGTATTGGCCTTATTAAGTGCCAGTAAACTTGAGCTTAATGATGACCCGCTTAATTACTTTCCTGACGATAACCCCTTTACTCAATCTAAACTCACTATGCAGCAAGATTTTTTTGGCATAAATCCATTGTATTTTGAGGTGGGGACTGGTTCTGTCCCTATGTATGACAAGCAATACCTGGGCTTTTTATTCCAATTTGCTCGCTTTTTGCAACAACAGCCAGAAGTTAACCATGTCACCCATATTGGTGATTGGGTAAAAAGTGCCGGATTATCGCAAAGTCAACTTAAACGGATCATGACACAACATAGCGTCAGCGATATCGGGCTCGAAGCAGAAATCTCATCACAATATCAATCGAGTTTAATCACCGTTTATTTAACCTCCCTCACTGCGCAGCAAATGTTAGCGTTCGAAGCCAAAACAACTGCATGGCTTGCTGCAAATAAAACCGCTTTATCAGTAAGCCCAGCATTAGGCAGTAGTTTATTGTTCGCTCATTTATCCATTCATAACGCAAACAGTATGTTGTGGTCATTTGGTATTGCGTTAGTGGCCCTAAGCCTAGTGTTAGGCTTTTTGAAAAAAAGCCCATACTTTGCTTTGGTGGGGTTAATGGTTAACTTTTTGCCCTTGCTTTGGGTGTTCGCTATTTGGCAACTGGTTGGTGGGTATATCAGTATTGGCAGTGCGGTCGTATTAGGCATCATGCTTGGGATTATTGTTGATGATACTTTGCATTTACTGTTGAAGTTACCTGAGCCACAAACATCTGATATCGAAAGTCGTGCAACTTATCTGCAATTATTTTGGATGCATTATGCGGGCGTTATTCCGGTGATTTGTTTTACCAGTTTAACTTTAGTACTGGGTTTTGGCATTGGATTAGCGTCAGATTTTGCGCCTATTGCACAGTTAAGTTTGTTGTCTTGTATGGTGATTCTATTGGCATGGATCTTTGATGTTTTCGTATTGCCTGTTATTTATCAACTGCGGAGACAAAGCATTAATGACAATTAAGATTAAACGTTGTTTTGGCAAGCAAGCTTTGCCAAAGGTTACTCAAGGTAATAATGCACTTAGGCTTCAAGATTGGATAAATCTTCAGGCTCAAACCCCACTTTTATTTTCTGATAACCAAACGGAATCAATGGCACGTTTATTACCCCTATTACTGTGTGGTGAACAGTCGGCTCAGTTGGTCTTTAATCAAGAAATTATTAGATTACATGTTCAAGACTTAGATAAAAAATTATCAACACAGACACCACAAAGGAATGGCAAGATAGTGACTTCACTAATGGAAGTCGAGTCTGACGAGTGTCGTCATGATATAGCCTTGCAAACAGTATCGGATAAGCTTCCATACATAGAAGATACCCGCCAAGTTCAACGGTTGGCAAAAAGGTTTTATAGCGGTTTAGGTCGAGTAAATGATTACAGTCAACACTTTGTTCGTATTGCTATTTTAGATACATGTGTCACCCAAATTATGCAAGCATTTGAAACCAGCAAACTTGGAGGAGAGCACCCTTTTAGTGTGTTATGTGGCTTGATTAAAAAAGACGAAGCCAAGCATGTATACATTAGCCGTCATCATGCCATCGAATTAGGGGCGACAAATGACGACTTTTATCAGCAACAATCCTTAATCACACATGAGCTTTTTCAATTACTCACCAGCCAACATCACTCATTTGAAAATATGGGGATTTGCTTAGATGCTATCCAACATAAATTGGAGGAAAAATGGCAGTAAAATTTGCACAGCATGACCTATCACTATTAGGCATTTCTCATCAATTGCCTAATACAAATATCAATAATGAAGCGCTACTAAATGCCTTGTCTCAACAGTGCGGTAGACTTGCAGCGCGAAAAGCTAAAACCATTGCGAAGCGTTTGGGTATTGAGGGGCGCCATTTAGTCAGAGATCTATCGACTCCAACCAGTTCAACATCTCCTTCGAGTATTGAGCTTAGTCAGCAAGTACTGACTCAAGCTTTAGTGAATGCAAACCTTGATATTGAAGCGTTAGATTATTTACTCAGCCACACATGCACACCTCATACACAAGTCCCCCCTAATGCAGCATGGCTTGCAGATGCAATGGCATTTCATGGTCCCTATTTAGAACTTAGACAGGCTTGTACGGGATTTGCCAACGGATTACAAATTGCGTCGGCCTTTTGCGCTGTTAATCAGCAACCCGTTTCAATAGTAGGGGTAGAAACAGGCTCGGTTTATTTTGATATGGATAACGACTTTATCGATACCGAACAATTGGTTAATTATGTACAAATGGGGGATGGTGCAGCAGCAGTAGTGCTAGGGCCTCAAGATGAACAGACTGCCAAAATATCTGATATTTATTTAGGTCAAATTGGACATCAAAAACCACCAGGGTTTTATCTTGATGGCGGGGCTAATGATGTCGGGACAAAACAAATGGCTCGATTCCATCACAACACCCAAGCTGTGCGTGAGCAAGGTAGTCAGTTGTTTGAGCTAGGTTGCCAAGCACTGCAAAGCCGAGGCTATCAGCTAGATGATTTTGCATATATTTTGCCTCATCAGGCCAATGGACATATTGATGTGCTAATGGCAAAAGCATTAGGCATTTCACCAGAGCGAGTGATCAATGACGCCAAGCATCTTGGTAATTTAGGCTCAGCCGCTATTTGGGTCAGTTTATCGAGGTTGATTCATTCAGGACGATTAAAAGCAGGTGACAAGGTGGCGGTACTCGGTGCCGAAGCCACTAAATACCTTTATGGCGGTTTTGTTTATCATCATGTGTAATCTTCAAAACAAAAAAGCCTGCGATATATCGCAGGCTTTTTATATTAACGTAGAATCAGCAATATGATTCTTGACTGTTATTTGAGTAAGTCACTATCTGGATAGTTAGCAGCGATAACCGTTAATGTATTCTGTTGAAGTTGCTCTTGGCCTAATTCACCATAAGCTTGCGCCATAATTTCTAAAGCTTGCTCGGTTGCTGGTGTGCCAGGGAACTGCTCCATCACAGATTGTGCTCGAACAGCTGCTGCACTCCATGCTTCCATTTTGATATAATACTCAGCCACTTTAATCGAGTATTGTGCTAAACGGTTTTTAAGGTATTGCATACGTTGCTGAGCATCAGCCGTATACTTACTGTTTGGATAGCTTTTGATTAAACGATCAAAATCTTTAAAGGCGTCTTGTGCATTTTTAGGGTCACGATCAGTACGATCGATATTCATCATATCGTGAAATAGGTAATTATCTGCCTGCATATTAGTTAAACCACGCATATAATAGACATAATCAATATCTGGATGCGTTGGGTTTAAACGAATAAAACGATCGATATTTGCAATACCTGATGCGACGTCGTCCATTTTGTAATAAGCAAAAATCATGTCCAATTGAACTTGAGTTTTATGTGGGCCAAATGGGTAACGAGAGTCTAATGCTTCAAGTGTTCTAACTGCTTTAGAGTAGTTTCCTAGCTCCATTGAGGTTCTAGATTGAGCATAAAGTCCCTCTGGAGACTTGCCACTGAGGTCTTCATCTTCAAAACCTTTAGAGGTACTACATGCTGTTAAAGCTAATGAAAACAATACTAGGGCGGCGCCTTTGGCTAATTTATACATATGTAAATTCAATTCTTTTATAAGTTGTTGTTAAGAATTTTTCCATTTCACTGTAAAATAGAAAACAATCCGATTGTAACAGATAGCACATTCACTTTGGACCCCAAAAAAGGGGTACGGTTCCTATGACACAAGAGATTAACCTAAAAAGCGAGATCACAGCAATCCAAACCGGTTTAAGATTAGACCAAGCTTTGGCTGAATTGTTCCCTGATTATTCCCGTACACGCATCAAAGAATGGATCCTATCTGGTGCAGTTTCAGTCGATGGCGTTGTTGTCGATAAGCCTCGTGAGAAAGTACTAGAATCGCAGTTAATTGCGGTAGAAGCAACGCTCGAAGAAGAAGTAAAAGACAAAGCACAAAAAATTGACCTAAATATTGTCTACGAAGACGATCATATTTTAGTGGTAAATAAGCAAGCTGGCTTGGTTGTTCACCCTGGTGCTGGTAATGCTGATGGCACATTGTTAAATGCGCTATTACATCATTGCCCTGAGATTGAACATGTTCCTCGTGCTGGTATTGTGCATCGTTTAGATAAAGACACCACAGGTTTAATGGTGGTTGCTAAAACGGTTGAAGCGCAAACCCATTTAGTTGCAGCACTTCAGGCGCGCGATATTGTACGTGAATACGAAGCGATTGTGATTGGGATGATGACCGCTGGCGGAACAGTAGACGAACCGATTGATCGTCATGAAACGCGCCGTACACAAATGGCAGTTGTCATGGGCGGTCGTCCTTCTGTTACTCATTATCGTGTTGCTGAAAAATTCCGTGCTCATACACGTTTAAGATTGCGCTTAGAAACGGGGCGTACTCACCAAATTCGTGTTCACATGTCATACATAGGTCACGTGTTGGTTGGCGATCCTGTATACGGTGGTCGCCCACGTCCGCCTAAAAAAGCTAGCCCAGAGTTTTTTGATATTTTGAAAAACTTTGAACGTCAAGCGCTACATGCAGTACGTTTGGAGCTTGCACATCCATTTACCCATGAAATCATGTCATGGCAAGCGCCTATCCCTGAAGATATGCAAATGCTGACCAGAGCGTTACGTCAAGATACTGAAGAAAACCCAATCGAGTATTTATAAGTATTCGCTGCGAAGGGGATAGCGTGTATCACGTAAATTGGCCAATACCTGACAATATCGGCATCGCCATGACAGAACGTCATGGCGGTGTAAGTCTATCGCCTTTTGATAGCTTAAATTTAGGCTTACATGTAGGCGATGCCCCTCAAGATGTCTTGGCTAATAGAGCTTTAATTCAGCAAACCTTAGCGATTAATGTACCAGTCACTTGGTTAGATCAAGTTCATGGCACTACTATTATCGATTACTCAAAAGTAAGTCCTGCCAATATTTCACCTCAGTCTATTCCTCCCAAAGCTGACGGAAGCTATGTTGATCATGCCAAAGTGGCGTTAGCCGTCATGACCGCCGACTGTTTGCCTGTGTTGCTATGTAATAAAGCAGGAACTGAAATTGCTGCTGTGCATGCAGGGTGGCGTGGATTGTGTGATGGGGTTATAGAGTCTGCAATAAAGCGCTTTAATGCAGAAGCCTGTGACATAATTGCTTATTTGGGACCAGCAATCGGTCCAAATGCTTTTGAAGTGGGTGCAGAGGTAAAGCAACAATTTGTTGAACAAGATATTGAAGCTAAGCAATGGTTTAAACCACATGGCGTGAAATACTTAGCCGATTTATGTGGGCTTGCAACCATGCGTTTATCTAAACAAGGAATTAAACACATTTATAGTGCAAATGTGTGTACTTTTACTAATCCTGATTATTTCTCCTACCGCCGAGATCAACAAACAGGACGAATGGCTTCTTTCATTTGGTTAAAATCTTAATCTGTTTTATCGATTTGATCTTAATCAATTAATCTAACACTAATGTACAGAATTTTATTCACACGATTGAAATTTTCATAAACATCCCCATATTTTAATTATCAAATCTTTCGTTTTTATTAAATTGATTAGGAGGACGTATGAGACTTGATCGTATGACCAACAAATTTCAAATCGCTATTTCAGATGCGCAATCATTAGCATTAGGGCGTGATCATCAGTTCATTGAACCTACTCATTTGATGATGGCGTTATTAAACCAAGATTCTGGCTCAATTCACCCTTTACTAACGCAAGCGGGTATAAATGTTAGTGCGCTGCGTTCTTCTTTGAGTCAAGAGTTAGAAAAATTGCCACAAGTGGAAGGTACTGGGGGAGATGTTCAGTTATCTCAGGGCCTAATTCGTTTACTTAACCTTTGTGACAAGCTAGCTCAAAAACGTAAAGACAAATATATTTCATCTGAACTATTTGTGATGGCCGCGCTTGAAGGAAGTGATGCGTTAACCAAGTGCTTGAAAGATGCTGGTGCAAGTAAAGAGTTATTGGAAACCACCATTGAGCAAATTCGTGGTGGACAAAAAGTTGATGATCCTAACGCAGAAGATCAACGCCAAGCATTAAACAAATATACAGTGGATCTTACCGAGCGAGCTGAACAAGGTAAGCTTGATCCTGTTATCGGTCGTGATGAAGAAATCCGCCGTACAATTCAAGTGTTACAGCGTCGTAGTAAAAATAACCCAGTGCTCATTGGTGAGCCAGGCGTCGGTAAAACCGCCATTGTTGAAGGTTTAGCTCAACGAATTGTTAATGGTGAGGTTCCTGAAGGCATTAAGAATAAGCGTGTACTGTCATTAGATATGGGCGCGTTAATTGCTGGTGCTAAATATCGTGGTGAGTTTGAAGAGCGATTAAAAGCGGTATTAAATGAGTTGGCTCAAGAAGAAGGCCAAGTCATTTTATTTATTGATGAGCTGCATACCATGGTTGGTGCAGGTAAAGGCGAAGGAGCAATGGATGCAGGTAACATGTTAAAACCTGCACTTGCTCGTGGTGATTTACATTGTGTTGGCGCAACAACGTTAGATGAGTACCGCCAATATATTGAAAAAGATGCCGCACTTGAACGTCGTTTTCAAAAAGTGCTGGTGGAAGAGCCTAATGTTGAAGATACCATTGCAATATTACGTGGATTAAAAGAGCGTTATGAATTGCACCACCATGTAGAGATAACCGATCCTGCTATTGTTGCCGCCGCAAGTATGTCGCATCGTTATATCTCTGATAGAAAGCTACCAGATAAAGCTATCGACTTGATCGATGAAGCGGCATCAAGTATCAGAATGCAAATAGATTCAAAACCTGAAGCGTTAGACAGATTAGATCGCCGTGCTATCCAGCTTAAGCTAGAAGAGCAAGCACTTGCCAAAGAAGAAGATGAAGCAAGTCGTAAACGATTAACGCATTTACAAGTTGAGCTGAAGCAAGTCGAAGAAAAAGCCAGCGAACTGAATGAAATTTGGCATACCGAGAAAGCGGCATTGGCTGGAACTCAACATATTAAAGCCGATCTCGAGCAATCAAGAATGGATATGGAAGTCGCAAAACGTGCGGGAGATTTAACTCGCATGTCAGAATTACAATACGGCCGTATTCCTGAGTTAGAAAAGCAGCTCGATTTGGCTTCGCAAGCAGAAATGCAAGATATGACGTTATTGCGTAACAAGGTCACAGATATAGAAATCGCCGAAGTACTTTCAAAGGCAACAGGAATACCTGTTTCTAAGATGCTAGAAGGTGAGCGTGATAAGTTACTACAAATGGAAGATGCACTACATCAGCGAGTGATAGGTCAAAATGAAGCTGTAGAAGCGGTATCAAATGCAATAAGACGTAGCCGAGCTGGACTTGCCGATCCGAACCGCCCAATTGGTTCATTCCTATTCTTAGGGCCAACCGGTGTGGGTAAAACTGAACTGTGTAAATCATTAGCTAACTTCTTATTTGATACCGAATCAGCAATGGTTCGCATCGATATGTCAGAGTTTATGGAAAAGCACACTGTCTCAAGATTAGTCGGTGCACCTCCTGGGTACGTGGGATACGAAGAAGGTGGATACTTAACTGAGGCTGTGCGCCGTAAACCCTACTCAGTCATCTTGTTAGATGAAGTAGAAAAAGCGCACCCTGACGTATTCAACATTTTGCTGCAAGTATTAGATGATGGTCGCTTAACGGATGGCCAAGGCCGTACTGTTGATTTTAGAAATACCGTTATCATCATGACGTCTAATTTGGGTTCTGACATTATTCAGGAAGGTTCTGCCTCTCAAGACTATATGCAGATGAAATCGGCCGTAATGAATGTGGTGACGCAGAGCTTTAGACCAGAGTTTTTAAACCGTATTGATGAGACCGTGGTATTCCATCCGTTAGATGCAGAGCATATAGCGCATATTGCAGAGATACAGTTGCAGAACTTGAAACAACGCTTGGCTGAAAAGGATTTCACCATGGAAATCTCTAAAAATGCATTGGCGTTAATTGCCGAAGCTGGATTTGATCCAACGTATGGTGCAAGACCGCTTAAACGAGCACTGCAACAAGAAATTGAAAACCCATTAGCGCAACATTTATTAAAAGGTGAACTACTTCCAGGTAAACCGATTATGATTGATGTCAACGATGGATTACTGACGTTTACCCAATAAATAGTCAGCGACAGTAATAAAAGGAATGGTAAATACCATTCCTTTTTTATTGAAATATAACTTTACAGTAGCCATTGAACCCATAAGCTTGCGACAAGTGAATTGATCTACTAACTTCAATATGTTCCCTTATGAATAGCAACCTGATTTCAAGTAGAAGGATATAACATGAATAAATCAGTCGTATTAGGCTTTGCTTTACTCTCAATAGCTGCAACCGGATGTTCTAGCTCACCTGAAAAACAAGAAGGTGAAATTATCGAAGTCGGTAATGTTGAATATAATAGCTTATACCACTTTGGCTACAACACAGGTTGCACCAGTGCATTAGCACAAAAGAAATCAAATGAGACACTCGAATCAATGAAGGATAAAACACTTGATGGCATTGATGCATTTGATAATGGTTGGAAGTCAGGAACAGAGACATGTAATAGTGGCACGTTTAAATCTATGTATACAGTTGGTAAAGCAGAATAACCTGCTCGCGTAAACTGAACTAGGGCAGCAGGTAGAGATGATATATACCTTGAATAGGTGTCATGAATAGTTAATTAAAAGGAGCCATTGGCTCCTTTTATCATTGTAGCTAATAAACTTGTTATATTATTGACAAAAAAGCTGCTTACGTTCTTCGTTCTTTTCAATTTGAGCCAAGCGTTCTTCTTCAGTTATGACAATCTCTTCACCTGTATCAGCATCTTTGCGATGTAAGTGTTGATATGTGTTTAATACATTTAAGCTGTGTTTAGCACTTTCACAAATTGAAGCGGCTTGTTCAGCATCTCGCTCTTTGATTAATGCAGCTTTTTGAGCTAAATCCATTTCACTAGAACTAGACTGTGAAGAAGAACTGACAGATTTTACGGGTACATAACCGACTTGAGCGGGCTCAATGTCCTCGCTGTATACTTTTTTAGAGTCAACATCTGCTGGTGGTTGCTGGCTATAATGAGAAACACCGTCTTTATCTACCCAAGTATAAATAACAGTTGCTAAAGCTGACTGCGAAAAACAAACAAACGAAACTAAATACAGCAAACGTAAACTAAGCATAAACATTCCTAGATGGTGGAGCCTAAAATCCTTTAATCAAAATAAAATAGGCTAATTGAATGATAAAACCAATAGCTAAATCAATATACTTGACCATAAAAGCGTAAAGATAGCCTTATAGAAAGGGAACTAGATTATAAAAACCGTTTTCTATTTCCTTATAGAAAGAGGCAAACTAGGTCTTTAAACTGCAAAATTGAAGATAATTAAATCATAGTGGTTAATTAATAAACGCTTAAACCCCATTTGTCATAAAAGTTTAAAAAAGCCCTTGCACGGTTTCATAATCTCCCTATAATGCGCATCCACTGACACGGCAACAGGCACTAGCCAACACTGAGTCAGCTTGATTTGAAGCGGTTTTAACCACCTTAAATCAACGGCGAAAAGAAGTTTGAAAAAACACTTGACGCTGACAGCGGGAGGTGTAGAATACGCATCCCTGACCAACACGGTCAACGCTCTTTAACAATCAAACAAGTAAATCTGTGTGGACACTCACAGGTGTTGAGTTAATCGAAATTGCTCACTCTTTCTCGTAAAGAATGCAGCAATCAAAATTATTATCAATATTTTCTGAATCACGTAAGTGATGAGTGTTCATAGCAATATGTAACAAACAGGATGTAGATTCTTCCGAGTCTGCATAATGTAATCAGAATTCATTGAGCCGAGACCTAGTCTCAAAAAAACTTTAATTGAAGAGTTTGATCATGGCTCAGATTGAACGCTGGCGGCAGGCCTAACACATGCAAGTCGAGCGGTAACAGAAAGTAGCTTGCTACTTTGCTGACGAGCGGCGGACGGGTGAGTAATGCCTAGGGATCTGCCCAGTCGAGGGGGATAACAGTTGGAAACGACTGCTAATACCGCATACGCCCTACGGGGGAAAGGAGGGGACCTTCGGGCCTTTCGCGATTGGATGAACCTAGGTGGGATTAGCTAGTTGGTAAGGTAATGGCTTACCAAGGCGACGATCCCTAG
>NZ_LZFV01000025.1:0-1078 GCF_001675935.1 Shewanella sp. UCD-FRSSP16_17
CCAGCCCCTCACTTCAATATGATTTCAAGCTACTGAGAGGAGTGAAAATGGTGTTTATTAGAGGAGTGAAAATGGTGTTTATTAAAGTGATTCAATCAGAGAGGTTATGCTAGGCGCTTAACCACTTTTGGCAGTTAGCTGCGCTTTGTCGTCGTTTGCGGCCGACATGCTCACAATATTCAGTTAGCGCTGGCAGTGCCCCAACCGCACCTTTAAATAATGCCTCGAACTCTGTAGTGATTTTTAACCAGTTTTCAGCGGGAATATTGAGTCGATTAAGAATGTGCTGGCTACTCGTACTTATCGCACCACGCTTGTCATCTCGAATAATGCGTCCTGTATCCTCAACAAGCACGATGTAGTCTTTCACACTATATATTAACCCGCTAGGCATACTCTGGCGTTCATTACCCACAAATCGCAATAATTCAGCAGGTTGCTCACCTTTGATTGCTGAGCTTATTCGGCGTTGAATACTGGTGTAATCTGACGTTTCGGGTGTCGTCGCCATTTGGGCACGAACGGGGTTTAAATCCACGTAGGCCATACAAGCTAATACTGCAGCCTCATCAAGCAGTGCTTGGGATTTAAACCTCCCTTCCCAAAATCGACCAGTACATTTATCTTCTTTATTTGCCATGCGAGCAATGGGCTCACTGAGTGAGCGCATAAACCAACTAATATCAATTAAACGCTGTCTGTACTGGGTTATACTGTCATTCACTGTCTTTAATTCAAACTCATTTAGGTCTTCACCTTTAATAAATTTGTGAGTTAACAACGTCCCTTTAAAGCCCTTATGCCACTGGAGCAGCACCTCTTTATCTGTCCAGAGCTTCGCTTTATCAGCATCAACTTTTAACACCACATGTAAATGATTACTCATCACTGCATAAGCACAAATATCAATCGCAAAAATGGTCGCCAATTCTACAATACGTGAATCAACCCACTCACGGCGATGCTCAAAATTTTCACCTGTCGATTTATCAAAACCACACAAAAACGCCTTACGTACCACACGCGAACAACAGTGGTAGTAAGGCGTATCTTCTAAGCTCACGAGGGTTTGTCTTGG
>NZ_LZFV01000026.1:0-970 GCF_001675935.1 Shewanella sp. UCD-FRSSP16_17
TTGCCGTTGCTGTCGGTTGCAGTTGCCACCACTGTGATGTCGCCATCCACAAGCGTAGAGAGGTCAACATCAAGCGTAGAGAGGTCAACATTATCAACAGAGTAAGTACCGTCCGCGTTTACTGCCACATCAGTGATGGTAATTGCAGTGCCCGCAATATCGGTGATCACCAGAGTGACCGTGCCACCCGCTGGAATATCTTGTGATGTACCAGTGATGTCACCTTTGTTCGACGCATCAATCACTAAGTCAACTGTTAGCTCAGCATCAACAGCATCAAGGTTTTCAGTGTCGTTGGCAGACAGGTCGTTACCGTTGCTGTCGGTTGCAGTTGCCACCACTGTGATGTCGCCATCCACAAGCGTAGAGAGGTCAACATTATCAACAGAGTAAGTACCATCTGCATTGACTGCCACATCAGTGATGGTAATTGCAGTACCCGCAATATCGGTGATCACCAGAGTGACCGTACCACCTGCTGGAATATCCTGGCTCGTACCAGTGATGTCACCGTTATTATCGCCATCGATGACTAAATCGACGGTGATGTTACTTGAAAGGGCATCAAGGTTTTCAGTGTCGTTGGCAGACAGGTCATTGCCGTTGCTGTCGGTTGCAGTTGCCACCACTGTGATGTCGCCATCCACAAGTGTAGATAGGTCAACGTTATCGACAGAGTAAGTACCGTCCGCGTTTACTGCCACATCWGTGATGGTAATTGCTGTGCCCGCAATATCGGTGATCACCAGAGTGACCGTGCCGCCTGCTGGAATATCCTGTGATGTACCAGTGATGTCACCGTTATTATCGCCATCGATGACTAAATCAACGGTGATGTTGCTTGAAAGGGCATCAAGGTTTTCAGTGTCGTTGGCAGACAGGTCGTTACCGTTGCTGTCAGTTGCAGTTGCCACCACTGTGATGTCGCCATCCACAAGTGTAGAGAGGTCAACATTATCAACAGAGTAAG
>NZ_LZFV01000027.1:0-921 GCF_001675935.1 Shewanella sp. UCD-FRSSP16_17
TACTGGGTCTCGAACCCGCATTTGCAAGCAAGAGTTAGCTTATTATGAATTCAAAAACTAATCAAAACATTAACATCGGTGTCGATACGGGTAAGTTTCAGCTCGATATATATATCCGACCTCTCGATATCTTTTTCACCGTCAAAAACGATGAGAAAGGAATTAAAGAAGCTGTTAACTTAATCAAGAAACACCATCCTGAACGCATCGTTATTGAAGCAACAGGTCGCTTAGAAATGCCATTTATTATGGCCTGTGCTGAAGCAAACCTTCCCTTCGTTATTGCGAACCCAATACACATAAAACGATTTGCTGGTGCCATTGGTCAAAAAGCTAAAACAGACAAGCTCGATGCGCAGCTCATCGCCCACTATGGCGATGCGATTAAGCCTAAGCTATCTACTTTAAAGCCTGACATCATGCAGGCTATGAGCGATTTAGTCTCAAGACGTAATCAAATTATGGCGATGCAAACGATGGAGAAGAACAGGCTGCAAATTCTGCCGAAAGAGCTTGCGATGACCATCAAACCTATCTTAACTGTATTTAAAAATCAGATAGAAAAGATAGAARCTAAAATAGTTAAACTCATCGAGTCCAACCCGCTTCTCGTAATAAATCAGCCAAGCCAAAAATGTCATTCTACAAAGCATGAAAGGGATAGGTAAAATAGCCGCAGCTTCAATTATCAGTAACCTACCAGAACTCGGATATATTAATAATAAAGAAGCGAGTTCATTAGTTGGTGTTGCACCAATGAATAAGGAAAGTGGTCGCTTCAAAGGCCAAAGAAAGATACAAGGTGGACGGCATCAGGTCAGGACAGTTTTGTATATGGCAATGATGTCAGCCATACAATCAAATCCTGTTTTCAAAGCAACTTACCAACGTTTAGTCGCAGCCGGAAAACCAAAGAAAGTA
>NZ_LZFV01000028.1:0-919 GCF_001675935.1 Shewanella sp. UCD-FRSSP16_17
AGTCTGCAACTCGACGTCTGCAACTCGACTCCATGAAGTCGGAATCGCTAGTAATCGTAGATCAGAATGCTACGGTGAATACGTTCCCGGGCCTTGTACACACCGCCCGTCACACCATGGGAGTGGGCTGCACCAGAAGTAGATAGTCTAACCTTCGGGGGGACGTTTACCACGGTGTGGTTCATGACTGGGGTGAAGTCGTAACAAGGTAGCCCTAGGGGAACCTGGGGCTGGATCACCTCCTTACCTATACGACTAACTTAATGTTTGTTGAGTGTTCACACAGATTACTTGATAGAAAGTAAGAGCAAAGTATCGAAAGATATTTTTGAGGATTTTGATTCTTAATCAAGGCACTTGATGAGTCTCGTAGGGAGTGTGCTTTAGCACATGACTGAGAAACGAAGAAAGTAATGCAGAGTAAGGATTAAAAGACCAAAAAAAATGGGTCTGTAGCTCAGCTGGTTAGAGCGCACCCCTGATAAGGGTGAGGTCGGTGGTTCAAGTCCACTCTGACCCACCAATTCTTTTCTACTCTTCGTTAGTTTAATACTCGTTTAGCAGGCTAAACGTCGCATTAAACTGCCTTGATTAGCATACGAATTGGCAAGCCAATTTAATTGGTATTCGATATTTTTGTTTGACTGCATGTAAATGGGGCTATAGCTCAGCTGGGAGAGCGCCTGCCTTGCACGCAGGAGGTCTGCGGTTCGATCCCGCATAGCTCCACCATTTACTTGCTCATGGATAGAGACGCCAAAGATAAAACGACAGTTTTATCTTTGGCTTTTTTAAGCCCGCTCTTTAACAATTTGGAAAGCTGATAGTATTTAATACGATGATGTCTGTCGTTGTATTAATTACAAATCGTATTACTGAGAAGTTAATCCCTTTTTAGTAATACATTGAGTTCTCAAAA
>NZ_LZFV01000029.1:0-904 GCF_001675935.1 Shewanella sp. UCD-FRSSP16_17
GTTTAGTTTATCTGCATCACATTCTCTAAAGATAGCTCGCTAATAACAAACGCCGTTAGGGTTCTGAATAATCAAAGCGCCATTGTTAAGCGCTAGAGTGCTTCAAGCATAACGCTGATACTAAATTTCAGGCAACAAAAAGCCCGTCATAAGACGGGCTTTTGCTCTAACCGTAAGGTTAAATATGGCTGGGATACCAGGATTCGAACCTGGGRATGCCGAGATCAAAACCCGGTGCCTTACCACTTGGCGATATCCCAATAATCTTTACTACTTACTTTAAAATGGCTGGGATACCAGGATTCGAACCTGGGAATGCCGAGATCAAAACCCGGTGCCTTACCACTTGGCGATATCCCAATCTAAAGCTTTTTTGAAAACTCGCTATAAGCCAATTTTCTTAATAATGGTACGGGAGGAGAGACTTGAACTCTCACACCTTGCGGCACCAGAACCTAAATCTGGCGTGTCTACCAATTCCACCACTCCCGCACAGACTCTGTTTATCATCCAGAACACGATGCTCATTTAACCTTGAGAAGGTAGCCGGTCATATTTCTAAAGTTAAAACTTTAACTAACCAGCAATCTCTTAATTTACATCTAGAGAAGATGGTAGCAATGGCGGGACTTGAACCTGCGACCCCAGCATTATGAGTGCTGTGCTCTAACCAGCTGAGCTACATTGCCACTTTATTCTTTCTTGCCCTCGTCGTGAGGACGGGGCGTATTATGCTTATTCAGGGTATCGAGGTCAACTGCTTTTTTTAGCTATTTTCATCAATTGTTGTTGTTCGGCTATAAGTTCACCAAACTGAGCGTCAAATCGACAAAATATCTTAGTAAAGTTAACCTCAATCCCTTTTTTAAACAATCTTCACACTATTATAGTTTGAAAATCGCTT
>NZ_LZFV01000030.1:0-849 GCF_001675935.1 Shewanella sp. UCD-FRSSP16_17
ATTGCTGTGCCCGCAATATCGGTGATCACTAGAGTGACCGTGCCGCCAGCTGGAATATCCTGGCTCGTACCTGTGATGTCACCTTGGTTCGATGCATCAATCACTAAGTCTACTGTTAGCTCAGCATCAACAGCATCGAGGTTTTCAGTGTCATTGGCAGATAGGTCATTGCCGTTGCTGTCGGTTGCGGTTGCGACCACTGTGATGTCGCCATCCACAAGTGTAGAKAGGTCAACATTATCRACAGAGTAAGTACCATCTGCATTAACAGCCACATCGGTGATGGTAATTGCAGTGCCCGCAATATCGGTGATCACCAGAGTGACCGTACCGCCAGCTGGAATATCTTGTGATGTACCAGTGATATCACCTTGGTTCGATGCATCAATCACCAAGTCTACTGTTAGCTCAGCATCAACAGCATCAAGGTTTTCAGTGTCGTTGGCAGACAGGTCGTTACCGTTGCTGTCAGTTGCAGTTGCCACCACTGTGATGTCGCCATCCACAAGTGTAGAGAGGTCAACATTATCAACAGAGTAAGTGCCATCTGCATTGACTGCCACATCTGTGATGGTAATTGCAGTACCCGCAATATCGGTGATAACCAGAGTGACCGTGCCGCCAGCTGGAATGTCTTGTGATGTACCAGTGATGTCACCGTTATTATCGCCATCGATGACTAAATCAACGGTGATGTTGCTTGAAAGGGCATCAAGGTTTTCAGTGTCGTTGGCAGACAGGTCGTTACCGTTGCTGTCAGTTGCAGTTGCCACCACTGTGATGTCGCCATCCACAAGTGTAGAGAGGTCAACATTATCAACAGAGTAAGTACCGTCCGCGTTTACTGCC
>NZ_LZFV01000031.1:0-838 GCF_001675935.1 Shewanella sp. UCD-FRSSP16_17
CGCCATCCACAAGTGTAGAGAGGTCAACATTATCAACAGAGTAAGTGCCGTCCGCGTTTACTGCCACATCTGTGATGGTAATTGCAGTGCCCGCAATATCGGTAATTACCAGAGTGACCGTACCACCCGCTGGAATATCCTGACTAGTACCAGTGATGTCACCGTTATTATCGCCATCGATGACTAAATCAACGGTGATGTTGCTTGAAAGGGCATCGAGGTTTTCAGTGTCGTTGGCAGACAGGTCGTTACCGTTGCTGTCGGTTGCAGTTGCGACCACTGTGATGTCGCCATCCACAAGCGTAGATAGGTCAACATTATCAACAGAGTAAGTGCCGTCCGCGTTTACTGCCACATCGGTGATGGTAATTGCAGTGCCCGCAATATCGGTGATAACCAGAGTGACCGTGCCGCCAGCTGGAATATCCTGGCTCGTACCAGTGATATCACCTTGGTTMGATGCATCAATCACTAAGTCTACTGTTAGCTCAGCATCAACAGCATCGAGGTTTTCAGTGTCGTTGGCAGACAGGTCGTTACCGTTTGAATCAGTCGCGGTTGCAACCACTGTGATGTCGCCATCCACAAGCGTAGATAGGTCAACGTTATCGACAGAGTAAGTGCCATCTGCATTAACAGCCACATCGGTGATGGTAATTGCAGTGCCCGCAATATCGGTGATCACCAGAGTGACCGTGCCGCCTGCTGGAATRTCTTGTGATGTACCAGTGATGTCACCGTTATTATCGCCATCGATGACTAAATCRACGGTGATGTTGCTTGAAAGGGCATCRAGGTTTTCAGTGTCGTTGGCAGACAGGTCGTTACCGTTGCTGTC
>NZ_LZFV01000032.1:0-762 GCF_001675935.1 Shewanella sp. UCD-FRSSP16_17
ACGCCAAATCAGTTCACTGAAAAGTGACGCTGAAAAGAGTTTTTAAATTAGTTTAAAAATCACTTGACGCGATACGGGAATTGCGTAAAATACGCATCCCTAGCCACTCGGGCTTACCGAGATGCGCTAACGCTCTTTAACAATTTATCAAGTAATCTGTGTGGACACTCACAGGTGTTGAGTTAATCGAAATTGCTCACTCTTTCTTGTAAAGAATGCAGCAATCAAAATTATTATCAATATTTTCTGAATCACGTAAGTGATGAGTGTTCATAGCAATATGTAACAAACAGGATGTAGATTCTTCCGAGTCTGCATAATGTAATCAGAATTCATTGAGCCGAGACYTAGTCTCAAAAAACTTTAATTGAAGAGTTTGATCATGGCTCAGATTGAACGCTGGCGGCAGGCCTAACACATGCAAGTCGAGCGGTAACAGAAAGTAGCTTGCTACTTTGCTGACRAGCGGCGGACGGGTGAGTAATGCCTAGGGATCTGCCCAGTCGAGGGGGATAACAGTTGGAAACGACTGCTAATACCGCATACGCCCTACGGGGGAAAGGAGGGGACCTTCGGGCCTTTCGCGATTGGATGAACCTAGGTGGGATTAGCTAGTTGGTAAGGTAATGGCTTACCAAGGCGACGATCCCTAGCTGTTCTGAGAGGATGATCAGCCACACTGGGACTGAGACACGGCCCAGACTCCTACGGGAGGCAGCAGTGGGGAATATTGCACAATGGGGGAAACCCTGATGCAGCCAT
>NZ_LZFV01000033.1:0-758 GCF_001675935.1 Shewanella sp. UCD-FRSSP16_17
AAGCCGCAAGGTCTAGCTAATCTCATAAAGCTCGTCGTAGTCCGGATTGGAGTCTGCAACTCGACTCCATGAAGTCGGAATCGCTAGTAATCGTAGATCAGAATGCTACGGTGAATACGTTCCCGGGCCTTGTACACACCGCCCGTCACACCATGGGAGTGGGCTGCACCAGAAGTAGATAGTCTAACCTTCGGGAGGACGTTTACCACGGTGTGGTTCATGACTGGGGTGAAGTCGTAACAAGGTAGCCCTAGGGGAACCTGGGGCTGGATCACCTCCTTACCTATACGACTAACTTGATGTTTGTTGAGTGTTCACACAGATTGCTTGTTACTCCTTTTATGGAGTTGAGCGAAATGCGCCGCCAGCCGGTTAGCATTGTTCTTTAACAATTTGGAAAGCTGATAGTATTTAATATGATGATGTCTGTCGTTGTATTAATTACAAATCGTATTACTGAGAAGTTAATCCCTTTTTAGTAATACATTGAGTTCTCAAAACACTTTATTAAGTGTCTTGAATATTCTAAAACTAAGGCGAATTTGTGTAGTGTTAATTCACATGCAAATTATGTAATAAACCAGCTAGTTACGGTACAACTTGAGTTTCTTTGAAACTTATTTGGGTTGTATGGTTAAGTGACTAAGCGTATACGGTGGATGCCTTGGCAGTCAGAGGCGATGAAGGACGTAGTAACTTGCGAAAAGCGTTGGCGAGCTAGTAACAAGCATTTGAGCTAACGATGTCCGAATGGGGAA
>NZ_LZFV01000034.1:0-730 GCF_001675935.1 Shewanella sp. UCD-FRSSP16_17
AAGCTCGTCGTAGCGTCGTAGTCCGGATTGGAGTCTGCAACTCGACTCCATGAAGTCGGAATCGCTAGTAATCGTAGATCAGAATGCTACGGTGAATACGTTCCCGGGCCTTGTACACACCGCCCGTCACACCATGGGAGTGGGCTGCACCAGAAGTAGATAGTCTAACCTTCGGGAGGACGTTTACCACGGTGTGGTTCATGACTGGGGTGAAGTCGTAACAAGGTAGCCCTAGGGGAACCTGGGGCTGGATCACCTCCTTACCTATACGACTAACTTAATGTTTGTTGAGTGTTCACACAGATTGCTTGTTACTCCTTTATGGAGTTGAGCGAAATGCGCCGCCAGCCGGTTAGCATTGTTCTTTAACAATTTGGAAAGCTGATAGTATTTAATACGATGATGTCTGTCGTTGTATTAATTACAAATCGTATTACTGGGAAGTTAATCCCTTTTTAGTAATACATTGAGTTCTCAAAACACTTTATTAAGTGTCTTGAATATTCTAAAACTAAGGCGAATTTGTGTAGTGTTAATTCACATGCAAATTATGTAATAAACCAGCTAGTTACGGTACAACTTGAGTTTCTTTGAAACTTATTTGGGTTGTATGGTTAAGTGACTAAGCGTATACGGTGGATGCCTTGGCAGTCAGAGGCGATGAAGGACGTAGTAACTTGCGAAAAGCGTTGGCGAGCTAGTAACAAGCATTTGAGCTAACGATGTCCGA
>NZ_LZFV01000035.1:0-759843 GCF_001675935.1 Shewanella sp. UCD-FRSSP16_17
GCCAAGCGCCTAATTTCTCTTTTAAGAGAGCAGATAGCCCGTTACTCACGTAACGGGCTTTTTTGTGTCTGCTTGTTAAGTGAGTTGAGTGTAGTGAAAGAAAGTGTGGATGATATGCCCATGTGAAAGTCAGCTATGGTAAAGTGCCTAATTTGTTTTTTAAGAGAGTAGGTAGCCCGTTACTCATGCAACGGGCTTTTTTGTGTCTGTAATTTAAGATATACATCTTCAGAAACGAAGCTAAAGCTCAATTTTAGACTCATGAACTGCTGATCGTGTGATTGATATGCCATGTGAAAGTAGGTCACCACCAAGCGCCTAATTTCTCTTTTAAGAGAGCAGATAGCCCATTACTCACGTAACGGGCTTTTTTGTGTCTGATTGTTAAGTGAATTGAGTGCAGGGAAAGACAGTATGGACGATATGCCCATGTGAAAGTAGGTCATTGCCAAACGCCTAATTTCTCTTAATTGAGAGCAGGTAGCCCGTTACTCACGTCTCGGGCTTTTTTGTGTCTGATTATTAAGTGAATTGAGTGCAGCGAAATACAGTGTGGTCAATACGCCCATGTGAAAGTAGTTCATTGCCAAGGGCCTAATTTCACTCGTAAGAGAGCAGATAGCCCATTACTGATATAACGGGCCTTTGGAGTTTAATTCTTAAGTATTTAGAGTGGCGTTACAGATAGTGTAAGTGCTCAAGCATGTCATTATCATGCGTATATGTCATTAGCAGTAAAAAGTTGTAGTAGTAGCTATGGTAATGCGGTTGGTTACGTTGAAATATTTAAACTAAATTAAAGCTAATGTAATCAGCACCAGCCTGTGTGGTTCATATTATTTCGCTCATTAGTTTCTTTATGATGGGTATATTGGCTTCAGGAAATTCATATTGTGGCAAGGCTGAGACCTCTACCCATTTGATCTCTTGATTTTCAAGACCTTCTCCGCTCCCATCAAACTCTTTGACTAAATGTATATCCAGTAGTACATGTTTATCAGGATAATTATGTGCTATCTCCAAAAATGAAATCGAAGTATAAACATCTAGGTTTACTTCTTCTTTAAGCTCTCTAATTAGCGCTTGTGTGACCGTCTCATTGTTTTCCACCTTACCACCAGGAAATTCCCATTTACCACCTTGATGGAGGTGTGAGTGACGCTTTGCTAATAATATTTTTTGTTCATCATTAATGATAACGCCAACGGCTACATGAACTCTTTTCATTTTTACTTCCGGTAGGTTAATGCTTGAAGAAGTCACCTTCATCGAATCCTTCTGTATCTAATGTTTCGTGATCAAACTCTGGCTTTACTGGAATAGCATGTTTTTCACTAGCCCAATCTCCTAAATCAATCATTTTACAGCGTTCACTACAAAATGGCTTAAATTTAGATTCACTGTTCCATTGAACATCTTTTTGGCAAATTGGACATTTAACTGAAATTGGCATAATTCTTCTCTCTAACTAATACAGTGAGATCCTAAAGAATTTATTGGCAAGTAGCTAGTTTGAATTTAATTTGTTTGTCGGTATGCTTTTGAGAATCAAAATTAACAAAGTGAATGGCAAACCGGCTTTTATGACCGCTGATGGTAGGGTAACAACCATGAGATTGTGATAGTTTTACTCTAATAAGTGACAAGGTTTGGGGACTGGTTCCTTGATAGAAGCCTTGTTCTGCCTCTGAGGTTCTAAATTCAGCAGTACTTCGAGTTAGCTCTAGCAATAATGTAATAGGTTTCAAAATAGGTTCAAAATTTGCTATCCATGCTTTCAAATCTTTTTGTCTTTCATTCCAAGGCTTTGAAAGCCAAAAATGCAGTTGAGGTAAATCAAAATTACAACATGCTCCAGGCATACCAAAACGCTGCTTTAAAGCGGATATAAACCTATCTTGCTTTAACTTACAGCCGATACGGTCGTTACTTTGCAGTGGAGCTTTTGCTGCTTGAAGTTGGTCAATTATTGATTGTATTTGTTGTTTATCAACATGAGGTAAAGCATGCCATTTTGTTAATACAATTAGCTGCTTATCGATGTCTTTAAGAATATCAGAACGGTAATCACAACGATCTGTTAGTTCAGCAAGCGAAAAAAGAGGGTAGAAACAGTGGTGCTGCTGGTCATCATTGGCATGACTGTTAAGCTGATCTGCTAAATATTCGAGTCTTAGGTAACTACGCGTTTTTTCATTTAATGGTTGCTCATAAATCAGATCGTTATTCATTGTTATTATCTATGCTGAAGATGCTTGGGCTAAATATCTCAAATGTAATAACTGAACAGTGTCTCGTAATGCCTCGGGAGATTGAGTATTCTCAATAACGTTATCTGCTTTAGAAAGTCTCGTATTTCGGTCTATTTGGCTGGATATAATACGTTCAACTTGAGCTGATTCGACCCCGTCTCGTTTTGCTGTTCTGGCTATTTGTTCATGTGGTGGAATATCCACCACTAAAGTCGTATTGACTAAACTATCTAACCCATTCTCAAATAGCAAGGGAACAATCATAATTACATAGGCTGATTTAGCATTTTCTACCGCTAGGAGCATTGCGTTGCGGATCATTGGGTGTAGTAGGTTATTTAACCAAAGCCGTTCTTTCTCATTATCAAATACAATTTCTCTTAACGCTGCTCGATCGAGCTCACCAGAAGGCTGCAATAGTTTTTGGCCGTGACGGAGAACGATTTTTTTCAGTCCGTCGCTTCCTTTTTCAACGACTTTTCTTGCGATAATATCCGCATCTACAAGTTCAATTCCTAATTTTGCAAATTGATTTGCAACCGTGGTTTTACCTGAACCTATTCCACCTGTAAGTCCGACTATATATTTAGACATATTGCGCTCTAATTAATATAAGGTTCCAAGATACCAATTGATAATATCTTGTCCCCAGACTAATGCAATCCAGCCTGCTACCGCTATGTATGGGCCAAATGGAATCGGGTTTTCTCTCGATAAATTTTTCAATAACATCATAGTAATACCGACAATGGCTCCTACTAACGAAGATAGGAGGATGATAAGCGGTAAAAATTGCCAGCCTAACCAAGCACCAAACACGGCTAACAATTTGAAATCGCCATAACCCATGCCTTCTTTGCCTGTAATTAGCTTGAACAACCAAAACACAGACCAAAGACTTAAATAACCAGCAGCTGCACCGACTATGGCATCAGTAGGGCTTGCATAGATCCCCTTAAGATTAATAAGCAAGCCAAGCCACAATAAAGGTAAGGTTAACTGGTCCGGTAGTAGCATTTCATCTAGGTCGATACCTGTTAATGCTATCAGTATAAACGTCAGTATTGATGCAAATAGAAACTGCCAGGTAGGTCCAAAGTGCCAAGCAAGCACTGCAACTAAAATGCCTGTTATTAATTCAAACAGAGGGTATCTAGCGCTAATTGTTGCTTTACAATTAGCGCATTTACCTTTTAATAAAATCCAACCTAAGATAGGTAAATTATGCCAAGGTTTGATATTACTTTTGCATTTCGGGCAGGCTGAGCCAGGTACAACTAAGTTATATTTTAGGGGGTATTTGTCTATTGGCTTATTTAAACGTTTTTCACCGACTTCTTTGACGATGTCTGGGTGGTATTCCGATAAATAAAAGTTACATTCACTTTGCCATTGACGTTTCATCATCACTGGAAAGCGGTGGATGACGACGTTTAAAAAGCTGCCAATGGTGGCAGCAAAGATAAAGCTAATTGACAGAAAGAGCCAAGGTGATTGGCTCATTGATGTTATGAAGCTAGATAAAAATTCATTCATGACTTTTTTATTCTTAATGTTTTAAGCTTTAGCCGACAACGTTACCCATTTCAAAAATAGGTAAATACATACCGATAATCAAACCACCAACAATTGTGCCAATGACAACCATCATGATCGGTTCAATCAGGCTTGATAAGCCATCCACTGCATCATCAACTTGCATTTCATAAATGTTTGCAATTTTATTAAGCATGTCATCTAATCCACCAGACTCTTCGCCGATCATTACCATTTGTATAAGCATGTCAGGGAAGATGCCAGTGGTTCTCATTGCTACATTCATTTGCATACCAGACATGACTTCTTGGCGTACTTTTAATAATGCTTTTTTATAAACGGCATTACCGGATGCGCCAGCAGCAGACTCTAAACCATCAATTAATGGGACACCCGCGGCAAAAGTTGTTGCCAGAGTGCGCGCAAATCGAGACATTGCTGCTTTATGTAAAATATCACCAATTGCGGGGATTTTCAGTAATGCGACATCGACTTGATCTCTAAAGCCTTGGGAATTTCTATGTGCTCTTTTAAATGCAAAAATTCCAATTATTAAAGCAACAGCAAAGTAGTACCAAGAACTTTGCAGCCACTCTGAAATACCTATGATCATTTGAGTAAATGCTGGTAGCTCGGCACCAAAACCATTAAATATTTCTTCAAACTGAGGGACTACAAATAATAATAATAATACCGTAACTGCTATAGCTACGATAACGACAGCTGCAGGATAAAACATGGCTTTTTTAATTTTAGATTTTAAGGCCTCAGCTTTTTCTTTATATACAGCAATGCGATCGAATACCGCATCTAATGATCCTGAATGTTCACCAGCAGCGACCAAGTCAACATAAAGATCATCAAAATATTGTCTGTGGGGACGAATAGCATCAGATAGAGGAATACCTGATTGAACGTCGGTCAAAATTCCAGATAATAGCTCACGCATTTTAGCCTTTTCATGACCTTTGCCTAAAAGTTCAATGGTTGTAACAAGCGGTACACCTGCGGCTAGCATAGTGGCTATTTGTCGAGTAATCATTGCAATATCCATCGCAGTGATCTTTTTCTCTGACTTAAATAGTGGAGTCGCTTTTTTTCTCACTCCCTTGGGAGTCACTCCTTGGGCTTTTAAAACACTGCGTATTTCAGCAATCGAAGTGCCGCGTAGTTCGCCAGATGTTCTTTGACCATCTCTATTTACACCTTTCCATTCAAAAGTGAAGGTTTTAGGTTGTAGCTTGGTGTCTTTTTTTGTTCTCGGCTTTCTTCTTGCCGCTGCTGTTGCCATAAAGCAAATCCTTTTCTATTTATTATGTGCAATCAATGCTTAACGAAAATTTACAGCTTGTTAATTAAAGCTTGTAACACGGTTTACCTCAGCAATACTAGTAATCCCTTGCGTTACTTTGAGTAAGCCTGATAAACGTAGATCTCGCATACCACTTTGTGTTGCTTGTTTGGCTATTTGCAGAGAGTTACCTCCTTCCATAATGGTACGAGCGATTTCATCTGTCATTTTCATTACTTCGTATATACCCACTCGACCTTTATAACCGCCAGAGCAATGGTCACAGCCAACCGGTTTGTAAACCGTGAACCCATTATTAATTGAGCTTTCGCTGAAACCTAGGCGCTGTAATTCTTCAGTGGGAACATCTTCTGGAGATTTACACTCAGGACATAATCGTCTTGCAAGTCGCTGAGCGATAATTAAATTCACTGAGCTAGCAATATTATAGCCAGGTACACCCATATTGATTAATCGAGTTAAGGTTTCTGCTGCAGAATTAGTATGCAAGGTCGACAATACTAAGTGACCTGTTTGTGCGGCTTTAATTGCAATTTCTGCCGTTTCTAAATCACGGATCTCACCGACCATCACAACATCAGGATCTTGACGTAAAAATGATCTAAGTGCTGAAGCAAACGTTAACCCAGCTTTTAAATTGATATGAACCTGATTAACGCCTTCAAGGTTAATTTCAACAGGATCTTCAGCTGTTGATATATTTCGCTCTTCCGTATTAAGAATATTTAAGCCAGTATATAACGAGACTGTTTTACCAGAACCTGTAGGCCCTGTTACTAATATCATTCCTTGTGGTTTAGCGAGCATTTCTTCATATAGAAGACGCTGATCATCTTCATAGCCAAGTTTTTCAATACCTAATTGCGCAGAAGAAGAGTCTAAAATACGCATTACAATTTTCTCACCCCAAATAGTTGGGAGTGTACTCACACGAAAATCGATAGATTTAGTACGTGATAGCTTCATTTTAATTCGGCCATCTTGCGGTACACGGCGCTCCGCAATATCTAATTTCGACATGACTTTTAAGCGAGCAGAAATTCGGCTTGAAAGATTGACTGGGGGCTCAGAAACTTCATGTAAGATACCATCGATTCTAAAACGAATACGGTAACGTTTTTCATAAGGCTCGAAATGTAAATCTGAAGCACCTTTGCGAATTGCATCGGTTAGAATTTTGTTTATATATATAACTATTGGTGCATCATCACTGCTTTCTGCTGGCTCTTCTTCTTGTGAAGTATCTGTAACTTCAATACCTGCTAATGCTTCTTCATCCATGCCATCGAGGCCGAGACCTGAAATATCATCTTCAAGTACCTTTTCAAGTATGGTATTGAGTTTATCATCTTCTACAATAATTGCTTCGGCATGCAGACCTAGACTAAATTGGAAGTCTTCTAATGCTGCAATATTCGTTGGATCAGAGGTAGCAATGTAGAGCCTATTCCCGCGTTTAAAAAGCGGTAAACAGTTATGGGTAGCAATGAGTTTTTTGTTAAGAAGGTCTTCAGGTATATTTGCTACATCAAATTCGGATAAATCCAGTAATGGTGAGCCGTATTCTTCATAGCACATTTCTGCAATTTCTCTCGCAGATAATGCTTTCATAGCAACTATCGTGCTTACTAAAGTCTTTCTTTTTTTCCGAGATTGTAAAATTGCATCAGACATCAGTTGTTCGTCTAATAAATTTTTTCTAACAAAAACGGTTGAAAGCCCTAAATTGAGACTTGTTGCTGCCATGAGGATTCCAAATTATAAATATTTACCAAATATTAACTTCTTTTAGTTAAGATGTCATTCAATAGAAACGCACAGTTGCTTTGTAGCTATAAAATTTTATTCCTAGATGATATATGCTAATAAATCAACCTTTTATTCCTTTATTATATCAATAATAGATAGAAGTTTATGTCAGCAATTTATTTTATCTGAAGTAAAAAAACATAGCTAAGCAGGATAATTTAAAGCAACAAGGTTTGTTTATGTATTAGGTAGCAGTAGTTTTGAGCGTTATATCAATTCTGCTAAATAGTGAGTCTTTTAACAAGTTTTAATGGTATTTAATGAATGCAGCTAAGAACAGCTAGTTTTGCTATATTAATTGTTTTTTTGATAACTATCATACTGGGAACAGTTTTAGCGAATCGATTGACTGATATATTTGAAATAGGAACTTTATATGACAGTAAGCGCTTCTTGGTTTTACTGTTTATATGGTTCTCTGTACTTTTATTGTGTGCAACAAACAATCTAACATTTTTATCGCCAACACCTAATCAAGGGCTTTTTGCGATAGCTATCTTAGCGCTCATCATAAGTTCTTTAGTATTAAGTGAACATCCTTATTGGAGTGGGATTGAGCTTACAAATTTGGCTCTTTTGTTTGTTGTTTTTGTGTGCTTTTGTAGCATAACAAAAGTATTAACTAAACTAGAACTAGTCAGTTATTTGCTTTTTTTCGCTGTATGCTTTTCTGTGCTTCATTTTATTGTTTACTTGCTATATCTTACATTTTCCTATTTAGATAATGGTCCGGCTGGAATTTCAAGTCTCATCTCTGGGTATGATAATGTACGATTTTTTAATCAACTACAGGTGATGATTTACCCTTTACTCTCTTTGGTTATATTTTTTGAACCATTACATAAATATAAAAAAATCGCTTTAGTTCTGGCTTCACTTCATTGGTTAGCTTTATTACAAACTGAGGCACGCGGAGCAGTTTTGTCATTGCTCATAGCTTTTAGTCTGATCACTTATTTTTCAATACATCCTAAAAAGAAGTTATTTATATTATTTATTACTAAGTCTTTCACAGTTGGCTTCATTCTTTGGCTAGTATTTATTGTTGTTTTACCGAATACTTTTTTTGATTCGCCTACTGTTAATTTAGATACTTCGAGTTCTGGCAGACTGGAGATGTGGTTATATGCTATTAACACTATATTCGATCGCCCTTGGCTTGGTTTTGGACCAATGAGTTTTGCTTGGGGGGAAGGAAGGCCTCTAGCAAATGCACATTTACATAATTCAATGCTGCAAATCCTATATGAGTACGGCATCCCAATGTTTTTAGTTACTCTTAGTTTAATTTGTTTGTATTTTAAACAGGTATTATCTCAGTTAAGCTCTAATCACATTGTGTTAGAGAGTGTTTTGTTTTCAGTTCTATCTGCTGCTATTTATTCTCTATTTAGCGGAGTTATAGTTATGCCATTCTCTCAATTATTACTTATATTTCTTATTTCTGTGGGACTCTATGACAGGCAATATTCAGATAAGAGGTTCATTACTCTAAGGAAAGGAAAAAAGTTAGTGTTATTTATTCTGACAACAATATTTGTTGGTGTTGTAGCATCTAGTTTTCAACATTCAGAACTAAAGAATACCCAACATCCAAGAGTTTGGATAGATGGTGCAATTAGTTTTTAAACACTTGTCTATTTCATCTGGTATGCTTTCTAAATCTGATAGACAAAAAAAAACCTAGGCTTAAACACCTAGGTTTTAATACTTAAAAAGCTTGTTAGCTACAGCTTCCAGGCTTAAATTTAGCGTCTAAACCACCGCCTGTAGCACATGACCAAACACCTTCAGTTGTACGGTTCAATGTTAGTGTTTTACCATTTGCTTTATCTGCATTTGAATTCTTAATTGAGCAAGCAATGCTTGTACCTGTAACTGTAAGCGCACAATAACGACCGCCGCCAGCAGTCTGACCTATATAACCAGCGTCAGTAGCAGTCAATGAAGGTGTTTTACCTTCATTCTTAATAACTTCAAATTGTGACTTTAAAGAGCTAAGTTCAGAATAAGCAGAACCTACTTGTGACTTAACAGTGTAATCTTGGTAAGCAGGCAATGCGATTGCTGCAAGAATACCGATGATCGCTACTACGATCATTAATTCAATAAGAGTAAAACCCTTAGCGTTTTTCATTTGGTTAATGCTTTTCATTTTTGTCTCTCTCTGTATTGCTTCGGGCTTGTTCTTATCCTTGAAACTTAAAATTATTAAAGGCCCTTAATAACTTTAAGTGGTGTCCTATCACCACAATCCTTCCGACATTAGTAAACTAGTGTTCTTATTAAAATGGTAATGCAGTTACGAGACAGCTAAATAACTCGCTTCTCAGGGAAACCAGTCATAAGCCATATCGTTACATTAGTGTTAAAGGATAGAGTAGTGTTTGAATATTCGCCACTTTACCTTTGACCACAATTAGCAGTGTAACATACTTGCTACATTGTTAACGGAGTGTTCAGTTGAGAGTTAGTGCTTAAAAATTACTTATCAAAGCAATTAATTGTTACCAAGGTAACACTTTGAAAAGTCATTTGTTAAGGCTTGCGTCTCAACATTAACTCGTCTGTAGTGAACGTTATTATAAAGTTACTAAAAAGGGAATACTTTATCGGCGTAAAGTGCGAAAAAAGCGTTTTTTGCTGGTTTTATTTCATTGAAACGACTCAGTAAGTAACATTTTTGTGACAATGTTTGCTTGTTTTGAATAATAATTGACTGTCGATTAGTTTTGTCAAAATTATGGCATTGTTAAACAGCCTAAACATATAGAAATAAGTACTATATAAATGAAACTTTAATAATGGTAGGACCTCCCAAGGTATTATGAGAAACTGGAATTCAATTAAAATCGAAAGCATGAACTCCCGCTTCAAATAAGAAAGCAATGAGCAGATTAAAGGTTGGAATGACAATAAATGCAGCTCGTTTTTTAGCCTGAATGACAGTATTATTGTCTCAGTGTGAATCAGATAAAGGCTTTATTTAGTTCGATGTACCAATGTTTAGACATGTTATTTGTGCTCGTGAAACCATAACCATAACCAAAGTCATATTCTCTATGTGAAGTGAGTAATCGCTGAAGTTATTAGAGAAAGCTGATTACGCACTTTTTAGGAGCACTAGCAAGGTATTAAAAAGCCTGCTTCAAGCAGGCTTCATAGAAACATCAAGGTTTAATTGTTAGTTATGCCATTTTGTTGATGTCATTTGTTATAAGTACCTAAATGCTAATAACTGTGTTTCTAATCTATATCAGTAACGAGTTCGCCGATATTTATGATTTTAGACGTAATGATAAATCAAGCGCTTTAACATGCTTGGTGAGTGCGCCAACAGAAATAAAATCGACGCCAGTTTTTGCAAAATCACTGATGGTGTCGATAGTGACGTTACCAGAGACTTCTAATTTAGTATTAAAGCCTTTTTGCTTAAATTGTTCATTTAGTGCTACTGCTTCAATCATCATAGTGACATCAAAATTATCGAGCATAATGATGTCTGAGCCAGCTTCTAATGCTTGAGTTAACTCATTAATAGACTCAACTTCAACTTCCACGGGTTTATCAGCCGCTAGTTTTCTCGCTGCATTGACAGCCAGCTCAATATTACCGCAAGCCATAATATGATTTTCTTTTATCAAAAATGCATCGAATAAGCCGATGCGATGATTTTTACCGCCACCACAGGTGACTGCGTATTTTTGTGCTGTGCGAAGTCCTGGAATGGTTTTACGCGTATCAAGCAGACGAGTGTGTGTGCCTGCTAATTTGTCGACATAATGCTTGGTTAAACTCGCTACACCAGATAGCGTTTGAATAAAGTTCATTGCAGTGCGTTCGCCAGTTAAGATTGCTCTCGCTGGCCCTGAAAGCTCACATAGCACTTGGTTCGGAACTAATAAATCACCATCATCAACATGCCAATGTAAAGCGACTTCGCCACCAAGTTGGTTAAATACTTGCTCTGCCCAAGCTTTACCGCAAAAAACACCTTCTTCACGGGTGATAAGTTCGGCTTCTGCATACTTTTCAGCAGGAATAAGTTGTGCTGTGATATCTGCAGCTAACATGTCTTTTGGAGTATGAGACGGATTGTGTCCTAGATCTTCATCAAGAGCGGTTTTCACTGCGTGACGGATGTCATTTTCAATCATGTGATTTGTCCTTGCTATAACAGCTGCATCAAGTTGGTCAATATATAATGAAATCCAACTGATAATAAAACAGGTATGCGAGCAACTTTACCACAGTTGTTATTTCAAAATATAGCGCTTAACTGATACATTAAGCTTGTTTACTAGCAACGCAGAAACAAGCTTAGTGATTAAATTCATTATGTATATAACAGCCCATTAAAGGTTGTAGTTTAACGCTGATAATAAGAATAGATTATGAACAAAAGTATTCATGCAGGCTGGCACCGAAAAGCCCGCATATGTAAGTCACCTCATTTTAATCAACGACCCCTACATGAGGTGAGTGGATTAATTATTCATAATATCAGCCTTCCCGCAGGCTGCTTCGGTTTACCGCACATTGATGGCCTTTTTCAAGGTTGTTTAGATGTCAGTGCCGATCCTAGTTTTGAAGAGCTTGCGGGTCTTGAAGTCTCTGCGCACTTTTTAATACGTAGAGATGGCGAGTTAGTGCAATATGTCAGTTGTGATGACAGGGCATGGCATGCTGGAGTGTCGAGTTTTGAAGGTCGTGACAATTGTAATGACTTTACGGTGGGGGTCGAACTTGAGGGAACAGACGATGCTCCTTATACCAATGAGCAATATCAAGTTTTAGCTGAATTAACCTTGGAGTTGTTCAATGTATACCCTATGCTTAATCAAACTAGAATTGTAGGGCACTGCGATATAGCACCGGGGCGAAAAACTGATCCTGGCGATAGTTTTGATTGGTCACGATATTTTAGTTTATTAGCAAACCGTGGTGCCAGCTAATGCCACTGATTAAATGATGTTCGGAATCTAACAGTAAATGTCTATTGTGTCAGTGGTTTTTATGATGTTGTTAGCTTGTATACTTCAGAAGGTAAGGCCAAGTAAGCCTTTGTTATAAAGTCATTTTTTAATTATAGTGTTGAACTTATTGTTGTACTTGGTTTTGCGTTTATCCAGTAACTTTATTTTTGTTTAGTTTGCAGGAGTCACATGGCACTTTTTTCGTTATTAATTGCAATCATGGTCGAAAGACTCAAGCTACTTCCTGCAAGTTGGCAATTTGATTCAATGCTCGCTAAATACCAGTCTTTATTTTGGAAAGATAAGCAACTTGATTCAGCTATTTGGGTTTCTGTTGTTATCCTTATTCCTGCGGTTATGATTTTTCTCTTGTTAGTCCTCTTGGATGGTCTCGTTTATGACTTAATGACATTATTGCTATGGGTAGCAATATCCATTCTTTGTTTTAGCCATCAAACTCTGCGTAATAACTTCAAAAAATACATGCTTGCGGCGTGTCGAGGAGATGTACAGGCCTGTTACCATTATGCCGAAAGCCTAGATTGTGCTGAATGCTTAGATGCTATTGATGAAAAAGATTTGGGCCAACAAATAGGTAAAACAGTGGCTTGGGTTAATTATCGGTACTACGGTGCTGTAGCATTATTTTTGATCTTCTTTGGGCCAGTTGGTGCAGTGCTTTATTGCACGGTACGTTTTTATGACCAACATAATCAGTTAAACCAACTCAATATGCCTTTTATTAGTCGATTACTGTTTTTACTCGACTGGCTACCGAGTCGCATTTTTAGCTTTGGTTTTGTATTAAGTGGTCATTTCGCTTCAGGCATTGCCGAATGGCGTAAACAGGTATTCAGTGCCAGCAATCATGCAAAAAATATTGTCACCCGTACAGCCATAGCCGCTGAAAGTATACCTGAATCAACCTCGGCGCCTGTTTGTGTGCAGCCAACGTTGGCATTATTAGCATTAAGTAAACGTAACTTTATTTTATTACTGACAGTTTTGTCGGTACTCACTATCTTCGGTGTGGTGAGTTAATACACCATTAAGTTTATGCGAAATTAATGCATAACTAATATTTATTTGAAATAGAAAAACAGTTTTTATTTTATAGACGATTAGCATTTAAATTAGCTGCTAAAGTTTACTAGAAATGCGCTTTATATTTTAGCCGCTAACGACATTGAAACATTCCGTATCCCCTCAGTGGTTGCGTTTGTGAAATGGTCAGACCCCTTAAAAGTTTTTTTTCGTTATGCTCATAGCACCTTAAGAGTTGTGATGTTTTAAACTTTTAGCCAACATCCATTCAACACTAGCCTAACTAGACATCAATTGTTTGATTTGATAAAGTGCGCTATCTCATATAAATTGGTAAGACCAATTGACAACGGAGCTGAGGGCCAAATGGCTTATAGCAAAATAACCCAGCCAAAAATTTCAGATGTGATCATGGAGCAGCTAGAGCGCATGATCCTCGAAGGTAGCTTGCAACCAGGGCAAAAATTACCGCCTGAGCGTGAGCTTGCCTTGCAGTTTGAAGTGTCTCGTCCTTCTCTGCGTGAAGCGATTCAAAAGTTAGAAGCCAAAGGTCTGCTAATGCGCCGACAAGGTGGAGGCACTTACGTCAAAGAGCAACTTTGGCAGAGCCTAGCAGATCCAATTGTAGAGCTGATGCATAACGACTCTGAAAGCCAATACGACTTATTGGAATTTCGTCATGCTACAGAGGGTATGATGGCCTATTTTGCTGCGCTTCGTGGAAACGATGCCGATATGCAAAGCATCAAGCGTTCAATTAATGAAGTTGAAACGGCGAGCAATATTGAAGCTCAAGCCGATGCGATTGTGCGATTTTATCGTGCAGTTGCAGAAGCATCGCACAATGTGGCGATGTTACACCTAGTACTCAGTTTAACCCCTGTGTTGCACAAAAACGTGGCACAGAACTTAGAGCTTTTAAGCCGTCGCGAAGAAGCCTCTACTATGGCGAATGAACACAGGCGAGCATTACTCGCTGCGATTGTTCGCCGTGATCCTGATGCGGCACGTGAAGCCTCGAACGAACATTTGAGTTACATCGAGGAAGTCATGTTGTCAGTGAGGGAAGAAGACAGTCGGTTGCAGCGTAGCTTGCGCCGTTTAAAGAGCGGTGTTTGATACAAAATATAGTGAACATCACTATAGATTGACCGAAACACATTAATTATCAGTATCTAGAGAAGGACAGCGACATGTCTGAAGATATGCTACAAGACTTAGATCCATTAGAAACTCAAGAATGGGTAGATTCCCTGCAAGCGGTATTAGAGCAAGAAGGCCCTGAACGTGCGCATTATCTACTTGAACAGTTAATCGATAAAGCGCGCCGTAATGGTACTCATCTACCTTACAAGGCAACGACCGCTTATTTGAATACCATTCCGTCTGGCCAAGAGCCACATATGCCTGGTGATCAGGAAATGGAGCGTCGCATTCGTGCTATCGTTCGTTGGAATGCCCTTGCAATGGTATTACGTGGTTCTAAGAAAGATTTAGAGCTAGGTGGTCACATTTCTAGTTTTGCCTCTAGTGCGACTATTTATGATGTGTGTTTTAACCACTTCTTCCGTGCTCCTAATGCAAAAGACGGCGGCGATTTAGTGTATTACCAAGGTCATATCGCGCCGGGTATCTACTCTCGTTCTTTCCTTGAAGGTCGTATTAGCGAAGATCAAATGAACGGATTCCGTCAAGAAGTTGATGGTAAAGGTCTGTCTTCTTATCCGCATCCGAAATTAATGCCTGACTACTGGCAGTTCCCGACAGTATCAATGGGCCTTGGTCCGATTCAAGCAATTTATCAAGCGCGTTTCCTTAAGTATCTCACTGACCGTGGTTTAAAAGATTGCTCTGAGCAAACGGTTTACTGTTTCTTAGGTGATGGTGAGTGTGATGAGCCTGAAACATTGGGTGCTATCGGTCTTGCTGCTCGTGAAGAATTAGATAACTTAGTCTTTATTGTTAACTGTAACTTGCAGCGTCTTGATGGTCCTGTTCGTGGTAACGGTAAAATCATTCAAGAATTAGAAGGCGAGTTCCGCGGCGCAGGCTGGGAAGCCGTTAAAGTGATTTGGGGTCGCTACTGGGATCCATTACTTGCACGTGATACTAGCGGTAAATTACTACAGTTAATGGAAGAAACCGTTGATGGTGAATACCAAAACTGTAAAGCTAAAGGTGGCGCTTATACACGTGAGCACTTCTTTGGTAAATATCCTGAAACTGCCGAAATGGTTGCTAACATGTCAGATGATGACATTTGGCGTTTGAACCGTGGTGGTCATGATCCAGTTAAGATTTACGCTGCATTACAACATGCTAAAAATACTAAAGGTCGTCCTACAGTTATCCTTGCTAAAACAGTAAAAGGTTACGGTATGGGTGATGCGGGTGAAGGTAAAAATATCGCGCATAACGTGAAGAAAATGGGCGTAGAATCGCTTAAATACTTCCGCGATCGTTTTAATATCCCAATTAGCGATGATCAGTTAGAAGATATTCCTTACTACCATCCAGGTGCTGACTCTGAAGAGGTTAAATACCTCAAAGCGCGTCGTGAATCACTCCATGGTGCGATGCCAACTCGCCTTGAGAAGTTCTCTGAAGAGTTAGAAGTACCATCGCTTAAGATTTTTGACTCAGTGCTGAAAGGCTCTAATGGCCGTCAAATCTCAAGCACAATGTCATTTGTCCGTATCTTAACTGCACTGCTTAAAGACAAGAAAATCGGCAAGAACATCGTACCGATTATTCCTGATGAAGCACGTACTTTTGGTATGGAAGGCTTATTCCGTCAGGTGGGTATTTATGCCCATGAAGGACAAAAATACGAGCCGCAAGATTCAGATCAAGTTGCTTACTACCGTGAAGATAAAACCGGTCAAGTATTACAAGAAGGGATTAACGAATTAGGTGCAATGTCATCTTGGGTCGCAGCGGCAACAAGCTACTCAGTTAACGATACTCCTATGATCCCATTCTACATCTACTACTCAATGTTTGGTTTCCAACGTATTGGTGACATGGCTTGGGCTGCAGGTGATATGCGAGCGCGTGGCTTTATGGTGGGTGGTACTTCTGGCCGTACTACCCTGAATGGTGAAGGTCTTCAGCATCAAGATGGCCACAGCCATGTCTTAGCAAACACTATTCCAAACTGTATTTCTTACGATCCTACTTACGGTTACGAAATTGCTGTGATTGTTCAAGACGGTATTCGTCGTATGTATGGTGAGCAGGAAGACGTGTTCTACTACCTGACTACTATGAACGAAAACTACGAACAACTTGCGATGCCTGAAGGCAGCGAAGAGGGTATCGTTAAAGGTATCTACAAGCTAGAAAGTCATCAAGGTAGTGGTAAAGGTTCAGTTCAGTTAATGGGTAGCGGCACGATTCTAGAGCAAGTGCGTAAAGCGGCTGTCGCTTTATCAAAAGACTTCGGAATTAGCGCAGATGTATTCAGCGTGACTAGCTTTAACGAGTTAACACGTGATGGCCAAGCCACTGAGCGTTACAACATGCTTCACCCAACTGAAACGCCAAAAGTGCCATATATCTCTGAAGTGTTATCAAAAGATGCACCAGCGATTGTCGCAACAGATTATATGAAGATTTACGGCGAACAATTACGTGCTTACATCCCGACTGATTACAAAGTGTTAGGTACTGACGGTTTCGGCCGCAGTGATAGCCGTGAGAATTTACGTCACCACTTTGAAGTTGATGCTAAGTTCATTGTTATTGCTTCACTTAAGTCTCTTGTCGACCGTAACGAAATACCAGTTGATGTGCTAACTAAAGCTATCAAGGAATACGGTATTGACGTTGATAAGATCAACCCACAGTTCGCATAGAGAGAAACAAAATGGCTGAATTAAAAGAAGTTTTGGTTCCTGATATCGGTGGTGATGAAGTTCAGGTTATTGAAGTCTGTGTTGCAGTTGGTGATGAAATCGCTGCAGAAGACTCAATTCTTACCGTTGAAAGCGACAAAGCAACCATGGATATTCCAGCGCCGTTTGCCGGTACTGTAGCCGAGTTAAAAGTGGCTGTAGGCGATACCATCGCTGAAGGTAAGCTGATTGCGATGTTAAATGCAGCTTCTGCGGCGGCTCCTGTTGAAGCACCACAAGCAGCGCCACAAGCAGCACCAGCTCCAGTAGCACCAGCGGCTCCTGCTGCACCAATCGTTGAAGCTCCTGCAGCGCCAGCAGCTGGCGGCTCGCAAATCATTGAAGTGGCAGTGCCAGATATTGGTGACGCTGAAAACGTTGATATTATTGAAGTTCTGGTGAGTGTGGGTGAAACCATTGAAGCCGATACTGGTTTAATCACCTTAGAAACTGACAAAGCGACGATGGAGGTGCCTGCACCTTCAGCGGGCGTGGTGAAAGAACTTAAAGTTGCCGTTGGCGATAAAGTGTCTCAAGGCTCATTAGTATTGATGCTTGAAGTTGGCGCATCGGCTCCTGCTGCAGCTGAACAAGTTGCCACAGCTCCTGCAGAAGCAACACAAGCTGCTGCGCCTGCTGCTAGCACTGTTGAAGTGAAAGAAGTTGCGGTTCCTGATATTGGCGATGCATCGGATGTCGACGTTATTGAAGTTTTGGTTGCCGTTGGTGATGTGCTTGAAGTGGATACGGGATTAATTACCCTTGAAACGGATAAAGCGACGATGGAAGTGCCTGCACCATTTGCTGGTAAACTTGTAAGCTTAACAGTAAATGTGGGTGATAAAGTTTCTCAAGGTAGCATTATTGCCACTGTCGAAACGACTTCATCTGCCGCCCCAGCTCCAAGTGCACCAGCGCCTGCACCGGCTGCAAGCAAACCAGCTCCTGCAGCGACACCTGCTCCAGCTAAGGCTGCACCAGTGCCACATCATCCAAGTGCGGGTAATCAACCTAAAACGGGTGTGGTACATGCTTCACCTGCTGTACGCCGCTTAGCGAGAGAGTTTGGCGCCGATTTAACGTTAGTTAAAGGCACCGGACGTAAGGGCCGTATCTTAAAAGAAGATGTACAAGCCTTTATTAAGTATGAGCTAAGTCGCCCTAAAGCATCTGCTGCAACTTCTGTTGCTGGTGGTGCGGGTGGATTGAATGTGATTGCTGCGCCGAAGGTGGACTTCAGTAAGTTTGGTGAAGTTGAAGAAGTGCCGTTAAGTCGTATTCAGAAAATCTCTGGACCTAACTTACATCGCAACTGGGTTACGATTCCACATGTGACGCAATTTGATGAAGCTGATATCACTGAATTAGAAGCATTCCGTAAAGAACAAAATACACTTGCTGCTAAGAAGAAAGCGGATTACAAAATTACGCCGCTTGTCTTTATGATGAAAGCTGTAGCGAAAACATTGGCTGAATTCCCAGTGTTTAACTCAAGCTTAAGTGCTGATGGTGAATCATTAATTCAGAAGAAATATTTCCACATTGGTGTGGCTGTTGATACACCAAACGGATTGATGGTACCAGTTGTTCGCGACGTTGATAAGAAAGGTATCGTTGAGCTATCTCGTGAGTTAATGGACATTTCAGTGCGTGCTCGTGACGGCAAGCTTAAGTCAGCGGATATGCAAGGTAGCTGTTTCACTATCTCAAGTTTAGGTGGCATTGGCGGTACGGCATTTACCCCAATTGTTAACTATCCTGATGTGGCTATTTTGGGTGTATCTAAGTCTGAAATGAAGCCTAAATGGAATGGCAGTGATTTTGAGCCTAAGTTGATGTTGCCATTATCGTTATCATACGATCACCGTGTGATTGATGGTGCAATGGCAGCGCGCTTTAGCGTCACATTATCTAGCATTCTTAGCGACATCCGTACGTTAATTTTGTAAAGAGAAAGGCTGCTCAATGTGAGCAGCCTTTTTTATCTCGTCACAGGATTGTGATCAGTGTCAAACAAAGGGTAAAATGCGGCCACCTTACAAGATTCAATAATGACCCCATTTTGCAGTTTGGACGGTTTTTCCGCCAACAAGAGAAAAATAGAGGAAAACATGAGTAAAGAAATCAAAACTCAGGTAGTAGTACTTGGTTCAGGCCCTGCAGGCTATTCAGCAGCATTCCGAGCTGCAGATTTAGGTTTAGAAACAGTTATCGTTGAGCGTTTTAGTACGTTAGGTGGTGTTTGTTTGAATGTGGGTTGTATTCCGTCAAAAGCATTACTACATGTCGCTAAAGTGATCGAAGAAGCAAAAGAAGTTGCTCATCACGGTGTTGTATTTGGTGAGCCAACGATTGATTTAGAAAAATTACGCGGCTTTAAAGAAAAAGTAGTGGGTCAATTAACAGGCGGTTTAGGCGGAATGTCTAAAATGCGTAAAGTTAATGTAGTTAATGGCTATGGTAAATTTACTTCATCAAACACCATGGAAGTTCAAGGTGAAGATGGCGTTACAGTGATTAACTTTGAACACGCAATTATTGCTGCTGGTTCACGCCCAATCGAGCTACCGTTCATTCCACATGAAGACCCACGTATCTGGGATTCTACTGATGCACTAGAACTTAAAGAAGTGCCAGGTAAATTATTAGTTATGGGTGGCGGTATTATTGGCCTAGAAATGGGTACCGTTTATTCATCAATCGGTAGTGAAATTGATGTGGTTGAAATGTTTGACCAAGTCATTCCTGCTGCTGATAAAGATATCGTTCGTATCTTCACTAAGAAGATCAAGAAGAAATTCAACTTGATGCTTGAAACGAAAGTGACAGCGGTTGAAGCAAAAGAAGACGGTATCTACGTTACTATGGAAGGCAAGAAAGCACCTGCTGAGCCTGTGCGTTATGATGCTGTATTGGTTGCAATTGGTCGTACACCAAATGGTAAATCAATTGATGCTGAAAAAGCTGGTGTAAATGTTGATGAGCGTGGTTTCATCAATGTTGATAAGCAGTTACGTACTAACGTACCTAACATTTTCGCTATTGGTGATATCGTAGGTCAGCCAATGTTGGCTCACAAAGGTGTGCATGAAGGTCATGTGGCTGCTGAAGTTATTTCAGGTCTTAAGCACTTCTTCGACCCTAAAGTGATCCCTTCGATTGCTTATACAGACCCAGAAGTAGCATGGGTTGGTCTAACTGAGAAAGAAGCAAAAGAGCAAGGTGTTGCATACGAAACTGCAAGCTTCCCTTGGGCTGCAAGTGGCCGTGCTATTGCTTCTGACGCAAGTGATGGCATGACTAAGTTAATCTTCGACAAAGAAACTCATCGTGTGATTGGTGGTGCTGTTGTTGGTGTTAATGGTGGTGAATTACTAGGTGAAATTGGCCTAGCAATTGAAATGGGTTGTGATGCTGAAGATTTAGCATTAACTATTCATGCTCACCCAACCTTACATGAGTCTGTCGGTCTTGCTGCCGAAGTTTATGAAGGTTCTATTACTGATTTGCCAAACCCAAAAGCAAAAAAGAAAAAATAACTAGCAACTCATTGTAGCTATTTGTATCAAAGCACCTTACGGGGTGCTTTTTTTTGATCAATTTTTACAATATGGTGATATATTTAAAATGTGTATCAATTGAGTTTTAGATAGTTGTTGGCATGAAGCCAGTTTATATTTTGCAAGGAAACTTCCAACGTTACGAATAAATCATTTTCCAGAGTAATAATTAACAAATGATAAATCGCGTTAAACAGTTTTTAAGTTTCATTTTTCTAACCATTTTATTTTGTAACCAGGCTTCAGCTGTAAATGTTGTCCAGCGACTATTTAATGCCCAAGATGGGTTAATTAACTATTCGATTAATGATATTACTTTTGATGATTATGGTTATGTCTGGCTTGCAACTCAGCAGGGGTTGTATCGTGTCAGTAGCTCTGCAATTCGCAGAATTGACCAACCTAATACTGCTGATGCTCTCAGTTATCAAAATATCAAATTACTGATTAAAGTCGGTAAAAATCATCTATTACTCAACAGCAATTTCTCTTTAACCCTTTACGATATTTCGACAAACCAATTCTCTGATCTGCTTATTGATTCACCTGACAGCTTTTATAACGATCCTATTTCAGGTTACACAAGGCTTGCAAACGGAAGTGTGGTGTTATTAACCAATGCTGGTCGAGTATTGCTGCTTGATAACGAGTCTTTACAGCTAACCTTGTTACACTCACTCGATGAAAATGTGGCTTGGAACAGTATTCATCAATGGGCTGATAACACTTTTTTATATTCAAATAGCCTTGCTATTGAACTTAGGGATGCTCAAGGTGCACTGTTATCTCAAATTGATTGGGATATAAAAAATACCTTTATTCGTGGCTTATTTATCGATAGCAAAGATGATATTTGGGTATACAGTAATAAAGGCTTATTCCTTGTCGATATCGATAAAAAAACCATTAACCGCGTGGCTATTGCCCCCTTTAATATTCATCAATTGGTAGAAGATAAGCAAGGTAGTTTATGGATGTCGACGACTTCTGGTCTGTTTTCTTGGCAACCGCATACCGACGAGATTAAATCTTATAAAGAAGAGCTAAAGCGTGATGCTGATATTGATTACATTGACGATGTTGCCGTTGATCAGCATGGGTTGATTTGGCTTGGCGGTTCTGGTGAAGGCTTGGCTTTATTAGCGTTAAAACCTGATTTCTTACTGGATTACTTTAATAAGGCCTCTAAATATAAACTCGTCGATGAGATGATATGGAGTGTATTTGCTCAAGACGATAAGTTATGGCTTGGCGGTGATGGTGGATTGAATATTGTCGATAAACAAGCTGTTTCTTCTAGTTTGCATCTCCCAAATGGGTTTCAAGCAAGTGATTCAGTATACAGTCTATCTGAGTTAGAGAGCCAATATGTTTCACTCGCGACCACCAATGGCGTGTTTGTGTATGACAAAGATACGAATAACGAAGTCGACTTTTCAACATTTGCTCCTAACAGTGACGGCCTTAGAGGATCGCAGCTATTCACCTCTTATAACGATCCCCTGATTGATGGGCGAATTTGGTGGGGTACGTTTGATAAAGTCCATTATTGGCAGCCTGGGTTGACTGATATTAAACAAATATCAATATTCAATGAAGGTGAGCGAAATACCCGAACCAGTATTAGCAGCGTTTATCGTGATGATGAAAACACGCTATGGGTCGGTGGAGATAAATATTTAGGTTATTTAACCAATCAGAATCAATTGAACTCGTTATCAGACATTTTGGTGAGAGAATATCCAAATGCTAGTGTGAATAACATCAATCAAATTGACGATGATACGTTGTGGTTAGGGACTTACCAGGAAGGCTTACTTCGATTTAATACGAAAACCCATGATATAGAATCAATGAACAAATTATGGGATTTAGACTGCAGCACTGTGTATTTTATCCAGCAAACTGAACGCTATAATCTCATTGGTTGTGAATCGATTTTAATCCGCCACGATCCCCTTAAAGATGTCGTAGACGTTTTCTCTGTGAATGATGGTTTTACGGCATCAGAGTTTAATGAAGCTGCATCCTTTTATGACCCCAAAGCGGGGTTATATATTGGTAGCCCTGACGKGGCAATGCTGGTGGATGTTGATAAGCTTGAGCACCGAAGTCAAAGCCATGATATTTCATTGGAATCGATCTCAGTTTTTTACGACGATCAAACCGAGCTGTATTTATTGCCAGACTCATTCAATATTGTCAGGCCTGATGCCAAACTGATTAGTTTTCAAATGACCACATTTGATTATATCGATACGGCGCCAATTAGTATCAAATATCGTTTAGTGCTGGATGGTTCAGCTAAAAAGCCTAACTATATTCTTCTTGAAGGGCAGACACAGGTCAATATTGCTGACTTAAATGCCGGCGTATATACCTTGGAGTTACTGCATAAACAGCAGGGAATATGGTCGATAGAACCGTTTCAATTTCAATTCAAAGTTAATGAATATTGGTGGGCATCGCAGTGGTTTAAAATGTTGGTGTTATTAATCATTTTATTAACTGCATTCACATCAGTGGTTTTGCGTCAAAAGCAAGTTAGGCGGGTATTAAAGATTAATACGGCGCTTCGGGAAAGTGAAGACAAACTCCGTCAATCTCTGCGGGGAAGTGATTCTGACTTGTGGGAATGGAACAGCCACTCAAATAGTATTTTATTCGAAAATAAAGCGGGGATTTTAGGCGCTAAATCTCAGTTATCTTATCTCGTACCGGACTTGCCTATTATCGATGAGGATAAAGAAGGTGTAACTCGCCATTGGATGGATTTACTCAAAGGCAAGCAAGACTCGATTGATATTGAGTTTCGATATACCCGAGCCGCCGGCATTCTAGGTTGGTTACGTATCCGTGGACGTGCAGTAAAAGTCAATGATGAAACAGGGCAAGTGCAGAAGGTTGCGGGTATTTATACCGAAGTGACAGAGCAGCGAGAACTTCAAAGTGAAATTGATTTACTCGCAAAAGCTTTCGAGAATACCTCCGAAGGAATGTTAATTCTGGATGCTAAAAAGCACATCAAGGTCATTAATGCAGCGGCCAACAATTTGGTAGGCGCTGAAGAAGAACAATTGATTGGACAGCCTTTTGAGTCACTGCTGCACAAAAGTAACCCTGAAAATGACATAGATGTCTTAAAGCTTGTAGAAGGCATCTGGAATGGCGAATTGACATTTATACGCCAGCCAAATGATAAGTTTCCAGTATGGGCCAATATTTCGGTGATGACTGATAAGCATCAGGTTATTCAGCATTATGTGGTGGTGTTTTCTGATATTACGTTACGTAAGCAAAATGAACTTAACTTACGCAATCTAGCCAATAATGATGTATTAACAGGGCTATCTAACCGTTCCATGTTTAATCGGCAATTAGCACGAATTACTTCAGACGCTCATGGCTCCAATGAACGATTAGCGTTATTGTTTCTCGATTTAGATCGCTTTAAGCACGTGAATGATTCATATGGTCATAGCATGGGGGATGCGTTATTAGTCGAAGCCGCTAAGCGTATTCAACGAAGTGTGGGTAGCGAGCATCTTGTGTGCCGATTTGGTGGTGATGAATTCGTTATTCTATTAAGGCAAGTTGAGTCAATCGACGAAATTAACTTGGTTGCTGAAAAAGTCCTTAAGCAAATTGCGGCACCTTTTAGGTTATTCTCACGAGAGTTTTTCGTTTCTACTAGTATTGGTATTAGCATGTGGCCTGAAGACACTTTGGACCCTGAAACTCTGATTAAAAATGCTGACTTAGCAATGTATCACGCCAAGGAAGAAGGGCGGGGAAATTTTCAATATTATTCAGCGGAGCGAAACGCAGAAGCACAATACCATTTATGGATTGAATCGGAGCTCAGAAAAGCCATTGAGAATAATGAACTGCAACTGTATTACCAGCCGCAAATTGATATTTTAAGAGGTGATAAATTTATTGGGATGGAGGCGTTGATCCGTTGGCAGCATCCTGAAAAAGGGTTTATTAGACCTGATGTATTTATTAAAGTTGCCGAGTCCTGTGGTTTGATTATTGATATTGACCGTTGGGTGTTACGTCAGGCTTGCACTGATGGTGCTCGCTGGCATGCCTTACATGATGAGCATTTTCAGTTATCGGTTAATGTCTCAGCAGTGCAATTTAGGCAAGTGGATTTCATTGATAGCCTAAAAACAATTTTAGCCGATACTGGCATGCCACCTCAATGCTTAGCTGTTGAAATCACAGAAGGTGTTTTAATGAAAGAGTTGCAGGTGGCAAATGCACATTTGGCACAATTAAAAGCCTTAGGGATAGAAGTGGCGATTGATGATTTTGGTACTGGGTATTCATCACTGGCTTATTTACGAAACTTTGAGGTTAATACACTTAAAATTGATCGGTCATTCTTGATTGATATTGTTAATAACGAGGCCGATCAAGCGATTGTGAGTAGTATTATAGAGTTAGCTCGTAACCTTAAATTACATGTGGTTGCAGAAGGTATTGAGTCTTACGATCAAATGGAGCAAGTATTCAGCCGTGGCTGTTATATCATTCAAGGTTACTATTTTGCTAAGCCGATGCCACGTGACGCGTTTGATGCATTTATCGGAATTTCAAAGGCGGACTCATAAACGAGCGAATACATTCCAAATACGATAATGCAAATAAAGGTTAATAAGATGGTTTGAAAGGTTTTATTAATGATGCATTTTCTTTGCTAGAATGGCGCCGATAATAATTTAAAGATAGGGATGCTTTATATGGGTCGTAAGATCGCATTGTTACTGTTGTTGAGTTTAACCACGAGTTTCACTTATGCAAAAGAACGTCCAACAGTAGGACTGGTATTAAGTGGCGGTGGCGCAAAAGGTTCGGCTCATATTGGCATCCTGAAAGTATTAGAGCAAAACCGTATTCCAGTTGATTATGTGACGGGTACCAGTATTGGTTCGTATGTAGGCGGTATGTATGCACTTGGTTATACCGCTGATGAAATAGAAACGATCATGCTGAACTCTCCTTGGGCTGAGGGCTACTCAGATACTATTCCCCGCGAAGATTTAACCTACCGTGATAAACAACATCGAGATAAATTTAATATCCCATTAAATGTGGGCTATAAAGATGGCGGGCTTGCTGCGCCAAGTGGCTTACTTCGAGGCCAAACAATGTCACAGCTACTGCAACATTCAACTGACCTCGTTGAGCAGTTTGGTGATTTCGATGATTTAGCGATTCCTTACCGTGCAGTTGCAACAGATTTATCCACAAGTCACGCCGTTGTATTAGATAAGGGCAGTATTGTAAAAGCCATGCAAGCTTCTGCCACTGTGCCAGGTGCGCTGCAACCAGCAGAAATCGATGGCAAGCTTCTCGTCGACGGCGGTATTTCGAATAATATGCCGATTGATGTGGTTAAAGCCATGGGAGCAGATGTGGTGATCGCTGTTGATATTGGTTCACCATTGGCAACTAAAGAGCAGCTAGATAGCACCATTGCAGTATTGGAACAGCTATCGACGATTTTAACCAAAGCAACCACTGAAGAGCAGAAGACCTATTTAACGGATGGTGACGTGCTCATTCGCCCCGCGATTGATGACATGAGTACTACTGACTTTGAAATCATGCCGCAAGCATTAGAAGCTGGGACTATCGCTGGTAATGCTGCTCTGCCTATGTTGGCTCACTTGAGTATCAGTGAAGATGATTATCAAGCTTATCAAGATAAAAAAAGACGAGCCAAGCTGGTGTTTGTTAATCAAGTCAACCGTCCTTCCACCAAGATTGTTTTCGACAATAACTCTAAAGTTAGTGAGCGCTTATTACGAGAAGAGTTAGGTCTAAAAGAAGGCGAGGTGATCACTAAAGAAGAGTTAAATGCTGCAATCAAACGACTCTATTCGCTTAATAAATTTGAACGTGTCGATGCAGAATTTGAAGATACTGAAGAAGGCCGTGTTTTAACCGTCAGTACCCATGCAAAATCTTGGGGACCTAATTATTTTGATGTCGGCTTTAATTGGGAAGACGACTTTACTTTAGATTCGGCGATTACCTTGAGCTTGGCTTACACCATGGGTGAACTTACCGATAATGGTGGCGAATGGCGAAACGAGATGCAACTTGGATTTGAAAAACGAATTAGTACTGAGTTTTACCAGCCTTTCTCAAAAGACCAAGATTTTTATGGCCGGGCGATTTATGAGTATGAGATTAAAGACTGGGATTTTTATGATGGCAATGACCGTTTATATGAGCTTAAAAATTCGTTAAATCAATTCTCTATGGGTGTTGGTTATAACTACTCTCACGCTGGTTTGATTGAGATTGGTGCTGTGGGTGAACTAGGGACACTATCTAATCGTGCCGTTTCCGAAATTGATTTGGATTATGATTCAGTCGGTGGATACTTTTTGATGACGTACGATACATTAAATAGCATCAGCTTCCCGACTGAAGGTCAACGCTTAACCTTTAAAGCGGCAGTGCGTGATGAAAAATACTCAGGTGCCGTGGTCAATGACTCCGATCAACTGGCTTGGCAATTTGAAGCAGATTGGAAAGGGGCATTAAATCTAGGTAACCATGCCATTGTAGGTAAAGCGGCAATCACTACAGTGGATGTTGACCGTGATTTCACCATTCATGTTGCTGAATTAGGTGGATTCTTGAATTTATCGGGTTATCACAAAGGTGCTCTTGCTGGACCTCACAAAGCATTTGGCGCACTGATTTATCAGTATGATCTTGGTCGAGATGTTTTATTATCGGATGTGCCACTCTACTTGGGTGCCAGTATTGAGGCTGGTAACGTGTGGCTACTAAAGGATGACATTGATTTAGATGACTTGATATATGCGAGTAGTCTTTATTTAGGTACCGATACTAGCTGGGGGCCGGCAGCATTAGGCTTTGGCTTTACTGATACTGGCGAGCAAGCGTTTTACTTATTCATTGGTAAAAACTTCTAATTTAAGTCTTTATTCGAATAGACTTGGTGATGTAAAGGGCTGCGGGTGCAGCCCTTTTTATATCGCTTTTGTTGCTTAGTTAGATTCTGGTAGTGGCATTTAGCACATCAGCTAATTGGCCTAAATGCTCAAGCTGTTGATGCGCAATAACCCAACGTGATTGCTCTGCCAATTCAGGAGCAGGAACCGCCACGGTTTGCATTGTCGCTGCTCTTGCTGCAATTAGGCCATTAAATGAATCTTCAATGGCTAGGCAATGTGCAGGATTTACCTTTAATGCATTGGCGCAATTCAAATAGACTTCTGGATGCGGCTTTCCGTATTGAAGATTTTCAGCAGATGCAATTGCTTCAAAATATGATCTTATCCCTAGTTTTGCCATGACTGAGTCAATGAGATCTGTTGAAGAAGAGGTCGCTAGTCCAATTTTAAGCTGCTTTTGCTGGCATAGTTTCAGTGCATCGATAACGCCGCGCATTGGTGCACCTTCAGTTTCAATAAACGTGACGACTTTATCGATAATCTGCTGCGCGACAGCACGGTTATCATAGTTATCCCATGGGTATCGCTGGTACCAATAGGCAACCAATAAGTCTATTCGTAATCCTGTGGTAACTTCGGCATCTTTCATGGTGATGGGTACACCGAGTTGATTGAGCACTTCGACCTCAGCTTTTTGCCAAGCTGGCTCGGTATCAATAATCACGCCGTCCATATCAAATATGACCGCTTCTATAGTGGTTAATGACATATTACTCCCTTACTTAGTTTGAATAGCTAGTCAATAAAGTTGAATAAACAGTGTTTTAGGCATGTGTTAGGTGGTGCTGTTCAAAGACTATGCAGAATAGCGAAAAAAAAAGCAAAATTTCATCTAAGTTATACGATTGATTTATAGGACTGAATTAAATTGTGGTGTCAGGTTAATTTACTGAAATTAAAGTGTTTATTTAATGTTTTAAACTATTGTCTAATTTTATTTGTTTAAAGCAGAAGTTAAATTATACTGCGAGCTCAATATTAGTATCGATTTCGTCTCCATTAGAGTGTGATCTAATTCATACTTTTGCAAACCTGTAGTATACTACGGGTCGGATTTCAAGCCCGAACCTGTGGAATGGTCATTTTTTCTATTAAATGATGTTCAGTTTCGCTGTTAGGCGCAAAACAAAGAGGAATGTTGCCGTGCTAGAAGCATATCGTAAACACGTCGCAGAACGTGCTGCAGAGGGTGTTGTCCCTAAGCCATTAGATGCACAACAAGTGGCTGAATTAGTGAAGTTAGTTGAAACTCCGCCTGCTGGTGAAGAGGCCGTGATTCTAGATCTATTAGAAAATCGTATTCCCCCTGGTGTTGATGAAGCTGCGTACGTAAAAGCGGCATTCTTAGATGCAGTTGCCAAAGGCACTGTTTCGTCACCAATCCTATCAACTGAGCGTGCTACTGAACTACTTGGTACTATGCAAGGTGGTTACAACATTGAGCCGTTAATCGCTCAATTAGATAATGATGCACTTGCTCCGATCGCAGTCACTGCATTATCAAATACACTATTAATGTTTGATGCCTACCATGATGTGGTAGAAAAAATGCAAGCAGGTAATGACTTTGCTAAGCAAGTTGTTAACTCTTGGGCTAATGCTGAGTGGTTCCTAAACCGTCCTAAATTAGCAGAAAAAGTGACCTTGACTGTATTTAAAGTGTCAGGTGAGACAAACACAGATGACTTGTCTCCTGCTCCTGATGCATGGTCTCGTCCTGATATCCCATTGCACGCATTAGCCATGCTGAAAAATGCCCGTGACGGCATTGTGCCTGATGAAGCTGGCGTAGTTGGCCCAATTAAAGAAATCGAAGCACTTAAAGGCAAAGGTCATCCACTGGTTTATGTTGGTGACGTTGTTGGTACTGGTTCTTCTCGTAAATCAGCGACTAACTCAGTGCTATGGTTCATGGGTGACGATATCCCTTATGTACCTAATAAGCGCGCTGGTGGTTTCTGTTTAGGTGGTAAAATTGCACCAATCTTCTTCAACACGATGGAAGATGCAGGCGCATTACCAATTGAGCTAGACGTAGAAAAAATGAACATGGGCGATGTTATTGATATCTACCCATATGAAGGCGTAGTTAAGCGTGCTGGCACTGATGAAGTGATTTCAACGTTTGAACTTAAAACTGACGTACTGCTAGATGAAGTACGTGCTGGTGGCCGTATTCCATTAATCATTGGTCGTGGTTTAACAGACCGTGCACGTGAAACGCTAGGTCTTAGTGCTTCAGACGTATTCGTACGTCCACAAGACGTTGAAGCATCAAGTAAAGGCTTCACACTGGCGCAAAAAATGGTTGGTAAAGCTTGTGGTGTAACAGGTATTCGTCCAGGTCAGTATTGTGAACCTAAAATGACATCTGTTGGTTCGCAAGATACCACTGGCCCAATGACACGTGATGAACTAAAAGATTTAGCATGTTTAGGTTTCAGTGCAGACCTAACGATGCAGTCATTCTGTCATACTGCCGCTTATCCTAAGCCTGTTGATGTGAATACGCATCAAACATTACCAGATTTCATCATGAACCGTGGTGGTGTTTCACTTCGTCCAGGTGACGGTGTTATTCACTCATGGTTAAACCGTATGCTTCTGCCGGATACTGTTGGTACTGGTGGTGACTCTCATACGCGTTTCCCAATAGGTATTTCATTTCCTGCAGGTTCTGGTCTTGTTGCATTTGCTGCAGCAACTGGTGTTATGCCATTGGATATGCCTGAGTCAATTTTGGTTCGCTTTAAAGGTGAAATGCAACCAGGTATCACATTACGTGATCTTGTACATGCTATCCCACATAAAGCTATCGAAATGGGTCTATTAACGGTAGAGAAGAAAGGTAAGATTAACGCTTTCTCTGGCCGTGTTCTTGAAATTGAAGGACTAGAGCACCTTAAAGTTGAGCAAGCATTCGAGTTATCAGATGCATCTGCTGAGCGAAGTGCTGCTGGTTGTACAATCAAGTTAGACAAAGAGCCAATCATTGAATACTTAAACTCTAACATCGTGATGTTGAAGTGGATGATCTCTGAAGGTTATGGCGATCGTCGTACTATTGAGCGTCGTATTAAAGGCATGGAAGAGTTTATTGCTAATCCAGAGCTAATGAGCGCAGATAGTGATGCTGAATACGCTGAAGTTATCGAAATTGATTTAGCTGATATCAAAGAGCCAATCCTTTGTGCGCCGAACGATCCAGATGATGCAGTGTTATTATCATCAGTTGTTGATACTAAAATTGACGAAGTCTTCGTCGGTTCTTGTATGACCAACATCGGTCACTTCCGTGCAACAGGTAAAATGCTTGATAAGTTTGCTAAGACTTTACCAACACGTTTGTGGATTGCTCCACCAACGAAAATGGATAAAGACCAGCTAACAGAAGAAGGCTATTATGCAATCTTTGGACGTGTCGGTGCACGCATCGAGATCCCAGGTTGTTCACTGTGTATGGGTAACCAAGCACGTGTTGCTGAGAATTCAACAGTCGTATCAACATCGACACGTAACTTCCCTAACCGTTTAGGTACTGGCGCAAACGTTTACTTAGCATCTGCTGAGTTAGCTGCCGTAGCTGCACTATTAGGTCGTTTACCATCTCCAGCAGAATATCAAGAATATGCGAAAGAGTTAGATGCAACAGCAGCTGACACTTACCGCTACTTGAACTTCGATGAGATTGAGTCTTACACGAAGAAAGCTGATAGTGTAATTTTCCAATCAGCAGTGTAGCCTTTGATAAGATGGTTACGTTTTAAAAGCGTAAACTGAAAAATGCCAGCTCATTAGCTGGCATTTTTGTGTCTGGATTTTGTCTGGATCAAAGTCGCGGCACTTCATCCATACCCGAGTCAAAAGGAGGCGTTTATCCTTCTTAATAAACCCACATCGCCCAGTGCTATTCTATAAAGCGAATGATTGCTAACGGCCGGTTCATCTAAAGACTGACTTCAATTGATATTTGGCTAAGTAATTAGCTTACCTCGACAACTAGAGATTAATTGGGATTCTACAATCTTAATCCAAACGAAGGTTGGAGCGCTAACAACAAGTTTCCCTTAATAACCAAAAATCACTTCTCGCTGTGCTCACAAGAATCACTGCGACAAAGAGAGTAATTACGCCAATGTGCACAAACCAGAATGATGGTTGATGCAAGTGTCATTAGCTTTTCTCCAGTCTCACCAAATAAATCATGTCCATAAATTGCGGTCACTCCTAGCCCTATCATTCCAGAAAATGCTAACACTAAAACGGTAGGATCTTTGTGTCGTGTACAGCCAAGAAAGACTGCGATACTGCTTGTCGGGATAATAACCCACACCATGAGAATATGATAAAAGTGATCGCTTACAGGTAGGGACAACATCGTTGGAAACAGTATTAATAATAATGGCCCCGCGATACAGTGAAGTGCGCACAACGCTGAGACTGAAATAGCAAGGCGATCTAATAGTATTTGGGCGGGCTTATTCATGTTGATACTCAAGTGATTAATTGGTTAGGTATGCTAATGATATGTTATATCATAAAAGATCGTTAATCTATCATTGGCATCATGAGTATTCAATAAGTTATCGGTAATATAAGTATGATTTACATATTGAGTCTTGGGTTTAAGGTTAAACTCATGGTACCAAGCGATGGTACTAAGTGATGGTACTAAGTAATGGCGGTAAGCGTGATAAGGTCGAGCCAGACGATATAAAAGGCTAGATAAGCATGGAGGTGAAGATTGGTAATTTGGCTAACATCGGTATTCATTAAATTTTCTGGAATGAAAAGTCGTAAATAAGGGAAATACTATCATTTCCCTTGTTTCAGTTTTGGTCACTGAGAAACAGTTGTCGTGCTTTGTCCTCAACCTAAGCTGTATCAGGAAATGAACACTAAGAGTACTTAATATTCATATCAATTAGCGGCTCACGAGAGCCTTTTTCTGCACGTAATCTCGCTAAGTATCTTTCCCAAATTTCAACCTGATGAGTACCAAACTCGTGTAATAATTTCCATGAGAATAGCCCAGTATCATGACCATCATCAAAAATGATTTTTACGGCATAATTGCCGACTGGTTCAATGGCGGTAATGTTCACCGCTTTTTTATGGGTGACTAATATCGGGTTACCATGGCGTTGTACTTCTGCTGATGGAGAGTTAACTCTGAGCATTTCACAGGTGATATTAAAAACGTCGCCATTATCAAACGTGACTTCAAGTAGCTTGGATTTACGTTTTAATTTTAGGTTAGTGACATTGGGTGAGCTCATAACGGTTACTCTCTTATAATGGAACGTTATCTAATGATAGCTTTTCAAGAATGATACTTCATAGTTAAACAGGGTGCTTAAAAACAGCGTCGAGGCTTCAATAAAAAAGGTGGTTACTCTGGGAGTTAACCACCTCTTTTCATGTAGCTATCCTATTTATAATAGTTAATGTTAACTAAAATAAGGACAGCTAACACAGTGATAGCTCACAATTGAGGCATATCACCTACCACTGATTATAAAATAAAGCGGCTTAAATCTTCATCTTCCACCAAGGTGTCGAGATGCTCAGTAACATAAGCTTCGTCGATGACAAAAGTACTGCCAGATTTTTCAGAAGCATCATAAGAAATTTCTTCCATCAGTTTTTCCATCACAGTATGCAAACGGCGAGCACCAATGTTTTCTGTGGTCTCATTGACTTGCCATGCCGCTTGAGCGATTTTTTCGATACCTGATTCAGCAAACTCGACTTTTACGCCTTCAGTGCCCATCAGTGCAACGTATTGCTCTGTAAGTGATGCATGTGGTTCGGTTAAGATACGCTTAAAGTCGTCAGCACTTAGGGCGCTAAGCTCAACACGAATAGGTAAACGACCTTGTAACTCAGCAATCAAATCAGACGGCTTAGACATTTGGAACGCACCAGATGCGATAAACAGGATATGGTCAGTTTTAACCATGCCGTGTTTAGTTGTCACTGTGCAGCCTTCGATCAATGGGAGTAAGTCACGTTGTACGCCTTCACGAGATACGTCAGGGCCCGAGCTTTCGCCACGTTTACAGATTTTATCGATTTCGTCTAAGAATACGATACCGTTTTGCTCGACTAAATCGATAGCTTGTTCTTTAAGATCTTCTTGATTAATCAGTTTTGCCGCTTCTTCTTCAATCAATAGCTTGAACGCTTCTTTGATTTTGACTTTCTTACGGTTTTCTTTGGTTTGCCCCAAGTTTTGGAACATGCTTTGAAGCTGATTGGTCATTTCTTCCATGCCTGGAGGCGACATGATTTCAACACCCACTTGTGGCGCAGCTAAGTCGATATCAATTTCTTTATCGTCTAGCTGACCTTCGCGGAGTTTTTTACGGAAGATTTGACGGGTATTAGAGTCATCTTTTTGCTCAGTATTCCAATCATCTTTAGGCTTAGGCAGTAGCGCATCTAGAATGCGCTCTTCTGCTTGTTCTTCTGCGCGGTGACGGCATTTTTTCATTTGCTGCTCACGCGTCATTTTGATCGCTGAATCGGTTAAATCACGAATGATTTGTTCGACTTCTTTACCTACATAACCAACTTCTGTGAACTTGGTTGCTTCTACTTTAATGAACGGCGCATTAGCAAGTTTTGCTAAACGACGGGCAATTTCAGTTTTACCCACACCTGTTGGGCCAATCATCAGAATATTTTTAGGGGTCACTTCTTGGCGCAATGAAGGCTCAAGTTGCATACGGCGCCAGCGATTACGCAAGGCTACGGCAACAGAACGTTTTGCATTTTTTTGACCAATAATATGCGAGTCCAATTCATGGACAATTTCGCGAGGGGTCATTTCAGACATAAATAATTCCTTACGTTCTAATTTAGTAGTCGATTTGCTCAACCGTTTTATGTTGGTTGGTGTATACGCAAATATCACCGGCAATCGTTAGTGATTTTTCTGCAATTTCACGGGCCGTTAAGTCAGTGTTTTGCAGTAATGCTAACGCTGAAGCGTGGGCATAATTACCGCCTGAACCAATAGCAATCAAATCATGCTCTGGCTGCACTACATCACCATTACCGGTAATGATTAATGACTCTTTGGTGTCGGCAACAATCAGCATGGCTTCAAGGTTACGGAGCATTTTGTCAGTACGCCAATCTTTAGCGAGCTCTACAGCTGATTTTAATAAATGACCTTGATGCATTTCGAGCTTGGTTTCAAAGCGCTCAAAAAGGGTAAATGCATCGGCTGTGCCGCCAGCAAATCCGGCGATCACTTTATTTTGGTATAAACGACGCACTTTACGTGCATTGCCTTTCATGACGGTATTGCCGAGGGAAACTTGGCCATCACCTGCGATGACAACTTGATTATTGCGGCGTACGGATACGATAGTAGTCACGGTAAATCCTCTTAACGACGGCAGCGAATAGGAGTCTGCTGCTGGTTGATAAAACAGATATGGGGATGCTTGTTAATAATTCAAGGGATAAAAAAAGCGCTTACTAAAGTAAGCGCTTAATATTGCGGAAAAAGTCTTCACATTAAAACTAATTAATATTCCCACAGCCAAATTTGGCAACCATTAATACCAGCACGTTGCAGTTTGTGCCTGCTGCGCTCGGCTGCACGTTTAGATTCAAATGGGCCTAAAATGACTTTATGCCAGACGCCACTTGAGCCTGTGGTCGCCCTGACTTGTGCTTCCATGCCTTGAAAAGCAATCATGGCTTTCATTTCTTCTGCGGGTTCAAGCTTTCTAAACGACGCACATTGCATTTGATATGGACCTTTAGATTTCAATGCATCTTCTGGTACTTCAACATCAATGCTCTTGTTTTCTAGCTCTTCTAAGTAAGTCCATTCTTCCGTCGGTTTTGGCGGTAGTGCATTTGGATCTTTCTTCACTGGCTTAGGCTTAGTCTGTTCAACAGTGACAGCGGGTGCCGTTGTTGCTGCAGCATCATCAGAGCTGCCGCTTATCCACCATAAAAAATAGCCAAATCCGCCGACAAGTAACAAGACGATTAATGTCGGCAGGTAAGGAATCGATCGCTTTTGCTGTGGTTTCTTTCCTCGAGAAGACGAACGTTTTTTACCACTAGGCTTTTTATTGGCGTAATCTCGACTCATGTTACATACGCTCTAACGTTTCGATACCTAACAGAGATAACCCTGTTTTTAAGGTCTTAGCGGTTAACTGTGACAACAATAAGCGACTTTGTTTTTGCTCTTCAGTTTCCGCTGCAAGAACTGGACAAGCCTCGTAAAAGCTTGAGAACTCACTGGCTAACTCATAAACATAAGCACACATCACATGTGGTAATGCTTTATCTGTCATACGAGCCAGTACTTCACCAAACTGAGCAAGTTTAGTACCTAGTTCTTTTTCTTTATCATGTTCAAGAACAATTTTCGCTTGGCTCAAATCGATATCTTCAGCACGTTTGAAGATGCTAGCCACACGTGTGTATGCATAAAGAAGGTATGGTGCAGTGTTGCCTTCAAAGCTCAGCATTTGTTCAAAGCTGAAAATGTAATCACTGCTACGGTTTTTAGATAAGTCAGCGTATTTAACTGAGCTAATACCAACAACACGGGCAATTTCAATGATTGTCGCTTCGTCCATATCAGGGTTTTTACTGCGAACTAATTCGATTGCACGGGTGTTTGCTTCATCTAATAAGTCGACTAGTTTAACCACACCGCCACTACGTGTTTTAAATGGACGACCATCGGTGCCATTCATTGTTCCGAAACCAGTGTGCTCTAGAGATAGCTCTTTACGGACAAAACCTGCTGTTTTCGCTAGGCTAAATACTTGCTGGAAATGCAGTGCTTGGCGTAAATCAACGAAGTATAAAGCACGATCAGCTTTTAAAACGTTTGAGCGATAACGCATTGCTGCTAAATCAGAGGTGGCGTATAAGTATCCACCATCGGCTTTTTGGATAATAACGGGTAATGGCTCACCATCTTTGGTGCGGAATTCTTCTTGAAATACCACTTTAGCGCCGTTGCTTTCGCTTAATAGGCCTTTACTATCAAGATCTGTTACGACTTGCTCTAGGTCGTCATTATAAGCACTTTCACCGTGAACATCTTTACGGGTTAAGCTCACGCCTAAACGTTCGTAAACTTCATGACAATGATTTAACGAGATGTCATTAAATTCACGCCATAATTTATTGCAGTACTCATCGCCCGATTGCAGTGAAACCACTAAATTACGTGCACGTGTTGCAAAATCTGTTGATTCATCAAAGCGGACTTTAGCGGCACGGTAGAAGGTTTCCAAATCTGAAAGTTCAAGTGCTGCTTGCTCGCCATTCGCTGCTCGTAACTCTTCCATGTAGGCTAGTAGCATGCCAAATTGTGTGCCCCAGTCACCCACATGGTTTTGACGGATAACATCATGGCCTAAAAATTCAAGTGCACGAACGACACTGTCGCCAATAATCGTTGAGCGAAGGTGACCTACATGCATTTCTTTAGCAAGGTTAGGCGATGAATAGTCTACGACCACTCTTTGTTTTTCTGGTAACGAAACGCCTAAGTGTTCATCTGTTAGGGCATGTTGTAGTTGGTTTGCTAAGGCATTTTCATCGATAAAAAAGTTAATGAATCCTGGGCCTGCAATATCGACCTTAGCCACATGGCTAGACGCTGGAAGATTATCAATAATCAACTGAGCAATTTCACGAGGATTTTTCTTAGCGACTTTGGTTAGCATCATGGCCAAGTTAGTGGCGAGATCACCGTGACTTTTATCTTTGGTTCGCTCCACTTGAATGCGTGCCTGAAAATCAGCTGGGATAATGCCTTGTTGCTTAAAAGAGTCGATGGTTTGTTCTAGTAAAGATGCAATATGTGATTTCATGGGCGTTTATTAGCACTAACTTAAAGTGGATGAGTGGAGTAACCTTGTATTTTACCCGCTAATGCTATGCAAATGCTATCTCAGCGGGGTAATTAATCGAGTTTTTTTTGATTTTCTTTGCTATCGAGCTAAACCCATTGTGCTGCAATTTGATTACATTAAATCTTGCGGATCGCGATCGATACTCCAGCGACAACGTTTACTCTCTGTCAACGCTTCGATTTGGGGAAGAACAGATTCAAACTCTTGTTGTAAACGCTGTCGATTTTTAGCTTGAAATAACAGTTGTCTGCGATATTTTCCGGCTTTTCTATCCAGGGGCGCAGGCATGGGGCCAATGACTTCAAAATCTCTATCTTGAGGCAACAGGTTCGCGACTTGTTGTAGAAAATTATCAGCATCTTGTGCTAAATGAGCATCGGCTCGCAACAGTACCATGTGCCAAGCGGGAGGAAGTAGTGCTTGTTGGCGCTCTTCTAACTGAGCTCGCGCAAATTTACCGTAACCATTTTTTAATAAATCATGCAGTATTGGGTTTTCGCTTTGATGGGTTTGCAGTAATACTTTACCGGGTTTGTCGGCGCGTCCTGCTCGCCCAGAGACTTGGGTGTAAAGCTGAGCAAAGCGCTCAGGTGCTCTAAAGTCGGCACTAAAGAGTGCGCCATCAACATCCATTAACCCCACAAGTGTGACATCGGGGAAATGATGCCCTTTGGCTAGCATTTGAGTGCCCACCAAAATTTTGTACTCACCCTTTAAAATACTGGTGAGTTGTTTTTCTAATGAGCCTTTTTTGCGTGTGGTATCACGATCGATACGTACCACGGGGTACTGAGGGAATTCTTGCTCTAATGCTTGAGCAAGCTGCTCTGTTCCCGTGCCATGGCCCATTAGCATGGTGCTACCACATTCATGGCATTGATGTGGAATAGCGTATTGATTGCCACAATGGTGGCAACAAATTTCGTTCAGCCCTTGATGTACGGTAAAAAAGGCATCGCAGCGATCGCATTCATGCAAATGACCGCACTCATGACACAATAATGCAGGTGAGAACCCGCGACGATTGAGAAATAAAAGGACCTGATTGCCCGCATCAAGATGCATGCGCATTTCATTAATTAGCGAAGCAGACATCCCTGACTTTAAAGGTTGTGAGCGTATATCGATAATACCTTGCTTAACTTTTTGTGCAGGACCTGCGCGCTCTGCCAAGGTTAAATGCGTATAGCGGCCACAAATCGCATTTTGCAGCGTCTCTAGTGATGGGGTTGCTGAGCCTAAAATGACTTGGACATCTTCTAAATGCCCCCGCATGACAGCTAAGTCGCGGGCGTGATAACGCACACCTTCTTGTTGCTTAAAGCTACTATCGTGCTCTTCATCTAAAATTATCAGCCCAGGAAAGGCCATTGGGGTAAATAAAGCGGAGCGAGTACCGATGATAATAGCGGCTTCACCACAACGAGCTTGGCGCCACGCCTCAAGACGTTGATTATCTGTTAATGCAGAATGAATAACGGCAATATTCACATCAAATCGACGTTTGAAGCGATTAATGGTTTGTGGTGTTAACCCGATTTCAGGCACTAAGATGAGTGCTTGTTTACCCTGTTTTAAGATGGTTTCTAAAATCGATAAGTAGACTTCTGTTTTACCTGAACCGGTGATACCTTCAAGTAAACTGCAATGAAAGCCTTGTTGTTGATTTAAAACTGAAACGGCAACTGCCTGTTGCTTATTGAGCTTTAACGGTGTTTCAGTCATATTAAGTTGTTGGCGCCAACTTAAGTCGGTTTCACTGGTGACATGTTTACGCGCTACCCAGCCTTTATCCTCTAATGCTTTGAGGGCAACTTTGCTAAGTTCTTGGGTGGTAAATTCTTCTTGGCTAATGGCTGATGTTTGTAAAAGTTCGAAGAGTTTTTTTTGTGCTGGAGCACGTTTAAGTACACTGACATCGACCTGTTTTCCTGCCTCGTTGAGGCAATAAAAGGTGACGGTTTGCGGTTGTGCACTTAAGCCTTTTCGCAAAGCGACAGGCAAGGCCTGACTTAACATTTGGCCTTGGCTTGCAAAGTAATACCTTGCCGCCCATAAAGTGAGCTTATACAGTGAGGTAGGTAATAAAGGTTTGTCGTCTAATAGTGCGGTAAATGGTTTTATTTTATTCGCAGGGACGTCGCATTCATTATTGATAGCGGTAATTAAGCCGACAAGTTGCTGTCTACCAAAAGGGACTTTAACCCTTAGCCCAAGTTGTATTTGCGATACGTTGGCTTCGGGGACTTGGTAACTAAAGGTTTGCCGCATAGGAACCGGCAAAGCAACCTCAACAAACACGGGCATAAGTTATCATCATTAAGAATTGAGAGGGTCTAGTTTACTAGAGCCAGAACATAAAGAAATAGAATAAGAGAAAATTGATGTTAAAAGGAATATTCAGTAAGGCCAGCTTAGCTCTCTCCCTTTTTTTATTTTCATTTATTGCTCAGGCTGCCCTGACGCATATCAGCATAAACAGTAGGCAGTTTGAGTTGGGTCAACACCCAAAAATCAAACTTAACATTGTTGCCTCTAGCAAAGACTTGTCTCGACTTAGTATTCATTTGCGACAAACTAATGATGATAAAGAAAGCATGGAAGAGTTGATGGTACAGCCTATCAGTAGCTTTATGTTATTTGCTATTGGTGTTGAAGATGTGAGCGATCCGAAAGCAAAGCTGATCGTCAGCGAATATAAAGGCAACAGCTGGCGTCAATTTGCTGTATTACCGGTTTTTGATTCTCCATTTATTAAAGAAACAGCTAAAACTCAAATAAAAATAGATAAGCAAAAACAACTGCCAAAAGTGGTCACTCAGGCTAAGCCTAAATTGGCGTCATCAAGTCAATCAGTTGCTGAAAAACCTTCAACTAGTCGACCTTCAACGACAGCAAAAGTTCTCAATAATAAGCCGACGTCTACAATGGGTCATTGTTATATTGAAAGGCAGGCATCAGATACTTTATGGCGCATTGCTACTCGCTATCAAAGTGAGTGGGATTTAAACGTCTATGGAGTGATGATGGCAATTTTTGATGCTAACCCTCAAGGCTTTTCTAAACAGAAAATTCATTTAATCAGACAAGATGTCACACTGGCATGCCCTTCACAAGAGCAGCTAAATCAGTATGGTGATAAAGCACAAGATAAGCTGAAATTTGAGGCGTTACAGCAACAACATCGACAGTGATAATTTTTACTTGTCTGGGCTGAACAGATACTGTACTATTGCGCGCCTTAACACTATTGTTATTAACGCATGTGGTGCTCAACTTCGGGTTGGGAGAGCGACATGGCCTGCTATTAAGGTAATCCAAATGAAACCAGGTATCCACCCAGACTACGCTGAAGTAACTGCAACTTGTACTTGTGGTAACGTAATTAAAGTTAACTCTACTGTAGGTAAAAACTTACACTTAGACGTATGTGGTGCATGTCACCCATTCTACACTGGTACACAGAAAGTTGTTGACACTGGTGGTCGTATCGACAAATTCAACAAGCGCTTTGGTGCACTTGGTAAAAAGTAATTGCGACTGCAATTATTTTAAGAAAAAGACGCCTTCGGCGTCTTTTTTTGTTTTTGGATTAAATTTTTTAAAAAAATTAAAATTTTTAGTTATAAATTATGTGTTGCCAGTTAGGTTGATAATATTGTTATTTAGGCAAACTATTTGTAACTTTATCATGCTAATTCTGCTTTTTTATGTCAAATCTTGTTATTTTTCTACAGTTTTAAGTCTTTGATTCTTATTGTGATGATTTATTTAATATCGATAAATTGTAACTTGATCAAATTCTGCCGATTAAAGATAACTTTTGTTAATTTTTCATTTATACTCCCTTTCCAAAGCACGCTACAGCTCATTTTACTGACATTCAGTAAAGTTAGTTTTAATGCGTTGCGACTGAATTAATCTTACTTTCGCCGTATAAATTGCCTCATTCAGGAATAAAAAATGTCAGATTTCCGCCAGCAAGCTCTCGATTATCATGAATTTCCAGTAGCAGGTAAAACTGCTGTTAGTCTTACTAAACCTGCTCAAACGAGCCATGATTTATCTTTGGCATACAGTCCTGGTGTTGCCGAGCCTGTACGTGAAATCGCCGCAAATCCTGACGATGCATATCGCTATACCAATAAAGGGAACACTGTTGCCGTTATTTCAAATGGTACTGCTATTTTAGGGTTAGGTAATTTAGGCCCATTAGCATCTAAGCCAGTTATGGAAGGCAAGGCCTTACTGTTTAAGCGTTTTGCGAATATCGACTCTACAGACATTGAGGTGAAACACCGCACCACTGCAGACTTCATCAATACGGTTGAATCGATTGCGGATACATTTGGCGGTATCAACCTTGAAGATATTAAAGCGCCTGAGTGTTTTGAAATTGAGCGTGAGTTGATCGCTCGCTGTAATGTCCCTGTGTTTCATGATGATCAGCATGGTACTGCCATTGTTACCGCAGCAGGAATGTTGAATGCGTTAGAGATTCAAGGTAAAAAAATCGAAGATGCCATCTTTGTGTGCCTAGGTGCAGGTGCTGCTGCCATTGCGTGTATGACAATGATTGTTAAGTGTGGTGCACAGCGTGAAAATGTTTACATGCTGGACAGACAAGGCGTTATTCATACTCGCCGTGAAGACATCAATGAGTACAAAGCATTATTCGCTAACAATACTGACAAGCGTACACTTCAAGATGTGATTAAAGATGCTGACGTGTTTTTAGGCCTATCAGGTGCAGATTTATTAACGGCTGACGATATTGCGTTAATGGCGCCAAATCCAGTTATCTTTGCCTGTTCAAACCCCGACCCTGAAATTAAGCCTGAGATTGCGCATAGTATCCGTAAAGACTTGATTATGGGAACAGGCCGCAGTGATTACCCTAATCAAGTTAATAACGTACTTTGTTTCCCGTTCATCTTCAGAGGTGCATTAGATGTGAGAGCATCACAAATTAATGATGAAATGAAGATTGCGGCAGTTAAAGCCCTTGCTGCTATTGCTAAAGAGCCAGTTCCTGCTGAAGTCCTTGCTGCTTATCCAGACGTCGATTCAATGACCTTCGGTCCAGAGTACGTGTTGCCTAAACCAATGGATCCACGCTTACTAAAAAATATTGCGAGTGCGGTGTCACAAGCGGCTATTGATTCAGGTGTGGCAGTATTAGATAAAGTACCTACTGATTACTCACTGTAAGCGATTGGTAAGGTGAAATACAAAAGGGGCGAAAGCCCCTTTTTTGTGTCTACAGAACTCGATAAAGATTAGGTTTGCCTTTTACTATAAGCTACTGAATAATCATCTACAGTTGAGTGGTGAGTATTTGGCATGATTAGGCCAAATGCTGATAATAATAAAATCTCACGGTATTGCGCTTTAGCAGGACGCTGATAAATGAAATTAACCAAAATTTTAACGAAAAAATTGACCAGTTTTTGGCTATTGTCATTAACTGCTGTCGGAGCGATTTTTTTTATTGGTGCATTAATCAGCTTTATCCAGCTCACCTACAAATTTCAGCAACAAAAAGTCACTCAATTAGAATCAATGCTCGTGGAGCACTATCAGGCTGACAGTCATTGGGAGCTACATGCTTGGCTACCGCCGATTTTAATCGCCTACAATACCACTTCATTTAAATTAACTCAGGGCGATACCATTTTATTTGAGTATTACTCGCCCACACCTGAGCCTAATCCAACCTTATATAAACACGTTATCGACGCAGATAAGTTGTTATCGATGGAGCTTAAGCTGCCCCAGCCATTTTTATTACATCAATTAGGCTGGTACGAGTATTTAAGCTTATTGATTTCATTTATCGCGATTGCTTTATTTGTCCGCTATGGTCTTCGCTGGTTTAACCATGAGCTTGATGGTATTGAGCAAATTGCCGAGCGCAGTATGCTTGTGATTGAGGGGGAGCATGAAAAAGCACTGCAATTTTCAGGCAAAGGCCGCCCTCGCTTAGTCAATAGGGCAATGACTAAGTTGCTTGAACAACTGCAAGATGCGCAAAAAGAGCGTGGCCGCTTTGACCAATTTATTCGCTCTAAAACCTTCCTCGATCCTGCTACTCGTATTGGTAATCGAATTTTCTTTGAAAATAGACTCGAAGCACTGACGCATCAAAGCAGTATGATTGCCCACGGTGTGATCTTGCTCATTAACTTTGATGATTTGGATTTACTGCTTCAACAAGAAGGCGATGACATTGTTAATGAGCAACTTAACGACTTCGTACAAGCGATTACTCAAGTATTACACCCCTATGAAGATGTCACTTTTGCACGGTATGATTTTAATCAGTTTGTGATTGTCGCCCCTCAGCTTTCTTTAGATGAAGCAGATAGTTTGGCAAACAAACTGCTGAAACTGGCTATTAGGCAACTACAAAATCAGTCAGACACTCAAGATAACTATGTGCATTTAGGCGCTGCTTTTTATAGTGCTGGAGACATGCAAGAACAAGTATTAGAAGAAGTTGAAATGGCACTAAAAGCCGCGCAGCTTCAACGTAGTAATAACTGGTTTATGTATGACAAAGGCGCTGTAGATAAAGAAATAGCAAAAGGCTCTGTGCGATGGAGAAGCTTTTTAGAAAACACATTAGTGAATAAGCGCTTTGTTGCGATTACGGAAAAGGTCATTGATAGTGATGGGCATACTTGTCATCAAGAGGCCTTTAGCCGTGCAATTGATAATCAGGGTAATGAAGTTAGGGCGACCTTATTTATTCCAATGGCGAACAAGTGTGGCTTGATGCCTCAAGTTGAAAGGCAATTAATAGAAACAGTCATGTTTGATTTGATGGTGAATAATCAAGATCACTATAGTATTAACTTAAGCCTCGACTCGTTAACGAGTCGTGCATTTAGCCGTTGGTTAAAAATCACCTTGATGGAACATCGTCATTTAGCTTCCCGTCTTACTTTTGAGGTATCAGAAGATATTGTGGTGAAACATCAGCATAAATTGGTCGAGAATTTGAATATGCTTCGCAAAATAGGAGCTAAGCTGTGTGTTGACCATGTCGGATTGCAAGTTGTGGGTACTCACTATATTCAAGAGTGTCACTTTGACTTAGTAAAACTGCACCGTTCGATTATTCACCAAATCCACCTAAAACCTGAAAACCAGTTATTTATTCGTAGCCTAATTGGCGGCTTATATCGTGCTGAAGTGCAGGTATTTGCTGAAGGTGTGACTCAATTTGAAGAATGGCAAACATTGAAAATTTTAGGTGTGAGTGCCGCTCAAGGGGATTTTTTTAATTAACAGCGACCACAACCCTGTGTCGCACATTGATACCTTCCAATCCAAAGTGGTATGTAACTTGTATTGCTTTATATTTCGCCAAATTAATATCTCATTCGCTATTAACAATTGCGTTACATCTTGAGCGTGATGAGATTGTGAAACTTGAGTATCAAGGCATAACAATCTATCTTAAATGTATACAATATTTTTAAGATTATTTTTCTATAAAATTAAGTGATTAGCAGTTAAAATGTCGTACGGTATTTTTTTGACTTATTTTCCTGCTCAGAACGTTCTTTATGTTACATAGTTGTTGGTTTTGAGCTGGTATTTTTGAGTGAAGTGAATCGTTGCTGTGAAGTTGCATGGTGTTTGCCGCTATGTGTTATTTTCCTGATTATCTGGGCACAGGGTTTTGAATGAATAATGGTTTTTTAAGTAAATTGACCTTTTGGCGCCAAACTCAAGTTTCTGCAAAACTTGGGGTGTATATCAGTGCAACTCACATTAGTGTTTTCCAGGCCGATTTATCAGATAGTCAAAAGCAAGAACTTGATTCTACAAATCAAAAAAACGCTAACCTCAGTTTATCTGACAACATACAGCAATTTGCCTTTAATGGTGAGAATTGGGCAGAGGTGCTGGCTGAGATTAAAGCGAGCTTTGGTGCGGCGAAATTACACATTGTATTGGCTGAATCATTTTATCAATTGATTGTGGCTGATAAACCCAATGTAGAGGCGAATGAATTAAACCAAGCATTGTTATGGGCGGTAAAAGATTTAGTGACCGAACAGGTGACGAACATTCAATTAGATTATTTTGAATCATCACTCACGACAACAGGAAAAATAAACGTTGTGGTCGCCAATAAAATGCAACTTTCTACCTTGGCACAATCCTGTGAGCAGCATGGCTTTGTAATTGAGGATATCACCATTGAAGAATTAGTTATGCCGCGTTTATTTGACGATCAAGCGCCGCATATGGTGGTGAGTCATGTACCAGAGCAAGAACTGTTATTAACGGTCGTCAAACAAGGTGAGCTGTTGATGCAGCGTCGAGTACGTGGATTTACCCAAATAGATAAAGCCAGTGCCGCCGATTTGCAGTATGGACTCGCTGATAATCTGAGCTTAGAAATTCAGCGTTCAATGGATTATTTTGAAAGTCAGCTGCGTCAAGCACCGGTTGCTTCAATTGATTTATTGATTGATGGCGAATGCCAAGCGTTAGTGCCATTGGTATCGCAGAACTTTAATCAACCAGTCAGTGCGATTGAACATATCTCTGTGGCAAGTCAATTGGCTTATTTGGCCGCGGTGGAATTAACCGGAGGTGATGCATGATAAAAACCACGGTTAATCTTTACAGTGCGGATTTATTGCCTGCTAAATTAAGATTGTCTTTCCAGCGCATGATGATGGCAGTTGGCGGGCTTATCGTATTTAGTATGTTGATTTGGGCAATTGGCTATTGGTCTGTTACAGGTCTGAATGCAGAAGTGTCGAGCGTTTCTGCTGCTAAATCTTCACTTGATACTCAAAAAAATGCACTTGAATTAGAGATATCAACTCGTGCACCAGATCCAGAACTTGTTGCGAGTGTTGAATTGGCTCAACAGCGTTTAGATTTAAAACGTTTATTATCGGGTGAGCTCAAGCAACGTGAGAATTTAATCAGTCAAGGCTATTCAAATTTACTGACCGATCTTGCTAGCGTATCAGATGGTTCGGTGTGGCTCAGCCAAATTAACATTAACCAACAACACTTTGAGTTCGAAGGATATGGGGCACAGCCACAAAGTATTCCGTTATGGGTCGAGAAGTTAAAGCACACCGAAACATTGAAAGGGTATGCCTTTTCAACCATGACGATGGATAGAGGCGAGTCAAAACCTATTGCTTTCAAGTTATCTAGCACGCCAGACGTGGAGGTAAAAAAATGAAGCAATTATGGCAGCAATTAGACACTAAATTTAATGAGCTGAGTCAGCGTGAGCGGGTCTTAATTTGCATTGCAACTTTAGTTGTTATCGCGATGGTCGTTTACCTTCCTGTTGAAAGTATCTTTAAAGAAAGACAAAAGCTTAATCGACAGTTAAGCCAATTAAATACCGATATATCCGTTTCTGAGCAGCAAATCGCTTTGTATCAACAACGATTAGCAATGGATCCCAACACAGATTATCGCAACCGATTAACCTTGATTGAAGAGCAAACGGCCGTTGCAGATGCAGAGCTTGATAAACAAATGGTATCTATGGTGCCTGCTAGCTATATGCCAACCGTGCTCACTAACCTGCTTGCCAATGTTCAAGGTGTGAAGCTGTTATCTTTTGGATCGATAGCGCCAACACCGTTATTGCAAGTGGGCGAAGAAGACAAAATGAACTTATACAGTCATGGCATTCATTTGACGTTGGAAGGGAGCTTTTTTTCCATTTTGGCATTTATTGAGTCAATAGAATCCATGCCAGATAAATTGTATTGGAAGCGTCTCAATTACCATGTTGATACTCATCCCAATGCCACTGTCGAACTCGAGCTATATACCTTGAGTATTAATAAGGAGTTTATCAGTGTCGCAGAATAAATTAATTTTATTAGTGCTGAGCTTGTGTGTTTTTAGCGGGCTAGCTTCAGCCAAGTCATTAAGAGATCCGACATTACCAGGACAAGGTTATGTGACAGCCTCAAGTGGTGGGGAGCGAGTTGAATCATTAGTACTCAATAGCATTGTAAAAAGTGCTAGCCCTCACGCTGTAATCAATAATCAAATTTTTTCTGTTGGTGAGCGTGTTGATGGCGCCAAAATTGAATATATCGGCAAGAGTTACGTTAATTTGTCTGACGGACGAAAACTTAAGCTATTTCAGTCGATAACAGAGCGATAGGACAAGAATAACAATGACATTTATTAAATACGCAACCCCTCTGCTATCTCTTTGTTTGCTAGGTTGTCAAACAACAGACAGACCTGATCCAACGACGTCTAAAACGGAGTTGAGTCAATCACTCGCTGAAGCGCAAACGGCGCAAAATATTGTACCGCCTCCTGCGCAAATGCCTGAGGAAATTCAACGTGAACTCAATGGTTCCAGTTTACTTGGTGGAGCGACATCTTTACCTAAAGAGCGTCGATTTGATGTGTCTGCTAATGATGTTGATGCAAAAGTTTTCTTCCCAAGCCTTGTTCAAGGAACGCCACTCAGTGTTGCTGTTCACCCTGAAGTTAGCGGGACAATATCTATTTCATTAAACGGCGTAACCTTGTCGGAAGTGATTAAAGTTGTTGAAGATATTTACGGATACGAAGTGAGCCGTGAAGGTCGTATTTTGCGTATCTTCCCTGCTGGAATGCGCACAGAAACTTATCCGCTAAATTATCTTTATATGGAACGAGAAGGGCTATCGTTAACCTCGGTGAGTTCTGGCCGTATTTCAGATAATAATGACAACTCAAACTCGAATTCGAATTCGAACTCCAACAGTAGCTCATCAAGTAGCAACTCGAGTAATAATAACAACTCCAACAATAATAACGATAGTAACGACAACACTAACGGCACCTTTATTCGCTCGAAAACGAAATCTAATTTCTGGGGTGAATTAGAGAAAACCTTAGTATCAATTATCGGTAATACAGGTGGCGGGCGCCAAGTTGTGATAACGCCACAAGCAGGCTTAGTGACTGTAAGAGCGTATCCTGATGAATTACGTCAAGTCAGTACATTCCTGAAAAAAGCGGAAACGCACTTACAACGCCAAGTGATCCTAGAAGCTAAGATATTAGAAGTAACATTATCGGATGGCTACCAACAGGGTATTCAGTGGGATAACGTATTAGGACACGCAGGCAGTACCGATATTAACTTTGGGACCTCACCTGGTAGTGGCTTAAGCGACCAAATCACTAATGTCATTGGTGGTGTGACGTCAATTAGCCTTACAGGAACAGACTTTAGCACCATGATCAGCTTACTTGATACCCAAGGCGATGTAGATGTGCTGTCCAGTCCTAGAGTCACCGCATCAAACAACCAAAAAGCCGTAATTAAGGTTGGTAATGATGAATACTTCGTTACTGATGTCTCGTCAACGACAGTGGCAGGTACAACACCTGTAACGACTCCTCAAGTTGAACTCACTCCTTTCTTTTCAGGTATCGCGTTAGATGTGACACCACAAATCGATGCAGACGGTAATGTGTTATTACATGTTCATCCATCCGTTATTGATGTCTCAGAGCAAGTTAAAGAAATTAAAGTTAGCGGTTCAAGTTTAGAGTTACCACTGGCTCAAAGTGAAATTCGTGAGTCAGACACTGTGATTAAAGCCTCTTCAGGGGATGTCGTTGTGATTGGTGGCTTAATGAAAAGTGAGAACATCGAAGCGTTGTCTAAAGTGCCTTTATTAGGTGATATTCCATTTATTGGAGAAGCTTTTACTAATCGCAGTAAATCCACAAAGAAAACAGAACTTATTATCATGCTAAAACCTACCGTAGTAGGAGCTGATACTTGGAGTAATGAATTACAACGCTCTAAAGATTTACTTGATCGTTGGTATCCAGAGCAGGAGTAACGGCTAAATGCCGTTGAAAATGCTATGTATCAACAACACTTTGGCTTAACTCAGTTACCTTTTACGTTAACACCTAATACGCAATTCTTTTTTGGGTTAACGCCGCATGTTGAAGCATTACAAGTGCTGCAAACTGCGATTGAGAATGGTGAAGGCTTTATTAAAGTCACAGGGGAAGTTGGCACGGGTAAAACATTGATTTGCAGAAAGCTGCTCAATGATTTACCGGAACAATACCATTGCGCATATGTGCCAAACCCCTATTTAAGCCCAGAAGAGCTTCGTTGGGCATTAGCGACAGAGTTGGAGCTTTCATTAGATGAGAACTTAAACCAGCAACAGCTAACGAGTTTAATTCAAAGCAGGTTACTTGAGCTTAATCAACAAGGTTTACAGGTCGTTTTAGTATTGGATGAAGCCCAAGCTTTGCCGAATGAAAGTTTGGAAACTTTAAGGCTATTTACCAACCTAGAAACAGAAAGCACCAAGTTAATTCAAGTGGTGTTGTTTGGCCAACCTGAATTAGATGAACGACTTGAAGATAATAAGCTAAGGCAACTAAAACAAAGAATCACCTTTAGTTATAAATTAAGACCACTAGCGTGGGATGAAATCCAAGCCTATATCGACTACAGGTTGTCCGTTGCTGGTTATCAAGGTCATTCATTGTTTAATGACAAAGATGTGAAACTTATTGCCGCTGCAGCGCGAGGGGTTCCTCGTTTGGTGAATGTGATTACTAATAAAGCGCTGTTACTTTGTTTCGCAGAGGGTGAAACTCGAGTTCATACAAAGCATTGTAAAGCGGCCATTGTGGATACAGAAGATGCTGAACCCTTGCCGTCTGCTCAGCAACAAGAACGATGGATTTTTTTATTACTACTTTTATGCGCTTCACTGGCGATGCTATATGTCGCTGATGTTGATTGGGTATCGATGTTAAGAGAGTCAATATGAGCGTCATTAATAAAGTATTAAAAGATTTGGATAAGCGTCAGCAACAACATTCTGATGAGAGTCCACAAGGCGCAGAGGCCAACGGATTTCAGCGACCTGAAGTACAGTTTACTAGTCAAGTTAATATGGCAAAAGGGACGACTACTCACAGTGCAAGCTCTTCTAACAAAAGCTTGCTGATGTCGGTACTGATGTTAGTCGCGGTAGCTTTGTTAGGCATAATGCTGTATCGACAGGGAATGCAGCTGCAAAAATTGCAGCCATTGACACCTGAACGGGTTAACAACAATGCTTCAGTAGTGGCTAACCCTAATGAGAATTTAGCTGATGATCAGCCTATGGTTACGGCAGTAAAAAGCAGTGATGAATCTATCTCGCTGAGCCAGTCAGCGATAGCGGATGCGTCATTTTCATCTAATGAACCTACTGATGCCATGAAACAAGATGACGACAAGATAGCCGAAGAGGAAAGTGTCGTCGATAGGGATGTAAAACCAAAAAGTACTGACATCGCGGCGGTGGAAATTACGAAAAATGAAAGCAAGCAAGATATTGATAGGGCAGTAAAAGTAAATAAGGTCGAGCAAACTCAAACCAATGATTCAGGTTCAGTACAAGTCAGGTTTAGCCAAAACACTCGCAGTTCGGCCATTGTCGCTGATAACCAAAAAGAAACGGCTAATAATGTCGTTACAATCAATGAATCAAAGCCAACGAGAACAACGGCAAGAAATCGCGTTAGCGCGACAGCGAATAAGGGCAGCATGGCTGTCACTGAGGTAGTGTTATCTAATGCAGAGCTTGCACAAAAGAAATTTGATATTGCAGAGGTTGCAGAGCAGCAGCAAAAAGTAGATAGAGCCATTAAATACTATTACGAAGCATTGATGTTAGAGCCATCAATGCATCAAGCAAGAAAGCAGTTAGCATCTTTGTATTACGCGCTTAATAATTTGGGGCGAGCTGAGCAGATTTTGGCACAAGGCGTGGTTCAATTTCCTGAGGAAGTGGAATTAGCTATTTTAAAAGCCAAAGTTGAGAATGCGTCATTTAGCCCTGATAAAGCATTAATCACCTTATCAGGAGTGAGTGATAACAGCGAGTGGGCAAGGGATAAATGGATTTTACAAAGTGATATTGCCCAGAAAAATGGCCAATTTGAATTGGCTGAGTCGGCATATCGCTCATTAGTCGGACTGGAGCCTTCACAAGCGCGTTGGTGGATGGGATTAGCATATGCACTCGATTCACAACAAGCATATAAAGAGGCGGCAGAGACTTACCGTAAAGCGTTATCTTATCGAGGCTTATCAACTGGTGCTATGACGTATATAGAACAACGATTAATTCAACTTGAAGGTAGCCAATGAAACCAAAATTAAAAATGCGTTTAGGCGATCTTCTCGTTCAAGAACACATTATTACTGATGACCAATTAACCCAGGCTTTATCTGAGCAACGAAACTCAGGTAAGAAATTGGGACGCACATTAATTGATTTGCACTGTATTACAGAAGATCAATTGCTCAAGTTTTTATCTCAGCAATTAAACCTGCCGTATTTAGACATAAGCCGTTTATCGATTCCTTCTGAAGTCGTCAACCTTATTCCTGAAGTGCAGGCTAGACGCTATCGTGCGCTTGTGGTTAAGGCCACTGAAGATACGGTCACACTGGCCATGAGTGATCCTGCAGACTTACAGGCTATCGATAATTTAGAAGTGTTCGTAGCACCAAAGAAAATTACTATTGCGGTGACGCCTGAGCAACAATTACTGGATGCTTTCGATAACTTATATCGTCGTACTGGTGAAATTGCCAAAATTGCAGGTGAGCTTGAAGAAGAATATGCCGCTGATGACATGTTTGATTTGGCGAGCATTACTGACAGCGATAGCGATAACGAAACCACCGTGGTTAAGTTATTGCAGTCAATTTTTGAAGATGCAGTACAAATGCGTGCTTCGGATATTCATATTGAGCCAGGTGAAAAAGTATTACGGATACGCCAACGTATTGATGGCCAGCTGCATGAAAATACCTTAGATGAAGTTAATATTGCTTCCGCACTGGTGCTGCGTTTGAAGTTAATGGCTGGTTTGGATATTTCAGAAAAAAGAATGCCACAAGATGGCCGTTTTCATATTGAAATCAAAGGCCATAAGATTGATATTCGTATGTCTACCATGCCAATTTATCATGGTGAATCTGTGGTGATGCGTTTACTAGATCAATCAGCCGGCCTACTGACGTTAAATGAAACGGGTATGCCTGATCATATTTTGCAACGGATCAGAAAACAGATTAGACGTCCTCACGGCATGCTCTTGGTAACAGGGCCAACAGGTAGCGGTAAAACCACAACCTTATATGGCATTTTAAGTGAGCTAAATACGCCTGATACGAAAATTATTACTGTTGAAGATCCGGTCGAGTATCAGTTACCTCGCATTAACCAAGTACAAGTTAACCATAAAATTGGTTTGAATTTCTCTAGCGTATTAAGAACAACGCTTCGTCAAGATCCCGATATCATCATGGTCGGTGAGATGCGTGACCAAGAAACGGTAGAAATTGGGTTAAGGGGAGCATTAACCGGTCACTTTGTATTATCAACCTTGCATACCAATGATGCGATTACCAGTGCATTACGTTTACTGGATATGGGGGCGGCAAGCTATTTGGTTGCGAGTGCATTAAGAGTGATTATTGCCCAGCGACTCGTTAGGCGTGTATGTTCAAATTGTATGACGGATCATCAACCTACAAGTTCAGAATTAGCCTGGATAAACACGGTTGCTAAAAAAGATTTTAGTGCTGCGAGTTATAAAATAGGGACAGGTTGTCAAAGCTGTAACGGTTCGGGTTATCGTGGTCGTATTGGTATTTTTGAAATCCTTGAACTTGATGACGATATGGTCGATGCCATGCGTACAGGAAACCCGCAAGACTTTGCTCGTGCTGCGCAAAAAAGTCCGACCTTTGTGCCATTAGCTGACTCGGCCTTTGAGTACCTTTATAACGGCATGACAACCATCGAGGAAGTTGCCAAATTGGTAGAAGATGTCAGTGAAATACCAGGCACTGAAACCCTGCCTGCAGATATGGGTATGGGGAGCTAAGTATGCCAACTTACCGGTATCGAGGTCGGAACAATCAAGGCGCAGCCGTAGAAGCCTTTATTGAATCAGCAAATGAAAGTAGTGCTGCTGATGCTTTGATGTCTCGAGGCATCATTCCCCTTGAGCTGCGTGAAGTTAAACAATCTCAGCCATTTAAATTGGGTAGCCTTTTTGCAAGCAAAGTCTCGCTTGAAGAGTTGCAAATTTTTACCAGACAGATGTATTCATTGACTCGATCTGGCATTCCAATTCTGCGGGCGATAGCGGGGTTAGCTGAAACCACGCATTCTCAGCGAATGAAAGATGCTTTAAATGATATCTCAGAGCAATTAACGTCTGGTAGGCCCCTTTCTGCGGCAATGAACCAACACCAAGATGTGTTCGATTCATTGTTTATCTCGATGGTTCATGTGGGTGAAAATACCGGTAAGCTGGAAGATGCATTTATTCAATTATCTAGCTATATAGAACGTGAACAAGAGACTCGACGTCGAATAAAATCGGCAATGCGTTATCCTATTTTTGTATTAATTGCGATTACCATCGCCATGGTGATCCTCAATATCATGGTCATCCCCAAGTTTGCAGATATGTTTTCACGGTTTGGCGCTGACTTACCTTGGGCAACAAAAATTTTAATCACCACTTCAAATGTATTCGTAAATTATTGGCATGTCATGTTAGTTGCTGTGGTTGGTGCAATTATTGGGATTAGATATTGGCATCATACAGAAAAAGGTGAGCGACAATGGGACCGGTGGAAACTGCATATCCCAGCTGTAGGCTCAATTATTGAACGTTCAACGCTTTCTCGGTATTGCCGAAGTTTTTCGATGATGTTGGGAGCAGGTGTGCCTATGACCCAAGCGTTAAGCTTGGTTGCCGATGCCGTTGATAATAGCTATATGCACGACCGAATTGTGGCAATGCGTCGAGGTATTGAATCAGGTGAATCAATGCTGCGGGTATCTAACCAAAGTGGACTGTTTACTCCGTTAGTTTTGCAAATGGTGGCTGTAGGTGAGGAAACTGGGCAAATCGATCAGCTGTTGAATGACGCCGCAGATTTTTACGAAGGGGAAGTTGATTACGACTTAAAAAACTTAACAGCAAAGTTAGAACCGATTTTAATCGGATTTGTAGCATGTATCGTATTGATCCTAGCACTAGGTATTTACTTACCTATGTGGGATATGCTGAACGTTGTTAAGGGTTGATTGCAAAATGCAAAAACAACAGAAGTCAGAAAGCGATCTCCTAAGAACCTACGGGCGTATTATTACGTTAACCTTAGTCTTGGTTATTATGGCCGTTATCGCCAGTAAGCACTTTTCGAGTGTTGAAAGTATTGGAACAAAGGGGCTACAGCTTGAGCATAGCCGCCTGTTATATGTGTTGGCTATGGTGAAAAGCCAATGGCTAAGCCAGGGCAGGCCCAGCGCACTTAAACTCAGTTGGGAAGATACAGGTGTTGGTTCAGCAAATCGACAGCTTGATGAGGTTAAGGTTCAGCCTCAAAATAACATTATTCAGATGTCGCCTCAGGGGTGGCCGCTATTAAACTCGAGTGATGAAGCAGGTTGTAGGGCATTATGGCAACAGCTAATGGCAAGTGATTTGCATGACATTAAAGCTGATGTTTTTTATCAAAAAGAGCCAGAAATTTGTCGCTTTACCACAGAGCAAAGTGGCAGCATCAGCTATCAAGCAAGCTCTGGGCGAGTGATTTTTTTAGAAGGCAGTGATTAAAATTTAACTATTACAACTGTTTAAATGTAGAAATGATGCTAAAATTTGTTTACATATAAGCTTTAGCTAGGTAACAATGGTCTTACTGCTGAGATGTTTATTCAATGTTTGTAAGGCGTAAAATAGGTATTTTAGATATGAAATTAAGACAGCAAGGCTTTTCATTAATCGAGCTGGTTATTGTTATTGTTATTCTCGGTTTATTAGCCGCAACAGCAATACCACGTTTTTTAAATGTTACTGAAGATGCGCAAAATGCCAGTATTGATGGTGTTGCTGGTGGACTCGCAACAGCAGTTGGCTTTGTACGTGCTCAGTGGGAAGTTGATGGTCGCCGCAATACGTCCGTTATTTTAGACGGCACAGTGGTGTCATTAGACACGCGATTTGGTTTCCCTACAGGAACAAGTAATACTGATGTCACCGCTATGACAGATGCTACGTGCCAAGAAGTGTTTAATAACGTTTTACAAAGTGCGCCTCGTAACGTGATTTACAATGAAGATGCTCGTGAGCAACGCTACACGGTCAGAGTGCAAAATGGGGTTGGCGGTTCAGCCACGTCTATTGATGGCACAACCGTCACTGGAATTGACTTATGTGTTTACCACCAAGTAGCGTCTTTAACATTAAATCAAAATTCCGGCGTTCCTTCACCCGCTCCTGACTTGTCTACTGCAGGTGCGAAGGGTGTGACATATAACCCTGGTACTGGGCAAGTGCTTAGTTTCAGCAATGACTAGATTTTATTAATTGTTTGTCAATGAAGGTTTTCAACATTGACCAACGAAGAGTAACAATTAAAGTCGCAATATAGCGGCTCGAAAAACAACCACAAAATATGGAATGTTGAGTGGGCATTTTACAAATGAACAGATGTACAAAATTCACATATTTGATTTAAATAAAGGGTCTACATTATGCAAAAGCAACAAGGTTTTACATTAATTGAGTTAGTTGTCGTTATCATCATCTTGGGTATTTTAGCGGTAACTGCAGCACCTAAATTTATTAACCTTCAAGGTGATGCTCGTGTATCTGCGTTAGCGGGTATGAAAGCTGCTATTCAAGGTGCCAACACTTTAGTTTACTCAAAAGCAGCTTTAGCTGGTGAAGAGAAAAAAGCATACAATGATACTACTCCGCCAGCTGTTGATATTGGAACTGGTACTGATGCAGTGACTCAGTATGGTTACCTACAAAGCTTTTTAGATGAAATTGAAAATGCAACTGATGTGACATTCAATATTGGTACTAGTGCAACAGATCCTACTGTAGTGACTGATAATGGTGGAGATTGGACTATTTTCCCAGGTACTGCTGCTGCGACAGTTACTATTTGGCAAGTTGGTGCTCCAGCAACGTGTACTTTAACGTACACACAAGCAACAAGCACTACAGTTTTACCTTCATTTGTAGCAGTTACAGATCCTGATAACTGTTAATCGCTGTCAGAAATTTAAGCCCGCATTATTGCGGGCTTTTTTGTGTCTAAATATCAGGTTTTAAAACACTTTTGTGCTGTCGGTAACACACTATAAATCAACGGAATGATAACATTACCTTGATAAAAGAATATGCTCATGAACATTAATTATAGTGTCAACAAGAGCTGTCGTTGTTCTACTTTTTAGTGAAGGTTTTCAAATGCAAAAGCAACAAGGTTTTACACTTATTGAGTTAGTCGTGGTGATCATTATTTTAGGGATCTTGGCTGTGACCGCAGCACCTAAATTTATCAATTTACAAGGTGATGCTCGAGTTTCCACATTGCAAGGTGCGAAAGCTGCTATTCAAAGTGCCAATAGTTTAGTTTATTCAAAAGCGGCTTTAGCTGGTGAAGAAAAGAAAGATCCTGGCTCTGTTGATATTGGCGCAAGCAGTAATTTGGTGACAGTTTTTGGCTATGCTGAAGGTGATGCCGATGAACTTATTAAAGCGGTTGATATGTCTACTGACGACTGGGATATTACAGGAACAGGCGGTACGGTGAAAATTCAGCAAAAAGATGCACCAACTAATTGTTATATTGAATATACCGAAGCGCAAACATCAGGAAGTACTCCAACTTTCTCAAGTGGTATTTCTGACGGTAATGGTGGTTTTTTACCTATGCCTACAGCGGCTGACTGCTAACATTCGTTTGTAAATAAAAGGTCTGCATGCAGRCCTTTTTTATTGTCTGAAATATTCTCCTCTATGTCGTGTTGTTACCTTTGAAACATCATTGCTAAAAAGTATTTTTAATAAAGGATATCAAGACGTTTATGTTATATTTTGCCATACTGTGTATAGGAAAATGTAATAAAAGGCGTTAACCGTTCGGATGCAGCACAATCAGAGTAAACGATACGCTTCAGGCTTTTCACTTATTGAGCTAGTCACTACGATTTTAATTGTAGGGATTCTTGCTGTGTTCGTCATACCCAAACTGATACCTGAATCGAGTTACAGTGCCTACACTTTGAGAAATGAATTTATAAGTGAACTGAGGCAGGTTCAAATTAAAGCGCTTAATAACAGTGATCGGTGTTATCGCATCACTGTCGATTCAGACGGTTATCAATTAACAACCTATAGTCATAACATTAATGCGTCGTTTGCGGGGTGTGTCCCAGCCCAGCTGATACGAACCGATCTAAAGCAAACCTTTAATGGTGGTGCGTATATTGAGCTTGCGAGTAATTCCAGTACCAGCTTTAGCATGGATTTCGATAATTTAGGCCGCTCAACATTGGCTTGTACTGGTAGTTGCTTTGTCGTTGTTGCTGATGAAAGCCTCACTATAGCCATGGAATCCGAGGGATATATTCATGGTTTATAAATGTCGAGGCGGAGGGTTTACGTTAATTGAGCTTGTTATTGGCATGCTGGTGCTTAGTATTGCCATCGTTATGTTGACGTCGATGTTATTGCCACAGGCTGATCGGGCTGTTGATACATTATCACGGGTTCGCTCTGCTGAACTTGCTCATTCAGTGATGAATGAAATCTGGGGTAAACGTTTTGATGAAAACACGAACTCTAATGGCGGTATTCCAGCGTGTAATTCCCCTTTAGGTGCCAGTTGCTCTTCTACACTTGGACCTAATGGCGAAAATCGCAATGACTTTAATGATGTCGACGATTATCACGGACTCAACATTAACAGCACCATGCTTGATTCTAGCCAGACCTATGCAGATGTTTATATTGGCTATCAGATGTCTGTCAATGTGGAATACGTAAATGGTCAAGCGCAAAAGCTGATTACCATTGATGTCACTACGCCTTCAAGCGAAGTTATTACTTACCAAGCGGTAAGGAGTAATTATTAATGAAGCAAAATGGCAAGCGTTATTCGAAGATGAAGCAAGCGGGTTTTACCCTAGTTGAAATGGTGACCGTTATTATCATTTTGGGGATTTTAGTGGTTGGGGTCAGCAGTTTCGTCATATTCGGAACACGTATTTTTGTTGAGTCGAGCTCAATTGACCAAGTCTTGGGGCAAAGCCGATTTGCTATGGAAAGAATGACGAGGGATATACGCAATTCAGTCCCCAACAGTGTCAGAATTAGGACGGCCAATTTAGGTATTTTTCAGTGTATTGAATTGCTTCCGATTGAGGCAAGCAGTAGCTATTTAGATTTGCCTATTTATCCAGATACATCATCAACGACAGGCACCATTGTTGATAATAATATTAATGTGGCGTCAGGCGTGTTTGCGATTGTTTACCCTCTAGCGAATGAAAGTATTGGCGGCGTTAACGATATCTATCAAGCGAGCCGAAATAAACGTTTTGAAGTGCAATCGAGTAGTTCTGCAGCAGACAAAATCACACTAACGTTTGCAAGTTCGGTTCAATTTGCTGAAGAGTCGCCTATTAAACGAATCTATTTTGCTAATGAGCCTGTGAGCTATTGTTTTGAAAGCGCAATTAACTCTTCGGTTGTCAATCTATATCGTTATGCCAACTATGGTTATTTCATTAGCCAACCAGTGCCATCAAGTATGGGAACTGGGGTATTAATGGCTGAAAATATTACCAATAATTTGTTAGTTGAACCGGCGATTAAAGTCACTGAGCAGAATTTAATGACGAATGCGATAGTCCACCTTGAACCACGCTTTAGTGTGAATGGGGAAACGTTTAAATATCAGCATCAAGTGCAGGTGACCAATGTCCCATAACTATCGACTTAATCGAAAACCACAGCAATATGTAAATCTTGGTGCGAGCAAGCAAAAAGGCAGTGCATTAGTTATTGCGGTTTTTGTCATTATTGTGATGTTTTTATTAGCAGGCACTTTGATTCGGATGCTTGAGGATGGCGATGCTTCTGTAAATGTGGAAGTTTGGGGGGCGAGGGCTTTGTTTAGTGCCAATAGTGCAGCAGATGCAGAGCTAGCAAAGTTATTTCCGCTCTCTGGTGCTGTTGGTGTATGTAGCGCTAATTCAACTTGGACACCGCCTAACTCTGTCGGATTTCATGGTTGCAGTGTCACGGTAACTTGCACACCTATTAGTGTTGACGGAGTAACACAATATCAAATTATTAGTAATGCTGTGTGTGAAACAGGTGACTGTGCGGGTAATGCTGCAACGACAAGTTGTTTAAGGGTCAATCGTCAAGTGGAGGTTGAAGCTCGTGGTAATTAATAAACTTCAGTTACTAAAAGCCTTTATGGCAATAAACTTCCTCATTATTTCATTCAATGTTTTTGCTTTTGATGATATCGACGAGTCAGCAATTTGGCCTGCTGTTGCGCAGGGACATCACTCTGAAAACGGAAGTGGCTGTAATAATATCAATAGTCCGCAATTAACAATTTATTCTGGCTCTAGTATCAGTGGCACAAATGGTGCTGATTTATCATATTGTTCCATTAACACGAATAGCGTCCCAAATGACAGTTGTGATACTGCAGCTGGCGGAAGTAGGGCATGTTCAATTTCAGGCAGTTCTATTCGTGGTTTAAAGATGAATGGTAATCAAGCCTTTAAAAGTAGTAATGGCTCTGCAGGCAGTATTGGTTTTTGTAATTCAGGAGATAATATTACCCTTGGCAACTCTGGTGATACTCAGTTTAATCAGTTAAGTTTTTTTTCTGACTGTACAGTGACCTTTACCAGTAGTAATTCAGAATACCGCTTTAACTCTATACGAGCTGGTGGCGGGTCAGTTCTAAACTTTCCTGAAGGTGACTATTGGATTGGTTCCTTACAATTAGATGCACCAAGTAAAATAGTAACTAGTGGTTCAGTAAGAATTTTTATTGATAATGGTTCTCAAATTAATGGTGGAACAATTAACTCGCTCGCTGAATCAGGAGTACAGGTTATTACTTATAATGACCTAACCCTTAATTCTAAAAACCTAGATGGTCAATCTATTCCGGGTACCATTAATGCAGATGTTTATAGTGAAAATAGAATTACCATCAATTCAGGCGATATTAATGGACGAGTCACTTCAAAGTATCTAGTCATGAATGCTGATGGACGGATAAATGAACCCATTGAACCAGTAGTTTCTTTTCATATTCAATATGGTAAATCCACCTCTGGTAGCGTGACTTTTGATACGGCTTTTCCTGACGGTGTTACGCCTCTTGTTTTTTTAATGCCGACTATCGAGCAAACGAATACTAATAGTGATGGCCCAGCTTCTGTATTTTTAGATGGCACACCGACGACAACCGGTTTTAGTTGGTCTCAACAGGAGTCTCCGTCACCCGCAAGTCGTTATGTTGAATCTGTAGATATGACAGAAATTCACTGGGTTGCGGTGAATGCGGGAACCCATGATTTATCCAATGGTACTCAGCTTATCGCAGGAACAGTAGAGCTTGATACCGCTCTGATTGGCTCCAATAGTCAATACGTTAATGTGGCGTTACCAAGCACACAGAATGTTGTGTTGAATCAATTGCAAACTCAGGTAAATGATTGTTGGTTGACGAGCTTGTCGCAATTTAACAATACAGGGATCCGTTTAGCGATGGATACTTCTGAAGTCAGGAGTAATAACAGTCGGTGCCAGCCAGATAATTTAAATAATAATCAGATTCAGGCGGAAACGGTTGCTTATTTGAGCTTGCAATCAGGCAGTGGCTCAATTGTATTAAACAGTGAAAACCTCAATTATCATTTCGGACAAGCGCAGACTTTTACCGCAGGTAGTGTTCAAGACCTAAGTTACCAATGCGGCTTTACGACTGCGCTTGAAGGGTTTACTAATCCCCCCATCTTTGTCGCAGGAAAAAACAGTCGCCGTGGCGGTGATGGTGGTTGGTTAAGACGGTGTCAGTTAACGAATGACCTTGTAAGTATGGTTAACGATGAAGATACCTATCGAGATTCTGATCGTGGTCATATTTGGGAAAACTATAGTTTTATCGCCTTAGAAAAAGAAGAACAGGTGTTAACTTGTTTTAATGATGATTTTCAACGCAGTGATGTGGGTGAAGATTGGGTGGTCTCAGAAAGTCGCGGTGGGTTTATTCCTACTATTGTGAATAACCGACTTCGGATAACCGAAGCTGCTGGAAATCAGGCTACGTCTTCGACATATCAGCGACTTTTCCCTGCCGCAGGAAACTTAGTGACCATTGAGTTTGATCATTATGCCTATGGGGGTAGTGGTGCTGATGGTATCGCTTTTGTGTTATCTGATGCTTCAATTACTCCTCAGCCTGGTTCATATGGTGGTCCATTAGGCTACGGTGCTCGTTCGAATGTCGACGGTTTTGCGGGCGGTTGGTTAGGTTTTGGTATTGATGAGTATGGTAACTTTTCTACCGAAGGAGGCCCTGGTGGACCTGGTAGAAGACAGCAGTCTGTAGCAGTTCGTGGCTCAGGTTCGGGGACTAGTGGTTACGATTATCTACGTGGTACCTGTAATAATGGGCAAGATAACCCTAGTGGAGGTTGTTTATCGCCTACGGTTGATAATAATGAAAATGCAAATCATCGTTACCGTATAACCGTTGATTCTCAGGTCGCTGGCCAATCAATGGTCAGTGTTGAGCGTGACACTGGCAATGGCTACGAAATGCTCATTTCTCCTTTTGATGCTGCATTAGAACCTAATCAGTCAGCTGTCCCTACTGATTTTTTACTTTCATTAACAGGTTCTACTGGCGGGGCAACTAATAACCATGAAATTGATAATGTTGAAATTTGTGCGCTTGATTCCAACCCAATAGGGGTTGTCATTGACCATTTTGAATTCACTCATACAGGTGCAGCCTTAACCTGTAATGCAGAGCCTATGACATTAAAAGCTTGTGCGAATGCAGACTGTACTCAAACAGTTCCGGACTTTGTTACTGCAACATTGAGTCCTGCAACAATAGCTACTGGTGGCGGCTGGATTGGCGGTAACGTCGTTAGCTTTAGTGGTGGAAGTACCAATTTAGAGTTAAGAAATAATACCGCTGGTTCAGTGACTGTGGATGTAACAGGTTCAACCCCTGGAGCCAAACCATTCAGTACCACTTTATGTAGTATCGCAGGTAATACTCCTACGGCTGCACAATGTACGTTTAATTTTGCAGATAGTGGCTTTATTTTTGATGTGCCGGATAAATTAGCGAATAAACCCACTGGGATGATAAATATCTCCGCAGTAGAGAAAGATAGCGAAACGCTGGAGTGTGTTCCTCAATTTGCCGATGTTACCAAGAGCGTGGGATTCTGGAGTGATTATATAGAGCCTAGTACCGTTATCTCAGGCCAAAATGTCTCTGTGACAGGGTCTGGTACTGCAACGAGTATCGGTACAAGTGTTGGCACACGAACGCCAATTAATTTGGATTTTGACAGCAATGGTGTTGCAGAAATTGACGTGAATTACCCTGATGCGGGCGCTATCCAACTTAACGCGCAATACGACGGAACAGGTGCTGAGGATGGCCTTGTTATGGTCGGGGCTGACACATTTGTCAGCTTCCCTGTCGGATTATGTGTTAGCCCAGTTGATGCTGCTGCGAGTTGTCCTGCCGGAAATCAGACTTGCGCCGTTTATAAAAAAGCGGGCGAAGAGTTTGAATTAACGATTCAAGGTATGGCGTGGGAGTCAGATGGAGATAGCGATTATTGCGATAACCTTGCAACACCAAATTATGCTCATGCAGGAATGACACTCGCAAGTTCCCTTGTAGCACCATCTCCAGGTATCGAAGGTGATATTGGCTTAAGCAGTTATGATCATCTTGCAGCAGCAAATAACAGCAACACGATTACTCAATCAATCAGTGAAGTGGGTGTATTTGAGTTTACCGTTAAGTCAGATTCAAGTTATTTAGGCTCGAGCTTTTATGATATTCCATTGGCTAGCTCAGGTAATATAGGCCGCTTTATACCCGATAGGTTTGCGATTAGTGGTGTTAGCGTATTACCAGCGTGTACTGTATTTAATTATATGGATCAGCCTTTTTCAATGGCGATGAATATTTCTGCATTTAACATTGGCTCAGATGTCACGGAAAACTATCAAGGCGACTTTGCTTTTGCCACGGCGATATTGGTCGGGGAAAACAGTAATGATGGTGATGATAAGCGAAATCGTTTAAGTGCTTTACCAGTATCTGCTAGTTCATGGAGTGCTGGAGTGGCCACAGTTGATAGCAGTTACATGGCCAGCTTATCCCGATTGGCTGCCCCTAATAAAGATGGGCCATTTGAAGACATGGATATCGGTGTGGTTATGGTCGATAACGATGGCGATAATAGCTTTGTGGCAGATCCTGACATGAATGCTGCTACTGCTGGTAGCTGTGGTAGCAATTGCGATGCTAAGCAAATCACAACCCAACGTTTTCGACATGGTCGAGTGGTGATGGATAATACCTATGGTGCAGAAAATGATACCTTGCAAATGCCCACTCGTGCAGAGTATTGGGACGGCGCTGATTGGAGTGTGAATATTCTGGATAACTGCTCCACGGTGACACCTGCTTTAGCTACACAAGTCGATGATTCAGCATTAGGCTATCAATTCGAGCCTAGTTTAACATCTGGGCAAACCATTGTTAGAACTGGGCAATCTTCGATGTTCGTTGCAGGTGAATTTACTTTGCTTTGGAATGCGGTTATTACTGGAACTGCTGCTGACTATCGTGGGCAAGTCACAGCACCACTTATCGTGCCTGAATGGTTACAGTGGTATTGGAACTGGGATAATGCTTCAACGACGACATTATATGATCCAAGAGCCAGTGCTTATTTTGGCCGTTATCGTGGTCACGATCGAATTATCTATTGGCGTGAAAAACGTTAATAGGCAAGTAGAAGCCGAGTGGTTATGAGTCAGTATTGAGCGTGAGGTCGTTCACTATGTCAAAAAATGTTGAAAGCGCGTTTTTTTGACACTAGATTGCCTTAAACATGCTGCTGTTTTTTTGCTCGAATAGTTGGTGTTTTTCTGCGCTGATGGATTAATTTAGCATTATTGTAAAAAAAACACCTAGATTAGCGATTGTTAACCTGTTCGGTCTTGTGGAAAACCAGTGGCATTGATAAAGTTACCTGATTTTTCTTTTTTCTGATGTTACAGAATACAGGCTAGATACATGTTCAAAAAGCTGCGTGGAGTTTTTTCAAACGACCTATCGATCGATTTAGGTACGGCAAATACATTAATTTACGTTCGTGACGAAGGTATCGTGTTAAACGAACCATCGGTGGTAGCCATCCGTGGCGAACGTGGCAGTAGCGGACAAAAATCAGTAGCTGCTGTGGGAACAGATGCAAAGCAAATGCTAGGTCGTACACCTGGCAATATTCAAGCTATTCGTCCAATGAAAGACGGTGTTATCGCTGACTTTTATGTGACAGAGAAAATGCTGCAGCATTTCATCAAGCAAGTGCATAACAATAGCTTTTTCCGTCCAAGTCCACGTGTGCTTGTGTGTGTACCGGTAGGTGCAACCCAAGTTGAGCGCCGTGCGATCCGTGAATCAGCCATGGGTGCTGGTGCGCGTGAAGTTTACCTAATTGAAGAACCAATGGCTGCGGCGATTGGTGCAGGCTTACCTGTTTCAGAAGCGACTGGTTCAATGGTCGTTGATATCGGTGGTGGTACAACTGAAGTTGCGATTATCTCGCTCAACGGTGTGGTGTATTCATCATCAGTGCGTATTGGTGGTGATAAATTTGATGACGCCATTATCAACTACGTTCGTCGTAATTACGGCAGCTTGATTGGTGAAGCAACCGCAGAGCGTATTAAACATACCATCGGTACTGCTTATCCAGGTGATGAAGTGCTTGAAATTGAAGTTCGTGGTCGTAACCTTGCAGAAGGTGTTCCAAGAAGTTTCACTTTGAACAGCAATGAAATTTTAGAGGCACTGCAAGAGCCTTTATCAGGTATTGTAAGTGCTGTTATGGTTGCATTAGAGCAGTCTCCGCCAGAACTGGCTTCTGATATTTCAGAGCGTGGCATGGTGCTGACAGGTGGTGGTGCATTATTACGCGATTTAGATCGTTTATTAATGCAAGAAACTGGCATTCCTGTCATGGTTGCTGATGATCCATTAACGTGTGTTGCTCGAGGTGGCGGTAAAGCCCTTGAGATGATCGACATGCACGGTGGTGACTTATTCTCTGAAGAGAACTAAAGAGCGAAACAACGGCGGTGTTTATTCTGACAAGTATGTTAAGAGTGTCACCGCCTACATATTATGAAACCCATTTTTGTTCGTGGTATATCGCAACAATTTAGATTAACACTGGCAATATTTTTGTCGGTGGTGTTGCTTATCGCCAATGATCGTCTAGATCCCATTCGTCAGTCCATTTCCTCAGTTTTAAGTCCCTTACAATATTTAGCGAATGTCCCCGGTTTATTGTTGGATTGGTCAGCTGACTCCATCGCTACGCGAAATATGTTGGCGATGCAAAATAAAGAATTATTGCGTCAACAACTTATGATGTCTGAGCGATTACAGCGCTTTGAACATTTACGTCAAGAAAACGAACGCCTTCGGGCGTTACTCGGCTCTCCAGTGCATATGGATGCTCGAAAAGTGGTTGCAGAAGTCATGGAAGTGGCAAGTGATCCCTTCAGGCATTATGTCGTGTTAAATCACGGTGCACGTACAGGGGTATTTGTCGGCCAGTCTGTCGTTGATGCCCAAGGGGTTGTTGGACAGGTGATTGAAGTCAGCGAGCTGACGAGTCGGGTGTTATTAGTAACTGATCCTACTCATGGGATCCCTGTTCGAATTACCCGTAATGATGTTCGCGCCGTAGCACAAGGCACTGGGGATATCGACGAAATTGAATTGCGACATGTTGCCAAAAGTACCGATATCGTAGTTGGTGATTTACTGGTTACATCAGGACTTGGGAATCGTTTTCCAGAAGGCTATCCTGTCGCACGAGTGATGACAATTGCACGGGATGCTGGGCAAAGTTATTCGGTTGTTTCAGCTCAGCCATTAGCGGCACTTGATAGGATCCGTTATGTGTTGCTCATATGGCCTGATGATGGCACACAAGAGCAAGTTGATCCTGCTACCATGGTGAACGAGGCTGAACTTGATATTGAATCAGCGGAAGATGAGGTAAGCCAATGAGTGCGCATATCGCCAATGGCCGCTTTGTCGTGCTAGTGACCATATTTATTGGCATGATGTTTCAGATTATGCCGTTACCCAAAATCGTCGAGGCGTGGCGTCCTGATTGGTTATTGATGGTAATGATCTATTGGGCAATGGCATTGCCACATCGCTATAGTATTTTAACAGCTTGGGTATTAGGAGTATTACTGGATGTGCTACTAGGTGCAACCTTAGGTATTCGTTCACTTGCTTTTTCGATTGTGATTTATGTGATTGTAATGCAATCACAACGATTACGTAATTTTACTCGCTGGCAGCAGTCTATTTTGGTCGCTATTTTTATTTGCCTGTATCATTTTATTATTTACTGGGTTGAGTTTGTAGTGAACGGCGTGGCATTTGATTGGTCAATGTTTTTGCCTGCAGTGTCCAGTATTTTCATGTGGTGGTGGGTATTTTGGGTTTTACGAAATATTCGTCGCCGATATAAGGTCCGTTAATATGGGATGGGTTCTCGCTTCGACTTCGCCAAGACGTAAAGCGCTTTTTGCTGAAGCAGCTTTTACAGAGTCAGATTTTACCTTTAGGCAAGTGGCACCAGATATTGATGAGTCGCACCACGATAATGAACCTGCTGCCGAGTTTGTTGTCCGTTTAGCTAAAGAAAAAGCCAGAGTGGGTTTGACCTTATGCAATGATGAGCCAGCTGCGAAAGTGTTGGGTTCAGATACTATTGTCGTTATGGGCGAGGAAATTTTAGGTAAGCCTGAAAACATTAATGATGCAAAGCGTATGTTAACCTTGTTATCGGGTCAAACTCATCAAGTTATGACGGCAGTAGCGGTGACCAACGGTGCAATAACGCTGACTCGTTTATGCCAGACTCAAGTGACATTTTGCGAGATATCAGCAGAGGCTATCGATGCGTATATCAACACCGAAGAACCTATGGATAAAGCCGGTGCATATGGCATACAAGGGCTAGGTGGTTGTTTCGTACAGTCTATCATGGGGAGTTATTCCGCCGTCGTAGGATTGCCGTTAGTAGAAACGCGTGAACTGCTCCATGAAATGAATCAAATTGAATTAACTTAATCTTTCGTTCGCCAACATGTGAATGTTACCACACCTATTTTTGCTGGTAATACATTATCCTTGAAGCGCGGCGTTAAACAGGTGGCTTATGCACACAAAAGCACAGCGTAAAAAAGGATCTGAATTACTGATTAACGTTACGCCAACAGAAGCCAGAGTTGCACTTGTTGAGCATGGCGTTTTACAAGAAGTTCATATAGAACGCCGAATGAAACGTGGCTTAGTTGGTAATATTTATAAAGGTAAAATCAGCCGAGTATTACCGGGTATGCAGGCCGCATTCGTTGATATCGGACTCGAAAAAGCTGCCTTTTTACACGCATCAGATATTGTGCCGCATACTGAATGTGTTGCCGRTGTAGAAAAAGGTAATTTCGTGGTGCGTGATATTGCTGAGCTCGTGCGCCAAGGCCAAGACATTATGGTTCAAGTGGTTAAAGATCCCCTTGGCACCAAAGGTGCTCGTTTAACCACAGATATAACTCTTCCTTCTCGATATCTCGTCTTTATGCCAGGCTCAAGTCATGTCGGCGTGTCTCAACGTATTGAAGAAGAAACAGAACGTGCTCGCCTAAAGAAAATTACCGAACCCTATGTCGATGAAGATGGTGGCTTTATTATTCGCACCGCAGCGGAGGGAGTGGGTGATGATGAGTTAGCCCAAGATGCTGCATTTTTACGTCGTGTTTGGGCGAAAGTGAGCGAACGCCGTAAACGTAAAGGTGCCACTCTCCTGTATCAAGATTTAGCGCTTCAAGTGCGTATTATTCGAGACTTTGTCGGTGAGGAGCTTGATCATATTCAAGTCGACTCAAGACGTACTTTTGCAGAACTTCAAGGGTTTGCTCAAGAGTTCATGCCAGAAATCGCAGACAAAATTGAGCATTACGCTGGCCCTTCTCCTATTTTTGAACTGTACGATGTAGAAAATGAAATTCAGCGTGCATTAGGTCGTAAAGTAGAACTGAAGTCGGGTGGTTATTTGATTATCGATCAAACAGAGGCCATGACAACGGTTGATATTAATACTGGCGCTTTTGTTGGCCATAGAAACCTTGCCGAAACCATTTTTAATACCAATCTAGAAGCAACTCAAGCTATTGCTCGACAATTACGGCTGCGAAATTTAGGTGGCATCATCATTATCGATTTTATCGACATGATGAATGATGATCATAAAAAGCGGGTGTTAGACAGCTTAACAGCAGCCTTAACAACTGATCGTGTTAAAACGAGTGTAAGTGGTTTTTCAGGCTTAGGCTTAGTTGAAATGACCCGTAAACGTACCCGTGAAAGTTTAGAGCATGTGGTGTGCGGTGAGTGCCCTGCGTGCCAAGGTACAGGCTCAATGAAAACGGTTGAAACGGTTTCATATGAGATATTCAGAGAGATTATTAGATTAAATCGAGCATACGCAGCAGATGAGTTTTTGCTGTACTGTTCACCGGCGGTATTCAAAAGTTTAAGTACTGAAGAAGGCCACTTATTAGCAGAATTAGAAGTGTATATTGGCAAACAGATCCGCCTGCAAAACGAGACTTTATATACTCAAAATAAGTATGACGTGGTGATGGTGTAGTGCCCAAAAGTAAAACCGTAAAAGTGTGTCGTTTTTTGTTCCAATTTGTAGCCGTAGTACTGGTACTATTTGCGCTAGCGGTGAGTCTCATCCGAGGATTAATACCTCAGCTTCCTGAAGCGCGATACGAAGTGGTGAATTACCTCAAAGAGCAATATCAGATTGAAGTTCAAGTGGGTAAACTCAGTGCCGAGTGGCAAGCGTTTGGACCTGCATTAACGGTTAATAATCTCGTTATTCCCCCACAGCCATCGCTACCTGTGACCTTAATCGCCAACAAAGTGCACTTAAAACTCGATTTTTGGCAAACATTACTCACTCTGTCCCCTAAAATTGAAACCGTAAAATTTGATGGCATCCATGTTGCGTTAAATGTAGATGAGCTTTCTAGTTCGAAAAGCGATGAGGATGCGAGTACCAATTTAGATTGGTTATATGCCTTGTTACTTGAGCAGCTTGAATATTTTTCTATCAGTGACGGTACGTTACAGTTGCTAAGTCATAGCCATGATTTTAGACCAATATTTATCAGTAATTTGATGTGGCATAACCAACCAGGCCTTCACCAAGCGAAAGGCTTTATGCATTTGGATTCAGAAGCGTCAGCAAGTGAATTATTGGCTCTCAGAATTGATGTCACTGGCGATGGCTACAAACCTGATGAATTAGTGGGTCAAATTTATCTCTCTGCTGAATCATTAGATCTAGGTGAGTGGGCTTCACGTCAACATGACCCTTTATTAAAATTAGATAGTATTGAATTTGAAGGTGTTGTAAATCTTAAAGCTTGGCTAGGTATAGAGCATCGAACTATCAATACAGGCTTGTTGATGTTCGAACCAAGCTGGTTGCAGTGGAATACATCTGATCAGCAAAATAATGAACAACTGCAAAAGTTTGCGATTAATGGCGGTGCGTTAAAGTGGCAACCAAATGACAATGGCTGGCAAGTTACAAGCCATGATTTAGACTTTTCGACCAATGGTGTTCCATGGCCTGAGCTTAATTTATCACTGAAAACTAACTACAGTGACTTATCGGTTAGCGTAAATGAAATTGCGCCTGAAGTGCTCACGCCATTGCTCCCTTTATTTCCTAAAATGGGAGAAAAGGGCGTGGCTCAATGGCAAGAGTTGTCACCAAGTGGCGTTATTGGGCCGCTGCAATTACTTAAAGAGTCAGGGAAACCATTCTTACTCAAAACCGAAATTAACCAACTCAAGTGGTCTGCTACAGAGGGAATACCCGGTAGTGCCCCAATTGATTTACGCTTTTCTTGGGCCAATGGCTTAGTCAATGCTGAGTTCCCAGCACAAGATTATCAACTTGATTTTCAAGATGGGTTTGAAGCTCCGCTTGCGCTTAAAGGTGATGCATTTCAAGTTCAATATAACGTCGATAAGTCGCGCCTGATATTACCTCATGTTCACTTTAGCAATGCCGATATCGATCTCGCTGCATCAATGCAACTGGATTTATTAGAGCAAGCACACCTTGCCTTAAATGCTAACTTAGCCATCAATAATGTTGAACATGCGGGTCGTTATTTTCCGTTAGATGCGATGAGCGATAACTTGGTAGATTATCTAAATGGATCGCTTAAAAAAGGCCAAATTCCTGACGCTGAAATTGTCTGGCACGGTCAACTTAATCAGTTTCCATATCAAGATCATTCTGGCATCTTTCAAGCAGGTTTTAATTTAAATGATGGTGCATTTTTGTTTCAACCCGATTGGCCAGCAGTTGAAGCGTTAAGCCTTTATGCATTATTTGAAAATGCGGCAATGGATATTGTTGTTAACAAAGGGAAGTTATTGGATGTGGATGCCGGCGGTGCACACGTTTATATTCCTTATATGGGTAAAGAAACGACCTTAAGAATTGAAGCTGAGGTTAGCGCAGATGCTGATGCTGCCAAAGCCGTTATTGATAATTCACCGCTTAAAACTTCAGTGGGCTCAACACTCAATGTTGTGCAAATCTCTGGTGACATTGTGAGTGATTTAGATTTAACCATTCCGCTTTATGATGGCGCGAAAGCGAACAATAAAGGCGTGATAACCTTCGATAATAATGCCGTATATATCACCTCTCCCGGGCTGCATTTAAACAGTGTGAGCGGCGCTGTCGAATTTATTAATGCTGAAGTGAGTGGTCAAGAAATCGCGGCAGATTTATTTGAGCAACCATTGCAGTTTAGTTTTGCAACAGAGCAAACGAATAGCGGTGATCTTGCTTTAAGCGTCGATTTGAACGGCCAATGGGACTTAGATAATTTACCGAATTACATTGATAATCCATTATCTGATTATTATTCAGGAAGCCTAGATTGGGATGGTGGGTTAACGATGATTTTTGATCCGCTTGGTTATCGTTTACAAGTACAATTAAATTCAGATCTCACAGGCACAGCATTGTCCTTACCAGCTCCTTTTACTAAAGCAGCCGACGAACCTAGAATGCTGCGTGCTGAATTAATTGGTGATAACAAGCAGTCTTCCTTAGGGATCAAGTTAGGCAAAGAAGCTGAGTTTTGGGGCGGGTTTAATGAGCAAAGTGGTGACTACCTCGCACATTATGATCTGTTACTCGGCCGTCATTTTAAACTGGGTGATAAGCTCGTTAAAAACCAAGGTCACATTCAAATTGACTTACCAGAAGCTGAGTTGACCACATGGCTACCTCTTATCAGTAAATTTACTGATAAAGTGACTTCCAGTATCGATGTTATCGTAGATAAAGAATCAATAGTCGTCAATGATGAAACTGCGCAAACTGCCCCTGATAATACTGCTAAAACGTCAAACATTGAGCCAATTGCTGAACTGGCTAATCAATCTTCTTCAGTAAACGTTGAATCAGAGCCAGTAGTTAACCTTACTGACCTTGATGACAAGGTGAGCTTTTTCCCGCCGTTAACCTTAATCAATGCCCAAATTGGTTCATTGAATATTTTAAGTCAAAACTTTGAGCAATTATCGTTTACAGCCAAGCCGCTTCAGCATGTATGGCGCTTCGATATTGAATCAGAGCAGATGGTGGGTAATATTGATTTTTATCCAAGTTGGCGCGAGCAAGGCCTTAAAATTGTTGCCAGTAAATTGCATTTAGCACCTAATGTGAAAGCGCCAGAAGATGCCGAATTTACCCCAGGCAATTTACTCGATAATTTACCGCCACTTGCAGTTGATGTAGATGATTTTGGTTTATATAAAACGCGTTTAGGCCACCTTGTGCTACAAGGAATACCGTATGAGAATGGCTACCGCTTCCAAACGTTGACCTTAACGAGGCCAATAGTCAGCCTGCAAGCCTCTGGAGATTGGACGTTCGCCGCAGGAAAAAGCATGACCACGTTTGATGTCAATGTAAAAGCCAGCAAGTTTGATGCGTTATCTGAAGCGTTAGGCATCAGTCCTGGTCTTAAAGATGCGCCTGTGGATATGGTGGGAGAGTTTTCATGGCAAGGTGCGCCGTATGAATTCTCATTAGAAACCTTAAACGGCAAATTACGCTTTGATTTGGGTAAAGGGTATTTATCTGAAGTGAGCGATAAAGGTGCTCGTATTTTCTCCTTGTTTAGTTTGGACTCGTTAGTGAGAAAACTCTCGTTAGACTTCTCTGATGTGTTTGGCAAGGGGTTATATTTCGACTCTTTTGGTGGCTCATTGGATATTGATAATGGCGTCGTAAAAACCACAGATACAGAAATGGATGCGATAGCAGGCAACATGAAAGTACGAGGCTATACTGACTTAACCACTCAAAGTTTGAATTACGATATTCGCTTTATTCCGCAATTAGCCTCGAGCGTCCCAACTGTAGTGCTATTAAGTACCAGCGCTTGGACATTAGGCTTAGGCGCCTTTGCACTCACAAAAGTATTGGAGCCAGTCATTGAAGTCATTTCTGAAATTCGTTTCAGATTAGGCGGTACAATGAATGATCCTTTGCTAGAAGAGTTAGAGCGTAAGAGTAAAGAAATCGAAATCCCTGAATCAATTTTACCTCGCGAAAAAGTGGAAACTGAGCCACAAAGCAATCTGCAAGGTGCTCAACAAGACCAATTGCAACAGGCGAGTGAGCGATTAGATGTCAATGACTCTGGCACTCAAACTGTAACTGAGATGACTGTACCAGACAGTTCCAATGTACCTGCAATCAGTATCGAGGCGGATAGCAGCAAAAACAGCGATAACATCATTATTAACAGCAATACTCAAACCGAGACTGATTCCGATAACGCTCCTAAAGGGGAGGGTAGCAGTCCGATATCATTTGTTGATTACCAGCAACGTCAAAGCCAAGGAGGCGCTAATGCAAGTCAACTTACTGCAATGTCAGAGCAGCAGGGATGTTCAAGCCAACTTAGCTTTTATCGACGAGCAGCTTAGTCAACTTCCAAGGCAAGAAAATCAGCCTCAGCTCGTTGTATTACCAGAATGTAGTTTGTTATTTGGTGGTCATGAACAGCAACAGTTATCAGTCGCTGGAGATGATAAAACCAGTGAGCTGAAACAGGCTTTAGCTGCATTGGCTAAACATCATCGAGTGTATATGGTGGCTGGAACCATTCCTATTTTAGCGAATGATGGACGGGTATATAGCCGAAGTTATTTATTTGATGATGCAGGTGATACCTTAGGCAGTTATGATAAGTTACACTTATTCGATGTCGACGTTGCCGACAGTACACGCTCATATCGTGAAAGTGATACTTTTTGTCCTGGCGATCGTATTAGTGTTATCGATACCCCGTTTGGTAAAGTGGGTTTAGCTATTTGTTATGACGTAAGATTTGCCGATTTATTCCGTGCTTTACGAGCTGCAGGTGCTGATATTATTGCTCTGCCATCAGCGTTTACTAAAGTGACAGGTGAAGCTCATTGGCAAGTGTTAGTGCAAGCTAGAGCGATTGAAAGTCAATGTTACATTCTGGCAGCTGATCAATGGGGCAAACATAATCAAGGCAGCCGAGAAACTTGGGGGCAGAGTATGATTGTCGATCCTTGGGGTCACATTGTCGCCGAACGAAAAACGGGAACAGGTTGGGTGCAAGGTCAGATAGACCGACAACAACTAAACGATATTAGACAACAAATTCCAGTCGTGGAGCACAACCGCTTTAACTTACCCGTGCTAACGACAGCACTTTAATCAATGTATTAAAGTCAGAAAGATAAATGAGACATCGCTGTTGCGATTGATGAATTACATTTTTACAAGCCAAAGGGCTTAAAGAGAGAATTAATGCCATTTCTAGCTCAAGTTGAACAAAGTTTATTACATGATGGGTTAACCCTTGATGGGCTACAGGATTACCTTAATATTATTCACCAACATAATATTGATTTTTCAGACTTATATTTTCAAGGTAGCCGCCATGAAACTTGGGCATTAGAAGATGGCATCATTAAAGAAGGCAGTTTTCATATTGAACGTGGCGTAGGGGTTCGAGCCATAACGGGTGAAAAGACAGGCTTTGCTTATGCTGATGAAATTACTCCAGCAGCGCTGCAATCAGCAGCTGAAGCTGCACGAGGTATCGCAACCGCTGGTCAGCAACATCAGGTGCATGCCTTTAAGCGTCACAATACTCACGCACTATACAAAAGTGACGATCCCATTGCAGCAATGGAAGAAGCGCCAAAAATCAACCTGCTTAAACAAACCGATGCATACATTCGCAGTCTAGATACACGTATTATCCAAGTCGTGGTTAGTTTATCAGGGGTGCATGAAGAAATTTTAGTTGCAGCCAGTGACGGTACGCTTGCTGCTGATATTAGACCTTTAGTTCGTTTCAACTGTAGCGTCATTCTTGAAGACAATGGTAAACGTGAGCGTGGCAGTGCTGGTGGTGGCGGTCGTCATGATTACAGTGTGTTTTTAGCGACAGATGAAGCTGGTTTACCTGTTTGCTTTGAGTTTGCTCGAGAAGCTGTACGTCAAGCGCAGGTGAATGTGAACGCCATTGATGCCCCAGCAGGTGAGATGCCCGTTGTCCTCGGTAATGGCTGGCCTGGTGTATTGTTACATGAAGCGGTAGGGCATGGCTTAGAAGGTGACTTTAACCGTAAAGGCAGTAGTGCATTTAGTGGCAAAGTGGGTCAGCAAGTGGCATCAGAGTTAGTGACGGTCGTGGATGACGGTACAATTGAAAATCGTCGTGGTTCATTGAGCATCGACGATGAAGGCGTGCCAACGCAAAAAACGACTTTGATTGAAAACGGTATCTTAAAAGGCTATATGCAAGATAAGTTAAACGCGCGCTTAATGGGACAAGCTACGACGGGTAACGGTCGCCGTGAGTCTTATGCTCATTTACCTATGCCACGTATGACAAACACTTATATGGAAGCGGGTACTTCGACGCCAGAAGAGATGATTAAGTCGGTTAAAAAAGGCATTTACGCTCCTAACTTTGGTGGCGGGCAAGTGGATATTACCTCGGGTAAATTTGTATTCTCAGCCTCCGAAGCGTATTTGATTGAAAATGGTGAAGTGACCGAAGCAATCAAAGGCGCCACATTAATTGGTAATGGACCTGAAGCCATGAGCCAAATCTCGATGGTCGGTAATGATCTTTCGTTAGATAAAGGTGTGGGTGTTTGCGGTAAGGATGGACAAAGTGTGCCTGTTGGTGTGGGTCAGCCTACATTGAAACTAGATAGCTTAACCGTTGGTGGAACGGCATAAACGGAAAAATAAAGGTGCTGTAATGGCACCTTTTTATTTTGTACTACACTCATTTAGAATATTTAAAATCAATCTCTTACGCTAGAAGTAAACAGTAAAACTAGTTATAATTCGCCAATTTAGAGTTATTACTCTAACTAAAGGATGAGGTTCATGAGGCATTTAGCTGTTTTCAATATCAAAGTAAGACAAGTCTTGTCACTAGTACCCATTGGGGTATTTGTTATCACTGCTTCATTATCCCATGTGGTTAGCGCTGAATCGCTTTCGTTTGCTAATGCATGGAAACAGTTATTAACTGTCAGTGATAAATTAAAAGCCCAATCTCAAGAAGTCAGCCGTGCTGAAGCTGAAGAGCGAGCCGGTGAAGACATGAATTTGCCTTCATTAAATCTTGCTGGTAGCTATACCCGTTTTGAAAAGCCCATTGAATTAGATTTACGAGATCTGAATCCCATTGCTGCAATTGACCCAGGTGCGCTTCCTCCAGCACTGGGTGAAGCGTTAGCGGCTATTCCTGGCTCTTTATTTGTGACTCCTTTTACTGAGCAGGATATTTTCCGTGCTAGCTTACAAGCTATGTGGCCAATCTATACTGGCGGTAAAATTACCGCGGCTCAAGGTATTCATGCTGCTCATGTCGAAGAGAAAAAACATCAATATTCGCTTACCTCTAGAGACATGTTTAATCAGCTTGTTGATCGTTACTTTGCTGTGGCGGTAACAGAAACCTTAGTGGCAACGAATCAGCAATTAGTGGACTCATTAACCGAACATGAGTCTCACGCACAAAAACTAGAACGTGAAGGACAAATTGCAAAAGTTGAACGCTTAAATGCACAAGTGGCACTAGAAAATGCCAAAGTAAACCTTGGCAGTGCAAAGCGTCAGCATGAAATGGCTCAAATTGCGCTATCAAGAATGCTGCATTTACCTGAATCTGATCCTACTTCAGGGTTATTCAGTTTGCCTCAGTCGCCGTCATTACCTCGGTTAAGTCAGTTGACCTTAACGCAGCACCCAGCGCTCAAATTACTGGAAGCGAAAGAAGCGCAAGCCAATGGTCTCATTCAACTAGAGAAAGGTCGCTACCATCCAACAGTGTTTTTATATGGTAATTACACCTTATATGAAGACGATAGCTTGTTCTCACAAATTGAACCTGACTGGATGGTTGGAGTGGGGGTAAACGTGCCTATCTTTAGTCGTGATGGTCGCAGTGGCAAAGTTGAGGCTGCACAAAGTGCTTTATTGCAAGCTAAGTATACCAAGGCGCAAACCCAACAAGACCTGAGTTTGCTGCTTGATCAAAGTTATCGACAACTACAGCAGGCCGATGAAGAAGTAAAAGCATTGAATGCCTCATTAGCGTTAGCAACAGAGAACCTTCGCCTACGTGAACTGGCCTTTAATCAGGGGCTATCAACATCCATTGATCGAGTGGATGCTGAATTAAAATTAAGTGCAGTTAAAACTCAGCAGCTTGGGGCGCAATATCGTTTCGTGCAAGCTTATGCAAGGCTAATGACAATTAGTGGCCAATTAGATGAATTTATCGGACGCACCCAACTTCAGGAGAATCAAAATGCGGGCTAATCGAATTATTGCAGTTATCGCCATTCTTATCCTGTTGGGGATATTGGGTTATGGTCTGAAACTAGCATTTGAGCCGAAAGAAAACCTGTTACAAGGGCAAATAGAGGCTCGTGAATACAATATCTCATCTAAAGTACCGGGTAGAGTTGAGCAAGTGATGGTGCGCCGAGGCGATAAAGTTGCCGTTGGTGATTTACTGTATGCGATTAATAGTCCTGAGTTGGATGCAAAGTTAATGCAAGCTGAAGGGGGGCGTGATGCTGCCAAAGCCATGCAACAAGAAGCGGATAACGGGGCACGTCAGCAACAAGTGACAGCGGCGAAAGAGCAATGGTTAAAAGCCAAAGCGGCAACCGATTTAATGGCAACCACCTATCAGCGAGTTGAAAATCTATTTGATGAAGGTGTTCTGGCCAGACAAAAGCGTGATGAAGCATTTACTCAGTGGAAAGCAGCGCAATATACCGAACAAGCAGCTTTAGCCATGTATCAGATGGCAGATGAAGGGGCGAGAGTAGAAACCAAAGCCGCTGCCGCTGGTAATGCTCGCATGGCAGAAGGTGCAGTAAAGGAAGTCAGTGCAATTTTAGCTGACAGTCAAATGCGATCGCCTAAAAATGCCGAAGTAAGCGAAGTCTTATTACAGGCAGGTGAGCTAGCACCGAGTGGTTTCCCTGTTGTCAGTTTAATTGATATCACTGATGCATGGGCTGTCATGCAAATACGTGAAGACCAATTGGCAGATTTCAAGCAAGGGCAAACGGTTGCCTTAACCATTCCTGCATTAAAGGTTACTGAGGACTTTACCATTGCTCATATTAGCGTGATGGGCAGTTTTGCGACTTGGCGATCCACTGAAAGTGGCCATGACTTTGATATGCGTACCTTTGAAGTTGAGTTACGCCCCAATCGCCCGATTGCAGATTTAAGAGTCGGCATGTCTGTGCTGTTAAGTGTCAATTAGCATCATTAGTTACAAACTGATTAAGGTGCTTCTTATGACTAAGGTGCGAAGATGCGGGTTTTACTAAAACAAGAATTGAAACGCTTATGGTGTTCACCCTGGCAACTGGCTTTGGTGACATATATTCCGCTAATCAGTATTTTGTGCTTGTGGTGGTTATTCAGTGCTGGGTTACCTCGGCAACTGCCTGTGGCTGTGGTTGATCAAGATAATAGCCAACTTACTCGAACCTTAACCCGTAATTTAGCCGCTAATGCCGTAATTAAGCCTATTACCTATACTCAGTTTGCTGATGCAAAGGCTGCGATGACTCAAGCAGAAGTTTACGCTGTGGTTGTGTTTCCGCATGAGTTTAAGCGTAAGTTGTTAACGGGTAGCAGTCCCACCGTCGATATTCGTTATAACAGTCAGTTTTTATTAGTCGGGAAACTATTATCGAGTCAGTTACAGCTGAGTGTAGGCGCTGGACTCATGGAAGTGGCTGGTATGAAGCAGCTTCTCAATGGTGCTAATCGTGCAACGGTTGCGGTCAACTTAAGTCCTGTCACCAGTCAAACCACGGCCTTGTTTAACCGTAACAACAATTACGTGGGATTTTTGGTTCCTCCCGTGTTAATCGCCTTATTGCAGCTTTTGGCAATGATGGTATTTGTAAACTCATTAAACGACAGCCTCATTCGTCAAGGCGAACAGTATTTATTACCAGCAAAGTTTTGGCGGCATGTTGGCGCTAAAGTGTTGTTTTATACCCCTGTAATGTTAGTGCATGGTGGCTTTATCTTAGCGTGGTTATACGGCGTGTTGCGTTTACCGATTGCGGGTAATCTATTGTTACTGATAGCAGCGCAAGCAATGATGTTTTTAGCATTGTGGACCTTGGTTATTTTGGTATTTTTATTGATGCGTGAACCAGCAAGAAGCGTCAGTTTTTGCACCGCTTTATTCGCCCCAGCTTTTGCATTTATGGGGATCACTTTTCCTGTCAATGATATGCCAGAGTTAGCGCAGTGGTGGCGTTTAATTATGCCTTCTAGTCATTATATCGACTCCCATGTCAGTATTATCAGCTACGGCGCTGGAGCGCTTCAGGTATTGCAGCAAAGTATTTCTTATGGCTACTTTATTATCGTTTTAGCGTTAGCTTGGGGGTTACATCGTGTTATTTGGAATAAGCAAATTGCGCTGACTACAACGTCACAAGGTGAAGCTGTAGGGGTCAAGTCATGAGCTGGTTGCAACTGCTATTTGTAGAGCTAAAAGCCATTTTAGCGGATAAAGCCATAGTCGTGACCATGTTTGGTGGCGTGCTGTTTTACTCGGTGCTTTATCCTCTCCCTTATCTGAACCAAGTTCCGACTCAACAACAAGTGGTTGTGGTTGATCACGATAACTCTTCATTAAGTCGCCAGTTGCTTAGACATGCAGATGCTTCTCCCAAAATTACTATCGTTGCTCAGGTGGGCAGTATTGATATTGCACAGCAATGGATATCAGAGTCGAAAGCCCATGGTTTATTAGTCATTCCAGAAGGGTTTAGGCGTAATTTATTACTCGGTAAAGGAGCCACCTTAAGTTACGGTGGCGATGCGAGCTATTTTTTAATTTATTCAGCGGTTGCTGAAGGATTAATTAGTGCAGGCATGGATGCGGGTCGGCAAATTCAGTTAGTGGGGTTGTTAGCACGAGGAGAAAACCCGCAGCAAGCTGAGCAAAGTTTACATTCAGTCAATATTAATAGCGTCCCTGCATTTAATCCCAGTTTAGGTTACACCCCGTATGTGGTGCCTGGATTGTTTTTACTAATTTTGCACCAAACGTTATTGATTGGTACGGGGATTTTAGGGGCAGGACAATGGCGCAAAAAGGGCTATTGGAATCACGTTTCACCTATGGCATTAATTGGTGCACGTCTGATTGTTTTTAGCGCCATTTATGCTTTGTTTGCGAGCTTTTATCTAGGTTATTGCTTTTATTGGTACGATGTCAGTGTGCAAGCGACTTTAACTGAGGTGGCCTTATTGATGGTGCCGTTTATTTTATCCACTGCGGCATGTGGCATTGCACTAAGTAGTCTATTTGTAAGGCGAGAGTTACCGACACAAGTCTTGCTGTTAGTGTCGATGCCCATTTTATTTGTGTCTGGCTTTGTGTGGCCTATCGCATTAATTCCTGATCTTTTGGTGCAATTATCCCAAGTGATTCCTGCCGTACCAGCTATTATGGCTATGTTAGAGTTAAGTCAAATGGGCGCAGGTTGGACGAGTGTATTACCTTTATGGATACATATGTGGACCCTGTTTGTGCTATTTCTGTTATTGGCTTTTATTGGTGTGAAGCAACGGCTGAAAACGGAGAATGGTTAAGTAAAAAAATAGGCATTAAAGTGTCCACTTAATGCCTATTGGTTCCACATTTACTGGTTGTCGACAGAGAAAGCTTTGCTGTCGCTGTTGGTCATCTTCCAAATTATAAGGTCCCCGTTTCTAGGCTATTAAGTGCAGCCTCTAAACGAGTCAGATTTTGCTTATAAATCGGGTCTTTAGTCGCTTTTGCGGCTTGTCTAAAGTCTTCTAAAGCACCAATATTATCATTTGCCAGCACTTTCATTACACCTCGGTTATTGAAGGCATATGCGCGCATTCTCATCGACGGTAATGTTTCTTCATTGACTGCCATTCTAACTGCATCACTACACGCTTTTTCAGCAACATCAAATTGAGATAACTTAGTATATCCCACGCATAAGTTGAGGTTACGAGTATAGGTATCAATGGCTGAGTGCTTTGCTGATTTCGTTAACTCAATGCCTTCAATTAAGTCGCCTGATTGAATAGCATCTACGCCAGGTGTGTCTTCAATAAGCACCATTTTATAACGACTATTTTCAGCGGCATCAGCCATAACCATAGGTGAGCTTGCAAGTAATAAGCTTGCTGCGATAAGAGTAGGTAATGTTTTCATTGTATATTCCTTTATAGGTAGTAGCGGGTTGCTACGTGGCTAATTTAGGGAATATCTGCTTGGCTGACAAACGAGAAAATTCATTGTGATAGATGAGATTTTTTCACTTATTAGCCGCGTGAGTCAGATTATTGTTGGCCAAAGCGGGCAACCGTCCAATCTATTAATTGCTGGACCTCCATTCTTGCTTCACTTTGCCCGTGTTGCAGTAAGTAGTATTTATCATGGCTATTTAAGGCTTCATTAAAGAGTGCTACTAAACTGCCATTTTCAAACCATGCTTTACTGATAGGCATTGGGATAAGTGCGATGCCAATACCTTGCTCTGCTGCGCGAGCAACGCTAAACATACTGTCCAGTTGAATCACTTGTTTTGGCGAAAAATGCGGTAAGTTAACTGATTCTGCCCATTGTTCCCATGAATGAGGTCTTGCTTGATGAACAATTAATGGGACTTTAGATATCACCGATAGTCCTTGAGAATGCAACTGCTGAAATTGGTGAGGGTTGCAGGCTGGGATGTACTTGAGCGGAAATAATTCATGACTATGCTGATCTTGTTGTTTAGAACCTGACAGAACAATTGATAGGTCGGTTTGCCCAGTTTGTGCCGCCCTAGTTTTTACTGTGTCTAATTTTAAATTTATCTGCGGGTATTCTTGAGACCAGCCGATAAGTTGAGGGACAAATAATTCACTGGCAAAAAACTCTGGCATCGAAATACTTACCTCTAAAGTGGTATTTGTTTGTGCGAATTGGTTTACGGTTTCTGAAAGTTTTACCATGATAGGTGCAACTTGCTGATAAAACTGCTTACCCGCATCTGTGAGCTTGATTGCCCGCGTTTGGCGTATAAAAAGAGGTTGCTGCAGGTTTTGCTCTAATTGCTTGATTTGATGGCTCACTGCTGAAGGCGTGAGGAATAATTGATTTGCCGTTTCTTTAAAGCTAAGGCATTCGGCTGCAATACAAAAACAACGTAGTCCTCTAAGGGACGTATGCAGTGGTAACATGATGGACTCGTATAATGAAAGCAAGAAATAAGCAATTGCCAAGCCAAGTCGCTTGAGTGCTTTAGCTGCCTTTATTCAGTGTGTTAAGGGCTTATAAGTCTAGTTCAGCGCACCAGTATAGTGCAGCCGAACTAGCCTACAATGCATTGTAAAGTTTGGGTTCGTTATTACAGCTTATGGTGATGTTTTAGAAATACAGGTTTTCAACAGGCTTGTTGTTTACAAGCATTTCGCACTTGTCGCCTGTGCTTGATTTTGAAGATTGAATGATTCCAGCAACGGCACCAAATGCACCACCTTGATCACCTAATACCGAACCAAAATAGCATTTACCTTCGATTTTTAAATCTCGATACTTACTCTTTAGGTTTTGAGTTGGTGTGTATGGTGGAAAGCGACCTTTCATTAGCGGATCGCCATTAACTGACAGTTCAAGTTTATTTTTTTCAGTATCATAGATACCTGAGAAGACCAAAGTTTGCCCTTCAAATTCAACAGTTTTCTCTTGAGCAACGATAGGTTGAGTTGATGCACATGCAGTGAGTAAAGCGCAGCCAGCAAGTGTGGCTAAAATAGCGGTAGTACGCATTTAAATATCCTTTTAAGCGGTTTTTTAGATTTAATTTTGAGTATTAAACCGTAAGAAAACGAACCCTGTTTTCCCAATTGCGAAAGAGTATATCCTAGTTTTATGATATTTCAATAATAAGAAGCTCGCCGAGGCGAGCTTCTAGATAGTGGGTGATTTACGGGTTAAGCTTGATGACACTAGCTTATGGCACAAGGCATTAGCCCTGTTAAACCATTAACCTATTATCAGATATCACTGCACAGTGACACTTAGGTCCGTTTTCGTAATCAAGCCACCTGGGGTTGTCACTGTTAATGTAATAGAGTCTTGACCCACTTCATCAGCAGCTGTGTAGGTAAACTTAGTGGCAACTTCATCACAGGCATGGCTTGCATCATTAGCTGCGAAGCTATAACACGTCGTGTTAGGAACGGTATAACCCTCGAAGTTGATTGTTCCGTTTATGGCAGTCACCGTTAATGTCGATCCTGCTGGCATGACCTGTCTGGCACTGTCATATAGCTCCACTAATACTGTCTGCATTGCTTCAGGTGCCAAGACTAAATTAGTCACTGGATTTCTATCCACGTCGGTAGCGATAATATTAGCGGCTGAACCTGACATGGTCAGTACAGTGGCTGCACGAATGTAAGTTTTGTTCGCTTGGCCTTCACCACAAAGACTGCCTTCGCATTGTGGTCCATTGAATTTACCATCTGGGCCAGAGTAACTGGTATTGCCTTCAGCATTGAAAAACGGTTTGCCAGAAACATAAACACCGACTTCATCATCATCTCTAAAGGCATCACCTAAATCGCTAAAGCCACTTTGATGATAGGTTTCCCTGTCCATGCCATTACCAGTACAAGCGATAGGAGCACCTGCGCTATCTAAACAAGCATTAGCTATGGCTGTTCCATCAGCATCATCAAAGATGTTATTGCCGTTAGTATCAAAGAAAGTTTCATGTCCTAACGCGTAAGCGAGCACAGTTACACGATGATCAGCTGGTCGTGGATCGGCTGATGTCCATATCACAGAACAAGTCCCATTAACCGTTGAGCATGAAGGCTGGATTTGGCCACCTTCAGTTGTGAAGTTGACCGTAGTGTCATCAGGTGCTGGGTTACCAAAGCTGTCTGATGCAAATACTGTTATGGTGACTTCTTCACCGTTATTGTTTCCCGCCTCTGGGTTAAATAACGAAGGAGAAATGCTAAAGCCTAATTGCTGAGGTAAACCGGTATTCACGGTTAGTTGCTCAGACTGCGTTGTGATGACATCACCCGTATCGCTGTCGGTTGCAGAGGCAAGCACACGCACAGGGGTAGGGATAGTGCCAGACTGAACAGTCACGGTAACTAACCCCTCACTATTGCTGGTTGCTTCACTGGTAATCTCACCATTTGAAAAGCTTAGCCCACCCACAATGGTATCTAAGCTGAAGTCAACAGATTGCTGGGCAGCAGGCTGACCGCTGGCACTACTTATTAAAAATGTCACTAATGACGTTTCTGTTGAGCCAGTTCCGCCTGCGCCTTTAATACGAATTTGTGTAGGTTCGGCAGATATAAAGCTTAGGCTACCAAGCGTTTGGCGTTCTAAGGAAAAATCAAATGTTGCACTAAAAGTTTCGCTACCAACAACCGCTGAAGCCACAATTTGCTCACTACGAACACTATTGCCGCTGCAGCTTGTATCTTGGTATGTTGAACTTGCACGCCCTGCAGAAGTGGTCACAGGAGAGTCTATACTGGCATCAGTACTGGCGACACAATCAGAGGTGAATGAAATGCTGGTTGGGGTTTGTAAAGGAGCAAAGCTGCCGTCATCAGCTTCTACAATAATATCAGCTATGACGCCAAAGCTTGCGCCCGCACCAATAACGTAATCGCCGTCAGTATCTGCAATTAATGTTGAGCCTAACTGATTTTCGTGGAAAGTATTACTGTCATCAATATAACCAAACTTGAGCGTACCATCAGGTATCACTTCATCACCGGCAAGTACTTCATATGCACTGGTGCCTGATACAGTTTCACCATTAAATTCAGTACTGGCTACTAAGGTGTAGGCACCTAGCTCTTCAGTCGATGCAGTATAGCTTATTGTCGCCACACCTTCGGCTGATGTGAGTGCTGTGTTTGGAGATAAACTCGCATTACCTGCTTGGAATGTTACTAGCTGATTGACGATGGGTTGGTTAGTGCCGTCGAGCACATTGGCCGTTAAGATAACCGCATCATCAATTTTGAAACTGGTTACCGTTTGACCCGCTTGAGTAATGCTAGAAACCACAGAAATGGTGTCAGGTGTCGGGACTGTATTGGTGTCTTCGAATTGATAATTACGGGTTGCCGTAACGCTATCTGCATCAGTTGGTGTATGGCTGACTAAAAGGCTGCCAGCACCGACATCGCCACTTGAACTAATAAAAACGCTTGCTAAGCCATCGCTGTCAGTGAGCTTACTATCAGCACTTGCTTCACCAAAGTCAGGTGAAAAGTTGATAATCGCACCACTAACATCACTATTAGAGAGTGTTAAATGGGCTACTGCACAAAAACTTTCGTTGATATCAAAAGTGAGTGAGTCGGTGGCTGCATCACATTGTCCGTTTACTACCGTTTGGTAGCTAACACTAATGCTATAACTGCCGTCTTCTCCTCCGTTATCACCATTGTCATCTGAAGGGCCATTACAACCGATGAGAAAACCAAGTGAAGCGATTGATAAAGGTAGTGCGTATTTTATTTTTTTTAGTAGCATCAGCAACATCCCTGTATGAGTATATTTAGTCTGCTAAACCAGCGCGTAAGTATTTGAATAGTTCTTTGTGAGATTTTGATTCTGCATCAGGACTCTTAGTGAGTTCTTTATTTGCTTGGCGAATCAGTTGACGTAACTTTTGACGTTCAAATGTAGGGTTGTCAGCCAATAACGCTTCTACTTCCTCATTTGGATTTTCAAGTAAACGAGCACGTAACTTCTCAATAATTTGTACTTGAGCAGTTTCATTGTTGTTTTTATTCAATACGTTATCAAGTGCTGTAATAATTGGTTCGTGATCGAACCCGCGCATAAGTTTACCGATGTACTGAAGGTGACGACGGTAAGCTTCTGTTTTAGGTTTGATGCTTTTTGTTTTTAGTACAGCATCATATAAAAATTCGTCTAAACCAACTTTGTCTAGCTGTGATTTACTTAGGGCAATAAGTCGCATGCCAAGCGCTTGAGCTTCCTCACTTTCTTTTTTGAACTCTGTTCTGCTGACGTAATCATCGTCATTGTCATATGGCTGATGGAAGTGGTCGGAATCGCCAACAATTTTCATAGTAAATAACCTCTAATAAATATCCGTGAATAATAACACTTCAAGGGGCATTGCGGCCACCGAATAACGGCTAAGTCGTCAATTTTGCGTAAATCTATTTGTGTTCATTAAGTGATAATTCAACATGATAACTAAAGGTTAGTTTATTTAAGGCAATTTGTGCGCTTAAATCCTTGTTTTGATGGTTATCAATACAGTTTTGAATTTGATATGCTAGTGCCAACAATGGAAACTGAAGAGTAAGTGTGTGTCTACCAATAAAATTGATACTGAATTAGCGGCGCTAAAAGATGCCGTTGCTGTTGCATTAGAGCATGCTAAAAAATTAGGCACCAGTGCTGCAGAAGTGGCGATAAGTAAGCAGCAAGGCTTATCGGTTTCAACCCGTGAAAAGGAAGTTGAAACGGTTGAATTTAATAAAGATGGCGCACTAGGTATTACGGTTTATCGTGATGGCTGTAAAGGCAGTTCATCCACGTCAGATTTAAGTCCTGAAGCGATTGCTGTCGCCGTTAAGGCCGCTGATGATATCGCAAAGTACACTTCATCTGATCCATTTAGCGGTCTTGCTGATAAAGCGCTTATGGCAGAAACCATTCGTGATTTAGACTTATACCATCCGCAAGACATTTCACCTGATGAGTTAGCACAGCTTGCTATACGTGCCGAAGAAGCCAGTTTGTCAGTTGATGAACAAGTGAAACATTCTGACGGCGCAACTGCTAACGCTCATACTGCAGCAAAGGTTTACGGGAATAGTCATGGCTTTTTAAACGGTTATTGTAGCTCTCGCTATAGTTTAAGTTGTGTCGTTATTGGTGAAGAAGCCGATGGCAATATGCAACGTGATTACGATTACACCATTGCCCGTAAATATAATGAGTTAATGACACCCGAGTCGGTTGGTTTATTGGCTGCAAATAAGACATTAAATCGCTTAAATGCACGTAAAATCCCTACGGCAAACTTGCCTGTATTGTTTTCTCCAGAAATTGCGACAGGACTCATAGGGCATTTAGTGGGGGCTATTAGTGGTAGTAGCTTGTATCGTAAATCAAGCTTTTTACAAGACTCAATTCATACCCAACTATTTCCTGAATGGTTTAGTATTGAAGAAAACCCGCATTTGATTGGTGCACTTGCTAGTGCTAACTATGATAGTGAAGGGGTGGCGACACAACAGCGTCAGATCATTGATCGTGGCCAATTAGAAACGTATCTCTTAACTAGCTATTCTGCACGTAAACTTGGCTTAACTAATACGGGTCACGCTGGTGGCATTTATAACTGGACATTAAGTCATACAGGCCAAACCTTTGATGAGCTCATTAAGCAAATGGGCACAGGGTTAATTGTGACGGAAGTGATGGGACAAGGCGTGAATATGGTCACAGGTGATTATTCACGTGGTGCTGCTGGATTTTATGTTGAAAACGGCGAGATTCAATTCCCAGTCGAAGAAATTACCATTGCAGGTAATTTAAAAGATATGTTTATGGGAATTCAAGCTGTCGCGAAAGATCAAGATTTACGCTCTTCTATTCGCACTGGCGGTATTTTATTAAGTGATATGAAAATCGCTGGTAGTTAAGCCAATTGTTGACTTAACCCATTAAAGCACTGCTTAGGCGGTGCTTTTTTATATCTTTAAAATAGTTGAGTTCCCCGAATAAATAGCCATTTACGCAGGCTTTATCTTCTTTACGCAGGCTTTATCTTCTTTACACTTCTTTACGGTCAATTACATCCGTGCTCTGTCCTATCTCCTGAGAATGTAATTAAACAGTTAATGGAGTGAGTATGTTTAACAAAAATGTATGTGGTTTGATGATGGTTTGCTTGGGAAGTGTTTCATTAGCAGCATGTGATTCGATTGATGGCAGCAGTGATGATGATTCGGATTCTGTTGCGTACGTACAATTTTATAATGCCTCAGCGGATAGCACAGCAACATCATTAGTTTTAGATGACTACCAATACACAGACGTTGAATTTGGTGATGCAATGCCACGTTACGGATATGATACGGGTAGTGTTGATATGGAAATCTATGGTCTAGATGAATATGAGGATACTGTCAGTATTTATAGCCAGACGATTAGTTTGAGTAATGAGGCAAATCACTTATATGTGCTTTACGGTGATTATGTTTCACCTGAGTTATTAGATATCGAATATGATCGCAGTGATATGGATGATATCAATGATGACGAGGATAGTGACGACAGTAAAATGCAGGTATTGGTTGCCAATGTAACCAGTGAAGATAACGCTTATGACGCCTATATCTCGCTTGATAGTGACAGTTATCAAGATGCCACTATGATAGGCAGTATCAACTACGGTGGTTATACCTCAGAGCTGATGCTAAATACCGATGAATACATCATTTACCTGACAGAGCAGGGCACTGATAACGTGGTTTATACCACTGATAGCATGAGCTTAACCAGTGAAACGGTTTATAAGTTTGTTCTAAGAAATAGTTTTGGCTCTGGCGATTTAAAAATCACTTTGGACAGTGTTGATTCAACATCAACCCCTGTGACTTACACCAATATTGATTCAACGGCCGACTTTAGAGTGTTCAATGGTTTAGAAGATACCACGTTAGATATTGATGTCGTAAGTAAGTTAGAGTCCCACTATTTGAAAGACATTACGCCATTTACTACCAGTGAGTATTCGCAAACAGGGTTTAATGATTATGGTGTGACGGTAACCAATGCGGAGACTAGCGAAGTCATTTTAGACAATGTACTTGTGACGTTTAACCAAGACGACATCCGCACTTTATTGTTGTATCGAGATGATACCGTCAAAGGCATGGTGATAGAGCATGACCTTCGTCCAAGAGCTTATGAATATAATGTTGATGTCGCTAACCTATCTCAAGATTACGATGATGTGATTGTGTACTTTGTCAGCAGCACTGAAACCATTGAGTCAGCACAATACACCATTGAAAACCTCGATTTTGAAGAGCAAGATAGCTTGGTTATGCCGCAAGATGACTATGAAATAAATGTCGTATATGAATCTGATAACGGCACACAGACCTTGCTATATCAGTCTGATTTAATCAGTTTTGATGGTGACACGAATTACAGCTTTGTACTTACCCAAGATAGCCAAAGTCAGTTTGGCTATACATTACACCAATTGTAATCTTTCGTAGAGTGCCAATAACATTACTGCGAATGGAAGCTGTTTCATAAAAAATGCCGATAGTTGATGCTATCGGCATTTTTGTTATAAGGCTCTGGCCTGTCGATGTTTGAGCTTTAAAGCATGCGTCGTTATCAAACCTATTTAGGCTGTTTGATAGTTACTTAAAATTCGGCCTAAGTTGGCTGATGCTTCAGATAAATCAGCAACACCACTTGATGACTGGTTAGCAAGATCTCTGATGGTATTAGACTTAACACGAATTTCTGTCAGCTCTTTAGCAATATCGTTTGCCACCGCGCTTTGTTCTTCTGAAGAGGTAGAAATATGGAAACTCATGTCCATAATCGAACGAGAAGACTCGGCAATTGAGTTCACGTCTGTCCCAATGTTGGCAATTAAATCGCTGCTACTTTGTGCTTGCTTAACTGTATCTTGGGTAATGCTATCAATGTTAAGGGTTTCAGATTGCAATTGCTCAATCATGCTTTGGATTTCAACCGTTGCTGATTGTGTACGACTGGCTAAGGTACGGACTTCGTCTGCAACGACGGCAAAGCCTCGTCCCATTTCACCCGCTCGAGCTGCTTCAATAGCGGCATTTAATGCCAATAGGTTCGTTTGTTCTGAAATAGCATTAATGGTAGTAATCACTTCATTAATTTTGGTCGCGTTTTCTTTCAAGCTGCCTACGGAGTCTGAGGTTTTTTCAATGTATGTTGATAATTGCTCAATCTCTTCGATTGCTCTTTTTACACGATTGTAGCTTTGCTTAGTGTATTCAGAATCTTGCTCAACTTGCTGCGTGGCGTTTTTAGCAATGTTTGATACCTCTAACGACGATGCCGTCATTTCTTCCATCGCAGTCGCAACAGAGTCTAAAGAGACATATTGTTGATCTATTTGCTCGGCGCTTTGCTGTGTTTCATCGGCAAATGAAGACGAGGTATGGTGCAAGGTATCTGCGCTTTGCTTAACCGTCACAACCAGTTCGGTTAATGTGTCCATCGCTTTATCTAATGCGCAACCTATGGTGCCGAACTCATCACGACCTGGGTGGAAGCCCAAGCGAGACGTTAAATCACCATTGCCAATTTTTTTAGTGGTATCCCACAGCACGAAAAGTGCGCCGCCAATAAAGGTCGCATTCCAATAAATCACTAATGCAAAAGGCAGTACCCATAAATACGTGAGCAATAAGCTATAAAGTGCCGCTTGTTTGGCATCTGCTTCTAGTTGATATACAGACTGGTTAAGCGAGAAGTATTGTCCATTTGATTGCATTACTGCGGTAATGTTGTTGCCATTACGTTCGCTTTGCTGATGATAAGTCGATACTGATAAGCCTGTGGTAGCAGCTTGTTCGAGTTGGTCAGTGGCGATAAGCGTATTAACTGTGGTGTTGACCTTTTCAGTTAACATTGCCATTGATTGTTGTTCTATCTGATCGATACGGTCAAGGTAGGTATTAATTGAGACAAAGCTCAATATTACTAAGAATAACCCGAAAATTGCCCAGAACTTGTCGTTAATAGACATTTTGATAAACAGTTTATCAATATTACGAAATTCAACTTGTTTCATAAAATCAGCACTTGAATAGAAGAAATTAATTGGATTCTAGAGCAGGTGGCGTCGATTTGATATGGTTTTTTCACAAAAAAAGCGCTTTTTTATCGGTTATGCTACATAGGGAACATTGACTCAACAAACGCTGGAGCAGTCTGATTATACACACCTTAAAACAGTGCTAAGTAAAGATGTGTTTTCATTTATTTATTCAATAAATTAACCATGAAACGCCTAAAGGCATTTTCGAAGGCATGTAATAAATCCATATCGTGATCGAGAATGTGGTTCATCGCGCCATAAGAGACTGCTTGATGGGCATAACAGATCCCTTCGGCTAAGTGCCAAGCTTCATGAAGCACCTCCATATCAGCATAACTTTGCCATTGGGATAAATAGGCTTGAACAATTTGCTGCTTTGCAGGTGTTTTTTCCATACGAAAGACATAGGTGCCATCGATAAATGGGTGGCTAATACATGCATCAMTCCAATCAAAATAGATAAACGGCTCGCTTGCTTGTTCAGTTGGTAATGCAGTATTGGGTGCAATATTTTCGATGTGTAAATCACTATGCACTAAGGTGTTAGGGAGACCAAGTTGCAGCAATGCATTAATCTGTTGTGTCAATTTAGTCATGACCTCGCTGATTTGCGCAGCAGATTGTGGTATGTCCTTAGGTAGGCGAGCGGTTATGTTGTCATCAGCAAACATGGCTGTTAATTGATCGGGTAAGTTACGAATATCACGTTGTATGCAGCCAGAATCGATTAATTTATCGAGATGCAGGATAGAGCGCTGCTGCAATTTTGCAAAGGCATTAAAGGGGAGCGCCCAATCTGACAATGGCACAGTATCAACAAAAGCAGTGCCAAAATCAGCGGTTAATAACCATTGTTGCTGAGGCTCATAAGCCAGCGTGGTTGCTATAGCATTTGGAAAAAGGTCATACAATGTTGCACATAACTGCGATTCATTAGAAAACAAAGGTAGTGAAGCAGTGGCTTTAAAAAATACATCACCTTTGTTTGTCTTTTGTTTATAAACGTACCCGAGACTCCAGCCTTTTATCAGCACTAACGAACCAATAACTTGGTAATCCAGCTCCCTTAATGATCGATTTACCCACTGTTGTGCTTGCTTGGGCCAATCAGGTTGTAACCAAGATTGAGATGTTACCTGTGTCATTAAGCGACCTTAAATGTGAATGTACGTTTGCTTACGATTATTGTTGATCTTTTTTATACTTTAAATTCAGTTGCTTATTTGACTTTGAGTGCAGTCGCGGGCTGAGGTTATATTACTGTGATTGCACTTCTCATGATTTGGTAATTTAATAAGATCACATCAATATCCTAATATAGATAACAAAAAGAGAACAGGTATGAAGCTAATTCCCCTCGCGGCTGTGATGGTCAGCGTTGCATCAATGATGACAGTAAGCGACGTTATTGCTGACCAAAGTAATGAAGCGTCAGCTCATAAGCAGACAAATGTCAGTATGCATAGTCGTCAAATTGCCATTGATGAAACGGTAGTCACTGAACATAAAACGAAAGTGAATGGTAATAGCTTTTCTTATACTGCAACGGTTGGTACCCAACCTGTGTGGAACGAAAATGGTGATGCGGTCGCAACCTTAAGTTATACCTATTATCAGCGAGATAACGTTAGAAATAACGCCAAACGTCCTTTATTGATCTCATTTAATGGTGGTCCAGGTTCAGCGTCTGTATGGATGGACATAGGTTACACAGGTCCTCGTGCCATTAACGTTGATGACGAAGGCTATCCTTTGCAGCCTTATGGGGTTAAAACCAACCCATATTCTATTTTAGATGTTGCCGATATCGTGTATGTAAACCCTGTTAATACGGGTTATTCACGGGTGTTACCTAATAAAGATGGCGAGATGCCATCAAAAGATGAACAACAGGAAATGTTCTTTGGGGTTAATGCTGATATTAAGTATTTAGCAGAATGGCTAAATACCTTTGTGAGTCGCAATGAGCGCTGGCGTTCACCTAAATACTTAATCGGTGAAAGTTACGGTACTACACGTGTATCTGGTTTGGCATTGGAGTTACAAGACCGTCAATGGATGTATTTAAATGGCGTCGTGCTGGTTTCACCAACCGATATTGGTATTGAACGCAAAGGCCCTGTAAAAGCCGCTAACCGCCTTCCTTATTTTGCCGCAGCCGCTTGGTATCACAAGGCGTTATCTGCCGATTTACAAAATACAGATTTAACTGAGTTTTTACCTGAGGTTGAGGCATTTACCATTAATGAATACATACCTGCGTTGGCAATGGGTGGTTTTATTGCGCCTGATCATAAGCAAAAAATTGCTGAGAAAGTGGCTTACTTTTCAGGCTTAAGTGTCGATGCTGTATTGAAGTCTAATCTAGATGTTTCAACTCGCTTTTTCTGGAAAGAATTATTACGTGAGCGTGGTCAAACTGTGGGGCGTTTAGATTCTCGTTACTTAGGGATTGATAAGCAAGATGTTGGCGATAGTCCAGATTACAATGCTGAGTTAACGTCATGGTTACACTCTTTTACACCAGCAATTAATGCGTACATTCGTGAAGAGTTAAACTATAAAACCGATATTAAGTATTACATGTTAGGTGATGTGCATCCGTGGGATCGCACTAACAACAAAACCGGTGAAAACTTACGTCAAGCAATGGCACAAAACCCGTATTTAAATGTCATGGTACAAGCTGGTTACTATGACGGTGCGACCAACTACTTTGATGCCAAATACACCATGTGGCAACTTGATCCAAGTAGCAAGATGAAAGACCGTTTAAGTTTTAAAGGTTATCGAAGTGGTCATATGATGTACTTACGTTCTGAAGATCTAAAACAGTCAAACCAAGACTTACGTGAATTTATTGAGAACACCATGCCTAAACCAGATATGGCGGCAAAATATTAATAAATCATGTTTCAGTTGCGCAAGCGGCGATTTAAGCTTGACTGGATGACACTTAAAATGGGAGCTTCGGCTCCTATTTTGATTAGGAAATCAACCTAGTTGTTGATTGAGTTATTTAGTTATTTAGTTATTTAGTTATTTAGTTATTTAGTTATTTTGTATTACAAAACAGAAAGATAATGAGTTGGAGTGGTCAATGAGATTAAGGATGTTATCGGCAGTATCGCTAGGGATTACGTTGTCCATGCCGATGTGGTTACAAGCTAAAACGGTCAATGAAGCAGCATCAACGGCGAGTGATGTGTTATGTGAAGCTGCCTCGATTACCCCGATTTCTCAGATCCAAGGCACAGGAAGCAGTAGCCCTTTTGTGGTGGAAGGCACCAATGAATCGGTTAATGAATTAACCACTCGAGGCGTGGTAACAGCTCGAGCTGATAGATTATACAAAGGTTTCTTTATTCAAGATCCTCTCGCTGCAGGTTCACCTTTAGCATCAGACGGTATTTTTGTGCATTGGGGAGCGTCTGCACCCGCAGAAATCGTCCCAGGGATGGAAGTCTGTGTCACAGGTAAAGTACAAGAGTATTCAGGCTTTACCCAAATCAATATAGAACAACAGCAAAAATTTACACTCGGTAACCATGTTGGTGAGCTTGCTGCTACGCCTTTATTGGTTCAAGAAGGTCAAAGTTTGGCTCAAGCTCTTGAGCGATTTGAAGGCATGAAAGTTGTGTTAACAACAGCGAGTGACATGAAAGTCACACGTTCATTTAGCCTCGATTATGATTCATACCGTAATAACATGGTGTTGTCACATCAAGCACCATTAATGAAAGCCACCCAGGTTTATTCACCTTTATCCACTGACGCAATCGCATTACACAGTGCCAATCTCAGCAATCAACTTGTGGTTGAATCTGACTATAAAGCTGCGCATGGCGAGGTGCCGTATTTTTCAAATTTTAATGCCGATAACGGTTATATTCGTATCGGAGATACCTTGACCAACATTGAAGGAGTCATTGGCTATAGCTACGATCAATACCGTTTGATGCCAATCAATAGCATCAATGCTAGCGACTTTATTCGTAATCAAGACAGAACGGCGGCACCTACGATTGCAAACCAAGGTGATATTCGGGTCGCCAGTTTTAATGTGCTGAACTTCTTTAATAGCGAATTTGGCGGAGATGCTAACCCATTAGGCCATAACCGAGGGGCAAAAGTTGAATCAGAAATGCGATTGCAGCGGACCAAAATCGTTAATGCAATGGCTGCAATGAATGCAGATATTATTGGTTTAATGGAAGTTGAGAATAATGGCTTTGGTGAATTAAGTGCCATTCAAAACTTAGTCACAGCGCTTAATGCAAAGCTGCCTGCTGAACTTGCTTATCAATTTGTTGAAGTCACTGACAATGGCGGTTTTGTCGGCTCAGATGCTATTGCTGTCGGTCTATTATATCGACCTTCTGTGGTGACTTTAGATGGAAAAGCAAAGGTGATACCAACGCCTGAACAGCACCTAGAAGAAGGGGTGATTACACGTAACAATGGCGATGTAAAAGAAACGAACCCTGCATATCATAAATACCAGCGCCATAGCTTAATGCAAGCTTTTATGATTGATGAGCAAAAACTGACAATCGTAGTGAATCACTTTAAATCTAAAGGCTCAGGCTGTGTCGAAGATTGGTTAAGCTTCAATGAAGAAACAGAGCCAGTAGATTTACAAGGCAAGTGTAATGCGTTTCGAGTCTCTGCTGCTAAGGTCATAGGCGAGTCGGTTAAAGACATAGAAGGGGATGTATTGGTTATTGGTGATTTAAATGCCTATGGCAAAGAAGATCCATTAGCAGTGCTAACTGATTATGATGCCGCGCGAAGTGAACGAGTCATTAAAACGGCATCACATACCCGTTTAAATGGCGTTGAGTATGAAGCAACAGGCCAGGTAATTGATAAAGGCTATGGGTTTATTAATTTAAATACGCAAGCCCATGGCGCAGCGACGTACTCATACAGTTATCGAGGTGAACTAGGCAATTTAGACCACGCCTTAGGTAATGCCAGCTTAGCAGCACGTTTGGTCGCCATTGAAGATTGGCATATCAATGCGGTTGAATCTAACTTGTTCGAATACAGCAGTAAATATACCGGAGAGCTAGCCAAGTCTGACAATGTTTACTCTTCATCAGATCATGATCCAGTGCTCGTTGCGCTGGCATACCCTCAAGCGGCAGTATCAAAAGTAAAAGTCGGTGAAATTAAACAAAATGCTGGTGGCAGTTTAGGTTACTTGGGTTTATTACTTTTATTGATCTTATGCCTTCGCCGTACGTTTACGCTTCAAAATGAGTCAACTCATCACTAATGGCGAGATTGGGTATGGTAGATTAGTAAAAAGGAACCTTAGGCTCCTTTTTTTATTGGTTGTTGTCACTTCAAGCCACTGACTGAGAGTCTATGGCCACTCTGGCCCGTTTGGATGCGGATTTTTGCTGACGCCGATTCCAATATAAATATAAGCCTGTGAAGCCTAGTAGTACTGGCATTAACCCTACAATACACCAAATAATACGAGTAATAAGTCCGCCAAAGTAACCAAAGTGCAGTTTTCTAAAACTGTCTAAAAACACCATTAATAAACCCGCTTCTCGAATATCTTGTTTATTAAGGAGTTTGCCTGTGGTTTTGTCAAAACTGACAGTGCTTGCGTACTCACTATGCAAAGGGTTACTGCTTTGTACTGCGCCATAAAAAGTAATATCACGTTCGGGTTCATGGGGCATAGCCAAGTAGCCAGCTTGGTAACTGGGAATTTCAGCATGGCTTTTTAGCCGCAATGACTCGAAAGAAATCTCAGGGCTATGAAGTGGAGCAGTGATGTAAACATGGCCGCCATCACCGTGTTCGTTTATTTCATGCAAGATGCCAGCAATGTTCCAGTAGCCGCCGGTAAAAGCCATGATGATTAAAATTGGTGAGCTTAAAATGCCGATGAACTTGTGAATATCACTGAATAAAACACGCTTAACGGCTTTAAAGCGCATGGTGAACAACTTTGCCCAAAAACGACGGTATAAAATGATGCCGCTGACCCCTAAAAATAACATGATCAGTGCGGCAGCAAAGCCAACCCAAGCGCCTTTAACATCGAGTAAAAAGGTGTAATGCAATTCGAGCAACCAATCAGTGATGTAGTGTCCCATTGACTGGGAGACTGACAATAACTCGCCGTTATATTGATTGATATAAATCTTTTCCCATTGTTCAGTGCCATGCTTAATCAAGTAACCTGCATCTGAACGGTGCTTATCGTCAAATAATTCCCATCCACCGAGCTCATAACCTGGATTTGCAGCTAGTGTCGTTTGCATTAAGGTATCTAAGCTGACTCGTTCGCTGGTTGCTGTGGCATCAACGACCATATGCGATGGGCGCAATAGGCTGTCTATTTCGACCTTAAAAACCAAAATGCTGCCAGTTATTGAAATGATCAATAACGGCAGCATCGCAATTAAGGCTCCATAGGAGTGCCATTTAAATAATGTTTTTCTCATAATTGACTCTAATTGGATCAAAAAAGGCTTCTTGCTTTACAGCAAGAAGCCCCTACATCAGCTTATAATTTCCAGCTTAATGTCGCGCTATAATTTGTTGGAGCACCATAGAAACCTTGCGCCCAGAATAGGCTCGTTAAGTATTTCTCGTCGGTGATGTTTTTAGCATTAACGCTTAGCTCAATATTTTCGTTAAACTCATAACGAGCCATCAGATCAACAATGGCATACGCATCTTGCGTAGTCACAACTGTTTTCGTTGGTTCTTGGTAACGGAAAATATCATCCTGCCAGCGCATGTTTGCACCAATTGTTAAGCCTTCTAAGAATGGAATTTCATAAGTGGTGCCTAACTTGAATAATTTTTCAGGAGTGTAATTAGCTACCTGATTCGTTTCGTCGCTAGTACTGATATCAAAGTCAGTGTAGCCAAGACTCACATTTAACCCTGGGTAAACTTCGCCAGCGACATCAAGTTCAAAGCCTTTACTCTCGATGCCATCTGCACCGTAATAACGCTGTTCAGTCGGTGGAAGCTCAGCGGTATCTGGGTCTAGTGTCGCTAAGTTGGTTTGAATGACATTGAAATAAGCCACAGTGGTGATCAACCTGCCATCAAATAACTCACTTTTTAGCCCTATTTCGCTGCTTTCGCCCGTAACAGGTTTCAAGATGCTGTTATTGATATCTTTTTCTGTTTGAGAGGTGAATGTTTCGGTATAACTCGCATAGGCTGAAAGTTCAGGAATGATATTATAAACTGCGCCAATATAAGGAATGAATTCAGCATCTTCTACAGTTTGATCATTACCATAAGCTTCTCCATCAACCTGCCAATCGTTAAAGCGACCGCCAGCAATCAAGTGGAAACCTTCGAATAAATTAAATCTACCGGTGAAGTAAGCCGCTTTTTGGGTCGCTTCAACATCACTGCCACTCAGGCCGTCAGCAAAAGTTGGTTTAGGAGTATTACCATCCCAGGTGTTGAGATCTGGCATTGCTGGGAAACCATTACCAGTGGTGTAATCATATAAGGATGTGTCGATATAACTTACTTTCGCATAGTTCACACCCACGACCAGCTGATGGTCTCTGCCAAACAATTCAAAGTCACCATTTAAATAAACGTCGACTAAATCATGTTCATCATCAAGATCATACTCACTGCCATAACCGGTTAATCCGAGCTCCGTTTCTTTATCAGGTGTGCCATATACATAGAAGAGCTCAGTATCTTCATCGGTGGTGCGGTGTGAGTAGGTTGCACGTAAATGCCAGTCATTATTAAAGTAATGGCTTAGCTCTGCGACAGTATTGTTTTTGACAACTTGCCAATTTGACCAGTCAGCTGAAGTATTGGTTGAGCGATCATAATTGGTTGGGCTGCCATCAGTATAGAAAAGTGGTAAAGCGCCCCAATTATTGCCTTTAGCATCATTATTTATATAACTGTGGCTAATAGACAGTGATGTATTGTCACCCAAGTTGGCTTCGAGAAAGGCATACATAATTGTCTTGTCAGTTTCATACCTGTCTAAATATGAATCTTTGGTTTGCTTGACGGCAACAGCTCTTGCTGCAAAAGTATCATTAATTACGTAAGTGCCATCGGCTTCTATGCGTTTGTTATCCCAGCTTCCGTAACTCGCTCGTAAATTAAGGTTACTTTGTGCCGTAGGGCGTTTACGAATAAAGTTAATGGTGGCAGATGGATTACCGACACCCGTCATTAGGCCATTTGCACCACGGATAACTTCAATACGGTCATAAATCGCTGTATCTTCATCTGCGTGGTTATTACCATTGGTTAGTGGTAAACCGACGCCATCAATTTGAAAGTTGGTGACATCAAAACCACGTGCAGTGTAGTAAGTTCGATCCGTTTCGATACGCTCAACATTAATACCGGTAGCGCTATCTAATGCAGAGTTAATATCATATAGCTGAAAATCCTGTAGCTGCGCGCTTGTGATAACAGAAACGGATTGAGGAATGTCAATAATTGCTAAGTCTAATCGAGAAGCACCACTTGCTGAGTGCGCGTTATAACCTTCAATATATCGGCCTTTAACTTCTATCTTTTCTAAGTCAGTAACTTGTTCAGCATCCTGAGCAGAAGTTAAATCTTGAGCAAAGACAGTGGCTGGGAGCATTAAGCTTAATGCACAACATATAGATTGAGATAGTAAATTGAGTTTCATAGTTTTTATCATCTTAACTAGAGTTTAAGCGCGGTGCTTATGACTAAAGTGGGAGTGTTGAGAGTGGGTTAATTTTTCGATGTAGATGATAATAAAAAGTGAATCAAAATTAAATAATAATGGTTATCATTTACAAATGAGGCTGTTTGTAAATTAATTGCGGTGATTGCATCGCAGTCTTTATCGTTAAAAAAGCGGATAAATGCGAAATAGCACTGCTTAACGATGAGTTTTGTTATGATATATCATTTATAATTATGTGCTAAACCTTGCGCTTTATAGTCGCAATGTAATCGATGAGTCTGAGTGAGATAAATGAATACGGTAAGCCAGTCAGTATTGAAAAAACGGATTGATAGTATTGATATCATGCGTGGTATCGTGATGTTAATCATGTTGTTAGATCATGTCAGGGAGCGATTTTTCTTTCATGAACAAGTGACTGACCCAATGACCTTGGACAGTACCAGTACAGGGTTATTTATCAGTCGATTTGCTGCACATTTTTGTGCACCGACTTTTGTCTTCTTAACTGGTGTGTCAGCTTGGTTATATAGTCACCCTCAGTTTGGGCCTGAGCGCTCAGCAAGGTCTTTTTTAATTAAACGTGGTCTGTTTATTATTGCCTTAGAATGCACCGTGATTACTTTTCAGTGGATGGGTAATTACGAGATGATTTGGCTACAGGTTATGTGGGCGATTGGTATTAGTATGCTAGCACTCGCGTTACTGATTGGCTTACCACGATTTTGGCTAGGGCTTATCGGTTTAGTGATTGTGTTTGGCCATAATATGCTAACACCGATTAACTTTGCTCCTGGCGAGTGGGGTTACACCTTATGGGCGATATTGCATGATCGCGGTAATATTTTACCTAATGACTTTATTGGAATTAGAGCCAGCTATCCAGTACTGCCTTGGATTGGGGTGATACTGTTAGGTTATGTGGTGGCACCGATTTACAGTGCGACATTTGATGATAAACAGCGCCATAAAATCCTTATTCAACTGGGATTAGCCTGTTTTGCTGTTTTTGCTGTTTTACGCGGTTTTAATATATATGGTGAAACCTTGGATTGGCAGCAAGGTGATAATTTGCTGATGACGCTGAAATCGGTATTTAACTTAACCAAGTACCCACCTTCGTTAGGCTTTTTATTAGTCACAATTGGCGGCACTTTATTATGCTTAAGGGCGCTTGAAAAAGTGAACCCACGCTACGGTAAAGTCTTGTCTACTTTTGGTTCTGCACCGATGTTTTTCTATATTGTCCACTTGTATTTATTACTGTTCATGTACCAATTTGCGCTTAATGTGATTGGGCCAAACTATGGTGATGTATATGGTTTTACTGATATTAGTTGGGTATGGATTACGACGGTGATTTTAGCGGTATTACTTTACTTACCGACCAAGTGGTTTAGTCAGTACAAGCATCAAAGCAAGCAGGCGTGGATTAAATACTTCTAATTGTTAATGAGTAAACAAAAGGCGCCTCATGGCGCCTTTTTAGTGTGTAGATTTATATCGATTCAGACGAATTAGTCGATTAAGTCGTACTGCTCAGCTAACACTTTAATAATATCGGCTTTAGGGTTTTCAGGAAGCTTAATGCTGCTACCTGTGACTTTTTCTGCAACACCGGTATAGGTACGCGATACATTCATCATCGCTTCAAGAGGTAGATCGTTGTCACGTGCTAATGCTTCACGTTCAGGCATTCTGTCTTTATTTAATAAAATGTCAGCATCATCAAAGTGATTGAGTAAGAACTGACGGAAACCTTCTTTGGAGTTTTCTACAATCTTACCGTCACGGTAAGCTGGGCCATCCCAAATACGTGATGAATCAGGCGTACCCACTTCATCCATGTAAATCAGTTTCGAATTACCTTCTTTGTCATCTACGTAACCAAATTCAAACTTGGTATCGACAAACATCTGGTCTTGGCTAGCTAAGGCATCTGAAATTACGTTAAAGCCCTCTTTAAGCAGTTTTTCGTATAAATCGATATCGGATGACTTTTCAAACCCAAATGCTTCCACATTGGCTTCAATATCTGCACGACTGATGTTGACATCATCTTGCTCTGGAACCCCAGGAATACCTGTTAAAATCCCTTTGGTAGAAGGAGTGATTAACAGCTCAGGCAGTTTTTGATCTTTTTCTAAGCCTTCAGGTAAGGTGATGCCGCAAAATTCACGCTCACCTTTTGCATATGCACGCCACATCGAGCCAGTAATGTATTGGCGACAAATTGCTTCAACTTTAATTGGTCGTGCTTTTTGTACTATCCAAACAAATGGATGTGGGATGTCTAGGATATGACTGTCTGCTAAGCCATGCTCTGCAAACAAGGTAAACCAGTGGTTAGAAATCGCATTCAGTGCTGCGCCTTTACCAGGAATACCTTGCAGGTTACCTTCGCCGTGGAAAATACAATCAAATGCTGAAATGCGATCACTGATCACCATGATGGCTAACGGTGTATCCGCTGGAACATCGTAGCCTTTGTCTTTAATAAGGCGGCGACTATCAGTATCGGTTAGCCAATAAACACTGCGGACCTTGCCACTGTGTACCGGTTTGTCGGTACGAATAGGCAAATCATTGTTAATTGCGAGAACTGAATCAGCAAGACTCATGACCAGTATTCCTTAGAGGTTAAGTGTAGGGAGCTATCCGTTAATAACAGGATATGTCGGTATTTTAATGGCGGCTATTTTACCTTTATTAAGCCAGATTTCCATGCTTATAACAGGGCTAAACTCTTAATCCTGTATAGCGAATACTGAGGGGCTTAATATTAGTTTTTAATGCTTTATTCGTTGGTCTGTATCAGGCAAGATATTGCAGCTTATACTCTTGTTAACATCTGTGAGACATTCTGTGCATCCTACCAAACTCGGTTTATTTTTTGTGTTTATTGCCGTCATTTTTTGGGGCATATTACCGATAGCGTTAACACTCTCTGGAAATTTTATCGATCCGGTTACCTTGACTTGGTTTCGATTTTTAGTGGCATTTATCGTGACCTTTTTGGTGATGTGGCATCTAGGGTATTTACGTCAGTTCATGTCACTTTCACGAGGGGATTGGGTTAAGCTCAGTGCTGCCGGCATTTTACTCATGTGTAACTACACTTCGTTTGTGTATTCCTTAGATTATTTATCGCCAGGTACTGCACAACTTAACTTTCAGACTGCGCCATTTTACCTTGCTTTCGGTGGTGCGTTATTTTTTAAGGAGCGTTTAACTGCGGTGCAGTTGAGCTGTTTTGCAACTCTGGCCTTGGGAGTATTACTGTTTTTCCACCCAAGTCTTGATATGTCTGCCAGTGATAATAGTCAAATTGGTTTTGGGGTGTTAATCGTGCAGTTCTCTGTACTTTCTTGGACCAGTTATGCTTTATTGCAAAAGTCGCTGATCGCTAAGTTATCGCCTAATAACGTATTGCTATATATCTATGGTTTGGGTGTTGTCGTGATGGCGCCATTCTGTGATTTCAGCCAATTCTCTAAGATGAACTCACCTGAGTGGTTTATTATCTTATTCTGCGCAGCCAATACGTTGATTGCTTACGGTAGCTTTGGACAAGCCATAAAGTATTGGCCCACAGCGCAAGTCAGCGCTATGCTGGCTCTGACACCTGTGTTGAGTTTCATTGCTAATAGTCTGGTGGTAAAGATGAACTTATGGCCCAACACCTTTAGTGCTGATGTCATTGATGCTTGGTCATTGCTTGGGATTATCTTAATTGTCGGCGCTGTTTTTGCCATGCAGATATGGCCTTTATTACAGCAAAAACGCAAGCAGCCATCAGCTGACAGGTATCGTTAGAAACGGTAGTTGATATTGACTGCTGCAAAATTGGCAGTACTTGGCTGATCTTTATATTGCTCAGTGCCACGAATGACTGAAAAGGTTAACCCCCAGTTTTGCCAGTTAAGCATAAATCCTGAATTGATCATTGCTTGTTGGTTCGTTAGCTCGACTGAGTGGCTATCTGTAAAGTTATTGCCATCAAGGGTTATATCGTTAAATACATAACGTCCATACAAGGTCAAAAACAGCTGCCAGCTTAACTCGCTAGCAGGTTTTACTTGGTATCCATTGTTACTTCTTGATGCCGCTTGCGTTACGAAGGCATAACTGTGAGACAGAATATTACCGATACGAAATGACATACCAGCACCAACATCACTCATTAAATTACCTATTGCCGCATTTCCATGAATAACAGTATCAAATTCGACATTTTCTGAAATTGGGGTGTATGCCCATTGATATAGGCGTTGTGCTTCAACTCTGAATACAAGCTCATTACTTAGCTGATTATCCCAGCCCATTGGCTCTTTGGCATCAATGATTTCGTGAACTTGTTTTTGAGTTTGCTCTGCAAGTGAGCCTGGCCCGACAAGACCTAAAGTTATACTTAAGTTATCGGCGATACCATCACTAAAACTACGTAATGTAGATTGCCATAATAAGGTGCCAGCATATGGCCTGTCTGACTCTATGAGTTCCGCTTGTTGTAGGTCATCAGGGGTGTACATGCGCTGGGATACACTATAGCTAATTTGATACTGTCTTGATGCACCATGGTTTAAATAGCTGTAACCATAAAGACCAGTGAGCCAAGTGGGCATGTTAAGCTCATCAAAATCATCGACGATTGCCTTACCCCAACTCCACTCTAAACCATTGCTGTAGCCATTATCACTGGTATTAATAAGGCCAAATGCATCATTCTCAAAACTGAACTGTACCCAGTCACCATTTGATGTCGCTAAAACCTGCTGATGTTGATCTTCAGCGTTGCCCCCTGCTGCAGACACAACAATAGGTAAAACACTGCATATTAGTGCAAGTGCACGAGTAATATGTTTGGCTGGGTATGTACTTAGTAACATGAAACAAAACTATGTATCAGTAGGTATCGAAATGAGCGAAGGATTATACAGAAAACAGCATAAAAAAATGGAGCCTAAGCTCCATTTTTATTACAGGGTTTCAACAGATTGTTGATACTGTGATCAATTACTCGCTGTCACGTGGTTTACGTGGACGACGGTCGCCACGAGGACGATCATTACGATCACCACGAGAACGGTCATTACGTGGACGACGTGGACGGTCGCTACGTGTAGACTCTGGGAATGGAGTATCACTTGCTTCTTTGATGTTAAGTGGCTTACCACAAACACGTACTTTACGAAGGTGTGTTAACACATCTTTTGGCATACCGTCTGGTAAGTCAATTGAAGTCACTTGGTCGAATAACTGAATTTGACCAATGAACTGACTGTCGATATTAGCTTCATTAGCAATTGCACCAACGATATTACCTACACCAACGCCATTATCACGACCTACTTCAATTACGTAACGACACATTTTAACATCAGGCTTATCTTTTAAGCCTTCTGCACTACCAAAGCTTGTAGGCATTGGGCGGCCACCACGTGAATCACGACGGCTGTTGCGATCTCTGCCACCATCACGATCGCGGTCACGTGAATCACGTTGACGCTCTTGAATTGGAGGAAGTTGTAAAGGACGTTCAGCCTGAACTTGTTGTAATAATGCCGCAGCAAGTAAATCTGTATCGATTTCAAGCTGTTGACATAATTCAGCTACTGCGTTCTTCATGAAGTCTAAGTCACCATTAATGGTTTCTTGAACTTGCTCGCCTAAACGAGATAAACGACGCTCTGTTACTGTTTCAGGGCTAGGTACTTTCATTGGCGAAATACGGCTGTTCGTTGCACGTTCAATGGTACGTAACATACGCATTTCACGATTAGTAACGAAAAGAATTGCCATACCAGTACGGCCAGCACGACCTGTACGACCAATACGGTGTACATAAGCTTCTGAATCATATGGGATATCGTAGTTTACTACGTGTCCAATACGTTCAACGTCAAGACCACGGGCTGCAACGTCTGTCGCAATAAGAATATCTAGCTTGCCACGTTTTAGCTGGTCAACAGCACGTTCACGTGCTTGTTGGTTCATGTCACCATGTAATGGTGAAGAAGCGTAACCACGAGCTTCTAATTTTTCTGCTAGTTCAACACAGCTATTACGAGTACGCACGAAGATGATAATACCTTCTGTATTTTCAACTTCTAATACACGGACTAATGCTTCAAGCTTGTTGTGTTGAGATACTTGAACAAAACGTTGTTCAATAGATTCAACAGTCGTATGACTTGCTGCAATGCTGATATGAACAGGCTTGTTAAGGTGCTTGTTAGCAACACGCTTAATTTGCTCTGGCATAGTTGCAGAGAAAAGTGCTAATTGGCTTTCAGCTGGCTTGTGCTCAAGTACCCATTCGATATCGTCGATGAAGCCCATTTTTAACATTTCATCAGCTTCATCAAGTACTAATGCTTTAAGCGCATCAAGTTTCAGTGTGCCACGACGCATGTGGTCCATTACACGACCTGGCGTACCAACAACGACTTGTGGGCCACGACGTAGCGCACTAAGTTGTTGATGCATGCTTTGACCACCGTAAATAGGTAGTACATGGAAGCCTTTCATGTGTTTTGCGTAGCTACCAAATGCTTCAGCAACCTGTACTGCTAACTCACGAGTTGGAGCCAATACTAAGATTTGAGGCGCATTGAGTTTTTGATCGACACTATTAAGTAGTGGTAGTGCGAATGCACCAGTTTTACCAGTACCAGTTTGAGCTTGGCCTAAAATATCTTTACCTTCCATTAAAGGATCGATACTAGCAGCTTGAATTGGTGTTGGTTTTTCGTAACCTAAATCGTCAAGGGCACGAAGCAAATTCTCGGATAAACCAAGTTCGCGGAAAGTTCTTTCATCGGATGACATTGAGTTGTAGCCTTGTGGGTATGCACGAAAATAGTCGCATTCGTGCTAAAGTTTCACAGACAGAAAATCAACCCCGTGTCGATTTCCCGCGTCAAAGGGGCAATATTATAGCAAGCTTTAGCCTCTATGACTATATATTTTCAATATAAAACTAAAATTGGCCTGATTATTGAAAAGCAATTTGTTGCTTATCCACTGAGACTAATTCAAAAGCGGTCTCAGTGACGGCGGCTAAAAATCCGATATCCAGTGTTTCAATTGTATCTTCTACCGTGTGGTAATATTTATGGGTAGGAACACCTAAATAAAGCCATGGAATCCCTGCCTTATGAAACGGGTAATGATCTGAAGCTCGTAACCAGTCAATTTTTACCATGCTGCCGTTTTGCATTCTTGAACGACTTTCTCTGACACATAATTGATTATAGTCTTGGAGTTGGTATTTAAGCTGATTAAATTCAGTTAAATTTCTCTCACCTTCTATATAAATGGACTTTGGTCTTGAAGGGTGACCTACCATGTCTAAATTTATCGACATTTCTATCTGCATGCTAGGTTGTGCAGTTAACTGTTCAACCACTGCATAAGAACCATATAAGCCTGACTCTTCAGCGTCGGTTGCTACGACCATTAAGTTAACCTTGTCATCACCGTTTGACTGCCAATGCTCGGCGATGGCTAGCATAGCAGCAACGCCTGAAGCATTGTCATCTGCACCAGCAAATATTTTATTGCCTTTTTTGCCAAGGTGGTCGTAATGGGCGGTAATCACTCGCCATCGTTGGCTATCATTTTTGGCTCTAATTGTGCCAATAACATTTATCCCTTCTTTATCAGCGAAGTTTGACCGATATTGAAAGGGGACTAAAAACGAATCTTGCCAAGGGGTAAGTTCGAGTTCTTGAAAGCGTTTGATGAGATATTGCCGAGATTGTTCGGCGCCAAGCGAATTGGTTATACGTCCTTCAAATTCAGGGCTAGTTAAAATACGTATATCTTCGAGCAGTTGGCTTTTATCTGCCCAAAGACTGATAGGTTGATTGCCGCAGTTTTTAGATGCACAAGCAGATAGCGACAATATCATCATCAGGCTCAGTAATTTAAGCGCGAAGCGCATACCCTTGTTGATAACAGTATGTGCATTAGCCAGAGGCTTGATTAGAAATTCCATTTCGTTCCCTCTGGCTTATCGTCCGATGTTGCTTGATAGCTTATTTTTTAACAGATTTTTTTATCGTCTTTTTTGCCGCTTTCTTGGGTTTTGCCTCAGTAACTTGTGGCATTTTCTCCAACAGTGGCTGTAAAAAGCGTGCGGTATGCGACTCAGTATTTTTAGCCACATCTTCAGGCGTACCTGTTACGAGTATTGTCCCGCCGCCTGAACCACCTTCTGGCCCTAAGTCCACAATCCAGTCGGCTGTTTTGATCACATCTAAATTGTGCTCAATAACAACAATAGTATTACCTTTGGCTTTTAGTCTATGTAATACATCAAGTAATAACTGAATATCAGCAAAGTGCAACCCGGTTGTTGGTTCATCAAGAATATACAAGGTTTTACCCGTATCACGCTTAGACAGTTCTTTAGCAAGTTTGACTCGCTGGGCTTCACCGCCTGACAAGGTCGTGGCGCTTTGTCCTAGGCAAATATACGATAAGCCGACATCCACTAAGGTTTGCAGTTTACGTGCAATGGCTGGAATAGGGTCAAAGAATACACGTGCTTCTTCGATGGTCATTTGCAGCACTTCGTGGATGTTTTTGCCTTTGTATTTCACGTCTAAGGTTTCACGATTATAGCGTTTGCCTTTACATGAATCACATGGCACATACACGTCAGGTAAAAAGTGCATTTCTACTTTAATGAGACCGTCGCCCTGACAAGCTTCACAGCGTCCACCTTTTACGTTAAATGAGAAACGGCCAGGTTGGTAACCACGGCTACGCGACTCTTGTGTTGCGGCAAATAGCTCACGTATCGGAGTAAAAATGCCCGTATATGTGGCTGGGTTTGAACGAGGTGTTCGGCCGATTGGGCTTTGATCGATATCAACGACCTTGTCGCATTGCTCCATGCCCTTAATACTTTTATGCGGAGCGGGCTCATCAATTGTGGCGCCATTAAGCATGCGGTGAGCAATCTTATAAAAAGTATCGTTAATTAGGGTCGACTTACCAGAACCAGATACTCCAGTTACACAAGTGAATAGCCCGATAGGAATCGTTAAATCGACATTTTTAAGGTTATTACCCGTTGCTCCAGTGAGTTCAATGACCTTTTTCGGGTCTATTGAGGTGCGCTGCTCACTGACATGGATCTGTTTTTTACCCGAAATGTACTGACCTGTGATCGATTCTTCACATTCGATGATATCGTTTAAGCCACCAGAACAAATAACTTCACCACCGTGCACTCCTGCGCCAGGGCCAATATCGATAACATGATCTGCCATGCGAATGGCATCCTCGTCATGCTCAACCACAATCACGGTATTACCTAGATCACGAAGATGGATTAAGGTATTAAGTAAGCGCTCATTATCACGCTGATGCAGGCCAATAGAGGGTTCATCTAATACATACATGACACCAACGAGTCCGGCGCCAATTTGGCTCGCTAACCGGATCCGCTGCGCTTCACCACCTGATAGTGTGTCTGCTGAACGATCTAAGCTTAAGTAATTTAATCCCACATTGACGAGGAACCCGAGTCGATCACCCACTTCTTTTAAGATTTTTTCGGCAATTTGTGCTTTTTGCCCTGAAAATTCGACACCGTTAAAGTAGGTCATGGCTTCGCCAATAGACCACTGCGTCAATTGAGGTAATGTGAGTTCGCCAATAAAGACATTACGTGCTTCTTCACGTAAGCGAGAACCACCACAACTTTTACACGGTTGTGTATTAATGAATTTAGAAAGCTCATCACGAACCGAGTTACTTTCAGTTTCACGGTAGCGGCGATCCATGTTATTTAAGATGCCTTCAAATGGATGATTTCGGATCACCACATCGCCACGGTCATTAATATATTTAAAGGCAATACTTTGCTTGCCAGAGCCGTGGAGTACAATTTTTTGCACTTTATCTGTAAGTTGTTGGAACGGTGTTTCAACATCAAACTTATAATGTTCCGCCAGTGAGCTGAGCATTTGAAAATAATAGAAGTTACGTTTGTCCCAGCCGCGTATTGCACCTCCAGCAAGTGATAGCTCACCATTGGTGATCACTCTGTCGGCATCAAAATACTGTTGAACCCCTAAGCCATCACAGGTTTGACAAGCGCCAGCTGGGTTATTGAATGAGAAAATACGTGGCTCAAGTTCTGCCATTGAATAGCCACAATGAGGGCAAGCAAAATTTGCTGAAAAGATTATCTCTTCCGTTTCACCAGCCATATCAGCGACCACAGCAATACCACCTGACATTTCAAGGGTGGTTTCAAACGATTCCGCTAAACGTTGTTTAAGATCGTCACGCACTTTGAAGCGATCAACAACAACTTCAATGGTGTGTTTTACATGTAAGTCTAAGGTTGGTGGGTCTGATAAGTCACAAACATCGCCATCAATACGCGCCCGCACATAACCTTGGGCTGCGAGACTCTCTAGCAGTTTTACATGCTCACCTTTACGTGCTTTAACGACAGGCGCCAACAGCATCTGACGACTACCTTCAGGTAACTCAAGGACTTTATCGACCATTTGACTTACTGTTTGTGCGGCGAGGGGCTGACCATGAGTGGGACAGCGAGGTTCACCCACACGGGCAAATAGTAATCTTAAGTAGTCATAAATTTCGGTAATCGTACCCACAGTTGAACGTGGATTATGTGAAGTGGATTTTTGTTCAATTGAAATCGCTGGGCTTAACCCTTCAATATGATCAACATCAGGTTTTTCCATCAAACTCAAAAATTGGCGTGCGTATGCTGACAAAGACTCAACATAGCGGCGTTGACCTTCGGCATATAAGGTGTCGAAGGCCAATGAAGATTTGCCTGAACCTGACAGCCCGGTAATGACAATGAGTTTGTCACGGGGAATTTTGAGGTCAAAGTTTTTTAGATTGTGGGTTCGTGCACCGCGAATTTCAATGGTATCCATTCTTCACTCTGATGTTGTTCTCAGGGGCTTGGTAAGAGATCTACTTCTTTAAGCCGCCGAATTTTAAATGGGTTTAAGCTATTTTTGTCTAAATAGTTTATGTTGGTTTGTCGATTTTATGATGTATTTATACAGTATTTTATACAGTGTTGTATAGGGCTAAGTGCTTAGTTCATTTTCTGCGGTGTCATTCCTATTCGGGATAACCTGAACTGGGATATAAAACACATTATAACCTGTTTGTTTAATCTCATTAGCAAATACGACAATCAGTTGCTGCTTGGTTCATTATTCCTTTTGAGCTAAATTAGGACGCTGTGATAATATGCGCAACTCAAAATTTTTACTGTGACAAAATTAAGGGCAAGTGAATGGCCAAGAATGGACTATCCGGCATAGAGAAAAAAGTCGCTTTTTCGTTAGCCAGCGTGTTTGGTTTACGAATGATGGGCTTATTTATGATCATGCCTGTGTTTGCGCTTTACGGCCAACACTTAGAAGGATTCTCGCCATTATGGGTCGGTATTGCCATAGGGGCATACGGCTTAACGCAAGCTTGTTTGCAAATTCCCATGGGCATGTTGTCTGACAAATATGGCCGAAAACCTATCATTTTAGGTGGTTTGGTCATTTTTGCTATTGGTAGTATTGTCGCTGCGATGTCTGATCATATTTACGGTGTGGTGCTGGGCCGTGCTTTACAGGGCATGGGAGCCATTGCTGCGGCGGTATTGGCACTCGCTGCCGACTTAACCCGTGATGAACAACGAACCAAAGTCATGGCAATCATTGGGATGTGTATTGGCTTTTCTTTCGCTTTATCCTTACTTGCTGGGCCGATAGTCGCTCAATATGCAGGCCTTGAAGGCTTATTCTTTTTAACTGCCATTTTAGCTGTGTTAGGCATGGTGATTGTACAGGTCTTAGTACCAAACCCTGTGTCTCAAGCCCCTAAAGGGGATACTGTTGCTACGCCGACCAAGCTTAAACGTATGCTGATGGATCCTCAGCTATTTCGATTAGATGCGGGCATTTTTATTCTTCATTTAGTATTAACAGCGGTGTTTGTCGCATTACCTTTAGATTTAGTTGATGCTGGCTTAGTCAAAGAAAAACACTGGATGTTGTACTTCCCCGCTTTTGTTGGCGCATTCTTTTTAATGGTGCCTTTGATCATTATTGGGGTTAAGCGCAATAACACTAAAACCATGTTCCAAATCTCATTGCTTATAATGATGCTATCACTCGCTGCTATGGGAATTTATGCTGATAATTTGTGGGTGCTCAGTGGCGCTGTGGTGTTATTTTTTACCGGCTTTAACTATTTAGAGGCATCATTACCTAGCTTAATCGCAAAGTTTTGTCCTATGGGCGATAAAGGTTCTGCGATGGGGGTTTACTCGACCAGTCAATTTTTAGGTGCTTTTTGTGGCGGTATGTTAGGTGGCGGCGCTTATCAATTGGTCGGCGCTTCAGGTGTCTTTTATGTCGCGTTAGCGTTGATGTTTGTGTGGTTATTATTGACCATTGGCATGGAAAAACCAGTCCTTCTTAAAAGCTATACGCTTGAAGCTGAAGCGAAAGATAGAAATCATGCCCAAGATATGGCAACTCAACTATCACAACTTACAGGGGTTGCTGAGGCAATTGTCGTGATTGAAGAGAAAGCGGCTTATTTAAAAGTAGATGATCAATTCGATTTAAGAGAAGCCCGAGCTGTGTTAGGCTCTGTCAGCTAAGAATTAAATTCGTATTTTTGTGTGATAGTTGATGTGTCAACAGGCATAAAAATGGCATAATTGATTCAACAGAATTTGAACATAAATAAATGTAGAACATGGTAAATCGCAGGAGATTTCAATGGCCAGTCGTGGTGTGAATAAAGTAATTTTGGTTGGTAATTTAGGTAAAGATCCTGAAGTTCGTTACATGCCAAACGGTAACGCAGTCGCTAACTTTACTGTAGCAACAAGTGAATCTTGGAAAGACCAACAAGGTCAGCAACAAGAACGCACTGAATGGCACAACATTGTGATGTACCGTCGACTAGCTGAAGTAGCTGGCGAATACCTGAAAAAAGGTTCTAAAGTTTACTTAGAAGGTAAACTGCAAACCAGCAAGTGGCAGGATCAGACTACGGGTCAAGATCGCTATAAAACCGAAATCAATGCAATGGAAATGCAAATGCTTGATAGCCGTGGCCAAGGCGGTCAGCAAGGTGGTATGAACCAAGGTCAAGGTGGCTATGGTAATGCGCCTCAGCAAAGTGCACCGCAATCTCAAGGCGGATACGGCCAACAGCAGCAATCTCAAGCTGGTTATCAGCAGCCTGCTCAACAGCAAGCAGCTCAAAAGCCTGCTTACACGACTAAGCCTCAAGCGCCAGCGCAGCAGCAAGGTAGTTACCAGCAGCCTGCTCAACGTCCAGCACCTGCCCAGCAACAAGGTGGTTTCCAACAACCTGCTCAACAACAGCAAGGTGGTTTTCAGCAACAATCTGCTCCAGCGCAGCGTCCTGCACCAACACCACAACCGCAGAACACTACGCCAGATTTAGGCGGTGATTGGGATGACGATATCCCGTTTTAATTCACAGTATATTTAATATTGAGTGAATAGTTTAAAGCCCCGTTTTTACGGGGCTTTTTTGTTTTCAGCCCTAAACCACCTACTTGAGTAGGTGGTTATCATCAATTAGGCTTTGCCTGAAGATCTACTCATGTTAATTGGACTCTGACTTTTAGCGAAGTAATAGAGGACAAAAAACATGAGTAGATACGAGAAAGCATCGGATGTGTATTGGCGACGTCAATATCACATAGTGTAGACTCCAAAATGTAGTTTTTTGATTTTAAGGAATAAAATCGGTATAGATGTTTACAGAAGATATCAAACAAGACAACAAGCAAAAGCAGATATTATTGATTACATCGAGCCGTTTTATAATCAAAAAAGACGACATCATAAACTGGGAAACATCTCTCCTGTAGAATATGAGAAGAAATTAATGAAAAGTGCCTAACAAAGTGTCCAAAATTAGTTGACCATTACAATGTCGATATAAACTATCATCTTTTTTCCCTTAGTTATGTACTCAAATTACGCTCAAAATTAACGATATCAACGCCTGGTTTCACTTTGTACTGCTTGGCTAAACGACCACCTGATTTTACCTTTTCATCGATTGTTTCAAACATATCTGCCGATTCAATACGTCTAATTAAGCTTTTCCGTTGAATCGTTTTGCCGATGATTGTTTCAATAACAGATTTCAGCTGGCCCACAGTGAAATACTCAGGTAAACAATAAACAGGCACCATCGAATAAAGAGCTTTTTGTTGAAGGCGCTCTTTGGCTTGTTCAATGATAACCTTGTGATCAAAGGCAATTGATAAACTGTCTATTTTATCAATATCTATCCATTGAACGTCATCAATGGTTTCGATGTGTGAAGAGACTTCTTGAGCTGCTATTAGGGCAAAGTAAACCAAGGTTACACTAAAGCCTCTAGGATCACGGTCAATACCAGAAAAGGCTTGTAGCTGTTCGAGATACTGAGGTGCAACATTCGTTTTTTCTTCTAGCTTTCTTAAAGCTGTTACATCTGTTGTGGTATCTGAATCTACATCGACAAAACCACCTGGAAGACCCCAACTACCGATAAACGGCTCATTTGCTCGCTTAACCATCAGAACTTTTAAAGCATCATCTTTTACGGTAAATAGCACACTATCAACTGTAAATAGGGGATTCTTAAATTCATTAATATCGTAAGTGTTCGTCATCGTACTCATTCAAAGTAAACTTTATGTCTTAATGACACGTTAAATCAATTTCTCTTTTATATCAACAAGAACAGTTCACTAAATTAAAGAAAAAATAATATTTGACAACTTAATGTCCTTAGGACATATTTAAAATAATGTCGCTGTGACACATTTGTAAAAGGAGATTATTATGTTTGGTTTTAAATATATAAAAGCAGATCCTTCAACACACCTCATGTTATTCAAAGAAGGAAAAATTAAGTTAGAAGGAGTCGGTGTGAATTTTTTCTATTACGCGCCTAGCTCTTCACTTGTCGCTATACCAAGTAATAGTAAAGAGTTGCCGTTTGTTTTCAGGTTACAAACGTCTGACTTTCAAGAGCTGACAGTGCAAGGACAAGTTACTTATCGAATTGAACAACCACATGAAGCGGCAAAAATGCTGAACTTCACTATTGATACAAAAGGTAAGTACACATCAGAAGACCCTAAAAAAATGGATGAACGCGTTCAGCGTGCTGTACAGGTATTATTGCGAAACCATATTGAATCTAAATCACTTAGAGATTCTCTAGTTTGTGCTCGCGAACTAACCATCGATTTGAAAAAAGATCTAGACGGTGCTGAAGCGATAGCGAGCCTTGGCATAGAGATCACTGATGTTGCATTAACATCAATTAAACCAACTCCTGAAACTGGAAAAGCGCTCGAAGCTGAAATTAGAGAAAGCTTATTAAAAGAGGCAGATAATGCAATTTATGCAAGACGCTTATCAAGCATTGAACAAGAAAAAAGCGTTAAAGAATCTGAATTAGAAACTGAAAAAGCAATACAGAAGAAAGAACAAGACCTTGAAGAGTCGCGATTAGAAGCACAGAGATTGAGAAAAATTCAGCAATTTAAAATCAACCAAGAGGATATTACGGCTCAGATTGAAGATGAAAAACAACTCGAAGAATTGGTCTCTATAAATTCAGCTAACGAGAAAGCTCGTGGTGATGCACAAGCTTATAAAATACAAGTGCAAATGCAGGCTTATCAAAATATTGATACTGATAAATTAAGAGTAATGAGCATGAGCGGTATGGCACCAGAGCAGCTTATTGCACAAGCAATAGAAAACTTAACGCAAGGTGATAATCAAATAGGTAATTTGAATATTTCACCTGATCTACTTACTACACTGACTAATACCTAAAGGAGCTTGTTATGCTCACAGATAGAAAAATAGTAGTTGTAACAAGAAAGACTAGATTGCAGGAATTAAAGGAAAAATACTGCACCCTTGGGCAGGCTAAGTTTTATCTTGAACATTTAGGTGAGTCATTTAGTGACTATGAAGAAGAAAGTACTCTTTACTCCAACTCTGTCGCCCAATCTATTAGCCTCTTAAAAACAGTTGGTCGGGTTCAGCAACTAGAAAGAAGTGTGCTTTCAACTTATTTGTTTTCTCCCGATGATTTAGTCGTAGTTATTGGTCAAGACGGATTAGTGGCTAACACGCTTAAGTACCTTAATGGACAACCTGTAATAGCAGTCAATCCTATCCCAACACTTTATGATGGCCAGCTTTTGCCCTTTTTAGAAGCTGAGCTTGGTGAAGTAATTCTACAAGTGCTAAACCAATCTATTAATTCAAAAGCAATTGCTATGGCTGAGGTAAATACCAACATTGGTCAAAGTTTATTAGCCGTAAATGACCTATTCATTGGCCCCAAGACACACACTTCTGCAAGATACATGATGTCTGTTGATAATCACCAGGAAGAGCAAAGCTCTAGTGGCGTTATTGTCAGCACAGGCTTAGGCTCTACTGGTTGGTTTAGAAGCATAATTACAGGTGCGAGTGGTATTATGGATAAACCGATTAACCATCACCTACAAAACGGATTTTCGTGGGATAGTGAGTTTCTTTATTATTCAGTTCGGGAGCCATTTCCGTCAGCAAATACCAAGTGTAGTAAGGTTTTTGGAAAAATAACCAATCATTCAAAATTCAGCATGTCTTCAAAAATGGCTGAAAACGGTGTCATCTTTTCTGATGGAATTGAGCAAGACTGCCTTGAGTTCAATGCCGGAACTGTTGCCAATATATCTATAAGTAGTCGCGTTGGAAATTTAATCACTCCTCACTAGCTTTCCTCGCTATATCAGTAGGTTATTTTAGCTGTTACACTCACTGACAATAAAAAACAAACTTTACGTCCTTGTGACACAAATGAGACTTGATCAATACCTAACTCTTTGCTAAATTACATTGTGTCTCAGGGACACAAATAATAAAAGGAAGTAATAATGAAAATATTTAGCCATGATTCAACAGGAAATAAAACACCTATCTACTTTGACAGCTTTACTTTTTCTGGCGGAGAAGAGCACATTCGTTTTAATCCAATGGACTTTGCAACTACGGTAAAAGTAGAAATCTTTGAACGCCTTACTGTTTCTTCAAAGCTAATGCAATTAATGGTTGCCGTTGATGCGCTTAAAAGACTTTCAAATGAAGCGACTTCTATTGAATTGGTTATTCCTTATTTTCCTTATGCACGTCAAGACAGAGTTTGTGTTGAAGGTGAAGCGCTAGGTGCAGCAGTTATGGCAAGCTTTATAAACAATTTAGGCTTCGCCAAAGTAACTATTTGGGATGCGCACAGTGAAGTATCACCAGCATTATTAAATAGAGTAGTAAACGTACCGCAAATTAACCTACTTGAGCGATGCGATGAATTAAGCCAACGTCTATCTACAGGCGAACTTACCTTGATTTCACCTGACGCTGGCGCTAGTAAAAAAACAATTAAAATTGCTGAGACATTTAATGGTGAGCCTGAAGTTATTCAAGCACAAAAAATGAGAAATTTGAAAACAGGTGAAATCATTAAAACTGAGATTCTTGGTGATGTTAACGGAAAGAAAGTACTTATCGCTGATGATATTTGTGATGGTGGTAGAACATTTATCGAGTTAGCTAAGGTATTAAAAGACAAAGGCGCAGTGGAAGTTTCACTGTTTATCACACACGGTATTTTCTCAAAAGGATTAGAAGTATTTGAAGGTCTAATTGACGCTATCTATACAACTGATTCATTTAGAGCCGCTGAAGAATTCAGCACGAGCAATAAAATTAAATTACAAATTATTGAGATGTAAGGAGACTATCATGACTATTACCGCTGCTAGTATGCAAAAAGATGTTTATAAAGAATTCCACAGCCGAGCTTATCACCCTGATGTGACAGAAGTTTATGCCAACTTCACATCAAGAAGTGGTAAATTAAGTAATGTTGAAAATAGTAACAAAGTAGCATTTGTTGGTCTTCAGTATTTTATTAAAAGCTACTTACAAGAAGAATGGGCTGAATTCTTTAACAGCGATAAAGCTGTCGCTGTTGCAAACCATAAACGTATTATGAGTTCAATGTTGGGCTACCCTGTAAACGTCAAGTATCTAGAAGACTTACACGATTTAGGTTATTTACCATTAAGAATAAAAGCACTACCTGAGGGAACACTTGTTCCTTACTTAGTGCCACCAATTACTATTGTTAACACCAAAGAAGGCTTTCAGTGGTTAACAAATATGATTGAGACAGTGTTAAGTTGTGAAAACTGGCCAATCCAAACAAGCGCTACTACTTCAGTTGCTTATTTAAAAGTATTCAAGGAGTTTGCTAATAAAACGGGACTTCCTTTAGATTTTGTTCCTTTTCAAGGACATGATTTTAGCTTTAGAGGTATGTTTGGTAAGCACGCTGCTGCTATGAGTGGTTTTGGTCACTTAGCTTCAGGGCTTGTAGGAACAGATACCATACCAGCAGTATTATTTGCTGAAAAATACTATGGTGCAAACGTGGATAATGAACTTGTAGGCTGCTCTGTAGATGCTACTGAACACTCTGTTACTTGTTCTTGGATCATGGAAGGTGAAATTGAGTTCTTTAAATATTTAATGAAGGAGCAATCTCCAGCTGGGATATTAAGTGTTGTGTCTGATACTTGGGATTTTTGGACATTAGTAACTGATTATCTACCACAGCTTAAAGACGAAATAATGGCTCGCGATGGCACATTAGTGATTCGCCCAGACTCTGGAGATCCGGTAAAAATATTAACAGGTTATAAAATCTCTCCTGTTTCTGAGTACAGTGAGCTATTCCAAACTCAAGTTGAAGCTGAAAAAGATGTTATAGAAAATGGGTATGAAGCATATCGCTGGAATGGTGAATACTACGGTTTCGAAAATAATGGTTTCGATAGTGAACAGACTATTCAATTAATGCTTTGTGAAGTTAAAGGGCTTATTGAATGTTTATGGGATATTTTTGGTGGAACGACTACCAGCAAAGGGTTCAAGTTACTTGATGAACATATTGGCGCTATTTATGGTGATGCTATTACCCTTAAACGCCAACGTCAGATTTTACAACGCTTAATGGACAAAGGCTTCGCTTCAAAGGTTGTGTTAGGTATTGGCTCATACAGCTATCAATATGTGACGCGCGATACTCACGGCTCAGCAGTAAAGGCTACCAGTGTTGTTAAAAACGGTGAACGTGTTGCTATTTTTAAAGACCCTAAAACTGATACTAAGAAGAAATCTGCTAAAGGTTTATTAAAAATTGAGCGAGTTGATGGTGAGTTAACCTTGTTTGATAACGTGACTGATGAAGAAGAAAATCAAGGGTTATTAGAGGTTGTTTTTGAAGATGGAAATCTAACAAAGGAAACTACTCTAGACCAAATAAGAAAAGTAATAAACGAGCAAATATAACTCTGATTTTGGTTATAATTTTGTAAGGTTAATAGGATAAGACTTGTGGCAACCTAGCAACTTATTGAACATAACTTAACAAAAAATCTGAAACTTACCTGTATCGCCTTATATATAAAGGGTTTTGTTTTTATATGAACTACCGTATTAATACAAAGTATTTTTTGGATTAATCGAAGTGATATTTAAAATCCCTGTTATGCAGGGATTTTTTGTTGTTCATTAACAAGTTTGATTGATGATGAGTGTGAAGCACGCTTTGTTGGTATAAAATGAAACATTCATTGGTTTATTTTGACGGATAACAAAGAGTTTAGGATCTGAGTAAATGAAAAAAATCCTGTATGTTAGACATGATAAAATTGGTGACTTCACCACGAAGTGGCCCGCACTTAGCATGTTAAAACAGGCAATACCGGACGCAACAATTGACGTATTTGTTGCTCCTGTAGTGAAAAGTTTTGCCGAGGCATGCCCTCATGTGGATAACGTCTTAGTTGATACAGGTGATGATGCTGCTATAGCAGAGCTGATTAAAGAGCAACATTACGATGCAGCTATCGTTTCATTGTCTCAATACCGAGTTTATAAACTACTTAAACCAGCTCGAATTCCTTATGTACTGGTTCCCACGCTAAATTGGTACCAATATCTCTATAAACACAGAACCAACGCACAATATCAAGATGGCATTTCTGTTTGGCGAAGAGGTTGTAATGTTGTTGAGCACTTTCTAAAAGAGCACAATTACCCTATTCCAGAAGTGAAACGACCTTTTTGGGATATGAGCAATAAAAAGCACAAGTGGCAAGAGTATTACAATAAACAGGGTGAAGAAAAGTTGATTTTCGCTCACCCTGGAACGGGCGGTTCGTCGGGCGGAGTGCCAGTTAAGTCATTTTCAAATATGCTTATTGATATTAATCAGCGTACTGCGTTAGATTGCCGATTTGTGGTCACTTACAGCGGCCAAGAAGAAGTGCTTGCCGATGAAATGGTTGCCATTTTGTCTGAAAGCGGCATTAAGGTTGAAAAAGCCAAACCACTGCCGAGCTTAAGCGACTTTGCTGAGTCATTAGTGGCTGCAGATATGTTTATCGCAGGTTCAACAGGCCCCTTACATTTAGCAGGCCTTCATAATGTCCCGACGTTAGGGTTTTATGCTGGCAGACGATCTGCACCGCATATACGTTGGCAGTCATTATCAGCAGATGATCGCCGTTTAACCTATACGCCGCCTGTTGGCAAAAGAACGGGCCGCAATATGGCGTTAGTTGATTTTGACAAGGCAGCCAATGAGGCTGCAGCGTTTTTAGATTCATTTTATTCAGACGTTAGTCGTTAAGTTAAGGCTATCAAAACAAGATTTGGTTTAAGCGTGATGTATGTTCACGCCAATACACAGGAATTGAGCTTATGATCGTGGTTACAGGTGCTGCAGGATTTATTGGTAGTAATTTAGTTAAGTCACTTAATGAAATGGGCCGTACAGATATCATCGCCGTCGATGATCTTACTGATGGCACGCAAATGTTTAATTTAGCCGATTGCGAAATCGCTGATTACTTAGATAAAGATGCCTTTTTAGCCAGTATTAAAGCGGGCGAGTTTGACGGTAAATTAGAAGTGATTTTCCATCAAGGAGCATGTTCATCGACCACTGAGTGGGATGGCAAGTTTATGATGCAAAACAACTATGAATACTCAAAAGTATTACTGCATTATAGCCAAGCAAATGATGTGCAATTTATTTATGCATCATCGGCATCTGTGTACGGTGGTAGTGACACTTTTGTTGAGAAGCGCGAAGTTGAAAAACCGCTAAATGTGTATGCTTACTCTAAGTTCTTATTTGACCAATACGTCCGTCAACAAGACACAACTGCCCAAGTTGCAGGTCTTCGTTATTTTAACGTTTACGGTCCTAGAGAGCAGCATAAAGGCGGTATGGCGAGTGTAGCATTCCACTTTAATAACCAAATCAAAGCGAACGGCGTTTGTCGTTTATTTGCCGGTGTAGATGGCTATGAAGATGGTCAGCAACTACGTGATTTCGTGTTTGTTGAAGACGTCGTTAAAGTGAACATTTGGTTATGGCAGAACAAAACCGTATCGGGCGTATTTAATTGTGGAACAGGTGAAGCACAAAGCTTTAATGATGTAGCAAATGCCGTTATTCAGTACCATGGTAAAGGCGACATTGAATACATTCCTTTCCCTGATAAATTGAAGGGTGCTTACCAGAGCTACACTCAAGCAGATTTAACCTTGCTTCGTTCAGTGGGTTGCGACCATGTTTTCAAAACGGTTGAACAAGCAGTGCCTGAGTATTTAGATTGGCTAAAAGACCAACATTTTATCGGCCAGTAATCATAGATTGATGGCAAATCTATAAAGCCTTGATGAGTAAATCATCAAGGCTTTTTTATTGGCAAAATCCTAATGCTATTGACTAACCATGCCTTTAAGCACGATATCGTCATAAGTCACAAAGCCAATAATGTTGCTGTTTTCAACCACAGGTGCTTTATTGATTTGGAATTGATCAAATAGCCTAGCGGTATAACGGATATCCATATCTGCGCTGACAGCCATCACGGGTTTTATCATGATTTCATATACGTTAACTCGCTCCGGTGACTTATTTGTTGCGAGGACTTTTCTGGCAATATCGCTGAGCAATAGCATGCCGTATTCGTCATGCTCATTACGCTTGTTGACGACCAAAATAGAGACATTCTGTTCCACCGCGATCGCAATAGCTTCGCTAATGGTCAGCATACCGTCAATCATAGCGTATTGATTCATCAATACATCTCGATTTTTAATAGGCGTTGTCGGCTTCATATTTGATCCTTAATATCATTGGTGAGTTTTTCAACTTGATGAGCAACACCAACGGCATCTTCAACATCAATTTGAATCGCAATACCTTGGCCTGGGTTAGTGTTAAACCCGCCCACCTCGCATATTGTCTCTAAAATATGGCGACTCATATGCTCTTCTACTAGCCATAAAATCACATCACGCTGAACATCTAAGCCTAAGCCCATGAAGGTTTTCTTTTTCTTTAGCCCTTCACCTCTAGCATGGTTGATAACTGTGGCGCCAGTGGCGCCAGCTTCTCGGGCGGCATCAAGTACAGTGTCTGTCGTGATGTCGTCAACAAAAGCGATAATTAACTTAAATCGCATTTATTACTCCTTAATGGAATGATTATTTTTTATTGTTGATGTTGGCACTGCTGAACTAGGAAGTGCCTCTGATATATCTGCTGGAACGGCTGCATTTTTTTCATTGAGCTCAGTTTCATCAATTGCTTGGGATTTTCGTTTATCTAGCCAGGCTACAAGTTGGGCATAGCTCATTACAGCAATAATGGGAAACAAACTGGCAAAAGCGATAAGCCCAAAGCCATCAATAAGTGGATTACGTCCTTCAACATTTGAGGCTAAACCTAAACCTAATGCCGCGACCAGGGGCACGGTAACAGTTGAAGTGGTGACGCCACCTGAATCATACGCGAGTGGGATGATGGATTTAGGTGCGTAGAAGGTTTGGATCACTACCACCACATAACCTGCCATGATGTAATAATGGATTGGGTCACCAACGACGATGCGAAAGCAGCCTAGCGAGATGCCGAAAGCCACGCCAATTGCCACCGAAATACGTAACCCTTGAGTGCTAATCGTGCCACCTGACACTTCATTCGCTTTAATAGCGACTGCAATTAATGAGGGTTCGGCAATGGTGGTGCTGAACCCAATAGCGGCAGCAAAGACATACACCCATAAATAGTCTTGCCAGATGTAAGGCCCAGCAGAACCATCAGGGTGCAAAATTTCTGGTGAGGTTAACTGATTTGCAAGATTTTCACCGATTGGGAACAGCGCCAGTTCGAGTCCGACTAAGAAAAAGCTTAACCCGAAGGTGACATAAACAAACCCAAGCACCACCGTTTTCCAGTTAGCTATAGGACGTTTAAGTACACCTAATTGGAATCCAAATAGAATGATGGCTATCGGGATCACATCTCGCATTGTGAGCAGCAAGGTTTCTAATAACTGATAAAGCCACGTCATTTGACCTCCTTGGAAAATTGTACCTGCTCATTAAGTAAAGTAATGCCTTTATTGCACATCATTGTCATAACACCATGCCGTAAAGTAAGACAAAAATTACCGGCGTTAAACTTGCAAAAGCAATGAGTCCAAAGCCATCTAACATTGGGTTTCGGCCTTTAATCACAGTGGCTAAGCCCACGCCTAATGCCGTCACTAATGGCACTGTAATCGTTGACGTGGTCACGCCACCCGAGTCATAAGCGATGCCGATGATATTTTCTGGGGCGAAGCTTGTGAGGATCATGACAATAATGTAGCCACCGATGATCAGGTAATGAATTGGCCAGCCTTTAACTATCCTGATTACTCCAAGCAAGATGGCTAAGCCAACGGAGACTGCTACCGTTAATCTCAGTCCCATCGCATAACTGTCCATTGCTGCTTCTGTGGCGGCAATGGCGCCACCTTCTGCTGCGACTTCAGCCGCTTCAGCTGCTACAGCGGTCAGCGCGGGTTCTGCTAGGGTCGTGCCAAAGCCGAGTGAGAAAGAAAAAATGACTAACCAGAATGTGCTACCTTTGCGAGCAAGGGCATGAGCTAAGGACTCACCGATTGGGAATAGGCCCATTTCCAATCCGAACACAAAAAAAGTCAGTCCTAAAACGATAAAGATGACACCGACAAGGATAGAAAAAAGGTTATCAGGAGCTTGTTGGAGGATAAAAATTTCAAAAAAACTCACCACTAAAATAATGGGGACTAAATCTCGAAAACTGCCGAGCATAGATTGTAATAACTTAACTAATCCGCTCATTCCACCTCCTGTGAAAGTTAATAATGACAATCGCTTAAGCGTAATTCCTCGCGTATATGGAAAAGAAAACGCCTTATTGGAATGGTCTAACTTATATATTCAGTTTGCCAAGGTTACACATTGAGGCAACAGAAATTTAACAAAAGTTGCAATAGTTTTGAGCTAGATCAATTTGTCTTTGAAAATGTGCGCTAGGTGAATCGAACTGAAGGTATTTGCAATAAACAATCAAACCTAAAAGGTGCTAATTGTGGGGGGAGTCGTACAGTGCGAGGCATGTATAACTAGGGCATTGTAAAGCAAGGGCATTTAAAACTAAGGAGTTAGCGCTAATGGATCTGCTGGGTGCTCAATATTGTATTTATCCAATATTTGTTGGTATTCCCCCGTTTTTTTGAGCTTAGTTAGCCCTTGATTAAACATTTTGGCAGCTTTAGTCGCGCCTTGGTTAAAGCCAACATACAAAGGCAATGGTTCACCGAAGGTACCTGCAAAGCGAATTTGATCATCTAGAGCTAGCTTTTCAGCCGTGTTTTGAATAACCACTTTATTACCCAGCATGACATGAAAGCGGCCTTTGATAAGCCTTTTTAGGTTCATGGTTAACGGCTGGTTTCCAGTCGCAATGTAGAAACGATTTGAATTGGCAATTTTATCGTTTAATCGCTCGCCATAGTCATAACCACGAATGATACCAACTTGCACGTTATCTAAATCTTCAAGCTGGTTAAATTGCCAAGCAAACCCTGTCGTGGTGTAGAAATCTTTGCTTGCATAACCCACAACTACTTCATCAGTATATAAATTAAATTGGCTAACATGCTCTGGCGTGACGGCTAATATTGCATCAATATTTCCGTGTTGGACTTCTTTTAAAGCACGATTAAATGGCACTGCGATAAAATGAACCGGTTGATCCATTTCAGCAAAAGCCCTTTTTGTTAATTCAGTGACATAGCCTGTTTGACCTTCACATACGTAAGGGCACCAAATATCAGATGCGATTAAAAGGGGCTTAGCAGATAAAGACGCTGACCAAAGGCTACTAAGGCACAATAGACATGCTGTAGTGCAAGCGAACAACTTAGTTAAGGCTGTGTTTAGCGTCATTTTCACAATGATATAAATTCCAGTCAGTTTATGTGTTCGCAATTCATAACAGGCCTAACAAGCAACCCATTATTAGTTTGTTGAGTCAATAAAGAACAGTATAACTAAATCTTCCCGAGTAATAAGTTACTTCGTGTACATTTGAAGTCATAAGGTTAAGCAGTGAGTCTAACTCTTTGAGTTATTGTATCTTAAAGCGGCAATCTATTAGATTAAATTTAATCGTTCTTGGTATTTTTGCCACTTTTGTAAAGCGAAATCGTTAATCGTCGTGAGTTATTGATAAGTTATGTAGCAATGCTATCTTCATGCTTTTGTCTCGGCGCAGTTTTCGAGTTGAAGGTGTCTAGAGGCTAATTTGTTTCAAGGTCATGTTGTCCATCTGGTCACATTCTGGTGCTTATTTCACCCTTGTTCGACTGACTATTATTGAGGTTTATATCATGAAATATATTACTTTTACTGAGCCTGGAAGCGCAGAAGTTATGAATATTGCACAATCTCAAGATGACTTAATCACTCAAGCATTAACGTCGGATCAGGTTGTCATTAACGTCCATGCTGCAGGTGTGAACGGCCCCGATATTAAGCAGCGAGAAGGGGCATATCCAGCCCCCAAAGGGGCTAGTCCTATTTTAGGCTTAGAAGTGTCAGGTGAGATTATTGCTGTCGCAGAAGGTGTTTCTCAATGGCAAGTTGGCGATAAAGTATGTGCCTTAGTTCCAGGTGGCGGCTATGCCGAACAAGTCGTGACGTTTGCTAGTCATTGTTTACCTATTCCTAAAGGTTATAGCTTTGAGCAAGCTGCTGCACTACCCGAAACCTGCTTTACGGTTTGGGGCAACATGATGATCAGAGCAGGGTTGAGTAAAGGTGAGTCTGTATTAATTCACGGTGGCTCAGGTGGTATCGGAACAACAGCAATTCAAATCGCTAAGGCAATGGGAGCACGCGTATTTGTCACTTCTGGTTCTGATGAAAAGTGCCAATATTGTCTGCAACAGGGGGCAGAACTTACCATTAATTATCACACACAAGATTTTCTCGAGCCGATACTTAATGCGACAGATGGCCAAGGAGTCAATGTGGTGTTTGATATAGCGGGTGGAGACTTTGTGAATAAAAACCTCAAAGTGGTGGCAACGGATGGCCGAATGGTGACTGTCGCCATGCAAAGGGGAATAAGAGCTGAAGTGGATATTTTTAGACTCATGGCAAAGCGGATCAGCTGGACAGGTTCCACCTTGAGGCCGCAAAGTGTTGAAGCGAAAGCTGACATTGCTGCAGCACTGAGAGCGCAAATTTGGCCATTACTTGATAGTGGCTCAATTAACATCAAGCTGGATAAGATCTTTGCCTTTGAAGAGGTTATCGCAGCACATCAATATATGGAGTCAGGACAGCATCAAGGTAAAATTGTATTGAAAGTGATATAGAACAGATTTTTTCGAATTGAGAACTTGAAGCTTACGTATTTTGGGCTAAATTTGAGCGTGTATGAGAGGGTTAATTTTCAGCCATATTGTCTGATTATTAGCGATTGATATGCGGGTAGGTGAATCGCCTAGCTCACTATGATATCGATTTTATTGTTGAGTTCAAAATATCAAAAACTTCATAAAACATCAGTTGATTTTTGAAGAAGTTTTTGATTAATTACCCTCAATAGTCATGCGTTAACTGTATGGTTTATTTATTAAACGATGTACTCATCAGTACATTTTTAAAGGTATGTGTTGATTTAAGGGCGTTAGCATATATGTATAACACTGCAAAAAAACAAGTGTGGTTCGGTGAATTAAGAACTGCAAGAGGCACGTCAATCGTCGTTCATGATAACCGTTTACCTGAAGCGTCACCTGGACGGATCTACTTATTCAATGCGAGTCGAAATACCATTGGTGAGTATGTCGAAGATATTGTTAAAGTGAATCTTCATGAACTTGATGATGCGCAACTTGCTGAGGCAAAAGCTGAACATGATGCAGCATGGCAAGCCGCTAGAGCTGAGTTTATGGCAAAGCATGAGGCACATATTGAACTATCTTCAGTGCCAGATTCAGCACCTGAAGTGAAAAGTAAGGCGCCGGTTGTTCCCGACGAACCAATGGATGATGTCATGGATGCTGATGACGATATGGAATTTGAAGATACGGGTTTTGAAGCCAGTATGAGTGATGATGGTGGCGACGACAGGTAGCATCAATGTAAAACGGCATTGGTTGACTATAGTATTGTCATTACAATAAAAAAGGCGCTCCCTTCAAGGGTAGCGCCTTTTTTATGGCGAATTCTCAGGGCTTATAGCACACCAAACTCATAGCGAGTGTGATGGTGATAAGTATCACCTGCAGCAATCCACGGCTCACCCGGTAAGTGGGGTTGATTTGGAGAGTCTGGTAGCATCTGCGGCTCAATACATACAGCGCGATGGGATTGATAAATCTCCCCTTTAAAACCTTTTGTTCCCTCAAGGAAGTTTGCCCCATATAGCTGAACGCCAGGCTGATCAGTGTAGATGGTCATAGTGCGGCCGCTTTTAGGGCTTGATAGGCAACCAAAGCGAACAAGATCATGATTTGTCTGAGCTAGAACATAACAATGGTCAAAACCATTGGTAGCGCTTAATGCTGCTCGCTGTGTCTGCTCAGAAAAAGGTGTCGGTTTTGATAAATCTAAGTCGCTGCCAAGCGTTTCATCCATTGAGGTAGGCACGCCGACATCGTTCATGGTTAAATATTGGTGGGCATCGACTTGAATGTGATGATCCACATTCGTCTCACTATCAGCGCCTTCTAAATTAAAGTAACTGTGCTGAGTTAAACTAATAGGACAGGCTTTATCGACCTGAGCTTGCATGTCGATCAGTAAATTATTGCCTTCTAAACGGTAGTCTAGCTGAACTTTACATAGCCCAGGAAAGCCCATTTCTCCATCAGGGCTGTCGACCGTTAACCGCACTCCATCAGCTAAGGTTTCCATATGCCATTGCTTTAAATGAAACCCGTCACGACCGCCATGTAAGCAGTTTGTCGCTTGGTTAATGTCTAGTTGATAGTCTTGCCCTTGATAATGCAATTGACCATTAGCGATACGGTTAGAATAGCGACCTGCAATCGCTCCTAAATAGGCTTGCTGAGCTAAGTAGTCAGCGACACTGTCACAACCCAGTACAATGTTCTGACGCTGTCCAAGTTTATCTGCAGTCCATAATTCACGAATGATCCCACCTAGGCTTAGAATTTCGATTGCGATGTTGCCGTTATCGATTCGGACACGCTCGATGCTGCCACCACGAGGGTCTTGCCATGGCTCCAATGCCGTGATTTCAATCATTGTAGTCTCTTCCTGATGAGATAATTAAGCCCTGTGGCAGCCGCTACATTCACTATTAGACACTGCCAACTGATGCTGTAGTGGGTTAGTCGATTCTGCCTGCACCATCACTGGCTGAGCATAAATAAATAATGGCCTCAAGCCCCGTTTGTTCTGGGTATTTGGCTTCAATAGCGTTGACAACAGCATCGGTAAGTTCATGATCAATTAAGGCTACAACGCAGCCATCACTCATACGAACACCGCCACGGTTGCCAATGACGTCTTTAACAATACCGACAAGGGTATCGATTTCTTGCGTGGAAATGTCGAAATCGGTTTTCATTGAGTCATGAGATTGTGCCATCAACTGACTGAAACGTGTTATATCATTTTGCTCAAGTGCTCTAGCAGCATTTACAGTACGTTGATTCTCAGTTAACACATGCCTTGCTCGACAAAATAGCGTGTCACCTAGGGCATGCTTTTCACGATTTAGCTGCACCAAACTGACTTCTCTTAATGACTCAATGGCTAATAGGTCGTTAATTTCGGCACACTCTTTTTTGCGTGCTTCAAATCGTTCTATTAAACTTTGGCGATCGATATGTGGATCGACAATTAATAAACTGAGATTTTCAGGGATCGAGACAGGCTCACTATCAAGCTCTAAACAATCAATGAGCAGGGCATGATCAGCTTCAGCCAAGGCGCTAATGGTTTGATCCATAATACCTGACTCAGTTTTTATAAAGCGGTGTTCGCCACGTTGCGCTATTTGGGCAATAGCAAGTGGTGATAAGTGCAGTTGACTGGCATAGCTGATAGCGGTGCCAAAAGCGACCTCTAAGGCAGCAGAAGATGACATGCCGGCACCTAAAGGCACATTGCCAACAATCGCTAAATCAAGCCCTTTTGCTTTTAGGCCCGATTGAAACATCGACGCGGTAAATCCTTTTAAATAATTACCCCAGCTATTACTGTCTTGGCTGGTACTTTCTTCACCAAATTTCCACTGTATTATCTGACCCGGAAACGCATCAGTTACAGCACGAAATGTATTGTCACTGCGCTCTTTAACAGCGATGACAGTGTGAAAGTTAATTGCAGCGGGTAAAACAAATCCTTCGTTATAATCCGTGTGTTCGCCAATAATATTGACGCGACCTGGTGCTTGATAAAGGTCGTCAGCCGTAGTTCCAAATGTTTGTACAAACAACTTCATGGCTTTTTGAGCAGGATTAGACATACAGTTACAGTTCCAAAGAATGCCGAATTACTTAGATATTTTTACGAGTATCGAATTGACTACTTAACTTTAAACTTAGACTAAATTGAGTTAATTGTCCGATAGATATGTGATTTATATCACGATTGGTCGGAGGTGTAACTAGGATTCACTATTTTGATTCCATTTCTGACCGAAAATGGATATTTATTAAGTAAATTCATGTCGTTTGGTGTAGCCGCTTATCTTAAAGGACTATTCTAATGCGGCTATTATTTCGTTTAAAGAACAACAGCCGTCTAGATTAAACAGTATCAAGCGCCCATTTTAGACAGCCTTGATCATGAATCGAGTTACTCTTTTTTTGTTATTCGTCGACTTAATGCCGACTGACTGATACCTAACATTTGCGCGGCTGCGGTTTGATTATTTGCCGTACGGCTCATTGCTTCATCAATCAAGGCTTGGCTCATATCGGCTAAGGTCGGTAAAGTCTGCGGAAAAATAATCCGATTTCCTTTAGGAGAGTTTGATGATTTAAGTGCATTAATCGCTTCCATAAATGGGGAGATGGTTAACTGCACTCCATCACTGCGACTGACTGCATCGAACACCATGCCTTTGAGCTCATGTAAGTTACCTGGGAAGTCATAATCTTGAAGCTGTGTCGCTAGATCGCTTGGTTGATGCGGCGGTGTTGAGTTCATTTCTTCTGCAGCTTGTGCGATAAAATGATTAATCAACATCGATATATCAAGTTTGCGCTGCCTTAAAGGGGGTAAATGGATTTTATGGGCACGTAAGCGATAGAGCAAATCACGCCTAAATTTACCTTCTTGGCTCAAGGCGAGTAAATCTTGTTGAGTGGAAGCTATGATGCGGCAATTGACTGGATAGGGTCTGTCACTGCCCATTGGGTAATATTGTTTTTGCTGCAAAATATCAACAAGCTTCGCTTGGCATGATAAAGGCAAATCTGCAATCTCATTAAGGTAGAGCAACCCTTTGCCTACTTGGTGTAATGCGCCAGCTTGCGATTGGCCTGGTTCTTGGCTTAAGCGCCCAAAGACCTGAAGTTCAAAAGCGCTTTCACTTATTCCTGCTAAATTGATATTAATAAAAGGGGCATCAGGGCTGCATAACTGATGGCAACTCTTTGCAAATTCATCTTTGCCTGTGCCACTTTCACCGTAAATCAGTATTGGCTCAGGGCTAAAAGCCACCGCTTCTAAATAACGAAATTGATCAAGCAAGGCTGGCTCGCAGGTCAGAATATTATTAAACGCACTGGGCTGGGTTAACGTTTTGCTTAAAAAGCTTTCTTTTATTCTATGGTAATTACGCTCTAGCCCGACGACTTCTAAAGCACGGCGCACCGTTAATGCTAATTCAGCGACATCATCAGTTTTAATAAAGTAGTTATAAGCGCCATGTTTAATACAGCGCACCGCTGTTTCTACTTCATTGACACCAGTAACAATAATCACTCGAGTGTTGGGATACTCAAGGCGGATTTGCTCGAGTAAATCCTCGCCCGAATGAAATGGCATCGTTAGATCAAGTAACACAAGGGCGTAGTCAGTGCCTTCTAACCGACTCATCACTTGGCGGCTATCAACACAGGTGTCGATAACAGCTTCTGGTACTAAACGATTTAAGGTCACTGATAGTGTACGTAGCCATGAGGCTTCATCGTCGACGAGTAAGATATTACGTGCGAGTTTCACTGTATTGGCTTCCTGCTATTTGTTGTTGATGAGCTTATTGGCGAAAAAGGCGCAGATTGTTCAGGTTCGATGGCACTAAACACCAAAGTAAACTGACTACCTTGATTGAGTGTTGAAGTGACTTTCATCTCACCGTGATGCTCTTTTAAAATGCGGCTGCACACTGAGAGCCCTAGGCCGCTTCCACCGTATGAGCGACGTGTCGTGAAAAATGGCTCAGTGATCCGCTTCAGCGTCGCTTTGTCCATGCCTGAACCATTATCTTCAACACTGACATAGGCAGCTTTGCCTTTCATTGCTGTACGTAAATGGATATGGCCATTAGTGGTGTCCATGGCATGACATGCATTTTGAATAAGGTTAATTAACACTTGGTGTAACTGCTGGGCGTCGCCTTTGATAATTGGGCTTGGCTCAGCAAGCTCAACGGTAACTTGGAACCGCTTAAGCTGGTTGGCGGTTAAACGCTGGGCTACGTGTACCACTTCATTTAAGCTGGTAGCTTGATGGTTCGCTGACAAATTTGGTAATGCGTAACATTTAAGATCATTAACGATTCTGGAGATGCGTTTAGCACTCTCTTCTACGACCTCATTACTGTGGTTAATCTCGGCGAAAGCCGCTTGAGGATCTAATCCTGCAATTAACCAAAACGGGTTTTGTTGTTGGTAATACTCGGCAGCAGGTTGCAGATCTTTCATTGCCTCGGCAAACAGAGCAATGGAGTGAATAATAATGCCGGTTGGGTTATTAATTTCATGGGCGACACCAGCCGATAACTCGCCTAAAGAGGCTAAGCGACTGGCTTCATCATTGGCTTGGCGCAAATGCTGTTGCTCAGTGTTTTCTTCAAGTAGTACAACGGCTTGCTCGTCAGCAATTGGATGAATTTGCACTTGCCAATACTGAGCAAGATATCCCATGTCAGCAATAAAGGACTTTTTAGAGTCAATGACGCTTTTAACACTTTCAGCTAAATCAAAAGGCGACCCATCAATGTAATGAAACTGGCTATGAGTCAATAACTGATTATTGTCATTACTCCACAGGCACTGCATTTGTTTATCAAAGATGGTCATTCCATGAGGTATACCATCCAGCACAGCTTGGAACTGCTGTGATAATGAACGGATTTTTTGCTCGGCGATTTTACGTTGTTGTAGCTCAAGCGCTAATGCTTCAGAGCGATACTTCAAACTACGGCTTACGGAAAAGGTATACAGCATGCCCATTGCCGAAATTATCGAAATAACAATAGATAAAGTGAGCATCTTTTGGTGAGTTGAGGTGATATCAAACTTTTCTCGTCCCATGCCAAACCATTTATTGACTAATCTGTCATATTCTCCCGAAATTTTCAGTTGCCTTAAAGCATCATTGATTTCTTTCAATAACGGGGCATTGGCAGGATGACTAACAAAGGTAAATGCACCAAAAATTAATGCATCACTGGCGCTGCGCACTGATGGGTATTTGGGTTGTAACCGTCTAGCGACAAAATTCTCCGCTAGGACCACATCCACTTCTTTACTCATCAACATTTGAAAGCCTGTTTCGTACAAATCGACTTTCACTTGGGTGAAATCTTGTGGCTGATTTTTTAAAAAGATATCCACAAACGCGCCATTTTTAATGGCCACCCGTTTACCAACTAAGTCAGACCAATTATCGATGTAGTCTTCACCTTGCAAAGTAAAGGCTTTGGCATGCGTGGCATACACAGGATCGGATTGCGCCAGTTCTCGACGAAAGTTAACAGGGCTAACAACTGCAATCACATCCACATCACTGTCGCTACTGTGCATGTCACTGACTAATTGCTGAAATGTCTTGCGCCTCACTGTAATAGGCTTGTTCAACAGTAAACCAATGCTTTCCATGAGTTCTACATTAAACCCTTGATCCACGCCATTATCTCGCCACTCAAGCGGCGCAGTTGTGGAGTGCACACCAAACACAATTGCCTCTTCAGCATTAGCAGGTATGGATAGTATTAGCAGTAATAGCGCAAAATATTTCATCAAAGGATAATGGATTTACAAGAGATATTAGCTGCACTTTAGCAAATGATAATCTTCAGAACTGTGGCATTGAGCGTAAATATGACACAAAGATGAGCAGTGAGATTCAAGCTTGATTTTAGTCAGTTTATTTCTAAGCTTTGACACGTCTTAGTTTGAAAGAACCAAGAAATTCAGCATCAATTGATTGTGACACAGATCACTACAGGCTATGCAAAAATGCATAGTCACCATTGAGGTTATGCGCTTTTGCATAGCTATAAATGGCAGATGTGATCCGCTGTAAAGTTTCAAATCGAGTCTGCAGAGTTTGATTGAGGCCGCATTAACCCAGAGTCAAAATAGTCTTACATCAGGTTCAATAGCAAAAGGTATGGCTTAGTGATTAAGCATGCCAAGGCGAATTAGCGTCATTGCTATTTTTAAGGAGTTACCATGAAATTAACACGATGCGCAGCCTTGTTAGCTGTACTACTTGGCTCAGCGGGGTTAGCGGGAGGCGCAATTGCAGCTGACAACCTTGCTGACTTTCACTCAGAAAATCAAGATTGTGAAAGCTGTCATTTACCAAGTGGTGAATTGTCTAATGACAGCTTAACTTATGAAAATGAACAGTGTGTGTCGTGTCATGGCACGTTAGCGGAAGTGGCAGAAAGCAATACTCGTGAAAATTATAATGCCCATGAATCTCACTTCCCAGGTGATGTCGCATGTACATCATGTCATAGCGGCCATGAAAAATCAGTCGTGTATTGTGACTCTTGCCATAGCTTTGAGTTTGATATGCCATTTGGCAGCAAATGGGAGCGCTACGAACCTACGATTGCAGAATTAGCAAAAGATGCAGCAGATCGTAAAGCGGCATTATCAGCAGCACCAAGTGACATTGTGAATGTGGTGGTTGTGGGCTCTGGTGGCGCAGGCTTCTCAGCCGCAGTGGCAGCAACGGATGCAGGCGCTAAAGTTATTTTGATTGAAAAAGAGCCAGTGATTGGTGGTAACGCTAAATTGGCTGCAGGTGGTATGAACGCCGCGTGGACTGATCAACAAAAAGCTAAAGATATTAAAGATAGCGTTGAGTCTATGTATAAAGACACCATGAAAGGTGGTCGCGAGTTAAACGATCCTAAGTTAGTGGATGTATTAACCTCTCACTCTAAAGGCTCTGTTGATTGGATGACAGGCATGGGCGCTGATTTAAATGATGTTGGTCGTATGGGCGGCGCATCAGCTAACCGTTCTCATCGTCCTACAGGAGGTGCAGGTGTAGGGGCTCACGTCATTCAAGTGCTTTATGATAATGCACTTAAGCGTGATATCGACATGCGTATGAATACCCGTGGTGTTGAAGTTATCAAAGATGATTCAGGTAAAGTGGAAGGTTTACTGGTTAAAGGTAAATACAAAGGTTACTACTGGATTAAAGCTGAAGCGGTCGTCATGGCAACGGGTGGATTTGGTCGTAACAATGAACGTGTTGCTAAACTTGATCCTAAGTTAAAAGGCTTTATTTCAACTAACCAGCCAGGTGCGACAGGTGATGGTTTAGATGTTGCGGGTAACGCTGGCGCAGGCATGACAGATATCCAATACATTCAAGCGCATCCTACTTTGTCAGTGAAAGGCGGGGTGATGGTGACTGAAGCGGTGCGTGGTAACGGTGCCATTTTGGTTAATAAAGAAGGTAAGCGCTTCGTTAATGAAATCACTACTCGTGATAAAGCTGCTGCGGCGATTCTTAATCAAACCGGTAAAGTGGCTTACTTAATCTTTGATGATTCAGTGCGTAAATCATTGAAGAAAATCGATAAGTACATTCAACTTGGTGTCGTGCCATCAGCTGAAACGCCAGAGAAGTTAGGCAAAATTGAAGGTATTGACGGTAAAGCACTAACGGCAACGATTGCTCAATACAACAAGTTAGTTGCAGCAGGCAAAGACACTGACTTTGAACGTGCGAACTTACCACGTGCATTAAATGAAGGTCATTACTACGCCATTGAAGTTACACCAGGTGTGCATCACACCATGGGCGGTGTTTCAATTGACGATAAAGCGGAAGTGCTCTCAGAAGATAAGAAAGTGATTCCTGGTTTATACGGTGCAGGTGAAGTGACAGGTGGTGTTCATGGTGCCAACCGTTTAGGTGGTAACGCAATCTCTGACATCATTACCTTTGGCCGCTTAGCAGGTGAGCAAGCGGCAGCCTATTCAAAAAAATAGTCATCAATTTTGAATCGGTAGTAACAAAATAGCATGACTCCCCTTCATGCTAATAACTAAAAAGTGAGCCTCATGGCTCACTTTTTTATGTCTGGTTTATCTTTGGTTATCAGTATTGGTGAGCAAGTTAAAACGCATTTTGCCTGTATGCGCGAGCAATTTATGTAAAGCAAAGCTAATTGAACTTGTTACAGAAATCGTTAAGGTCGCAAAAATGGCAACCAAAATGACGATCTGATATTTGACTGCGATTATGGGGTCTACACCCCCTAAAATTTGTCCAGTCATCATGCCAGGTAAACTGACTAATCCCGTTGTCGCCATCGATGCCAGAATCGGGGCAAAAGATTGTTGCAGCGCTGTTTGCACAAAAGGCGCTGCCGCTTGTTTAGGTGTTGCACCCAAGGCAAGTGCGCCTTGATATTGTGCTTGCTGTTGGTCAAATGCAGCAAATAATCGCTGCAGAGCAATAATATTGCTACTTAAACTATTTCCCAGCAACATTCCTGCTGTGGGTATCAAATATTGCGCATTGTAAATCGGTGTAGGCTGAAATAACCACAACATCATGATGAGCAATATTGGCACAAGTCCTAGTATTAAGCCTGATATAACAGGCGCCATCAGTGGGTGTTTGGGTAAATTAGCCTTGCTGATTATGGCGCTAGCCCCCACAAGTAACATCACGATAAGCCAAATGAAGTTAACCCAAAGGTTATCAAGGTGAAAAAGATACTGCAGATACACACCAATTAACGCCATTTGCACCGTCATACGAGTCACCGCAATGGCCATATCTTTGCCCAAGTGAAGCTGATAAACCTGATTAATCGCAATGGGGGCGATTAATACCAGCATAAATAACCCAAGCGCTAACCAGCTAATATCCATAGGGTGTCTCGTTTAATTGATGAATACAGTTCCCCGTCGTTGACAGGCATTGTAGATAAAATATGAGCATAAAAAAGCGCCTTATGAAACCATAAGGCGCAGATAGATTCACGTTAGCGTGTCACGCTATGCTATTACTGAGAAGCTATGGCTTACTGAGAATTTGGTTTATTTCATCAGACGCGACAGCCTTATCTTGTGAATTGTCTTGTGAATTGTCTTGTTCGTCTTCAGTGACTGGCTCTAATAACTCATGGATGACATTATCCACAAAACCTGCACCAGCAGCTTCGTACAAGTTATATACGCTGTCTACACCTTGCTCTTTGAGTGACAATGCATCTTCTGAGTACTGGACTATCGCACTAATTTTGCCTTTATACTCCAGTTTTTTCAGTTGCTCTACAGCAAACATATTCCCCACATGGTGCGGCATGGCAAGTAACACGAGTTCTAGACTTGGGGCACGCTCAAGCTTTTCCCAAAAGTCGGTATCGCTGGCATCACCTTGCACCACATTACGGCCCTCATTACGATGAAAATCGACCAAATCTTGTTTATGTTCAATTCCTAGAATTTCGCCTTTATATTTACTGCGAAGCTCATCGTAGGCGCCCGAGCCAATGCGGCCCATACCTAGAATCAAAAAGCGTGGATTGCCGACAGGAATTTGTCTGTCTTCAGGATGCAATGGGTGCTTTTCTAAGGTCGTTACTGTTGTCTGAAAACGCTGATAAATGCGGTTGACGCTGGCATTCAGCGGCGCTGCAATTAAAAAGCTAATACTTAACGCTACGGCGAGAATAATCAGCCACTCAGCAGGTAACCAGCCTTTTTGCGCGGCCACGGCTGCTACGATTAAGCCAAACTCACTGTAATTACCTAAGTTAAACGATGCAAACATTGATGTACGAGCACGCAGTTTAAAGCGAGTTAATATGACAAAGAACAGCATGATTTTAAACGGCACTAATAGTACCAATAGGCCTGCTAAACCGACATCTTCAATGGTTGGTAGTCCATTTAAGCCAATCGTTAAAAAGAACGCCACTAAGAACAGTTCTTTAAAGTAATAAATTGATTTGGCCAGCTCAGAGGATTTAGCGTGACCAGCAAGTAAAATCCCCATGATCAAGGCGCCTAAATCTGGCTTTAATCCGACCGCCTCAAATACCCAAGCGCCCATAACCAATGCCATAGCAAGACCAAATAGAATTAGCATTTCACCGTGGCCAACACGATCAAACACTTTATAAATAACCGGTTTTAACAGCGGCAATAACAATAAACCCAGAGCATAAACTGAGGGGAATTCACCTTTAGAGATAGTTAAGAACAAGACAGCGAAGATATCTTGCATGATCAAGATACCAATAGCGATACGGCCGTATAACGCTTGGCCATCACCGTTTTCATCTAGCACTTTAACGGCAAATACCGTACTGGAGAAGCTTAATGCGAAGCTCAGCAGCAATAGTTGGTTCATTTCAAGATCAACCAATCTATCTAAGCCAACCAAGCCTAACAATTTAAGGATAGGTAAAAAGAATAGAATTGAGCCAACTAAGTGAAGACTGGAACTGGCCCAAATCTCCGACTTAAGTAAACTTTTAACATCCAGCTTTAAGCCAATGGCGAACAGTAACAACATGACGCCTAAGTCTGCTAACTCTTGTAGCAGTGGAACACTTTCATCTTGTACGCCAAAGATAAACAGTAAGAAGCCGGCCGCTAAATAACCAATGAGCGGAGGGAGTCCCACTCGGCTGACTAGCATGCCGCAAAGAAGGGTAATAATGAAAATTGCTGGTTCCATAATGCCTTAAGTCTAGTTGTTGAAAAGAGGTTGTAGGTAAGTAGATTGTATAAGAAATTAATTAACTTGATATTAAAAATTGCGTATAAAATAAAAAAATGGCCAATTTAATTACTAAATTGACCATTTATCAGTAGTTTACTATGTGGTGAAATTATTTTTTAAGTAATAAATCTAGGTGTTCAGCAAACGGTTTAGGCCCCATAAAGCCTGTTACTCGTAAATCTTCACGTTGGTTGCCATTTTCATCAAACATCAACAAGGTAGGTAAGCCTAATACGCTGAAATGTTCTAGCAATTCCACATCAATCGCATCACTCTTAGTGACATCAGCTTGTAGTAACACCATTTGATCTAAACGTGACATCACTTCAGGGGCAACAAAGGTAATGTTTTCAAACTCTTTACACGCCACACACCAGTCGGCGTATAAATCTAACATTACGGTTTTGCCACTAATACTGGCCTTATCGAGTTCAACTTCTAAATCTTCTACAGATTTAATAATTGTAAACTCAGCATGCTCAACTTTAGCTGTTTGACTAATTTGAGTGCTCATTGAAGGCGCTTGCATCCCCAATGCAGACATTACCGCTTGGAAACCATACGAGAAACTGGCAAGCAAAGTCAGCATCAGTAGCACGCCTCGAGTGGTTTGCTTCCAGTTAAATTCTGAAAGTTTATTCTGGTGCATTAAGTAGCCAGTTAAGCTAATACCCCAAATTGACCACAGTACATCAGACACTACGCCAGGCCAGATACGGCCGACCATCACAATCGATACCGAAATCAGTAAGAAACCGAAGATGGTCTTGATGATATCCATCCATGCACCTGCACGAGGTAACAGCTTACCACCAGATGTACCAATAATAAGAAGGGGAACCCCCATGCCCATGCTTAATACATACAAGGCTAAGAAGCCTTGGAGCAGATCACCACTTTGTGCAACATAAATAAGCGCACCAGACAGCGGCGCAGTAGTACAAGGGGAGGCCACTAAGCCTGAAATCACGCCCATAAAGAATACGCCAACAAGGTTGCCACCTTTTTGGTTATTCGACAGGGTGTTCATTTTGTCTTGCCATTTACCAGGTAGACGCAGCTCGTACAGACCAAACATCGATAAACTTAATAGCACAAACATGACGGCTAAGAAGATTAAGATAGCGGGATGCTGCAGCGCCGCTTGAAACTTCATTCCGGCAGAAGCTACCACTAAACCTAATAGCGAATAGGTGATGGCCATACCTTGAACATAGGCCATCGATAAGGTGAATGCTTTAGCCGTTGATAACTGCTTGCCTTGGCCAACAATAATGCCAGACAAAATAGGGTACATTGGGAATACACATGGGGTTAACGCTAATCCAATACCTAAACCAAAAAAGATAATTAAGGTCCACATTAGACTGTCGTTAGCTAACATCTGGCTCAAACTATCTTGCTGAGTAATTGGCGCTTGTGTGTCAGTGTTTTCTGAGGCGTTATCAGCCGCTTTCTTTGCTGCATAAGCATCGCCGATGATGGCTTTTTTCGTTGCAATTTTACCGTCGTTTGCTTCAACCGCATCTAAAATGACATCACGCTTGGTTGGGGGGTAACACAGTTTCCCTTCAGCACAGCCCATAAAGGTTACTTGTACTTTGGCATCGTCAGCGGCTTCTTTTATCGCTAATGGCAATGTAACAAATGAATAGTAAACGGCTTGCTCGCCAAAGTACTCGTCATCGTGCATCTTGCCTTTGGGGAGGTCAATATCACCAATCACAGCGCCATCGGCACTAAATTGCAGTTTGTCGCGGTACATGTAGTAGCCGTCAGCAATGACAAAGCTTATGGCGACTTGATTACCTTTTTGCTGGTAATCAAATACAAAAGCTTCTTCAACGGGCATTAATTCAGGCTCATCTTGCAAAAAACTGAATTTATTACTGTTGCTAAAAATGTCTTCACTGTGAGCTAAAGGGGAGAGCAGCAGTAAAGTGGTAAATATAAGCGCAAATATTTTTTTCATGATTGAGAAGTTTCTTTTATCCATTGTAAATAGTTTGGCAAGCCTTGAGCGATCGGCACAGCGATTAACTCTGGTACTTCATAAGGGTGTTGTTGGATCACTAATTGTTCAATGGCATCATAATGACAGGCCAAACATTTTATGTGCATTCCTACTTCACTACTATGACAAACCTCATCCTCCCATACATAGACTGACTCCATTTGTGGATACAGTTGTACGCATGCTGCCAGCTTTGCATCGACTAAGGCACTAGCCAGTTTCTTGGCACTGGCAATATCAGGACAAGTTGTTATAACTAATAAATACGCTGCTGACATAGGGAGTCTATCATCTTTGGTTTATCTTAAAGTTAGCTTAAGCTTAATAACCTAAAATAGGTGATTGCCAAGGCTGGTATATTTATCACGACCCTTTATTGCAACTAATTTTCATTATTCACAATAAAGCAATACTGTACGATTTTTTGTAATCGGTTGCATTAGTCATTAATGATTATCGTGACGCGTCTTGAATTAAGACCCGACTACCCCCATATATCGTTCATAGCCAATGAAAAAATTGAGGCCAACATGCTGTTAGTTATATTTTTAGTGTTTATTCTTGTCCCTGCTATTGAATTATCAGTACTGATTTCAGTAGGTGAAGTGTTCGGCTCATTAAATACCATTGCATTAGTGTTTTTAACTGCGATTGTGGGTGTGTCATTGGTTCGTAGCCAAGGCTTGAGCACCTTGATGTCTGTGCAATCTAAGCTTGAGCGTGGCGAAGCGCCAGGCAAAGAAATTGTTGAAGGTATGATGCTTGCTGCTGCTGGTTTATTACTGTTATTCCCAGGGTTTGTGACTGACTTTATTGGTTTATTACTGCTTACCCCCATCACTCGCTCGCCGATTGCGAGTTATATTTTTAAACGCATGCAAATGCGAGTTGTTGCTGGTGGCGGTTTTCAAGGACAAGCTGGACAAAACCCGTTTGGTCAACAAGGTTTTGGTCAAAATCCATTTGATCAAGGCCGTCATGGAGATAACGGTAATACGTTCGATGGCGACTTTGAGCGTAAATTCGATCCAAGTGAATTAACCCCAGAAACTCATCAAGTTGAAGTGAAAGATATCACGCCGAAAAGCGACGATAAGTCAGAAGATGAAAAAACGAAATAACGACGCGATTTAAGTCACTGCGCTATATACCTTAATGCTGACGCAGTTAAGGAAAGGCTGCCCATTTCGTATAAATGCGACTAAAAAAGAAAGCCGGCTGAGAATACTCAGCCGGCTTTTTTGTTACTGCTTGGCAAATTTAATCACTGGAATGAGCAGCGGCATCATCCATTTTTTTACCCATTATAAAAGCGCTAATGGTGCCACCAATCCAACAGAGTAAAAAGGCGTACATTGCCAAAGTGGCCGACGTGGGTAAGTTGGCAGTGACACTCGCGTGCACTGCGCTATATATGGCTGTAAAGTCTAAGGCGATGTTACCTGCGACAATATCATCGGCTATGGCTTGAGCTCGCTCGATAACCACAATCATCATGGCGCATAAACTGGCAAAACAGGTGATGATAATACCCCAACCCATTGCCTTTTTGCCCAAATATAAATGTCCTGTGCCAGGGCAGACAAAGGCATTGAGTAGCGCGGCATTAATGGATTTACTCATAAATGATTCCTCATATTCTTCCTTGAATGCTTGCGTCATGACACTCGGTTACATAAACCTGTATAACGCTACGTTATGACACATTGGGCAAGTAATACAAATTAATAAATCGTCATCTTGATAAGTTGCTAAAGCGCCAGATGTTAGATTCCAGACGGCTTAGATAACGCTGTCAGCGGAGTTTGTAATGCCACTATCACTACCGCTATTACCATTTGAATTATTATTGGTGTACTTAACCGAAGGATGTTCAGTGATCCTGCAAGCCATAATGTAACAGGCTATTCCCATAATCACGTTAGTCACTGGTATAGCAATAAACAAGCCTTTTACGCCGCCCAAATACATCCCTAAAGCAGCCAGTGGCAACATCAATCCAAACAACCTGATGACATTAATGACTAATGACTTTAGTGGTCGGTGGTAGGCATTTAAACAGGTGGCAAACATGATAACGATAGCAAGCCAGCCGTAAGCAGCAGGCAATACTTGAATATAAAAACTCAGCCAATCGATGACTAAAGGGTCGCTACTGAACAACTTAGCAATGGATTCGCCACTTAACAATATTGGAATATACATTAAGCTTTGAAACACAAATGCAAACCGTAGTGCGAGCAACATGCCTTCTTTGGCTCGCTTGTGTTGTCCGGCCCCGAGGTTTTGCCCAACAAATGGCATAAGACTGGAGGTCATCGCCATGGTGACTACAATAAATAAGGTTTCTAAGCGAATACCTGCCCCATAAGCTGCCACAGCGGCTTGGTCTGCTCGGGCTAGCATGGCTAATATCACCCCATTGGCAATAGGATTTAGCATATTCATTAAGGCGGCAGGTCGTGCAATGTGACCTAATGTTTTCCAGTTCTTTTTTATCCTTAGCTTACATAAACTCATCATTTCGAGGATTTGTTTTTTAAACACTAAGATATAAACAGACACGGTAAATGAAACGACCCAAGAGACCAATGTCGCAATGGCAGCCCCTTGGATTTCTAATCGTGGAAATGGCCCGATACCAAAAATAAGGAAGGGATCTAAAACCAGATTAATAATGGCGGCAACAGACATAATAATTGCTGGTGAGCGGGTGTCACCAGTTGCTCTTATTCCTTGGTTACCGACCATTAATAAGACTAAAAGTGGAGCACTGATGAACCAAATCAGCATGTAATCGTGGATCAGTGGTAACGTTTTTTCGTTTGCCCCCATTAGGGTAAACAATGGGTCAATGGCCATAATTCCTACTGACACCAGTACACTGACTAATAAAAACGTCAGTAATAGGGCATCAAACAAGAAATTTTTCGCTTTATCATGATGACCAGCGCCAATGAGCCTTGCTAAGTTTGTTGATACAGCGGCACCAATGCCTATTGCAATACTTGCAAAAACAACAGCGACAGGAAAAGTAAAACTGACAGCAGTAAGCGCATCAGTCCCTAATTGGCTAATGAAAAACGTATCTATAAGGCTTCCACCATAAATGGTGAGGATACCGATAAGGTTAGGGAAACTCATGTTAAATAGCACGCGGCCAATGGGTGCGCTGAGTAACCCGTGTTTATCTATCATTAATCTCGACTTAAACACGAAAACGGGAGGCAAATACTACCAGCATTCATTCTGTATTAATAAATACTCGCTACAAATTTTACAAAAAAATCGCAGTTTTTTAGAAAAGCCCCTTGGAACTGTGATCATCTACCCCCATATATCATTCATCAAAGGGTAAATACCCTTATCATTTGTTTAAACCGCCTCGTTTGTGGGCAGCAATCATTAGGAGAGTCCGTAGATGAATATTCGTCCATTACATGACCGCGTAATCGTAAAACGTTTAGAGGTTGAGTCAACTTCAGCTGGTGGCATCGTATTAACTGGTAGCGCTGCAGAAGTATCAACACGTGGTGAAATCCTAGCTGTAGGCAATGGTCGCATCTTAGAAAACGGTGAAGTTAAAGCCCTTGATGTAAAAGTCGGCGACGTAGTGATTTTCAATGAAGGTTACGGTGTGAAGAAAGAAAAGATTGATGGTGAAGAAGTTCTTATCCTATCAGAATCTGACTTAATGGCAGTTGTAGGTTAATCCTAATTATTAACTCGCTTTCAATCATCAACAAATTTTAAGGAACAGACAAATGTCAGCAAAAGAAGTTAAATTTGGCAGTGACGCTCGCGTTAAAATGCTAGACGGCGTAAACATTCTAGCTAATGCAGTAAAAGTGACTTTAGGCCCTAAAGGTCGTAACGTTGTTTTAGACAAAAGCTTTGGCGCACCACTTATCACTAAAGATGGTGTTTCAGTTGCGAAAGAAATCGAACTAGAAGACAAGTTTGAAAACATGGGCGCACAAATGGTGAAAGAAGTTGCTTCTAAAGCCAATGATGCTGCGGGTGACGGTACCACTACCGCTACTGTTCTTGCACAATCAATTGTGACTGAAGGTCTTAAGGCTGTTGCCGCGGGTATGAACCCAATGGATCTTAAGCGTGGTATCGACAAAGCCGTTGTTGCCGCTGTAACTGAGCTTAAAGCATTGTCTCAAGAGTGTTCAGACTCTAAAGCGATTGCTCAGGTTGGTACTATTTCAGCTAACTCTGACGAATCAATCGGTGAAATCATTGCCACTGCAATGGAGCGCGTCGGTAAAGAAGGCGTTATCACTGTTGAAGAAGGCCAAGCACTAGAAAACGAATTAGACGTTGTTGAAGGTATGCAGTTTGACCGTGGTTACCTATCACCATACTTCATCAATAAGCCAGAAACTGGCAGCGTAGAGTTAGATTCTCCATTTATCTTATTAGTTGATAAGAAAATCTCTAACATCCGTGAATTACTACCAATTCTTGAAGGTCTAGCAAAAACAGGTAAGCCATTGCTTATCGTTGCAGAAGACGTTGAAGGTGAAGCATTAGCAACATTAGTTGTGAACAACATGCGTGGCATCGTTAAAGTGGCTGCTGTTAAAGCACCAGGCTTTGGTGATCGTCGTAAAGCAATGCTACAAGACATCGCAATCTTAACTGGCGGTACAGTTATCGCTGAAGAAATCGGTCTTGAAATTGAAAAAGCGACCCTAGAAGATTTAGGTACTGCTAAGCGTGTTGTTATCACTAAAGATAACGCAACCATCATCGATGGTAACGGCGAGCAAGTTCAAATCTCTGCACGCGTATCGCAAATCAAACAACAAGTTGAAGAATCAACGTCTGACTACGACAAAGAAAAGCTACAAGAGCGTATGGCTAAGTTAGCTGGCGGTGTTGCAGTGATTAAAGTTGGCGCAGCGACAGAAGTTGAAATGAAAGAGAAAAAAGCGCGCGTAGAAGATGCATTACATGCAACTCGTGCTGCAGTTGAAGAAGGTGTTGTACCAGGAGGCGGGGTAGCGCTAGTACGTGTTGCATCTAAAATTGCTGAAGTTGAAGTGAGCAACGAAGATCAAAAACACGGCGTTATTATCGCACTACGTTCAATGGAAGCACCACTTCGTCAAATCGCGACTAACGCAGGTGAAGAAGCATCAGTTGTGGCTAACAACGTGAAAAATGGTAACGGCAACTACGGTTACAACGCAGGTAACGACACTTACGGCGACATGCTAGAAATGGGTATTCTTGACCCAACTAAAGTAACCCGTAGTGCACTACAGTTTGCAGCATCTATTGCAGGTCTTATGATCACAACAGAAGCAATGGTAGCTGAAATTCCACAAGAAGCTGCAGCGCCTGATATGGGCGGTATGGGCGGCGGAATGGGCGGAATGGGCGGCATGATGTAATTTACTGGTTTAAATGGGTTATAGCTGCGTTACTTTGCAGCTCGTGTAGAAAAACACTACACGTCGCTACAAAAAGCCTTGCTCTAAGCCCATTTATCCTGCGTAAATGCTCTGCTGGTCTCTAGCCTAAAAGCTTAGAACCGAACTTCTTGTAAAAGAAAATGAAAGCCCCGATACCTAACGGTATCGGGGCTTTTTGCTTAGAGTTCAAAAGCGTTATTTCGATTAAGTTTACTTCGAACTCACTTTTCCCGTGAATTCTTCCATGGGTTTAGAGATTTAATTCTTATGTAGGGCAACTTCTATTCATAGCCATAAATATTTTAATCTCTCCTGCATGTATATGATTGAGTTTACACTAGCTTTTAACTATCCAGTCAATTGCTGATTTTGCTTTATCCTTAATAGAGGGATAAAGCAAGCTGGCAACAGTTGAAGAAAGTATGCCAACAATAAAGCTAATCAGTAAGCTAATAAACTGAACAGATACATCATCATTGTTAACGTCATCTAGAGTTTTTTTAAGACTAATAATTTCTTCACCTTGGAGTGTTTTAATGGTATCCAAGTTTTTCTTAAGTTCACGAAAGGTTACCCCGTCATCATCCATCTTGGCCTTTAAATCAACCCAAGCTTCATATTGAGCATCAATTTCTCTAGTAGTTAAATTAATAAGAGCTACTGTTTTTGTGATCGTAGAACGTATGTCTTTGAGCGGTAATGATTCAATGTCATTAATCATTAAATTCATCTTATCAGAGTGCTCTTGTAACTTAGTTAAACTGTTTGGTGTACGGGTAACTAGCATAAGGTTTGTGCTGGTGGCATTTTCCATACCCATAGTGACAACCGCAGCTCGATAGCCTAGTAAGCCGAAAACCCCTAAGATAATTAAAACAAGAACTATTACCCTTTTCTGAGTAATCATCATTCTTTGAGCAGGGGTTAGTTGGCGGTTCATTACGCAGTCCTGATGAGAGGATTAGTTGATCAATAAAACTACTTTACCACTTTGTTAAAATAAATGTAACCAATTGTATTTATGAATTTTATTGGTGAAAAGGATAAGTGGGAGCAGAGTAAACTTTAACCACTTACCTTAATTGCTTTTGATGTTTTCTTATATAAAAATCAAATAAAGCCAATAAAACTAGATAAAATACAATGTATATAAAAACAGTAACTTTCTTTTCCGGAACAAATTGGAATTTATAAATGAAGTCATTAAGAACCATAAAAGCACCATAGCCCATACAACCAGTAAGTAACTTTGTTTTCTTTGGTTTATATATAGCGATACACAATTTTGAATAAACGGTATTAAAATGCACTAAACTAAATAATATTGAATAAACTAAAAATTCAATATACCAATCAGAAAATCCTACCAAATAAACAGCTATATAAACACAAAACCAAGTCATAATTACCATAACCGCTTGATTGAAAACTTGGTCGTTATACTCCATGTTTTCTGAGTTTATTTCCCGCATAAATATCCTTAAAAAGTGGAAATTGGGGGCAGAGTAAACTTTTTCAGCCCCCCTTAAATATCAATTACACCATTGTCTTTCACATGGCACACCGTCGTTGTCGATTTGGTGTTTGAGCAAAACTCATATTTTTAGATTGAATTCTGCGTTTGCTATGCGCTTAATCATTTGCGGGTCAGTATCTCCAGTGAATCTTATCCAACGTTTGTAGGTGTCTATGGCTGCTTGATAAAAGGATTGTTGGTAATTTAAATCTGCGAGTAATCGCAGTGCAGCAGCATGATCTTGATCTGACAAAAGTTGATTTTCAGTCGCTGCAGTTAAGTAGTTTATTGCAGTATCAAAATCTCTTTTTTCTGCAGTAAAACTACCGATAAGTCTATTGACATAAGCTTGTTCAAATGGAGTCGATGTTTTTATAACTTTCGCTGTCGATATAGCCTGATCTAGTTTTCCATCTAAGTACAGTTGGAAGCTATGGCTGATTGATTTCCATAGATATTGGTCTGTAATGATTTGGTTTTTATTCGGTGGGCGAGGGGTGAAGTTACTGGTGAAAGAATCAGAGTTAACCGCATTTTTATCACTTAAGGTAAAGTCGAGTTGGATCGTCATTTCATGTTGATGAATAGCCTCTCCATTAACTATTTTGGGTCTGTATTCCCATTTGCTTAAAGATTCGATAGCCGCTTGGTCGAATACGCCTTCAGGGTTAGATTTCAATACGCTAATATTTTCAGTGTTGCCTTGGGCATTTATATCGAAATTCAACTGCACCCAACCTTCAATACCTTCATTTGCCGCAGCAATGGGGTATTTAGCTGGAGATGGTTTTACCAACGGCCTCTTGCTCAAATTTTCAATATCCGTTTCTTTATGGGGTGCTATGGCTTCAGAAGTCGATTGACTGCCTGCGATTGTGCAACCGCAAGTTATCAGAATCAAACTTAGAGTAATTATTTGTCTTTTCACTATTTTTAAATTTCCTTTATTTTTGTTTTCGTTAACACTAAGTGCTCGGTTTATGAACAGTTTATATAGCCACCCATGATCAGAAAAGAGAAAAGTGGGGTCAGAGTAAACTTTTATCCTGACCTTTGAGCATCAGTTACACCACTGGCTTTCACAGGGGATGCCGTCTCTATCACCGTCCATTTTTGTACCTGGGCAGTTGTTATTATAAAAAGTCGCCTCGGCACATGAGCGCATATGGCTACAGTGGGTTTTTCCTGCCTCACAGCGGAAATTTTGTACGGGCTTAAACTGCATTTGTTCAATATCTTGGTTAGTTAGTACTGGTGTTGCGGTCATGTCTTTATATTTTTGAAAGCCGAATATGCCGAGGGCTAATATGACTAAAAGAGGGATAAGCATGCCGCTTGTTGATCTATTATTGTCGTGTCGGCGATTATTATTGGACTTGCGGGTAGAGGTGACTGCGACACCTTCGATATTGGCTTTTATCGCTTTGATCTTTCCATCACTTTGAGTTTCTGAAAAGTAGTTAATTTGGTCGCCTACGAGTGGTTTTCTCGTCATGTGTTTGAGTATTGATATATGAATGAATATATCTTTATTACCTGTGGAATCAGGTTTGATAAAACCAAAGCCTTTTTCGTCGTTCCAACGAACAAGTTTGCCCTTTTCCATGTTTTTCAATTGCTATTCCTTAGACTATTTGCTGACTATGACTGCAATCTTGGCAATTCAAGGTGTAAGTTTCTTTTCGTTTTTGTACTTTGGTATTTTTGCTGTGGCACATGGGGCAGGCTTGTTTCATTGGCGTATTTTTAGTGCATTGATTACAGTTGATGTAATAACCAAACTTACCGTACATTGGGATATAATTTGTTGATTCACCACAATGTTTACAGCTTAATTTTGTCGCTGATGCAGCTTGGTTATTAGTTATTGGCGTGGTGTTATTAACTGCTGTTGGTGCTTGGGGTTGCTGATTTTCTTCAGGAGTTTTAGTGACCACTTCACTTGCTTGGCTATTGCCATCGATATGCTGGCTGATGATGAAGTGGCCTATAGAATCGAGTTCTTCTTGGTCGAAGTAAGGTCGAGTGTCATAGACATTAACTTTTCTTAAAAGCTTATTTCCTAGTTTCATTATTTTGTTGAGCTTATCCACCAAAAACTCAGATTTGACCAACTTGTCAGACACTTTCTGAGGCATAGTGTTTCTATCAATGATCGCATCACTTGATACCACGCAGAGGTGATCCCAACGGCGACCATTGAAACCTTGTTGAATACCTAGCATCTTGCCAAGAATTTCTACTTTATGATGCTTGAGTAGTTCTTTGAGTAATAGCTGTTGCAGTTCAACTTGCTTGATTGGCGAGGGGATGCCTGACCATTGGTTGTTATAGCTGCGAGTCCATTCTTGTTGCTGATTGACCTTTACATGACCTTTAATGCTTTTTGATTCGATCAGTACAAAGCCATAGGGGTAAATGATCAAGTGGTCGATCTGGGCGACTTCATCATTAAAGGTGAATTTGAAATCATTGATGATCAGTATTTCGGGGTTATCTTTAAATGCACGGCGTAAAAAGAAGGCCACGTTTTGCTCTTGCTTTTGACCAGCAATAGCCTGTGGTGAAGCCGTATTTTGAAGGGTTTTGGTTTTTAGAATCATTTATCAACAGCATCCATTCATAACTTGATAACAATCAGTACCATAATACTCATAGAATACGTTTTAAGGCTATATATTATTTAAGTTTGGAAATGACTTGCGAAATAAGTGAGGTCATAAGTAGGAACAGAGTAAATTTTTCAAAGTCCCATTTTAATAATATGAAAATAAAGTCCTGATACAGTTAAGTATCGGGGCTTTTTGATCGGGAGAGGAAACATCATTTGGTTAAAGTTTAATCTGCCCTCACTTACTTCTTTCTTTAGCTAGCTTGAGAGAGCATAGGATATTGCAGAAGCTGAGCGAGTTGTTGGTTGATTTTGGGGCTCATTTGCTCGCTCAAAAACTCTATTCCTAATGACAGCACTCCATTACGACCAGCATTGCTATTACTCACTTTGGCCTTGATTTTAAGTGGCACAGTACTCGCGTCTAAACTAATAGCTAGCTCAATCAATCTGTCTAAATGATGTAAGGTTTTAGGTTGGCTATCGGTTTTAAAGCGACAACCCGATATCGAAATATCATGGATTGTCCCGGTCAGTAATTGGCTATGTTGCTCAGAGTTAGCTTGCTGAACGCTCAAGCTAGCAGGGAGATGAGTACTCAACCTTGCTTGTTTGCGCAGGTTAATCATCTCTAATTTTTTTGGGAAATCGATAAACAACAGATAATAGGGAGCTCTACTTACCGACTGGATACGCACTTTAAAAGCAACGCAGGCACCTGTATTACCTTCAATAATTGATCTTACTACCACAGTCTGCCCTTCAACTAGCATGCTTTCTTGAGTACGAAATACCGTTTTAGGTAACGCCAATAGAAAATACTTGCCAGTTTGAGCACCTACAACACGGCCTTTGATGCGCTCGTTACTAAAAAAAGCAAACTCGATGTCAATTTGGCTATCAGCCTTGAGCAAACCTAAAGTGTGATTGATTTTCTCTGGTTCAGTAACAAGCTGTACGCGTTTATTAGTCACTCTAATGCCACCTCGTGATAAATAGGCCGCAGCCTAAAATAAGTCTAGATTTAGACTTATGCTAACGGATAAATAGGCTACTAATTTGCCATTTGGCGCCAAGCTTGATGGGAAATAATAAAAAAGAGTCAACCAATGCTAATGCCCTTGAGTCATCATGGTGAGAGTTATATGCCCGTTTATGGCATACTGGTTTTCATGCTATGGATCATTCTACTTATTGTCATTGCGGGCTGCGTATTCTTGCCCGGCTTGTGGGTCAATCACATCATTAACAAGTTTAAGCAGCCTGCAGATCGCTACCGTCAGCAAGGTAGCGGTGGTGAACTTGCACGTCACCTTCTAGATCGTTTTGGCCTGCATGACGTCAAGGTTGAAGAGACGCCCGGTGGTGATCATTATGATCCCGCCGCCAAGGCTGTTCGCCTCACGCCTGATAATTTTTCCGGTTACTCCCTAACTGCTGTGACTGTCGCTGCCCACGAAGTCGGGCATGCGCTGCAGGACTCTCGCGGCGAGACGATGTTTATCACGCGACAAAAGCTCGCTAGAGCCGCAATGGTCGGTGAACGTATTGCTGGCATAATGATGTTCGCGGCGCCAGTGGTGTTTATGCTAACCCGTATACCGCAAGCTGGCGCGTTGACTATTTTGATTGGCGTGCTGTCGATGGGGTTGAGCACTATTGTGCATTTGGTGACCTTGCCGGTGGAGTTAGACGCCAGTTATGGCAAGGCGCTGCCCATACTAAAAGAGGGCAATTATCTGCATGACGGTGACCTAAAACATGCGGAGAAGATCCTCAAGGCTGCGGCGTTGACCTACGTGGCAGGCTCGCTGGCTAGCTTGCTCAATCTTGGCCGCTGGATAGCGGTGCTACGCCGCTGATAGGATAAGTGGGTCAGAGTGAATTTAAAAAAACTATATCAATAAAACGAAAATAAAAAACCTGATATTTAACAAAGCATGGGCTTTCATATGCTTAACCTTATAAAGGTTTTCTTCTTTTAAGATCAGATAATCCATGCTCTCGACGATAGAATGGGTTATCTTCGAGTAATTCCACAATCATCAAGTCTAGTTGTTTATCTGAGGGCTCTTTTCCAATATTGTCGTAATGGTCTAGCTGCTTTAGTAAGTCGTACTCAATAAGCACTGCACGTTCTTGGCAATACCTATCTGACTTAACCCAAACTACAGGTGTTCCCCTTGTTGGTGAATCGTACCAAGTACAATGCGAGTATCCATTTGCCCTTAATTCAGAGCCAATCCAAAAGCTATACGTGATACTAGTTATTATCATTAATGGTATTGAAACTATCGTTATTTTGACAAATAGTTTCATCAGAGTATCCTTAAATTTATCTAAAAGGACGAGAATAAACATGTAATCCAATATTGTGAGAACAGGTATAAAAAAGATTGCACCAAAAGCAAAATCTCTATTGCCAATGTAAATATAACTATTTCTTATTTTTTCTATATTACCAAGTTCTTCAAAAAAGACACTGGCGCAAACATAAAACATAAATGAAAAAATAAAGAGTAATACTATCGACAGCACTTTTAGTTGTTTTTTACTCACTGGCTTTTCAGTGAAACTTTTATTACTCATCGTAGACTTAAGCCTCGGTATGGGATACCAAATATTCTATGTAAAAATAATATAGGGTCATCGTTATATTGCCTATTGACTTCTTGCAGTTGGTTATTGATTTTTGAAGTGTTATTGAGCAAATTCTTTTCCATATTGATCATTGCTTCAGCTATTCGGTTGGACCAATATTTGGTATCTATAAACATAGAGCTAAAAAAACCAATAACTGTGCCAACTATAACAATTACTGCTAACCCGCCAACAACAGCAGTCGTTAATGCAGCCGCTGCTGTAACCAACATTAAAGATACAGCTGCACTTCCGGCAGCAATCAATAAATCAACAACCATGCCACCAACAAAGTGGTGCCAGGTTTTTTTATCATCCATCAATTGATCAAATGCATGAAATGCGGCTGAAATCAGAATGGTAACAACCCCACCTGTCTTAATAGTTTTCAGTGCTCCAACTTTTCCTATCCCCATGGAGATGACCTTAGGGTTGTTGGCTAAATATCGAGTGCCAGTAAGATCTCTTCTAAGACCTGCATATCCTTGGAATATGATAAAGGATTTACCAGAATAAGTTGCGAGCTTATATTTATTGAAAACATTCCCACTTCGCTGCATTTCAATTGCTAGTGCACCTAGTGCGATACTATCATCAAATACCGGTATAAAACCGCTTAATGTTTTAATCGAGTCTCGGTATTTATCCTAATATTGTTTGCCTGCTGCAGATGCATTGGAAAGTACTTCGCCCACTTCATTTACAGCTTGCTTTTTAGTCATCCCCTGTTTTAGTTTGTGACTAATATTCAGTTCAATGAATTCGGCAGCGTTCATTTGTACTAAGGTATGTTCGTTACCTGATAATATTTTGGTGAGTTGTTTTTTTCTTTGGTAATCGTGGGTCGCTCTTTTGGCATAAGCTGACATGGAATATCCTTATATTTCGTGTCTCAATCCTTTTTATAATGTCAATTGTACCTTGCTGTGTGATTTATGTAATCTAGTCTTAATAGCTATTTAAAAGCTTTAATACATTCTTAATGTTGTATCGAGGCCAGTTAGTATCAATACAGAAAAATAATTTTATTTATTATTTTGTTCCAACACTCATTTCAAATTCATTGCTGGTTAAAGCTGAAAGCTTGAAGCTAAACTTCTTGGGTAAGAAATTATAAAGCCCTGAAACCTAGCAATTCTGGGCTTTTATTAAAGTATATTAGCATTACGTTCCGTCAGGATTGCGTTATTTTCTCTTAGCCAAAAACCTATTAGATATTAGATGTGACAGTTTATATGTTGTTCTAAGCGCAATAAGTTAGTCGGTGCTAGGCAAGATATAAGGCACGAACCCGAAAACCACCCTGTGCCCTCTACAGTTGCTGCAATTCAAGTTCTTTAACGTATCTACCACGTGTGAATAAGCCATATTTGTCGATACGGTAATTCGCTCTATTTCTCTGCCTTCTTTATCATATAAGGTTTCCTTTTTTATCGATTCTTGAGCCGCGGGTTGTTTTATTTCAATAGGCGGCTCTGAACCATCCAATATGGACTCTAATTTATTCCTCATTACAATCGAATCGCGTAGGTCACTTTGTGAGGCCTTTTCCATCCATTTTTCTGCCAGCTTAAAATCTTGTTCAACATACATCCCATACATGTAATACAAGCCTAATTGATAATGTGCTGGCGGGAAGTCTAACTGTGCAGCTTTTTTTAAGTAGTAAATGCCACGGCTATGACTCACATCCACGCCATTACCAAGCATATAAACGTGAGCTAAGGCCATATGTGCTAACGGGACATTTTCTTTAGAGTACTGGCGAAATGCTCGAACTTCTTCTGCGCATGTGGTCTCACAAAACTCTGAGGATGCAAAAGAAAAGCTCGTTGTTGAAACAAACAACATCACATAAATAATGATTTTCATATTCAATCCTTTGACAGTTTATGATCTATATTCAATTTCAGCATCGCAAAATCGAAGATGTACCAATTCTGATACATATTTATCTCTTTTTTGAGTATTAGGGAATAGTAAAAAAGTATCGAACTTTTTGATATTCAAATAAGCCGTCAATTGAGCAATTAACGAATTAACATCACTTTTAGCTCCCTTGTAACTCGTTATAGCTAGAAATTAAGTGTGAAAGAGTGAATCTTTCTAAATTTTTAAAGAAAAACTTATACGCTCATATTGAATTTCACTCATGTGTTGATGAATGCAATTCAATTCATCAATCGAGTGAGTTTATTTACAATTCATTCAACTGACATAATAAACAAATAGAAGTTTGATTAATGAATATCTTTGAATTTATCACCGCGAATATATCGACCTTTTTGGCCTTGGTGGCCACTGGCGTTTTCGCTGGAATTTTAGCGGGTTTGTTAGGTGTCGGCGGCGGGATTGTTATTGTGCCTGTGCTGTTTTTCTTGTTCCAAAGCTTTGGTGTGTCGCCTGAGTCGGCAATGTTGGTGGCGACCGCGACTTCGCTTGCGACCATAGTGCCGACCTCTATTAGCTCAATACGATCGCATCATTATAAAGGTAATGTGGATGTTCATCTGCTAAAGCGTTGGTTTGTATTTATTCTGCTGGGTGTTTTGCTCGGCAGTTGGTTAGTGACTCGCGTTGATGGCACGTTATTGACCATTCTGTTTGGGATTATTGCGGTGCTGTCGGCGCTCAATATGTTATTTAGAACAGGTAAACCTGCGTTGTTTAACGCATTGCCGGGTAGAGCTGGTCAAACGTTGATGGGAACATCGATTGGTTTTTTCAGCTCAATGGTTGGCATTGGTGGTGGGACGATTTCGGTTCCGCTGCTGACGCTATATAACTATCCCACTCATAAAGCTGTTGGCACGGCTGCGGCAATTGGGCTGATTATTTCACTGCCTGCAGCGCTCACCATGTTGGTATTAGGTAGTACCCCAAGCGATGCGCCAACTGGCACTTTGGGTTTGGTTAATCTGGTGGGGTTTATCTGCATTGTGCCGCTAACGGTTTTATTTGCACCTGTTGGCACATCATTAGGGGCGAAGCTAGATGGCGTAAAGCTTAAGAAGGTTTTTGCTGGTGTATTACTGTTTACTGGTCTGCGGATGTTGGGGCAGCTTTTTCTGTAGTGTTTCTGTTTTGGTTTTCTATTTAGGCTTTTTGTTTAGGTACTCCACTTAAATGCATTAGCCAATATACTAACAAAGTGCTCATGTTGAGCACTTTGTTTTATTTATCCGCCTTAACTAACATTGGTCACTTTTCTAGTTGTTGGCAGTAAGCTCTTGTCTCACAATGGCTGCGCCTGCACTTAAGGCATTGAGTTTTCCTCTTGCGACATCACGTGATAAAGGCGCCATGCCGCAGTTAGTACATGGGTACAGCTTGTCGGCATCCACATATTTGAGTGTTTCACGCAGGGTTGCTGCGACTTCTTCAGGTGTTTCGATGGTGTCGGTGGCCACATCAATTGCACCAACCATTACCTTTTTACCTCGTATTAGCTCAAGCAGTTCGATGGGCACATGGGAGTTATGACATTCTAACGAGATAATATCGATAGTAGACTGCTGCAGTTTAGGAAAGGCCTGCTCGTATTGGCGCCACTCTGTGCCTAAGGTCTTTTTCCAATCTGTGTTGGCTTTAATGCCGTAGCCATAGCAAATATGCACCGCGGTTTCGCATTTTAGGCCTTCGATGGCTCGCTCTAAACACGCAATCCCCCATTCATTCACTTCATCAAAAAACACGTTAAATGCAGGCTCATCAAATTGGATGATATCAACCCCTGCAGCTTCTAACTCTTTCGCCTCTTGATTAAGTATTTTGGCAAACTCCCAAGCAAGTTTTTCGCGGCTGTGGTAATGGTCATCATAGAGGGTGTCTATCATGGTCATTGGGCCAGGTAAGGCCCATTTAATGGGTTGCTTAGTTTGCTGGCGTAGTACTTTGGCGTCTTCAACAAAAACCGATTTAGGACGTGAAACAGCGCCCACGACAGTAGGCACGCTCGCATCATAACGGTCACGAATTTTGACGGTTTTTCGGTTTTCAAAGTCAACGCCAGTTAAGTGCTCGATAAAGGTGGTCACAAAGTGCTGGCGGGTTTGCTCGCCATCACTGACGATATCAATCCCCGCTTGTTGCTGTTCATGCAATGACAAGCGCAGCGCATCGTGTTTACCATCAATTAATTCCTTGCCTTGTAATTTCCAAGGCGACCATAAGGCCTCAGGCTCTGCAAGCCATGACGGTTTAGGTAAGCTGCCTGCTGTTGATGTTGGCAGTAGAGGTGTTTGTGTATTTGTTTTCATAATAATGCTGCGGTACCTTAAATTTTTGCGTGTGTAGCTTAATGTCATCGCCTAATGTTATTGCTAAAATGAGTACTTAAAATGAGTACTTAAAATGAGTACTTAAAATGAGTACTTAAAATGAGTACTTAAAATGAGTACTTAAACTGCGTAATTAGCAGACCATTGTTCGAGTAATGATTGGTAAGGTTTGATGAAGTGTTCTTCTGCAAACTTGCCTTGTTTCACTGCTAACTTACTGCGCTCTTCTCGGTCATAAATAATTTGCGTGAGCGAGTGGTCTTGGTTTTTCAAATTAGGCTGATAGCAGTTTCCTGCCACCGCATTGGCATTATAAATTTCAGGTCGGTAAATTTTTTGAAAGGTTTCCATTGTGCTGATGGTGCTAATTAACTCAAGGTTGCTGTAATCATTCAGTAAATCGCCAAAAAAGTAGAACGCTAATGGTGCAACACTTTTAGGCGGCATAAAGTAGCGAACCTGTAAGCCCATTTTTTTGAAGTATTGCTCGGTTAACGATGACTCATTGGGCTGATACTCAAACCCCAATAATGGATGTTGATTACCCGTTCGCTGGTAGGTTTTGTTGTCTGATACACTCAGGCAAATAACCGGTGTTTTTTTGAAGTGCTGCTTATAGGTATCTGAGTTCACGAAATACTTAAACAATTTGCCATGCAGATCGCCAAAGGTATCAGGGATACTAAATTGGCTTTGACCTTTATTATGCTCAGACAGTAAGACGCTAAAGTCATAATCTCGCACGTAAGATGAAAAGTTATTGCCAACAATGCCTTCAATCCGTTCCTTGGTGTGATGATCTACTATATGGGTTTTCAATATCTCAATTGATGGGAAGGCTTGATTATTTCCTTCAATTTCCATATCTACAGAAATGATTTCAAGTTCGACAGAGTATCGATCACCTTTTGGGTTATCCCAATAGGCGAGGGCATTAAAACTGTTATCGATCATCGTCAATGCGTTTCGTAAGTTCTGCTGACGACTTTCGCCTCTGGCTAAGTTGGCAAAGTTAGTGGTAATGCGAGTGCTGTCTGATGGCTGGTAGTTTTCATCAAGACAAATATTTTTAATCGAAAATGTAAAATCGTTACTCATGATCTGCAGTCCCTTTTCCGTAATAAACCCTGAACCTGTCGCTAATGCTTACTTGGCTTTCAAATCCTTTTGAAAGTGCTCCTGCGATTAGCCTTCATCTTTTTTGTAAGCCGAGTGTGTTTTATACGTGTTTAGGTAGATGATGAAAATTGATTAAATTTCCGCTGCAACATGAGCGTTGTTCATGTTGGCTTTCGCGTCATGCTAATCGCTTACGTTTATACACACCGAAATCAGCAACTCAAGGTCATTAGGAGGTTAATATGTGGGTAAATTTAATTGGCATTACGTTAATAATATTGATCATATGGTGGTTTTGGGGGAAGAAAATCGATAATTCTAAGTAGTAAAAAGCGTATTGATGGCTTACTCGTTTAAAACTACTTTATAATTCTTATCGAACGATTGTTGCAGTCTTGTTAATTTTGCGGCTAATGTATTATGCACCTACATACATGGATGTAAAACTTAAGTAGGACGCTAAATGCTTTTTTCTCGTATACAAAATTTAACCTTTTTGAGCTCAATATTACTATTATCAGCATGTGGCGGTGGTAGTAGCGGCGGTGGTAGTAGCGGCGGTGGTGAGACAAATAATAACGAAATAGCACCGCAGGAAAAAACCACATACCTTGTATCAACTTTGGTAAATGAAGGTGGGAGAATAGAACCGATTAGCTTCACTGTTGAAAGCGGTTCTTCAGCCACTTTTACTGTTATGGCCGACGAAAACTATATGATTACTAGTGTGTCGGGCTGCGATGGTAACTTAACAGGCAATACCTATCTGACTAATGCTGTAACGGGGACGTGTGAAGTTTCGGCAATGTTTAGTTTAATTCCCCCTGCTGATGACGAAGCCCCTATCGTAAATGTGCTATTTCCAGCCAATAATTCAAGAGCTAACGGCTCAAAAATTACTGTTAGAGGCACAGCTAGTGATGAGGCAGGTGTTAAAGCTGTAAGGGTAAATGGAAAGTTAGCTAACATTACAACTCAACAAGAAAGTAACTCAATTGGGCAGCTAGATGAGGTAGTCAATACTCAAGTTGATTGGCAAATAGAGGTTCAGTCAGACATCGATGAAGATCTGGTTATCACCACTGAAGATGACGCAGGTAATATTGATGAAACTGCTGAATCAATTAAAGTATTTAATGCGATAATCCCATCTAATTTTATTGTAGATAAAACCAATAATCGTTTAATCGGTCATTTAAATCCCACTCAATTTGCCATAGTTGATTTACCTACAAAATTCATGCATGTCATTAATGTGCAATCACTTGGCGAGTCTAACCCCTTCACCTATTACGAAAATCAAAATAGTCTTATTCATTCAGAGTTAATAGAGGAACAGCTTACATTATCGAGAATTGATGTAGCTTCTGGCGATGTTGAAGTTATTTTAAATCATGATTTACAACTCGATTCATCTAAGTGGTCATTTGCACATGTTAAATCACTCGTTATTGGCCCTGAAGAAGATGAATTATTCATGTTGCTGACTTATTTTCCTGTAGAAGGTGTTAACCAAGCACAATCCATCATTATGAAACTGGATTTAAATACTAATTCTTTATCTACGATAATTGAAGGTCAAACCTTGTCAGGCAATTCGGTTTCAACAAGCGATATTGCATACACTTCCAAAGGGTTAATCGTTTTTAATAGTGCTTTTGGGGGGAATGATGATGGACTGTCCATTGTTGAGTTTGACGGTTCTGATAGTAAAGCTATCACGGGAAATCTAGGTATTACTTCAGCAAGTGTTGATGTTGACCATCAAAATAACACTGCTTATGTTGCTGGGTATAAAGGATTCAGTCGAATAGATTTAACGACAGGTGAGCATAGTGAATTCTCACTTGAAACAGATCAAGATGAATTGGCTATTTCTCAAATTCGTTCAACAGGGCTAGATTTATCAAATGATCAGTATTTAGTGAGGGATAGTGATTTAGATGTGATTGTGGCTGTTAATCTAACCTCAGGAACAAGAACTACATTTGCTAGTAATGGGGTAGGAACTGGCCGTGTCATGATTGCTCCGAGGGAGTTATCTTTAGATAGTGCGAATAATATTGCTTATATTGCCGATGACGGAGGAAACTCTCCTGGTTTTATTTTAGCGATCGATATGGAAACTGGTGACAGAGAAACTGTATATAGTTTTGAAGATGAATATAACTATATGATGAGTGGCTTATCATTCGATCCAGCGACGAATATTTTGTATACGTCGATTAATAATCAAGTTTTGGCTATTAATATTGAAGATAAGTCTAGTGAAGTTATTAGCAGCGCCTCAATAGGGAGTGGTGTATTTTTCAGTGGTATTACTGATGCAGTGTTAGATAAGACTAACGAGCGAGTTTTAGTTGTTGATTACCATGGTCAAGCAATACTTGCTGTTAACCTATCTGATGGCTCTAGGACGATTATTTCTTCATCTAATTCGGATAGTCTTGTCGGCGAAGGCATTAGTATTTATGGGATAAGTTCAATTGCGTTAGATGAAGCTAACCAGTTGGTTTATGCCGCTAGTCAAGTTAACAAGAATATTATTAGCATCGATCTTGCTACAGGTAACAGAAGCTTATTATTAAATTCTTGTGAAGGAGAGGATTTCGTTGATGACGGCTTAAATCATATTTCATTCAATAAATATGATAACTCACTGCTATTCGCTAATCGTGTCATTAGCCAATTTAATATTGATGATAATGTCTGCAAAAACTCATCGCTTAGTTTACCTTTCGATCTCGAGCAAAATGAAAGGGGACAAACTTTCGCTAATGACTTTAACAAGCTATATCAGATTGATTTAGTCACCAATGAAAAAGTGATACTGTCAAAGTAGAACACTTGTCTTCGCATTGAGAAACACTTATATGAAAATGAGTGTTTCTCTTGTATCTAAAAGTATTAAAAGACTGGGACTGCTTTTAAGCTAATTCTCAGATACGTTTATTACAATTCACACCTTATTGTGTATTTCACCCGTTAAAGAGGGACTTGTTATCAAGGATACAACTCAATCTAGTCAGTCAACTAAGTCTCGCAAGCCTTGGATTGCGTTAGGCGTCATTGCTGCCATTGTGATGTTAATTGCTGTGGTATTTAGTGTATTGCCGAAAGGTTTTAAAACGACACATGAAGATATTGGTTCTGGTAAACCCGTTTTAGTGTTTGTTTACGATCCTAACCTTGCAGTGAGTAACAGTCAGACTGAGCAAATGAATACAGCACGCGCGGCGTTAGGTGATGACGTGTCGTTTCTGATTGCGAGAATAGGGACGCCAGAGGGCGATCAATTTATTCGTAAATACCAAGCAAGACCTGCAGAGCTACTCATGTTTGAGCCCGCTGGTAGTTTGGTAAAAAGGCAATATGCCTTAATGCAATCCAATGAAATCATGCAGTGGGTAAGGTATTGAAATAGCTAGTGAAATAGCTAAATCTCAACGCGTGATACTTCACAGCTTTAGTCATTAAAAAGGGTCGAATGGTTCCATTCGGCCCTTTTTATATTAACTAACAGTCATAACTCGATTGATGTTCAATTTTTGGTGACTTTTTGCTGCCAATATCCATCGGCTTCTTGAATAAATTGCGCTTTATTTTCGAGCCAGTTTTCTCGCACACTTAAACTGTAGTTTAAATATAGTTTGTCTTGATACACGGTAAAAGCTTGTGGATCACTGCTGACAACAAAGCCGCTGCTCATGGCGTAGGCGCAATAACCGCCGTATTGTGGGGCATATCGTTCGGGGGATTGTTTAAATTGGGCTAAATGTTCTTTGCTGGCAAATAACCATTGTGAGCCTTGATACTCAGCTTGAAAATCTGTGCTACCTTTAACGGCTTTATTTTCAGTAAAGTAAGCCACGACATCGTAACCTGTAACAGCATATCCTTGGTCATTATAAATAGGCTTATTGCTTAAGCTAGTACAGCCGACTATTGCGAATGCCATAATAAGCGGCAGCAATAATTTACTCAGTTTTATCATCTCATGTCCTATCATCTCACTTCCTTTGAAGTTAACAGCTTTGCTACTGAGTAGACCTAGAAAGTTAGAAAATCATTTCATTGCTTATGTTTACTTCTGCCTGTGTCTTTTAAAATATCTGCGTTAACAGTATATTAACGTTTCGAGTTTTAAGGGGATGCAATTGAAATGCATACCTTTGTGGTTTAATTCCTTCTACCCACTCGCATTTAAAAGTCGATAACGCTGATCTTTTTATTAATTCGTGGCGACATAATTTTCCCAATGGCTTGGCTTTTTAAAAGTTTGTTTTGTCATGATTTAAGGATAAAAAATGCAAACTGATGTATCGATTGCAAGGCTCAAACAATTTCCGCGACTGATGTGGATTTTACTGTTTGGCTCGTTCATAACCCGTGGCAGCTACTACATGGTATGGCCATTTCTTGCGGTTCTCTTATACGAAGAATTTGCTTTAACTGCCACTGAAGTTGGGATGGTACTTTCCGGTGCTGCAGTCATTTCAGTGTTTACTAGCTTTGCCGGAAGTGCGCTATCAGATTGGGTTGGCCGGCAAAAATTAATGTATATGACTGGGGTACTGTACATTATTTCTTTTTCATTGCTTGCAGAAGTGGATACGGTTAAAGGTTATGTCGTCGCGATGACACTGTGTTCAATTGCGACATCGCTGTGGCGGCCTTTAGGTTCTGCGTTAATTGGCGATATTATTCCCGATAAACAAACCCGTGAGCTTGCCATGCAGTCCTGGTATTTTGTTGTCAATGTCGGTTGTGCTGTGGGTCCAATGCTTGGGATTTGGCTTGGTTTAACGGGTCAGCAATCTAGCTTCTATATTACTGCTGGTGCTTTTGTTGTACTGCTGATTTTATTGTTTTGGGGTTTCAAGCACCAAGCGGAGCTTGATAAAGCGAGTGCTATGGCCTCTGGCAGTTTTGATTTTGGCAATGAACAAAATTGTGAACAAGACAGTGCAAAAGAAGCTAAAGTTCCTGCTGAACATTATGACGACAGTGTGAAAACCAATGCTGATACACAGCCTGTTTCAGGTAAGCGCATCGCCAGTATTTTGCTGCAAGATAAGTTATTTCACTGCCTTATTTTAGCGAATACCTTATGTATGTTTATCTATGCTCAAATGGACAGTTCACTGATTCAGTACTTAACTCGTGAACAAGCGCCGCAATTACTAACGCTAATATCGAGCATGATTTTTACCAATGCTTTGGTGATCATTTCAAGTCAGTTTCTACTGCTTAAATTAATGGCCGACTATAGCCTAACTCATCGAATTCAGTGTGGGCTGGTGTTGTTATTGATATCTCAGTGCTGGATGGCTGCTAACCCTGTTGATTTGTTCTGGGGCTGGATTGGCGCTGTGGTGGTGATGAGCCTTGCTGAAACAATTTTGTTCCCGACAATGAATGTGCATATTGACCGTCTCGCGCCAGCTAAATTACGCGGTGCCTACTTTGGCGCAGCATCCTTTTATGAATTTGGTTTCGCTTTTGCACCATTTGGTGGAGGTATTATTTTAGATTCACTGGGTGGAAGTTGGCTATTCATCATTGGTGCGGGTTTGTGCGTTGTAGTAATGGGATTATATAAAGTGCTTCCGAAATTCTCGCGTCCTGATTTTGCCTCAGTATCGTAACGGCTAGGTTTATAATAAAAATGCCCTTTATAGAAAATCTGCTAATAGATGAATTTATTTTGCTCTTTGCCAAACCTTTGAAATAAAGGCGATATTAGCGCCTTTATTTATGTTATGAGTCGTTGAAATCCTATTGCTTTTACCGACTTCAATACTGCTGTTTTTAGTGCAATGAAGCTAAAGTGAACATTCACCAGCACTGAGTTCATTGGTTAATTTACGTAACATGGCTTCAGAGGTGAAACCACGGCGTTTAGCCAGCACATGACCTTGAGTATCGAGCACTAAGGTGGTTGGAAAGCCTTTTACACCACCGCTTTTACGCACAAACATTTTATTGCTTTGTTTTGATGGGATATCGGCTGAAAAATGACGTAATTCACGCTTTAGTTGGCTTTTAGAACCTTTATCGCCAACTAGAGTAAAGTGCACGCTATTGCCACATTCACCTAATAGCTCGGTGATAATTTTGCCCTGCTTTTTGCACCAACTGCAATCAGGCTGAAAGTACATCAACACGGTAGGTTTTTCAGCATGGTAACTCACCGAGGATTGACTGGTGCGCAAATCCTTTAATTGAATTTGCGCCACAGAAAGCTCAGTGCTGTTTGATTCTGCACTCGCAGTGTTACTGACAACAAGAGTTGCCAGTAACACTAGGCAGTTAAAGCTTACCTTCAATGCCAACATAAAACTCACGACCATGTAATGGACCATAGATGTAAGCAACGTCATAGCCGCCATCAGCATCATAAAACAGTGGTGATTCCCCTTCTTCAATTTGGGTATAGTTAAAGATATTTGATAAGCCGCCGTAGACTTTGATTTGGTCTGTTAGGCTGTACTGTACTTTTACATCAGATACTGTAAAGGCAGGTGCATCTTGGCTTTTAAGCGAGCTAGGGTCACCTTTGATGTCATAACCTTCGTAACCGTAGTCGGTTAAGTCACGCTCACCAAACCATGTGGTATTCCAAAATACGGTGAAATCGTCAGTTTTCCACTCAAGCTCAATACCTGCACGGGTTTCAACCGGAGCAATTGAGTATGAAGAGCGAAATACGTCGTTATAATCAAAGTATTCAGCACTGGCATTAATGGTAAGCTCATCAGTTAGGCTGTAACCCGCCACGATGTCGACTGTAGTGACTGATGCATCTTCATCAAGCTGAGTCAGAATTGGTACACCGTCGTCAGTTTCTTGCAGTGATGCTAAGTTTTGCACGTTTGAATGCGCGACTGAGAAGGTTCCCGTTAATGTGCCAGTATCATAGCTTAAGGCATAGTTAGCTGATAACGATTCTTCTAATGAATCGACGTCAATCAGGTAGCCTTTTTCAGAGTCTAGAATACCGTGGTCAGTTTCAAAGAATGATAATGGCGCGCGGTAGCCTCGACCTGCAGATAAGCGAGAAGTCCATGTGTCACTGTGGAAATAACGCATGTCGACACGAGGGGCGATAAAGGTTTCGTCGATTTCAGTGCCAGGTTTTTTGTCATCAACAAAATCAGCGGTCACTTTGTCTACCCGAAGTGCCATCGCGATTTCAATATCGTCAGTAGGAGTCCATGTATCTTGAATGAATACGCCTTTAACATCGTAATCAAATGAGTCACTGACATAAGCTTCAACGTCATGCAGCGCATCCGTATGCGAGCGCATTTCTTCGGTGCGAATATCTGCGCCGTAGGTTAAAAAGTGATTGTCGGTCAGTTCTGTATCAAACTTAGCTCGGGCATAGTACATGGTGTCTTTTGCACGGTAATCAATGCCTTCATAAAAAGAGTCTTGCTCATGTCTTGCATAGCTTACGGCAAACTCAGAGGTGGTGTAATCAGATAATTCACTGAGTAATTTAATGTAGGCTTCATCACGGTTGGTTTCAATCCACTCAGTGGTTTCCCACGCTTTACCTATGTACTCATTACGGACATCATCACCAACAAATAAGCTATCAGACTCTACGTCATCATAGCTGCTGATCGCCTCTTGAATAGAGCCAACATTGTCGCCAATCACAGGGCCACCAAAGATCTCGCTCCGCACTTTTGCTACACGCAGGTGAATGTTATTGGTGTCGTTTAAATCATGGCTGACTAACGAACTGACGGTATAGTTCTCTTGGAAAGGCGCTTCACTAACACCATTATCATCATGATCTTCCTGATCTTGTTTATCATATTGGCCGATTAAGGTGATACCCGTTTTGCCGTCATCTGAAATTCCTGTTGCCATTCCTTTCATTGCGGTGAAGTCATGTGATCCCTTAGCGATATCAACAGACACTTCGTTTTCGTAGGCTTGTTTAGTGACAACGTTAACGGTTCCGCCAATCGCTTCAGGGGCAATCAAGGAAGCGCCTGCGCCACGTGCAATTTCGATACGGTCAACCCCCGTGGTTGAAATAGCATCAACCGCATAGTAACCAGAAATCATAGTATGTGTTGGTAGGCCATCTACTAAAATTGTCGTATGTTCGCCTTTCATACCATTGAGCATGATGCGCTTAACACCACACATTGAACATTCATTTGAAACATTCACGCCGGGTTCATTATTGATTGCATCAGTTAAACTCAAGGCATTTTTGTTTTGAATCATCAGTTCATCCAACACTTCTGTTTTTTGAATGACATCTTTCAAACGACCATCTTGCTGTAATTTTTGACGCACACCTCTGACTTCAATTTTTTCGATTTCATCATCGGTGGCTGTGGTCTCAGCTTGAGCCGAAAAGGTCAGTGCGCTGAGTATTGCTGCGGCTAAAATTGAATGCTTCATATTGTCAACTTTTGTGATTGTTAGTGTATGTAAATGTTGCTTTCGTGCTGCACTTGTTAAGCTTGTTGCAATTTTATGGCGTAGATAAAGCTGATACAAATGATAATGATTAGCATTTGTTGTAATTGTGGGCTGGTGCACAAAGGTGTGAATTACTTGGTTTTATAGATGATCTAGATCAATAAATGTTGTGATTTATTTTGCTGTATTTGGTGTGTAAATGACATGTATCAGCTGAAAGTAGAGGCTTTTGCGATTTAATAAACTGCCAAGGATGTTAATTTTAGTATTTCCTTTATCATGTTTTTGGGCATGAAAAATGCCATTTAAAAGCTGTAATCACTTTTCCCTACATGATTAGAACGGCTTGTTCTTCAATTGAAACAAGCATCTATCGAAGATTTATTGCTTCAGTGTTATTATCAAAAAAATAACAACTATATATCATTTGTTTTTATGCTTGAGCTGAGTGTATGGAATAAAATATTTTCAAAGAAAGCGGCGTGTGTTGGTTTCCAACATATGAGGCTGGTGATGATACTTTTTTACTCAGTCATGTCATTATTCATGAGCTTTACACTGCATGCAGACACAATTGAAATCCCTAGTTTTAGTAAAGGCAGTGTTGGTAAACATACGGCATATTTTCGTGAACGTGACGGTAAGCTTTCTTTAACAGAAGCGCGTCAACAATTTCAAACAACTGAACTTTCTCTTGGCTCAAGTAACTCTATTTCTTTGGGCATTGGCGTTGATCCTGTGTGGATGTCAGTTAAGGTCAATAATGTCGCTAATACAAGCCAAGACTATCGCTTATCAGTAGAAACGCCATGGATTGATTATATTGATACTTGGCTGATTAAAGATGGGCAGGTAATCAAACATATTGCTGGTGGCGATGCTTTTAGTTTCGATACTAGGCCAATGCAGTATCGCTTTTACGCTTTCGAACATGCCTATTTACCTGGTGTCACTGACATTATTATGCGGGTTGAAACGAAAGGTCCAATGGCGCTACCTGTGCAATTTAATAGTGTAGAAAATGCGATAAATCGCGACATTGTCAGTGGTTATCAGTATGGCGCGTTATACGGAATTATGGTGGCGCTAGCATTATATAATTTAGTGCTATTTGTGTTTATTCGTCAGCGTGAATATGGCTTATATGGTTTGTACCTGTTGGGCTTTGTTTTAAATAGCTTGTCTTATACTGGTCAGTTGCACACGATTATTACCTATGATTTTGGCCCTTACTTCCAAGATTGGCTCGATATCTTTTTAATGATCACTTATAGCGTTGCAGGGTTACATTTTGCAAGATCGCTACTGCATACCAAAGAATATGCACCAAGGTTAGATAAATTTGTATTGCGTACAACGCTGTATATTCCGCTAGGAATGTTAATTGGCTTTGTGTTTAACCAACTATTTTTTTCGATGGTGTTGGCATTTATCTTAAACACTTGCTTCGTCATGTTATTTATCGCCATGGGGGTAAAAGCATTGCAAGCACAAAAGCCATTTGCGGTTCTTTTCATTTTATCTTCGGTGACTGCCGCGGTGTGTATAACTATTTCAACACTCGCTGTTGCAGGCGTGTTAGTGCCTTATAACGATTACACGTTTAAAGCGATTGAAGTGGGTATGGCATTCGAAGCAATTTTACTGGCATCCATTTTGGCAAGGCAGTTTAGAATAGCGCAAATTGACAAGCTGATAGCTGAAAAATATGCCCGCACGGATCCATTGACTGAACTGAATAATCGACGTGGTTTTAAAGTGCTTACAGAGTTAACTTGGCCAAACATTGTCGATACTCAACGTAATATCTCAGTTGCTCTCATTGATATTGATTTCTTTAAAAAAGTAAATGATGAGTATGGGCATAGTAAAGGCGATGAAGTGTTAAAAAAAGTGGCGAAAGTCATTGCTGAAACATCAAGAGAAGGCGATATCTCAGCCCGCTGGGGAGGTGAGGAGTTTATTGTATTTTTACCTGATACCACACGAGATGGCGCTATTATGCATGCAGAAAGAATACGTGAGGCTATTGAGGCCATTTCATTTACGGGCATTGATTGCGAATTAATGTTAACTGCAAGTATTGGTGTTGCTGGTAGCGTCGCTGCTCGATTTGAGGATGAATCAATTAATCACGACACCCTTGAGGTTATGATAAAAAATGCCGATAGGGCACTTTATATTGCAAAGCAAGATGGTAAAAACCAAGTTAGAGTGGTGAGTTAATGGTCACCTCTGTCATTCCAATTAAGTTGATTGATGAATTCTTAAACTTATAAATCAAACTCTTACTCTTATGCTGAAGTTCAGCACATCTCAATGCTAGGTCAATCTTCATATTGAAACGCCGTAATATAAAATGTAAGCGCATTAAATTAATACCTAAGTTACAACAAAATTAATTGTTGAAAATTTTTGTAATGGTAGAATGCGCCCCACGAGCCACATGGCAATTTTCCCGATATTTTTCACTTCACATTAGAGCCGCTATGAAACGGATTTTATTACTCACTTTATTGGCATTTTCGAGTACTACTCTTGCTGTTGAGCCATTAATCGATACACCAGAAGACATGGAGCCGACTTGGGTCGATGATATCTTGTCGATATTTGGCGCTGATGGTGAGTTTGATGACAGTAAACCCATCGATATGAGTTATCTGCCTACGGCTTATTACACACCAGAAAAGAAGTTTGGTGTGGGGCTACTCATGGTCGGGTTATATAAAACTGAAGGGGCAGCCGCAGATGAACAGCCTTCATCATTGGTATTGAATTCATTTGTGTCGATGAACAACTCTTATGGTATTGAAGCTGAAAACATGACGTTTTTTAATGGCGGTAAGCAGCGCTTACTGTTAGACGTCGAATTATATAATGAAGCGGCGGTGTATTATGGCAAAGGAATTGATGATGGTAATCTAGACATTAATCATCATGAATATGAAGAACAGCTTTATAGCTTTAAACCTCGCTGGATGACAGAGGTTGCCGATAATTACTTTCTAGGTATAGGTGCAGATTTTACTTATGCAAGTGCCGATAAATTAGAATATGTTGAAACAGGTGAGCCTGTCGACGAAAGCACGATTTTACCAAGTAACTTTAGTTCTGGTGTTGTCGTCACTAGTATTTATGACTCACGAGATTATCGATTAAACGCCACCAAAGGGTGGTTGTTTCAAGTTGATGCTGGTGTATACCAAAACAGTGAGTATTCGACGTTTTCAACTTACAATGTCGAGCTGGCAAACTACATCGATTTAAGCTCAACGTCTTTGTTAAGTCATGCGCCTGGGTTAATTGCTTGGCAAGTTCAAGGTCATTTTACTAGTGGTGACGTACCGTGGAATGAATTACCAGATTTAGGTGGCTCAAGTGCTATGCGTGGTTTTATTAAAGGCCGTTATAGAGATGAGCAAATGATGATGGGCCAAGTTGAGTATCGTTTACCGATATTTCAGCGCTATGGCATGGTATTTTGGGGCGCGGTTGGCAGTGTAGCTCCTTCAGTGAGTGACTTAACTGATGAGTTATTAGCCTCTTACGGCACAGGCTTTCGCTTTAAAATTAAAGACAATATCAACTTACGATTTGATGTGGGTGTAGGCGAAAACGAAACTAACTTCTACCTTAATGTGAATGAAGTTTTTTAATCTACATCACTCAACTTGTATGTTTGAGCACGATAGTAAAATAGTAGAGAAGTAATGAGCGTATTAAAACTGACAATAGCGGTTAAATTAGTGCTGGTGGTTATCTTGTTTCCACTTTGCACCAATGCATCTGAACAGGATGCTGCTGTCGAAAGTCAGTGTAGTCGTACTTCTCACTATGATATTTATTTGAGTGGCATTCACACTGGCACCATGAAAAGAACCGAAACATGGCAAGGTCAGTCGGCTGTGGTCACCTCAACCAGTAAAGCCAGCATATTAGGTATTGGCACGCAATACGATCAGCGCGCTGAGCTGTCTTGGTCGAATACCCGTGATGAATGGATAACCGATAACTTTCATCAATTAGTGACAGGCTTTCGCGCTCGGGATATGAAGGTGTCATTTAGCCATGATGGGCTTGCATCCGAGGTCGATATTGATGGTGAAAAAGATCGTTACACATCTACCGAAATCCCCCTTCGAGATGTCGATACGCTAGCCATTCAAATGCGTCAATTATTACTCCAAGGTCGAACTCAATTCGCCTTAGTTAGGCAAGCATCTGATGCAATTGAGCCTTATCAACTGTATGTCAAAAAGCCTCTCTCCGAACAGATTGAACCATGGGGAGAAATGACCTTAATCCCTGTTGAGCAGTCTGGTGCAGAGGAAGTCACATACTTCTTCGCCCCAGAAATGGACTACCAACTTGTTAAAGCACGCTATCACGGCATTATTTTAAAAGGCCTAATTGAGCTTAATCATTACCATTCTACTTGTGATAAACAATAACGAAAATTTAAGTGAATAGTTTAATCTTGTCATTATTGTCCAATACATTGGTATAGGTAAGCTAAACGTCTATAACTGGTGCTTTAATTTTGCTCTGTGGCTTTTTTTTAGCTTATAAATATATTTTTTATTCATATATCTCCCTCCTTTTTTATTTGATGAAAGGTCTTTCCTTTAAGCTCTTGTACTTGCTAGTGCTATTTTACTAGCGTGTTTTACGTACTAAAACATGATCTACATTCGATTTTTGAAGCATTTTTAACCATTTTTGATTTTGGAAACAAAAATAGCTTTACTTGTTATTGCTTCAAGAATACATTCGCCGAAAATAGTCTAAGGGTGATTTTACCCCTTTAGCCGATAAGCACGATTTAACCCTTCAAAACCTTTCATTAAGTAGTACTAAATTGACGATAATCACGCATGATAATGTTGAAAATAACATTGTTACCCCTGTAGTTGGTTTAACTTTTTTCGCTGTCGCATCAGGCTTTTTAATGAGCCTTATTCCTTTATCTGTGACCCATTTTGATATCGATTTATCATTAATACCTTGGCTCGCCAGTGTGTTTTATTTTGGTCTATTGGTTGGTGCTACCTGTATTCAACGAGTGATTAAACGACTTGGACATAGGCGGTCTTTTATCTCTTTTTTGACTCTGGTGGCGCTGACTGTTGTTGTTATGATATTGGTGCCACATCAAGTGACTTGGTTAGTCGCTCGTTTTGTTGCTGGCATGGCTGTAGCAGGTGTATTTGTAGTCGTAGAGTCTTGGTTGTTAATGGCAAATTGCTCTAAGCAACGTGCTAAGCGGTTAGGGCTATACATGGCGGCTTTGTATGGCGGTAGTGCTGTAGGCCAGTTAGCTATTTCAGTGTTTGGAACAGACGGAATACAGCCATATTTGTGTGTATTGTTACTCTTGTTTATGGCGACATTGGCTCCCATTCTGATTCGTTCTGGCCAGCCCCATAGTCACGATCAACAAACTATTAGCCGCAAAGAAATCCGTCATATCAACCGCCCAGCGATTATTGGCTGTATGGTGTCAGGGTTATTGCTCGGTCCAATTTATGGATTAATGCCATCATATTTAACGCATATCAGTGTTTTTGCAGAGCACACAGGACTGCTAATGGCGAGCATCATTATGGGGGGAATGTTAGTGCAACCCATTGCCAGTGCGATGTCGACCCGGATGAGCAAAAGCTTATTAATGGCGATATTTTGCATGCTAGGTTGTTTAGCGGTTATGGGCGTGCTTGAGTCTTCTACGTTAGTAATGATGGGGTTTAGTTTATTGCTATTAGGCGCGAGTAGTTTCGCGCTCTACCCCATCGCCATCACACTGGCATGTGATCATTTACCGACTGAAAAAATGGTATCGGCTACAGAAATGATGCTGCTGTGCTATAGCGTGGGTTCTGTTTTAGGTCCGCTGTTAGCCACAACATTTACCGAAGTCGGAAATGGCTTGATCATGTACCTAGGTGTTTGCTTAATAACAACCTGTATTTATATGTTGATGAAAAGCGCTGAAACCATTTCGTCAGGCCAAAAGCCCATTGCGGGTTAACGCCCTTACGGCAGCTGCGAAGTCCTCGCAGCTGCACTTCATTCTACAAGCTTTACTGCCTGTTATAGGCAGTAAAGCCATCAGTTGAACCAAGCGTGCTAGTTTGGATAAATCGAGTCATTTTTTCTATTCAAAAACAGGTCACGACACAAACTTATCAATATGTTGCATCGGTGGTTCGGCCTTTTTTACACTCAGCTTCATTTAATAACGTGTAAATTTCTCACTCTATTAACGCTTCTATTTGTTTATATTGTGTTTTTTTAGCAAATAAATGCAGTTTTTCTTTCGTTAAAGCCTATGTGGCAGTGTACTCATAACGCTGATAATAGTTCTTTATGTTACATAATTACTCTTATTTATCAGTAATTTGATACTTAGGTTTATTTTTTGTTGAATAGGTCGCTTTGTTCAACATGTCGACCGAAATGAATATTAATGAGTGAGTTAATATTCAAAAACAATAAAGGATATTTAATGACAACAATAAGACTCATAGGTGCAATGGCAGCAGTTTCTGCTTTGTATTTCACTATGTCTAATCAACAAGCACACGCTCATGGCTGGGCTGAATTTCCTGAAGCAAGGCAATCAATTTGTTATGAACAAGGTGGGCTTTGGAGTGGTACACCGCCGAATGCGGCTTGTGCACAAGCAAAAGAGATTTCTGGTACGTATCCATTTATTCAGCGCAATGAATTTGCCATTAACATACCTGCGCCTGCTTATAATGACATGGATGCGGTGAAAGCGGCGATCCCTGATGGCAGTTTATGTTACGCCAATGATGCTCAAAAGCGGGGAATGGGGGCTGAACATACAGCATGGACACGAACTGAATTAGCACCAGGTGAATTTGAGTATGTGTTTAATGCAACTGCGCCTCACAACCCTTCATTTTGGCAATTTTATTTAACCAAACCTGGAGTGGATGTGTCTAAGCCACTTAACTGGGATGATTTAGTCTTACTGCAAGAGTACGGTAATGTTGCAGTCGGCGAAGATAAAAAGTATCGGATGAATATTACAATACCTGCAGACCGTTCTGGTGATGCGATTTTATATACTCGCTGGCAACGTGAAGATCCAGTCGGTGAAGGGTTTTATAACTGTAGTGATATCACAATTACTGGTGACGGCCCAATTGATCCTGAGCCAACAGAACCCTATTTAGAGCAGGGGGATGCGTTTATTCCAAAAGAGGTGAGCTTAACAACGCCACAAATAGGCGAGTCAGTTAACTACAAAGTCTACAATAACAATGGCGAAATCCATTCTAGCTTTTCACTCGTTATCACCGAAGAGAACCAGCTGGCTTGGGATCGTTTATTGGCTGCTGAAGTCAGTGGTTATTATCACGACCATTATGATGGCAATGTGTTTATTGGTCGCTGGCATGCTGAGATGAATCACTATATGTATTTTCAAAATCAGCTGCATGAGAATTTCTTTAACTCAAAGAATGCTCAAGCCTATGGTGAGTTTAGTATTTCTGAGAAGAATGAGTTTGTCGAAGCCGTTATTACGCCAACGGTATTAAAACCTATTACCGATGCTACGGTGTCACATGGTGAGTATGTCGTATTAACCCCAGCGAACAGCCAGGGTGATATTGAGCATGTGGCATGGGTGCAAGTAAGTGGCACACCAATTGAGACTGAAGTTGGTCAGCATGACGAACTAATTATTAACACTGCACGACTCGATAATCTTGCTCAAAGCTTCAGCTTTGAACTCACTGTCACAGGGCAAGGTGAGGAAGATAAATCAATTTATAGCTTTAGCGTAACGCCGAGCGATGTTGAGCCAGGACCAGGCCCTGAGCCTGGGGAGCAATGGAGTGCATCTGCAGTGTACACCGGTGGTGAAACCGTTATACATAATAATCAAACTTGGACAGCTCAGTGGTGGACTCAAGGTGAAGAACCAGGTACCACAGGTGAGTGGGGCGTGTGGCGCTAAGTAACAGTGGTATGGTCAATTTGTCATGTAAGGTGATGAGTATTGATCTATAAGATATAAAAACGGCCAATCAAAGATTGGCCGTTTTTATTGATAAAGCTTGCGGGTTAATGCAACAGGCTTATTGAGGTTGCATTTGCGCTTTCGCTGCTTCCACTTTAGAGAAGTCTAAACCGAGTTCCAAAACAGCTTCTTTAATCAACCCAGGGTTTTGCATAACCATTGCCATTAGCTGTTGTAGCTTTTCCGCTGGAATACCTAATTGACCAATAATGCTCATAGCCATCATTGGGTTTTGAGTTAATGCTTGGAACACTTCACTGATTTTTTCATCACTGACGCTATGTTCTTTTAATAGGGCAATAATTGGATTCATTGCAAGACCTTGTGTTAATGGATACGAATTATCTGACTATTTTACCATTGATATCGTTATTTTGCAGAGTGGAAAACTTGCTAAATGATTTCATTAACTTATGAATGAATTTCCCCCCATTATGGCTACAGGTGTAGAGCGTAGTAGTAAAAAGCCAGCATCAATTGCGCTGGCTTTTTGTTGACCAAGTTGGGTTCAGCCTTAATATTGCATTATTTATAAATGTAATCGGTTGCGATCTCACCATTTGGAGTATGGGCATCTCCCATATAAAGAATGTCAGGGCGCGACTTTTCTCGGTCAGTCAGTGCAAGTCCATCTTGAATGATATTTGCGTCGCAATAATCGACGCCATAAAAGCCTTCAAAAGCTGACTGATCGCCAATTTCAGTTGCTGATAGCTGAGAGAGCGCTAGGATCGGTGCTGCTGGAAAGGTTAAATACCAGCGTGATCCCGAGACATTACGCTCAATATCAGCACGAGAAATCTCGGTGGTGCTTTTACCTGTTTGCTGGGCTAAATATTCACGGTTTGATTCACTTAGAAAGTAAGTCGCAACATTACCAACTTCAGCCACAGGCTCATCATAGATGGTTTGACGTAAAATAATGTCACCACTGACTGTTAAGTTGTTGATTCGGCCACGTGTTAAGTCACGACAACTACTTTTACAGGCAAATGAGCCTTTGCCGACAAGTAATGCTGAACCACTGTCGATAGCTTCGATGTTCTCTACACTAATGTCTTTCATTATCTTACTGTGTGGCTTTAACCACACTCCGGTAAACCCGTTAGTGACTTTAATATTTGAAATTTTGATTTTATTGGCTGAACTAAAGTAAGGGCCTGAGCGGTTAAAGTTGTCTTTGTTAGTGCCATTACCTGCCTCAACTCGAACACCAATACCATTAAAGGCTTCAATATTATCAATTTCAATCCAATCACCACCGTATACCTGCACTACGCCATAACCCGTATGAGCATTAACTGACTTAATATTTTTAATTGAGCCTTTAATCGGTGTGCGGGCATAAGTTGGGTTACGTTGAATCGCAAACATATCAGGGACGATATTGCCTTCATCATCAATAAAGTCGCCATTTTCATTAGTAGGAACTGGAATATTAACTGGGTTCATTGGTCTGTTTAAGCTGGGTGAACCTTCAGGATTTTTTACATAGCGATTTTGAAGATAAAGTGGCGCTGAGCCAAATCGATACGTGAATGAGCCATCTTTGTAGTCGGCATCGGCAAACATTTGCACAGATACTGATTCAGTATGATTATCTTCAATGGTGACATTCGACACTGAAAAGTTTTCGACATAAAATAATCCAAATGGAATAGCACGAGTTAAGTTGACTAGCCCACCTCCATTTCCGCCCTGCATTTCGCCATAGTTAAATGGCATATTGGTTTTAGCATCGACAGTAAAGTTTCGAGTCGGATCCGTTGATGTGACTTGAACGTTCACCGTGCGCTCAGCTGATAGCTTACTTGGACCAACACTGCGACCAAATGAGAATAAAAATTGGCGATTTGGTCGGTTATTTGGGGTACCAGTAGGGTAGGTATCTTCTTTAATGCCACGCATTTCAAGTATGACTTCAGGCTCGACTTCAATACGGACATTCGATGGTACGACGATGTGCGCCAAGCTGTAGCGGTTATTCGTCCCTTTTTGAGACCCCCGTAGAATAACAACACCGCCATCGTCTTCTTTAGCCGCAAACCTAAGGGCTTTTTTTAGTCTACTGGTGTCATTGACTGTGTCATCAAAACTGTCTGATGCATAGAGGACTTCGGGTTCATCATCAAAGACTTTATTTTCGAAGAAGCCAATATCTTCTCCCGTATACCCCGTTAAGTCAGTATCTGTTGGAAGGTCGGCTTCAGCAACCTCAGGTATACCTTGGCAAAAGGCACGTTCGTATTTGCAATGTCGGTGACCATTATGTTCTTGGTGTTTATGGCCATGTGACTTATCTTTTCGCCATTTATGGGCGTACCGATCACTGTGGTGCCCAGTTCGCTGAGTGCGATGTCGCTCTGCGTAATTTGCGCTATTTTGCGTAAGTTTTGATGATGACTTCATCTCTGAATGGTTGTGCTCAGTGCCAGCAAAAGCCCCCAATGGCATGAGTGTGAGTAAACTTATTATGGTGAGCTTTTTATAGGTCTCGTTGACACTACTTTGGTTATTTTTCATTTTCATATCCCTATTATTTCGAATATATCAGCGGAGCTTCTCCCCATCATTCCGCTTGAAGGCACCTAATGTGCGTTAAAAAGTGTATATAAAAACAACAATAAATCAACAAACATAGTATGAATATATTTTTAATATGTTCGAGTAAGGGTGAAAAAAACCGGCATTGGGTTATGAATGCCGGCTTTTTAAGTTTCTAATATATTGAAAAAAATGATTATTATTGATTAAAGAATCGTTGGGTTAATTTGTACTAGATGAGTCATCGCGTCTAGAAGCCACTTGGATTAAGAGGAAGATAAACCCCATAGACACATGTGCGCCCCAGAATATGGCATCATTTAATTCGAGCTTAATGTACTCAGAGTGTTCTGCATTGGCTTCAGCCCATGTACTACTGAGACCACCAATAACCAAAACCAACACCAATAAGCTTAAAATGTTGCTGTTAGATCCCCAAAGCCACCATGAAACAAGTTCTAGCAATATGACTAGCGCGGTAGCGATTAAGGTAAATGGCTTTTTTTGTAAATATCTTTCTGGTAAAAACACGTTCGAAAATAATAAAAATAGCACCATGAATACGGCATATTTTATAAAATCTATTATGATTTCAGTGCTTAGTGATTGTAAGAAGTAACAGAGAAAAGCGCCTGAACCTAATAAAATGAGATTAAAACCTGTAAAAATGTAAATAGGTTGCCCTTTATCTAGCATGAGTACGCCACATATACTGGATACAAAAAAAAGGCCCAATATCGGCCAAAATCCAAGGGTGTCTATCCATAGCGAAGGGATATAACTGATTGCCATATATTGGGTTAATCCACCCCAAAATATCAGTAAACAGATAATTATATTGAATTGTAATTTGCTAATTTCAGGATCGAAGAGTAATAAACTTTTAACTGGATCAATTTTTTGCATGTTGCACCATTGTTGTTTTTATTCTTAATTATCAATAATTAACTAAATTATGGTAGCTGTTTTCATTGATGGATATCAATGAAAATAGGTTGAAAAGTCAGCGGTTAATGACGGTCGAGACGTTTTATTTTTATCTTCCTCAGGTTTAAGCTTTATTTAATTGTTAAGCATGACAATGGATTTATGCTGATGTAACAAGGGTGATGGTTGTCCCGTTCTCTCGGTGTTAATTCGATTAACATTTATTACTAGCTGTACTGACTGGCATGACGATAAAATGCGAGTAATGAAGAAAATAACAATAAATAAATCAAGGAGTCCTCTCGTGAAGAAAGTTGGGATAGTGCTTATGTGCTTGTTGATGCCTGCAGCGTCAATCGCCGCAGAGCCAACAAAATCAGCGCATTCAGTGCAAAATCAAGCAGAACAAAATACAAAGTTATCAGTTGATGTGCTTTGGCAATTAAGCCGAATTGGCAATCCAATTATTTCGCCTAATGGTGAGTACATTATTGCCCCTGTTACTCAATATGATGTGCCTGAAGACAAAGGCGCCACTCAGTTGTGGCTATTTGATAAAGACGGTAAAGGTCAACGCGCGCTGACTGCTGAAGGGCAACGTGCAAGTGAGGCGACGTTTTCTCCTGACGGTAAAACACTCGCGTTTATCAGTAAGCGTAATAAAGATGATGCTGGCCAAGTGTATTTACTCCCATTGGACAAAGCGGGCGAAGCACAGCGCTTAACCAATGTGCCAGGTGGCGTTAAAGGCCTTAAATGGGTTGGCGAAAATGTTTACTTCATTAGCCGTATCTTCCCTGGTAAAAATTGGGATGAAATGGCAACTCAGTTAAAAGCGAATAAAGACAATAAAGTTTCTGCGCATCAGTGGAATGCATTACCTTTTTCAAGCTTTGATCACTGGATTGAAGAAGACAGACAAGCGCATGTATTTCGTATTCCGGCAAAGGGTGGCGAAGTAGAAGCGATCACTCAACCACTGAATAAGCAACTGCCACGTTCATCACAAAGTAGTGGCAACTACGATATTTCGCCTGACGAACAGTTCATTGCGTTTAACAGTAATGGTTGGGACAATCAGGTTGATCCAAAAGTTGATATTTTCATGGCGAAAATTGGCAGCGGTAAAGTGGTTAACTTAACGCCTAAGAACGAAGCGCCAGATTCAAATCCTACCTTTAGCCCAGATGGTAAAACGTTAGCGTTTACCCGCCAGCTTATCCATGGTTTTTATGCAGACACTGCAAATCTTGTGCTATTGGATGTAAACAAACGTACAGAACGTGTGATCACTACTGACTGGGATCGCTCTGTTGCCCGCTTTAGCTGGACGGCTGATAACAAAGGTTTTTACGCCGCGATTGACGATGCTGCCACGCGCCGCATTTTTCATATCAATGCTAGAAATGGCAAAGTGAAACCGATTACTAAACAAACTAACTTCGGTGCGCCATCTATAGCTAACGACGGTACTATCGTCGCCGCTAACGACAGTTTTTTGTACCCAGCTCGCCTAGTTAAAATTAACCCAAGCAATGGCAAAACTACCCGCTTAGACAGCTTTAACGATGACATTTTAGCTGATGTTGATATGGGTACCTACGAGTCAGTGACCTACAAAGGTTATAACGACCAAGACGTACAAATGTGGGTTCATTACCCGCCAGGGTTTGATAAAAGCAAAAAGTATCCGTTAATGATGCTGATTCATGGTGGTCCTCATAGTGCTATCTCTGATGGTTTCCATTATCGCTGGAATGCACAAACATTTGCTTCTTGGGGTTATGTAACGGCATGGCCTAACTTCCACGGTTCTAACAGTTTTGGTCAAGACTACACTGACAGCATTAACCCTGACTGGAAAAACAAGTCGCTGGAAGATGTATTTAAAGCAACGGATTGGTTTAAAGCAAAAGACTGGATCGATAACGATCGTTTAGTGGCAGGTGGTGCAAGCTACGGTGGTTACTTATCATCGATTATTCTAGGTCAAAAAGAGCAGCCGTTTAATGCATTATTTATTCATGCTGCCGTATATAACATGTACTCGCAAATGGCTGCTGATTTCTCGGTCCACAGCACTCGCTTTGGTGATTACTGGGATAATCCTGAGATTTATAAATCAATCTCTCCGCATTACGGTGCTGAAAACTTTAATACTCCAACCTTAGTGGTTCATGGCCAATTAGATTACCGTGTACCAGTAGGTCAAGGTTTTGAGTTATTCCGTACGCTTCAAACCAAAGGTATTGAGTCGCGAATGATCTACTTCCCAGACGAAAACCACTGGATCATGAAGCCGAATAACTCAATTTACTGGTATAACGAAGTTGAAAAATGGATGAATCAGCATGCAGAGCCAGGTGCTAAGTAATGCTTAATTTATCGAGTTCATTCACTATTCAATAGCGTGGTGAGTGATATCTCAGTCAATCAAAAATGCCGCAATCAGTAGATTGCGGCATTTTTATAACTTGGAAATAGAATAACGACAACGCCTTATTTAAGGCGATAAAAGTGTCAGTAAAGATTATGCTCCATCGAGATACTTATCGACAGTAAGCTGCACAGTATTAGGAAGAATAGGTTTAGTGAGGTATTCGTCTGCGCCAATTTTAAGCGCTAACTTTTGATCTGATTCTTCAGTAAGTGAGCTGATAACCACGACAGGGACATGCTGCGTCAATTCATGCTCTTTCATGTATTTAATCACTTGATAGCCATTCACATCAGGCATGGTGATATCCACAAACACAAGATCTGGTTTCATTGAAGAGAGTACTTCAATCGCACCGTCACCAGAGTTGGCAGTTAATACCAGATAATCATCACCAAGAAGCGCCAGTATCATACTGGTACAGATTGGATCGTCGTCTATCACAAGTATTTTCGCTTTATCCATTGGTGCCTCTTTCTAGTATTATGATATCGCTGCCGATATATTCATCATTGTATGTAAAACAATATTAATTGCTAGGGCTAATTAAGCATAGAACATAAGCTAACTTGATGAAAGCACTACTATTCAGGCTGTTTATATTGACGATATTTTTCAATGACGCCATTTCTATCTAGGCCACGTTTTACATTTTTACACAGTTTAGCAAAGCGACTAATATCGCCAAGCTGTGGTGTGTTGCCATTTTCAATTGCCGCTTCCCAATAGCTGATTTCGCTATCAACCAATTCGAGTAACTTTTTCGGGCAACCTTGGCAATTCCCTTCAGGGCCACATACAAAGGTGTCGGGCTCAGTTAATGGAAACGTGGCTTTCACCTGAGTCATTATCTGTTGCATTGCAGTGATGCGATCAGGTTTCTTGTTCATTAGCCTTAATACTCAGTAGGAATAAAGCCTTACATGTCATGCTTAATACTATTATTAGTCCAATGGGAGCAGAATTTAGTTCAATTAAATCTATGCTGAATAAGGCGAATATAAGTGATACTCTTTGGCGATATCAGCGCGTTGCAATATTCAGTATAACAATAATAATCTTTCTGGAAGCCAGTCTACTATGCCTCAATTTACAATAGTCTCAACCATTTTAATCATCGTTTTATTGTGGCTGAGTCCCTCGCAATCATTTGCAGCTGACCGCTTTTACGCGAATCAAGCATTACAGCAACAAGCGCCGCAAGCTTTTGCACTTCAGCCTCAAAGTGATGCCTTCCTTGCACCAGCTTATGCGTTAACAATATCCCATGCGGACCGCTTAGTTGGGTTAATTAACCAAGATAAAAATGTGACTGAAGCAATAGCAAATTGGTCGGATTTAACCATAGATGAGCAAATACCTTGGCTTAAAAAGGTATTTGCTTTAGCGGTGCAAAGCTTTGGCACCCAAACTCCACTATTAATTATTGATAACCATAGCTATCCGAACAAAATGGTGTATTTTGATTTCGATGTGGAAAAAGGCGGTAGTGGCATTGTTTACCTCAACCCTGAGAAACTCGCAGAGGAAGACCCTTATGCCTCACTGGCATTTTTAGTTCATGAAACTCGTCATTCATATCAATTTCAGCAAGCTTTATCCGGTAAGAACGATCCCATTTCTCAGGGGTATCTAGCGGCATTCAACGCTCAAAAGCAATTAAAGGGCTTTGGGTTTAGTGATTTTTTAACGCTACTGAACGAATATGAAGCCTTTCAATTTGGTAATTATGTGATTGGTCAATTAACCGATTGGCAAGTTGATATGTTGAATATGGGGACATTTGCGAGTCAATTTAATCGCCAAGGCCTGCTAAAAATTGATTTACAAGCATTGTCACTCAATACGAGTGAGCAAACCTTGTTGGAGCAATATAACGCGTTGGCACAAAAGCAATTTAACCTGCGCCAACAGCAATAAAGCTTCTTTATAACGTTACGATATGCGGCTGAACTATGAATCTTAAACAGCTTGAAATCTTTTGTGCAATTGCCGACACCGGTTCTGTTACTGCGGCGGCAAAACAGCTAAACAGTAATCGTACTCAGCTGAGTATGGCGATGAAGGCATTAGAAACGAGCCTTTCAGCTAAATTATTTGTGCGTTCTGGTAACAGTTTAGTCTTGTCTGAGGTGGGCAAGTCAATTTACAAAGACTGCGAAAGTGTCGTCGCAACATGTGAGCGTATTCAGCAGACTTGCGAGCAAACGATCGATAAGTTTCGTTCAGAAATTTGGCTAGCAAGGGATGATTCTTTTCCTGATGAAGTATGGCAAACCTTTATTATAGAACTGAATAACCACTTCACAGCAACCACAGTGAATACAGTATTAGCATCAAGTGGTGATTTAGCTAATCTAGTCAATACTGGGCAAGTGGACTTTGCCTTTGGTGTTGATTTTGAACGAGTGGATGATGCCAATACTGACTATCTGCCCTTGGGGCGAATTCGAATGATGTCAGTGTGTGAGCATACACATCCACTTGCGAGCCTTAAGCGGGTGTCGGACAGCCAATTACGTGAATCACTACAAGCAGTAATGGTTTACTTAAATGACAAAGATAACCCTGAATTACAGCCTTTTTCATTGCGACATATTGGTTTTTCAAGTTTCGAATATATGTTGAATACAATTATGTCCGAAAAAGCATGGGGCGTGTTACCTGAGCCATTGATTAGACCTCATTTGAGAAATCAAAAACTGGCGGTGATAAAACATACCTATGGGTTAACCCACGAAGATTACTGCATGTTTTCAATGCCAGGCAGCGCACAACCTGAAAGTGTCGCTTGGCTGTGCGATCAGATCAGCGATTATCTGTTTAAGTTTTAATGCCTTTCAGCCTTCGAATGTATCACTAACTCACTGAGTGTCATGTTTTTTGACGCTTAATGTGTGCATTAACTTTATGATTTATATCAATTTATATACTTAGTCCTATCTTGGGGTTGTTATTACCAAGAATCACTGTTGAGAAAATAGTCACCAATGACAATAATTACCACAGGTTTTAATTGGTGATAATTCATGTGTGTAAGAGATAAAAATAAAGACAAACAATTACTTAAGTTTTCCGCTGCAGCAGCGTTAGCGTTTGCTGTGTTAGGTGTTGCAGTGGGTGGGTTAAGCGGCTCAGTTGTCATTTTATTTGACGGTGCTTATTCGCTGATGAGTTTATTTCTTACCATGCTTTCATTAGCCGCCTCGAGTTACATGCGTGCTCCCTCAAGATCTCAATTTGCGTTTGGCAAAGCGATCATCGAACCCCTCGTGGTGGCAATTAAAGGTACGGTGATTTTAATGTTGCTGTGCTTTAGCTTATCGTCAGCGATGACAACAATACTAAGTGGTGGTAAAGCCATTGATATGTCTATTGCGGCTGTCTTTGGTTTCATTGGTTTATTAGGGTGTGCTGGTGTTTGGTGGTTTTTAGCTCGCCAAAACGGGCCGCAGCGCTCGGGCTTATTTGCTGCTGAAATAAAACAGTGGAAGATGGATACCATTATCAGTGCAGCAGTTTGTGCAGGCTTTATTATTGCTGTGTTAATGGCATATACACCTTGGCATGCATATGCCGTCTACGCAGACTCTGTCATGATGCTGCTTATCGGTAGTTACTTTATATCGGTGCCATTAACCATGCTCACTGGTGCGTTAAGAGAGCTGCTGATGATGAAGCCGAGCCAAGAGATTTGCTCTCTAGTGCATGAAAGTGTCTCAGAGGCCAACGGTTCTAGCCTACAAGAGCTTGAGATTACAGGTATTGCTAAAGTAGGTCCCGAGTTGATGGTTAACATTAATGTAAACCCGAAGAAGTCGAATCAACTATTACCGGACTTGCAAAAGATCCGTGCATTGATGGATAAAAAATTAGCGACGTTATCATTAGATATTAAGCTCAACTTAGATATTGTGACAGAAGCGAAGTAGCGCGCCGCCATAATGTTGGTGCGACTAACCAATACCCAATTTACTGCAACATCGATGACTCATTTAACACATCACTTCGAATAAACCACTTGGTTAGCCTATGACTTGATTCACTGGTAATGTAAACTGAAACGCTAATTAAGCGATCGCTTATATTGCTAGTTTGATAAGAATCAATTACTAATGAGTGAGTTAAGTGAACAAAAGCCGAGTTTGGCGCTGCTTTTGTCATCTTCAGAACGCTATTTTTTCTAAGTAAGGCTAAAATCAGCTTAACAATGTTGCGCAATTGTTTTAGTTTAAGGTGTTGATAAATTTAATTTTGATGGCACTTTTTTAAAGTGTGTACGTTTTGGGGGATAATTATTTGCATAAAATGTACTACTTATTCTTGCTGAGTGCAGTTTTGCTGTTTCATGCAAAACTGCATGCCACCACTCTTAAATATAATGTCAATGGCTCAAGTAGTTGGGTGCCCTATTATATTACCGAAGACGCGAATAACTCAGGTATATTAGGTGAGTTAGTTCCGCAAATCCTTGCAACGGCTTCAATCGACATCGAGCGCCATGATTTTCCTCCCCAACGTACAAATCAAGCACTTGAAAAAGGGTTATTAGATTTTGATTTTGTGAGTCCAAGTTGGTTTGCTGATGGAGATATGGGAGCGCAATTTGTTCAGTCAGAGCCAGTGCTTCATATTCAAGAAAACATCATAACGCTTAAAGAGAATCAGGAGGCTTGGTCTAACATTGCTAAGATCAAAGGGCAGCCAATAGGCACTGTATTTGGCTATTTGTACCACGATGATGATATTTTTACTCGAGTGGACTTCAGTTCTGAAAAACAATTAATAAAAGCTCTGCATAAAAACAGAGTTGATGCTGCCATTTCGGGAGATTTACCTGCTTTGTATTGGGCGAAAAAGCTCAACCTCCCAATCGCATTAGCTGCTATTCATTCAAAAGGGGTGTTAGTCATGCGCTTAAGGAAAGAGCATCAAGCGTTAATGCCACAAATTAATGCCGCCATTTTAGAGTTAAAAAATGACGGCACCATTCAAGACTTAATTGACAAGTACACCAAAACAGAACTCTATTTGTAGCAGGTACTAATTTGCCAGTTTTACCTGTGAAAACTGCTTTTTCTTTCGTTCAAAATAATGATGTGTCTCTGTCATAATGACATGTCTTAAGCCAATAATTGCAATTAAATTTGGTATGGCCATTAAGCCGTTAACAGTATCGGCAAGCATCCAAATTAAATCTAATTGAATAAATGCACCGACAGCAATCAAGCCTAAGAAGGTTAATTGATACACCTTAATCCCTTGGTCTCCTAGGCGTTTGTGAGTTAGGTAGTACCAACAACGTTCACCGTAGTAATGCCAGCCAAGAATTGTCGTGAAGGCAAAGCACACTAGCGCTATTGTCACAATATATTGACCGACAATGGCTGAGCCTCCCGTTGAAAATGCGGCACTGGTCATTGCTGCACCCGCAGTATCACCATTCCAAACACCCGTAATAATCAGGACTAAACCTGTCATGGTACAAATCAAAATGGTATCAAAAAAGGTCCCCGTCATACTGACAAGACCTTGCTCTACAGGTTCTTTAGTTTTGGCAGCAGCAGCGGCAATTGGGGCACTACCTAAGCCAGATTCATTTGAAAAAACACCTCGGGCAATACCAATTTGAATGGCCTGAGCAACAGTGGCCCCTAAAAATCCACCTGCAGCTGAAATGGGGGTAAAGGCTGAGTGAACTACTAATTCGAGCGCTGGTATAATTTGCTCTGAAAAGCTAAACAGAATCCAAATACACGCTAAGACATAGCCCAGCGCCATTGTAGGTACCAGCTTTTGAGCGACATTTGCAATACGTTTGACGCCGCCCAATGTGACTGCTGCCACCATTGTTGTCAGTACAATTGCTGTCACCCATGTAGGTACATTGAACGCAATTGTCATGGCATCGCTAATGGCATTCACTTGGGCAAAAGTACCAATGCCAAAAAACGCCACACCAACACCAAATACCGCAAAGATTTTGGCTAGCCATTTTAGGCCAAGCCCTTGTTCAATGTAATACATAGGGCCGCCAGCAATATTACCTTTGGCATCCGTGGTGCGATACTTAACCGCTAGCATGCATTCGGCGTACTTGGTTGCCATGCCAAAAAAGGCGGCTAACCACATCCAAAATAATGCACCTGGGCCACCAATTTTTATCGCAGTAGCTACCCCGACGATATTACCTGTACCTATGGTCGCCGATAGGGCAGTACACAAGGCTGCAAATGATGATAAGTCACCTTTGCCTGTTGCAGGTTTGAATAACAAACTTAAGGCAAAAGGGAGCTGAAATATTTGTAATAGTTTAAGCCGAATAGTGAGATAAAGACCGGTACCAACCAGTAAGCATAGGGTGATTGGGCCCCAAACAATGGCATTGATATCAGCTAATAGCGCGTGAAAGTTCATGGTGTTCCTCGAATATTAAACAACAAAATTAATATGGAGGAGGAAAAGATATGGCTGTTATGTGGTACTGAAGAGGGCAACTGACAGAGCATCCACCCACATAGGTAGATTTTAGGCGCAGCAACAAACGACAGTGACCATAAATGAATACAGTCATCCTCTCCTCTGTCCTTTTGCCTGAGCGTTTCGCGTGACTGATAAGTCAGCCTCACTTTCGCCTTCGGCGCTGTAATGACAATCGCTGACGAATAGCGTTTGTTTACAGTCTCTCCAGAGGCTCGTCCAGTAACAGTCCTCACCACAATGTGGCACCTGAAAGAGTGCTTTACTAGCGGATAATCCACTAACTAAAGTTGCCTCGTCGGTGTGGGGTTAGTCCCCACTCTCCTGCTACCTTCATCCGAACGGATCTTTTTGAAAATGCGTGTTAAATAACAAGCCATTAATCAAAAAGGGCAATTAGCATGCGGGATATAAATCAGAGGCTCAAGAGGTGTAGATCACAGTTTGAAATCGAGGTGGTTTGTCTGCGGTAAATTTGAACAAACAGTAATATTAAAGGGCAGTGCAGCGCTGGTTAGCACTAAACTGCCCTTTGTTGGCTATTACTGAGCCCTTATTTAATTCCAAGGCTAGATTTCGACTTCGTTACCTTTAGGGTTAGGGCCAAAGCGATTGGTTTCCTCTTGGCTGTCAGACACAAAGAAATACAATAATATCAATGCGCCGATAAGCGGTATAAGCGCAATGAGGATCCACCAACCCGAACGATCAGTGTCATGAAGGCGACGCACAGATACCCCAAGGGCTGGTAAGAATACCGCTAGAGAATAAATGCCACTTAATAACCCGTAACCCGTTTCTTGGTTAAGCGTGCCTGTAATGTTATCCATGATACCTAAAAGTATTCCAGCAATAACATTGAATAATACAAAGAACCAATATTCCTTTCTGCGTGCTCGGTCTTTAAAGTTAATGTAATTCTTCAATACCTTGATATACCAATCCATGATGATTCCTTGTCAGTATGCTTACTTTTTAATCATATAGTTATAACAGCAAAGAAAGTGGAAAGGCAATGAAGGACAACATTCTTTAACTGGCGTTATGACCTCTGAAATGTCATTGGTACTTAGTAGAAGTGGCTTACTGGTTGCTTTTTGAACTAGATGTGAATTGTTGACGTATAACATGATTACTAAGTGAACCAAACTCAATTGAGGATACGTCATGGATAATGTGAACCAATCAGGCAATATCGCGACAATCATTGGTATAGCTGATGCAACCCACTATTTAGTGGGGCTGACCGATGCTGGTAATAATTTTATAGGCTTAAATGGCGCCGGTTCAGGCGAGTGCGTGAACTCGATTGTAGAAGCTAAAGCCCTACTAAAAAGCCATGACTATTCGGTTGCCCATCTTGAATATCAAACCGCCTATGATGAAATGTGTGGCTTAGACAATACGGGCAATTATCAACAAGTGATAAATTTATAAACTGGCTAATGGTGCGAGCCATGTAATGATGTTCTGCTCGCACACTTCCCTCTCTAGCAGCAAGCATTAATGCGATTGCGGCCATCAGCTTTAGCGCGATATAGCGCGGTGTCAGCAGCGCACAATAATGCATTTGCCGTTCTAAATTGGCCGTTAATTTCACTAGCATGACCTTGGCTTACACTGACTGTAACTGAGATATCCAAACCGATATCTATATAGGTCAATGCATTAATGTTTTGCTGTATTAACTGTGCAGTTTGCTGCACTTCTTCGGTATTGCAGTTAGGCATCACTAAAGCAAACTCTTCACCGCCATAGCGCGCTGCGGTGCAATCTTCATTAGGTAAGGCGCTTTTAATTGCTTTGGCTATCTTTTGTAAACAACGATCGCCCATGACATGGCCATGGTTATCATTAAATGATTTAAAGTGATCAATATCGATGATTAATACACTGATCGGATCGCCTTGTTCAAGGCAGTTTTTCCAATGATGTTTTAAGTCTGCATCAAATACTCTTCTGTTCGCTAATTCAGTTAAACAATCAGTCGATGCCCATTTATAAAGCTGTTGATATTCGGCTCTAAACTGGCTTAAATCTCGTAAAATGATCCCGAACAATGGCGCTGTCATCGGAAAATGAGTCACTGACATTTCAACATCAATACTTTGTCCGTTAGATAGATTTAATGTGGTTTCAGTGGGCAAATGGTTTAATGGTCTTGGCGCAATTTGCGAGGCAATAATCATAGATTGATATAATGATTTTTGTGGCTCACACAAATAGGACTGCCAGCGTCGACCGAGCAATGAGTTTACTGAACTTTGAGTTGCGCTATTTTCGCCAAGGTGAGATTTAAAAGCTGAAGCGGTATTGTTTGCTGATGGGCTTAATAATAGTGCGGCAGCGTGAGTGTTAGCCATTTGAATATTGCCAAACTCATCGACTACTATCATCGCTTCCATCATATAGTCGACTAAAGTTGATAATGAACTGAGGGCATTTCCACCTAATGGAATGTGATCTGGTTGTTTGGCGAGAGGAATGGTTACAGGATTGACATTATGTTTTGGTGGCTGCTCAATAGCGCCAAAGTGGCCGCCAATGAGCGCATTCATATTCACATGAGAAAACTGATTCAGCTTATTCTCTGCTGTGGAAGTGAGTTGTAACATAACGAGTATCCTTACTAGATTGTTAACATCATCGCAGTAACTGCTTTTTCTAGTTAATACTCTATCGAACTCTGTTAGCTATAACCTTTCGCTAACCTTCCTTAGTAAGTTACTGAAAAATATGACTTTAATAAGGTTAATTAGCAGTATTTTACGCTACCTTGTCCTCGATTAATTACTTGTGGGTCTTCACTTAGGAGTAATAATGAGTTGTCAGTGTTGGTTAATACAAATTGAAACTTTGTGGTGCCAACTATTTTATCTAAGTCCATCAATTGGATTATTTTTCCATCGTTGCTGGTTGTGACTGCATCTACTACCCCATCAAAAGGGGTTTCAAACGCGGCGCCGACAAATTTTAATCCTTTGTCTGTCAAATCATCTAATAAATAGGTGATGGTACTTTCGCCTGTAACCTCTACTGAGCCTGTTTCATTACTGTATGAAAAAGTCGGTACTTCATTTTTATCGATTGTTACGGTTACAGTGATAAAAGTGGCCTTGCCTGTAATATTTAACATGGTGACTCCATTCGATTAGTGAACATTTTTAAAGTTTATTCCAGCTTGAGCAACAGTATCAATTAGCTGGGATTCTGAAGGTAACTCCCCTAGGCATCGCAAAGCTTTAAGGTAGGGAATTGTTATTGAAGGGTTTCTGTTTGTGTCAGTTAAGGATTGTAATCTAGATTTCGTCTCAGTACAGAGGTAAGTTCTAGCTATATTTGGGTTAACAGAAGCTGAAGTTGAATAAATGAGTAATTGGCTAGAAGACAGTAATGCTTTATAGGTTACATTTTGAGCATGTCTGATTGATATGTCATAGAATAAATCTTCAGCAATTAATGCATATTCATTACTTTTACTATATTGATTGTTATGAAGATAATACCTTGCCGACGCAAGGTGGTATTTAGCCCATAATAATTGTTTTTGGGCAGAGTTTTTTAATGATTCATTTTCAGTTAATAAAATAGCTAATGTTGTTATATCAAAATTTAAAGAGTGTATATTTTTTTCATTAACGACTTCTAGTAGCCTGAACATTGAATTAAATTTTGCTATTTGCCATAGCTCATTTTTCGGGTCTTGTATTAACGCTTTATTAATCGCAGCGAGCCCTAATTGAGTTACTTCAAATGCATGTTGTTTTTGGTTTTGAAAACGTAATAAATTGGAATGAATGTGATAGCTCGAAAATAATCGGTCAAACGCATAAGGAGTGAGTTCAATATTTGAAGTTATTAATTCCTCTTGTAATTGCTTGTGCAAGTTAATGGCTTTATTTACATCACCTTGAGATATAACAGCAGTTGCTAACCAAGAACGTGTATCTGCAATATCCGCAACAAGCTGAATATTTTCGGGGTCTTTAGCTAAAGCAAGCTTTTTCAATGTTAGAGAGTGCTCAAAATTCTTTACTGCTGGAATGAAATTCTGCTCCTCTATATTTATAGAACCCAATGAATTATTTGCATAAGAAAACTCCATAATTGCTTCATTATTATCTGGTGCAATTTCATACATGGTTTGACTGTAAGCTAAGTATTGTTCAAACCACGCTTTAGCAGCTTGCCAATCACTTTGATCGTAATCCAATTGCCCTAACCAAAATGCATTAGCGCCTAAAGTTTTGAGTAACTCGAAATGCTCAGGTTGTTCAATCAGTAATGCGGTGAGCTTTTCTCTCGATGCTAAAAGCGCATTTTTGGCTTCGGTGTTTTTACCCCGTGAATAGGCTACTTCACCCATGGCTTCGAGTGTTTGACCGTGCTGAAAACGGGACTCAAAACTCAAGCTGGTATCGCTAGGATTAGAGGCGTCACTGAAATACTCCAATGCTTTATTACTGATCCCATCAAGTAAATCCATTCTGCCAATGCCGCGCATTTTGTCGGCGAAATCACCGACCATAAAACCCAGTAAATTTTCGGCTGCTTGGCGTTTTTGTAAAGCCATTTGCTCAGCCTCAAAACTGCGAACACTGGCAAGTATTGAGGTGATAGTGAGTAAAAATAGTAATGAGATGGTGAAGGTTTTTTGCCAGCGCCTTACTTTTTCATGTTTGCTTGAGGCGTTAATGAGCTCTATTTCTTGAGGCTCTAAATCAAACAGTGGATTATCTTTTAGCAATTGTGCTTCACGCAGCGGTTTACCATCAGCCAGTAAGTAAGCATGATTTTTATTTTCTTGTACCCAACGGCTTGATAAATGGTGCAGCCGGCTTTTAATACGAATGCTTTGATTATGTTCTGCTATCCATGATGTGGCACGTGGCCATCTTCTTAGCAGTGCCTCGTGGGCAATGCTAAAGCTGGGTTCGCCATTTTGTAAATTGGATACGAATAAACGGCTGTTGATCATGGCTTGGGTGAGGGTTCGTTCCTCTTTAGTATGCAGCTGCGCCCAGCGGGCTGTTCGGCTGGTGATAGAGGTTTCGTCTTCCCGTAAGGTGACAAGTAGCGAAAACACATGGGGTAAACTGGCTTTTTGCTGTGGGGTAAGTTCTGCTATGGCATCTTCTGCATTTTTACCGATAGCCCCCTCAATACCCCCTAGTTTTTGGTAAACGCTGAACAATAGCTGATTGTCTTGGCTGCGCTGCAAGTAAAGTGCCTGCAACATGTATTGCAACATGGGCAGCGCATCTGGGTTACTGGCAGCTTCGGCACATAAAATTTCATCTAATGGGGTGGCAGTGTCAGGATCGCTGCTCCACGTTAAGTTGGCTGCTACGGCAGGTAAGCGGATCATTTGCAGTAATTCGCTACGGGCAGGCGGTGATAAGTCAAAATGCGCACCACGGCCTTTGCCTGTCATTAAGCTGGGATATGCCACGAGTAATGGGTAAAACTCATTTCGACAGGCACTGAGCACCAACACACAGCCTGAATTAGCAAGCTGCTCCAATATATTTACAAATGCATTGCGCTGCTCTTGGCTGAACAAAGGTGATGACAATAAGACTTCGAGTCTATCGATAAATAGCGCAAAGTGGGTGTGCAATTGTTGGTTCGATTTAATGGCTTGCTTGCATTGCTGAACGATGGCTTGTGGCTCAGTAATGAGCCTGTGGGATAAAGAGTCGGCGCTGTCACCATCAAATACAGGGATATCATTGATTTCCCAGTCGAGCATTATGCCTGCGAGTTCGATGAATAATTTCGATTTAGCCACATCAGCAAAATCGAGGCTACCGTAAGTCGCCACATGAACACCGTTGTAACCAGAACCGACCATTAAGTTGGGAATGATCCCTGCATTAATTAACGATGACTTGCCACTGCCGCTAGGGCCCAGTAATAAACAAAAGCCGCGACCAAATTTTACTTGCTGGCTTATCCGCTCTAGTAACACACTGATTTGTTTACTGCGGCCGAAGAAGACTTGTGAATATTGTTCTGAGTAGGCTTGAAGCCCAGGAAATGGAGAACCTGATTGCCATTGTTGTTGCTCGGCTAGGGTTTCATGACCAATAGGAAAATTGACGTCTGCAATGGTGCGATAGCCACGTTTACGTATGGTTTCGATATAACGAGGCGAGGTGGCCTTGTCATCGAAAGCGCGGCGTAATTGGTTAATAATTTTATGAAGTGGATTGTCGCCAATGTCGGAGTCGGGCCAGCAATCGTTGACGATATCATCGCTACTGAGTACTTCGCCGCTGCGCTCGCATAACAAGATCAGCACGTCCATTGCTTTGGGTTCAAGCTGTTTGGTTTTTTTACCGAATTTTAGGCTATTACTGTTGGGGTCAACCTGCCACTCACCAAAGAAAAAAATCTCTTTCTTCATTGTTACATTCCATCGAAAAATCAGCGCGTTGCATCATGCATTCGGTACTAGCTAACCGCGAGTGCGTTTCATTAGCATTTAGTTATATCAATTAATAGGTAGAGATGTAACCACTTAAAGTGTGAATACTTGTATAAATATCAATCAAACCTGTAATGGTTGTCATTTTAAGAGATGCAACTCTTGATTCAATAAATGTCTGCAGGACAATCTTTTGAGGGTAAAAGTCGTTATCTGGGCGCGTACTGTTATATTCCGGTTAGCGAATCGAGTGCTTGGGATGTTAATGCCTCTGTGTAGGGATTAATTTTCTGATGAACTGGACTCCACCCCTTAATAAAGCGTTGAAAATCAGCCCATGCGAAAGCGTATAGCGGTCGCCAAGTGTGCTGCACTTGCTCAGCATCAATATCAGGCTGATAGTCGGCAAGGCTGATGGTTAATGCGGCAAAGTATTCGTCTAAGTAGGCGTTAATTTGGGCTTCGCTTTCGGTAAATAACATTACGCTGCTGAGAAACAATGCCACATCTTTCATGCCGCAACCTTTACCTATGTATTGAAAGTCGACAGCTGCGGCGTGTTGGTGATTCTCACTAAAACAGAAGTTGGCTAATTTGGCATCGCCATGGATCAATGTTTGATATTGGCAATCACTAAGGGCTTTATCTAGCAAAGGCGCAGCTGTTTTTAAACGTAAATCAGTCAGTGCTTCGAGCTCATCAGGGCGAGTGTTTAGGTGCCAATATCCACCCTGTGACCACAAGTCTGGATATTGCAGTGATTGCTCACTTTTTTTGGTATTTGAACCGACTTGATTGATGAACATGTACTTACCGTGAAAGTGTCCAAGCCAGTTAAGGCAGGCTGAAATTGCCGTGCTATCAGCTACTTTTAGTACCTGATTAAACCCAAGTGTGTGTAGGTCTTCTAAAATCAGCAGGGTTTCGTGGTCGCTTTGCTCGACGAATAAACAGCGGGGAACGGGGCTGATAGTTTTACTGTTTGGCACTTTTAAAACTGAAGGGTCAAGCGTGCTTTCACCCAGCGCATAACAATTGAGTGAGGTTAGCTTATTGGCATAATGTTGATACCAACTGACTTCGACTTGGTAAGATTTAAGCTTACGCTGGTGGGATAAACTAGTATTCCATCCCTTAGGGTGAGCGGTTCCACTGGAGGTGTGATGAGCATTACTGCGCGGCAATTTTATGTGTTTAACAATCACCGATGAAGTATTTGCTCCTGACAAATAAGCCCTAAACAGTTCACCGTACCCGCTCCAAAGTGATTGGATTAACTCTACTTTAATGACTTGTTTGGCATTAAGTTGACGCTTAATGGTGTCGATAACCGATGGCGCGATTTGAAGAGGGGCGGTGTTCATTTAATTATATTGGCCTTAGTTTGTCGATTAATGCTGTGTCATTGGGTTTTGTCAGTGTAGTCTGAGAATTGTATGGCTAAGCGCTGAACAAATGAATGAATAAATGCCTGATTAAGTGAATTAGTTCTCAAGTCTTAAGATATACCCATTGAGTTTTAAAGTAATTAGCGTAGTTTTAACTGATTGAAACCTGACTGGAGTTGAAGATGAAACCAGGCAAAAATGATAATAAATTGCTTAAGTTAGCAATGGAGATTGGCGAAGGATATGCCAAAAAAAGAGGTTTTAAAGACTTTGGCATTGGGATTTCGCCAAAGGATAAAGTGGAATGTATTTATCGTTTACTGGTACAAGACGGCCTGATCCAAGGATTAGCTGAAGATAAAGATGACGGCCCAAACAGAAAACACAAACTGGTGTTATGGATAAGCAAGCAACTACCGCCAGAGCACCCGTTACTGAATTAATATTGAGGCGATACTCTGCATTGCATCAATATTTAAAAAATCAAAAAGCCAAGCGACTGCTTGGCTTTTGTTGTTTAGCAAGGCCGTAGCATTAAGATTTAGCTTCGATTTCGTTTTCTACTTCTAATTCTTCTGGAGATTTGAGCACATCTTTTGGTTTTGTCACACTGCCAATAGGGGGATATGCCACACTGTCTTTAAATTTATCACGGGTGTCTTCGCTGTAATTAGGGAATGGTAGCTCTTCCTCCTCAATCAGTTGGCGAATCGTTTGTTCTGCCCGTTGCTGCACTTCTAAATCAGCAGGTACGGCATTATTTAACACCACGTTTTGACCTATTGGCGCAATGTGAATATCGAGCTCTTTCATAATATTCAGCAAATGAAAATTTAAGTCTTCGGCAATACCAAAGTATTCATTGATATCCCCAGTATCAATGTAGGCATTTACATTCACGACAAAGGCATCACGTTCGATAGCAAGAAAGCGTGCTCGCTGGGCAACCTCTAACACTCTTGGATGTGATAACAGTAGTTTACGTAGCTCCATCAATAACATTTGCAGCTGTTCTTTAGTGGTATCAAGGCTAATACGTAAATCATGCTTATAGCGACGGCGATCGATTACCGAGAAGTTCTCTAATTCTTGAGAAGAAAAGACCGAGTTTGGAATATGTACCACGGTGCGATCGAGTTTACGAATTCGGGTTGAACGTAAACCGATTTCTTCAACGACACCGAGAGTGGCGCCAAAACGGCAGAAATCTCCGGGTTTAATCGGTCTGGCGGCATATAAGGTTAATGCGCCAAATACGTTTTCTAATGGTTTTTGCGCGGCTAAGGCGATGGCTAAACTGCCGACACCTAAACCTGTCAAAATCGTCGCCATGTTGTAGCCTGAACTTTCAAACCACATCAATGCGATAATGACCACAATGACGATTTTTAAAATGGCTACCATAGGGCGGAGTAGGGCTACACTGTAGCTTTTATCTTGGTCATGTAGTTGTTTTGATTTATAGGCAGAGTAAAGCTCAACCAAGCCAAGAATTAATATGGTGTTGGCCAGATACAGCAAGGTACTGTTATCAAACCATACTCTTGCTCTGACGGATAATCCGAGTGCGAGCGCGGCATATTGCAACAAAGATAAATACAGGAACCAACGCAAACTACGCCCACAAAAGCGGCTTAATCCTGCGATTTTAGGTTCAAAGTGCTTTGCGATACTGATAGCCGCAAGACTGATTAACCCCGTACCAATCCAACCAAAAAGAATGCTTAAACTGAGAATAAGTAATTGCCAGTTTTCCATATGAAAAGCAGAGAATTCAGGTAGGAAGTTAGCAAGTGCTTCTATTTGGGGGCTATATCCGTATTCATCCCATAGTTCTGGTATTTTGGCGACGGTAGCATTAGATATTTTCCAAATCTTACCGCCTTTACCGTCGGGCACATGCTGCATATAAACGGGAACGGGGCCGGTATTCGTTTCTAATACGCCAAGCAAATCTCGGTAACTTGGGAGTTTGTCATTTAAGTGGCCAGTTGGTTGGTCGCTAATTTGTGACAAGTCGATGATGTTCTGTTTGTTCCATAAAATGACCAGTTTACGGAGTAATTCGGGGCCATCTTCTGGGTTAATCCCTTTTGGCAAGTATCGTAAATCAACAAACTCGGCAGCGGCTTGCCAGTCATTTTCTTCTATGGCTTGACCTATGGCGATTAAGGCGGTCAATGGCGTTTCGCCATCTCGAGCCATGATTAAGCCACCTTGGGCTTCGGTGATGGCTTCGCTGCGCTTTTCAGCTTCAGCGACTTTTTTTAGGTTGATATCATCTGCAGCAGTAACAGAAAAGACACTACATTGAATACTGAGCACAAATAAGATTGAGAAAATTTTACGCCAATGGTGTCGTCCCATGAATATGTCCCTAAAAGCCCAGTTACTGTATCAAATATATGCGTTTTAGCGGCAGACTGCCAGAACGATTTATCATATTTTTCACAAAGTTACTCAACCTGTTTAACTTAAGTGTTTATGACTAAAAAGAGAGAAAATTGATTAGCTGTTGAAGATAATGACAGCGTTATAAGATGCCGTTTCCATTACTGTCATGCTAAGAGCTTTGATTGTTGCGTATTTAATTTTCGGAATAATTTTTAGCTGAATTTGAAAATTGATTAATGTTGCCTACACTCAATATTAGCTAGTTAAAATAGTAAACAAAGCATAGGTTTAAATCGATTAGAAAACCTATCTCATCAAGGGTTGGAGAATGGATTGATGCCAACTGTTAATATTAAAATGACAAGGAAGTGTAACGATGACATCCCCACAAATTTTTTTACTCGCCACGGCTGTTGGTTTAACTCCTATCGCATTATCTTATGGTTTTTCACCGTCTACCTCGTTGTCTTTCCTTTTTAATATTGACGCCACACCTGTCAATGTCACTCATATTTTTCGAGCTGTTATGGGACTTTACTTTGCCTTAGTCACTTTTTGGGTCGTAGGCGCTTTTGTACAAAAAATCAGGCTGCCAGCTTTATATAGTCTCGTTGTGTTTATGGTGGGTTTAGGGCTGGGTCGTTTATTGAGTTTAGTTTTAGATGGAATGCCGCATTGGTTACTAGTGGTTTATATGTTGCTTGAAGCAGGCTTTGCTGTTGTGGGAATACTTATGATTAATAAATGCCAAAAAGAGGCTGTTTAAGGATTGATCTCGTTTATTAAAATTGACTTCTAAGCTGCTCCAATAGCTTATTAATTCGGATTAACGTGTTTGAAAAAGGAATTCACTATGAAACAAAAAGGTGCAATGAGCGTATGGTCTATTTGCCGTATCCCAGTGATAACGTTTTTTACTTTGGTGAGCATGAATTTCAGTGTCAACGCAGCCACTGATAAACCTAATATATTCGTTATTTTTACTGATGATATTGGTATTTCAAATTTAAGCGCTTATCACAATGGTGTGATGAGTAGTGATACCCCCAACATTGATAGTATCGCCGAAAAAGGGATTCTAATGACGGATTATTATGCTCAACCGTCATGTACAGCGGGACGCTCCGCGTTTATTACAGGACAGCTACCAGTTAGAACCGGAATGCATACCGTCGGTTTACCTGGCGGTCCAGTCGGGCTTAATGCCAACACGCCAACCCTTCCTGAGATCCTCAAATCTATGGGCTACATGACAGGCCAATTTGGTAAGAATCATTTAGGTGACAGAGATGAGTTTTTACCCACAATGCATGGATTCGATGAATATTGGGGCTGGTTGTATCACTTAAATGCTATGGAATATACCGAAGACCCTGATTGGCCTAAAGATGCAGATTTTCAATCTTTTGCGCCACGCAATGTGATCCATGCTAAGTCAACGGGCAAAGGTAAACAGTCTATTAAAGACGATGGCCCATTATCTATCGAGCGTATGCGCACCTTAGATGATGAAGTAAATAAACATACGATAAACTTCATTGAGCGAGCCGTTAAAGCAGATAAGCCCTTTTTTACTTGGTATTGCCCGTCTCGAGGACATGTTTGGACTCATTTATCACCAAAGTATGAAGAAATGCTCGGTAAAAATGGTTGGGGCTTACAAGAAGTCGTGATGAAGGATTTAGATGATCATGTAGGGGAAATGTTGGCCAAAATGGAAGAGTTAGGTATTGCTGATAACACCATCATCGTTTTCACTGCCGATAATGGCCCTGAGATCATGACTTGGCCTGATGGTGGAATGACGCCGTTTCATGGTGAAAAAGGCACAACTTGGGAAGGTGGTGTACGAGCACCGATGCTAATTAGCTGGCCTGAAAAAATCAAAGCAGGACAAGTGTTAAATGGCATGTTTGATGGTATGGACTTTTTACCAACCTTAGTGGCTGCAGCGGGCGGCCCCAGTGACCTTAAAAGCAAAATGCTTAAAGGATACAAAGGATTTAAAGCGCACTTAGATGGTTATAACCAATTAGATATGTTGACCAAAGGTGCGGCTTCAAAGCGAAATGAAATTTTCTACTATGAGCGAGATAAACTACAAGCAGTGCGAGTCGGGGATTGGAAAGCTCACTTTGTGGTACAGAATAATGGTTGGGCTGGTGCTAAAGAAGAATTAAATGCGCCATTATTATTCAATTTACGTCGTGACCCTTACGAACGTGCCGCAGAAGAGTCTGGCATGTATTTAAAATGGATGGGACAAAAAATGTGGGCATTTGGCCCTGCCCAAGCTGCCGTGCAGCAGCATCTTGAAACCTTTAAAAAGTGGCCTCCAATGACTGCAGATACAGGTGCCGTAAATAATGGTGGTGTCGGTAACTGAATTTTGCTTTAACGAGGTTGCTTCGAGCCTTTGCCCAAGGCTTACTATGGAATTAAACAAGGAAGGTTTTATGAAACTAAGTCCAGCATTGTTAGTAGTTTTTAACGCGTTTTTGTTCACTATTGTCGGTGTTACAAGCCATACAGCGTTAGCTGAGGGGCAAGGGAATTCCATTAATACTCCCGCATGGCAAAATAGTGTTGAAATCTATGGAATGGCGTTGAATATCCGCGGCGATACGACTCTTCTTGATCAAAACCTAGAGGTAAATGTCGACCCTAAGTTTATATTGGATACCCTGGAAATGACCGCCATGGTTCGCTTTGAGAGTATCTATGATAACCAATGGGGATATTACATTGATTATAGTTTCATGAAGCTCAATGGCGAAACGAATAACGTCTTGGATAATACTAATAACTTGGTATTAAAGGGGGATATTGATATTCGCCAAGGGGTGCTAGAGGCTAAAGGATTTAAGCGTTATGACTATGGTGATAGCACGTTAGATTATATGGTTGGCTTACGCTGGTGGGATAACGACATCGATATGCAACTGTATCGTAAAGACAATAATGCCATATTCAGTGACATTAACTTTGAAGATGATTGGATTGACTTTGTGGTTGGTGTGCGCTGGATAAAACCGATAAATCAAGATTGGTTATTTTACATTAGTGCTGATGCAGGGATGGGCAGTGATACTGATTTTACTACCGCTATTCAATCTGGCGCACGGTATCAAATTAACTCATGGTCTGATTTGAATTTGGCTTATAAATCCACTTGGGTTGATTACGATAATGAAGATAACTTTGCTTATGATACGGCATCGCAAGGCTTTCTAATCGGTTGGGCAGCTTACTTTTAGCCTTAGCTGACGATTAAGAGTTGAATGTATAAAGGGCGCCCTAATAGAAGTCGTTGGCGCCTTTTTTGTGCCTTCATCCCATTAATTTGCTGGTAGTGGATTACCTTTTAACGAGATTGCGTATCTCAGTAAAGTAAAGCCTTCATCTTCATATTGTCTGATAAACGTCATGCCTAACTTTTTAATGATGTTGACTGACCCAAGATTCACGTCCACCACTTCGCCGTAGACGATATCTAAATCCATGTGCTGCTTTGCAAACTCAATACAGGCTTGATTTGCCTCAGTGGCATAGCCCTTTCCCCAAAAATCTTGATGTAAACGGTAGCCGATATCGATAGCATTTATTCGCGAGTCATTTTTAAAACCACAAAAACCAATGACTTGATTTGTGGCTTTATGGACTACAGCCCAACGGGCAAAGCCGAACTTTTTATATTCCGCTAACCATATCTCTTGGATAATATTTTCAGCATCTTTTAGCGTGTTACATAAGCCAGCGTCGCCAGTGTAGCGGGTGACTTCTTCTGAATTAAACTCAAGCACAGCTTTTGCATCGCCAAGATTAAATTCACGAATGATTAGGCGGTCTGTTTCAGTAATTATTGTCATTATGATCCTTATAAATTTTGCTATGCCATTTAATTACAGAATTGACGTTCACATGGCACACCGTCAAAGTCACCATCCATTTGAGTATCAGGACAATGATTAATATAGAAAATCGCTTCTTCACATGAACGCATGTGGCTGCAGTGAGTTTTACCCGCCTCGCAGCTAAACTGCGGTGAAGATTTTGTCGATTGAGTCGGACTGTTATCTATCGTGACAGGCTGAACTAGACTCGATTGACCGGGAGCATTCGTTACATCGTAGTAGGCTTGAATAGCAAATCTGCCAATGGCGATGACAATTAAAATGATAATAATCCGACTCATGGTGCCTGAAGCCGTGGTCGCCTTGTGCATTTTTATCGGGCCTCTCTTTTTAGCAGGTCTGTGTTGAGACGATTTTTGGTTGTTATTAGCTCGGTTGGTTTGTTTTGACTGAACTTTAGTATCCACGCCTATAATATTCACATTGATAGCTTTAACTTTTCCGTCAGCTTGCTGTTCTACAACATATTCAATTTGATCGCCAACAATGGGCTTTCTAGCCATATGTTTAAGGGTGGAAATATGGATAAACACGTCTTTGCCACCCTTATCAGGCTCGATAAACCCGAAGCCTTTACTGCCATTCCAGCGAACTAATCGACCTGTTTCCATCATCACTCGTATTATTTCCCTTTGAAAGGTTTATTGTTTTATACACATTATAAAATTCATTAAGCCTATGCTAGGTTATTAACAGAGCATAATAAATTGTTTTTATCTGCGGCTTAGACATCTAGCTGTTTACAAGGAAGATAACATGAAATTACCAGCACGCTTTGCTGTTATACCCGTATCATTGTCAGTCACACTGGTTTTAGCCACAGCATTAAGCAGCACCTCACTTTATGCTGAAAACTTTGATGCTTCAGTGATGAAGTCTATGCCCAAACTTGAAGCGCTCTATACTCATTTGCATCAATTTCCAGAGTTGTCTTATCAAGAAAAAAACACCAGTGCCAAAATGGCTAAAGAGCTATCAGAGCTTGGTTTTGACGTGACTGATAACTTTGGTGGCTACGGTGTGGTAGGCATGTATAAAAATGGTTCGGGACCAACGGTTATGATCCGTGCAGATATTGATGGGCTACCAATTATTGAACAAACAGGTAAATCTTATGCTTCAAAAGTCACTACGGTTGATGAACATAATAATACCGTTGGGATCATGCATGGTTGCGGTCATGACATCCATATGACCAGCTTTATTGGTGCAGCAGAACAACTGATGAAACATAAATCAGATTGGAAAGGCACGTTAATGATGGTAGCTCAGCCCGCAGAAGAAGTCGGTGGTGGAGCAAAAGCCATGCTAAAACAAGGCCTGTTTAGCAAGTTTCCTACTCCAGATAGTGTGATTGGTTTACATGTGAGTGCAGGCATTCCCGCAGGCAAAGTAGGCGTAGTAAGTGGTTATGCGCTTGCCAATGTAGATTCTGTAGATATTACTATTAAAGGTAAAGGCGGCCATGGGGCGTATCCTCATCTTTCGATCGATCCCGTGGTGATCGCAGCAAGAACTGTATTAGCATTGCAAACTATCCCAAGTCGTGAAGTATCCCCCCTTGAGCCAAATGTGGTTACTGTTGGCTCAATTCATGGTGGTTCTAAGCACAATATTATCTCTAACGAAGTTAAACTGCAGTTAACACTGCGCTCGTACAATCCTGAAGTAAGGGAGCAGCAAATAGCGGCAATTAAACGTATTACCAAAGGGATTGCGTTAAGTGCAGGTTTACCTGAAGAGCTGGCTCCTGAAGTGTATGTGCATGACGATGAAACGATTCCATCAACCTATAATGAGCCGCAATTAGCTGCAAAAGTACAAGCCAGTATTGAAACTGAAATTGGTAAAGACAATGTGGTTATCGCGCCGCCGGTCATGGCTGGCGAAGATTTTGGATTGTACGGCCGCACTGAGCAAAATGTGCCGATTACCCTATTTTGGTTGGGGAGTGTAGAGCCCCAAAAGTATCAGGCGAGTCTAGATTCTGGTGAGCCATTACCTTCATTGCATTCGAGCCAATTTGCGCCAGATTATCCACTTACGATTAAAACTGGCGTGCGAGCGATGACCCGCACCGCAATGGATTTATTCAATGGTAAATAGCATTTAAAACAGCGAGCAGATAACTCACGCTGATGATGTCACGCTATAATAGCCGTTATCAAAGGGGTGACGTCACCCCTTATTTAACTTAGGTATGAGCAATATGATTACGTTTACGACTAACTTGGGTGATATTTGCATTGAGCTTGATATGGAAAAAGCGCCAGTCAGTTCAAAGAACTTCATACAGTATTGTAAAGATGGTTTTTATGAGCACACGATTTTTCATCGCGTGATTAAAGGCTTTATGATCCAAGGTGGCGGATTTACTGCCAAAATGAAAGAAAAACCAACTCGCGATCCGATTGTAAACGAAGCTAACCGTGGTTTAAGCAATGTATTAGGCACCATTGCAATGGCGAGAACCGATGCGCCGCATTCAGCTACTGGGCAGTTTTTTATTAATGTTGCTGACAATACCTTTTTAGATCATACCGCTACGACCAATAATGGTTGGGGTTATGCAGTGTTTGGCAAAGTGATTGCTGGTATTGAAGTGGTAAAAGAAATTGAAAAGGCAAAGACAGCCACTATTGCAGGGCACGATGATGTTCCTAAAACGCCTATTATCATTGAAAAAGTGACGATTGAAGAGTAAGGCCTGTTTGGCTGAGTGAGCATTGCCTTAGTTTTTCTGAAAGCATGTATCGAAAGTATGTATCGAAAGTATACGCCTTCGATACATTTTTTATTTCAATATCATTGTGCTAGCGCCGAACGAACAAATATAAAAGGAAGCTCATTTGAGCCTTACACCACAAGATAAGCTGCAGCTTGCTCAAGCAAAACAGTTACTCGATAATCCAGGACTTGCGGCTAAGATGACCGACTTTATTGGTACGCCAATCGAGAAAGGTTTTGCTATGCTGCCGAAAACCGTGAGTGAAGGGATTGGCAAGGTGACACAAGCGGCGTTGATGAAAGCATCAAGTGCAGCGTTATTTACTATGAAAGATGTACCGGGCGAGCAATCATCTGATCGATGGCACAAATTAGGTGTGGCAGTGAGTGGGGGCGTTGGCGGCTTTTTTGGCTTATCAGCATTGGCACTGGAGCTGCCTATTTCAACGACGATTATGCTGCGATCCATTGCTGATGTTGCTCGCAGTGAAGGCGAACAGCTCACCGATGTGCAAACTCAATTAGCTTGTCTTGAAGTTTTTGCACTGGGTGGTGAGTCTAACGACGATGATCAAGCTGAAAAAGGCTACTTTGCGGTGCGAACCGTTATTGCAAATTCACTGGCTGAAGCTGCTGAGTACGTTGCCACAAAAGGAATTAGTAAAGAGGCTGGCCCTGCCATGGTGAAATTAGTGGCAGTGATTGCTGAACGATTTGGGGTACAAGTCACTCAAAAAATGGCAGCGCAGGCAGTACCTGCAATTGGCGCAGCTGGTGGAGCAATCATTAATACTTTGTTTATTGATCATTTCCAAGACATGGCAAGAGGCCATTTTATTGTGCGCCGCCTTGAGCGATCGTATGGTGAGGAGCAAGTGAGATTAGCTTATGACAGTTTACTGATCGAAGGTTAAAACACGTTAAATAGCACTTCAGCATTAACTTCTGTAATGACCAACAGCTTGGAACTCACTCCTTTCTTAAGTCCATAATTAATCGTAACAATTAAACTGTGTGAACTTTCATCAAGACTCGTTATCTTAATAACATAAGCAATCATTAATGTTGACGTTATTACAAAATCAAAGGATACGATTTCAGGATGAATTTATTTAATCGAACCAGTTTGAATACGCTACTGGCAAGTTGCACAGGTCTATTGTTAGCTGCTCACTGTCAATCTATCGCTGCTGAAACCTCGTTTACTCCTCAATTTACCGCTCATCATATTGATGCTGATTTTGAGCTAACTCAAGGCATAGTGAGTGCCAACATTCTTGAGCATCAAGGCAATGAATTAATTGCTGTAGGTGTTGATGATAATCACGAACGTTGGTTAGCTATTTATGGTTTTGAGAATGAGGCATTAGTGCAGCTTGATAAATTAATGCTCTCAAAAGATATATATAGCTTTGATATTAATGAGCTAGAACCAGCTAAGGTCTCAGGTTCTAATCAAGCTGAAGTACTTACTCAACAGCTCTTTTTCGTTACCGATAATGCCTTACTGCAATATTCACCAGCGCAAAACACGCTGTTGGTATCAACGGCTGAATATGATGAGGCATTAGACTCCGTTGATGCTATGCCCACCCAAGGTTCGCTTAAAAAAGTGGCAGATATTCAGTCTATTTCTGTGACGACGCAAGCTGACTATATTTCTCGCGGCAATTTCGTGATTGATATTAACAATGATGATATTGCCGATATTCTTATCAGTGACTTTAGAGAAACAGCTGTGCTATTAGGCCAAGCTGATGGTGGATTTATCCAACAATCTTTACCCCTCCTTCCTGTGGTTGAGCTTAAAAATAATGGGGCAGAATATAGTCATGCCAAGCTGTATCACAGTGATATGAACTTTGATCAGCGCGATGACATCATTAAAGTTGGTGAAGGCTCACTTGAAGTCTATTACCAACAAGAAGATGGGCAGTTTTCTGAAATCGCAGAGTTTATCTCAGTCAGCCAGCCTATTAGTGGTGTTGATTGGTGGAATAAACGTGATGCCTATGGTGAGAATTTAGATCAAAGTGATTTGCTCTACCGCAAAGTTGAGCGCATCGGTGATGTGAATGGCGATGGCATCAGCGATCTGGTGGTGAGATACACTAAAAGCTCAGGCGTACTCGATAGAGTTAATGATTATGAAATTTACTTAGGCATTAACAACAATGGCAAGTTAACCTTCCCTCGAGAAGCAAACACCACCATTAAAGCGGATGGTACGCTAACAGGCTTACGTTTTGAAGATCTTGATAATGATGAAGTTGATGAAGTGATTGTCGCAGGTTTTGATATTGGTTTGTCGCAGATCGTCAGTGCGTTACTGTCTGGCAGTATCGATCAAGATGTACACGTTTTTAAAATGAATGATGCCAGTATGTTTGCAGACAAAGCCAATGTCAGTAAAGAAGTTGAGCTGAGTTTTAGTTTAACCTCGGGCCAAAGTGGTGAGCCTGTTGTTGCTTTAGCGGATATTAATGGTGACGGTTTTAAAGAGTTATTATTGTCAGATGATAATGAAGAACTCGATATTTACTATGGTCAAGCGGGTAGAGAGCCTTTTAAAAAGCGCGCCGAAGAATGGCCGGTAACGATTCCTGTTGAAGGAGCCATGTTATCAGCGGTGGATATTAATGCTGACGGTAAAGATGATTTATTGCTTAAATTTGGCAGGCAAGATCCTGAAAACCTACAGCGCCGCTTTAGTGTGTTAATTGCCAATTAATGGCAATTAATGCCGATTTTTCATTCTAGTTTATAAACTAAATAGCCAGCATTACTGCTGGCTATTTTTATTGGTCGTTGTTCAAATCTTTATCGATGTAGTGGTGCTTGTTTAAGCTAATGATAAGCCTACTCTTTGCCTGAAGCTGGCGTTATATTAGGTTTTGCTGAAAGTGATCAACCTCAAATAAACAGATAAAGATCGTAAAAATCGGTTTTGCTTTTCGATGATGAGCGTAAACTAATCTTAAACATGTAAATTAAATGCATGATTAGGTAATCATCAGGAGAAAGGCAATGTTCTGTATTCAATGTGAGCAAACAGTGAGAACCCCAGCTGGGAATGGTTGTAGTTATTCGCAAGGTATGTGCGGCAAGCTAGCATCGACGTCAGATCTACAAGATCTGCTTATCTATATGTTGCAGGGCGTATCGGCATATGCTGTAAAAGCGCGTGAATTTAATATTATCAATACTGAAATTGATACCTTTGTGCCTAAAGCATTCTTTGCCACGTTAACTAACGTGAACTTTGATGATGAACGTTTAATGGATTACGCCTATCAGGCGCAAGATTACCGTAACGAGTTAAAAGCGGCTTACGAGCAAGCGTGCGCCGACAAAGGCGTAGAGCCTGAAGCTGTTATTGCACAAGGTTCACTAAACCTTGCTGCTTCAAAACCTGAAATGTTAGATCAAGCGCCATTAGCACTGCCAAACCGTGGTGACGTGCATGAAGATATCCTTGGTCTTCGTTTATTGTGTTTATACGGTCTTAAAGGGGCAGCTGCTTATATGGAGCATGCGCGCGTATTAGAACAAACCGATGCTGATGTTGCTGGTGAGTTCCATCAAATCATGTCTTTCCTTGGTGAAGATTCAGTTGATGGCGACAAATTATTTGGCACGGCAATGCAAATTGGCCAACTAAACTACCGCGTGATGGCGATGCTTGATGCAGGTGAAACTAGTGCATTTGGTCACCCTGAGCCGACTGAAGTAAACACCAAGTCAGTTAAAGGTAAAGCGATTTTAGTGTCTGGTCATGACATGAAAGATCTTGAGCTTATCTTGCAACAAACTGAAGGCAAGGGCATTAACGTGTTTACTCACGGTGAAATGCTACCGGCTTTAGCTTATCCAGAATTTAAAAAGTATCCGCACCTTGTGGGCAACTACGGTAGTGCATGGCAAAACCAGCAACGTGAATTCGGCACTTTCCCAGGCGCTGTTGTGATGACATCTAACTGTATTATTGACCCTAACGTGGGCGAATATTCAGATCGTATTTTCACTCGTAGTATCGTAGGTTGGCCTGGTGTGACTCACGTTGAAGGTGAAGATTTTAGCGAAGTGATTGATAAAGCATTAGAGCTTGAAGGATTCACTTATGATGAAATCCCTCACAAGATCACCATTGGTTTTGCTCGTAATGCCCTAATGGAAGCGGCACCTACAGTGGTTGAGAATGTGAAAAACGGCTCTATTAAGCACTTCTTCTTAATTGGTGGTTGTGACGGTGACAAATCAGAGCGTAGTTACTTTACTGACCTTGCTAAATCAGTGCCTGACGACACCATTATCCTGACACTTGGTTGCGGTAAGTACAAATTCAATAAACTTGAGTTTGGCGACATTAATGGGATTCCTCGCTTATTAGATGTGGGTCAGTGTAACGATGCTTACTCTGCTATTCAGTTAGCATTAGCGCTTAAAGATATCTTTGAATGTGACATCAACGAGCTACCATTAAGCCTTGTTCTATCTTGGTTTGAGCAAAAAGCGATTGTGGTGTTATTAACCCTATTATCGCTTGGTGTTAAAAACATCCGTACCGGTCCGACGCCGCCAGCTTTCTTAACTGAAAACTTAGCTAAAGTGCTAGAAGATCAGTTTGGTTTACGTAATACCACTGATGTTGAATCAGATCTTAAAGCAATGATTAAGGCCGCTTAATCAGCTGTATACGGTGATATAGGCTATCAGCTTGTATCACCGATTTACATCTCTAGTTATTTATCATTGACCTAGTGAAAGGTGCCCTATGAGTTCATCAGGATTTTCATTTTCTGCAGCACTATCTGTGGTGCAATCAACAAAAGACGAGAGCAAAGGCTCAGCTGAAAAAACCAAAACAGTATCAGGTTTTTCAATGTCGAATGCACTCGCAAGCACTGCTAAGAAATCGGCTGAATCGCTTAATTCTGATGCTGAATTTTTAGCTGCAGATAATTGGCAACGTGGCGATATAAAGCTTCGCTGTGTAGAAAAGTGGAATGAAACTCATGATGTCGTTAGTTTTCGCTTTCAAGGCTTAACGCCGGTTAAATTTAATTACAAACCGGGTCAATTTATTACTTTAAAACTCGAAATTGATGGCGAGATGGTTTATCGCAGTTACACCATGTCATCTTCACCTTCACGTCCCTATTCTATAGTGCTCACCATTAAGCGTATTCCAGGTGGCAAAGTATCAAACTTTGCCGCTGATAATATTAATGAAGGTGATGTTATCTCTGCATTAGGGCCTGATGGAGTCTTTAACCTTGTCGATGTGAAGGCAGATAAATATCTATTTTTAAGTGCTGGCAGCGGCATAACACCTATGTACTCAATGTCTCGTTGGTTACTCGATACCAAAGTCGGTAGTGATATTGGCTTTGTGCATAGTGCAAGAAGCGAACAAGACATTATTTTCGCTGATACGTTAAGTACGATGGCGCATAGAAGCTCGAAGTTTAATCTGAATTACCTTTTAGAGTCGGCACCTGAGCTTGTGGATGGGGTTAATCACACTGCTAATGACTGCAGAATGTCAGGCCGCTTCGATATGGCAAAGCTTGCTCAGCTGGTACCAGACTTTATGGAGCGGACTATTTTTGTCTGCGGGCCAGAGCCTTATATGGTGGCGGTAAAGTCACTGGTTGAAGCAAGCGGCTTTAATATGCTCAACTTTCATCAAGAAAGTTTCGGTGGCCCAGCAAAACCTGCAGTTAAGGTAAGTCATGCCAATAGTGACAGTGGGTTTATGTTGAGCATTGCTGATAAATCGATTTCCTTATCGGCTGATGACACCTTACTTGATGGGATTGAATCTGAAGGGTTACCGATTATTGCAGCTTGCAGAAGTGGTGTTTGCGGGGCATGTAAATGCCAAGTGACATCAGGGACGACCGAGTCGAGCAGTACAATGACGCTGACTCAAGATGAAATAGCAGCGGGTTATGTATTGGCGTGCTCAACTAAAATTACTTCAGATGTGACATTAAAAATGTAGCTCATGATTCACTCGCAATTAAAACAAAAAAGTCAGCAAATGCTGACTTTTTATTTTTTGAGAGTGAGTTTAAATGTTTAAGTTGCCATTTAATAAGGCATAGATTAAAAATCCCACCCAGCTCGCTGCCAGTAATATCCAAGGGAACTTAGGCGATGAGGTCGGCGCTTCAGCGATAAACTCAATTTCACTCGTTTCTTGGCGTGACTTGGCTTTTAAGTCTTGCTTACGTTGTTTATCTCGGCCGCGGGCTTTTGCCTTTTGCTGCTTTTTATATTCCGCAATGCCTTTTTCGATACCTTGAGCAATTAACTTAGTTTGCTCTTTGGTTTGCGATGGTTTTTGCGTGGCTTTGGCCACTTTCATTGCTTCGTTTTGGGTTTCTTGAGAAATCTGCTTCGCCATTATGCCTACACAAATACAGTGTTGAATTCTTAAAGACACTATACCGAATCTTGAGTGGGAACTTAAATTGTAGATTAATTATTGTTAAACCATGAGCTATCGCACGAGTGGGCACGCCGTTTTATCGTAAAATGGATTTTTCAATATAAGGAATCGTTAAATGTCTGACTCTATTCACGGTCGTAATGTTATTAAGTTGATGAAAGCGCAAAACACGCCACAACCACATCAGCAATGGCTTGCTCTTATGGCGCAAGAGTTTGGCGAAAATGCTGAGTTTCATACCTGTAGAGCCAGTGATATGAATGCGGCTCAATTAGTTGATTTATTTATCAGCAATGGGCGTTTAACCGAAACAGAAGCGGGTTTTGAAATTAATCAATGTGGACATTGTGCAGGTAAAGAGCACGGTGAAGAAGGTCATTCGCACGATTAATTGATGACTGATGAGGCAATGGAGAGCTATTTGGCTTGATGTTTTAGCTTATTGCCTTGACAAATTTACCATAAAAAACGCCACTATTGAGTGGCGTTTTTTTACAGGTGAAGGCTTAGCCAATCACGCTTAGATAGCCTTGCAAAATAATCGCATTAACAATATCTATAAAGAATGCGCCTACAATTGGCACGACCATAAAGGCTTGTGGTGAAGGGCCTGTTCTTGATACTAATGCACCCATATTCATAACCGCAGTTGGGGTTGCGCCCATACCAAAGCCGCAGTGACCGCCAGCCATGACAGCAGCATCGTAATTACTGCCCATTAATCTAAAGGTGACGAAGTAGGCAAATAAAGCCAGGATTATGCCTTGGGTCAGTAAGATAATTAACAGTGGAATCGCTAAATCAAAAATCTCCCATAGCTTTAAATTCATTAATGCCATTGATAAAAATAGCGCTAATGACACGGTGCCGAGGATATCAACACACTCACTGTTTATTTTAAACCCACGGGTTAACTCAGTGGCATTGGTGATAACAACACCAAAGAATAGTGCATAAACAAATTCAGGCATTTTCAGCCAAGTAATGTCGTATGCAGTAACAAATTTACCGAACCATTTAGCGCCAGCAACACATAACAGCAGAACAAATAAAACTTCTAAAATCCGTTTAGCAGTTACTCTGTCTTCTTCAAGCTGGTCGTAGGTCACTAAATCTGGGTGATCTTCATGATGATTACCTCCTACACCGTAGGATGAAACCAGCTTGTTTTTATTAATCAATCGCTGGGCAACAGGGCCGCCAATAATACCGCCCATTACCAAGCCAAACGTCGCTGCAGCCATAGCAAACTCAAGGGTGTTCATCCCGTAGTTCTCTTGGAAGGTTTGTGCCCAAGCAGCGCCAGTGCCATGACCTCCTGAAAGGGTGATAGAGCCGGCAATTAAGCCCATTATAGGTTCCAAACCTAATGCTGTAGCCATGGTTACGCCAACACCATTTTGGATAATGATATATAAGGAGGCGATACCTAAAAACAAAAAGACTTTACTACCGCCCTTCATAAGCAATTTGTAACTTGCCGCTAAGCCAACGGTGCTGAAAAACATTAGCATCAAGGTGTTTTGCATCGATAGCGTAAATTGAAGACTGATGTTATTGAAGTGCAGCAAAGTAATAAAGCTGGCAACGATCAATCCGCCCACGATGGGTTCTGGGATATTATATTTTCTAAAAGCGGGTAAATGACGGTTGACCGAATGGCCAATGAATAGGACTAAAATCGCTACAAGAAACGATTCAAGCTCTCCAATAGAATAGACTGTATTCATGAAACTCCTTTGGATAGCAATGAAAAAAGTAACACACTGCTTTAACGCATCACCACATGGTATGCCTTTATATATGACTTAAATTAATTAGTTATGCTGATTATAGATTATGACGGAGCTAAAGATAATGCTATCAAGCTAAATTGATGGGTTATTGCGCTAAAACAGACACAAATTAACATGTAATTAATCTCACGAATGCAGTTGTTAAGTTCAAAGATACAGATGTAGGTGACTTGCTTGTCACTTGTTAACTTTTAAGGACTGGATTTTGCGTTAATTTAAACCCTTGTCATTGATAAAAGGTGATTTGATGAGAGTGACTATTGAGTTTGCTGATGAGCATTAATCTGAGCTGCGGTAACTATCATTGATTTTATTTTGGTGTCAAAGGAGGGGATTAGGATGAAATTCAATGCTAAAAAAATGGAGTAATGACTTTCATCATTACTCCATTTTTATCACTATTATAATGCTTTAGAACGCAATTAAAGCTGCACTCCAAAAATTAAAATAGAAAATTAATCTACTGCAACCATAACATTGCTAGCTTTGATAATGGCATAAGCATTGCCACCAACCACTAAACCTAGTTGCTCACAAGATTTTTTAGTGACAACAGAAGTGATTTCAACACCTGCAGCTAATTCGATAACGATTTCGTTATTAACTGAACCTTCTTCAATAGAAAGAATTTTTCCAACAAGTGAATTACGTGCGCTGATTTTCATATTTTTGAAATCTCTATGTAGTAAGTGAATGTATATCAATGATATATATAATTAACTTATCTTATAAAAAATTGTTTGCAATAAGATAATGCGGCTAATGTTATAAGTTTAGTTAGTATTTTGTGGTTTTGGGGGCTATATCGCAGTTTAGTTTATGAAATTGCACTTTATCTTGCTTATTGTATGTCATTCATTAGTTGTAATTTTCAATGTTTGTTATGCCATTATCTTGTGAGCCTATATAACATTCATTAATTATCAGTGAGTTATAATAATGTAAATAGTCAATAATTTGACTTGTTAACTGCTTGGTGCTGGTGTTAAAATTCGCGTGTTTTTTTAAACTGTAGATACTCTAATGGCAAACTCATTGCAAAATGAGGACGCAAAGTGACAGCACAGTCGGGTCTGTGGGCTGCATTACTGAGTGTTAAAAGATGACAGATAATTTTGTGCAACTTATAACACTAGGATTTTAAATGAAATTGACAACTAAATTAGGGATGCTGTTAGCACTGTCTTGTTCCACGGCCTCTGTAGCTCAAGCTGATGAACTTGAACTGGTATCAGGACAATACTTCTACGGCTATGAAGAGCAGTTTAATCATGGCTCTTGGGGGATCATTGATGATTTAGATTTTTCTGAGTTACAAGAAGAAAACCCTAATTCGTTAAAGAGAGAACTGAAGGCATTGTACTCTGAAGATGAGAAAATGTACTTTGATGTTCAATGGACCCGTAAAACGTTAAAGAAAATGTTCCCTGAGCAATGGGCACAAGTTAAAAACCTAGAAGGTGATGAGCGCCGCGACGCCATTAAGAATATACGTAACCAAGCATGCGATGCCAAAATGGAAGTGGGTTATGCCACAACATATGGTATTGACGGTGAAGGTTATGCTGCTGAATTAGATACGCATGCCTGTGGCGGTGAAACTCAACTTGGAACCGTTAGAATGCGCACTTATGTGCCAACAGTTCCAGGTGCAAAGTATGCCATTTCTGTTAAATATCAAAAGCGTGACTATGATTATGAAGCTCATGGCGCACGAAATGAAGCAAATGCATATCGTGATTTAATTGTACGAGTAGGCTCGGAAAAACATAACTTATCACTTGACGCTGTCGAAGGTGAGTCACTGGATCAAGGCTTTAAAAAAGCTTGGATAACGTTTACAGCTGATCGTTTTTATACGCCTGTGATTTTACGTGACAGTGGTTTTCCAGATAGTTACGGTGTCTTGATCCGTGGTGTGCAAGCATTTAAGACTGAAGACAATGATCGTGAATTAGAATGTGCGGCTTATTATCCTGAATTTAGTCGTGATCTAAAGCGTTGTTTAGTGGGAGACGTTGATCCTAATTTAATGGGCTGTGACTTAACACAAGCAACACTAAATTGGACGAAAGGCGATAAGCTTATTGATGACGAAAGTCGTTCTATTGAAGAAAATATCTTTAGTACTGCTAAAAATACCTTCTTATCTTTGGGTCAAGCAGGAAAGCTTAAGCTGATTTTAAAAGAAAATGGTATTAATGCTAGCTGCCCTATTTCAGGTAAAACCTTACACCTTAACGAGTACACAGGTAATAATGGTACTTATGAAGAGTATGCTGAAAAAGGAGTGATTGCGGTTAAATTATTAGGTTGTATGGACGATAGTTTAAACGGTGTGTCTTTATTGGCAAATCAACATTTCTCTGCTGATCCAGAGAAACCTTTTGAATTACAAACTAACGATAAATTCGAATATAACTTCGCTCCAGAGGTTTATGCTGAATGTCGATTATCAAGAATTACCATTAAAGATAAAACGCATAAAATCCCAGAAACACAACAGGGATATGTAGAGAATAGTGATGGTATCGATTTAAATAAGATGACGCTTTCTAACGAAGATTAATTCGCACGTTGCTTGATTTAATGAACTAAAAGGCTGCCAATTGGCAGCCTTTTTATTAGTTGATTTTTCCATAAGACTCTATTTAAAAGGAGGATTTTTGTTTGTTTGAAATTATTTTTCATCACTTACTATTGGAGGTGTGTATAAAAAGTGTGCTAGGTTAGAATTTGTAAGCATGAGCTTAATGTCAATATCAATGGCTCATTACGCTTATGAAGCAGTGAATATTGCAGAATGAATAATATTAAGGATGATAAGAGGTGTTTATGCTCAGGATGTTGCGATTAACGATAAAAGGAACCGCAGTTGAACCGTTTCGCAAAAATATAGTTGGTTACTTAACGCCATTGTTCTTTGGCGGCATGTTATCTTTTTTATTAGCAGGTTGTAGCACCACCTCGCATTCTTCAGCCAAATTAAATGTAATGCCTCTTCCTGAAAATGGCGCTTATTTTGTTAACGCAATAGATTTGGATATAGCAAAAAATAACTTAGTTCCATCGGTAGAGAGTTTGTCAGCATTACTACCAGATCAAGTCGAAGAGCTTGAAGCCTTTATTGCAAGGCCTGAGATTGCTGAGCTTTCGAAGCGATATCAAGTGGTTCGTTTTATTAACAATAAAATGGTTAATTTTAATTACGAAGGCTTAAATTATAATACGGCTCAAGCTTGGCAAAATAAGTCTGGTAATTGCATGGCTTTAGCTATGCTGACGTATGGTGTGGCAAAGCATTTAAACGTGAGAGCTGTTTTTCAAGTTGTCCACTCGGCGCCTTTATTAACGCATATTTCAAATGACTTAGTCGTGACCTCAGATCATGTCCGTACCTTTTTATATGAAACGGATGCTGGCGGTGTATATATTAATGGTAGTGAATTCACCGTCATAGATTATTTCCCTGATAGAAACGATCGCACGGGAGCGGTGGTCAGTGAAGATGAGTTTCTTGCTATGTTTTATCGTAACCTCGCTGCAGATGCCCTTCTCGCCAATGACTTAACCTTGACCTACTCTCTGTTAGAAAAAGGCTTACAACTTGCCCCTAAGTATATTCCATTGATTAATATGATGGCTGTGGTGCATCGACGAGTGGGAGATTATCACGTTGCTGATGCTTACTATCAATATGGCCTACAGTTTGAATCTAACTCACTGACATTATTAAGTAACTATAACTATTCATTATATTCACAAGGTAAAGTACTAGAAGCTGATGCCATTTATCAGCAACTCATTCAGCTAGAGAATGAGACACCTTACGGTTGGTACTCAATGGCACAAGAAGCGACGAGACAGCAAGACTATTTTGCTGCAGAAGCATTCTTAAAAAAGTTTATCAATAATAGCCCTTATTATCATCAAGCCTATTATGAACTCGCCAAAGTGCAGAATGCACAAGGCAAAGTGTTAAGTGCGAAAAAAACGCTCGAAAAAGCATTGGAGTTAACATCTATGGGCAAGAGTCAGCAAAAGTACTTAGCAAAATTATCTTGGCTTAAGCAAAGTAATAGCCCTAGTCATCGTTAGTAGAGCAGTTAATCAATAATAATAAAGCCGCATATTGCGGCTTTTTAATTTCTGAGTTTAAGCGGAGGCTACTGCGTTCTAATCAATACTCAGTTCTCAGCTTTGGATGCGCTTTGGTATTAGTCAATGCTTAGCGCGACCATTTTTAACGGATGATTGCCATCAAATGAAGGGAAGTCTTCATGGCAGTGGATCCATTGTTGATGAGTCACACGCCGACCTTGTTTTTCAACACAGCGAATTAAGCTCTTCAGCCAAGTATCACGCTCCACTTTAGCGACATTATTACAACACACAATCGTGCCGCCAGATTTTGTAGCTAGCATGGCAGGTTTAAATAAGCCTTGGTAATCATTGATTAAATCGACAGTACCAAATGGACTTTTAGCAAAGCGAGGGGGATCGAGAAAGACTAAATCAAATTGTGTTGCTGGCAGCTTTGGGTATTTAGGTAATTTTTGCCCGCGGCGTCCGCCGACCTTAAGGCCTGCAAGCTGACGTAAAGCTGGAAAAGCATCACTTTGTATAAACTCACACACTTCTGTCACGCCATTAAGTTCGGCATTTTTCTTTCCAGCCGCTAATGCAAAAGAAGAAAAGTCTACGTTTGTGACCTTAGTTGCCCCGCCCATTGCTGCCGCAGTGCCGATGCCGCAGGTGTATGAAAATAAATTCAGCACCGTTTTATGTTCACTATGCTCTCTAACAAATTCACGGCCAATTCTCATGTCTAGAAACAGCAGAGGGTCTTGTCCTTCATGGCGTAATTTAGACGTAAATTGAATGCCATTCTCTTTAATGACTTGTTCAGAGCAAGCAAATTCGTGATGGTCACTCTGTAGTGCATTTTCGACACGGGAATTGCGTTTTGAGCGATCATTATAAATGACAGGTAATGCCGTTAATTTTGTGAGGACTTGAGTCAATGCTTCCAGCTGCGTTTCAGTTAGGGTTTGGTGAAATGTTTGAATTAACCATGCATTGCCATAGCGATCAATATTCAGTCCATTTTCACCTTCAACAGTGCCATGGTAAATACGATAGCAATCTGTTTGACTGGCTTCTGCTTGAGCGAGAAATGTTGCTCTACGATCGATGGCATGGGTTAATGATGTTTGCAAAGACATAAATAAGTGCTCAGTGGCGAATAGAGATATAAACGGTGATTATATCAAGCTTTACTAGATTAAGGGGAAATCCCTAGCCTGAAAGGCTGGTAATTGTGGCAATAGCGCCTAGGCTAAAAGAAGATTATCCATAAATTTAGTGATGGAGGCTCAGTTTTCAGATGTTAATAGTATTTCAGCTATTGAATAGGGCATATATTACTGAGCCCGTAGGTTGATTGGTTAGGATTTAGAGGTTTATTTGAAGCAGCTATTTTGTATTTCCGCTAAAAAAATGTTGTTTTGTATCCTGGGCCTATGTGGTTTTAGCTTGACTTTATCTGCCAATGAACTGGTTTTTGACCCTTTGCTCACGATTAATGATAGTCAGCAAGGGCGAGAGCTGGTTGAGCTTTATTTTCAAGCAGAAAATTCACCAGATAACACATTTAATACCATAACAAGCATGAACACGTCAGGCGTGTTTGATAATAATGTGTTTTACACCGCTGTTTATTATCGCATTCTCCATAATATTGCTGTTGCAAAATCGGATCTCGATGCTGCGTCCCAGTCTGCTGAGAAATTATTTGAGTATGGTCAATCGCAACAGCTGGATTGGATCCTTGCAGAAGGCTTGACCTTAAAAGGGATCCTCGCTGCCCGCCAAGGTGAAAGCAAACAGGCTTTTGACTATATTGAGCAAGCGATTGTAATCTGTGAATCGATACATTATGAGCGACTATTAGCAAGAGCACTCAATACTCGAGGTATATTACACTCACGCAATTTAGACTACGAAGCATCTTTAAGTGATTATCAAAAAGCCATTTCATTGTTAGATGAGAGTAACCAACATCATTTTCTAGGTCGAATATATTCAAATATTTCAGTGGTTTATTCGAGATTGAAAGATTGGCGAAATGCCATTGAATACAATCAGAAAGCCGCCGAATTGTTGTTGAAGGACGACAATATCAGTTATGAACTACTGGTTGTTTTATATAGTAATGCCAGTAATTTGATGTTGCAGGTTAACGATATCGCCGCCGCGACAGATTTTAGCCATAAGAGTACAGTTGCAGCACGTCAGTCAGACAATGTGCAGTTAATTGTAAATGCATTATGGACTGAAGCAGAATTATTGTTGCAGCAACAACAAATGAGCCAAGCAGAGCCGATTATATTGGAATGTCTATCCCTTGCTCACGAAGCCTTAGATCCCCTAGCATCAAAGCAATGTTTATATGGTTTAAGTGAGGTAAGATTTAGTCAAAAAAACTATGAGCAAGCCACAGAGTATGCAAACCAATTATTGCTAGATTTTGAAGATATTAATAATCAAGATTGGCTCTTAAAAACACATCAATTACTTGCCCAAATTTACCAAGAAACGGCTCAGTACCCTGAAGCACTCGCACATTTGACCACTTATTATGAAGGCACTCAACGGCAACTGTTCGATAAACGTGAAAAACAAATCTATGAGTTACAAGTGAAATTCGATGCGCAATTACAAGATGAAAAAATTGCGTTATTGACTGCGGAGAATAACTTAAAAGCTGCCACCTTAGAGAAAAAAGAGCTCCAAGAAAAGTTGTGGATCTTAGTGTTTAGTGGATTAACTATCGGAATCGCGCTTCTCATTCATCGCTATACGTCTAATAAAAAACGCATCTCAACATTACGTTCAACCAACAAAAATCTCTATATGCAATCGAATAAAGACCCATTGACGGGTTTATACAATCGCCGGTTTGTAAATAACTTTGTTGAGCATAAAATCACTAAAACAGGGGTAGAGTATTACAGTGTGCTCATTTTGGATTGTGATTTGTTCAAGAAAATCAATGATACCCATGGTCATGACGCTGGCGATGAAGTGTTAATGGCATGCGCCACTCGTTTGCAAAACAGAATCAGAGCAAACGATGTGCTCGCTCGCTGGGGCGGTGAAGAGTTCCTGATATTATTAGCGCTTGAGTCTGATGAATTGCAACAGCATATCTTGGAACGATTTAATCAGGTGATAGCAGATACCCCGGTAGAATATTCTGGACATTCACTCAAGGTGACGATTTCTATTGGGGCAACTAAGCCTATTTTATCGTCTGAACTTGTGCAACATTGGCAGCATTATCTCACTTTAGCCGATAGTGCGTTGTATCAGGCTAAATCACATGGACGAAACTGTGCTTTTATCGATGGGGCAATTATTGAAGCTTCATAGTTTACAAAGCTCGTACATTGCCAAGGTTTGCTTAGGAATTTGAAGGTACAGAATGAACCTTAAAGGTTTTATCGGCAATCAGTTTGCCATTGAGTTCTAGTGTCATGCGCCAGTTTCCCACTTTGTTACTCACAGGTGCCCAAATACAATCGCCTAAATAAAACTTCCAATCATTTTCTTTTATATACACTTCGCCATCGTAAGGCGCTTCAATATTACCTTCTGCATCAGGGATATTTGGATGATAGATACAATATTTAAGCACTTGGTTTTTCGCTTTTTTAATGCGAGTGACAAAGCCGAACTCCATGTCTATTACGGCTGGCACATGGACTGTCGCTTCTAAAAAGCGGGGGAGCTCATCACTTTCAGAGTCCCACTTACTGAAGATGCCTGATTGGATTATCTTGATATCTGCTTTTAATTTACTCATAAACGTCTAAATTCAATTGACTTGGGTAGCGATTATTTCGCCTTAATGTGCTTAATCGCTGCTTGCATTGCAAACTCATAACCTTGAATGCCTAACCCGCAAATAACCCCTTGTGCTTTATCTGAAAAATAAGAATGACTTCTAAAGGGCTCTCTGGCGTGCACATTTGAAATGTGAACCTCAATAAAGGGAATGTTAACGCCTAAGATCGCATCTCTTAGTGCGACACTTGTATGAGTGAACGCTGCAGGGTTAATAATAATGAATTGAGCGTCAGTTGCATGAATCGCATCGATAAGCTGATACTCGGCATTAGATTGAATATGATCAAACCCTAAGCCAGACTGTTGAGCTAATTGGCGAGCATTTTCAACCAAGGTGTTTAAGTTATCGTCACCGTATAATCCAGGCTCTCGGCGGCCCAATAAGTTAAGGTTCGGGCCGTTAACCAATAAAACTTTTGCTTGCGTTGACATGTTCATTCCTTGCTAAAAGTGTTGCAGCTCGCTGCGTTAAGTCAATTGCGATGTTACTGATCAAATGATTGGACTTAAGTGAGTGTAATTTATCATGATAATGATAGCCAAATCGGGAATTATTTTCATGATAACCCGCGGTAATGGCTAATAATCAGATTTGCTTCTTCGTAGCGCTTTAGTCGCTCCGCGCTGTTTTTTTGCGTCAACACGGCGACGCTGACTAGCCTTAGTTGCTTTAGTAGCAATTCGGGCTTTTTGAACAATCCCGACGCTTTTCACTAATTCAATAAACTGCTCTAGTGCCAGTTGTCGATTAAAATCTTGGCTACGACTTTGCTGACACTTAATAATAATTTTGCCACTTTTAGTAATGCGGTGATCGGCTTTGGCTAGTAACTTTTGCTGATAAAACTCAGGGAGTGAAGACTGCCTAATATCAAAAATGATCTGCGCCGCAGTTGACACTTTATTGATATGCTGGCCACCTGCACCACTTGAACGGATAAATTGCCATTCAATTTCATTATCTTCAATGCTGACACGGTTGGTAATATTGATCATTGTGCTAAAACGCTTCACTTTTTTAAATCATAACTGTGGTTAGCTTAACAAACTTTTGTTTAGTACAGCGGATAAGATTTGCTACTATCAACAATAATATAGGCTGAAACAGATGTTGATACATCGTTATGCAGCCGCATAGACAGTTTGGAGTTGCGTTATGTTGTGCCAAATCCCTGATATTTCCCCAGGTGTCATTAGCTTGTTTGTTAGTGGACGTTTATCGACCCATGATTACCAAACGCACTTGCAACCATTGATTACTCAGTATCGTGACAATAGTGGCCAAGTAAAATTATACATCGAAGCTGATGTGTTGCTAGAAGGGTGGGATGTCAGTTCATTAATGGGCGGAGATAAAGTTCAATTACCGCCATTTGATGCTTTGGTGTTTGTAGGAGGCCCTGACTGGGTAGGTAACTCGGTTAATTTACTTGCGCCATTTATGCAAGGTGAAGTAGCGTGGTTTCCGTTAGAGCAAAAACAACAAGCCATAGCATGGCTTAAGCAGTGATGTCAGTGTCGTGTTGCGACATAAAACCAGTTTAGATATATTTTTGTTATAAATTCAAGGAAGTAAAATTAAATGTTCAATAATAAAACCAACCGTTTAGCGGCTAAACTAACGATTATTTTTGCTGCAGCAGCATTGGTCCTAGGGTTGAGTGCTTGCTCGCCTGAAGTAGGAAGTGAAGCTTGGTGTAAACAAATGAAAGATAAGCCTAGTGGTGATTGGACTGCTAATGAAGCGGCTGATTATGCCAAGCATTGTGTATTCTAAATGATCATAAACCGTGATCGCGTTATTTATTATGACATTCAAGGCTAGCGGGTTTAGCACTTTTAGGTAAACTCATTGTCTTATGACTAGCCAGTACTTTCATTAAGCTATTTAACTTGCTTGTTAAGTGCTTGGCTAGGAGTTATTTATCAGAGGTCATTTGTGTCATTGTCAGCCATTAAAACATGTGCAAAATTAATGGTCGCCGTTATGTTGCTGCAATTTATCAGCACTAACTTAGGCGAGCATCAGTTGCATCTTGGTGATGGCGAAAACGAACAAGTGAACCATTCCCACATCGTATTTTCAGCACCAGCTGATGTTTGCGATAAAGCTGATGATTTTGCTCACTTATTTAATGCAACCTCGACAGCATCTGAAATCCATAACCATACATTATTGGCTGACAACCAAGATTATGAACTGTGTTTAGATTGTCAGTGTCACGGTGGTCATAGCGCAACAATTGATTTTGTCGCTCAGCTTATGCCTGTGGCAATAATTTCTGAAGCGCCAAAAACTGTTATTCAAACTTACATTCCCCCAGAAGCACGCTTAAGTTACCGCCCTCCTATTTTATTAATCAGTTAATGACTTAACTGATTAATTTTGCATAGTTATCGTTTTAACCGACTGGTTCTGTCTCATCCTATTGGGTTTGAGGCAGCCTGTATTGAGGCTAGTTATAAGTCGCCAAAAGGTTAACTCGCTTAGAAAACTATTTTTGCATCCAGATAATTTCAGGGTGATAACAGCTTTGCACGATTAATCATCAATTAATTTTAGATTTTGACTTAGGTCGAAACGAGAATAAATGATGAATAAATCTATTATTTCTTCAGCGCTTATTATGCATTTAAGCATGATGGGGGCGAGTATTGCGTCTATACACACTGTGCATGCCGAAGGGGCGTTAGCGAGCACCTTTAATCGGCCAATGCATAACACTGCTCACTCAGCATTTGAGCGCACTAATGTTACTACAAGTACTCAATCGTGGTTTGACACCTTGATGCTCAGCTTTGAACAGTTGCCACAAATACAGGCCCAAATGTCGTTAAAACGCCAAGCTTTATTGAAGTTATCAGCCGCAGATAATGCGATTTATAACCCAGATCTTGGTGTGGATTATCAACATGCACCGGAGGACGACACCTTCACTATCGCCTTAAGTCAAACCATTGATTGGAGTGATAAGCGAGGCGCAGCAATTCGATTAGCGCAATTGGAGTCAGAAATCACCTTGTCGGAAGTGGCAGTTGAGCGCAGTCAGATACTGTCAAAACAATTGTTGGCAATAGTGGCGCTGCAACAAAATCAAACCTTGTTCGCTTTTAATCAACAGCAGTTTGATTTAGCAAGGGCGCAACTTGCATTGGCTGAGCAGCGTGTCGAAGTAGGCGATATTGCTATGGTTGAACTGCAACTCATGCGTCTTGATGTCGCCAACAATGCAGCCGCTTTGGCTTTAGCAGAGCAAGCATTACTTGTTGCAGAAACAGAAGTCTACACCTTATTAGGCCATGAGAGTGTACCTAATATAACGCTAAACAGTTTATTAGAGCTGACATTAAGCCAACGAGTCACTCCAGAGTTACCCGCATTAAAAACGGCCTATCAACAAGTCATGCTAGCCAAATTGCAGGTGAATCAGTTAAAGGCTGACTTATCTGCAGATCCCAGTATTAGCCTCAGCGCAGAGCGTGAAGGTAGTGATAATAAATGGGGGCTAGGTGTGTCGATTCCATTAACCGTCCGCAACAACTACCACGACTCCTTTGCTGCAGCGAACGAAAGCATTGCCATTGCTGAACAATCTTATCTAGCGACAGAAAAGGCACTGCATCAACAGTGGCAGCTATTTACTCGTGCAATCCCAAGATTATTAACACGCTATCAAGACTGGCAGCAATTAGTTGAGCAATCAGGTCAAGAGGCGACAGCTTTGATTTCAGGCCAATGGCAAACAGGTGATATTAGCACCAGTGATTATCTGCAAAGTCAGCGGCAAATGAGCACTAGCTTTGTTGCTGGCGTCAACTTAGAGGCCAATTTGTATCAACACTGGCTAACGTGGATGGGCGACAGCGGGCAGCTTGAACAAGTGCTACAGCAGCATTTTATGACCAATAAGTCAGCAACTACCGACGCTTTAGCTGATTAACTAACAACAATATTGAGTGGTTATTTGTTGAGTTTATAAAGCGAATAACGGCTTAAAAGGAACATTATGAATATTCAACATCTTGATAAAAAACTGAGCAAACGCTCGCTAACTGTTATCGCGATACTGGTGTCAATTTGCTATATCCCCCAAGTATTAGCGGGGCCCGGGCATAACCATGCCGAGAAACCACAACAAAACGATCGCATTACTCTGCAGAATGAAATCACTGATGAGCATAGCAATGCGTTAGTGCTTACTGACCGTCAGCAGCAAATGGCTGGTATCGAAGTGATGAGCTTATCAAGTAGCACATTTAACTTAGATGATGTGGCTACAGCAACCCTCATTGTCGATCGAGATCATACCGTCACCCTAGCGCCACAGTTGGATGTCAGAGTGCTAAAACGTCATGTGGTGCCAGGCCAGTTAGTCAATAAAAATCAAGTTTTACTGACCTTGGGCGGCGCGGCAGTGGCTCAAGCGCAAGCGGATTATATTACCGCAGCAGCTGAGTGGAATAGAGTGAAACAGATGAGTAAAAACACCGTCAGTGAAAGTCGACGATTAGTGGCAAAAGTACAAGCTGAGCTGACTCGTGCCAACCTCGAAGCGCTCAGTATGACGGCATTGCAAATCAATCAATTGATTACCAAGCCTGAGTCCATTGGTCGTTATCAATTATTGGCACCGATCAATGGCCGGGTGCAGCAAGATGTGGCCTTGATAGGTCAGGTTTCTGCTGGTGGAAGCCCGTTAATGCAGTTAACGGACGAGTCACACTTATGGGTCGAAGCTCAGCTTTCTGCTCATCAGGCTGCGGGGATAAATAATGGCGATAAAGCATTAGTCAGAGTCAATGAGATATCCATTGAGGGGACGATTATTGGCCGTTCCCATGAATTGGACTTGGTGACGCGCACAGAACAAGTATTAGTGAGCATCGATAATAGTGAATACGGTTTACATGCTGGACAATTTGCGGAGTTGTATCTACCAAATAGTCTCGATGGTGGTGTCGTGTTACCTGATGCCGCTTTGACCCGCAGTCGCGATGGTGATTGGCAAGTGTTTATCCAAGATGAAGATGGGTTTGAAGCGGTCGAGGTTGAAGTGATTGAAAGCCAACGCGGAATGAATATGGTTAGGGGTATTGAGCCTCGCGTTCATGTGGTGATCAGTGGTGCGTTTTTGTTGGCGTCTGAACTTGCAAAAGCAGGTTTTGATATTCACAACCACTAGGAGCTGAGCATGTTATATAAGTTAATCGAAACAGCGGTTAAACACCGATTTGTAGTGGGTTTGGCGTTGCTCACTATTGTTATTGCTAGTGTATTCATGTTGCCAAAGCTGAATCTGGACGCCTTTCCTGATGTCACCAATGTACAAGTTACGGTGAATACCGAGGCCGAAGGATTAGCTGCCGAAGAGGTAGAAAAACTCATTAGTTACCCTGTTGAATCTGCCATGTATGCCCTGCCTGAGGTGACTGAAGTTCGATCGCTGTCACGCACCGGTTTGTCGATAGTGACCGTGGTTTTTGCTGAAGGGACGGATATTTATTTTGCCCGTCAGCAAGTTTTTGAACAGTTACAAGCAGCAAAAGAAATGATCCCTGAGGGTGTCGGCGTGCCTGAGATTGGGCCGAATACCTCAGGGCTAGGACAGATTTATCAATATATCTTGCGGGCAACACCTGAATCAGGCGTTGATGCCGCAGAGCTACGTAGTCTCAATGATTACTTAGTGAAGTTGATTTTAATGCCTGTTGGCGGTGTTACCGAGGTGTTGTCATTTGGCGGTGATGTACGTCAATACCAAGTGAACATCGACCCCAACAAGCTACTCAGTTACCGCCTAACAATGGCACAAGTGACAGAGGCTCTGGAGAGTAATAATCGTAATGCTGGTGGCTGGTTTATGCCCCAAGGACAGGAGCAGCTTGTTGTTCGTGGTTATGGGTTACTGCCTTCAGGTGATGCGGGATTAAGGGCAATAGCACAAATTCCATTAACAGAGGTGGCAGGCACCCCAGTTAGAGTTGCTGATATTGCACAAGTTGAATATGGCCGTGAAATTCGTGTGGGTGCAGTAACCTTTACCCGTAAAGAGCTAAACCCTGTGAATGGCAAAACTGAAGTTAATGCCATGGGTGAGGTTGTTGCTGGCGTTGTACTAAAACGCATGGGGGCGAACACTAAGGCCACGATTGATGACATTAACGAGCGGGTGAGTTTGATTGAGCAGTCACTGCCCAAAGGCGTCTCGTTTGAGGTGTTTTACGATCAATCAGACCTGGTTAAGCAAGCTGTCACTACCGTTGTTAATGCTTTACTAATGGCATTTGTGTTCATCGTGATTATTTTAGTCTTATTTCTGGTTAATCTGCGGGCGACGTTATTAGTGCTGTTATCAATTCCTATCTCGATTGGTTTAGCGTTGATGGTCATGTCTTATTACGGCATGTCAGCGAACCTAATGTCACTGGGTGGTTTGGCGGTGGCTATAGGCATGTTAGTTGATGGCTCGGTGGTGATGGTTGAAAACATTTTTAAGCACCTGACTTTGCAGCAAGCGGATTCAGATTTAAACCAAGTCGGTGATAAAACATTCGCAGCGCAACAGCTTGAGCGTCATCGTTTGGATCACAAACTAACCGCGCTTACCGTGAGTAAGGTGATGTTAGCGGCTAAAGAAGTGTGTAGCCCCATCTTCTTTGCGACCGCAATTATCATCGTGGTGTTTGCGCCGTTGTTTGCACTAGAAGGCGTTGAGGGAAAAATGTTTCAGCCGATGGCGGTGAGCATTATTCTGGCGATGGTTTCAGCATTACTCGTCGCACTGATTGCTGTGCCAGCCATAGCAGTGTTTTTATTTAATCGTGGGGTTAGCGTCAAGCAAAGCCCGATACTTGCCCCTATTGAACGAGTTTATCGTCAGCTATTGGCAATCATCATGAAGCAACCTGCGATAGTCATGGTAACGGCGGTGGCGATGTTCGCTGTGAGTATGATGCTAGTACCCAAGCTAGGCACCGAGTTTGTGCCTGAACTTGAAGAGGGCACCATTAACCTTCGGGTGACTTTAGCGCCGACAGCAAGCTTACAAACATCACTCGATATCGCACCAAAAATCGAGGCGATATTGATGGATTTCCCTGAGGTGGAATATGCATTAAGTCGTATTGGCGCACCAGAGCTTGGCGGCGATCCAGAGCCTGTGAGTAATATTGAAATCTACATTGGTTTAAAGCCTGTTGATGAATGGAAAAGTGCTGACAATCGTTTTGAACTGCAGCACTTAATGGAAGATGAACTGAATATCTTTCCTGGCTTGTTGTTCACCTTTTCACAACCGATAGCCACCCGTGTAGATGAATTGCTTTCAGGGGTGAAAGCGCAATTAGCCATTAAAATCTTCGGCCCAGACTTAGCGGTATTGTCTGAAAAAGGTCAGCGACTAACGGAACTGGTTAGCGAGGTTGAAGGAGCTGTTGATGTGTCGCTTGAACAAGTCAGCGGCGAAGCACAATTGGTTATTCGGCCGTTACGTGATCAACTGGCTCGATATGGCTTAAGTGTCGATCAAGTGATGAGTTTGGTAAGCCAAGGTATTGGTGGCGTCAGTGCAGGACAAGTGATTGATGGTAATGCCCGCTATGATATCAACGTGCGATTAGCTGAGCAGTTCCGCAGTTCGCCAGATGTACTGCGTGATTTGATTTTGCGCGGCGCTAATGGTGCCCAAGTTCGTTTAGGTGATGTGGCCAAAGTGGCTGTAGAAATGGCGCCGCCGAATATTCGTCGCGATGATGTACAGCGCCGCGTTGTGGTGCAAGCTAATGTATCTGGCCGTGATATGGGCTCGGTTGTAAATGATATTTATGCCATTGTGCCAAAGGCGCAGCTGCCAGCAGGCTATACCGTGGTCGTCGGTGGTCAATATGAAAACCAGCAACGAGCACAGCACAAGCTGATGCTAGTGGTGCCGGTTTCAATTGGATTAATCGCCTTGTTATTGTTTTTCTCATTCGGCTCACTTAAACAAGTGGGACTCATTATGGCGAATGTGCCGTTAGCGTTAATCGGCGGAGTAGTCGCGCTTTACGTTACTGGGACATACTTGTCAGTGCCAAGCGCTATTGGCTTTATCACCTTATTTGGCGTGGCGGTGCTTAACGGTGTGGTGCTGGTGGATGCCATTAATCAGCGGCGAGAAGAACACAATCAATCTGAATCACTGCAAACCAGCGTGTTTGAAGGCACTATCGGCCGATTGCGCCCTGTGTTGATGACGGCATTAACTTCAGCATTAGGAGTCATCCCAATATTACTGTCAACGGGTGTCGGCAGTGAAATCCAGCAACCGTTAGCGATAGTGATTATTGGCGGTTTATTTAGCTCGACAGCATTAACGCTGTTGGTATTGCCGACTATGTATTTGTGGTTGTATAAGGCAAAACACAAAAAGTAGTTTCTTGATTCTAGACTTCAAAAAGTAACCCAACTTTTTAGTTGGGTTACTATTCATATCTTCTAGTGCCGTCACACTCTGATTTCTACGACCTTCCGATACCTTGACATTATCTACCCCTTTAGAGACTATCGAGTCGAAAAAAATGTATAAATATTTAAAGGCTTTGTTAAGTAAAGTCTAATGAAATTAATAAAAATGAAGGAGAAGGCTATGTTTTATCGTGCGTTGATACTGTCTTTGTTACTAGTATTGCCAACTGCGGTTAAAGCCGAGAACTATTCAATTGGTACTGGTGGTCAAAGCGGTATTTATTATCCATTTGGCGGTGCGTTAGCCAAAGTGTGGTCGGATGAAGTGCCACAAGTTAACGTTAAAGCTGAAGTCACTGCCGCATCAGTTGAGAACACAATTAAAGTCGTACGTGGCGATATGATTGCCGGTATCGCGATGGGCAATGTTGTCCTTGATGCTTATAAAGGCGAAGGTAAGTTCAGAAGTGCAATGCCAGTGAATACACTGTTTGCCTTATATCCAAACCTTGTGCATGCCATTAGTCTTGAAAAGTCAGGCATCACTTCGCTTGCCGATCTTAAAGGTAAGCGTATTTCATTAGGCGCTCCTGCCAGTGGCACAGCGGTAACGTCTGCTGCATTACTTGAGTCTATTGGTATTGATGTGAAAAAAGATATCACTGCTGTGTACCTAAATTATTCAGAAACCACCAACGCATTAGCGAATGGTCAAATTGATGCTGGTTTTATTGTGGGTGGTCAAGGTGTTGGCGCGGTAACTCAAGTGGCATTAACCCATAAGGTTAATATTATTCCTGTTTCTGCTGAAGAAAGTGCAGCGTTTATTAAGCAAAACCCTGCTTATAGCAATTACACCATTCCTGCCGATGTATACAACAATGTGGGCGCTGTGCCGACATTAAGTGTATGGAATGTGATTGTGGTTAGCGCCAAAATGAGTGATGAGATGGCGTTTAACTTAACTAAAGCTGCTTTTGAGAATATGTCAGAAGTGCAAAAGGTCGTGAAGGTTGCTGAAGCCACAACACCTGAAAATGCTGACCGCCTGCAAGGTGTGCCATTACACCCTGGTGCGCAAAAGTATTTAGATAGTATTAAGTAGAACGCTGGATTTTCTACACGACAAAACACCTGTAGGTCAATGCAAGAACACAAAGGCAACGTAAGGTTGCCTTTGTATATTTAGGTCACTGATTGTGCTTAGGTGCAACCTTTGGCATAGAGGAAAAAATATGACCCAAGAACAAGGCAAAAAAGCCGAGCAATATGTGAGTGGGGATAATGCGCATCAAACAGGCCATAACCCTGATGTTGCCAACACACTTCCTTATGAAAAAACCATTAAAGTTATAGGCTACACAACACTTATCGTCGCAGTGTTATTGTCTTCATTTCAAATTTGGCAAGGTATTACCTCCACCATATCGGCCACTTATTTTCGACCAGTGCATTTGTGCTGGGTATTAATTCTGATTTTTTTACATTATCCGCTGATTAAAAATCGCCGCAAAAAAGGCTATTTAGCGGGGCGTGTGTTCGATCTTGCATTGTGTGGTATCACCATCTTTGCTGGCTATAGAATGTCCATTTTTGACTACAACGATATTGACCATATGCTTTATGGTTTAGGTACTGTGGATTTAGTAGCAGGCAGTGCATTGCTGGTTTTATTGTTGGAAGGCTGTCGGCGTACCGTGGGGTGGGTGATGGTGCTGATTGCAGGAATGTTTTTAGCCTATAGCGCATTTGGCGACTTACTCCCTGGCGCAATGGCCACCAAAGCTTATTCACTGCAAGAGTTGATTCAGTTCCAAATATATTCAGCCAATGGTGTATTTGGCTCTGCCTTGGGTATTGCGGCCACAACTGTGTTTATTTTTGTATTGTTTGGTGCTTTTTTAGAAGTCACTGGGGCAGGTAAATTCTTTATCGACTTGGCGTTTTCAATTGCGGGTAAGTATCGTGGCGGCCCAGCCAAAGCTGCAGTATTGGCATCAGCTGGGCTTGGCTCTATTTCAGGCTCAGCAATCGCAAACACGGTGACCACGGGCGCTGTGACGATTCCGATGATGAAGAAGTTAGGTTATACCCCTGAGCAGTCTGCAGGTATTGAAGCGTCAGCATCCACGGGTGGGCAAATTATGCCACCGATTATGGGCGCAGGTGCCTTTGTAATGGCGCAGTTTACGGGGGTGCCTTATAGCGACATCATGTTGGCCTCGATTGCGCCTGCAATTTTGTACTTCTTTTGCACCTTACTTTATGTGCACTTAATGGCATGTAAGTTAAACCTTCAAGCGGCGAGTCGTACAGAAGCGGTGATTGAAGTGATGAAACACGGTGCTCATCATCTTATTCCATTGGTGATTATCACCGTGTTATTGATGATGGCCTACTCACCATTACTGGTTGGCGTAGCGGGTTGTGCGGCGATTTTAGTGACAGCTGCACTGCGAAAGCATAGCCGTATTGGGATTAACAAGTTTATCGAAGGCATGAAAAACGGTGCACTATTAGCCTTACCCATTTCGGTGGCTTGTGGCGCCGCTGGGATTATTGTTGGTGTGGTAGGGCAGACGGGGATTGGCTTACAGTTTACCCAATTTGTGATGGATTTTTCTGGCGGTTATATGTTGGTCGCGCTGGGGCTTATCAGTATTGTGGCACTGGTTTTAGGGATGGGCTTACCGGTTACCGCAGCTTATATTGTCMTCGCTGTCATGGCTGTGCCTATGCTGGGTGACTTTGGCTTACCATTATTAACTGCTCACTTAATCGTGTTCTGGTTATCACAAACCTCAAATGTGACTCCGCCGATTGCGCTGGCTGCATTTGCAGGTGCAGGGGTTGCCAATGCTAATCCGATGAAGTCATCCGTTGAGGCATTTAAGTTGGCAGGCGGTTTGTTCATTATCCCAATTATGATGGCTTACACTGACTTACTTAACCCTGAAGCTAGTATGCTGGCCTTTACATTCGCTATTGTTCAAACGGCAAGTATCATAGTCGCGATAGCAATTTCGATTGAAGGTTATTTGTTACGTTCGCTTTCAACGGTTGAGCGCTTGGTTGCAATCACCACTGTCCCTTGGGTGTTATTTAATCCATTTGGCACAGGCGTTATTGGCGTGGTGGTTGTACTCGGGTTATTAGCTGTGCAGTGGAAAACACAAGATAAAGCTACGGTTTAATAGGGTGAGTTAACAAAAAATAGGTTTAGCTTGAACGGCTAAACCTATTTTTTATACCTAATAAGCACATTGATGGTTAACAGCCAGTGATATCGACCGTTAATGTGTAGGTCGTTGCTGAGCCACCAGTGCCAGTCGGTTCAATATAGCGTACATGACAGTTAATGGTTTCATCATCTAAATCATAGCCGTAGCGCACATTTGACGAGCCTACTTCTACGTTTGGTGTACAACTTCCACTACCAAAACAAAAGTCTATCTCAGAGCCGATTTCGAGCATTTGCGGTAACCCGCCGCCATCATTTTCGCCAAAGGCTTCTGGGTAGCCCAGTTTCATCTCTATTACTTCGCCGTTGTAATCAATCAAACTGCGGTCATCTTTTTCGACGCCATCAATAGCAGCGCGTGAATAGGCTAAATCAAGTGAAGACTGAATCGCGGCTTTTACCCCTTGTACGGTCGCGATTTTTGCATCACTTTGAAGGTTAATAAATTTAGGTGCAGCAATAACAGCGAGGATCCCTAAAATAATGATAACAATCACTAATTCAATTAACGTAAAGCCTTTAGTGCTTGTGAGTTTAATTGAGCCTGAGGTTGAGTTAATCGCCATCTTCTGTCCTTTAAAGTGAATTAACAGCTTGTTTATTAGGGTTTACTTATGTCTTGTATGTTAAAACACATTGACTAAGATGCATAAGAAAAACTTCAATTAACCTATTTAGGGTAGTAAATCCTCCCCTATTTTGATTGCTAATCTGTGACTTTTTATTGTCATATTGCTTCAATATTTCGTGTAAATAGAGTTAAAAAAGCGTGCTGTTTTTTGGTTTTTTGGTCCAATTATAGTTTGCTCACCCCCTCCTAAATAATTACTTTTGGCGACCTTGGTGAAATATTTGTTAAATATGTGACTAATTAATATCAAGTGTTTATCTGTGTAAGCTATTGTTTTTTTAATGATTTTAATATTTCCTTCATTATTCTGAAATCTTGTTGTCACTTAGGCGAAGTCTTTTTGTCATTTTTGCAGGTTAATTTGTCGACCAGCCAAATTACTTAACACGCTTAATTCCGTCCTCGGAGATGACAATGGAACTGAAAAACATTTTTAAACTTAACGCTGTATCTGCTGCACTTTCTGCAACCTTATTACTTGCAGGTTGTGGTGGTGATATCAATATCGATACAGGTTCAGACACTGAAACGCCAACAACTCCAGATACGCCAACGACTCCTGACGTATCAGATCAAGAAGCGGCTTACGGTGGATTTGCTGAGAAGAGTGCAACAATTGCTGCAATCGACGGTAAAGAAGTTTGGGTATTATCTGGCACACTTGCTCCTTCAACAGGGGCGTCAACGGTTAACGTTGGTGGTCAAGACGGTGACAAGATTATCCTAGGCAATGATGTTGTTTGGATGCTTGATGGCGCAGTTATCGCTGGTGGTGATAAAGCAGATTCAGTTGAGCTATCTGTCATGGCGGGCACTAAAATTGTAGGTGGAAGCGAGTCTTACCTAGTGATTAGCCGTGACTCAAAAATTATGGCAGAAGGTACTGCTGAAGCGCCTATCGTGTTTACATCATTGGAATCTGCACTGGGTCAAGAAGGCCAAGCGGGTCAGTGGGGCGGTTTAGTATTACTTGGTAACGCACCGGTTAACTCTTGTCCTGATTTAACAAGTTGTGATGCCGCTTTTGAAGTTGGCAGTCACAGTTACGGTGGCGATGACACAGAAGATAACTCGGGTGTTATTCAGTATGTTCGTGTTGAGTTTGGTGGCTTTAAAATCAACGACACACAAGAAATGAATGGTATTAGCTTTGCCGCAGTCGGTGCGGGCACCACAGTTGACCATATTCAAATTCATAAAAATAACGATGATGGTGTTGAATTTTGGGGCGGTAACGTTTCGCTTTCACACGTAGTGTTAACTGAAAACTTTGATGATTCGTTAGATTGGACTAACGGTTGGCAAGGTAGTGCACAACACGTTTATATTCGCCAAGAAGATAACGGCTCTAACCGTGGTATTGAAGCTGACAGTAACAGCAGTGCAGAAGCTGAACCACAATCTCGTCCTGCGTTAGCTAACTTTACTATTCAAGTGGCTAACGGCACTAACAGTGGCGGTGATGATGCCGAAGGTATTTTATTCCGTAAAGGTACAGCAGTAGATGCTTACAACATGCTTGTAAAAGGCGATGTTGATTCTGGTGAATGTTTAGAAGTTAATGATGACAACACTGTAACCACAGCTGAAGCGGGTAACTTAAACATGCAACACAGCTTAATTGATTGTGTTGAGCCGTTTAAAGATGCCAAACCTGATGCGGATGAAGGTCGTGAGTTAGCACTTGATGTTGAGCAATGGTTCCTAGAGCAAGATGGTAACTTAGCTGGTGCATCTGATTTATCAGGTTATATGCCTAATTCATCATCAGTCGCACTGACTGGTGGCGCTGCAGATTTAGCTAATATGGATGACCGTTTAGTTGATGCGCAGTACATTGGTGCTTTCGATGGCACAACTGACTGGACTACAGGTTGGACGACAGCTATTCACGAAGATGCTGCGCCTGCACCGACTGAACTGCCAGTATTAACATCTTGTCCTGTTGGCACAACGTCAGAAGAAGTGGTAGCTGGGCTTTATAAAGATGCTAGCGTCACTTTAGTGTGTTCAATTCAAGGCAATATCACTTCAAATACCACGCTACTTGCTGGTCAAAACGTGATGTACAAAGTGGATGGTGGCGCGGTCGTTGTAGGTGGTGATAACACTGATTCTGCAACGTTAGCCATTCAAGCTGGTACGCAAATTTTTGCTACAGATAACAGCTACATTGCGATTAGCCGTGGCTCTAAAATCATGGCGCAAGGCAGTGCAGAACACCCAATCGTGATGACTTCACAGCAAGATGTGATTGCTGGTGCTGAAGGTGAGCGTGGTCAATGGGGTGGTTTAGTGTTACTGGGTAACGGCGAAACCAATACTTGTCCTGATAAAAATGCATGTGACGCTTCATTCGAAGTTGGCGATTTCCCATACGGCGGTAACGACAACACAGATAACAGTGGTCAAATTAGTTATGTGGTTGTTAAGTATGCTGGCTTTAAAGTAAATGATACCCAAGAAATGAACGGAATCTCGTTCGCAGCAGTGGGCAGTGGCACGCAAGTAGACCACATTCAAGTTCATGCGAATGGCGATGATGGTGTCGAGTTCTGGGGTGGTGCGGTCAATCTTAAATATGTTTACCTAACCGACAACTTCGATGACAGCTTAGATTGGACTAATGGCTGGCAGGGTAAAGCACAATACGTGTATATCACTCATGAAGATGGTCAAGCTAACCGTRGTTTTGAAGGCGATAGCCACAAAGGCGCTGACGATACGCCAGTTTCAAATCCTACTATTTCTAATGTAACGATTCTGCCTGGTACCGATATTGAAAATGCCAGTGGCGACAAAGGTGAAGGCATTATCCTTCGTGTTGCAACGGCAGCTTCAATTCACAACTTATTGATTCAAGGTCGTAAAGGGTCAACCTCTGATACTGAGTCGGGCGAGTGTCTAGAGCTAGACGGGACTTATGCAGGTCTTGTGGACAATGTTAACGATGGGTCATTAATGATTTCTCACTCAGTTATCGATTGTAACGAGCCATTCAAGTACAGCTCTGATAATGCAGCCACAACGGATGCTGTTGATACAGAAGCATGGTTCCTTGCTCAAACGGGTAACTCAGCACAAGCAGTAACATTAACAGATGGCATGCCAGCAGGTACTGACACAGTATTGCTAGGTACAGGTCTGGATATGAGTACTGAAGACAGTTTCTTCGAATCAACTGACTACATCGGTGCATTCGACGGTCAAACTGACTGGCGTGAAGGCTGGGCATTTATCAAGTAACTAAAGAGGTTACTTGCTAAGCCCTAAACATCAGGGAGCACCTCCCTGATGTTGCATAAGCGCTCAGTAAGACTCAATTACTGAGCGCTTTTTAAAGTTTGACCAATGAATTAATAAGTTTCTTATCTGCCATTGATACCGTAGACATAAGAGTCAAAGCGATATCGAGATGGCGCTACCTGAACTGTGGACAGGATTGAAAAACGCTATGAAAACCAAGCCGAGTTTTATCGCTAACAAGCTAAGCCTAGCTGTTGTAACTGCTATTTCAGCAGCTTCACTTTTTACAACATTGCCTGCTTACTCGGAAGAAACACCTGAAGTTGATGCAGGTGAAGATTTCCCAATTGAAGTTATTGCTGTTACTGGTCGTTTACGTACCTCTGCGTCAGCTGCTGTTGAAGAACGCCGTGAACAGCCAACGGTTGTGGACATCATGGGATCTGAACAAATTTCCCGTACTGGTGACAGTGACGCCGCAGCGGCGCTTCGTCGTGTAACAGGATTAACCCTAAAAGATGGCAAGTTTATTTATGTACGTGGTTTAGGTGAACGCTATTCAAGTACTTCTTTAAATGGTGCGGTTGTACCATCACCAGACCCTACTCGTAACGTGGTTCCGCTGGATATGTTCCCAGCGTCGATTATTGAATCACTGTCGGTTCAAAAAGCGAGTACCGCAAGTACGCCAGCTGCTTTTGGTGGTGGACATGTTGATATTCGAACTAAATCTATCCCGGCTGATTTTTTCTTCAAAGCATCAATCGGTGGTCGTTACAACACTAATGATTCAGATGACACATATACCTATAACGGTGGCGGCGATGATTGGTTGGGTCAAGACGACGGCACACGCGCCATGCCAAGTAGCATTAATGATGTCACTAATATGTATGGCGGCATTAGCCCAATTGATATCGTGACCGGCTCAAATGGCACCGTTACCTTTCCTGAAGCGCAAGCGATTAACCGTGGTTTAGCCAGTGATATGTACCGTGATATGACGGTATACACCGAAGGTACAGATCCTGGGTTACGCGGAAATATCGCCATTGGCGATCGCTGGGATATCACTGACGATATTATTTTTGGTGCCATGACAGCTGTGTCTTATAAAGAACAAGCAGAAAACTACACCAAAACCGAAGTTGAACTAGCGGGTGATGCTGATAACGTTCAAATCGAAAACGCTAAAGATGTGATGGGAACTGACTCAATTGTGCAGATGTCAGGCATGTTGAATTTAGGTTTAGAAATTGGCTACGACCATAAAATTGAAACCTTCTCAACTTACTTACGTGATACCTCAGATGACGTGTCAGTGGCCATCGAAGAAACCATCGATACCATTTCAGAGCCTAACGCACTGCAGGTTTATGATATGTCTTATGAAGAGCGTAACCTTATCAGTAATCAAATTAAAGGGACGCACTTCTTTGAGTACCTGTGGGATTTAGAAGCCAATTGGATGTATTCCAATGCCAGCTCAAAGCGTTATGCACCTAACGAGCTGTCTTACACTTACAACGTTGTTTTTGACGATGCTAACAACATGACAAGTCGTAACTTGAATACACAAGATGCGCCAAAGTATGTCTATAGTCGTCTTGATGATAATACTGAAAATTACAAAATCGACTTAGCATTGCCGATTGAATTTGGTGATGCAAATATCCTTAAAATTAGCGGTGGTTACGAATACTTTGAACGTACTCGTGAAAGCTATGCGACCCGTTTAGGTTTCGATGTGGGCTTAAGCCCAACCGATCCTAATGGCGACATTTTATCGAGTGATTTTGACAAGATTTTCTCAGATGAAAACATCGCTAACGATACATTAGATTTAGAATTAAAAGACGCATCGACCGATACCGAAGACTATGTCGCAGCAGAAATGATTGATGCTGGTTTCGTTAACTTTGATTTTGATTTTGATGATGTATGGCGCTTTGTTGCGGGTGTGCGTTATGAAGACTTCCGCCGTGTCACTCTACCATTAACTCCAGATGGCGAAATCTCTGATGAAAGCGGTCGTTATGACATTGAGGATTATGCGATAGCAGAAGATGGATGGTTCCCGTCGATGTCGTTAACATGGAAGTCATCAGATCAAAGCCAGTGGCGTCTCGGGGCGAGTAAAACATTGGTTCGTCCTGATTTACGTGAAGTGGCGCCAGTTCGATTCCAAGATCCAGTGACTGGATTCGATTTCTTTGGTAACCCAGAACTAGAAAGTTCAGATATCTACAACTTAGATTTACGTTGGGAATACTACTCAGATGACGGTGCTAACTTAAGTGTTGGTGGTTTCTATAAAGACGTTGATGCGCCGATTGAAGCGATTCAACGTATTTCAGAAGCAGGTCGTCAGCTTAAGTTTTATAACGCAGAATCGGGTGTCATATACGGTATTGAAACAGAGTTCTTACATGACCTTGGCTTTATTGGTCGTGAAGGTGGATTCTGGGAAGACTTCTTTGTGGCTGGTAACGTGACCTTAAGTGATTCAGAAATTGAAATCCTAGGTAATGGTGAAATTGACCCAACCAACAATAAGCGCCGTATGACAGGCCATTCAGAGTGGGTTGCTAACATGCAATTAAGCTTTGATTCTCCTGATGAATCTCACAGTGCCACACTGGTTTATAACGTATTTGGAGAGCGTATTGCCTACGGTGGTCGTGGTGGATTAGATGATGTCTACGAGCAACCTTTCCACAGCTTAGATTTTACTTACAGCTTCTTACCAACAGAAAGTTTTGGAGTGAAATTTAAAGTGAAGAATATCCTTGGTGAAACAACAGAGTACGATCAGCAAGATGTGGTGGTATATGCAAAAGAGCCAGGAACAGAATTTACCTTACAGTTTAATTACGAGTATTAATGGGTAATTAGCAAGGTAAACCAAGTACGGGCTATTGGCATTTTTACTCATCCTTTAAATGCCAATAGCTGTGTACATAGTGTGAGGTGCAATATGACTTCTGGAACAAGTTAAATTGGTTATGCCGAACACGTTTATTTAAGACAAATGTAAGACCAGTGCAATTGGTAACGGTATTACTTCATCCTTTTACTTTTATCAATGCGCGAGGCCACTTTCTTCTGGAACAAGAAAGTGGCCATTTTTATTGTTAGCTTTGGTAAATTAACTGCGTTTTAGCAGCAGTTAAGCTTGGTTGCTGTCAATAAAGTTACTGATAGCCTTTGATATTAAATCTTTTTTCATTTGAGTTTTTGCCACAGGTTGATCAAACCAAAAACTCATTGGCTGATCAAAACCAATACCATGCATGTAGTTGTAAATAGCCTTTCGTAAGCCTTCACCTAGCATTTCATGATCGGTATTGGTTGGGTCTGTAAACTCAACATCATTTTCGGCAAACAAAATTTCTGGCCGTTCGACCAATGTAATTCCGAATTGGTCTGGGTTCATACCGATAGGGCTGTGGACTGTTGCGACAAAACGATGCCAGTACGCCGATTGAAAACAACCTTGAGCCATCATTTGACGAACCATTTCGAGCGAATCAACGGTTTCTTGTTCGGTTTGTGTAGGAAAGCCATACATGAGATAGGCGTGAACCATAATGCCTGCATCGCTAAATGATTTAGTGACTTGTGCAACTCGTTCAACACTGACACCTTTCTTCATGAGTTTTAGTAGTCTGTCTGATGCTACCTCTAAGCCGCCGCTCACAGCAATACAACCAGAGTCGGCCAGTAATTGGCAGCGAGCTTGGCTAAAGGTTCTTTCAAAACGAATATTACCCCACCAACTGATCACTACATTTCGCTCAATAAGGCGTTTGGCAAATGCAAATAAGGTTTTTGGTGGCAGGGCTTCATCAACAAAGTGAAATCCTGTTTGGCCTGTTTCTTCAATTAACTGTTCGATGCGATCCACTAAAATATCAGCGCCTGCAGTATCGTAGCGATCGATGTAGTCGAGACTAACATCGCAAAAACTACATTTTCGCCAGTAGCAACCGTGGGCAATGGTTAACTTGTTCCAACGTCCATCACTCCAAATTCGGTGCATCGGGTTAAGCATTTCGCACAATGACAAGTATTCATCTAAGGGGAGGCCATCATAAATTGGCGCGCCCACATCGACTTGTGGAATATCGTGCAAGGCAGTATTTTCGTTAAAATGCACATACGGATGACCATGCTCATTTTCTGCGAGAAAATACGTTCGGACTAAATCGTCGACTTCCCGCTGACCTTGAAAATATTCAAGTAAGGTCAGAAAAGGGCGCTCGCCATCATCAAGACAAATAAAATCTACAAATTCGAATACACGAGGATCTTTCAGAGCACGTAGCTCTGTATTAATAAAGCCGCCACCAAGTACGACTGGTAACTCAGGGTTAATGGCTTTACAGGTTTGCGCAATACGCAGTGCACCAAGCATATTGCCTGGAAAAGGCACCGTTAATGCAACCACACTTGGCTGAGTATCTTCAAGATAATGCTCAACCAGTTGTTCTAGAATCTCTGAGCTGAAAGTGGGCTCATCCATTAAGGTGTCGTAGAGGTTATCAAAGCTTGGATTCGCTGCAGCAAGTTGCTCGCCATAGCGGCTGACTTCAAAGTAAGGATCAACCCCTTGAGTAATGACATTGGAAAGATCATTTATAAATAACGTGGCTAAATACTTGGCTTTATCTTGTACGCCTAAGTTACCAAAGGCTGCTTGGAGAACATCGCCAGAAACGGCTTCCATCTGCGCAATGGCATCAAAAGCTGGGCCTTCAGGTAAAAATCGTCGTGAGTTGATCCGTAGCGCTAAACTAGGATCTTTACCTTGTAAAAAACGGATCGCAGCTTCAACACACTGATGATAACGTTCAAATTCTGCTAAAAATGCATGTACTGCAGGTGGGAGTTCATCGTCTTCAAAATGCTCGAAATTTGCTTCTACATGTTGACGAATAATTTCCAGTGCAGGGGCGGTCATCATTTCTAAAAACAGCTCAATGGCAGGATCTCGTTGCACCGCTTCATAGCCCTGAGAGCGAAGGAACCCGGTTAAATAGGCCGTAGCTGGATAAGGCGTATTTAGCTGAGTCATGGGTGGGGTCATTAGAAGTACGGTCATAGCCTGCCTTTGAATAATAAAACTTTGCTGCTTTTCTAGCATAGTCATAACACAAGCCCTTAGTAAGCTTTTGAGTTATACATAGCCGCAAAGTCAGGCAGCCGATACAGTTGCCATCAATAATCGAGGGATTCTAGCAAATGCGCTAAAGGGGTTCTACTTCAAGATGAAAGTGGTGGCGAGTCAATGGGAGTTTACTGGTAAAAAAAATGGATTAGCTGATATAACCAATTGCTAGTGAGTATATTATTAATGGTGATTACAGCGACTTGAATTTTAAAGCTGAATGCTTTTATTTAATAACAAGGGGTAAAGTTAAGCCTTGTTGAATTTATATTTAAGGCGCTTGGTTTTAAGACAGTGAGATATTATTGGGGGGACAAGTTTCTGAACGAGTTTTATATAAGAGAATGTAACGGCCAAATATAAATAATAGACCAACTTAGGATATATAAGCTGGCCTATTTTATATTGACGATTTAATTATTTTTTAAAGAATGCTTCGTTAGTGCCATATGGGCCTAAGTTAAGATCGCGCTTACGAATTTCATCAACACGATCAAATGCTTCTTCTGCAGCGTGAAGGTTTTTCACATCACGACGCCAGTAATATTTGAAACCATTAAAGTTAGCATTGTTTGGGTACCAGTAGAATACACCAAGCCCTTCATCATCAAGGATTGGAGTGTTATGGATGGCATTACCCGGAATATAAAAGTACTGTCCTTTCTTTAATGGTTGGAACGTATTTTGAGCTAATGTTTTACTGCCGCCGTTGACCACGTAGTAACATTCAGGTTGTCCGTGGAAGTGAGGCTCATGATCAGATTTACCACCATTAGTAATACCAATAACCATTGGCGAGTCTGCTAGATCTTTCCAGATGTAACCCACTGGAGAGTTCGCTACGTCGCAGTTTTTTGCTTCAAGTACGTTACCTTCATCATCCAATGTTTTACAAAAACGTTGATCTTTAGCGATGCTGTCATTTGCTTGAATAGTATTAAAGTCAATTTTACCCGCTTCCCAATCGGCAATGTATGCTTCAATTTCTGGGTTACTACATTGCACTGGCATCGTGTCTTGTGGTGCATGCACACTGCTGTCAAATGGGACTGGTGTCATTTGTTGGTAAGGGAGCTGTGCATGGTTACATTGAGGACCTTGTGCAACAGCAGCTGTTGATGCTAGCGCAGCAATACCAAAAATCATCTTTAATTTCATTGTTAATCCTATTTAGAACTGTGATATTTGAATGTTAAATTCGTTTTTTATTAATATGTTTTTACTATAAATACAAAAAGGTAAATTAAAGGTGAAATAGATCACGTACCTTTTTCAGTGACAATTTTATTCGTGACAGCTATCGCGATTTTTTATTAATTGAGAATATCTTCAAATAATCTATTTAATTGGGTTTTATGTTTACAAATAATAAAAACACACGTTAATGCTTTTATTATTTTGTTAATTGCAGCAAGACTTAATCATTATTGAAAAGAAAACTGCATACTGAGCTGCAAGTATTGCGATTGACCGTTTTGAACAAGCTCAGTGCTTTCTAACCTAGCTTTGTCATTAATGGCATATTGGCCCACCTCGACACCGACACTGAGTTCGGGTGTTAGGTTAGTGAATAAATTCACCCCCACATGGGTCCGTCGATTGCGTTGTACTTCGGTAGCGGTATGACCGATAAACAGGCTAGTTCGCCAGTTGTGATCCCAAAAGTGACGATAAGCTGCCATGGCTGACAAGGTGGTTTCTAATTCGCCTTCGATCATGTCTTTTGCAGCATCGGTACCCACATAGCGGCCTAAGTTGCCATAGTGCAATTGAATACGTAAATCGTCTTTGCCGAATGTACGCAGTTTGCCTGCAACTGACATTCCAGTGCTGACTTGCTGGGTCTGATCTGGGTCTAAGTAGCGAATAACACCAGAGGCTGAAACATTACCCCAATCGCCTTTCGTGTTATAACGCACAATAAAATCAGGTACATAATCATTGCGAGTGTCAATCCAGTCTGGCTGTTCATTAAGCGATGAACCTGGATTAGTGCCATAGGTATAAGGGTTTTCAAGTGCAAACTGCCAATGATTAAAGGTATAACGTACTAAAGCCTGGCGCACCATGGCTTGACCAACGAGTGGGCCACCAAGATCTGCGGTTTCTGCAAAAGCTGTCGTATTGACTAGTGTCGACCAAGTTTGTCCTGCAACGACATCTTGGTATTCAATAAAAGCATGCCTTAATCTCGGGCTGTATGAGTTAGAGATAATGGCATTACCTTGAGATGAGCCTACGAAGTCAATCTCAATAAAGCCACGAACATCATTAGACGACACGCCAAGGTTTAAGCGACTTTCTTGGGCGCTAAATTGTGTGCGTTGAGTGGGTTCAGATACCGAGCCGCCTCCGGTCCAGCTGTCTTGGAACGCAATATCACCGTTAACATGGCGTGCATTCATTTTAAGAAAACCACCCAGTTCAACTTCCATTGCCTCTGAAAATGGTGCGCAAAAAGCTAAACAGGCACACAAAGGTGTGACAATAATCCGTTTATTCATAGTTAGCGTGTCGGAACGAAATGAGCCCAGTAAAAAGTGATGACAACAAGTGGTCACTCAAAACGGTTGGTTAATAGAAAGAGCACCAGCAAAACGTGGGAGTATGAAAGTGTTTTGCTGATACTCAGTATATTGTCGTTACGCTGGCGTTAATGGCCAGAAGTCATGACTTAGAAGTAATAACCAAAGTTAATGTTGATACGTTTGTCCCAGTCATCTCCGATTTCTGGTAAACCAACATGGTCATTATTTGCCGTTGAGAAGGTCATGTTTTTACCTAAGATGAAGTCAACCATAGTGTAGGTGGCTCCAGCTGCGATAGCACAACCTGTCACGTTTTGCATGCTGTTGTCATAGCTGTCGTCAGCAACGTCAGGGGTCATTAAACCGAAGTCGTTGTAACACTTCACGCTACCAAAGTCAGTGGCGAAAGTTTTAGCTATGTTAGCGCTGTATGCTTGGCCTTTTGAGGCAATTTCGTATTGCCAGCTAACCACTGCGATACCGATTTTATTGTCATCAGCCGAATCGGCAGCGTCATACTCGTATTGCATGGCTTGTAACTGTAGGTTCCATCCTTTATAGGTGCTGTCTAAATGCAGTGCTACAGCATAACGGTCGCCCATGTTGCCTGTTTCACTGTTATAGATTTGACCATATTGAGCTGAACCGCCAAATGTTGTCGAACCACCTTCGTACTCTGCGGTATAGGTTTGTCTGAAGTTAAAACCGTTAGTTTCTTCGTTATGGTATTCAGTGCCATTAATTTCGCCACTGAATAACGAAGCTGAATAACGTTTGTTTTCAGTTGCGCTATAAACTGGGTTTTTGTAGAACGCGATATCAGTATTCCAGCCATTATTGTCGTAAGACGCTTTAATACCCACATCATGGTTGTCTTCAAAACCTAGGTAGTATGGTAGGCCAAACCACCAGCTGTTAGAGATAAACTCTGGGTTACCAAAAGGCACTTTGTTGATACCAAACTGCAGTTGCCAATTGGGGTCAATATCATAAAAGCCGTAACCGTATTTGATGTAGTTGCTACCTGATGTAAAACGGTATTCCGCGGCTAAGCCCCAATCCCCTTTTTTACCATCAAACTTAATTGCAGCCATATCAAAATCAAGTTCACCTAACTTGTCTTTATTTGATTCATCGTAGTCTCTGTAAGCGTAATTAACGCGCACAGCACCTCCGATGTTAATACCGTCTTCCTGCTCTTCAGCCATGACATTTACAGAAGACATTGCTACTGCTGTGGCCACCATCGACAACATAAACTTGGCGGTTTTTTTCATTCTCATTTCCCTTTATATACGTAAATTTTTTATATTTTTTATTTACATTTCTTCAAACCAAGTGCGATGACAATCAGCACAAATCGGTGCTTTTTTAGTGTGCTCGCTATGGCAGGCTAAACAGCTTGCCCCTTCGTTGTAATGTAAAGATTTATGCGGATGTGCTTCAGGTACTGCCAAAATTGATTCATCAATTTCAATTGTTTCAACAGTGCCGTGGCAATCCACACAGGCCGCATCTGTGGTATTCGCTTTTGGTGAACCTTGATGACAGGTATTACAGCCATCTTGGTACAACATTTCATGGTTCACTCTGCCTTGGGTTTTCCCTTTGACGGTATAAAGCTCTCCCGCGTGGGCGGTGGCTAAAAACGCTGACGATACAAAAGCGAGTAATAATAATTTTTTCATGGTGATTCAGCCTACAGATCAGATTTAATGGTTTCAGAAACGATGATGCCCATCGCTAAGCACTCAAGACATGACGTTGAGCTCAAGCGGGCTTCACCATGAATACCGCCAGTGGCTTCACCGATGGCATACATTTTTCTGATAGGTTCCATAGTGCGGCCATCTATCACGCGGCCACCTAAATCTGTTTTTAATCCGCCCATGCAGTAATGCACTTTTGGCCAAATTCGTGAGACAACAAATGGACCTGTCAGTACTTCAGCGGTATCCATTTTGCGGTTAAACAAGGGATCTTTTCTGTCAGTAACATGCTGGTTGTATTCTTTTATTGTCTTTTTCAATTCCGCTGCAGGAATAGTAAATTGCTTAGCAACGTCATCAAGTGTGTCGAGTTTCCACGCCATTTTGTCGCGTAGTGAACGCACTACACGGTCATCTTCGGCGTAGTTTTCGTAGTTAAACAATACAATCGGGTAGGCTGGACTGTTGTCTGCATAACGATTTTTCATAATGGCTTCTGAACACGTTTTACGGTCAGCACGCTCGTCCATAAAGCGTTTACCATTTAGCACACTGATTGCAGCGCCTTGATGCCAACCAATCGACAACAGGGCATTTGACCAGCCGAAACCACCCTCATCAGGAGAACCCCAATGGCCTGTTTGAATCAAATTCATATGCACGGGTAGCGCACCATTAGCCATAGCGGTTAACGTGACTTCGCCTGTCGCGCCATGGGCATTAGTACAATCGAGTGTTGGATCAAGTGAAGGATCGACTGCTTCACGCAGTTTCATGTTTTGGGCAAATCCACCGTGCGCGAGAATAACGGCTTTGTTGGCTTTGATATAGATTGTTGTTCCAGTATTGAGATCTGGGAAGCGATAATTTTTTCTTACCTTAACGCCTACAATTTCTTGACCATCCATAATGAAGTCTTCGATGTAGTGTTGTAAGCGGTATTCAACGCCTTCTTTTTTACCAGCTTCAAACAACTTAGTGGTGATATCACCGCCTGTACCATGTTGGGTTCTAATCGCACGGGCTTTGTTATGTCCGCCCACTTGGATATTAAATCCTTCACGGAATTTAACGCCCGTTTCGATACATAAATCGTAAGAATCAAGAGCACGATCGGCGATCACCTTTAGCATTTCAACGTTTTGCATGCCGCGACCTGAGATGATTTGGTCGTTGACTAACTCTTCTGGTGAGTCATCGTTAATGCCTTGTGCTAATTGGATTGGGTTTTTAGGAATTGCTAACCAGCCACCATTAATGGCTGAGTTACCACCAATAACCTGCATTTTTTCGAGTACAAGTACGCTGCCGACTTGTTGTCTTTTTGCATTAATCGCTGCTGATAGACCAGCAAAACCAGAGCCGACAACGAGTACATCTACTGACTCATCCCAGTTAATTTCATTGCATTGGCGTTGCTGTGCACTTGCTGGCATCGCTGCTGTCAGGCCGCCGATTGCTGCGCCTGCGCTTAATTTCAAAAAGTTACGTCTGTTGTGCATTTATCTTTCCTCGCATTTAGATGCGATTAAGATAAACAAATTGAACTAGGCCAAATTTGAATGGCATCACGCTTTTTTTGGGGGGGCAATATTATTCGTGAACTGGCTCAAGAACATTGTTCATGAGCTGCTGGCTTATCAGCCCTATTTAGCGGGCGAACTTTAGAGGGAGATATCAAAAGTCAGTTAAGTTATGAACTGAATCACAAAGCCTAATAAAACCGGCCCATCAGCGTGAAGTGAATCCCGATTATCTACTGAGTTTATACCTATAAAGTGCAGTAAAGATGATAATTGCGATATTCAAATATTAGGTATTTATTATGAAATGTCCTTCAGAAACCTTGACTCAATTACGATGTGATCAAATTTTAGATGTCGCAGAATTATTGATCGAATCTCAAGGTATAGTGTCATTTAAGTTTTCACAAATTGCTAAGGACGTGGGCTGCTCAACAGGGACACTGTATAAGTTATTTGAGCGCAAAGAAGATGTATTAGTGTGCTTGTTTTTGCGCAGTGCAACATCCAATTATATGCCATTATTTGTACAGAAGAACCCAGAACTGACGGCGCAAGAAAGATTGCTCATGCCGATATTATTTACCTTCGAGACCATTAAAAGAAGCCGCAGCTTTTTTACCTTACGCTCTGTGTCGGTCAATGCGATGATTTGGAAACTGGCCAGTGATGAAAAGGTTAAATTGTTTAAACAACGGATTAATTCATTTTGGCAATGGATGGCTGATGCGGTTCAACTGGCGATTGATAATGACGAGTTAGTTGCTACTCCTTTGCAAGCCAAAGAGTTGGTTCAAGGCATTGCATTTTATTTGACGGGGTCATTGACACAATTTGAAAGTAAACTGATTTCACCTGAGTTTCTGTCCGATCAATCCACAACCTGTTATCGACATTTATCGAGATTAATGGCGCAATATCAATGGAAAACACCACTGAATCATGAGCTATTTACTTGTCTTGAAACTCGCACGGCAGATTTTTTTGAAGCAAATTTTAAAAAGCATCTTAGTTGCAGTTCATGTAAAGCATTATCGATGTCATTGAATGCAAAACAAAGTGGCTGTAACGGCTGTTAATACTACATCTAGCCACTTTGTGTTCGAGTACGGGTTATTGTGGGCTGTACTTGTGTTTTACATCTTCAATCAGTTGTTGCCACTGAGGGTATTTGACAAAGCTTTGTTGTAAGTCTCCCCAAGGAGATAGGGTGTCGTCTAACATTTGCCCTGATACATCGATACCTTGTGTGGCAAGATACAAATAATAGAATGCTGATGCGCGGTAGTTTGCTGCACAGTGCACTAAAATAGATTTATCGTTATGACTGTCCATCACCGTAAAGAATTGTTCAACATCCTCGATGGTGGGCTGTTGCCAGTCGACTTCAATATTTTCGTACTTCATTCCTAGATCTGTGACCAATTGAGATTCTTGCGCTAAATAATTGGGATTATTCTTAGGGATCAAATTGATGACAACTTCTACTCCCGCTTGTTGCAAGGTTTCAAATTCCTCAGCCTTAGGTAATCCGGCAGTGATAACTTGCGTATTATTAATTTTAATCGCTTTAATATCATCTAGCTGGGTTGGATCTATCTCAGCCGCAACGGGATTAATTAATGCCAGCGAAACCATAGCTATTAGCGTTGTCATTTTTAAGGCATTAACTCCAAATTTGTTGAGTGTAGCTTGCGATATAAACTGATACATAGTGATTCCTATTCCTTTAGGATGTGGTTGATGGTGGTGATTTCTTGTGGGGTAAAATGGAGGTTATTGAGTGCATTTACCGAGTCAACAATTTGCGCTGGACGACTCGCGCCAATAAGACAGCTTGTTACCGCATCATTATGTAAGGTCCAAGCTATGGCCATTTGTGCTAACGATTGCTGACGATTTTCTGCCAATGTATTTAATGCCGATACTTTGGATAATTTAGCCGGTGTAAGGTCTTTATCTGCTAAGTAAACTTGATGCTCAAGTGCTGCTCTTGAGTTTTTAGGGATCCCATTTAAATACTTATTGGTTAATACGCCCTGAGCTAATGGTGAGAATACGATTGAACCGACGCCTTCATTTTTAAGTACGTCAGTTAGACCATTTTCAATCCAACGATCAAACAGGTTATATCGAGGCTGGTGGATTAATAATGGCGTGCCAAGTTGCCTTAATATCTCAATTGCTTGTTGAGTTTGTTGGGGTTGGTAGTTAGATATCCCCACATACAAAGCACGTCCTGAACGGACGATATAGTCAAGCGCTTGCATTGTTTCTTCTAAGGGGGTGTCAGGATCCATACAGTGGTGATAAAAGATGTCAAAGTAATCTAATCCTGTGCGTTTAAGGCTTTGATCACAGCTGGAAATTAAATACTTACGAGATCCTCCTACACCATATGGCCCTGGCCACATGTCATATCCTGCTTTACTCGATATTAATAATTCATCACGATAATGCTTAAAATCTTGCTGGTAAATGCTGCCAAAACATGACTCGGCAGCACCATAATGAGGGCCATAGTTATTGGCAAGATCAAAGTGAGTTATACCATGATCAAATGCAGTATTGAGCATATGACGGGCGTTACGTTGTGAGTCATTAGCGCCGAAGTTTTGCCATAACCCTAACGACAATTGTGGCAAGCGGATACCGCTACGACCACAAGCTGAGTATGTCATCTTGCTATAGCGCTCTGGCGCAGCAACGTAGAGTGGGTTAGGTTCGTGAGTAATCATTTCTCTTCCTACAAATGAAATGGAGCAGCAGTATTATTTTTAAGCTAATACATTATTACAGTTAGTCTAAAACGTCACCTTAAACAAAAATGTTTATATTATAAAAACTAGGGCCTGTTGAGCTTTGTTGGTTAAGTTTTGTTCGAAATAAAAGCGTTTTAATTTAGGCGGATGGATTGATGCCTAGTCATCTAAGCAAAATTCATCCAACAAAGAGTAAAGCGCTTTTACTCGAACCCGTTGGGTAGCGCTTGTTGGCCATTTTTACTGCGTTATTAACTTTTTATGTAGAATAACTACACCACAAAGTCTCTTCCTTGTATAAATGGCCAACAATTCGCTGCAAAAATAACCTTGAAAGCTCAACAGGCCTTAATATTGTCATATTTCATTGATTTTATGGTCACACTTCGTCTTTAGCTTAAGCGATTGTTGATTCAGTCATCGACTGAATTTTTCATTCATATCGATATTAAGTTGTCAGAAGATGGAGCTAAAAATGATTAAGGAAGGGATGCACTTGCATGTGCTAACAAGTTTGTTTATGAGCCTGCTACTTATAACAGGTTGTAATGATGATAATGATACGAATACTGATGCTACAGACGAACAGCAAGTCATAGCGGAAACCATTGTCGTCAGCGTTGGCCCTAGGCCGTCATATCTAGTTGGACAAATGCAAGACAGCGATTTAAAAACGCAGCTTGCTCAATGCACGAATAAAACCATGTATCGTCATGATTTTTCTATCGGTCATCGCGGCGCTGCGATGCAATTTCCTGAACATACTAAAGAGTCATATCAAGCGGCAATTGATTCTGGCGCTGGTATCGTAGAATGCGATGTCACTTTTACCCAAGATAAAGAGCTCGTCTGTCGTCATTCGCAATGTGATTTAGCCACTACAACTAATATCTTAGCGATTCCAGAACTGGCCGCAAAATGCTCCGTTCCTTTTAGTCCTGCCGATCTGGTAAATGGTGTGATGGCAACAGCCCAATGTTGTACCAGTGATATTACCTTGGCGGAGTTTAAAACCTTAAAAGGGAAAATGGATGGTGCCAATCCAGCAGCGACAACAGCAGAAGAATTTATGGATGGCACTGCGAATTGGCGAACAGACTTATACTCGTACCATGGCACATTAATGACTCATGCAGAAAGCATTGAGCTATTTAAAACAGCAGGCGTACAGATGACGCCTGAACTTAAATCTGCAAGTGTAACCATGCCGTTTGATGGTTTTAGTCAGCAAGATTATGCTCAAAAAATGCTCGATGAGTACGTTGCCGCTGGAGTTAGCCCTGCATTAGTGTATCCGCAATCATTTAACCTTGAAGATGTGAAATATTGGATTGCGAATACGCCAGATTTTGCCGATCAAGCAGTATATCTTGATGATCGATATGACCTTGCTGATTTTGACCCGCAAAATAACATGACTTGGTCACCAACAATGGACGAGCTTGCTAATGATGGAGTGAAAATCATTGCGCCGCCATTATGGGTACTCGTCACTGTCGATGCGGACAATCAAATTGTGCCATCTGCCTATGCATTAGCCGCTAAAGCTGCTGGATTAGATATTATCACTTGGACACTTGAGCGTTCAGGCGTGTTATCTGACGGTGCTGGTGGWTGGTATTATCAGTCAATCACGGATGCGATTGATAATGAAGGCGATGCATTTGAGCTGCTGGACGTGTTAGCCAAAGACGTTGGTGTGATTGGTGTGTTCTCTGATTGGCCTGCGACAGTGACTTACTATGCTAACTGCATGGCGCTGTAAATATGACGCTTAACCATAGCGGCTAAATTAGGGCTTAGTAAGGTCTGTATTTGTTAACGAAAACTAATTAGGACAGTCATAAGCATTTGCTACAAAAGTCACTGATGTGGCAAATGCTTTTGGCTTATAAAGATAAACAGTATTCGCACCGAGTGTGATGGCTTCATTTCGTAACTGATTAAGCGCACCTTGAGTGAGGTCCTTATTTGAAATAAATAAGTAATCGTACCAATGGCCTTGGGATCCCACTAAGGTTCCTTTTAATTCGCAAACGTCCATATCCCCTTGTTCAGACCATAAAATCGCAATAGCTTCAGTTTGAGGGTTTGGGGTCGTTATACAGCCTGTTAGTCCGATAATCATTATCAGAAATAGCGATTTTGTATAGCTCAAAGACGGGATATATTTCATTATTTTCTCATTCAATGGCTGTTCAGCAGGAGGAAGCTATACTTATAACGTTAACGCACTGATTAAATTATTCAAGTTGGTTTAGTGGTGATAATCGCTAAATAATATGGAGTGGCAAATGAGCACGCTAGATTTTGGTAATGAAACTATTATTAAATCCACCTTTGCGACAGTGCAAAGTGGTGCTTTTAGCGGTGATGGTCAGCTATCACTGACAGCAACACGTTTGTGTTTCGAAGCGTCGAATAAGATTTTTGAAATGGGCCCTTACGAAATCGACTTAGCCGACATTCATAAAGTTGAAAAGTGCTGGGGCACTGGTGGCGGTGTATTACCCGTGACTGCTGATGCCATTAAAATAGAGCTTAACAATGATAAACATTACAAATTCATGGTGGCTGACTCAGAAGCCTGGATAAACTTGTTATTGCCTAAGTAGAAAAGTGGACAGTATTGTTTGCGATTGAATTCATTGCGAAATAGGCAATAAAAAAGCTGAATCTAGGATTCAGCTTTTTTGGTTTTACCTGCTTAAGGCATCATATCAATTAAGCAAATGCATCTTGTAACGGCGGTACAACTTGCTTTTTACGGCTTAGTACGCCATCTAACCAAACTTTGTTGTCTGCTAAAGTTTTACCGTAAGCCTTTTCAACAATGCTAGTGTCATCTGACACGACTAACATTTCAGAGCCTTCTTTCATGATATCGGTTAGCAGTAGTAATACGCTATGACGGTTGCCTTCAGCTTTAAGAGCAGCAATATCGGCTTCTAACTCGGCTTTGATATCATCAAATACTGATAAATCGATGACTTCTAATTGGCCAATACCAACAAGATTACCGTTCATGTTGAAGTCTTTAAAGTCACGCATAACAAGGTCGCGCGCTGGAGTACCATCGACCGCCGATTTCACTTTGAACATTTCCATGCCCACAGCTTTGTAATCTTCAATGCCCGCGATTTCAGCTAATGCTTCAACACAGCGGATGTCTGCCGTGGTGCAAGTTGGTGATTTAAAGATAACAGTGTCGCTTAAAATTGCGCACATCATGATACCAGCGATATTGGCTGGAATCTCAACTTGATAGAAGTCATACATCATCTTGATGACCGTGTTTGAACAGCCCACTGGGCGGATCCAACATTCAAGCGGTGTTGATGTGGTTAAGTCACCTAATTTGTGATGATCAACAATACCGACAATGGTCGCTTCGGCGATATCATCTGGTGCTTGGGTAAGCTCAGAGTGATCAACGATGTAAACTTCTTCACCTGCATAGCTTTCTTTGAACTCTGGCGCTTCAAAGCCAAATCTATCAAGGATGTAAGCCGTTTCAGGTGAAAGCTCACCAAGACGGGCTGCAATTGCAGGCTCATCGATTTGATTTTTTAAGTAAGCTAGTGCGATTGCACCGCAGATTGAATCTGAATCTGGGATCTTGTGACCCACTACATACATTGCCATTTGAAACGCTCCTATAAATTTGCAGCGATTTTAACAAGAAATAACCAAGTGACCAATAACTAAAAAGCTGGAAGTATACACCTTGGGAGATATTTGAAGGTGAACACGGTATTTGGGCTGATATTAAGCGGAATTCCATTGACTGATGAGTTAGTAATTAGGCCCTTGAGATTGGCCAACAACGAAGACCCTTTGCAAAAGAGGGTGGTATCACTGCTTGATGTTGAGTGATATTGAACATGACGTTAATAGGTGTTCAAGCTTGAAAAGGGTTAAACGGTAACTACGCTGAGTGAATATACATTAAGGGAAAGCAGGTTTCCCTTAATATCTAGGTTTTAAACTAAAGCTATCAACTGCTTAATGCATAACCCCCTTTTAAATGAGCGACATTATCAAATCCTAAGCGTTTCATTGCCTGTGCCGCGATAAATGAGCGACTGCCACTGCGGCATACCAATACCCATTTATGTTGTTTTTGATCTTGCTGCTGTTGAATAAATTGCACTAAGCGAGTGAGCGGGACGTTTTCGTTAGAGTCGTCAGTATGTTGTAGAGCATATTCATGGGGTTCACGAATATCGATTAAGGTGACGTTTTCTTGCTGTAATGCAGCGTTCAAACTCTGATGGTTGTATTCAATAATTGATTGCCCATTTAATTGATCGTCAGTTAGTGCTCCGCACATGATTTCGCTGCCGTTTTGATCGCATAGGTGGCTATCTAATTCGGCTTTAAGGCGCTCAAACTCAGTGACATGTAACTGGCCATTTAAAGTGTTTCTTAATAGTGGGTTACGCCCACATTCTGCAGATAGGTGAGTGGTGAATTCATTGTTGTAGTCATGACTTGCGCAAATTAAGTTATTACTGCCAATCAAGCTGTGTAGTCGTTTTAAGCTTGAAAACATGTCGCTTGCACTGCTCGAGGCAAAGTTAGTTCGCCCTAAACTGCCCATTAAAATCGTGTCGCCGCAAAATGCGAACTGGCATTGGTGCTTTATTTGATTAATGTCGGTAAATGGCTGACACAGTAGTAATGACATACTGTCAGCGGTATGGCCTGGCGTTGGCACATTTACCAGCCATTGCTGACCAATTTTTATGTATTGTAATTGGACATCATCAACTGAATTTGTGTCTTTTGGGCTATGTTTTGGACTATTTGGGGAGCTATGTGTCTGGCAATCTTGTGGCCAGCCTAGTAGGTTTGTTTGCTGAGTGGGTAAGTGTTTGTCAGCAAGAAAAGTACGCCCTGATTGGTGATCTGCGTGACCGTGGGTGTCGATGATGGCGACCAATTCTAACTGTTGGCATTGCAATAGGGTATCTAAACGATCGTTAAGCTCTGGCAGAGGATCGATGATAAAGGCTTGTTTACTTTGCTGATCGGCATAAAGCCAAGTGCAATTTGAGCCTGAACGAAGCTGAAGTAAGCCGTTAACTGGCTGCTTTTCATCAATCTCACCAGTGTCTAATATCATGCAGCTGTGGGTGAGTGCTTTTGCTGCTGATTGGATACGTGAGCAAGCAGCATTCACTTGGTCTTGTGTCATTGCAGGGCCAAATGACATTCGAATAGCCGACTCACTTTGCCAAGCTGGTAACCCCATCGCATCAAGAACAAAGCTGCGAGTGACTTTAGATGAGCAAGCTGAGCCAGAGCTTACGCGGATATTGGCGGCGTCAAATAAGTCCATGATCTCTTTGCTGCTAAATCCAGCAATAGCAAAATTAATTGTGGTTGGGACACTGTTTTCAATACTATGATTAAACACAACGTCAGGGAAGGCGCTTTTAAGCGTATCCATTAATTGTGTTTGGTACCCTCTTAACGTATTGATATCGGCAAATTCACTGTGCTGCTGATTCAATAGCATCTCAAAGATGACATTAATAGCAGCCATGCCTGGTAGGTTCTCGGTACCTGAACGAAGGCCGCTTTCTTGGCCACCTCCGGCAATAATCGATGTAAAGGGTGCCGATTGACGAATATAAACAAAACCAATGCCTTTAGGTGCATAGAGTTTATGACCACTAAATGGGGCGTAATCGATTGTCGTTTGGGCAAGCTTTAATGGGGTCTTACCTAAGGCTTGTACGCAATCCACCATCCAGAAAATATCGTTATTTGCAGTGCGTATGATCTGCTCAAGTTTGCCTAAGTCCTGATAGACTCCGGTTTCATTATTGACTGCCATCGTGCATATCATGAGTGCATTGGGCGCTTCAGCTGCAATAAATTGGCAGTCCAAATGACCTAAACGATCAACTGGAATAGCTTTTAATTCTGCATTAATACCTAATATTTCATTCCAGTGTTTTAAGGATTCTGGCACGGCTTTATGCTCGGTTGCGCCATACAATAAACTGTATTTTTTGCTTGGCTCATTCTGCTTATCAATATTGAGTCGTTTTTTGGCTTCCACTAACGCTGAAATAATTGCTGTTTGAATCCCTTCTGTTGCACCACTAGTAAAGATGACTTTGCCATCGTCTGCACCGATAACTTTTTTAGCGTTGTTGCGCGTTGTTTCCATGACATCTTTGGCTTTTAAGCCAGTGATATGGCTACTGCTTGGATTACCAAATAACACTCTCATGCTATTTAAAGCGGCTTCAGCAGCTTGGGGTAATACAGGGGTAGTTGCATTGGCATCAAGGTAGATCTGGCTTAGCGGCGAATGATTTTTCATGGATAGCGGCTCATCTGTTGATTAGTTGTTATATAGCTTTTAGTTATAACTAATTTCATGGGGTTATATTAGCAGTTTGTGATTATTGATCAAGATCACATTTTATTTTGCTGAAAAATCCACGCTGATATTGTCTGCTGGTACAAAAAGACATTCTTATTTCTAAATGTTACCGATAACAGTGTTTTCTAGTAAGGTGATAAAAATCAGAAAGACATGGCGTTATTCGAGAGGGAGAAAGTCATTGAAAACAGCAGAACAACAAGAAGAAAATACCCTGTTTGTGATTCTAGTCAGTTGTGTGGCTACCATAGGTGGTTTCCTGTTTGGATTTGATAGTGGCGTGATTAATGGCACTGTTGATGGGTTAAGGTCGGCGTTTGACTCAGACAGTATGGGAACAGGCTTTAATGTGGCGTCAATGCTATTGGGCTGTGCGGTAGGGGCATTTTTTGCCGCGCGTTTAGCGGATAAATATGGACGACGAGCCACACTGATTACAGCTGCAATCTTATTTATTGTGAGTGCTTGGGGATCAGGTATTGCTGACAGCTCTATGGCATTTATTGTCTACCGTATCTTGGGTGGTTTAGCTGTTGGCGCAGCCTCGGTTATGACACCTGCATATATTGCTGAAGTTGCCCCTGCACGTTATCGTGGGGCACTGGCGACTGTGCAACAAATTGCCATCATCACAGGGTTATTTGCTGCGTTTGTTAGTAATTATTTTTTAGCACAAACCGCTGGTTCGTCGACGGACAGTTTTTGGCTGGGATATGATGCGTGGCGATGGATGTTTTGGATAGAGTTGGTGCCAGCAGGTGTGTTTTTTGTGGCATTATTTTTTATTCCTGAAAGCCCACGTTTTTTAGTGACAGTTGGACGTAAAGAGCAAGCGATGACGGTCTTAACTAAGCTATACGGTAGCACTGTCGCTAAAACCAAATTCATGGAGATTCAACAATCTTTAGACTCTGATCATCAACCTAAACTGGCAGACCTCATTGATAAGCATTCTGGCAAAGTGCGAAGTATTGTTTGGGTAGGGATTGGATTAGCCACTTTTCAACAGTTAGTGGGCATTAATGTGGTGTTTTATTATGGCGCTGTGTTGTGGCAAGCGGTTGGTTTTTCGGAATCTGATGCGCTGTTGATTAATATTATTAGCGGTGCGGTCAGTATTGCAGCCTGCGTGATAACGATAAGTTTGATTGATAAAGTGGGTCGTAAACCATTTTTAATGATTGGTTCTATTGGAATGGCTGTGACTTTAGCCTTGATGGTCTTTGCTTTCGCATCGGCACAGGTCGATATCAATGGCAATTTGGACCTCGGTGAATTAGGCACATTGGCGTTAATTGCCGCAAATGGTTACGTGTTCTTTTTCAACTTGTCTTGGGGCCCTGTAATGTGGGTGATGTTAGGTGAAATGTTCCCAAATCAAATTCGAGGCTCGGGTCTTGCGGTTGCTGGGCTTGCGCAGTGGGGCACTAACTTTGCTATTACCATGACCTTCCCGATTATGTTGGCATCAGTGGGCTTAGTGGGCGCTTATGGTTTCTACTGTATTTGTGCTGTGCTATCGATTGTGTTTGTTGCGAAATATGTATACGAAACAAAAGGTCGAGAATTAGAGCAAATGCAGGGATAAAAGATAAGCACGCATAGTGAAGGATATGAGTGTCGTAATCAGAATGATTTAACCTTAAACATATAAGGCCACGATGATGTGGCCTTTTTGTTTGAGAAAATCCGTTTATATTTTAACTTTAATGACGACTTTTCTTACTGGTACTTCTGTGTCCAGAGTGCCTGGCATATGCATATCACCAGGAAAGAATAAGGCAAACATGCCAGCTTTTAAGGGAATGAAAGCGGCGTCTTCTTTATTTGATTCATAATCAAACTCAGTAAAGTCATGCTCTTGATGGTAAGGCGCCAACAGTGTTTGATTGGCAAGGGGCAAATAGCCAAACTCTTCTTCACCACTCACAACAAACTGCACATCAATATATTGTTGATGAACTTCAAAAGGTTCTGTTTCTTTCGGTTGAGTAAGGTAGTCGTTAACAATCACAAAAATATCTTTTCCATCAAGCGGGTAGGTGCCGACTTCAACTTGAGTAAAGTCTGTTTCTGCTAAATGGGTTAAGGCTTTTGCTAATCTTGGGCTTAAGCCGTGATATAGCGAGTGATGAGCAAGGCTGTCGACAACCATAGTAAACTCTCTGAAAATGAATGAGTCATGATTATCGCTCATTCATTTTGTCGGCGCTATGATTTATCTACAACCAGTAGGGTTACGGAAATAAATTCAACCATGAGGTGGTTTAACCTGCTGACAAACTTAGTTAAGATGCAATGGAGCGTGAAACTCTGCATGGGTTTCATCCTTAAAAACCGATGGAAAATGGATTGATTCATAGGACGCTACGTGACTGCATTACGATTACTCGCCGGTAAAACTGCTTACCAACAAATTGAACAAAATGGTTTGTCTGCATCTATGTTTAGCCAGCTATTTGCTGCATCAGGTGGCCCCAAATGGATTGGGGTTGCTGGGCTTGATAAATATTTATTCGGTGAGTTTTTTGCTAATAGACAAGCGCCACTTTATACCATGGGAGCTTCCTCTGGGGCTTGGCGACTGGCTTGTTTAGCACAGCAAGATCCATTAGCAGCCTATGCACGCCTCGAAGAGCATTACATTGGTCAGCGATATGATCATGTTCCTAGCCGACAAGAAGTGACCGAGCAAGTTGAACGAATTATTGGTGGTATTTTAGGTAAACACGGTGCCCTTGATATTGTTAATAATAGAATGATTCAAAGTCACTTTGTGGTGTGTAAAGCCAAGCACTTAAATGCCAGTCGTTCAAAGGGGAAGTTAGCATTAGGTTTGGCGGCGACAGCGCTAAGTAATGCAGTGAGCCGTCGCAGTTTAGGTTGGCATTTTGAACGGGTGGTTTTCAGCCATCAGCAGGTAAAATCGCCTTTTTCTCAGTTGTCTGATCTCCCTACCGAGCATGCGCAGCTGACACGCAATAATATTAATCAAGTACTGTTAGCAACAGGCTCTATACCTATGCTATTAGCACCAGTGAATAAAATTAATGGTGTGTCAGATGGAGCATATTATGATGGTGGCATTACCGACTATCATTTTGATATGCCAACCAATGAGCCGGAAGGATTAAGTTTATACCCACATTTTTATCCTCATATGAGTCCTGGGTGGTTCGATAAATCCCTTAAATGGCGAAGAGCACGTCAGCATTATCACAATGCGTTGGTATTAACGCCTTCTCAGGAGTTTATCTCGTCGCTACCTTATTCAAAGATCCCAGACCGTGAAGATTTTAAGCAGCTAAGCAGTGATAGTCGAATTGCCTATTGGCGTGAAGCATTGAAACGCAGTGAGCAGCTGGGAGAGATCTTTGCCTCAATTGTAGATAAGCAATCAATAATGGATGTGATTGAGCCGCTATAGTGCGTGTTAACTTGTTAAACTTTCCATTACGATCCCGATCATTAAATTGTGATCATCTAATGAAACTATTTCGTAAAATCCTCTGTCTAATTATTGACCAGGTTGTGAATCTTGTGATGAGTTTTGCGATTGCCTTGATGGTGGTATTTAAACAGTAACCTCAAGCAATACAAGGCGGTATTACAACTAATCATAAAGTGTGATAACCACTTAGCTGGCTGGAAAACTCCATTTTGCCTGCTACACTTGATTATCACGATATGAATGACAACTTGTTGATTTTTATTGGTCCTTGATAGCAGAAAGCTATCGAATCTGCAGCATTCTGTGGCTTACACAGCCTTATAGGGAATTGGTGAAACGCTGTAGTTTGGAGGTTGCAATGCAAACGATAGAAATGGCGTTACTCATCCAAGATACTGTGCTTCTGCCAGGTGGTCGTCAAGAGCTACGGATGGTCACACCTAATCAATTATTGATGGTGGCCAATGTGCTCAAAGGCCATTATCGATTAGCGCTAGCTGCGTCAAAAAGCAACAGTTTTCCTCCATGCTACGAAACAGCAACCGAATGTGAAATCATCGATTTTCATCAACTTGAAGACAATTCTCTCAGTATTGTTGTCGAGGGACGTCAACGAGTAAAAGTGCTCTCGGGCGCGCAATTACGCGATCAAAGTTGGATCGCCAGAACCTTACCTTGTCAAAATTGGCAGCATGAACCCATTGCTGAAGAGTTCGAAATCATCAGTGCTGCACTTGAGCAATTTTATGAAGTGAATCCTGATTTACTGGAGCTATACAGTCAAACTCATCTTGAAGATGCTGCATGGGTCAGTCAGCGTTGGTTAGAAGTCTTACCTATGTACAATAAAGATAAGCTGCTGTTAGTTGAGCAGCCAGATTGTCATAAGACCATGGATTTTGTACTGCAATTATTAAAATCTCATGTGGATGTGTAATGCGGATAAGCTAAAACATGTTTTTTCTTTAGCTGATAAGGCTTTGTTGGGTATACTGTATCAAAATGTAGCTATATAGTATTTTACATGTCTGCTGAACATGCTGCCAAAGCCGCACAACCGTCATATATTGTTTTACCGCAATCTCAAACAACGCCGGAAACTGTGCTGGCGTTTTTAGTTTCTCATTTTAAGCAAATTCCAGAATCAGTGTGGATAAAACGTGTTGTTGATGGAAAGGTTCACTGGGCAGATGGTGAACCTGTAACGCAAACAACAAAGTACCGCCCAGCGACTCGAGTGTATTACTACCGCGAGGTTGAGAGCGAAACAAAAATACCGTTTCAGCAGCAGATATTGCATCAAGATGAGCACTGTATTTTAGTTTTTAAGCCTCATTTTTTGCCTGTCACACCCAGCGGTAATTTTGTCAATGAGTGTCTAATCCATCGCTTAAGAATTACAACAGGTATTGATACGATTTCTCCTGCACATCGGCTTGATAGGCCAACAGCTGGGGTAATGTTAATGACTGTCAATCCAGAATCTCGACATGCTTACCATGCTCTGTTTACTGATGGAAAAATTAATAAACAGTACCAAGCAATTGCAAAGCTCACCCCCGAGCTTTTAACGCGACATGAGCAAGGGAAGTTAAGTTTACCCCTTAAATGGACTGTGAAAAATCGTATGGTGCGATCAACGCCGAGCTTTTTGATGAAAATCACCGAAGGGGAAGCAAATACGCATTCTGAGATCAGATTAATCGCTGTTAATGGCTCAAGAGGCTTGTTCGAGCTGAGTCCAATAACGGGAAAAATGCATCAACTTAGAGTGCACATGATGTCATTGGGAATGCCGTTAGAAAACGATACCAATTACCCAAGGCTACAGCCCAAAGCCACTGATGATTTTACTAAGCCGCTGCGCTTAATCGCCAAGTCACTGACATTTGAAGATCCATTCAGTCAACAAATGATGTCTGTCAATTGTGAAGGCTATGATGTTGAATTCGGCTTAGGTAAAAATTGATAAATGGTTTGTTGATGAATTGACAAGCGTGGCTCATTTACAAAGGACTAATTGCACATGGAAAGAGTGAAATGTTGCGCAATATTTATAGTGAGTTTTTTCGTTTTAATTTTTGGTTTTAAAGCGTTAGATGAGCTAGTTGCCGAAATGCTTATTAAGCGTGACGCTCAAATACTGTCTGAAAAATTGACCATGTATATTGAAGATACTGCAATAGAACTCAAAAGTTTACCAGCAATTAATGATACCTATGTTTGTGACAGCCAAAATGAAGACTTGCTGACTAAGTCGGTATTTAACTCTACGTTTATTCGTTGGTTAGCTGTGATGGATCAATTAAAAGTGATTTGTCGTTCGCAGATTATTCCCCGCCACGTAGAGAAGTTAGTCAGACACCGAATTGGCTCTGATGTAAAACTGGCTGTACTGAATCAGCCAGACTCAGATGTGCACGAGTTATTCTTATCATACGAATCAGGTAAAAAGCAGTATGTGGCGAGCATTGTGCCAATGAATCCTCGTTATTTTATCCCTGTAAATTGTGAAGATTGCCTAGAGTACACCATCACTATTGATGGCATTTATGACTCGTTAGCAGCAGTGCCTGTAATGGAGTTTGGCTTTGAACAGTTTGAAGGTGACCATGTCATTTTAGAAGAAGTGGTTCATAAAAATGATTATTACATTGCCAAGTTTAGCCTGTCTGGCAATGACGACTTTTTTGCTCAGTATAAATCGTTAAATTGGCTGTATAGTGCGTTGGTTAGTTTTGTGGTGGCGTTGGCGTTATCAATTGGCTATTGGTCTTGGAAACAGTCTTATGGTTCAACTCGAGCTCACATAAAAAGTGCTATCAAACATAAAGAGTTTATCCCTTTTTATCAGCCTGTTATTGATACGCAAACAAATGAAATCGTTGGTGTTGAAGTATTAATGCGCTGGCGTCAATCAAGTGGAGAGTTGATCCCACCAAACCAATTTATTCCCTTTGCAGAATCTGATGGGTTAATTGTAGATATGACCTATTCGATGCTTGATGTTATGGCTGAGGATATTGAACAAGCTGGTGAACAAGTTAAGCCGTTATTTATCAGTATTAATATTGTTCCTGAGCATTTAGAAAGTGATCAACTTTACTTGTATATTAAGGCGCTTAAAGAGTCTGGAAAGCTAGGTAAGCATCGGATTTCGCTAGAAATCACTGAGCGGCAACCCATTACAGATTTAGCCAAAGCCCGCGCTATGCTAGATAAATTTTATGCTATTGACGTTGATTTAAAGCTTGATGATGCCGGAATGGGATATGGCGGTTTTAGTTATGTGCAAAACCTAGGTATCAGTACCCTTAAAATAGATAAAGCTTTTATCGATACCATTGGTGTAAAAGATAACTTTAATGAAAAAACCTTAGATGCAATTATTTCTTTTGCCAAAAAGTCGGGCTTGAGCGTCATTGCTGAAGGGGTGGAAACTGAGTCTCAAATTAGCTATTTGAAAGTGCAGGGCGTGGATTTAGTCCAAGGTTATTTTTTCTCTAAACCACTAGAAGCAAAAGACTTTTTTAATGCCTATCAGAATGTATGATGATTGGGTTTTATTTTAGTTAGATGGCTTTTGATAAATACGATAATTGATGTATTCCCAGCGTTAGTGATTAATGTTGGGATACATTTTAAGAGGTTTGCTAGTGTCCAGTTACTGGTGTCGAATGAGATAAGTAAAAGTGCCTAATTGTAATTTGCTGGTAGCGAGTAAGTAATGGCTATTATTTGAATTAAGTCTTTATTTCAAAGGACGTTGTGTGATGCTGATGTTCGGTTAAACTGAATTATCTGGTGCTTTTCACATACTGAACTGAAAGAGGTTAATTTGAGTCAACATCACTTAAAGGGATTACCTGTTCCACTATCAGTATTGGCTGCCATGTCATTAATTTGTGTAGCCTCGCAAGCCTCAGCAGAGCAGATTTATTTTAGTTTTGATAATGATGTGATTATTGGTTCAGATGGTGATTACTCTAGTGGTATTTTACTGGGGTGGCATGCAACACCTGAGCAAGATTTCTCCTCTGCTTCTACAGCTTTTCAGTGGCAATCAGCTTTATTATTTCCGCAACAAAGCCAGCAAGTTCACCGTGGGGCAAAGCTTTATAGCCGAATGTGGACGCCTACTGAAATCGCTTATGACTTTCCTCAACCTGCAGAAAGGCCTTATGCTGGCTTTTTAGAGTTAGAAAGTTATACCGGTGTGTTTAGTTCAAGCCTTGCACAAAAAAACTGGCTGAGTTTGGGCGTTGTTGGCCCTGCATCTGGCGCAGAGTACATGCAATCTTTTGTACATAAAATTACCTCATCGACGACGCCTGAAGGCTGGGATTACCAGATTGAAAATCAGTTGACGTTGCAAGTCGCTTACGAGGTGGAGGCATTGTTGTTTCGTCAGCAAGCATTCGAAAATAGCCAATGGGATGTGAGTGTATTTAACCATACCATGGCAGGTAACTTTCGTTCTCAATCTAGCCTTGGGTTAACTGTCCGTTGGGGCGATGAGCTAAGCCAAACATTTGGTCAGTTATCTAGCCAAGCAGGACACTTTGGCGATTTTACTTCTTCAGCTAATCAATATGGAAGCTGGATGGCTTATGCCAGAATGCAGGCTGGATACCGCTTTAATGACTTAACGATTGAAGGTGATCTTCCCTATGAATCGCCGCTTGAAATTAACAACCAGCAAGCTCAAGCAAGCTTAGGTGTCATTTGGGCTTTTCCCACTTGGTCAGTGCGCTGGAGCTTTGACTTTTACAGCAAAGAATACCAGTCAGATGTGGATGACTGGCATGGCTATGGCGTGATTAGTTATAGCAAGGTGTTGTAAAGAAAATACAATTATAAATGCCCTTAACACAATGTACAGGAATACAAGGTGTTAAAGGCTTTTATACATTAAAGTCACGTCCATGTTTACCGTATTAGATGTTTTGCCACACTTAAAACTGATTATGCATATCGTTTAGCGCTTGGTGTAGCATGTCATCATCGTTATCTTGATTATTGTCACTTTGCTCTGTTGGCGCATCAATTACGCTGTCAGCATCATGAGCTGCATGTTGCGGGTGTTCTTTATGCTCGTCATCTAATGGGTTTTCAAATGCATCGACTTCAACAATATCAAGCATGTCTGCTTGTGGATCAGCAGTGTTAAGCTCATGCATTGTTGGCAACTCCGCTAGGTCTGGAATGCCAGTATCAGGTTTAAGCTCATCATGGCTTAATCCAACCATCTGTAAGTAATGATCGATAGGTGCTGGTGCGGCTAGACTATCGGTACTGTCAATGACTAAACTAACGTCGATATCATCACTTTGATTTAACGTATCTGGTTCATCGCTTTGTGATACTGGTGCTGGAGTAGATATCGGTGCAGGGATAACTTCCACTGCAATCACTTGGCTTGCAGAGTTGCTTGAGCTGCCATCATGGGACGTGGCGCTAATCGTCAAATCAAAATGACCATGAAAGTCAGCTTCAGGAATAACTTTGAGGTTAGTTAATTCGCTTTGTTGTAGTGTCCAAATACCGTTCTTTTCAGTTCCCGCAGATAGCGAAGCCCCTGGTGGAACGCCTGTGATTTCAACTGTGAGTGTTTCATTTATATCAGGACTGGATACGTTAATATTAAGCGCTAAATCAGTATTTTCATTACCCGAAATCGCCATAGTATCGAGTGGCGAAGCTAAATCTCCGACATGCTTAGTAAATATCATGGTAGGAGTATCGGCATCAGGCGACACATGAATTGCCATACTGTTATCTATCGCGACATGACCATCGGTCACCGTATAATTTAAGCGTAATTCCCCATTATAATTTACCCCTGGATTAATAACCCAATGGTCACCTTGTTGGGTAATAGTACCACCACCGACTATTGATAAATGGCTTACATCAAGCACATCTTTAGCGTCTGTATCGTGAACGTTAGCAAGTAAATCAGCTTTACTCAGAGTGAGCAGATGATCTTCAACAACCGTACCCGAAAGCGCGTGGCCAACAACAGGTACATCATTGGTACCGATGATCACTAACTTCATTGCCTGGTCTACACTGTGACCAAGAGAGTCGGTAGCGGTCACCATGACAGTTTCTTCAAGTCGCTCACCCTGAGCCAAGGCCTGCACACGAGCCGAATCGTTGTGGGCCTGATATTGCCAACTGCCATCGCTACTTAAGGTTAGGTCACCGTATTGCGGACGTGTTCCGGCTTGCAATGCCCAGGTGACACCGCTGGCGACTTTGACATCACCAACTAATAAATCGAGTAAACCGTGCGAGCGTGTGACTTTATCTTCGGTGATGACAGACTCAGAAGCGCCGAAAATTTGCGGCCCGGTTTTACCGTCACCAATATGCACGGTCAGATGTTCTTCCCGGCTCTCACCGCTGCTATCGGTAACTTTGATGGTGACGGTTTCGGTATGACTTTTACCTGCAGCCACCTCCTGATTGAGTTTGTCTCGTTCTGGACCACTGTGGCTAAAGGTAAAATCCCAGCGACCGTCAGCATCAATATTAAAGTGACCAATGCCCTGCACATCAATTTTATTGCGGTTGCCTGGCGTGAAATCCAATTGATGGTGACCACCTTGACTATCTATGTACTCGACGTTGAGGTTGTCAGCGTTATCAATGTCATCAATATTGATATAGCCGTAAGAGTGAGTGTGGGTCATTGAGCCCGTGGTAATTGAACGGGATATCTCAAAGGTGCCTGTTAATAGAGGGGCGTCGTTGGTGCCATGAATACCAATATTGACCACGGCATGCTTGGTGTCGCCATGGTTATTGGTGTAACTGATGAAAAAGTTATCTGCATGGCTATCGGTTTGCCCCATTTGCTGAATCGCGGCAGTTTGGTTGTCCAATGTGTAGTGATAGCTACCATCGGCGTTCATGTGTAAGGTGCCATAGTTGCCTTGTAATACGCCTGTAGTGGTAACAGTTTCACTGGCGCCAACAGCAAATAACGTTCCCGTCGCAGTCGTCTTACTGTCTTCCTCGACGGCTTGAGTTTGTATCAGCGTACTGAGATCGGCTGAAACCACCAGTTGTCGCTGGTCATGAGCGCTATCGCCAGTTGCTGTCGCGACAACCTCTGCATGAACTTGATAGGCGTTGTCGCCGATATTAGCAACTTGGTTGGCAGGAATGATCAGTTGCCAATGATCGTTGCTTACGGTGGCGCTATAGTGTTTGCCTGCCACAATCACATCAACCGAATTGCCATCTGCCACATGGGTTGTGGTGCCTGTAATGGTTAAATCCTGCTGGTGGTCATGGTGGTTGACCCAATCGTCGTCCGAAATCGGGTCGATAGATAGAGTGGGTTTAGCTGTATCTATAGTGATTTTATGATGGACTTGGACACAACTGCCGTCGGCTTTGGCTTCAAATACGGTCATGGTATAGGTGCCATCGGCGCGATCTGTTGCGCTAACATCCAATTTCCAATAACCATTTGCATCGACAGTTGCTTTCGAGTGGCTGAGAAGCCCACTTCCCATGATAGTGCTACCGGGCTCGCCAGTACCATATAAGATAATGTGACCGTCACTGGTAACAAAGTCACTATCACTGACACCGGTATCATATTCTAACCGGGTAATTGCCAGAGGCGGCGTGACATCAATTATGGCGTTGGCATCAATCGTGTTATGACCATCGCTGACTTTGAAACTAATGGCTAAATCGTTACCAACAAAGCCTGGGTTTGCAGTAAAGCTATAGCTGCCGTCAGGATTGGTTACTACCGTTCCATGGGGAGAGAGCAGTGAACCTGCCACAATCGATAATCCCGCGGTGCTGGTATCAACATCGGTAACATTCGCAAGTAAATCAGTTGCTTGAAAGTCGTGTGTGTGGCCAGATTCAACCTTGCCTAAATCGGTGGTGACGGTGGTTGGGGCGGTGTCGCTACCAGTGAGGTCGACGCTGATTTGATGTTGGGTGCCATCGGCAGTCTTAACTGTAACGATATCGGTGGCACTTTGGCCCTGTGACAGCGCTTGTGCGGCTTTGTTAGGCGTATATTGCCAATGACCACTGGTATCGATACTTAATTCCCCGTGGCTGCTAGGCAGCACTTGAGCGATGAAGTGATCTTGGTTGGTATCGGGGTCGGTCACCGTAAGTTGACCCGAAACGGCATGGGTTTCGTCGGTAGTTAGCTTGCTATCACCGGTGATGCTGGCATTCCCCACTTGAACTGTTAGGTGCGCTGGTAGTGTTTCTTGCCCATCGGTCACGTCGACTTCGATTTTCAATTCACCGCGATAGTTGGATTGAGGGGTAACGGTCCAAGTGCCATCACCATTATTGTGAATCGTGCCGTGATTCCCAGCAATGGATACGTGGGATACCGATAAGGTATCGCCATCAATATCAGTGGCTTGGTTTAAAATATCATCTTGATTGATGGTAAAGCTTTGATTGACGTTAACTGTTGCGTGAAATTGGTCGTGGTCTATTTGATCGTACTTATGTAGCAGATCATTCAAGTTACTTGCTGAAGCAAGTGCTTTAATTTGTGCAGGAGAAATGACCTGATCAAACACCGCAAAGTTATCAAAAGCACCATGCAGGTTACCATCTTGTGACCAATGGCTCTTGCCAATGAAATTTTGACTTCTAGCGGTAGCGGGAAGCTCTGCACCGCTATCGGTTTCCCCTAATAGCTGGCCATTATTATACAGTGCCATATGCCCATCATGACTAATGGTCGCGGTCAGTTTCATCCATTGGCCCGGGGTGACCCCATGAGGCACCATTAGGTCATGCTTTTGACCCGCAGCGTCGATGAATTCGAGCTGCAGTGTATCGGTGGTGCCACTATGGGTGAGTAAAATATTGTCTTTGGCTTGGCCATTACCAAAATCAAACACTCTGGAATAACTGTCAGCTATTGAGTCAAATTTTACTGTGGCGGATACCGTAATACCTTGGCCATATTGTAAATCCGGGACTTCGATTTTGGCACCGCTATCACCATGAAATTGCACTGCTGAATCTGGCGTGCCATCAGCACCTGTGGTGGCAGTGATGGTACCACTTAGCACGGCATGATTATTTCGGCCTGATAGATCTGTGCCTTGATTACCCGAAAATTCGTAAGCCGCCGAGATGGGCAGTGATGCAAATTGCCCACCTGCTAAGAAAGTTGGCGCATCGTTATCTGCTGAAATGTGGATTGCGCCAGTGTACTCTTTCGAGTCTAGGCTGCCATCGCTTACTGAGTACTTAAACGCAGACTCGCCATTAAAATCTGTTACCGGCGTAAAGACCAATTTATCGATGTTATCAGCATCAATTTGCTGGCCAGCAACCACTGCTCGACCATCTAATAACAAACTACCGTGTGCAGGGTTGGGCAGGTGAGTAATGGTAATGTGCTGCAATGTATCGCCCGTATCAACATCAGCAAAACTGAACTCATTTTTACTGAAAGTATGGCTATGGTCTTCAACATCCCTAACACTTAGATGAACTGAGGTCGGTGCATCATTTCTTGCTGCAATATCAATTTCAGCCGTTGCTACCGATGAGTTGTCATGGCCATCATTAACTGAGTACTTAAAGTTAACTCTACCGTTAACGTCCTGTTCAGGGGCAAATATCAGGTTAGCAATATCCGTTTGGCTAATAACTTGGTTAACCGTTACGGCAGCACCATTTAGATGCAGTACACCTAAACTGGCAGCGGGTAATTCAGTAATGGTGATACTGCTTAAACTGCCGCCATCGCTGTCAGTAAAACCAAAGTCAACATTAGTAAAGTGATAATTAACATCTTCAATAGCATGGATGACTTGTGTCGCAATCGTTGGTGCTTCATTGCTACCTTGTACGTCAAAGTGCATAGTGTGAGTTGTTTGACCACCTTCATTATCGGTAACGACTACATTAAATGTTTCGGTAACGTGTTGCCCTTCGATTAAGGCTTGAGTAGCAGCTAAAGCATTATCAAGTTCGTAATGCCAGCCGCCATTGGCTGCAATTGTAAAGTGTCCATATGTACCCAGTACATCGGTTTGTTCGGTAATGCTATGGGTGTCTCCAGTATCTGGATCGCTGATACTTAGCATGCCTGAAGTGCGAACGTGGTCGTGTCCGCCGTCTTCAATAACGGTTTTAGGTGCTGCGAGTTCAGTAACGATTGGGTTATCGTCACGGCCATCAATGTTGATGGTGATTTGGTGTTGGGTACCATCAATACTAGAAACGGTATAGGTTTCGTGTACCTGATCATTTTTCGTTAACGCATTAGCGGTGGCATTCGGTGTGAAAGTCCAATGACCATTGCTTGACATGTCGAGGTGGCCATAGGTGCCATCTAGAGCAGCAACATTGAAATGCATTTGCGCGGTATCAGTGTCTTGCACACTTAGCACGCCAGAGACGCTGGTATCTTCATCAGTATTGGCAAGATCATCACCACTAATTTGGGCATTGGGAACTGGTTTGGTTGGATCCAGAACTAATGCCTGAAAATGGCTGTCTATCGCTTGAGTATTGTCTGGTCCTTGGGTGGTGACAATGAGTCCTATATTCATATTGTGACTATTGCCACCAGGCAATTGTGCAGTTAAATCGGCTAACGACCAATCTTTAACATCGACTTTATCTGTCATTCCATTAATAGTGTGACTATGCCCATGTCCATCACTGATAACAGTACCTTTTAGTAATCCAGTAATCTCTGTTTTGACAATTTTGTCGTCAGTATCGGTAGGGGGAGTGATGACCGGATTTAAGCGAATGAGCGCATCAGGATTTGGTGGGACCAAGGTGCTGTCGACTTGCACGACTTCTGATATCACTCCAGCAGTTGTTGTTGTGATTTGATGATGGCCAGTAAGATCACTCGCGACCCCATTTGCCATCCTAATATCAATTACCAAGCCATTATTTTTATCCACAACGCTATTTAACGGGGCTTGTGATAATAAGCTGGCATCAACGGGATGATTAGTGACCATTGCAGCACTGAATATTTGCCCATGGAATGCATCTTTGGGCTGAAAACCATGATTTTGATGGTGGCCATCCTCATGGACTAAGCTGCCATCTTGATCCTGCGCCAGCGACAGCATCCCCTTACCTGGCATCGTATCGCCTTGATGTACGTTATCTTGGGTGAATTTTACTTTACCGTCTTGCAATACTTGTAAGATGCCAGAGTGGGAGTCCCACAATAGTGTGTAACGGTGGGTTAAATTGTCAGCTGTAGTGTCAATACCTGTTGCATACTCAGTGCCACAAATCGATACGGTTAGATTTGATGGTTTCCAAGCATAAAGTTCGTTGGTGGAATGGCTGTTACCATAACTAATAAACGTTGCCCCATGTATACCTTGTGTGGCAACCTGGTTGCCACCGATGACGTTGAACTCCAAGGCAATATTGGAGATAGTGTCACCTGTTTGTAGTTCGCCATTGTTCATTACTGAACCTTGACCACTACTATCAAACCTCATTACCTGTTGTTCAGTGGTAAAGCTTAGTGTTGCATGAGCACTATCGGTCACAGAGGCAATGTCTATACTTGCGTGCGCCGTGCTATGGCTGGTGCCATCAGTAACTTGGTAAATAATATCGACATTGTCGCCATGAAAGTTGGCAGTAGGCGTATACGTGTAGCCGTGAATTGCGTCGCCACTAAAGGTTCCGTGGGGTGAAGTTGGGGTACCAACAATCTGCAGTGACCCGTCAGGGTCCGACAAATGTTCAAGTAGCTGCGCTTGTGTAATATGAATTGAATGGTCTTCATCCGTTGTGCCTAAATTGCGGGCGCCACTGTCAGTTAAGGGGTCATTCACTGCTGCGACATTTATGGTTGCCTGAGCGGGAGCGGAATCGGCATGGCCATCATTCACGGTATAACTGAAATGAACATCACCATTAAAGTCTTTCGCTGGAACAAATTGCAGCTTACTGATATCTCCGGCATCGATAATCTGATTTACAGACACATCATGTCCATCAAGTACAAATTTACCTGCTGCTAAGCTTGGCAAGTTAGTTAAGGTAATAGCCTGTAAGGTGTCACCAGTATCTATGTCGGTAAAGCCAAACTGACTTGCTTGCATCTGGTAACTGACATCTTCAGTACCGTTGGTTAAATGTACCTGATTGATCGTTGGTGCATCATTGGTTCCGGTGACATTAATATGGAGATCGTAAGGCGTACCGTCTTTACTATGCACACGATATACTACGGTTTCAGTTTGGCCTTGTGCTAGATGCTGCAGGTTGGCGTTATCAACGCTGTAGGCCCAGCTACCAGCACTGTCAATGCGTAGCTGACCACCAAACGGGTCATGAATTTTTGTTTCGCCAAATTGATTATATCTAAATGCATTTTCACCGCTATCGGGATCAACGACATTGAGGGTACCATTAGCAATCTCGGTGACGGTGCCATTAACATTACTGCTGTGGGCCCCATCTTCAGTAATACTGCCACTGCTGACCTCTGTGATGACAGCAGAGTCTCTCATCGCACTAAGCGTTGTTGTCGCTCCAGTGTGAGTGACGCCGCCATGGGCATCTTTTACGTCATACCTGAAATGGACTTGACCGTTGTAGTCTCTGTCTGGGGTAAAGGTAAAGGTTCCATCTTGGTTAGTGAGAATAGAGCCATGATCAGCATGTAGATTGGCAATGGTGAGTTTGCCTGCATCATTGGCATCCACGTCAACGGTGTTTGCTAACAGATCAACGACAGATATGGTTTGAGCTAGATCTTCTTTGCCACTAGCAAGCAGCACTTCTGAAGAGCAATATGGGCGGTCATTATCACCATGAATGGTAATGATAATATCGTGAGATGTGCCATCTTTAGAGTACACAGTAATGGTATCAGTTAACGTTTGATGCTCACCTAATTTATCAATGACAGTGCCGATCGTTGTCTTACGATTTCCGACCCAATCAACACTCCCTACGGTAACATCGTAATGCCATGTTCCATCTGGGTTTAATAGTAAGTGTCCATATTGTCCATGGTAAGAGTTATTCCAGGCACCGCCTCTAGGGTCAAACTGAGATTCTCCTGTGTCGGGGTCAACAATATCTAACTTACCATCAGCTGTTAATGCTGCTTGACCTAGCTTAGCCATGCCTGGCTGAGCATAGTCTGGCGACATATCTTGTCCAGCAGTTCCCTCGGTGACATCGCCAGTATCAACGCCACCAATAATGGCTTTATCATCACTGCCATTAATAGTAACTGTTATGGATTTTTCTGTGCCATCTACAGTTCGGACGATGATGGTATCTTTGAGCGAATCTTTGCTGGTGAGGGCCTGAATATTAGGGCTATTATTATCAACAACGTATTGCCAATGTCCGTCATTATTTATTGAAAATTGACCGTAAGCTGCGTGATTAACATCCACAATAAATTGGGATTCACCGTGATCGATATCAGTGGCGACGAGCTGGCCTTGTGCGACTAGATTTCCTTGGTGGTTATGAGTGTCTTCTTGAAGCACTGCAGAGATATCGCCGGTGATCTTAGCAATGTCATTACTGCCATGTATATTGACTTCAACTTTGTGGGCGGTGCCATCAATCGAGTGGACTACAAATACTTCTTTAAGCGCTTCAGTTTGAGATAGTTGCTGTATCTGAGGTTGATTGTTGTTAGCAATGTACTGCCATTGGCCATTATTACTGATAACAAGTTGACCGTAATGCCCTTGTTGTAGTCCTGAAGGGTATAAATCTTGGCCGCTATCTATATCGGTAATGGTCAATTGACCTTTGGTTATCAGTAGGCCTGAACTCAGTTTGTCCTCAACGACAACACCCGCATCTACCCCATTTATATTGGCTAAGTCATTGGTCCCAAGTATTTGTATTTGAATACCATGTGGAGTGCCATCGTGACCTTTAATAAAGAACAAGTCATCAACGGTTTCGCCACTTTTAAGACTTTGAACTGCTACACCTTGATTATTGAGCGCGTAATGCCATAGCCCTTTGTCGTCGATGTGTAATTCGCCATATTTGCCTTGTAGCGTTTCAGGCTTGAAATGCTCATCGCCAGTATTAGGGTCGAGAATGTTCAATTGTCCTGTCGCTGTTTGTTTAGTGCCGTCTTCTTTAAATAGTGCGACATCAGTACCTGTGATGATCGCTGGCGTGTTATCACCGACAATGGTGGTTGAGATAGTATGCTCGGTACCGTCAATGGATTTTACGGTAAAGCTTTCGGTTAGCTGCTGCCCATGGGGTAACTTGATCACATTAGCATTGTAATGATCGACTGCATATTGCCATTCACCATTTGGCTTAATCGTTAAAAAGCTCCCATAAGCACCTGCTATTACTTGTGATTGAAAATGCGCTTCTCCTGTATCAACATCAGTGATGTGAAGTTGACCATTAGCGTACAAAATATTGGGCGCGCCAGAAGCATTTGAAATCACTCCAGTATTTGTGCCTGAAATAACTGCACTATCATTGGTGCCATGAATATGAACACAAAGAGTTTGTTCAGTGCCATCAGCAGTTTTGATTATCACCGTATCGGTAATTTCATGCCCTGCATTAAGAGATTGTATTGCCGTTTGTTTGTTGTCTGAGGTGTATGTCCAAGCGCCAGAAGGGGCGATAGTAAAATGGCCATACTGGCCAGTGAGAGTTCCAGCGATAAATTGGGCTTCACCTAAGTCGGGATCTGAAACAATGAGCTGACCATCTGCTCTCAACTGTCCTTGGAAAAGGTTTTTATCTTCAGTGACATCTAATGTGGAAGAACCTGAGATAACTGCTTTATCATCTTGGCCATTGATGATGATTTTTATTTGATGTTCGCTGCCATCGATAGATTTAACAACTATCGTATCAATTAACGACTCACCTGTTTTGAGTTGATTAATTGCAGGTTGATTATTATCAGCGGTATAAGTCCAGTGACCATTATTATTGATGATTAATTCGCCAAATAAACCTTGTGAAGCATTGGCCTGAAACTGATTATCTCCAATATCAGCATCTTTTACTGCCAACATACCGTCTGCATGTAAAAAGCCAGCGTGTAGGTTTTTATCTTCAACTAGCGAAACGATTGATATACCGCTGATGATGGCTTTATCTTCGGTTCCATTAATATTTATCTTGAGAACTTTCTCTGTGCCATCAATCGCATGCACATATAGTGTTTCAGTTAGCGTGGCTCCAGCTTTTAAGCCTTGAATGGCGGCGCTGTTATTATTAGCAGTGTAGACCCAATGGCCAAGCTGATTAATCGATAAGTAACCGTAATTACCTTGATAGCTATCGGCAACAAATTGGTTTTGGCCGTTATCGATATCAGTAATGGTCAATGCACCATCAACCCTTAATAATCCCGAGTGAACACCTTTGTCTTCAGTGAGTGAGGCTGTTGCAGTGCCGACAATCACGGCTTTATCATCGGTACCATTAATGGTGACAGTGATTTGTTGTGATGTACCATCAATGCTGTGAACGATTAAGGTATCGGTGAGTGACTCACCAGAATTAAGACTTTGAACAGCCAGTTGGGAGTTATCAGCAGTATAAATCCAATGACCCAACTCATTGATACTCAGTTGACCAAACTGGCCTTGCAGTGATGCCGCTTGGAATTGATTTTGACCACTATCAACATCGGTCACAGTCAATGCACCATCGACCCTTAATAATCCCGAGTGAACGTTTTTATCTTCAGTGAGTGTTGCAGTTGAAGTGCCTGCAATCAAGGCTTTATCGTCAGTACCGTTAATGGTGACGGTGACTTGTTGCTCGGTGCCATCAACCGAATGAATTAGAACCGTATCAGTTAACGACTCACCCGTTTTCAGTCCTTGAATACTCGGCTGCGAGTTGTCAGCAGTATAAGTCCAGAGGCCTAAATTGTTAATCGATAACGTTCCAAATTGACCTTGCAGGATTTCTGCATTGAATTGCGCCTGACCGCTATCTGCATCGGTAACTGTTAACGCACCATCGACTTGAAGCTCTTGTGATGAGATGCCTGAGTGGAGGTTTTTATCTTCAGTAATACTTCCTGTCGTTACACCGCCAATTTGCGCTGACTCATTACTGCCAGTCACTTGAATTGTTACCTGCTGAGTAACAGGCTGTCCTGAGTTATCTGTGGCTATGACTGTAAAGGTTTCTGTTGCTATCTGACCTTGATTCAGCGCTTGTGTTGCGGAGTTTTGATTGTTGAGATGATATTGCCAAGTACCTGTATCTGGATCAATAGTTAACTCACCCAGTTGGCCGCGTCCATTGGCAATTGACCAATTGATATTATCACCAGTATCGGGATCTGTGGCGATCAAATTACCAGATGCGCTATCTATAGCCCCGTCAGCATTAAGTGCTGCGTGATGGACTCCTGATATACTAGGAAGATCGTTGCTACCTTCAACTTCAACAGAAATGCTTGTTTGTAATTGGTTACCCTCAACATCAGTTGCTGTAACGGTAAATTGCTCTGTGTGGTGCTCATTTTCACCTAGTGCATTAGTGGCTTGGGAAGCGTTGTTGAGTTGGTAGTGCCACTCGCCAGTTATTGGATCGATATTTATCGCTCCAAATTGCCCCTGTGGTTGACTGATACTCCAATTAATTAGATCAGAATGCTGACCTTGAGCGTGTAATGTACCAGTCACCACATCGGTGTTTGAATCTTCTTTAACTTGTTGAATTTTAAATTGACTGTCGATAGTTAGTGGCTTTTCATTCGTGCCAGTGCCAGTGCCAGTGCCAGTGCCAGTGCCAGTGCCAGTGCCAGTGCCAGTGCCAGTGCCAGTGCCAGTGCCAGTGCCAGTGCCAGTGCCAGTGCCAGTCGCTTGGGCTGCTCGAAATTGACTGATATCTTCTGTTGCAGTATTGCCTGCTTTAAACGGCTCAGCATTGCCAATTCCTGTTGTTTCGGTTGAACCTGTCTCTTTGATTAGTTTATTTTCAGGCGTTGCTTGAGTAACCTCTAAAGCGTCATCTGACTGTTCTGCCGATGCAATTTGGCGAGTGGCAGTGTTAGTCTCTGTCGCTTCGGTGGTTTGATTGGTTACTAGTGATTCAACACTCTGTGGGATTTGATCAGAGGGTAAGTTTGGTTTTGTTTTACCATGCGCCAGTGAAGAGCTAACCGATTTATCGGCAACAAGATCCTGATTAATACCTACAGTTGTTTGTGGGGTATCTCGAGCTTCTTTTGCTAGGAGTTTTTTGGCTTCAACGGCAATTTTATTGGCCGCAACCTTTGCTTTTTTATCTCGTTTAATTTGTTCAGTTTGCTTAGCCGTGTTGGGCTTATTGACCTGTTTAGTATCCGTTTTTTGCTCACTATTAGGTGGAGTCTTGCCTTGGTTGTCTTGAGTCATGCTAACCTCTACCTCTCACCGAATGCTTCATTAATATTAGTAAACACGGGTTTCCATAAATATTGGAAAACACTTTTATCCCCAGTCACTATGTCTGCTTCTCCTGTCATGCCTGGGATTAATTCAAATTGACCAGGCGTGTCAAAAAAGTAGGGCTTTTCGATGGACAGTTGCACCTTGTAAAAAACGCCGCCTTTTTCATCTGAGTCAGTGCTGGGAGAGATGCGTTTGACGATGCCATCAAGCGCGCCGTATCGACTGTAATCAAAGGCATCAATTTTGATACGAGCACTTTGGCCCACTCGAACAAAGCCGATATCTCTTGGGGACAGTTTAATTTCCATTAACCCTGTTTTAGTCATAGGAACTATCACTGCAACAGTGCCTCCTGGTTGAATTACACTACCAGTAGAACTCGTAGGAATGGATTGGATAATACCGTCAACAGGCGCTGTCACTGTATTTTGAGACACCAAAGAATCAGAAGATTTAAGTCTTGCGATAACCCCCAATAACTCTGCTTGAGTGTCTGTTCGTTTTTCTCCGACATCTTTAAATAGTGAGGCTTGTTTTTGCTTGAGTTGACGTTCTAAATTAACTAGATTTTTGGAGAGCACTTGCTGTTTACTTTCCATTGATTTTAGCTCACGCATGTAGGAATCAAGCTTTTGTTGTGACTCTAAAATACGCAACTTAGATACCGCTTGTTCAGCAGTAACGGACAGCATCATTTTAAGGGTTTGTTCAGCTGTTTGTATTTGATCGCTTAATGGCGGGATTTCTGCTTTAAGACCGTCAAGTTCAGCTTGGGTTTTGGCAATATCGGATTCTGATAATTGCTCCATTGCAACACGCTCTTCATTCATACGTCTTAAAGCGGAAATATGAAGTCGCAGTAACTCAGGGTACTCGATAGCAAATTCGCTAAAGTCGGCCTCTCTTTGTTCCGTAAAGGCATCATAACGCTCAATTCGCATGATTAAATTGGCACGTTTACTGGTGAGCTCTTCTTCTGCTGATAAGCTATCAATAGAGACAAAGCTTGCTAAAATATCGCCTTTTTTGACGACATCACCCTCTTCAACAACGACTGAGGCAATCGTGCCACCTGCACGGCTTTGGATCACTTGTCGATGACCTAGTGGTACGACTTGTCCTTTAGACTTTGATATTTCTTCAACATCAGTAAAAACAGACCAAATAAGCATACATAATATTGATCCTGTGATGATTAAAATGACATTGCGGATCATTTTGCGTTCAGCAGGTGCTTCAATCGCTTCAGCAAATTCATGCTTAGGCCATATTCGATTAGCTAATTGACGATTATCCATTGATTGAAGACTCCTGTTCGGCACTTGAAGTGGGCTGCTCTTGGGGCGTTTTATCTGGAATAGGGCCCGCGTAAACCACCGCGCCTTTATCTAAAATGATGACTTTATCTGCTTGTTGAATTAAGTCTTGATCGTGGCTAGTAAATAAGACGGTTGAATGTCCTTTTAGGTTTGTTAACGTATTAATCAGGGTGGCTTTTGATGTCGGGTTTCGGTGTGGTAATGGTTCATCAAGCAGCAAAAGTGGAGATTGTTTCACTAGCGCTCTAGCGAGATTAATATAGCTGCCTTCAATGGCCGAAAGCATGGCATTGTTTTCGCCCAAAAGGTCGACAGATAAATCATTATTGATGCTGTTAAAAAAGCTTTGTCCGCCAGCATCAATTAGAGCTTGAATAATTTCTTGGTCTGTAGCGTTAGGTTTAGCAATACGAATATTTTCGGCCAAGGTGCCAGGGAAAATATCCGGTTGTGAGGGACTATAACCAGCCCATTGTCTAAAAATGGCAGTATCATATTGTTTTAAATTTTTACCGTTGATGGTTACAAAGCCTGCTTGGGCATCTAATACTCCTAATGCACTCAGTAGTAAAGTGGATTTACCACATGCGTTTGGTCCAATAATGGCCACTAATTCACCCGGTTCAATCTCTACATTTACCCCTGCTAGTGCAGGTTCACCTTCTGCGCTGTATCGAAGCGTGACATGCTGAAAAGCAACTGCTGGTGGCTTGCTATTATCTGGTGTATCCAACCTAAGTTCTGACTGCTCGGTATTGGCCTGCATGAACCGATCAAACTGTTTGACCGCAATATCCATCATGGTGAATTTTTGTTTAGAGGAAAATGCTAATTGAGCAGGACCGGTAATACGCCAAATCATCATCACGCAGGCAATTAATGCCCCCGGAGAGATGCTCTGATCTAACACTAAAAATATGCCAGTAAATACCGTAATTAATGCGGTAAAAAGACTAAGTGAATGAGCAACTGCTGCATTTAAACCATTACGTTTAGCGTATAAAAAATTCTGTCGGCTATTTTCTCTTGCTTGGCGAATAAACTTTGTTTGCCAGCCTTCGGTGTCACCAGCGGCCTTTAATTGCAGTAAGTTTTTAGATAATTCGCTCATAGCATTTTGATATTCGCCACTGATTGTCGGAGACGCTGCCTGAACATAACGAGTTAATAGTTTCRTCACAAGGTAATAGAGCAGCAACATACCAATAGGCACTAAAACTAACCAACCGCTTAAAAACATGATGGCGAGTAAGGCGATGAGGGTGAATGGTAAATCCACCAAGCCTCCACCGCCGGGGCCTGACAGTAACATCCTGACCTTTTCAGCATTTCGCATTCGGGCAATATGATTGGAAATACCGACTCGTGATAGCACCATAAGAGGCATATGCAACAAACGATAAAAGGTTATTTCAGATAAGTCCCTGGCAAAGCGGTTGCTGGTTGTAGCCAGTATTTGTGCCCGTACTAAACGAGTGCTGACTAAAACACCAATTGCCAAGACACTGCCTAGTGCGATGCTAGGTAGTATTGACGGTGTTTGCCCGCCAATGACTCGATCATATACGGCCATGGTAAATAATGGCACGGCCAGACCTGTAATACTTGAAAGTAAACTGAGCCAAAATACAGGTCGGTACCATTTTGTCCGTTTACTCATTTGCGCGGCAAAAGCTTGCACGTTTTTTTTACTGCTCGGTAATGATTCAACCAGAAAAACATGAGCTTTGTCATTGAGTTGGGTTAAGTCTATTGGTTGCCATGTATTCTCACTTTGCAGTTTCTCGAAAATATTTCCTTGTCGCCTGACAATGAACCCAGCTTCGTTTTCTGGAATCACAAGAAATGGATGAATCGCAAGGTGAAGATTTTTAGCTGAAGGGTGAATGACTGAAAAGCTAATTTGGTGCTTTTTAAGCAAGCGAGAGACTTCAAGAGTGTTAAAGTCATCTTGGCTATTATCACTGGCGATATTGCTGGCCTGTGTATATAAGCCAAGCTGTTTGAACAGGGTGATAATGAGTGGTTTTAATTCTAATGATGCTTGGCTCATGAGCGGTTCTCCTTATTAGCTTGGCTAACCGCTTGGGAAGGCGTTTGCTCTGAAGAAGGCTCGCTATGGCCGATGATATCAATGTTTTGATCGCATATTTGGCTAAGCGCTACATAATGTGATGCGGTCACTATAGTCATGTGCTGTTTAAGCTCTTTGAGTAAAGCGATTAAACGATTTTGCGCATCGGCATCTAATGAAATCATGGGCTCATCTAGAAGCAGTATTGAAGGTTGCTGAACCACAGCTCGCACTATGGCGATAAGTTTTATCGCCCCTTTGTTGAGCATTTGGCTATCACTGTCTGCGACGAGCGTTTGATAACCGTTAGGCAGTTGGGCAATGGCATTAGTTAAACCTAGACTATCAGCAACAGCCATGGCCTGCGGTTCATACTCAGCCCGAAACATGGTCATGTTTTCTAATAAGCTTCCCGCAAATAGTGTCGGCCAAGGCGCAACGTAAGTGACTGATTGTCTAAATTCTGTGGCGCTATGCTGATAGATTGGTGTGCCATCAATAGTCACCGCACCTGAAGTAATCTGCTGAAATCCTGCAATCATGCTTAAAATATGGCTTGCATGACTTAGCGGATTAGATTGAAGATTCACCAAGCTATTAGGTTCAATTTTCGTAGTAAAATTATCAATTACAGTCCCGAGGTTTTGACTACACACGGTCGTAAATTGAATGGGGCCAAAAGGAAGCTTTTGATGATACAGGGTTTCGCCTGTAAAAGGCTCTGCGGGAATTTCAGTTAAGTCATTAACGTGTGACATCGCCGTTTGAGCACTAACAAGTCTTGAGCGTAAACTAATGATGGCACTTAATGGGGCAATAGCTCTACCTGCTAAAATTGAACAAGCGGCAAGCCCACCCGTTGTGAGAGAGCCATTTAACACTTCCAGACAACCAAGCATGACCAGTATCAACGTGGTTCCCTGAGATGCTCCTTGAATGACTTCTTGGAGTTTTGCTGATAGCCAATCTACTCGTTGTTGGTTATCTAATCGTTGATAATTGATATTGTTATAAATACCAGAAAGTCGGTCTTCAAGTGATAAAGCTTTGGCTGTAGTTAAACCTGACAGCACTAAAATCAGCATTCGAGTTCGCTCTGCATCTGACAGTGCTAAATCATGGGTGGCTAAGGCTAATTGTTTGCCTATGTAATAAACTAATGCGCCTACAACAACCCAAACAGCTATTGGAATAAAGACTAAAGGGCCGCCTATATAGGCGACTAAGGCAAGGAAAATCAGGACGAAAGGGAAGTCCATCAAAGCAACGATAGCTTGTCCTGAGTAGAGTTCTCGCATACTAGAAATACTGGCGAGGCCGTTGGCAATACGACCAGTACCCATGGCTTCAACATGGCGATAATTAGCTTTCATGAGCTTATCAACGACATCAGATGTTGTTGATAACTCGAAGTTGGCTGCTGATGCTGCAAGAATCCAACTACGACCATACCTAAGTAGCAGTTCAAGCAAAATAGCGACGGCGACTCCAGATACTAAAATAGTCGCAGTCCCGTAACCTTGATTAGGTAAAATTCGGTCATAAATTTGTAGCATGGTGAAAGGCAAGGCGAGCGACAATAAATTAATAAATGTCGAAGAAAGAAAAAGCTCGGGAAATGCCTTGTTCTTAGAAAGTAAACTGAAGTTTTCCTGCATCTATTCAACATCCTTATAAACACTAATTTCAATCAATTAAGCGTAGTTCACTTTGTGCGAATTACCTTTTAAATTAGTCTTGTGCGGTTAATTTTTCAACAGGAAATATGTTGTATTGGTGGTTATTTGCTTGTTTTAGACTAAAGGCTGAGTCTAAAAATATAAAATGAATGCTAAGTGCTTGGCTAAAAAGGTAAAACAAATATAGAAGTGTATAAAAAAGCCATTCACTGATTGGAATGGCTTTGGTTAGTCATGAGTTAGTTTATCATAGCGTTAAGGCTGCTGACGTGTTGCGGCAAGCGCGATTTCACGAACACAAACGCTTTGTGGCATTTCGTAGGCAAATACAGCCGTTTCAGCAATGACTTCTGGTGCGACTACGCCGCCCATGTCTTCTTTCCAGTCTGCGTAGCCATCTTTAATCGCTTGATCTGTTGTGTGGCTTAATAACTCAGTTTCTACCGCTCCTGGTGCAATGGTCACCATGCGAACATCGTCCATAGCAACTTCTTCACGGATATTTTCCGTTAATGCATGTACAGCAAATTTAGTTGCACAATAAGCCGCATGGTTTGGAAAGGTTTTACGGCCAGCAATTGAACTTACGTTGATGATAGTACCTGTTTTACGGGCTTTCATGCTGGCTAAAACAGCATGAATACCATTGAGTACACCCATTACGTTGATGTTGAGCATCTTGGTCCATTCTTGTGGATCTTGCACATCTGCTTGACCTAGTAACATCACACCAGCGTTATTGATTAAACAGCCAACAGGGCCGTATTGTGTTTCAGCTTCAGTAATGGCTGCTTTCATCGCTTCAGTATCTGTCACATCAACGCTAATTGCTAAACTATTTTCAAGTTGCAATGCCTGCATGGGTTCAAGACGGCGAGCCAATAATAGTAATGGATGTCCCTTAGCGCTGAATGCTTTGGCCATTGCTGCACCAATACCTGAAGATGCACCAGTAATTACGATAAGTTCTTTCATGATTTCGACCTCTCTTTGTTAATGAGAGAATTATAGAGCGCGATTTATTGTTGATATATAATCGATAAAGAACATAATTGTTTACGTATGGCTTCTAATGAGCCAGCGTTAGCGATGACTCATTGACGTATATAGGCGGTGGTTACTGCAGAACTGTTACCATCTTATCTGCAAATGGATATTGAGAGTTAAATGAATACAGAGATAAATTTAGTGGATATCCGTGCTTTTGTGGTGATTGCAGAACAAGGTAACTTTACTCAAGCTGCGGAAGTATTGGGCTGTTCACGCTCGCACTTATCTAAACAATTATTGAGTTTAGAAACATTTCTAGGTGTCAGTTTGATTATTCGCACCACCAGAACGCAACGATTGACAGATCAAGGCGCGCTGTTTTTACAACAATGCCAGCAAGCATTACATCAAATTGAGCAAGCTGTGGCTACCACAGTAGATAGTGCGGAAAAATTATCAGGTAATATTTATATCAATTGTGTGGGTGGTTTTTTAGGGGAAGACATTATCGTTCCCTTAGTGAATGACTTTATCCAACTATATCCCGATATCACTATAGATCTCGATTTCAGTAGCCAACGAGTCGACTTAATTGAAGATCATTTTGATGTGGTATTTAGAATGGGCGATTTATCGGATTCAGGATTAATAGCACGAAAGCTTATTGATATTAAAAACTGTACCTTGGCGTCACCTGCCTATCTTGAAAGATATGGACAGCCGACACATCCGAGCCAACTCAATAAGTATGCTTGTATCGTTGGTTCGATTAATCATTGGCGTTTTAGTCAACAGGGAGCTGTGAAAGAGCATATTGATGTTGCGATTAAAGGTAAGTTTCGGTGTAAAAATGGCCGAGCAATGAAGATTAGCGCATTAGCTGGTAATGGTATTGTCAGGTTGCCTTATTTATATTGCCATCAAGAGATACAAACTGAGAAATTAGTCGAAGTATTTACAGATTGGCAAATACCCGACACACCGTTTTATGTGCTTTATCACAAGGACAAATTTCAACCTGAGCGCCTGAAGAAATTTATACAGTTTACCCATGAACGTTTCAAATCTTATCTGCCTGATTTATAAAAATTTAGTCAATGCAGTTAATTGAAACAAGGTAAAAATGAAAATTTAGTTTGCTGATATGACATCCTTTTTTGATTATTTCTACTATCTTTATTAAACAATAAAAATAGGAAAACTGGGATGCTATCAAGACTAGCGCTACCTTTCTGTTTACTCTTGCTTGCCAATAATGTGCAAGCTAGCGGGCTTTATTTTGAAGCTCGAAGCGACAGTATGGGTGGTACTGGTGTTGCTGCCTCTAATCGAGTTGGCGCCAGTTTCATTAATCCTGCTTTATTGGCCATTCTTATTCCACATAACACCTATACCAATGATGAAATCAACAAGACCCAAGCATTTTCTTTATTACTGCCAACAATTGGCGCCGAAGGTTCTGATAGCGATAATATGATTGATAAGTTTGATTCGTTACAGGACTCTTATGATGGCCTTGAAACGGCAATCAATAACGGTGATTCCGCCGAGGTTGAAGCCTTTCGAGACGACTTGGTGTTAGATTTAGAATCACTCAAAGGCAATGTGGCGAATGTATCAGCAGGAATTGGTGCAGCCTTGGTGATACCAAATCAACGTATGCCGATGGCGGTTTTTTATAAAAGTTATATTGACGCAGTGGGTGTGGCCGATATTGCCCAGTCAGACATTGATACTTTGAACGTGCTTGACCCTAATAACCCGCCAACTGAAATCACTGACCTCGATTCTCAAGGTGTCGTGCTAGCTGGTAGTGTGACTGATTTTGGTGTGGCACTCAGCTTTCCTTTGTCGATTGTAAATATGCCTGTCAGGGTAGGGGTTTCACCGAAGTTTCAACGAATTGATACTTACCATTACTCAGTTAATGCTAACAATTTCGACGCCGATGATTTTGATGATGACAAATATCGTAACGATGAAAATCTCTTTAATTTGGACGTTGGTGTCGCATTTGAACCTATTGAAAAATTAACTATTGGGCTATCTGCCAGAAACTTATTCAGTCAAACCGTCAAAACGGTTGAAGCGCAAGGACGAGAGTTTCACTACCAAGTGGAACCATTAATTACCGCAGGCGCTGCCTACGATTGGTCATCGGTAACCTTGACCACAGATATTGATTTAGTCGATCAAACCCGATTTAAAGAGTTTGATCCTGTGCAGTATTGGCGTGTAGGCGGTGAACTAAAAGCCACTGATTGGCTCTCGTTGAGAATGGGTTATCGACATGACTTAAAAGACAACAGTGTTGATATATATTCATTTGGTACAGGTTTTGCGATTGGGCAAGCATTTAAGTTAGACATGAGTGGTAGCTATGGTGAAGATGACGCCGTAGGGGCAGTATTACAAACCTCTTACCACTTTTGAGTGTTAACTTAGCAGATCGTCAGCGACTTTAATTATGGCGTGATTAACTGATAGATAAAGCTAACGTTGACTTAATTGTTAGCACGATAGCACTCAGGCCACACAGCATTAATGTTGCCATTCTGGTTTTTTCTTTGTCGACTTTATTGGTTAGTTTTCCTGCCACTAGGCTACCTAAAAACACCGACGGCAATAACATCAATGAAAGCCAAACATGTTTTAGCTCAACGAGTCCCGCCAAAATGAGTATCAACATCGCAATCATAGAACTAAAGACAAAAAATATGGATAAGGCTGCACGAAACTGTGGTGCGTCTTTTCCGGCAAGTAATATTGCTAGAGGTGGGCCACCAATTGCTGCGATATTGCCAAATACTCCTGATAAAACCCCTGCTATAAACAAAGTGATCTTATTTACTGGTGCGGTAATTTTATAGATGCTAAGAATGACTGCAGTAGCCACAATAAAGGCTATCGCTAGCCCTAATACTGCTTGTGGGGCAAAAATTAATAATCCAGCACCAAGAAAACCACCAGGGACTCGACCGAGCAAGGCGTATTGTAAGCCATTAAACTTGAGCGGGGTTCGCTCTCGCAATAACGTTATTAATGCAATGGAAAATCCACATGCAATAACTGGAACAGGAACAAGTTGAGGGTCAATAATGTAAAGCAGTGGACTGGCGACCACTGCTAAGCCAAAACCTATTAGCCCCTGAGTTAGTGCGCCCAGAAATATGATAACCGATGCAAGCATCAAGGTTTGCGGATCGATAAATGCCATTCTGTGCTCGTTGACTTAATTAAGGTCGGTGCAAATTTGGTGCGACAAATTTATGCGAATAGAAATGCAGAATAAAATTGAGCTTACATAAAAGTAAGCTCAATAGTGGTTATTCGTCTAAATCTTCCCACTCGATGCCCATTTTATCCATAAGAGCTTTAGCCTCACTTGGAATGCTATCTGGGCCTTCTTTAGATAAATCTTCATCGTTAGGGAGTGGCTGACCAGTATATGCGTGCAAAAATGCTTCACATAATAGTTCACTGTTAGTGGCATGGCGCAAGTTATTCACCTGACGACGAGTACGTTCATCAGTTAGTACTTTAAGCACTTTTAACGGAATGGATACCGTAATTTTTTTAACTTGTTCGTTTTTTTTGCCATGTTCGGCATATGGGCTGATATAGTCGCCATTCCATTCAGTCATTAACTCACCTTTATACGATAGATTCGTGGCAGATTTTAACTGCTTATTTATTACAGTCAAATTATTGCTGCTATTCTATAACGAATACAAATAGATTTCTTTATGTTTAGACGTYTARACGTCTAATATGTGTTGACGATCTAACTTTGCTTAGGTACATTTAGCCATCTAGACATCTCTACGGTGTGTACTCTATAGTGTGTCAATCTTGAGGAGCTTACAATGAAAAAACATCGCGCAGCTACATTAGCAGTTCGCCAAGGTATCGAATCTGATACTCAGTATGGCGCGGTAGTCCCGCCGATTTATCTTTCAACAAATTATTCATTTGATGGACACACCAACCCTAGGGAATTCGACTATAGCCGCTCAGGTAATCCGACTCGTTGTGTACTAGGAGAGGCAATCGCTAAACTAGAAAATGGCGCGACAGGGATTGTAACTTGTACAGGAATGGCCGCGATTACCTTAGTGACCAGTTTACTTGGGCCTGATGACTTAATCGTGGTACCGCATGACTGTTATGGTGGTAGTTACCGACTGTTCACAAATCTTGCCAACAAAGGCCAATTTAAATTATTGGTTGTTGATCAAACTGACGAGAAAGCACTCACTGAAGCGATAGCGCAAAAGCCTAAAATGGTCTGGTTAGAAACACCTTCGAACCCACTTTTGCGGGTTGTGGATATTAAAGCCATCGTTGAAGCAAGCCATGCTGTTGATGCACTTGTTGTAGTCGACAATACTTTCTTATCTCCAATTTTACAGCAGCCATTAGAACTTGGTGCTGATATCGTGATGCACTCAACGACTAAATACATTAATGGCCACAGTGATGTTGTTGGCGGCGCCGTTGTCGCTAAAGATGCAGAGCTTGGTGAGCTATTACATTGGTGGTCAAATACCTTAGGGCTAACAGGTTCTGCATTTGACAGTTACTTAACACTGCGTGGTATTAGAACTTTAGCCGTGCGGATCCGTGAGCATCAAACTAATGCTCAGCGTGTGATTGACGTGCTGCAATCTAGTGATGTCGTTGAAAAAGTGTACTATCCCGGTTTAAAAGACCATCCAGGTCACGATATTGCTGCCAAACAGCAAAAAGGCTTTGGTGCTATGTTAAGTTTTGAGCTTAAAGGTGGCGAAGCGGAAGTGGTTGCCTTTTTAAATGCATTATCGATTTTCAGTGTTGCTGAAAGCTTAGGCGGAGTGGAAAGCTTAGTTGCCGTCCCAGCAACAATGACCCACAGAGCAATGGTGCCTGAAGCACGTTATGAAGCTGGTATTAAAGATACATTACTGAGACTATCTGTCGGGATTGAAGACGCAGAAGATTTAGTGAATGACATCAATGCCGGGCTCGCAGCAGTTGCCGCATTATAGTTCCGTGTCAGTCAGCGTTTTGCACAAAAGTTTAGTGGTTTAAGGAGTACAAAATGACCCGCAGTCATTTACATAAGTTTGGTGGTTCAAGTCTTGCTGATGCAGATTGTTATCGCCGTGTCGCCCATATTTTGTTGACTCATGGAAACTGCGACGATCTTGTCGTCGTGTCAGCTGCGGGAAAAAGCACTAACTTTCTATACAAGCTGTTGTCGCTTCGGGAAACGGGCGAATTATGGCAAGAAGAATTACAAGTTCTCATCAGCTACCAGCAAAACTTAATTGAGCAGCTGCTCTCTAACGAACAAGCCCGAGATTTACGTGAGCGTCTATCAACGGATAAGGCGCAACTGATCAGCCTGTTATCACTTGAGCAGCGCAATGAATTCGAATTAAACCAAGTGCTCAGCTTTGGTGAACGTTGGTCTGCGCGCTTAATGGCTGCGCTTTTACGTGAATCAGGTGTTGCTGCAATCAATGTTGATGCTTGTTCAATTCTCGTTGCTGACGAAGGCTTAGTGCCTAATATTCGATTAGCTCAATCACGTGAAAAAGTGCAAGCACTGCTTGAAGCGCACCCCAATGAGCGATTAGTCATTACTGGTTTTATTTGCGCTAACCAGCAAGGTGATACTCTGTTACTTGGACGAAATGGCTCTGATTACAGCGCAACCTTAATTGCGAGCTTAGCAGATATAGAACGAGTCACTATTTGGACTGATGTTGAAGGGGTGTTTAATGCAGACCCTAATAAAATCAATGATGCCAAGTTACTCAATAGTATGTCATTGGCGGAAGCGGATAGATTGGCTCATTTAGGTTCTCCTGTCCTTCACAGCAGGACATTACAACCTTTATTTGATACCAATGTCAGTTTGGCTGTTCGTTCTAGCTATGCATCTCATACTGATTTTACCTTGATTGCGCCGCAAAGCTCTTCGGCAAGTGCGCCGGTTGTAACGAGTTTAAATGAGGTCGTACTGTTTAAAATTAAGCTGCAATCACCAACAGAAAACCTGATTGAATTATTAGCGCAACAGGGGATCCTTCCTTTAGCTTATTGGACATCTGCCCACCATAAAGTTGAACTTGCTTTTACTGTTGAAAATCAAAAGCAAGTGCACACCTTACTTGAATTACACGCCCAAGCGCTTAATGTCAGTGATATTCATGTGAGCGATGAGCTTGGATTAGTCGCCTTGGTTAGCGCTGATGCCGAGCACTATCGTCGCAGTTTTGCTCGCTTACTCAGTCGTGATGCAAAACCGCTTTATCAAGATGATTTAAGCTTAGTGACCTTAGTGCCAAAATCTCAGGTGAGCTTACTCACTCAAAAAGTACATCGCCGCTGCGCAGGTCCACGAATGCGTATTGGCGTGCTGCTGTTGGGAGTCGGTAATATCGGTGAAGCTTGGATTGATTTATTCCAACGATCTTCAACAGCACTTAATCGTGAGCTTGAAGCCACTGTGCAATTAGTGGGATTACTGAGCTCTAAAGAAGCACTTATCTGCCCTGACGGAATTGATCTTACTCAATGGCAAGATAAGTTTGATACGACTGCTAAACCTTGGGATTATACGAGTCTATTTGAGCAACTAGAGCATCTCGATTGTGATGAATTAGTCGTGCTAGACATCAGTGCCAGCGCCAGCTTAACTTTACAATACCCTGAATTATTTGCCCGTGGAATTCATGTTGTTAGTGCTAATAAACTTGCAGGTTCAGGGCCATTACCATTTTACCGAGAGCTGAAACAACAGCTGAGTAACCGCAGACTATTTTGGCGTTATAACGCAAGTTGTGGTGCGGGTTTACCAATACAACACGCCCTGAATGATTTACGTAATAGTGGTGACAGTATTGAGGCGGTTGGCGGTATTTTCTCAGGCACTTTGTGTTGGTTGTTTGAGCATTATGATGGCCAAAAATCTTTTTCAGAATTGGTGATAGAGGCAAGAGGGTTAGGGATAACCGAGCCCGATCCACGTGACGATCTTTCTGGTCGTGACATGCAACGTAAGCTATTGATTTTAGCTCGTGAGATTGGCTTTGAAATTGAATTAGAGGATATAGTCTTAAACTCACTGGTGCCTGCTGCATTGGCAGACTTATCTTTAGATGATTTTTTAGCACGTATCACGGAACTTGATCAGAGTATGTTGCAGCAGTTCACTACAGCGGCAGAGCAAAATAAAGTGCTTCGTTATGTCGCCTCTTTGGACAAGGTTGATGGCAAAATGCATGCTGAAGTAGGTATCCAATGGGTCGATACAAATCATCCTTATGCCAATTTAACCCCTGGTGATAACGTTTTTGTTATTCGAAGTGCGTTTTATCAAGGTAATCCTCTAATTATTCGTGGATCTGGTGCTGGCAGAGAAGTCACAGCGGCAGCCGTTCAATCCGATCTGGTACAGATTTGTAAGGATTTACTGCAAGAGTAACTTTTAATTGCTTGTTCACCTTATGGTTAGTGTAAATGAAAGGCTTATTTCTAAACGAAGTAAGCCTTTTTTGTTGGGGGACAGTAATGCAGTGGTTGAACCTTGTGCTACCCAAGTGCGTTATTTTCTTTAATGTTTTTGAGATATCGCAGTAAACCAAGTCATTATTAATAAAAAATTCAGCAGTATGAACTTAATTATCTGCATCTTGCTTTTGTATAAAAAACATCCTGCCTAACTGTTCTTTTATTGACTATATTGAGTAAAGCATAGGAAATGGATTATTCACAAAAGGCTGATATATGAATAAAAATCTCTGGTTTTCCAAAGTTCACTCATGGCGTTTCACCAATACAGTTACTTCGCAATGGGTACAAAGTGCAAACTTTAGTGTATCTAGGTTTTGGGCGGCGCTAATTGGCAGTACGTTAAGCCTTAGTGTTTCAGCCAGTATTCCTGAAGCGTCACCTAAAGAGCTCCTTGAAACCGTACCTGCAGCGGCTCAAGTATGCCTAAGTTGTCATGGCGTAAACGGTGAAGGTTTAGGGGTAGCAGGCCCTAGATTAGCAGGCCTTTCTAGTGACTATATGGCCCAGCAACTTTCTCATTTTCAGTCTGGTAAACGTCAAAATCCGACGATGATGGCAATGGCTATGACGGTGCAGGGCGATACCATTAAATTAGTCTCAGATTTTTTTGCTGCAAAACCAGTCGCTGAAATTAGTTTGCAGTATCGAGGTGATAAAGTTGTCATTAGCGATATAGGCGAGAAACTGGCTTTTCAAGGTGATTGGGAGCGAGAGATCCCAGCATGTACCAGTTGCCACGGTCCGTCAGGTATTGGTGCTGGTCAATTTCCGCGGTTAGCTGGCCAAGAACCCACCTACTTTAAAAATCAATTATTGGCATGGCAAAAAGGCACCCGTACAGGGGATGTTGACAACATGATGGGCAATATTGCTAAAAAGCTCACCGTTGCAGAAATTGATGCATTAACTCAATACTTTTCGGCTCAGAAATAAGGACATACTATGAAGCTATATTATTTTTCGGTGGCTGGTGTGTTGCTCAGTATGGGATTATCAGCGACGGAGTTACCCGATAGACAAGCTCAACTTCCTTCTGTTCCAAAAGATGCTAATGCCCAATATTTAACACCGAGTGCGTTATCTGCGATTCCTAAAGGGGAGTTTGGCGACAAAGTCACAAAGGGGTATCAGTTGTTTGTGAATAGTCAGCAAATGCGCAATCAGTATGTTGGCAATGAATTGAACTGTGTAAATTGCCATATGAACGCCGGAAATAAAGCGAATGCTTCGCCACTTTGGGCGGCTTATATGGCCTATCCTGCCTATCGTAAAAAAAATGACAAAGTGAATAGTTATCAGGAGCGTATTCAAGGTTGTTTTACTTACTCAATGAATGGCAAAGCCCCTGAATCAGGTAGCGATGTGTTAGTTGCTCTGTCGGCTTATTCATATTGGTTAGCGATGAGTGGCTTGATGAATCAATTTAATCTTACTGGTGATGTACCAATATTGTCAGATGCTGAGTTGCTAAAAGGAGGTAATCGTCCTGAGTTTCCATTACCTGAGGTTATTAGCGAGAAGCGTGATCAAAAAGCGTTAACGATGCTGCCTGGTCGCGGCTTTCCTAAGTTAGATAAGCCGGAAAAGCCCTACTCGATAGAGCGAGGTAATTCAGTCTATCTTGCACATTGTCAGGCTTGCCATGGTCAAGATGGTCAAGGAGTAAAGATGGCAAAAGTGAGTGCTCTTCCGCCATTATGGGGCCCGCAGAGCTATAACTGGGGAGCAGGTATGCATCGAGTGAATACAGCGGCTAACTTTATTTATGAGAATATGCCATTAGGAAAGAGTATTCAGCTTTCAGTCCAAGAGGCTTGGGATGTAGCAGCATACATTAATGCCCAGGAACGACCTCAAGATCCGCGCTTTAAAGGAAAGATAGAGCAAACGAAAGCCAGTTTTCATCAACATGATGGTTATTATGGCAAAAAGCCTCAAAATGTACTTTTAGGCGAAAAGGCTTATCCTAATTTCCCTGAGGCTAGTCAGTAAGCCTGATTGGAAAAGTCATTGGGAAAGTAGAAACGCTGAATAAATGGCAACGCAGTACAGTAGCATAATAAAACGTATTTGGTTGAGGTATCACCTCTACTGCTAAGGCAGAGGATTATATGAGCTGCATTATTATCTACTGTGCTATTTTTATAGTGTAGTGCCACACTCAATTTCGTTATCAATCATAAAATGAATATCATAGAAAGTTGTATCGCATTATCCTTGCTTATACATCTAGCGTTGCCTGCGAACCAATCGTTAATATTCCTACTATCGAGTTAATCCTGTGAAGACACAAATTGTTGAAATCTATCATCCTCAAGAACAAGTAACTCAAGAGAGGATATCACTGAATCAAGCTAATGTTGTTGAACCTTTAATTTGTCCTATCTGCAATAAGCAAAATGCTTGTGCTGTCAGCAAAGGTTTATCTATTGAGGCGTGTTGGTGTCTTTCTCTTTCAGCTCGTGGCACCATTTCTGCTGCTGTTAAAGCGCAATTGAGGGGAAAAGCTTGTGTGTGTCAGTCTTGCTATGAGTCTCTTTGCAAAAAGTAGTGTTGCTATTTTGTTAAAATAAAATTGTGGTGTCAGGAATGATTGATATACTTAATCATTACTTTAATTAGGAAAAACACCATGATAAAAAAAATACTCCTAGTTGTTGCTATCTTAATTGCAATCCCATTTATCGCGGCGATCTTTATCAAAAAAGATTACTCAGTTGAGCGAACAATTGTGATTAACCAACCTAAAGCGATTGTGTTTGATTATGTAAAACACCTCAAGAATCAAAATAATTTTAGTAAATGGGCGCAAATGGATCCCGATATGGAAAAAACCTATCGTGGGACAGATGCAACGGTTGGATTTGTGTCAGCTTGGGCAAGTGACAATCCAGATGTTGGCGTCGGTGAACAAGAGATAATGGCGATTGTTGAGGGAGAGAGGATTGATTTCGAACTTAGATTTTTAAGCCCTTTTGAAGCAACAGAGCCTGCATATATGACCACTGAAGCCTTGTCTGACAATCAAACTCGACTTAATTGGGGGTTTAAAGGGCATCTCGATTATCCGATGAATTTGATGTTTCTGTTCATGGATTTTGAAACGATTATAGGCAATGACTTACAGCAAGGCTTAGATAGCTTAAAGTTGATTTTGGATTGAATAGGCTTAAGTTTTATTGCATTGCTTGATATTTCTAGGGCGATATAAACACCAAACTGTGAAGGCACTACAATATTAGTAGTGCCTTTTTTATTTATTTAGCCTAATCAATTGACTGATTTATTGAGATTATTGCATTTAATACCTTTGCTTTTAATGATGGTGTTTCCAATTTGTGTGTAATGCAGGTAATCTTAATTTTTCTTTAAATGACTTAGCCCTATTGAGTGAAATAGCGGATGAATCAAAAGAAAAACAACTAAAAATAATAACAAGAAATAATTAACGCATTATGAGGTTTTCAATGGAACAAGTGACGGCATTTGTAAATACAGTTAATGGCATAGTGTGGGGCGTTCCCATGTTAGTGATGATTTTAGGAGTGGGATTATTTCTGTCTATCGGACTGAAATTAATGCCAATCCTAAAATTAGGCACAGGCTTTAAGTTATTATGGTCTGGTCGAGATTCATCCGACGATAAACATAAAGGTGAAATTAGTCCGTTTAACGCTTTAATGACTTCACTTTCGGCAACCATTGGTACAGGTAATATTGCCGGTGTTGCAACCGCGATATTTCTTGGTGGACCAGGCGCGTTATTTTGGATGTGGTGCACGGCGTTAGTCGGTATGGCTACCAAGTTTGCAGAAGCTGTCTTAGCGGTTAAATTTCGTGAAAAAGATGGAAATGGTAATCATGTGGGCGGTCCCATGTATTACATCAAGAATGGTTTAGGCAGCAAATGGGCTTGGTTAGGCACGTTATTTGCGCTTTTAGGCTCTCTTGCCGGTTTTGGTATAGGTAACACTGTGCAAACCAACTCAGTTGCTGACGCAATGAGCAGCAACTTTGGTGTGCCTAACTGGATTACTGGTTTAGTGCTGATGGTGCTTGTGGGTGCTGTATTGATGGGTGGTATCAAACGCATCGCAGACGTTGCCGGTAAACTTGTCCCTTTAATGACCCTATTTTATATCACAGCTGGCTTAGCCGTGTTAGTTGTTTATGCTGACCAAGTACCAGCCGCATTTCAGTTGATTATTCATAGTGCATTTAACCCTGTTGCTGCCCAAGGTGGTTTTGCTGGTGCCGCTGTGTGGGCTGCTATTCGTTTTGGTGTCGCTCGTGGTGTGTTCTCAAATGAAGCTGGCTTAGGTAGTGCGCCTATTGCCCATGCTGCTGCGCAAACCAATGAGCCTGTTAAACAAGGCTTAGTGGCGATGTTAGGTACGTTTATCGACACGATTATTGTTTGTTCGATTACCGGTTTGGCTATTATTGTATCGGGAGCATGGACTTCGGGTGAAACAGGCGCTGCGTTAACATCCTTTGCGTTTTCACATGCACTGCCTATGGGGAATTATATTGTTGCCGTTGCATTAGCTGTATTTGCTTTTACGACCATCCTAGGTTGGAGCTTTTACAGTGAAAAATGCATGCAGTATTTATTTGGTGATAAAGTCGTCAAGCCATTTAGATTAATTTGGACCTTAGTGGTACCGATTGGTGCTGTGAGTTCGCTTGAGTTTATTTGGTTACTTGCAGATACATTAAATGCCATGATGGCTATTCCAAACTTGATTGCATTAGCATTGTTAAGCCCTGTGGTATTTGCACTAACCCGTGAATACTTTGCTAAACAAAAGCAGTTAAATGCGCAAGGATAAAAAAATGGATTAGGCATACACTGGGATGTGTATGCCAACAAAAAGGGATTTTATGAAGATAGATAACATTATAAGCGTATATACAATCTGTTTGCTGAGTGTCGTGCTTGCTGGTTGTAATGGCGTTAAATTTCGCACCAATGCAGAAGAGTATGTAGTCGCTAAGGTTGAGGCTTCAACCGTTGATTTGTATTCACCAAGTGAACTTTATAATCACGAAAACGACCCATTAGGTGAAGTGTTTACTTCTTTTTGCAGTGTGTCGGCAGATCATTTGCGTTATCCGATTCCAAGTCTAAGCGCATTGAAAAACGATTTAAGAGGTCAAACGGCTGATAGGGGCGGCAATGCACTGGTTATCACTGAATGTGGTGAGCAGAAGTATCCGACTTGCACAGTATATCTGGAGTGCACAGGCTTAGCGTATTACCTTAAGTCGTGGGATTAATTTGGCAAGCTAAGTAAGGTTAAGTGAAGTTTAAAAATCATCTTCTAAGTCGTCACCTAAACTTTTACGTAATTCTGCTTGTTCAAGATAGTCATCTAAGCGTCGTTTAACTTGACGTTTTCGTTCAATAATTTCAGCTGAACGTTTATTTCTTGGTGATACCATTGCGTCGATTTCTGTATCGTTAGGAATGCTTTCAGTAATATTAGCCATTATTCTACCCTCTATTTCATGCTTATTTGTGGTGTCCCTGTGTGACAAATAAGCTGTAAATATCAAAGGTAGCCTTTAGCCGTGCTTTGATATCATGGGTATTGAGCGCTGAAGCTTACGATATTCCTGTAAAACAACCACGAAGAATATGCATTCAAATTGCACCCAAAGGTTTACTTACTCCTATAAATTCAATGTAGCAGTTATTTATTTTTTTGCTTAACGCAGTTATCAAAAAGTTTCTTTGACACACAAAAACGCCACTCATTAGAGTGGCGTTTGAGGTGTAACAATTGGCACGATGCCGACCTAAGCCAGTTCGCATTGGTGCCAGATTGAATGACTATGGCTTATAAACCAAAGCTGTACGAGTAGCCTAGTACAATTTTTGCGTCGTCATCATCTAAATCTGTATCAGATGCAGTAAATGAAACAGTACCGTAATCAGTATCAGAGCTTAACGATACATTGTATTCTGAGTAGCTATCAGTACCATACCAGCTAGTAATGATATCGCCATCTGAATAACCGTAATGCACGCCTAAAGACAGTGATTCAGTTAGTGGGAATGTGAGGTTAGCTTGTGCATACATCATGTCTTTTGAATCAAGTGGATCAGAAGCAATATCATCGCCGCCATTGACAGTGTGTGAATAAGAAACATCTAACCATTTCCATGCTAAACCAACAGTGACTTCACCAAAATCAACACTACCAGGAGAATCTGGGTAGGCATAATAAAGGTAGTTAATATCGTAGCTTAAATCTTCAGTGATATTACCACCGTAACCTGCGTAAATATCTAACTCGTAACTTGTGCCATCACCAAAATCAACGTTTGAAGCCCAACCACCGACATAAAAGCCAGAATCAGCGGCATAATCAATACCACCCTGTACAGCTGCACCGTTATCAGTTTGGCTTACACCACGCCATAGGTAGTTTGACGTCGCGCCGATATTACCGGTGACTTCTGCTAATGCAGAACCAGATAATAATAAGCTTGTAGATAGCGCAATAGCTTTATATAAGGTTTTTTTCATTTTCATTCCCTCAAAGTTTTTATTATTCATTTCACCTGTTGCTTGATTATCGGGCAGCAAGGTTCAATGTTGATTTCATCTGTATGAGTTATTGCTAATGATGTGCCATGTTTATAAATGCTTTACTATTAATGGTTTATGTTCTCTCGCACTATGATGTAGCAAAAATGTTGCATGATATTGAGGCAGGGGTGCACTTTTTTTGTGCAGTTTTGGGTCGGATTTCTAATAGAAAGGTGATCAATAGACATAAAAAAACCTCCGAAGTGGAGGTTTTATTTTCAAGCAGTTAATCTTAGTTAACGCTATCTTTTAATGTTTTACCCGCTTTGAACTTTGGTACAGTCGCTTCAGCAATTTGAATTTCTTTGCCAGTCTGTGGGTTGCGGCCAGTACGAGCTGCGCGTACAGAGGTTTCAAAAGAACCAAAACCTACGATAGAAATTTTGTCACCATTTTTCATGGCTTCAGTAACAGCTTCTTCAAAAGACTTTAGTGCGCGGCCAGCTTCTGCTTTAGTTAACTCAGCATTTTCTGCAATTTTTGCAATTAATTCACTTTTGTTCATGTTGATATTCTCTGCTTTCCATAGATGTGTTTATTTAAAACTAGATTAACATGCCATAAGCCATGGGGCTTTGAAAGCATTTTATCTGATAAATGTGTAGCAATAGGGCATTTTGGTGACATTTACGACGTAAATGACCCCTTTGCCCAGCTTTTGGGGCGAAAATGACGAGTGCCACAGTAAAATTAATCTTCTAATAGTTGATACAGCAGCTGCTTAACCAGTTTAGGCTCAAAAGGTTTATCGCAAAGTGCATTCACTCCTGCACTTGATACATTACTAAGATGTGTATCATTGGCTTCAGATGAGACCATTAATATTGGGATATGGGATTGCTGACTTTCATTGCGAATATATTGGGTCAGTGCTAGACCGTCGACACTCGGCATGTTGTAGTCTGTGATGACTAGGTCAAACATCTGTTGCTGCATGAGTTCTATTGCTTGCGCCCCATCTTCAGCTTCGCTAATGATTCTAATGCCTAAGTTGCCAATGGTTCGCTTAATGACATTACGTGCCATTCGGCTATCATCAACCACTAATGTACGAATATCTTGTACATCAAAATGACTTAAATCCAGTTCATCGTTGCTGATTAAATCGATGGTTGAATTGAGCGCAGTCGCTAGGTGATCGGCATCGAATGGTTTCGGTAGAATGGCGACGACCCCTGATTGCCTGAACACTTCAAGTTGTTCGCGTCGACACTCACTAGAAACCAGCATAAATTGAATGTCATTAAATTGAGTGCTTTGCTTGATGAAACTGAGCAAGTCGGTTGCTTCGCCATCTGAAAAGTGTAAAGCGCTGATGACTAAATCAGGAGTATGTCTTGAGATAATGTCTTTCGCATCAGTGATACTTGATGCAGTTTGAATGCTATTTACACCTTCTTGTTGTAGGCGTGCGGTGATAATTTTACGCTGAGTATCTGAAGGCTCTAGCAATAAAATTGATAGTTCACTGGGGGATAGGTGGCCCATAAATGACTTCTTCTTATTTATTATAAATGCGTCTTATGGGCACATTTTACCTTAAGCTTCTACGTGAATATAGCTATTCTTGCACAAGACATTAACAATCAGGTTTCAAATACTGCGTGGTTTTTTGGCTAAACGCGACCCAATATTGGTACCCCAAAATGAGCACCGCACTCAGTGCAATAGCCGGTACAGGTATACTCACTCCGTTGAATTCGACTTTTACATCTTCAGGGGTGATTTGATAGGCAATAATAGCTGTTGTGGATAAAGCTAACATCGCCAATGTTTGGATTGCGAGGTATATTTTTAACACTAAACTGGCCCAGTGAGTGCGTTTAACGAGTCCAAATAGCACTGGTATTACGCCAATCGTAAACAGATCGACTCCTTGAATGGCGTATGAACGTAGCAAAGCCAGAATAGACAATAAGACGTAAAATGCCATCAATATGATCAGTCTGCGAGGGAGCGAATTGTTAACGGTACTGAATTTAGTCATGAGGTATTGTTATTGATAGTAAAGCAATGAGTTCGTTGTGGTGTAGAATAACGCGAGTTGAGATATTTTGGTGAATAGTTTCCAAAAAGATTAGGAAAAGTGACATGACAGAAGCTGAATTTTGGGACTTAGTGACGCGTACTGAGCCGCAACAGTCAGAGCAGCAGTGCCACAGTGAACTGACGGCTAAGCTAACCGAGCTTGATGATGACGCTTTAGCCGCATTTGATAAAATGTTCGGACAGCAGATGCGCCGTAGTTATCATTGGAATATATGGGGAGCGGCGTACATTATCACAGGTTGTGATTCTGATTATGCTTTCGCAGAGTTTAGAGGCTTTTTACTTTCTCTGGGTGAAGACTGGTATAACAAGGTGATTGCTGATCCCGATTGTTTAGGAGAACTGACTTTGTGGCCAACAAAAGATGATTATGCATACCCTTTTATTGAGGACTTTGACTTGATAGCAGGGCAACTCTATGAAGACAGAACAGGTAATGAATTACCTTTTGTTCCTTCCGGGCAGCATACTCCCCAGGGTAAAAAGTTTAGTACCAAGAAGAAAGATCTTAAAAAGAACTATCCAAAACTCAGTGCATTATTTCCATTTTAACGTTCAGAAAACCTAAAATGCAGCCATTAGGCTGCATTTTCATATCGGTAACTAACCTTTAAGGTTTAGCCTTCGCACACTTCAGATTCGTCATCAAAGTCTAATCCACGATTAGCGCATTTTTTTTCCATGAAGTTATGCTCTGCAGTTTCAAGCTGCTGATTAAAGTCTTGTTCAAGTTCAGCGGTATACTCTTGTTCTGCCGAAGCCATGTGCTGGTTCATTAACTGGTGATGTTCTTGAATCGCTTGTTGGCCTTCTGCATCGACATCAAATTGATGAGCAAAGCTTGAAGAAGATAATGCCATTGTGACGAAAAAGGTCGCAGCAAGGGTTATTTTCTTAGTCATAGTTACTTTAGCGTTGTTCATAGTGATGTTGTTCATAGTATTACTCCAGTTAAAACTCGTAGGTTTATTGTTGCGCTAATTCCTTGAGCGTTAATGGCAGTGACGCAATCATCTAATGGGGTTGATATGATGCAGTACGTTTGCTTGGGATGTATATTAGCAATCACTGACTGAACAAAAGCTGAACAAAAAAGCAGCTAATAATATTTATCCCAATTTTACTTGCTTGTATAAAGGTGAATGTCTTACAGCAAAGGAAGTCGCTTTGCGTTAAGCTTATATACAGGTTGGGCTTATTATATTGAGATGCAATGAATACATTGCGACAAATTCACTGCCAGGAGACTATATATGAAAGTTAAACATTTACTTATTGCAGGCGCACTAATGTGTAATGTTGCTATCGCTGATGAAGAAGTGATTGAAAACCCAGTCACAGAAGAGGGCATCGTTAAAGTTGAATGGCAAGAGCCTAAAAATTATCGTGATTTAAAAACGGCTACAGAAGTTAAGTCGCGCTTTGAACAACGCTTTTTTGATACCATGACTAAAAATATCAATAAAGAAGCTGAGAAGATACTCAAGCCAAATCAGAAACTCGAAATGGTAGTTTCAGATGTGGACTTAGCAGGCGACTTAAGACCAACGTTCGGGGCTACGTCTGCTAATGAATTACGAATCGTTAAAGATTTGTACCCACCTAGAATGACGTTTACTTACCGTATCACTGAAGGCGATAACGTTGTTATTGCCGGAGATGAAAAGCTAGTTGATATGAACTTCATGTACGGTGCTAATTCTACAAGAAATCAACGACCATTTGAGTATGAAACTCGTATGTTGAAAGATTGGTTAAAGAAAACCGTAGAGCCAGTACTATAAATCGCGCCATTGAGATAGCTTCAATCAATACAATAAAAACGGCTTATTAAGCCGTTTTTTGTTGCCTATCATCTAAGATGAAAACCTTACTTTGTACATATTTAGCCTGTTTTTTGGCTTCAGCACTGAGCATTGATAATTTATGATCCGTTGTATCATGGGTCATCGCAGGTGGTAGTACACCAACACATAGTGAAATTAAAGGGTGGTCGACCATATTACCTTGGCGATCTTTGGCATGCATCGTTTGAGTTTGCCAATGTTCTGCTGAATAAAAAGTGCGTTTACTTTGTTCAAAGTGTTCTACGATGGCTTTACCGTGAGTGAGTGCATCTTGGCAAGTGCAAATCATCACGAAGTCATCTCCGCCTATGTGGCCGACAAAGCAGCGTTCATTTTGATGATGACTTAGTAAGTTAGCCACTTGCATGATGACTTCATCACCTCGTGAGAAACCATAAATATCGTTATAAGGTTTAAAGTGGCATAAATCGAAATACGCTAAGTAAAATGGCTTTTTCTGGGATCGTAAGCGTTTTAACTCTTCTTGAATAGGAACATTTCCAGGTAAGTTGCTAAGCGGGTTAGCATGTCTAGCGACTTTAATTCTATGTTCGGTTATGCGTTGTAATAGATCTTTTGTGTGGCCAATCCCGATTAATTTATCATGCCGTAATATAATAAATTGTTGTGCAACGGTAGTGGCGGTTTCAGAGGTTAGCAGTTGGCTCACCGCTGACAAAGGTTCACTTGCATCAATCTGCAATACTTGTCTGTCCATTACTGCACTCGCCGGATGGTTTTCATGCAGAGCTCGGCCATAGGGTGTGCTAAATAATTCCAGAATATGGTTGCGACTGACGATGCCTTCAGGATGGCCATTTTGAGCGATGACAATTGCTTGCAGTGCTGGTTGAGCAATAAATTGCTCACTGAGTTGCTTCAGCTTTGTCTCAGGTGGCGCGATATTGGCTGATGAGCATAAACTTTCTGCTGTTTCGCAATAACGTGTTTGCGGTGGCAAAGGCATGCTCACCAAGTTTGAGTCCATGTGCGTATTGGGTTTAATGTTGGGTCTACCCAATAAATAACCTTGGCAATAAGTCACCCCTAACTGCTTTAACATGGTTAACTCTTCTGGGGTTTCGATTCCCTCTGCAATGACTTTGCAAGTCAGATTTTGGCATAGCTCCACAATCGAACGCACAAATTCTTGCTTTACTGCCGTGCTGTCAATTTGATGAATAAAATGGCGATCGATTTTGACATAATCAGGAGACAGTTCAGACCATAAGCGTAATCCTGAGTACCCTGCGCCTAAGTCATCAATTGCTGTGAGAAAGCCCTGATTTCGATAGTGGTTCAAACAGTCTTTTAATAAATCAATATCATCGGCTGGGTATTGCTCTGATAGTTCGATAACCACATCTTCAGGCTTTAGCCCCATTTGTTTAATCAGCTGCAGGGTTAGCCCTTTAGGATGGTCAGGATCGAGTAGCGCTTTTGGCGAGATGTTGATAAACAACTTACCTTTAAGCTGACACGCTTTAAAAGCATTAATAGAAATACTGCGGCAGAGTGTTTCTAATTCACTGAGTTTATTAAGATGTTCTGCAGTTTTAAATAAAGGTACTGGAGAATAAAGCGGGCTATGTTCTGGCCCTCGGCTTAACGCTTCAAAACCATGAACCTTTTGAGTTGATATGTTGAAAATAGGCTGAAAGATAGCATTGATAGATTGTTTATATATTATTTTTTCGAGTTCTTTTTCTAAATCTATAACACTCATTACATCAGTTCCATTGCATTTTTTTCCATCAGTCTATGGCAGAAAAATGACAAAAATATGTCTTTGATAACAAATGTATGCACAAAACTAACAGATAAACTTGAAATCGATTCAAGCTCATTTTTCAAAGGAGTGGATTATTTAAATGTGAAAATCCCAAAGCGGAGTTAATTGATACTAAAACGCAGCCCGTGGGCTGCGTTTTTAACAAGTGGTAGGTGCTACTTAGTATTTTGTTTAAACAAATGCAAAGTTTGCAGTAATGCCCCAATTTTTTTTACATGAGCTTCTAACATTTCTGGAGGTATATGGCTGAGACCTTGAAGCTCTTCAAGTTCATTTGCGAGCTCTTGAACATAAGGTAAAAAGCGATTACTTTTTTGGGTAAAGCCTTGTTCTTCAGTGAAGATTGCAACAAACTTACCATGGCCAGCTTGACGCAGTTCGTCGAGTCTTTTATCGGCATCAATGGCTTGACGATATCCTGTTTGCAGACTTTCTTTTAATTGCTGGATAACTTGGGTATACGGCATGATAGCCTCATTACATCATAAAAATTAAGTTAAATTATAAGGGGCTGGCATGGGACTAACAAGTGAATTACCGTTAAAAATCACCGCAACATTATTAACGAGGCTTAGATTCATTTTCGTTGGGGCTGTACTTGCATTAGTTTTAGCTGTTAATGCGAGTGCAGCAGAAACTGATAAACCACCTTTCTTCAAAGCCAGTTATCAAAATAAACAAATATACCTATTGGGCTCTATTCATATTGGCAAAGCCGACTTTTATCCTTTACCTTTGCAAATAGAACAAAGTTTTGTTGAGTCAGATGCATTAGTGATTGAAGCAGATGTGACTAAAGCCAATATACAACAACTATTGCAGCAGTATGGTTTTGCAAAAGGAAAACAAGCCGACATTACGAGTTTATATCCGGCTTTTTGCGGTAAAAACCAAACCATGTGCGACGGTTTAAAGCCACTTGCTACTTGGCTTCAGGCAAACCAAATCGGTGTTGGGCGCTTTGCTGAATTGGGGTTTTCACCTGAAGCAGGCGTCGATGTGACATTTGTGGCTCGTGATCCGGCCAAGCCATTACTTGAGCTTGAAAGTGTGGAATTTCAGTTCGACCTCATTTCTTCTTTTTCAGATAAAACTCAAGCGCAATTATTGGATGAAGCGATTAACGCAACCGATGGCGAGATGCTTGAGCTGATATCAGCATGGCGATCGGGCGATCATCAAGCACTCGCAGATATTATGGAGCATCAAGCAGAAGAATCTGATGAGCTATTAACTAAATTGCTTTGGCAAAGAAACCACACGATGACGCAAAGAATCATCGAGATTTTACAAGATAGTCATTATCAACGCTTGTTCGTCATTGTTGGCGCTGGGCATGTCGTAGGCCAACAAGCCTTGCCCGAGTTGTTACGAAATGCAGGTGCCGATGTGATCGATTGTTGGAAAATGACCTGTAATGAGTATCGATAATGTAATGTTGTTTTCCATTTGAAGAGTAAAAATTGGCATTTTTTGACTGATGTTATCAATCTAGATGTATAATAGCAGCATTGAAACATTTAATGACGCAGTGTTTAGGTTTGCTAAATACTGCGTTTTTCAGTTAATAAACAAAAGGTAACTCTCTTGAGTCACGACTACTCTATAGAATTAGCTTCGATGCCATCGTTGCTGTCTCTGTATCGAAAGATATTATTATCGCGCAAGCCTGGTTGGGATCAGCAACCGTTGCCAAACATCAATGTGCAGGTCAGTAATATTCACCTCAGTGATAAAAAAATTCAGCAATATGCTGATGTTTGCCAATTTGGTTTTGATGGCAAAGTGTTACCTCCTACGTTTTTATACGTGTTAGCTTTTAGACTTCATGCCAGCATTTTTACCCATAAAGCGATCACCTTTCCATTGCTAGGTATGATCCACCTCAAGAACAGCATTAGCTTATACAGACCCATTAATGCCGATGAAACGTTTGATGTGCAATGTGAGCTGACAAGCAGCCAGACCACAGATGCAGGCCTTGAGTTTGAGCTTGTGTCAAAGGTGTATGTTGGACAGGAACTGGTGTGGGAAGCATTATCAACTTACTTATATCGCATTGAGTCCAAAGGACGCAGAGCAAGACCGCCTAGAGCTTCAGATATGACATGGGAAGATGTGCAAACTTGGGCATTACCTGAAGATTTAGGGCGTCAATATGCTAAAGCCTCTGGGGATTATAATCTGATTCACCTTCATCCTATCGTGTCTAAACGTTTCGGTTTTGAGCGCGTATTAGCTCACGGCATGTGGTCAAAAGCTCGTTCATTAGCGGCATTAATGCAGTTTATTGGTGAGAGACCGTTTAAAGTCGATGTTGAATTCAAGTTACCTGTCTTTATGCCATCAGAAGTCACTTTTGCTTTTGAAAGTATGGAAAATGGTAAACGATTTGAAATGCGTGATATTAAAGGTCGACGTCCGCATTTGCTTGGTAATATGACTTACCTAGATTAATGCTTGTGGTACACCTGTAGATGCGCAAAGAAAAGCCCGAGTTATTCACTCGGGCTTTTTTTATCAATTAAATAGGCTTAATCAGCCGCTTTTTCATGGTAAATATGTACATCCCGTTGTGGGAATGGAATGCTAACCCCTTGAGCGTCAAACTGCATTTTCACTTCACGGGTAATATCCCAGTATACATCCCAGTAATCGATAGGATCTGCCCAAGGGCGCACCACAAAGTCGACTGATGATTCACCTAAGGTGTGAAGCTTAATCGTAGGCTCAGGAAATTGCTTGACCTTTGGGTGAGCCATAACAATGTCGGTAAGGATTTTTTCAGCTTTAGGGATATCATCGCCATAGCCAATACCAAACGTCATATCAACACGGCGTTCTTGTTCAACAGTAATATTGTTAATGGTGTCACCCCAAATTTTATTATTTGGAATGATTAATCGTTGGTTATCTAGGGTTTTAACCGTTGTTGATACCAAGCTCATATGACTAACACGACCTGTTACTCCAGCTGCATTGATCAAGTCACCAACATCATATGGACGGTAGATTAAGATCATCATACCCGATGCAAAGTTAGATAATGTGTCTTGCAAAGCAAAACCAATAATCACACCCGCAATACCAAAACCTGCCAATAATGGTGCCAATTCAAAGCCAAGTTGTGACAGTGCAATTAATAAACCTAAGGCAAAAATCACATTACCTGAAATGGATGTGAAGAAGTCTTGCAACAGCATGCTGAAGTTAAGTTTTGATGAGTTAACGGCTTTGCGCACCACTTTTCGAACGAGCTTAGCGACTAAGCTTGTTAGGAATAAAATGATCAAGAAAATAATCACTTTAAACGTTACGCCTGCACCGTTTTCCAAAGCTTGGTTTTTCGCAATCGTCATCCATTCTTCAATGAGACTAGAAGCCACATCAAAATTCAGAACATCTTGAGTAATATCGCCAGAGACACTGAATAATGTTTGTTTAATTTGAGTGGTATCTTGGCCTAAGGTTTCCAGCATTTCGATAGCAATATTTAAGCTTGCAGTATGCATAGCTAAACGATCTTTTAATATGGAAACCTTAGCTTTTTGCTCAGAGGTAATATCAGCACCAGCATTAGAAGCCGTTGCAACAGCATTTTTCAGTTGAGCCTGTGTATAGGTCACCAAACTTTCAAAATAATCCGCTCTTTGTAATACTTCTGCTGTTAGAGCTGCTTCAGCGTTACCAACATTGATATTTAGGGTTTTGCCCCAATTAATGGTTTCTAATTCAGCCTTTAGGTAATGATCGCGGTCTTCTTCACGTTTGATAATTTGTTGCATGATGACTGCATCATTATCACCGCCTAAAGTTAGCTTTAACTCCGCTACTCGCTCATCGAGGTATTGACCGACTTTATCAAGAAACACCAGCTGCTTATTCACTTGTGGAACCAAGTAAGCTAAATCAGGGTCTGGTTGATTGATTAGCGTTGCTAACTCTTCTCTTAATAAGTTGGTTTTATTGCGGATGCGATATTCGCTGACATCTTTAAGTTCACCTTTAGCAGTTTTAAGCCAAATAATGTCGGTATCGATGGTTTTTTGTAGTTGTTGAATTTTTTTGTCAGTCTCAGGGCTAACTTGCGCCGCATAACTGGTACCAGAAAAGCAAATTACACTGAGTAAACAGCAAATAATAAACAGAATTCTTGGCATGGTAAAACTTCCTGTCAGTATAGTAGAAAGCTAATGATAAGTTATTGCGGGAAGTTTGACGATAATTTGATAGACTAACGCACTTTTTATTTTCAGGTAAATTTAATATGGCAAGAATAGCCTGCCCACATTGTCATCAACCTATTTCGTTGGCGAAAGTGACCGCTAGCCGTGGCAATGGGTTTTCAGCGCAAATACAATGCTACCATTGTCGAGCATGGTTAGGCCGTCATGTGATATTAACTGTACTGAAAGTATTGGGATTTTATGCAGCAGTAATAGCGGGTTTCGTTGGGTATTTTGTCGATGGTGTTGCTAATATCGTTACCCCTATCATCATGATTTCACTGATTCTTACAGGGGTAACGCATTTAATGGATCATCTCATTGTGATTGATGCGCCAGATGATGACGCAACAATAGAAGATTAATCTACAACTTGAACTTGATTTTCTAATGCTGCTTCAACGTAATAAATACCGCCAAGCACAACGACACCAATAATGACCATAGTTAATATAATACCGATGTTATCTTTGAGTAAATTCATCATAGTTAAATCCTCTGTCTTGGCTGACTTTGCAGCAATATATGACTAATATTTTAGCTTTGACAGCTTAAGCTAATCTTAAATAGCTTAACGAGGATTTGTATAAGTTGCTATGTTAAGTCACAAAAATTTAGAAAAAGTGATTTGTAACATTCTTCTGGTTGCTTTTTTTTCAAATTTTTTTAAGATAGTCGCGATTTTTGTTAAACAGAGAACACTTCTTTGCCTCATTCAATGCGAACAAGACAATTAATAGCGATCTGGCTGTCAGCCATGCTCGTGTTATTGTCGTTTGCGGCTTCTGCACATAATTCTGTGCATTTGCATGATGGAGCAAGTACACAATGTACGCTTTGTTTTCATCAACACCAATTGCAAAAAACGCTTCCAAGCACGGATGTCAATATTGCCGTAGTTCGTCAAACTTTCGAACCGACTATTGAATCCATTGTTGCTTCATATTTTGCCCATCAAACGGTTTACCATAGCCGAGCACCACCCGTTTTCTCCTAGTTATATACATACCCAACAAATTTTTACGGATAAATTATTTTTCGACTATTCAAGATGATGGTCGACTACTTGTTGTATTTTGGAGAAAAAATGTCTTACTCAAACAAACGTCTTTCATTGGTTGCAGCTGCTTGTGCCTTGGTTTCTACTCATGCTTTTGCTGAAGATTCTAGCCTAACAAATCCTAATATAAGTGCCGTTTTAGATGGTTTTTATCAAACAGGCGATCGTGGCTTAGGTGGCCGCAGTGAAGGGTTTGGTTTAGGCGAAACAGAGCTTGCTATCAGTGCCAACATCGATGACATGTTCTACGGTAAAGTGACTGCCATTTTAGAGTCTCATGACGGTGAAACTGAAATTGAACTAGAAGAAGCCTTCATTCAAACCATGGGATTACCGGGTGGTTTAGGGATTCGTGCTGGTCGCTTTTTATCTGATGTCGGTTACTTAAATAACCAACATTTACACACAGATGCATTCGTTGATCGTCCAGGTGCTTATCGTGCATTTATGGGCGGCCATTATTTTGATGATGGTGTTCGTTTAACGTATGTAGCACCAACTGATCTATATTGGACAATGGGTGTTGAAGCATTCAAAGGTGACAAAATGCGCGCCGAAGATGAGCATGGCGAGCGCGATTTCGACACGGTAGGGGTTTATTCGGCCTTCACTAAATTTGGTGGTGATATTGGCTTATCAAGTTCATGGCAAGTGGGCTTAAGCTATTTACGTAATTCAAATGGCCAAGGTGTTGTAGAAGGTGAAGATGAGCACGAACACGATGTGATTGCTGATGACGATCATGATCATGAAGGTCACACTCATAGTGCATCTTACACGGGCGAAAACACTTACATCGCCGACTTTGTCTACAAATGGGCTCCAAACGGCAACTATAAGTATCAACACTTAACAGTGAGCGGTGAGTACTTCCGTGTGAATGATATCTTCTCATTTGAAGAGGAACATGATCATGAAGAGCATGATGATCACGGTGAAGAAAGTCATAACGATTACCATGAAGGTTGGTACTTAAGCAGTGTTTACCAGTTCTCTCCTAACTGGTCAGCGGGTTTACGTTACGGTGAAGTTGATACATTCGAAGCTCATGGCGATCATTTAGATGCGCAAAAGCTAAAAGAAACCGAGCTTAGTTTAGCGTGGCATCACAGTCACTTCTCGACAGTGCGTCTACAATATACTAATCAGAAGGGGACCAACTTTGATGGTTTTGAAGACGATAATATCGTAACCCTACAGTATGTCATGACATTAGGAGCTCACGGTGCGCATCAATTCTAAAACGCTAATCGCCATAGGTGCTTTATTTAGTCCCTTTTTGGCGGGTTCAGCAAACGCACAATTGAATGTGTTTGCTTGTGAGCCTGAATATGCAGCCTTAAGCCAAGAGCTAGCACCTGATGCGAAAGTGTATTCGGCGACGAGTGCTTTACAAGACCCGCATCAAGTACAAGCTAGACCAAGCTTGATTGCCAAAATGCGTCAAGCAGACTTAGTGGTTTGTGCTGGTGCTGACCTTGAAATAGGTTGGCTGCCTATGCTGCAAATGAAAGCATCGAACAATAAGGTGCGTTCAACAGATAATGGTTTGTTTTATGCGGCTGAACATATTGAGACGCTAGATCAACTTGAGAATGTTGACCGCTCAATGGGAGATGTTCACGCCAAAGGTAACCCACATTTGCATTTTGACCCTAGCAGGTTGCTACAGGTAGCTGATGCCTTATCTGCCAAAATGACGCAGCTTGATCCTGACTCGGCGACGAGTTACCAAGCAAACCTTGCTGCATTTAGTGAAAAGTGGCAAAAAGCGATTCCTCAGTGGGAAGAAAAAGCAGCAGGGCTTAAAGGTAAGAAAGTGATTGCTTACCACTCAAGCTTTCGTTACTTGTTCAACTGGCTAGGAATGGAGCAAGTTGCTGATTTAGAGCCAAAGCCAGGGATCCCACCTAGCAGTAGTCATCTTGCTAAGCTGGTTAGTCGCAGCCAAGAAGGCGATGTCATGGCTATATTGTTCACTTCGTATCAGGATGATCGTGGTGCCAATTGGCTAGGAGAAAGAACGGATTTACCAGTGATAATGTTGCCTATGTCTGTTGGTGGTAATGATGAAAGCAAGGATTTATTTAGCCTCTATGATAGCGTGATTTCGTTACTCACAGAGGTGCAATAGCCTATGCTTGATCTCGAGCTGCTACCAATACTGCTCCCCGCATTTGTTGCGGGGATATTGGTGCTGTCTACGCATGTGGTCTTAGGTCGTCAAGTACTAAAACGTGGCATCATCTTTATTGATTTAGCCATTGCACAAGTGGCGGCTTTAGGTGCCATTGTGTCGCATATGGATCATAGATTAGAAGAGCTGCCTTTTTCTCATGTATGGATGCCTGCTTTATTTGCGTTAGCGGGAGCGGGCTTTATTGCCTGGCTTTCAAAACGTTTTGCTGATGAGCTTGAAGCTATTATTGGTTGTTTTTATGTGTTGAGTGCTGTGGCCGCGATGTTGTTATTGTCTAACGATCCTCATGGCGCAGAGCTCTTAAAACAATTAATGTCAGGGCAAATATTATGGGTTAACTGGTCGCAACTCGTATTACCAGGTGTGGTGTCTGCTGCGATATTGTTACTGGTAGTCATTAGGCCACAAGTACTTGATGGTGCAGGGTTCTACTTCTTATTTGCGATAGTGATTACCTTGTCGGTTGAATTAGTTGGCGTTTACTTAGTCTTTAGTACGCTAATTTTGCCCGCCTTAGCACTGAATAAATACCATGGTAAAGGGCAACTTGTGCTGACGTATGTGGTTGGATTTGTTGGCTACTTAGCAGGGCTTATACTCTCTGCCAGTTATGATTTGCCTAGTGGTGCCGCAATAGTGGCAGCCTTAGCGTTCAGTGCTATTACTATGCGTGTTTTATTGTCTTTTAATCAAACTAACAATGTCTGATTAAAAGCGGTTTGTGAAGCGTATAAGACTAGCGATTGAAGTCACTAAGTACAGAATTAATGGTGCGTTAATGTTAACGCACCTTTCTTTTATCTGGGCTAGTGTATAATTATTTTAGCTTACAAATGTAAACTGAAATTAAACAAACCATTGAGTCCAGCTACTGTGCTGGCTATACTGTCGCCACTTTCTTCGCAGGAGTCTGCTTGTGCTGTTAATTGCTCGTTCAATTATTCTTGCAGTGTTATTAACACTGGCGTTTTTTTTCGCAATAATCCTTTGTCTTGTTAGACCTATGCATCGTGACAATGTACATGTTATTGCACGTATTTTTGCTTCAGTTGCTCCTATTTTAGGTATCAAGGTGATCACGCGTCACGCAGCAGAAGAAAACCCTAAAGAGCCTAAAATCTATTTAGCTAATCATCAAAATAACTTTGATTTATTTACCCACACTTCTGCTGTGCCTAAAGCAACGGTGAGTTTAGGTAAGAAAAGTTTGGCTTGGATGCCGCTATTTGGACAAATTTACTGGTTATCAGGCAATATTCTTATTGACCGTAAGAACCGTCATAGTGCATTTGATACTATGGCTAAAACGGTCGAGAAAATGAAAAACAAATTATTATCTGTATGGATTTTCCCTGAGGGAACACGTTCTCGTGGACGTGGCTTGTTACCTTTTAAGGTTGGGGCTTTTCATACTGCTATCGCAGCGAAAGCTTCAATCGTACCGGTCCTTGCCTCTTGTCAAAATCACATTAAATTAAATCGTTGGAACAATGGTGTGGTGATTGTTGAGATGATGGCTCCTATGTCGACTGCAGGTGTTGATAAAGCGGATGTGAAAAAGCTATGTGCTAAGGTACATGAAGCAATGTCAGTTCGATTGGCTGAATTAAATCAAGAAGCATCTGCATTAATGGCTAAACCTCAATAGGTTTATCAAGTATAATTGACCATTAGCCGCATAATTTTTGTTAACGGAGTTACTCCATGTCTATTGAAGGTCTACTAAAAGAGCAGTTTGCTGAGAACCGTGAAATCATTCAAGCATTACTTGATGATGGCTCGCAGGCTGATGCTGAATACACGATTGAGCATCACTTTTCTTCGACTAACTTTGATCGTTTAGAAAAAGCGGCTGTTGATGCATTTAAGCTTGGCTTTGAAGTTAATGATGCTGAAGAAATGCAACTTGAAGATGGTTCGTTAATTTTCTGCTTTGACGCGATTGCAAATCATGCTTTAGAAGCTGACTTACTGGATAAAGCATGTGAGCAGCTTATGATTTTAGCTCAAAAGCAAAAAGTAGATTACGACGGTTGGGGCACATTCTTTATTGGTGATGAAGACGAACTTGATGAAGAGTACGACGAAGAATAACGACGACTATTCCATCGCTGATTAAATATAAAAAACCACTCATTTGAGTGGTTTTTTATTGTCGGCTAGTTATCTAAAGAATGGTTTCATCATTGCTGGTCAATCATTAGCGATTCAATTAATCACTAGCGAAGTGCTAAGACTCTTCTTTAAACACTGACGTTTGGTTACGGCCATTCTCTTTAGATTGGTACAAAGCTTTATCCGCACCAGCAAGCCAACTAGCACTGTTTTTTGTTTGTTCTGATAACGCGTTTACCCCAATACTAATGGTGACTTTAATAATTTGGTTTTTATACACCACTTGTGATGCTTCAACTTTTTTACGTAATCGCTCCGTAAAGTACTTAGACTCATCAGCATTAGTATTGGTGAGGACAACGGCAAACTCTTCTCCGCCATAGCGACCTGCAAAGTCTGTTTCACGCAAAGACTGTTTAAGTATATGGGCAATACTCTGAATCACTTTATCGCCCGCGGGGTGGCCGTATTTATCATTGATTTGTTTAAAGTTATCAATGTCTATCATGATCATGCTGCCACTTTCACCGTAGCGCGCATAGCGTTCATACTCTTTTTCAAAACAAGCTTGCCAATGACGACGGTTAAATAACTGGGTTAAACTGTCAGTCTGACTCAGTTTCTCCAACTGTTCGTTAGCAGATTTAAGCTGTAATTTGTTTATAGCGACATCGGTAACATCATAAATAATAATGCTGATGTGAGTAATATTCCCTGTGAGTGATGCCAGAGGCAGCAAGGTGATATTTTGGTACATATGATCTGCCCGGCCTGTAATTGGACGGTAGTTTTTAAACTCGAACACATATGGACGCTGTTCCCAACTGATAAACGAACGATTCTTTAGTAGGAAAACCGATTCCATTTTTTGGGTTAACCACTCTTTTGGCAGGTCGCTAAATGTATCAAAAAGGTTTTTACCTTTGATGCCATTTGGCGAAACTCCACTGTGATTTTCCATGAAACCATTCCAAAGTTGGATATTGTAATTACGATCTAATACGACTAGCCCAACCTCTATGGTTTGCACCATATCAATGAGCCAGTGAAGTTCGTTCATTGCATTTTGATCAGTAGACATGAGTAACATCCAACATTGTTATTATTTTAATGACTAGCGAATATGAATCGCTAAAATCATGATTAATCAAGTAAATAGCCCAACTTAAAATTAAGTGTTGGGATGGAATCTTCGGTGAAAAGCAACAGCAAATCGCATTGAACATTATGATCTTCAATTTGATAGTTGATTTCCATTGCTAGGGTGCGTTGCCATTTTTCCGAATTATCATGAATCAATTCATTGACAGTGCAATGTCTGCCCAATACCACTGGATGTCCTTGGCTAAATTTCATATCCAGTTGTTCTGAGATGCCATTGAGAAATGCGCCGATCAGAACATTGCCAGTATCGATTAATACTTCGACTTCATTGGCTGCATCCTGAGGATCTTTATGGCCCATGAGTTTGGCCATATCGGTAAAACTAGAGTCATGGAATAACAATAACGCTTCACCAGCCACACCTGCACCAATAAACCCTTGGCAGAGAGCTGAAATTTTTGAGCTTTCTTCTGTAGCTTTTAGCGCCATAGTGAGCTCACTGACTTCGAGAACATTCACATTTGGAATTGGCAGCATCACGAACACATCCAATAACGTGGCCAGTAGATCCGCAGCTCGGCCCATTGCGACGTTAGCAATCTCTTGGCAGGCATCACGTAAATCAACCTCAAACATCGGCGTGTCATCAGCAGCATCTTTAAGTGCTAAGGTCAAAATGCCGTACTCTTCTAGGATATTACTGATGGCATCAGCACTGACCGGTTTTTGGATGAAATCCAAAGCACCTAATGCTTTGACTCGCTCATGAGCTTTGATTTGGATATCGCCAGATACCACGATGACGAGGGCGGGTAAGTCCTCTCGCTGAATCGCTTCTAATACCTCGTAACCATCCATGACTGGCATATTGAGATCGAGAAAGACAATTTCCCCTTTCCCAGCACGGATAACCTCAAGACCTTCCGCTCCATTAGTGGCATAGCTGATTTCAACATCCCATTCTTTTGGGAGTGTGCGCGCCATTTGCTTTCTAGCTAATCCTGAATCATCGCATATCAAAATAGGAATAGTCATAGAGACAGAGGATCCTTTTGCAGGGTTATTATTATTTAAGTGTAGTCGTTGCAAAAAAAGACAGTTTTCATCTCTTTTATTCCTGCAGTTCAACATGGTGATATTGCGTTGCAGTGTCTTTCTACAATGTATTAAACAATATTTTACAACTTATTGTTGAGTATTAGCATTAAAAATCGACAGAATTTTGGCGTTTATCATAAAAATGTATCATTTATGGCATTTTAAAGGCTCTATGGCGTAACGTTTGTGTGCTAACGGGTGTATTTGGAGCTGGATGTAAAAATTGTTGCTTTGTTCACCTTGGTTAACTATTCGCCAAATTGCTGGTTTATGATAACTTAAGATCTGGACTGACCAGTAAAGGATGAATCATGGAGAGTAAACTCGTTACGCTAAAGATAGACAATGGCATTGCCTATGTAACGTTAAATCGGCCTGAAAAATACAATGCATTGAATATTGAGTTGTTTCAAGCAATCGATAAAACCATCAAAAAACTACATAAAAACACAGCTGTTAGGGCGGTTATTCTGTCGGGAGCTGGCGGTAATTTCAGTTCTGGTTTGGACGTTAAAAGTGTTTCAAAATCAATGATGCCCGCATTAAAACTTCTTTTTAAGTGGTTGCCAGGTAATGCAAATTTAGCTCAGCGAGTTTCTTTAGGTTGGCAGCAGCTTCCTATTCCTGTGATATGTGTCATTGAAGGTTTTTGCTATGGCGGTGGCGTGCAAATCGCATTAGGTGCAGATTTTCGATTTGCCAGTAAAGACGCTCAGCTTTCAATCATGGAATCTAAGTGGGGCTTATTACCTGATATGGCTGGACTTGCAGGGTTAAGGCAAATCATGACTAAAGACAAAGCCATGCAATTGACCTATACCGCAGATATTATCACTGCTGACAAAGCGCTTGAATTTGGTTTAGTCACAGAGGTGCATGATAAGCCGCTAGAGATGGCGACACGCTATGCAGAAAAGCTAATGCAGCGTTCGCCAGATACTAATGCGGCTATTAAGCTGAGTATCAATAAGAACTGGTCGGGGACGTTACGCAGTTTATTGAGCCGAGAGTCTTTGAGTCAGATTCGACTACTTTTAGGTAAGAATCGTTTGATTGCCAGTCATCGTGAAATTAAGCAGTCAGGTAAACCCTATCAAGATAGGCAGTCGGGTTGGTAATGGTTCGAGGGTGATATTTTCTGAATCCAATTAGATTATTGACTTAACTATCATAGAGTAACAATTCTCACATGATGAGTGCCGATGGAGCTAAAAGCTTGTTATTATCACCGCCAAAATTGATTGTGTAACTTGAGATTGTTTTATGCGTGAAACGTTTGAAAAATTGTTATGGAGCAGCCGATTATCAGTGATGGTGGGTGTGCTTGCCTGTGTTGTTGGCGCCTTGGTTATCTTTGCGGTTGGAATCAAAGATGTAGTGCATTTACTGGCCTTGCTTTGGAATTATATTGTTTCAGGCAGTCACGAAATAAGAAATGACATTATTATGGTCGTGGTTGAGATTTTAGATACTTTCTTACTCGGCGCTGTCATGCTTATTTTTGCTTTTGGTCTGTATGAGTTGTTTATCAGTGATTTAAAAAATGCCGATGACACCAAAAGCGGTGGCCGCATTTTAGTGATTAGCAGCATTGATTCGCTCAAAAGTAAGCTAGGTAAAGTGATTTTGATGATGCTTATCATCAAGGTGTTTTCTTATTTTACTGAAATGAAGCCTCAGTCGATGCTCGACTTACTCTACATGGGAATTATTGTGGTGTTAGTCGCACTGTCTTTGATGTTGAGTAAAGATAAAAAAGACTAACCTCGCCAAGTGTTAGATTGCTGGTTATTGGCTAGGGCCTGTTGATCTTTGCTGGTTAAGTTTTGTTCGAAATAAAAGCGTTTTAATTGAGGCGGATGGAGTAATGCCTAGTCATCTAAGCACTTCTTTTTTAAAAAGATGCATCCAACAAAGAGTAAAACGCTTTTACTCGACCCCTTTGGGCAGCGTTTGTTGGCCATTTTTACTGCGTTATTGACTTTTTATGTAGAATAACTACACCACAAAGTCTCTTCCTTGTATAAATGGCCAACAATTCGCTGCAAAAATAACCTTGAAAGATCAACAGGCCCTAGTAGTTATCGAAACTGTCAGTAACCAGCAATTTTTCTCGCAAAGCCTTCAATATGATCTAACGCTTCATCCCAGCCACCTTGATGGCTCAAATCTAATTGTAATAAATACTGTCGATATAAATTTGCTGATTTAACTAAATTACTATTTTTACGCTCTATGCTTTGCGCTAATGCGGCCTTATGTCCGTTAGCCGATTGCAAGTCCAATACGGGAATGTCTAACCCTGCTAGTTGCTTGGCAATACTCAAGCCTCGGTTTTGTTCATCAATCAATTGTTCAAATTCGCGATAAGGATTAATGATAACGAGCAAGTCAGGTTTAGTTAATTTATCTTGATGAAGTAGATTAACGACCATACCCGCACTATCATCTGCTGCGATAATAATCCGTTTCCCAGGGTATTGCGCAGCCACTCCCTCTATCTGAGCAATAGATTCTTCAATCACTTTTTGCTGGAAATTATTGAGCTCTAATAACTGACTGGAGGTGTACTTAGGCGTCATTTGATGCGCCTCAAGCGTTAGCTGCTTTTCACCTGCCTTGTTAATTTGATCTGCATCAGTTGCAAAATTAGGGCGATATAAGCCTTCGGTTGGCTTGATGCTGATTGTTGCCCAGCCTGAGAGTGGTAATTGCAAGCGCATATAACGGCTGCTTTCCAGTCCTGTAGCGTCTGATTCTGTCGGTCCAAGAATGATAGCGCTGCCACGCTGTTTTCTGCCTTGCCAAGGCTTAACTATGACATCAATGGGTTTATCTTGAACAATGATTTGCTGCTTTTGCTCGTCGCTGACGGGGGCGAATAAAGACTCAGCAAAGGTATTCGTGCCAATGCTTAAGGTGAGGATGAAGGTAAATAGGATCTGCTTGATGAGTGTCATTGCCGCTTTCTTACAGGTTGGATGAAAATCGCCTACAAAAAAGCCCTGAAGTTCAGGGCTTTTGCTTCATCTCTGCAGTGTATTATACGTGACTGACTAATACCATTCTAATTGCGTCTAGCTGGAATTGGCTGTCGTCAATATAGCTGTTTAACTCAGCTATTTGATTACGGATATAATCGAGTTCAGAATCGCGAATATTTGGATTCACCGCTTTTAAAGACTCTAAACGGGTGAGCTCGCCATTTAATTGTGTGGTCATTTTTTCACGAGCTTGCTCAACCAAGTTGGCTAATGCTGCCTGTGCTTGCTCTTCACCTTTTGCTAATAGCGGGTGAAGAATAGGCTGAGATGCATTAACGAGCTTGCTGGCAATATGGCGATTAACTGCACTGAGTTGTTTATCAAAGCTGCTGTAGTCGACTTTTTCTGCCAAGTTTTGACCATTTTTATCCAGTAACACACGGATAGGTGTTGGTGGCATATAGCGGTATAGCTGCGATGATTTAGGGGCTGAAACATCTGCCATATAAATCAATTCTAAGAACAGGGTTCCCGCTGGTAGCGCTTTATTCTTTAACACCGCAACACTGGTAGTGCCGGTTTCTGAATCGGTGATCATATCAAGAGCCGTTTGCACTAATGGATGCTCTTGAGAAATAAACGCAATATCGTCACGAGAAAGTGCGGTTTCACGGTCAAATGTCACTGAAATTCCATCTTCAGGTAACCCAGGATATGACGGGAATAACATATGCTCACTCGGGCGCAATACAATCGAGTTTTCGCCGCGATCTTCTTGATCGACACCAATAATGTCCCATAAACGAATTACAGAACCAATTAAGTGAGTATCAGCATCTCGCTCGGCTAAACGCTCCACTAACTGTTTTGATTGTTCGCCACCATGAGAGTTAATTTCTAATAACTTATCACGTCCTTTTTCCATGGCTTGTTTAAGCTCTTGGTATCTAGCTTGGGTGTGATTAAGCAGTTGCGTCATTAATTCAGGGTCATCATCATTGAGCACTGCTGTTAATTCATCGGCAAACTCTGAATAAAGAATATGACCACTTGGGCAAGTCAGCTCAAAAGAATTAAGCCCTTGGTGGTACCAATTCATTAAGCGCTCTTGCGCAGTATCTTGCAAATACGGTAAATGGATTTGGATATCATTTTGCTGGCCGATACGGTCTAAACGACCGATACGCTGCTCCAATAAATCTGGGTTTAGTGGCAAATCAAATAACACTAAGTGGCTAGCAAATTGGAAGTTACGTCCTTCTGAGCCAATTTCTGAACAAATAAGCGCTTGGGCGCCGCCTTCTTCTTGGGCAAAATACGCACCCGCTTTATCACGTTCAATAATCGACATGCCTTCATGGAAAACAGTGGCCTGAATACCTTCACGAGTACGTAATGCTTCCTCAAGGCTCAGCGCTGTTTCTGCTTGGCTGGCAATGATGAGTACTTTTTTGCTGCGGTGTTCTTTAAGGAAATCAATTAACCAGTCAACACGAGGATCGAACTTCCACCAACTTGCACTATCAGTTTCAAATGCTTGATAAAGTTTCTCAGGGCTTAATGATTGCTTAGCTTGATCTTGTGGTGATTTTTTCGTTCCCATCATTGCATTAACACGTTCAGCAGTAATGTATTCCTGCGGCATGGCTAATGGTTGCGGATTGAAAAAGCGTTTCGGAAATCCGCTGACTGAAGCACGGCTATTGCGGTATAAAATACGGCCAGTACCATGTCGGTCGAGTAATTCTTGTAATAACTCTTCTCGAGCAGATTGTTTAGTATCATCTTCAATATCATCTGCTTGGATAATATTGATGCTTGGCATGATATCTTTTTCACTCAAAAGCTCAGTTAAGCTATTAATGGCGCTATCGGCTAGTTTAGTGTTGGCGGTCAGTGCTTCAGCAGCTTCAGCAACACTTTGATAGCTTTTCTCTTCTTCCAGAAATGCGTTGTAGTCGTAGAAACGATCAGGATCGAGTAAACGTAAACGTGCAAAGTGACTTTGGTGGCCGAGTTGATCTGGGGTTGCAGTAAGTAGCAGTACGCCAGGCACTTCTTCACTCAAGGCTTCAACGATTTGATAAGCACGGCTTGGGGCTGTTTCGCTCCACTCCAGATGATGTGCCTCATCAACCACCATTAAATCCCAATCGGCGTCGATAGCTTGTTCTAAACGACGTTTTTTACGAAGTAATTCAAGTGAGCATATGACTAATTGCTCAGTGTAAAATGGGTTGTCATTATCCGCATAAGCTTCAACACAGCGGTCTTCATCAAAGATTGAAAACTTTAAGTTAAAGCGGCGTAGCATTTCGACCAACCACTGGTGGCGTAATGTGTCAGGCACAATTACTAATATACGCTCAGCACGGCCAGTAAGTAGCTGCTGGTGAATAATCAAACCTGCTTCAATGGTTTTACCTAAACCCACTTCATCGGCCAGTAAAACACGTGGAGCATAGCGGCGGCCAACTTCATGAGCAATCCATTGTTGGTGTGGAATTAAGCCTACCCGTGGTCCTTGTTGGCCCAATAAATCAGATGTTGCTAGCTTATGGCGCAGTAACTGACTTTGGTAACGCATACCAAAGCGGTCTAAGCGATCAATTTGCCCTGCAAATAAACGGTCTTGAGGTTTATTAAAACGGATATTGTGATTGAGTAAAGTCTCACGTAAACGTACCGTTTCTTCAGATTCACTGTGGATACCGATATAGGTAACTAGCCCATCTTTTTCTTCGACTTCGCTGACAGTGAGTTTCCAGCCTTCGTGGCTTTCAATTGAGTCACCTGGATTAAAGATTACACGTGTTAATGGTGCTTCATCGCGTGAAAAAAGACGGTTCTCATCGGCGGCAGGAAATAACACTGTTACCATGCGACCTTCAACGGCGACGACAGTACCTAAACCAAGCTCTGACTCGGTATCACTAATCCAACGTTGACCTAAAGCAAACGGCATTTTTGACTCTCATTTGGGGCTGATTAAAACAAAGGGCGCGTATGTTATAACAAACGCTAGTAGATTTAAATTCTAGCAGCGATTTAAATATTCATGATCGGCAATTTTATGTAATCAAGGCTAACTTTGACACAGTTCTGTCATCTCAATGTCATCTTCTTTCTCGTAAACTGACACAGTGAACATCTGATTAACTATTGAGCGTCGATAAATTTACTGGCATAGTTTAATTGTGCAATTTACGAAATTGTTCACCTATAATTATATGTAAGTTTATTTATTTCAGGAGTTTATATTGGATTAATCCCTTAGTTTACCCTTTGCATTGAGCACTCTGGAGGCGCCATGGAACATGACAACAGAAAGTTGTTTGTACTGGATACCAATGTGTTACTGCATGAACCTTTAGCGATATATTCGTTTAAGGAACATGACGTAACAATCCCAATGACAGTGTTAGAAGAGTTAGATAATATTAAGGACAGAAAACACGATATCAGCCGCGATGCCCGGGTTGCTATTAGAGCGTTAGAAGATATCCTCGGAGGGAAAACCTCTCCAGAACAAATACTCAATGGTGTCGCTCTACCCAGTAGGGAAGGACACTCTGATGTATCCGGCAGTTTATCCATTTTCCCTGACCATCAAATCGATTTCACCACAGGGGCGTTACCTGGCGACAATAACGATAACCGCATCATTAATACCGCACTGCATTTACAAAACCTCAATCAAGCTCGCCAAGTTGTGTTGGTCACAAAAGATATCAATATGCGTCTTAAAGCCAAAGGGGCGGGGATTGAACGGGTTGAAGATTATCGAACTGACCAGCTGATTGACGATATTCGCTTTTTGGCAAAAGGTTTTTATCAGTTTGACGGTGACTTTTGGGCGAATGTGGAAAAGGTATCAACTGACCGAGTGGGTGGGAAAACCTTGCATCAAGTGAGTCTTGATGAGGTGGGTAATGAACCTTTTTACAAAAATCAGTACTTAATTGATCAAGAAACTGAGTTTTGTGGCAAGGTCGAAAGCCGAACTGATACTCATTTATCGATAATCGATTACGGCCGAGATCGACTTGAGCATCTGCAAGCATGGGGCATTAAGCCAAAGAACATTTATCAAGGCATGGCGCTTAATGCTTTATTAGATCCTGAGATTGATTTAGTGATTCTCACCGGTCCAGCTGGTTGCGGTAAAACCCTAATTGCTATGGCAGCAGCGCTTGAGCTTGTGGTAGAGAAAAAGCAATATGAAAAAGTCATTGTCACTCGAAACACGCCTGAGATAGCTGAATCTATTGGTTTTTTACCTGGCACTGAAGAAGAGAAAATGGCGCCATGGTTAGCGGCAATTACAGATACTTTGGAAGTGCTGCATAAAAATGATGTTAACCCGACTGGGAGCATGAATTACATCATGGAAAAAGCGAATGTGCAGTTTAAGTCAGTCAATTTTATGCGTGGGCGCTCAATTCAAAACTCAGTAGTCTTATTGGATGAATGCCAAAATCTAACGGCATCACAAATTAAAACCATGATCACCCGTATGGGAGAAGGCACTAAGTTGATTTGCTGCGGTAACTTAGCGCAGATTGACTCAACTTATCTGACAGCAGTCACGTCAGGGCTAACCTATATTGTGGAACGCTTTAAGGATTTTGATGGCAGTGCCAACATTTATTTAAATGGTGTCGTGCGCTCAAGGTTAGCTGAATTTGCCGAGGAGCATTTATAGCTTATTGGCTTGATGAAGCATAATTAGGTCTGTTGAAAAGCTACTGCAAAGTGGCTTTTTTATTGCGCCGATATTGAGCGATAGCAATATTGAAAATTCCTTGTCTATTTGACTAAATGACCATGAATCTATGATGATAATTTGCTATGTTTTAGAGGCAGTTAATAAACACGATAAAATGACACAATTTATAACGATTGATGCAGGTTATTTATGTGATAAAGCATACCTTCCTGATAATATGCATCAATGAGCCATCATAGCGTTTCTCCTTATGTCTTTTATTAATCGACGCTATGAGTAAATAAAGGGATTTCAATGAAATCGACAGAGCCAGAATTACACTTAAAAGCACTGATCCAAAGAAAATATAACCGAGCCGTTTTTTATACATATATCGGTGTAATTGTGATGGCATTATTGTCGGCTTGGACGTTATTTGAACGCCAAAAAACACAATTGATCAAAGAGCGTGAAGAGCAAGTTCTTCGCCATGTATTGCAGATTGATTTATTACTCGAGTCGAGTATCCGTGCGGTTAAAAGCTTACGTAACGTGGCTGTCGATAATTTACGCTTGGGGGAGCTAGTTCGAAAAGACCGTTTACCTCAGTATGAAAAGTTCAATGAAGATGGTCAGTTTTTTACCTTAGAACCCAGTTATGCTCAAAGTGGTGAACCTTTTACCAATATGGGACGGATCACTGGTATGGGGTCGTTAGATGGTCGAAGTGACACCTTTTATCAAGAATTAGAAATGCTGTTTGAGCTGTCATTATCTTTTCCTGTAGCGAAAGAAGCAGCGCCGAAAGCCTCATCTATTTATTACATTTCAAAGCAAAGGATCATGTCATCGTTTCCATGGTCTAACAACGAAACTCGCTTTAGAGAAGAGCTACTCAATAAAAAACAATTCCAGTTGGCGACGCCAGCAATGAATCCACAGCGAAGTGTATTTTGGCGTGAAGCCTATGTAGACCTTGCTGAACGTGGTCTATTAACCACACTTGGTCTACCAGTGTATTTAGAAGATGACTTTATTGGCTCGATTAACTTGGATATGACCCTTGCGTCTTTAGCCAAGCAAATGCGCATGTATTTTAAGATGCCTGGGACAGTGATTTTATTAGATCAATACAACAATATTTTGTCTCACAGTGATTTTGAAGCTAGCGATATGAATCGGGTTTATCATATTAGCCAGCGTATTCCTTCAGAGCTGCATTCCTTACCTGAGTCAGAACTGTTTGACGCACATGATGGTATCTTGCGAAACGGCTATTATATTCACTCAGTGGCATTACAAAACCCACCTTGGCGTTTACTGTACCTACAAGATGAAGATGTATTGTTCCAAGATGCGTGGGATAAGTTAAAGCTGACTTTCTTGCTAGTGGTTTTGGCTTTATCTGTGTTGGTGACAATTGTGCATTGGCAAACTCGCCGTTCATTCGTCAATCCAGCATCCCGCTTATTAACTCACTTAGAAGAGTGTTCACGCGATCCGATTTCACCGCCAAAGAAAATCACTGAAGGTTGGGAGCCTTGGTTCTTACTCGTAAGCCGTATTTTTGAAGAGAACAAGCAATATACCCGTCATTTGGCAGAGCAAAATAAACGATTGGATAACTTAGTGGCACGACGGACTCAACGTTTGCGTGATACTACAGAGCGACGTGAACGAGAGTTTGCATTATTACGCTCTTTGATTGACTCCATTCCTGAGGCAATCGTTTATAAAGATAAAGAAGGTAAATATTTAGGCTGTAATAAATCTGCTGAGTATATGCTGGGCTGTAAAGAAAGCGAGATGATAGGGCAATACTCTTTAGCCAGCACCCATGAACAAGGGGAGCGGATCAGAGAGGAAGACCAAAAAGTCTTAAGTGATCGCTCACTGTTACGTTACCAAGAGAAAATGGATATTGGCGGGAAAACCGTCTTGCTCGATACCTTAAAACTGCCGTTTTATAACCGCCGTGGTGAGTTACTGGGGTTGATTTCTGTGTGGCGTGATGTCACTCGTGAATATGAATCTGCCGAGCAGTTACGTCTTTCTGAAGAACGTTATCATTTAGCGATGGATGCGGTAGAAGATGGTCTGTGGGATTGGTACTTAGATTCTGAACAATTGATTTGTAATCCAGCGTTTTATTCTATGTTAGGTTATAAACCTAATGAATTCCCTGCACTTATTTCATCAACCGATGCACTCATTCATCCAGATGATCGTATGCGAGTTGAAGAGTACCGAAGTGGCTATGCTAAGCAGCCAATTGGCACTTACGAAATTGAATATCGTATGCGGGCTAAATCTGGTGAATACCATTGGGTGTTATCACGTGGTCGAGCGGTTGAGTTTGCCGATGACGGCCAATCCAAACGTATGCTCGGCACCCATAAAGATATTACGCGTCAAAAAAGTAATGAAGTTGCCTTGCTAGAAGCTAAGCAAGATGCTGAATTAGCCAATATGTATAAGAGTGAATTCTTGGCCAACATGAGTCACGAAATTCGCACACCGATGAATGCAATTATTGGTATGTTGCAGCTTGCACAGCGCACTCAATTGAATCCGCAGCAACAGGATTATCTTAATAAGGCAGGTTTCTCTGCTCAGTCTTTATTGCGCATTATTAATGATATTTTGGACTTCTCTAAAATTGAGGCGGGTAAGCTAGAGCTCGAAAGAGTGTCGTTCCCGTTAGATAAAGTGCTTGATCATGTCATTGATATGAACGCTCAAAAAGCGCAAGAAAAAGGCGTTGAGCTGTTACTTTATGCACCAGTCACAGCAGGACTTATCCTCAATGGTGACCCATTACGTTTAGGCCAAGTTTTGGTGAACTTATTATCTAATGCGGTTAAGTTCACTCRAAATGGTGAAATTGAATTAGGTTGCGAAGATGTGGGTGAGYGAGATCACCGTATAACACTTAAATTCTGGGTGCGTGATACTGGTATTGGGATTAGCCAAGAGCAACAAGCTAAATTGTTTGATGCTTTCTCGCAAGCTGATGGTTCAACCACCCGTAAATATGGCGGCACGGGCTTAGGCTTATCGATCAGTAAACACCTTGTGTCCTTGATGGGCGGTACCATGCAAGTGGAATCAGAGACCAATCAGGGCAGTACCTTTAGTTTTAATATTAGCTTTGAAATCGCTGAAGAGAATGTCGTTGAACCGCTCGTTGTCCCTGAACAATTGAATAACCTAACAACCTTAGTAGTGGATGATAACCCTAGCGCTTTACAGATATATTCAACAGTAATGCGTGACTTTAGCTTTGGTGTCAAAACAGCACAAAGTGGCGCAGAGGCATTAGAAGTATTAGCTCACAGTGACGTCGATTTATTGTTACTTGACTGGATGATGCCAGAAATGGATGGCGCAGATGTTATCGATATTATTGATGAAATGGTTGCTGATGGACGCCTTAAAAAACGTCCGGTGATTATTCTAATGACCGCCTATTCTGCAGAGCCACTTGAGGCTGAGTTTGATGAAAGCCGTGTATTTGCTATTTTGCAAAAGCCGTTTAAAGCGTCAGCCTTATTCGATGAGATTATTGGCGCATTTGCTGCCGAACCTAAATTGAATGTGGCGCCTGTCGTTGAAGAAGATCCTGAGCAAACCAAAGATGCTGGTTTAGTCTTATTAGTTGAAGATAATTTTATTAACCAGCAGGTTGCGACTGAGCTATTAAAAAGTGCAGGTTATGAAGTCGTGATGGCCGATAATGGTCAAATTGCGTTAGATATTATCGACAGTAAACCATTTGATGCCGTATTAATGGATATTCAAATGCCTGTAATGGATGGATTAACTGCGGCGAAAGAGCTGAGAAAACGCTTTAGCACCGAGCAGCTTCCTATTATTGCGATGACAGCTCATGCAATGTCAGGTGATAGAGAGAAGAGTCTACAAGCGGGTATGAACGCTCATATTACTAAACCAATTGTGCTTAATGAGTTGTTTGATACCTTAGAACATTGGATTGATTATAAAAATAAACATAGCGCCTCGTAAGGTTAACGGCTCAAGACGAGCCGTTAAATTTGGCTGACTGACACAATGGAGAATGTTAAATGAACCGCCACAGCATTGCACTTGCATTGGCATTAAGTGCCATCCCCGTTATCGCATATGCGGCAACACCTGCCCAAACTGTGATTAAGCAAAGTGAAAAAGCGACCGGATTTATTAATTTCTATTATCAAAGTCAGTCTGGTGAATTGTATTTAGAGGCCAATAAACTTAACCAGCCATTTTTACTCATCACAAGCTTGCCACATGGTGTGGGTTCTAATGACATTGGCTTAGACCGTGGTCAACTTGGCGAAACTCGTATGGTTCAGTTTGAGCGTCAAGGCCCGTACATTTTATTAAAGCAATTAAATACTTTTTATAGAGCAAGCAGTGAAAACCCTGCTGAGCAATTAGCGGTAAAAGAAGCCTTTGCAGAATCTGTATTATGGCGGGGTAAAGTGGTCGAAGGTAAAACGCCACTTGTGGCCGTTAATCAATTAGTGCTAAACGATCTTCATGGTGTGGGCCAGCGGTTAGCTGACACCAAACAAGGTAGCTATAATCTTGATAGTTCACGTTCTGTCATTTTACCTGAAGGGGTGAAGTCCTTCGAAAAAAATGCTGATGTTGATGTGTTACTGACTTTTAATAGTAGCAAGCCAGGCGAGCAAGTAAGACAAGTTACGCCCGATGGCAAGTTTGTATCAGTTAGGATGCGCTATTCGTTTGTTGCATTACCAGAGCCGGGCTATCAGCCTCGAGCTTATGAGCCGATGAGTGGTTACCTTTCGGGTGAATATTATGATTACTCAGCTCCAATAGACTCACCTGTCAGTAAACAATATCTACTGAGACATCGTTTAGAAAAGGTCACGCCTGGTATTGAACCAAGTGAAGTGATTAAACCAATAACCTATTATCTTGACCCTGGTGTACCAGAACCTATCCGCACTGCATTATTGGATGGTGCTCGTTGGTGGGAGGATGCATTCACTGCTGCTGGATTTATTGATGGCTTCAAAGTGGAAATGTTACCAGAGGATGCAGATCCTCAAGATATTCGCTATAACATGATCCAATGGGTGCATAGAGCAACAAGAGGCTGGTCTTATGGTGCATCCATTAAAGACCCTCGCACAGGTGAAATTATCAAAGGTCATGTGACCTTAGGTAGTTTGCGAGTAAAACAAGATCATTTAATTGCCAGAGGATTAACCGCAGGCTGGGAAGATAGAGATGCAGCTAAAGAAGCATCGATGAACCTAGCATTGGCACGTATTCGCCAGTTATCAGCTCATGAGATTGGCCATACCATCGGACTTGACCATAACTTTGCAGCTTCTACGAACGATAATGCCTCTGTCATGGATTACCCTCATCCGAAGGCGACGTTAAATGGCGACAAAATTGATATCTCAGCGCCTTATTCTGAAGGAATAGGGGAGTGGGATAAGTTTACCATTGCCTACGGTTACGGCAATGAAGCGAATTTAACAGAGTTGGTTCGCCAAGCTAGAACACAAGGTCTACGTTATATTGGAGAAGCTGATTCCCGTTCACCGGCTTCAAGCCATGCCTATGCGAGCTTATGGGACAATGGTGCATCTGCAGCAGATGAGCTTACTCGCTTAGAGCAAGTTCGTAGAGTGGCTATTGAGCAATTTAATGCTCAAGCACTGCTTAGCGAGCAACCTTTAGGTGAGCTAAGTGACGTGTTTGTGCCAGTATACTTTATGACTCGATATCAAATTGATGCCGCTGCTAAATGGATTGGCGGCAGTGATTATAGTTATCAACAGCAAGGCTCTGCTGAGCGATGGCATTATTTGTCGCCTAAATTACAACGCAGTGCATTAGATGCTTTATTGAATGTTATCTCAGCCCAAAGTTTGTCTGTACCTTCTGAGATTACCGATATCTTGGTGCCTAAAGCGGGTAACTATCGTAAGACTCGTGAAAGTTTCGATTCTGGTTTAGGTGTGCTGACTGATCCGATAGGTATGGCAGAAGTCTTAAGTCGACAAATTGCTAACCGTTTATTGGCTCCAGAGCGTTTAAATAGGGTTAATCAAGGGTTTATGACTGACTCAGAGCAATTATCAGTGGTGAACCTAGTCGATAAATTATTAGCGAAAACGGTATATCAAGATCTGCAGCGTGGGCAGCTATTAGCGGTGCAAATGCGCGTTAATACTGTCGTGTTAGACGAAATTCTTGCTAGCTATCACCATGAAAAAACGGCCCCTGAGGTTAAAGCGCAATTGCTTGCAAGGCTGCAATATGTTGAAAAACAGTTGAAACGTCGTAGTAACCGAGCAAGTAATTATCAAGCTGCTCATTTTGACTGGCTTCTACAGGGGGTGGCTAAAGGCATCGCTTCAAACGAGTTTAGGTTTATTGAATCACCGCTTAACATGCCGCCAGGTTCACCTATCTAACATGCGAACGACCCAAAAGCCCAACGAACACGTTGGGCTTTTTAATTCTCTAAGGTGCTTTATGGTGTCTAATTTTGAGCTGGACTTAACCCTGCTTGTTTTGGGTTTTTAGGATAAAAGTGGTCACTTTTACGATCGATATGTGAAAACTGACGAGTATTTTTATAAGGCAGCTTCATAAATCCTGATACGCCATGGCCTTGTATCTTAGTGGCGTGATGTAAAATACGATCTAAAGATGCCCTAAATGCAGCTTGCTTACGTGGGTTTAGTAAACGTAAATAGCTATGGATCTTTAAGTGATTGGGTAAGGCTTCAAAAATAATGCAGCCAGTATGATGAATTTGGTTGATCCAGCCCAGTTCAGTCATGATTTCGGTTGGCAGTTCTAAGTTTTCTTCAGGGTCTTTACCGTCTTCAAAGTAGGAGTGTAACCGTGAGCGACCTTCTGAGGCTGGAACATCTCCCACTTCGAAGCTTAGCTGGGCATCATTCACCATTTGATAGGGTTCTGATGCATGTTGGCGTTCAAGGTGTAAGGTATCCTTTGCGTTAAAAAAGCAGGCTTTAAACACCCCTATTCGTTTAATTCCCCTCGCCAAAGTCACCATATTATTGACTGCTTTAATGAGCACATCTTTGGTTTCAGGATCATAAATCGCAAGGTTTGAATCAATATACACACCACTCTTTCGCCAATGAATAGCCAGCCCGCCAACAATGGGATATTGAGCTAATTTTCCAACGGCAGCGACAAACCCTTTTTCTGTATCGCCCATGCCAGCGAGGAAGTTACGGTAATATTTTTCAAGCTGCACATCGTCCATTTTAGCGATGGGATCTTGAGTGTTATGTTCTTTAAGGAATGACTTCCTTGAGCTGTAACTTACCGTCTCTACTTGTTTTTGTTTAGGTAATACCCACAACGGAATGTCTTCATGTATCGGGTGGGTGGTAATGTTTGGTAGATGCATACGATGGTTATGCCGCATACTTTTTAAAAAGTAGTCGCCGGCAAGGTTACGTCGCTCAAGATCGTCACTCAACATGCCATCCAAAGTGCGGGCAAGCTCAATGGGTAAACCAAGGCTACTGGCAGGAATCACTTTGCTTCCAAAGCGGCTAATCTGCCCTGATGCCAACGCATAAAGCGTTGCGGCAACACCCTGTTCATCAAAGCGTGGGCTGGAAAGAGCACCATTTAGCTGCTCCTCTCCAATAAAGTACACATCGCCCATTCTGGCGTTCGTGTGCTGTTGGTCGTTGGACATCAAAGACATCACGTTATTTTCAACGGAATTATTGTTCTCATCACGCTGAGCAAAGACAGCAGAGCCCCAATCAATAAGCGATAAATGATCGTTTTTAATGTCATACACTAAATTAGACGGTTTAATGTCGCCGTGAACTAAACATTTTCCGGTGCGAAGGTAATACAAGAGGTTGGCTAATTGACGGGCGATGCTGACAATCATCGCAACCGGTAACACCCCCATTCGGTGACATATTTTATCTAAATCTTCTCCTTGAGCACGCTCCATGACCATGATGCCTTGCTTACCGACTCGTTCAAACTTTATCGCATTAGGCACATTGGGATGCATGAGTTGACTGAGCATGAAGGCTTCTTCTTCAAGCCTATCCTGCACACTACGCGGAAGGGTAATTCGGGAGAACTTAAATACATGCGATTCACCAATATCGTTTGTACCAGCAAACACAAAACCATAAGCTCCTTTCCCGATAAATTCGATATCAGCATAACCAAGTTTACTTAACTGCTGATTACACAATCTTATCCAAGCACGGTGCTTTCGAGCATCTTCTGCTTTTAATAAATAAACCGATTGTTCTTCATTAATATAAAAGTGCTGTAGCTGAGGTGTTTGCAAACGCTGCTCCTATTATTACACCCATTGTTATTCATCGAGTGCTTGCTACATCAACGCATATTTCGAATTGTCAGGCAAGTCTTGTGCTTGCATTTAAGGTGTTTTTTGCAGAGCAAGTTCAATGCAGAAACCAGTTTGATTTCAAATAAAATGCGGTAAATGACAAGTTGTTCAGCAAAAACGAATGAAACTGCCTAGCTTAAATAGTGGGAGTTGTAAACTTTGACGTGAATCAAGTTGTTTTGGGCTATACACAGGTACTATTTAAGTGAATCAACGGATTCGGGTTAATCAAGGAGCGCTTATGCCTAACATTAAAAAAGCTGACTTAATTCCACTGTTTTCTTTTCCACGCCAGCGTATTTTACAGTCAATGGAAGTGACTCACTGTCCTCATGCGGTGTTTTATAATGCCAGCGATGAACAATGTACGACTTGCCATCAAGGAGAAGAGTGCATATGGATGAATCACAATGATGAACTTGTTGCGATTGAAAAAAAATCCGTTGATGAACTGAAACAACAGCTACTGATTGCAGTCGATTTTATTGACTCAAATTTAAGTCCACATCATTTATCACGTCGCAACTGTCAATGTGATAACTGTAAATGGCTTAAAAAGGTGCAACAAGTTTTAGATGGTGAAGGGCAGTAAGCTTGCTGTGTTGGCGAGTTGAGTCAATAACATGAGTAAGCGTTTTTACTGATTATCTGTTGTGTCGCTAATCAATTTGCATCCTATGTTCATTGTATTTAGAGTAAAGCTCATTTACATGACATGGACCTTAGATATGGAAGCAAGTTTTTGGCACAGTAAGTGGCAGCAACAGCAAATTGGTTTTCACCAGCCGCAAATAAATGAATTTCTAATTAAATATTGGTCGCAACTGGCTATACCGTCCGCTGCTGAGGTATTTGTTCCATTATGTGGCAAGTCGTTGGACATGTGCTACCTCGCCGAACAAGGTCACAGTGTTTTGGGCTGTGAGTTAAACCCAATCGCAGTTGAAGACTTTTTTAAAGAAAATACCTTGCCTGTTACACAACAAGCGCAAGGTGAGCATCAAGAGTACTCCACAGATCAAATCACGCTTATACAAGGTGATATCTTTACGCTATCAGCGACGACCACACAAAAAATTGGCGCTTTTTATGATCGTGCAGCATTGATTGCATGGCCAGAGGTAATGCGTCAACAGTATGCCAAGAAATTAGCAGAGCTGATCCCATCAGGCGTCAAGGGCTTACTCATTACCTTAGATTATGATCAAGACACACTTAATGGCCCCCCATTTGCTGTTAGCCCATCTTGGATAGAGTCATACCTAGCTGAATCTTTTGACGTTGAGTTATTAGAGTGCGCTGATGTGTTGCATGATAATCCAAGGTTTATTAATAAACAGGTTCCTTGGTTGAATGAAGCTGCGTATATCTTAACTAAAAAGTAATGGCTAAATTTAATGGTAAAAATTGATATAAAAAAAGCGACCATCAGGTCGCTTTTTTATTAACTAAAGACTCTCTAAAGAGGCATTAATTAGAAGTCGTAGCGCATACCAACAGTAAATACGTTGTCATCTTCTAGATCGATGGTTGGGCCACCGTCAAGTTGGTAATCACCTTCGTACATAGCGTAGTGGCCATATACTAGAGTCGATTTAGAGATGCGGTAGTCAGCACCTACAGTGATTTGTGTAATGCTAGCATCGGTTACAACACCTGGCACAATATAATCACCATTTTCATCCACTGCTCGTTGTTTACTTAGGTAACGACCGAAACCACCCTCATCAACACCGTACTCAGCTTTTAAGTTAACGCCGTTTAAGTTGTAAACCACGTTTAAGAAGTAAGAATCACCTTCTTGATCAGTTGTTTGGCTTTCAGTGCTTTGGTATAAACCGCCTACTTTAAAATCACCTAGTTTAACTTGAGCAACGCCACGGTAAGCATCGATGCCACCGATTGTGTTGTAAGCAGCAGCTACATAGTAGTTTTGCGCTTTAAGTTTTTTATCACCGATTGTTGCACTTAATGCGTACTGACTTTCGTAAGACTCATCACCGTTTGCATCAGTGTAGTTATCTTCCATTAAGTAAGTTGCGTTTAACGTGATTAAATCAGCGATTTTTGGAGAGTAGTACCAGATACCGTCAGCAGAACGAGTTTGACCAGCTACTAAACGGTCGATATCAGCATTGGTGTTACCGAAAACGTCAACGCCGCCTTCAGATTGCTTGAATACTGTATCGTTACGGCCCACTAAAACAGTACCGAAGTTAGATTTTAAACCTAAGAAAGTGTTACGTGCTTTGAACACATCAGAGCTAGATGACGTGTTTTCAACTTGGAATTCCATTTGGTAAAGCACTTCGAAAGCATCAGAGATTTTTTCGCTGCCTTTAACACCTAAGTGAGAGAAGTTGTTTTCGAATACAGTGCCAGCTTTACCTTCTTGGGTAGTCACACCTAGATCTGAATCTGTTATTGCTAAGTCTAAACGACCGTAGAAATTTGGACCTTCAGCTGCTGCGCCGAAAGAAGTTAATGCAATCACAGAGGCCACAGATGCTGAAATTAGCGTCTTTTTCATCTTCATACTCCCTTTAGAACCTAAGGTTCTATTCCCATTTTATGGGTTGTTTTAGTGAATTTCAGTCACAGCGGCAATGAATTTACATAGCACTGTGATATGAACTTGACGGAATTTTTGCAGGTTTGAGCTGCTTAAGTTGTGGGCTATGTCAAACTTTTTGGGATAACGTAATGATTTGATGAAAAAATGTGACAAGTTCGAGACTTTTGGCTATTAGTTAACAGTGATTTAGCAAACTACCCCTTTGTGGAGGTTCACATAATTGGCGATATAGTGTAAGTGGCGCTGTAATAGGGTTTAAGCATAGTTAAGGTGTTGCTTAATTGTTAACTCTTTGGCGGTATTTGCATATGCGTTATGCATTTTTGCATAGGAAAAAGTGCGTTTGATATATTGAGCTCAAAAAAAAGCGACCTATTGAGGTCGCTTTAGCATTTGCTTAACAATTCGCTGTTAATTAATTCAACAGCTTATCAGTGTATTTAGAAATCTAAACGTACACCAACAGTGAAGATATCATCACTTAAATCTTCAACAACACCATTTAGCTTCATGTCGCCGTCGTATTTCGTGTAGTGACCGTATACTAAAGTGTTGTTGCTTAAACGGTAATCAGCACCGATGCTGAATTGTTGAATTTCAACGTCAGATACATCTTTACGTGCGTCTAATACGTTTGCACCTTCGTCATTTTCAAGCTGACCAGTACGACGGTCTACAATTTTACCTAGACCTGAATCATCGTAACCGTACATTGCTTTAATTTTAAGGTTACCCATCACGTATGCAGCGTTGATGAAGTAACTGTCACCTTCAAGGTGTGCTAATTCGCTTTTTAGGCTTTCAGTGTTTTGGTATAAACCGCCAACAATGAAGTTGCCAAATTTAGCTTGAACTACACCACGGTATGCTTCGATGTCTGTAATTCCGTCTTGGTAAGCGGCAGCTGCATAGAAGTTGTGAGATTTAAGTGCTCTATCACCAATCGTTGCACTTAATGCGTACATAGAGTCACTTTGTGATTCGTAGTTATCATCCATTAAGTAAGTCGCGTTAAGTGTTAGCATGTCAGCTAACTTTGGTGAGTAATAGCTAATGCCGTCACCAGAACGAGTTTGACCAGCTGCTAATAAGTCGATGTCTGAGTTGCTGTTACCGAATAAGTCAAAGCCGCCTTCAGATTGCTTAAATACAGTGTCATTACGACCAACTAATGCAGTACCAGCGTTGGTTTTAAGACCGATGAAGGTGTTACGAGCAGCGAATGTGTTACCTGAATTATCAAAGTTGCTTACGCCGAATTCCATTTGGTAAAGAATTTCGAAGTCATCGTTGATTTTCTCTGTGCCTTTCACACCTAACCAAGAGAAATTGTTTTCAATGACTGTACCGTCTTTTTGGTTTTGAGTTGCGACACCCAAGTCAGAGTTCGTAAGTGCAAGATCAGCACGACCGTAGAAATTTGGACCATCAGCTAAAGCAGTAAATGAAGTCATAGCAGTACAAGATAAAATAGCTGCAGTGATCAGGTTTTTTTTCATCATCTTAATCTTCCTTTGGTAAGGGCTTGATTTTGTTGGGCACTCATCAGGTGTGCTCAACATTGATAGAAATAGTGACTCATAACGGATACGTTAAAGACACTATTATTCTGGATCCTTTATTTGCGCCCGATATTGACATAAAAGCTTCACTGAAAAGTGTGATAATTATCACTAATGATGTTTTTTATTTGATTTGTATCATATTGGTTTACAAGGCTTATATTGCTTTTTAACAAGCAAGCCGCAACCGTTAACTGCACTTATCATAAAATGATGTGGTTAGTTAATGTTTGCAACAGGTGTGTCGAGAAATATGGCTATCTCAATCTGCAGTATTTATTGCAATGGCAGAGTTTTATTTCGCTCCTCAGCGAATTCGTATAAAATACCGCCCCCGAATAAGTCAGTAGCAAGAGCATCACATGTTGTCAGAATCATATTTAAATCGTTTTGGTGGAATTGGCCGTTTATATGGTCAACATGCACTTGAAAACTTTGCCAAGGCACATGTGGTCATTATTGGAATTGGCGGTGTAGGCACTTGGGTTGCTGAGTCGTTAGCTCGTAGTGGGATCGGGCAAATCACATTAGTTGATTTAGATGACATTTGCGTGACTAATACTAATCGTCAATCTCATGCATTAGCGTCAACCATTGGCGAGTCAAAGGTTGAGGTGATGGCAAAGCGTTTACGTGAAATTAATCCAGAATGCATTGTTTATGAAGTCGAAGACTTTATAACAGCAGATAACTTGGCTGAATACTTGGGCACTAAGCAAGAGCCTCTTGCGATTGATTATGTGGTTGATTGTATTGACGCAGTAAAGCAGAAAGCGGCTTTAATTGCCTGGTGTAAGCGTAATAAGCTGAAAATAGTGACCGTGGGTGGAGCAGGTGGTCAAACTGATCCAACCCAAATTCAGTTAACTGACTTAGCTAAAACCATTCAAGATCCTTTACTCGCAAAAGTGAGGGGAATTTTAAGACGTGAATATAATTTCACTAAAAATACGCAAAGACGGTTTGCTGTTGATGCGGTATTTTCAACTCAACATCTAGTTTATCCGCAAAATGATGGCAGTGTATGTAGTACCAAGGCTGCATCTGACGGTAGCATGAGAATGGATTGTGCTTCAGGCTTTGGCGCGGTCACTATGGTCACAGGTACATTTGGTTTTATTGCCGCGAGCAGAGTGTTAGCAAGACTTGCAGAAAAGTAACTAAAGTTATCGCCCCTCATTTCAGTGTTGCAACATTTTTTGGCGTAATCCAATAAGGTTACGCCATCTATATTAAGACTTTTCTGTATAACAATGAACGATTTGCCATCTTCACATAACGTAAGAGAAGCGTGATAATTAGCGGTCGAAATAGTTCTATTTCAGATGGCCCACATCATCAGCCACGCCCCTGTGCATCTTAAGTCCTATTAAACATTTATTTTTTGCTTACGGATAATCTCTTGGCACTAAAATTGCTCTTGAAGTGATAGATTCAAAAATCTGACACTTTGGACGTAACATGATGAAATTTACATTAGATACCTTAAAGTTAGCCAATATTAAGCGTGTATTGGTAAGCGTGATGCTTTGGTGGGTGGTAGCGTGTGCAGTATTATTATTTGCACCGAACCATGTGTTACAAACTTTGTCCCTTGACGGTTTTGTGTCTAACTATGGGCACTTTATTGGTTTAGGTTTAATTGTTGGTGCCGCTTTCTTTTTGAGTCAGTTATTCACATTTGTTGTTGATGAGTCGATTAGTTACTTACGAGAAAAACGTGCCATAGAAACCATTGAAGCGAAAGTGAAGCTATTAGATCCGGCTGAACGTGCCTTATTACGAGAGTTCTTTCTTCAAGGAGCCACTATTTTGGCACTACCGCAAAACGAGTTAGCCGTAAAAGGACTCGTTGCAACAAGTATTCTTGAGCTTGTCGGTAATGAAAGACATTACGCTATTCAAGGGCCTACTGCTGAATATAAGATTTCAATGAAGGCGCGCGTATACCTCAATCGGGAAGTGCTGCGTTTACCCGCCGGCGAACCAAGTAAAGAAGAGTTAACTCATCTAATCAAAGCAAGGCCGCAGTTTATTAATGGATTAGTGCAGCCAAGAAAACATGCCGCTTAATTGACTATGTAGACTTAAGTCAGTGCTGAACTTTTCAATATGAATTATTGACACAAAAATGGGGGCTAATGCCCCCTAATTATTTGCCAAAAAACACAAAAACTGACTTAAATCTAAATAAGAATTACCTATTTTTTTGGAGCCGACTTCACAATAAACATCCACATCATGTACGACATAATTCCCATAGTGCAGAAGATAACAATCATTGACAGCAAACCAATTGCATTACCAAACATTAAATCTAACCAGAATGCCATTTCATAATCCTCTTTATCGTGAAGTCATAAGTAACATATCGCATACATCTGTTAACAATTATGATCTCGATCAATTAACCTTTCGGTTATTGCTTAATCGCTAATGTAATGTATTAGAAAGGAGTCAATTATAAGCTTCATCACACAAATGCTGGCTAATCCAAGCAAGTTGAGACGTTTAAAGCAGTGTTTAACGTAACTGAATACTTGCTTTGAATGAGATTTGAGCTATTGAAATGAAAACTTCGATTAAGGTGCTGAAAGGGCTTGCCATTGCCATTGGCCTAGGTATAATTCTGATTCTCGATTGAGCCTAGCTCTTTTGAAACATCAATATGATGCCGGTGTGGTGAAATTGGTATACACGACGGATTCAAAATCCGTTGCTTTCGAGCGTGGCGGTTCAAGTCCGCCCACCGGTACCATCTCCTCTTTGAGGAATAAACCGACTTAATGTCGGTTTTTTTGTGCCTGCTTTTTGTTGAAATATGCCAATCTAACGCTTTAAGTTCTAATAACAACTATCGAAAATATTACTTAACTAATTGCTTTTATATGTATTATTTCTTATTTGACGTTTTTCGAATCCAGCGACAATACCGAGTTCATAAAAGGGTATTTGACGTGTTAACGAATCTTGCAGTAGCGCGTAGCCGCCGTTATCGATAGAGAGTTCATCAGCAAGACTTTCGCCTTTAATCCAGCCTAGTCCATACAACAGAACAGCGGTCATGCAGGTGTATTGAATTATGCCTGAAAAATAATGCTTCATAAAAATCTCATATTTATCATGTTCTCAGTAAGAGTTGAGCGGTTTTTTAACGACTCTATAGTATTACTGTTTTATTAAGCTATTGAATATGCTCAAAGTTAATAATGAGCGAATAGTAAAGGTAAGGGATGACATTTTTATGAAAGCTTAGCATGGTTTATCAATAAGCAATCGTACCAATGAGACTGTTTAAGTAGGGGATTTGGCTAATGCATTAAGTGCTAGAGGCTTAAATACTTTTGCTGGCCACATAAAAATAGTTTGTTAATTGAATTGTTATTAACCAAGTAACGGTTATTAACTGCTTAATAAAGCACCATTATTGATTATTACTCTAGAGACTAAAGCTATTGTGAATAATTAAAGTACTTTTATGTCTGGCTAGATATCATTTTCTGATGAATATCATTTTAGGTATTGATGGTTTTATATGTTAATTGGTTAACTAATTGAGTCTCATGCAAATAATAAAGGACACATTAAGTGTCCTCTATTATTTGTATGTTAGTTATTTAACTAGAACTTATAATCAATAGCTAAATAGACCTGCTGGGTATCATTTAATGAGAAGGTACCTGTATTCGCACCATTACCCACATCTTTTTCATAATCTTGCTTTAGGTATTGATAACCAATTTCTGTAGACCAGTTGTCATTGATATTGTACATAAAGCCAGTTTGACCACCCCAAACGAAGTTATTGCCAGAGCTTAAATCAGCATCTTTAATACTCGTGTGTGTCATACCAGCAGTGGCGCCGACAAACCAATTCATTTTATTACTAGCACCGAGTGGAACAAGGTAATCGTATGACAGTAAGAAGTTTTGTTGCTTGCCTATATCTTCAGAGTTGTAGCCATAAGTACCATATACACGGCTGTTGTCATTGATATAGGTACCAACGCGAAGTTGATAAGCCATATCTTTTTCTTTTTCTTTACCACCACCGACTGTTGAGTCTTCATATTTGTTTTGTTGGTAGCCAGCTGCGCCACCAATAAACCAATCAGATGCCATTGCTGGTACAGACATCATTGAGGTGATCACACCTGCTAAAATAAGTTGCTTTGTTTTCATAATCCACTCCAAGTAAAAAATGTAAGTCAGTTCGTTTTGATGGATTCACTATAATCTCGAGATGCTGAATAAAAACTGAATGAAAACATTAAGGTTTATTTTCGGCTAATTATTATTTGTATAAGAATTAAACTTGGATTGGTTTTCAATATTTGTAATTAGTTATTTTTAATATGGCTAATTTGATGTTATTTAGACGAAATTATTTGGTTCATCTTATTGTTGGTGAATGCCTTTTTTGTATATTCGAGTTGATTAAAGATTAGATGATCACAGTTTTACAATTAACTTTGTTTTTTACATGAGCAAGGTCACTGTATCGTTTTTAACTGATATTGAGTGCTAGATTATTGATGTATAAACAAGGTGTAAGGCTGTCAAAAAACATAACCAGTCTATAGCCTTAAAAACGATTTCAGCATCATGGATACAGCGAGCTCCCTACATTAACTCTGCTGTTGACTCTGAAATCAATCTGTTATGACGCAGGAAGTCATACATAAATTAATGTTTGCTAAGGAGATTTAGCTAATGTTCTATATTCATATGCTGTTGCTGCTAGCGGTGATATTCGTTGGTATCCGTCACGGTGGTGTTGCGTTTGGTTTGCTTGGCGGTTTAGGTGTTTCGGTTTTGGCATTTGTGTTCGGTATTGCCCCAGGATCGCCGCCAGTCAGTGTTATGCTGATTATTCTCGCTGTAGTGGCTGCTTCAGCTACCCTTGAGGCCACGGGTGGCCTTAAGTTATTAGTTAAATATGCTGAAAAATTACTTAGAAAACATCCTAGCCAAATTACTTTTTTAGGCCCGTTATGTACTTATTCGTTAACTGTTTTAGTGGGAACCGGCCATTCAGTTTACCCACTATTGCCAGTTATTTATGATGTTGCTTATAAAAAAGGTATTCGTCCTGAGCGTCCATTAGCTATGGCAACAGTGGCATCTCAAATGGGGATTACTGCAAGCCCTATTGCTGCTGCGGCGGCAGTAGTCATGGCCACTGCGATGGATAACAATCTTGATATCAGTTTAATTAATGTGTTGTCGGTAACGATTCCGGCTACGTTAGTTGGTGTGCTAGCAGGTTGTGCTTGGAGTTTACATCGCGGTAAAGATTTAGATAAAGATGAAGCATTTCAAGAACGCCTTAAAGATGATGAATTTCGTCAGAATCTGATTGATCCTGAGGTTGAAACTGATGATCAGGCACATACCGATAGCATTGCCAAAAGAGGTTTAGCATTATTTTTGGCCGGGATTTTATCTGTTATCGTGTTAGCTATGTTCAGTAAAGAATTGCTACCAGAAGGCGTAAAAATGTCTGTAGCGATACAGTTCATGATGTTGTCTGTTGGTGCGGTTATATTACTGGCAACCAAGGTTTCGCCACAAAAGATTGTTAATAGTAATGTCTTTACTGCCGGTATGACGGCTGTGGTGATTATTTTTGGTATTGCATGGTTGAGTGACACTATTATTGGACATCATAAAAGCTACTTAGTGAGTTCATTAAGTGACTTAGTGAGCGCCTACCCTTGGTCATTTGCGATTGCCATGTTTATGGCATCTATTTTTCTTAAAAGCCAAGCGGCAGTATTAACGATTATGTTTCCGTTGGGGTTTGCATTAGGTATACCCGCACCTGTGTTAATTGGTGTTATACCTGCTTGTTATGCTTACTTCTTTTTCCCATTCTACCCAAGTGATTTAGCGGCAATTAGCTTTGACCGCTCAGGTACGACAAATATTGGTAAGTATGTGTTAAATCATAGCTTTTTAGTGCCAGGATTTATCGGTGTCACCACGGCAACCGTATTGGGTTACTTTATCTCGACATTGGTTATTAACCATTAACTGATAAGTCAATCGACATAAAAAAGCCCAGCATATGCTGGGCTTTTTACGTTAAGTGTTAAATAACGATTATGACTTCATTTTACGACGACGGAACATCGCTAAAGGAAGAAGAAGTGTAGTTAACCAGCCCATAGAGCCGCTGTCATCCTTAAGGTCAGGAGCAGAAAGAATATCTATTGAAACTTGTTCAGTAGTACTATCTGCTTCGCCATCATTTGCTGTGACAGTGAAGGTATAGACACCAGTCTTAGTAGAAACAAAGCTAATATCTTTGGCTGTACTATCGAAAGATACATCTACAGGTCCAGCTGTTTGAGTCCAAGCATATGTTAGCGAGTCACCATCAACATCAGCAGCACCAGAACTAACTGTTGCTTCCAGACCTACTAAGATCTTGCTGGCTGAAGGGGATACAGTCGGTGCATCGTTAACATTGGTTACATCAACCACTACTTCAGTTGGAGTGCTTACAGTACCTGCAGCGTCTGTAGCTGAGTAGGTAAACATATCCTTACCGAAGAAATCTTTATTAGGCGTGTAAGTTGCTTCGCCAGACTCTGTGATTGTCACTGTACCATTTGCTGGCTCATCAACAATTTTCACCATACCAAGATCACCTGTAGCGGCAATATTGATAATGCGTTGAGCAGAGGCTGTTATTCCATCACCAGTCACTTTAGAGCGAGCCACTTTTTGAGCTGGCATTGTATCATTCTCTAAAACGTTGAATGTAACAGCTGTTTCTTCAACTGTAGTTGAGCTGTCCATATACCCAAGATCGAAATCTTCCGCTGTTGCTTTATAGTCAATTTTGACTTGTCCAGCAGCTGATGAAACAACTTGAAGGTAGTCATCGTTAGTTACCGCAGTTCCTTCGCCATTGTAGTAATAAGTAGAACCAATCGTGCCACCTATATTTTCTGCACCAATAGATACATTAGCAGGCATATTTGGAATATCTAGGTAGTTAAATGAAACATCTTCAACATCACCAGTCTTAATCCATACACTAAATGAATATGCCGTACCAGATGGGTCGGCATATAATTGGCCATCGTTCCATTCAACAACAATGAAGGTTCCTGATGCAAGTTCGATAATGTTTAAGCCTAATTGACCGCCACCAGTATCAGTTGCAGTTCCATCACTTAAATCAAAATCTGACCAGAAAGGAGCAAGAATGTTATTAGGGTTAGCACTATCAGGTAATTCTTTATTATTCCAAGTACCGCCTGTATTACCGCCACCAACTAAAACAATACCATTGTCTGAAATCGTAATCGTATCGTAAGTTGAACCATTATATTTGAATGATGGAAGACCTTCATAAGTGAATGATTTTTCATCACAGCCTTCGTCACATGTTGGAATAAATGCTAAATCTGCATCAAAAATACTTGGATAAGTACCAGTGAAGGCTTCGATAGACATTTCAGATTGCTCTAAACTTCCAACCCAAGTAATTACACCAGTTTCTTCGTTTACACTAAAACCATTTTGAGAAGCATTGGTTAAAGTAACAGATACATCATCTTCTGAAGTTAACATGGAACCTTCAGGTGCCATTGCTGTGAAGGTAACAGTATTCTCAAACATCGTGTTGTTGAGCACTGCTGAAATTTCCATATCATCTGAAGTCGTCAAATCTGCATCATCAGAAGTTACAGAAATCAATGAAGAGTCGCTAGACTCTTGCGCTAACACTGCGAGAGGTAAATGAGCATCTTGCATGCCTGATGCACTCGAAAGCATCACATTACCGAATATCCAATCACCATATTCTGCAAAAGTAGAATCGACTGTGACCATAAAGGTCGCAGAGCCGCCAGCTGGGATATCTAAAGTACTTGGAGAAACCATGATGCCTGCAGAATCAGAGCTTGCGGCTAATGACCATGAGGTGTCTTCTTCACTCTTATTGTAAACCGTGCGAGTGAAAGTACATGGACCAACACATGAATCAGCAGCAATTGAAGGCTTATCGAAAGTTAATACCGCTTTAGCTGCAGCATCTAAATCCATACGACCCGCACCCATTGCAAACGGTGAAGCTGCAGTAGTTGCATCATCATCTAGGATGCCATCAACAGTTGAAGTTGATGTTAGCGCGGTCTTAATATCATTTGCAGACCAATCAGGATGTAATTGACGCATCATTGCTGCAGCGCCAGCAACATGAGGGCTTGCCATACTGGTACCAGAGATCATATTGAAATCTAGTCCACCATCATCAGGCGAGTAAGCTGATAAGATATTAGTACCTGGAGCAGCAATATCCGGCTTTAAGATATTTTGGTTACCGTTTGGTCCACGTGAGCTAGAACTATTAATGGTATCAGCTAGTTCAGGTACCATTAAACGCTTAATTTCTGAACCAACAGTACCTTCGGTTGCCGTTTCGCCCATAGCATCGATAATATCTAATCCATCACCATTTGAAATCATCACCGATGGGAATGTAACGCCAGGCATAGACATGGTAATCGGTGCACCAGGATTACTGTTATATACTACAAGTGCACTTGCACCAGCATTCATCGCATTTTCAGCTTTCGACGAAAATGCACAAGCACCTCGAGATATTAATGCGATACTGTCTTTAAAGCTATCAACTGGGAAAGCATCACACCCTTCAAAATTAGCTTCATCGATATTTATTGCAGCAACAACAGGTGCTGTAACATCCATTTCGATAACCGTATCAGAACCAGGGATTGCGAGTAAGTCTTCACCACCAGCATTGAAACTGTTGGCAAAGTAGCGGCCTGTTGTGCTGTTGGCTACAGCAATACCAGACTCAATACATGCAGGGCAACCAATAGTGCTTGCGCCATTACCGTCGTTACCCGCTGCAGAAACAACGACAACACCTGCCGCTTCAGCTGCTTCAAACATGGTTTTATATGGGCTACTGGCAGGATCCGCACCAGCGCCACCACCCCAAGAGTTGTTGATAACATCAGCGCCATCATTAACTGCATGCTCCAACGCTTCCATTAACATGATGTTAGAGCCACTACCACCTGAACAGTCTGCTTTAGAATATAACGCCTTGTATGACATTAAGTATGCTGCAGGAGCTACACCTGATAATTCAACATCAATGTCATTAAATTGGGTAGAGACTAAGTTACCTACCGCTGTACCTGCAACGTGTGTACCGTGACCGCCGTAACCTAGTGGACTCATGTATTCATCAGGACAGACTTCAAAAGTCGGTTGAGACCAGCGGGCTACAATCAGTTTGTTATTACAGAATGACTCATCTGTTGTTGAACAGTAATCATCAGTTGGCATGGCGCCCATAGGAGCTTCAAAACCTTCATCGGCAAACATTGGGTTTTCTGGTCGAATACCACCATCGATAACCGCAACTCGAATGCCTTTACCTGCATTTGCCATTCCATTCACAGTTGTCCACATTGCTTCAGTATTAATCACTTGAAGTGATGCATCCATGCTGATGTCATACATAGTTTCAGGGTAAACAGATTTAACCCCAGGAATAGCCATTAACTGCTCAATAGTTAAATTTTGACCTGCGACTGTTACGCCATTGAAAAGCGTTTTGAATTGGCGCTCTACTTTACTGTTGGCAGAGATTTTATTGAGTGCATTTGAAAATGCTTTCTGTTCATTAGCAAGATGTGATGCGTAATTTTGAACAGCAGCAGATTGTATATCTAATTTGGTTTCCTTTGCAGTTACTGCTGTTGCAGCAAGATTTTGAGTACCGCCTTGGTATGATGCTACCGCAGGAGAAGAGAGTTCAACGATAAATCGTTTTGGTGCAGTTACATTGATAGGGCTGACAGCTGGTTTGCTGTATTGATTACTAGACAATATTTCTAACTCATATTTATTGCCTGTCATTTCGGTGTTTGCAAAGCTAGCACTTGATAATAGTGCCGCTGATATAGCTATTGATAATTTAGTCTTCACAACTTCTTCCTTGGTTAAAGCATTGACCACGTCCAAGCATGTGTAGGGTAGAGACTAGGTCGGTGGTAATGCTGTTTTATAATTTTGTTTATAATGCGTATGGCGCATTCTTCGATGCACTCTACGACTTTTTAACACAAAACTTTAACAAAGGTAACCAAAGGTGTTACAAATTTGCAAAATTATTATGAATTTTAACTATCTCTTAAGTGGTATATCATTATTAAGTAAGTTATAAGTCATTATTTTTTGGACTAAGGCTTAACACCACGAACAATAGGGTTTTGTAGGCTGATTAATGTTTCTGTTGATTGAATTTCATCAATTGACTGGATGCGATTGATTAAAACATGCTGTAATCCATCGATAGACTGGCACATTACCTTTACAAAAACACTGTAATTACCAGTGGTATAATATGCCTCAACAACTTCCTCAAGGGCATTTAACTTTGATATGGCAGCAGGATAATCACCTGCACTTTTTAAATTGATACCAATAAAACAGCAAACGTCATAGCCTAAAGCTTTAGGATCTACTGTTATCCTTGCTCCAGTAATAATGCCTGCTTGTTTCATTTTTTCTACTCGGACATGAATCGTCCCTGCACTGACGGCAAACCGTTTCGCCAGTTCAGCAAAAGGGGTGCGGGCTTCTTCCATCAATGCTTCAAGAATTTGATTATCGAGCTGATCTCTTTGAAATGGGGTTTCCATATTAAAATGCCTAATTTAGTTATAATTAGTTATTAATTTAAGACTAAATATAAATAAATGCCATCAAATACTTCTCATGAAGTCATTTTGATGAATACCCCTTCTGTGATTAAGTCGCTTCAGAGGAGGTGATTTTGAATATGACAATCGACAACTATCTAGACATAAGTCATTAAAATAACGATGCAGAGTATGTAGTAAAGACAAGTAAGCTGGAAAACTAAGTATGAGAGCTAAGTATGGTCTCTCAGTAAGAGACCTAAGTAAAAGAAACTAGCGAGTCACAATAAGGGAAACCATATTAATAGCAATAGCAATAGTCATAGGGCTGACAGTGCGACAATCTATGATTGAGTCACTTTATAGTAATATCTCGGTTTTATCGCTAATTAAGCCCTAATTATTGATCATTAATAGGTTCTATAAATGGCACTTCGGCTTTAAAGGTTAATGCTTGCTGATGATACGGGTGATTAAACGAAAGTTCTGCAGCATGCAGTAGTAATCGTGTTGATAATCTTTTGGCGAGTGGATCAGCGTAAAAACCATCACCTAAAATGACATGGCCTATTGCCATCATATGAATTCTTAGTTGATGAGAACGACCTGTAATGGGCGTGAGTTTAACTAAGGTAGATTGTTTGGCGTAACTGATGACTTCTACATAGGTTAATGAGGGCTTACCTAACTTATGGTCCACTTTTTGTTTCGGGCGATTTGGCCAGTCGCAAATCAGCGGGTAATCCACTTGCTTAATCGCAGGGTTCACATGGCCCGCAACTCTTGCGTAATAGGTTTTGGCCGTTTCTCTATCTCGAAACTGACGTTTTAACTTACGCTCTGCATTACGGCGCAGCGCAACGACAATAACCCCAGATGTGGCCATATCTAAGCGATGTACAATTTGTGCATTGGGGTGCTTCTCAAGCACACGGCTATATACGCTGTCATGGTATTGAGCTTCTCTTCCAGGAATAGATAACAATCCTGAAGGCTTATTCAGCACGATGATGTCTTTATCTTCGTGAATGATATCAAGCCAAGGATCGGTTGGAGGAAGGTAAATGAAATCTGCCATGGTAAGCCTTTAACGTAAATGCGCGGCAAAGATACCTTTGCCGTCATATTTGTGCAAGTTGTTCTCGCTACCTTTGTGGCTAAATGACAATTTCAGCCTTTACTTAAATCAAATCGTTAAATTTTGTATTAAGAAAAAGCGTTGCCATTAACGTGCATAATGGTAAAAGTCCAAACAACAAAAGCGAGAGGAACATGAACCAAGGCATAAAAGCTTTGATCTAATCGAGACATACCTTGAGCATTCCAGATTAAATACACATGCGCGATGAGCACTAAAGGAAATAATGACAGTAGCGGATAGAGGGCAAACGGGCTCGCATCAGCAAAAATACTGTGACTAAACAGTGCCCAAAATACCATAAAACTGGTGGTTAGCGGCGGTGCAGCTAACCGATATTGTTCTGGATAAGGAAACATCCTATAACCTTAATAGCAACAAAAGATACTACTAGATTAACCTTTAATTTCCTTTTTGCCATGTATTACTTTTCGATGGACTACAGAATAATGTCTAAGCCCAGCAGGTCCATGAGATACCACAACTGATAACAGCACAATAAAGATAGTGATCTCAGGCTTCCAATTTGCCATTGGGATAAATAGCAACAAGAGTAAAATTTTACAGATGGTTAATACGCCTTTTAATTGAATTAACCAGCGCCAATCGCGAATAACTTCCCATGCAAACAGGGCAACACCACTGGCCATTGCTATTATCCAATAGTTAAGCCACTCACTTTGCTCTATACCCAGTAGCAGACCGCCACCGGCACCGACGACACCAACAATATGCAAGGCGCGTAAACTGGTTTTTCCGAGGCGTTGGATCCAAAATTGAAATTCTGATACTTCTTGTTGCTGCTTTTTAGACATAGAAAATACGTAATTGGTCAGTTATTGACGTATCAGCTTAACAAATTCATTTCGAATGAATAGCGATCTATAGCAAACTCTAAATTATTGCTATGCTGATGTGATAAAAATGCGCAACCTTGATATCCGATTTACTTATTTGATTTCAAGTATAAGCCGTTGTAACGCTTTCTATTAAGGACAATGACATGAAAATTGGCTTCTTCAGTGCCAAAAATTACGATATTCAGCACTTTGATGCAATCAACCAAGATTTTGGTGCAACCATTGAATATTTCGATTATCGACTTTGCATGCAAAACGTTAAATTGGCTGATGGTTTTGAAGTGGTGTGCGCATTTGTTAACGACTCATTGTGCGAAGAAGTTTTAGTAGAGCTGGCTAAAGGTGGCACAAAAATTATCGCAATGCGCTGCGCCGGATTTAATAATGTGGATTTAGATGCAGCGCATCGATTAGGGATCACTGTCGTCAACGTACCAGCTTATTCTCCCGAGTCGGTTGCAGAGCATACTATTGCGATTATGCTGACATTGAACCGGAAAATACATAAAGCATACCAACGCACTCGTGACGCCAACTTCGCCCTATCGGGTTTGGTGGGTTTTAACATGCATGGCAAAACCGTCGGTGTTATTGGCACTGGGAAAATAGGCATTGCTACGATTAAGATTTTGCTAGGTTTTGGCTGTAAGGTGATTGCTTACGATCCATATCCTAATCAGCAAGTAATTGATTTAGGAGTTAACTATACCAGTCTCGATGAATTGTACCCTCAATGTGACATCATCAGTTTGCACTGCCCATTGACTGAAGATAATCATCATATGCTGTGTACTCAAAGTTTTCATAAAATGAAAACAGGGGTCATGGTGGTTAATACTTCACGTGGTGGATTGTTAAATGCAATCGATGCCATGGAAGCGCTAAAAGAGGGGCAACTTGGTGCATTAGGTTTGGATGTTTATGAAAATGAAAAAGAACTCTTTTTTCAAGATAAGTCCAACGAAATAATTCAAGATGATGTTTTTAGACGGCTGTCAGCCTGTCACAATGTTATCTTCACTGGTCATCAAGCGTTTTTAACTGATGAGGCGCTTAATGCAATTGCCTCGACAACCTTAAAAAATGTCACCGACTTACTCTCAGGGCAGCATTCGGCAAACGAGTTAAATTAGATCGTAAGCAAACATGGTGAGACTCATTATTTTAGGTAATGCTCAACGTTTACACATGTTAATAAAACCAGCACTCAGACTGACTAAAAAGAGGGAATATGATAATCACCAAGGAAGTTCATGATATTGACACGCCAACAGGCGTGATGCGCACCTACGTTTATCGCCCAGATGTCGCAGGACAGTTCTCGACAATTATTTTTTACTCTGAAATTTTTCAGCAAACAGCACCTATAGCTCGCAGTGCAGCAATACTTGCTGGGCACGGATTTGTCGTGCTAGTTCCTGAGGTTTTTCACGAGTTAAACCCGATTGGTACCGTGCTCGATTATGATGATATTGGTAAAGATAAAGGTAATGCGGATAAATTTGCAAAGCCATTAGAACATCATGATAGTGATACGCAAGCAATGGTGGATTTTGCTCGTAGCCAAGCCTATTGCACCAGTAAAGTCGCTGCTATGGGAGTGTGTATAGGAGGGCATTTAGCATATAGAGCAGCGCTGAATGCGGATATCAGTGGCGCTTTTTGCTTGTATCCTACAGACATACATTCCAATACCTTACCGTGTGAAGCATTGAATGATTCACTTACCCGCACGGGGGATATTGCTGGTGAGGTGGCCTTGGTGTTTGGCAAGCAAGATCCCCACGTGTCTAGTGAAGGGCGTAAACTGATTTACCAAAAGCTTGAGCAAGAAGGCGTGAGTTTTAGCTGGCAAGAAGTCAATGCTCAGCATGCGTTTATGCGTGATGAAGGTGAACGTTATGATGCGGCACTGGCATTGCAAATGTATTTACAAGCTGTGGCATTTTTTCAGCGCTTATTAAATTAACCCGATACACAGATGCGATAACACTCGTGAAGTTAGCTTAACTAATGAATGCGCTATGGGGGCTCCCCCATGTGGCGCATTTTTTATTAGGGCAATGTGTAAAGCTAATCAGGCGTGATATCTTCATCGACATATTGAGAGGCGGTTTTCTCTGTGGATGAGTTTGGTTCCTTCACTGTTTTAGGTATTTTTATGACTGCCTTTTGTAGCATAAGGTTATTCGGGTAAGTCATCATATCGCCTTGATCGCGTTTAATTATCACATGAAATAAACTGATTTCGACAATCACCCCTGTCATATCTTCATCTTTATCCACGATTTTTATCTTATCGCCAATTCGATACGGAAATGCAAAGAAAATCAGTACCCCTGCAGTAATGTTGCTTAACATTGACCATTGGGCAAATAACGCAACCCCCAAAACGGCAAAGGCTGATGAAACAAATAACGAGACTTCTTGGTACCCCAATCCTAATGACACAGCCATAATGGATGCAGTAATAAAAAAGAGTAGATAAGTTAATAGTCTTGTCACTAAACGGCTGCGTACTTCATTGACCTGTTTTTTCTTGGCTTGTTGGCTGATAAATTGCTTCAGCTGTTGCTGTATAAAGATAAATACAGCAATGCAAATAGCGCAAATTAGGATTTGAATTGTCATAGTGGCTCACTTTAATGCGTCAAGTTCCGACTTATTTAAGCTAAGTTTGAAGTCAAGATGATGTGAGTTTGAATTTATCCTGTAAACTGTCTTTCTTGCAACCAAATTCGTCAGGTTGAAATTAGCTGACGGTATACCAGAGTCAGTTCCATGTCAGATTATCAGCAGTTACATCATATTAGTGATGAGATCGGTCCTATCTATGTCTTAGAAGACAATGAATGTCGAATTTTGTCCTTTGGTGACAATGACGAACAAAGTAAAATCCTTAAAGCCCAGCCCCATATTCCTCAGCATACCTATATTCAAGCGATGTTAGCAGTATTGCTTTTTAGCCAACCTAAAAGTGCAATCATATTAGGTTTAGGTGGCGGTGGGTTAATTCATGCTTTGCGTCGTTATGATGCAGCCATAAAATTGACCGCTGTTGAACTGCGTTCACCTGTTATTGATATTGCTAAACGATTTTTCCAGTTGCCAATTGGCAAAAAGTTGAACTTGGTTCATCAAGATGGCACCGAATTTCTTGCTGAAGGTAATCATAAACGCGTGGATATTATTTTCGCGGATATGTACATAGAGCAAGGCGTCGATGAAAAACAACTTACTGTGGAGTTTATTGCCCATTGTCATCAAAGCTTAAAAGCTGACGGATTTTTGGTACTCAATTGCTGGAAAGAGCACAGCAAAAGTGAACTATTAAAGCAAACATTGTCTATGCACTTTGCGAATGTTTATGCCACATTAACCGGTGGAGGCAATTGGGTTGTGTATGCCAGTAAGCAGCCACACTCTTTTGGTAGTGCAGTCAATAAGCAACATGTGCAGCAATTATCCAAACAGCTTGATTATCCAGTTGGACGGGCGCTAACACGTTTTACCCAATGGGAATAAGCAAGTTTAATATCAGTGATTCGGAAAATCCGATTATCCAAGTCTTTTATCTGTCTTTGTTCTAAAAAACCGATTAGGGTGATAGTTTTTACCCGTTATATTTAATTTTAAAGACTCGCTATTATCTATTCCATCAAACGGATACAGCGACACACTTAATTAAATTATCGGAGTAACACAATGACTCAATCAATTATCAATTCTACAATCAAGCCATTTTCAGCTACAGCATTTCACAATGGCGAATTTGTACCAGTGACTGAGCAAGACCTACTAGGTAAATGGTCAGTAGTATTCTTTTACCCTGCTGATTTTACTTTCGTATGTCCTACTGAATTAGGCGACATGGCAGACCATTACGCTAAGCTGCAAGAAATGGGCGTTGAAGTTTACTCAGTATCTACTGACACTCACTTCACTCACAAAGCATGGCACGCAAGCTCAGACACTATCGGCAAAATCAACTACCCAATGATTGGTGACCCAACTGGTGCAATCACGCGTAATTTCGGTGTGATGATTGAAGAAGACGGTTTAGCACTTCGCGGAACATTCGTAATGAACCCAGAAGGCGAAATCAAAGTTGCTGAAGTACATGACCTAGGTATTGGTCGTAGCGCATCAGAGCTAGTACGTAAAATTCAAGCTGCTCAGTACGTAGCAACACACGACGGTGAAGTTTGTCCAGCAGCATGGCAGCCAGGTGAAGAAACACTTGCTCCATCAATTGACTTAGTCGGTAAAATCTAAGCTTACAGACTTAATACGTCATAATGGCTTACTCATCTCATCATCTGAGTAAGCCATATTGCTAACAAAGGTTAGCAAGCCTGTTTCAAATCATCTCCGGTCAATCTTAGGAGTCCCGATTTCTGTGTGATTCATCACCATGCAGAGATACTAAGATTGACAATTTTTTTGCTCAATCTCATTTTATTTTCCAGGAGCACACGTATGTTAGATACGAATATTAAAAATCAACTGAATACCTACCTGCAAAACCTCAAGCGCCCAGTTGAACTTGTCGTGTCAGCAGATGCAAGCTCTAAGTCTCAAGAGTTGTTATCACTTGCTCAAGATATTGAAGGTTTATCATCTTTAGTGAGTTTACAGCAGCAAACGTCGGATAGAACGCCGTCAATGAGCATTAAAAATCCACAAAATGGATCAAATATTACCTTTGCTGGTTTACCAATGGGGCATGAATTTACCTCTTTAGTGCTTGCGTTACTGCACTCTGGTGGTCATCCGATCAAATTAGATGCGGATGTGATCGAACAGATCCAAAACTTACCTGGTGAATTCCATTTCGAAACCTATGTGTCGTTGAGCTGCCAGACTTGTCCTGAAGTGGTGCAAGCGTTGAATATGATGGCTGCGATCAACCCAAATATTACTAATGTGATGATTGATGGCGCATTATTTCAAGATGAAATTAATGACCGCAATATCATGTCGGTGCCTACAGTGTATATGAATGGAGAGCCGTTCTCTGTTGGCGCGATTTCTGTTGTAGAAATCTTAAACAAGTTAGATGTCAATGCAGCAGCAAGAAAAGCTGAACAGTTAAATAACAAAGAATCGTTTGATGTTTTAGTTGTTGGTGGTGGCCCTGCTGGCGCATCAGCTGCGATATATGCAGCGCGCAAAGGACTTCGCACTGGCGTAGTTGCTGATAAGTTTGGTGGCCAAGTGGCTGAAACTGTTGGCATTGAAAACTTTATTTCAGTGTCTAAAACAGAAGGCCCTAAGCTGGTGGCCAACCTTGAAGCACACGTTAAAGATTATGATGTCGATATCATGGATAATCAACGTGCTTTGTCATTAAAGTCGGGTAAACAATTTGAACTAGAACTTGAAAGTGGCGCTAAGCTAACAAGTAAAACCATTTTATTAGCAACGGGTGCACGCTGGCGTGAAATGAATGTACCTGGTGAGCAAGAATATCGCGGTAGTGGTGTAGCTTATTGTCCTCATTGCGATGGCCCTTTATTTAAAGGTAAGCGTGTTGCAGTGATTGGCGGTGGTAATTCCGGCATTGAAGCCGCTATTGACTTAGCTGGCATCGTTGAACATGTCACCGTACTTGAATTTGACGCTAGTTTACGTGCTGATGAAGTCTTGCAACGTAAAGCTAATTCAATGGGTAACATTGACATTATAACTCAAGCAATGACCACTGAAGTTTTGGGTGACGGTAAGCGTGTAACGGGTCTTACATATACTGACCGCAGCACAAACGAATCTCATCATGTTGAACTTGCGGGTATTTTTGTTCAAATTGGTTTAGTACCCAATACAGAGTGGCTAACCGATACCGTAGACTTAACTTCGCGTGGTGAGATTATCGTTGATGGTAAAGGTGAGACATCTATTCCCGGAGTATTTGCAGCTGGCGATGTGACTAACTCAGCTTACAAGCAAATTATCATTGCGATGGGAAGTGGTGCAACAGCATCATTAGGGGCATTCGATTACTTGATTCGTCATAGTGATGAAGCAGATAACGCAACTGATGATGATGATACTGTTGAGAAAGCATTGAACTCTGATACCGTTGCTGCATAAGTCACCTCCACAAACAAGGCGATAGCCTTTAGGTTACTTTAGCAAATATCGAAAAAGTAAAAGCAGCTAACTTTGTTAGCTGTTTTTTTTTTTGGCGAGTAAATTTAGCGTTAACAGTGAAGTGACTAAACCAAGTGGCAATACTATGTAAGCTATTGTTGTTTAAGTTCAAGTGCTGGTTAAATAAAAAGCAAAAAGCATGTCGCAACAGGTGTGAAAGTCGCTATAATCAATTGAGATATCCTCATACATAAGTGAACGATGCAAAAAACAACCCCGACATTTGAGCAACAGTTACACTTTGAAACCCAGCAATACCTTGCCAAAGGGTGTCGTTGGTTAAGTGTACTGAGCTTTATTTTAGCGGTTGTGATTGGCATTACTCGATTGTTGAATATTCCAGAGCTAAATTTCACCTTCACATTGATTAGTATCCTGCCATTAGCATTAGTATCGCTTTACGGCGCAATGCGTGATTTTTCTCTTCCTTTGTCGCAAAAGATAAATGACTACGGCCGCTTCTATCGTTATATATTGGCGTTACTTTTATGTTGGATCACCGTCTGTAACTGGTTGATATTATCAGCACCATTTGCTCAAGGAAAAGTAGAATCAATATTGCATTTAATGATGTTTGCTTTATCTATCGCATTTTTTCCCCTCCGTCGTTTATTGCTTTTTGCTGTATTCATCATGTCGACTTATATGGCATCGGTGAGAGTTTTCTTTTTTGCTGATGAGTTGTTTTTCCCAATCATGAAAATGTTGAGCTTTCTTGGGATTGTCATTTCAGGTCAGCAAGTCATTGAAAAATGGTTTAGAAAGTCGATTTTTAAAGATGTTGAAAATCAACGCTTAGTGAATGAACTCAATCAATTAGCGTTAACGGACAGTTTGACCAAGCTGAGTAATCGACGTTATTTTGATGCGATGTTAACCAAAGAAATTCAGCATTGCGAGCGAAGCGGCTCTGCTATGTCAATCATTCTAATGGATATAGACTTCTTTAAAAAACTCAATGACTACTCAGGCCATCAGCGTGGTGACGAATGCTTGATTGAGCTGGCAAAGCTATTAAAACATCAGATTAAAAGGCCGAGAGATGTTTGTGCTCGTTATGGCGGAGAAGAGTTTATTGTGTTGCTTCCAGAAACCGATATAGCAGGCGCAGTTGAAGTCGCTAATAATATTAAGTTACGTCTTAACCAATTAGCATTTCAGCACCCAGACTCTTTGGTGAGCGAGTATGTCACTGTCTCTCAAGGGGCTGCGCAATGGCAACCTGGGATCAATGCAGAACAATTAATCAAGCAAGCTGATGATAAGCTTTACGAAGTTAAAGCGACGACTCGAAATAATATTGCTTATTAACTTTAGCAATTTGCCGAGTGGCCGATATACAAATTGTAACGTATTTGTCGTTAATAGCAGTATAAAAGGATTTTAACGCGTTTTAGCAAGGTAAGCTGCGATAAATAATATGGTCACTTTAAAGTGACAGCGCAGTTTATTTATACGTGTTTTATTAAGGCAAATATCCTTTTACGAGTGCTTTGGGGGCAACAAATGAATTGGTTTAGCAACATGTCAATCTTCAAGAAAGTCGGCTTGATTTTCGTACTTTCTGTCATCATCTTTGCCGTCAATTTAACGATCAGTATTATTTCGATTAATAAGAACAACGATGCTATGACGTTCATGCAAGACAAAGTCTCGCAGCGTGTTGAGCTTGCCAATCAAAATGTTATTTATGTTCAAAGGCTTGATGAACTTTATACTCAAGCGGTGTCATTTTCTGATGAAGACTTGATTGATAACGCCAATAAAACATACCAATCTTTGCAAAAAAACATTAATAGCCTTATTAGTCTCGACAGTGAACAGTCGAGTAATTTGTCATTACTTAATAAAGAACTAAATCAATATAATGAAGTGACCTTTGACCTTGCAAAAGGCATGGTTGATAACACGATTGACATGAGCAAAGTCGGCCAGATTATTGCTACTAAAACCCAAGTTTATGACAAATTAATGGTAGGTATTCAGCAATATAAAGCGGACAAAGTTACCGAGTTTAATTATACGATTCAAGAGTCGGTTAGCCATTCAGAAACCGGTTTAATGCTGACGTTATCTATTGGTTTGTCTTTACTATTATTAATGGCTATTGCAACTATCTCTATTGCCAAATCGTTAAGTAGCTCTGCGGGTAATTTAGCTAACTCGCTTGGTGAATTAGCCGATGGTAAAGGTGATTTACGTCATCAACTTGATGTCACAGGGCGCGATGAACTAGGCCAAGTCTCGACCAACTTTAACCGTTTTTTACGTTTACTTGCCGATGCGATTCAGCAAGTGGTAAGCGTTACAGCGCCATTACTACAAAGCGCTGAGTCATTAAAAGAGCGAATGGGTATTGCGACTCAAGCAACAGAAAAGCAAAGTCTAGATGCCAAAACAGTGCAGCACTCAATGGAAGAAATGGGTTTGTCTGTTAATGAAATTTCTCAAAGCGCCCAACAGGCAGCAGAAGCGGCTGATAGTGCAGAGCGTGAAGCCACAAACGGCCTAGCTGTGGTGGCAAGTACGATTAATATTTCTCAAGAGCTTAATGCAGAAATTGAAATCGCTTCAGAGTCGATTAATGAATTAGCCAAAGACACTGAAAGTGTAAATTCAATTCTCAATGTCATTACCTCCATTGCAGAACAAACAAACTTATTGGCGCTTAATGCCGCGATTGAAGCTGCACGAGCGGGTGAGCAAGGCCGAGGTTTTGCGGTTGTGGCGGATGAAGTTCGGGCTTTAGCCTCTAAAACTGCAGATGCCACTAAAGAAATTCGTGAAGTTCTGTCTCGCTTAAAAGGCGCCGCAGAATCATCAGTTACAACGATGGATGTTGCTATTGGTAAAGCGTCTGATAATGAAAAACATGCCCGTGAAACTGGTGATGTTTTAAAGTCTATTCAAGAACAGATTGTGAATATCAATACCATGAATACGCACATAGCAGCGGCAACAGAGCAGCAATCTGCAGTAGCTGCGCAAGTCAGCCATAACGTTGTTGAAATGAATGCTTCATTTGTACAAACATTAGAGATTTTAGCCGAAGTACAAGATGTGTCTGATGGGTTGTTAGATTTCTCTGACGAGCTGAATAATGCCACCTCTCAGTTTAAGCTTTAATGTGCTTCCTAAGTTTATGTCTGAGGTATGTGACTTAGCCTTATGCCTTAAGGGTGTTTCTTAGCCTTTTTCACTGGATATGTTCAAACTTTAACTTAACATTGGCACATTAAATTAATGAAAAAACCACCTCTTAGGTGGTTTTTTTGTGGCTGTAGTTAGCGGTTTTTCGGTTACTACTTTTACTTGGTAGTGGGTTAACACCTTAAAACGCCAAAACCTGCTCACAATTGTATGCTGATTAAGCAAATTATACTTCAACTGCTGCTTTGTTAAGCGCTGTTTTGAGTTATGTTAGCGTATCATTTAGGCCAATTTAATCAGCGAAATTGCTTCACGCATCGCTTTGATTTAACTTATTAGCATAAGAAAATTGCTCACAACAATAACCGTGATAAAACGAGTTTTTGCTTTCGCAGATAGTGCGTAAAAGGATCCCAATGCCAAGCTTGATCAGAATCGTATTAATCAATACCCATTTACCGGGTGTCGTTGAATTACAACTTGATGGACATACCAATATTTGTGGTACCAATGCATCAGGTAAAACGACATTACAACGACTGGTACCTGTATTTTATGGTGAGTACCCAAGTCGGGTCGTTCCGTCGACTAGGGATAGCTTTGAACGTTGGTATTTGCCTCATGATTCAAGCTACATCATTTACGAATATCAAAAGAGCGATGGCAAGCTATACCAAGCGATTATGGCTTCTGCTGGTGATGGTAAAGGGGTTAATTACCGGTTTATTGCCAAAGGCTTTGAGTTAGATGATTACGTAAAATCACGTAATGGCGACACCATTATTTGTCATACCATGGCTGAACTTGGTCGTGAAATGAAGCGTGCCCAAGTGACTCACACTCATTTGCTAAATACCCGAGAGTATCGAGCCATTATTCAGCACGATCGCAGCTTACTCACCACAGGCGGCAATAAAGGCGAGCTACGCACTTATGGGCATCAATTCTCCTTATGTGATAGCGAATACTCACTACGTCATATTGAAAAACTCGCTAAAGCGGTGCATTCCAAAGAAGGAAAAATGGAAACCGTTAAGTCGATGGTGGCGGCGATTTTAGAAGAAGATGGCGTTAATCCACCGACTTCTCGTTTAAACCCTCAACGGGTTGAGAGTTGGATCCGTGAAAGCCAGTTAGTACAAGGTTTTGAACAAATTCGCCCTGAATTTGAAAAACTAGAGCAAGAGTTTAACCAATTACTGAGCGCTGAATTACGACTTGGCAGCCTTGCTAAAGGCTATCGCGGCGATGAAACGTTGGAAGCGCAAAGGCAAGAGCTGAGTCAAAATGAATCTAAAGATGCCAGTTTGCAACTGCGTTTACTCGATGAAGAGTGGAAAGAAGCAAGGGACGAAATAAGCCAAGAGTTATCATTTGCACAAGGTGATACTCGCAAGTATGAGGCTGAGCTTGATGCAATTGAGGACCAATATGAAGGTTTCTTAAATGCCAATATTGAACAAGCCAAAGCCGATTTAGACAGTTTAGATAATTGGCGTAGTGATTTAGAAAATCTAACAGAGCGTCATAAACTCCAAACTGAAAAGCATCAAGATATTGAAGCAGCTTACAGTAGTCGACGTAGCAAGATAGCAGAGCAGCTTCATCGTGAGCTTGAAACGCTCCACGAAGAACAAGATGAACTGCGTGAAAGCCGTGATGCTCAGCGTGAGGCCGCTTCAGAAGATTTAGCTAATCTTGAAAATGTTTGGCGCGAAAAAACTGATGCGGGTAAAGCGACATTTGCGGAACAAGAATATCAGCTTAAATTGACTCGTGGTGAAATTAGCCATCAAGTTGACGGTGTGACGTACACTGAAGAAGAAAAAACCACGTTAGCCATTTTTGATGAGCGCATTAGCCGTGCAGATGAAGAACAAGAAATCTGTAACCAAAAGGTCGATCGCTTATCCATAGACGAACGTAAATTACGTGCTAAACGCGATCAAGTGAGTGAAGCGCTGCGGATTGCGAGTGTCAGAGTGAATGAACGTTTAGCTGATGTTGATGATGTTAAAGGGATATTATTCCCGCAGTCACACACGTTACTTGAGTTTTTACGTAAAGAGTCACCAGGTTGGGAGCAAAGCTTTGGTAAAGTGATAGCACCTGAGTTGCTTCATCGCACCGACTTACATCCTAATGTGGCAGGCAGTAGCGATGACGCGCTATTTGGTATTGGGCTTGATTTAAAGGCGATAGATGTCCCTGATTATGCTGCGTCCGAGCAAGATTTACGCTTACGGTTAACCAAAGCAGAAGAGGCTTTATCTCAAGCTGAAGAGCTAAAGGCTGAACATGAAGATCAGCTTGTTATGATTAATGATGAGTTAGATAACCTCAGCAAAGAACTGACTTTTGCACGAACGGCGTATAAAAATAGCCGTGAAGATGTCAGACGTTTATTTGATGAAAAACGTAGCACTCAGACTCAAATTAACCAAGCGTTAGCAGATAGAAAAGCCCATGCAGCCAAACGATTAGTGCAGCTTGATAATGAGCTCAAGCTGCAACATAACCAGCATCTAGAGTGGCTAGATGAGCAAAAAGACCAAGCGCTTGAAGCTCGAATGGAAAAAAATGCTTATTGGCAAGATGTTGTCGGAGCATTAGATAATCAGCTCGCACAAATCAAAACCAATATTGAAACCCGTCGCAGCAATGCTAAACAAGAGCAAAAAGCCTGTGATACTTGGTATAAAAATGAGCTTAAATCTCGTGGGGTTGATGAAGCTGCAATTGTGGCGCTTAAAGGGAAAATACGAGAACTAGAAGCGCAAATCAGCCATGCTGAAAAACGTCGCAGTGATGTATTGCGTTACGATCATTGGTATCAAAATTCCTGGCTTGTCAGCAAGCCCAAGTTGCAAACAGACTTATCTAAAGTAAAACAAGCCGTGCTTGAACTCGAGCAACAACTTGCGAATAAAACGGCTGAAGTTAAACAGCGTAAACAGCAGCTAGAAACGGTTAAAAAAGCCTCTGATGCAGCACAAGTTGATGCATCAGAGAACTTAACGAAATTGCGTGCAGTGATGCGTAAACTCGCCGAGCTTAAATTACCTAAAAGTAAAGAAGAAGCTGATGGCAGCATTGGTGAACGTTTAAGACAAGGTGAAGAGCTACTTTTACAACGTGACTATCTTCTAGGTTCAGTGAAGCAATATGTTGAACATTTTGATTCCGTTATTGCCAGTAAATCTGGTTCAAGCCTCGCTGAGTTTTGGGAGCGTGCTCGTGATGAGTCTAGCTTTACCAACGATAAAGGTATTCGATTACTGGATTACCGTAAGTTAGTGCCCCAACTTGAACAATTATTAAATGTGATGGTGCCGCAATCACTTATGGCGATTCGTGAACAAGGACGAATTTTTGGTATCGACTTAACCGCTTACTACGATGTATTAGCTGATATTGATAGACGTATTGCATCACAAAGTGCTCGCATTACCCGTGAAGTCGGTGAAGAGTTATTCCTTGATGGGGTATCTGAATCGGCAGTTAAGATTCGTTCTCGCATTAGTGAGTTAGAGTTCTGGCCTGAACTGGAAGTGTTTGTGAAAGCCTTTAAGCAATGGAAAGCAGATGGTTTCAGTCAATTACCTGATGAGCACTACACATCAAGCATGCGTCGTGCGCTAGATATTATTGGTCGTGCAGCGCTTTCGGGCGGTATTGCCAAGCTATTAGAAATTGAGCTGCGCTTAAAAGAAGGTAACAGCGATTTAGTTATACGTACTGATAGACAGCTTAACGAGTCTTCTAGTCACGGTATGGCGTATCTCATTCTGTGTAAGTTCTTGCTCGCATTTACTCGCTTATTACGTGGTAAAGCGGATGTCACGATTCATTGGCCTATTGATGAGCTGGGTACTTTGCATCATACCAATGTGAAAAAAATCTTTGATGCCTGTGTGAATAACAATATTAGCGTATTAGGGGCTTTCCCGAATCCTGAGTCTGAAGTACTTAATCTGTTTGCTAACCGATACATCATTAATAAACAAACCCGCAAATTGCAGGTGGTGAAACCGAAAAGCAATCCGCTGGCTGAGCGATTAAGTCAGCGTGCCAATAATAAGGAGGCGATCTAATGTCTGAATCAATACAATCACCTTTGTCTTCTAAAACCGAAGCGCCTTCAGAAACCACCTTGGTCGGAACCGGAATGCTTATCGAGCAATTATTGCGTGGTGAGTTTATCTGTCGCACTACAAATGAAGATGGTTGGCGTGCTTTAAAAAGCCCGCATACCTTTGAGAAAATTGAACAGTATTTAAATCAAATTAATCGAACCATTTCTTCGGCAGCTGAAGGAGATGTCTTTTTTTGTGGTTATCAGCAGTTAGGTGAGCAAGAAAAGAAAGTGATTTCTAGCCAATTTAAGGATATTTGCTCAGCGCTGGTGCCATTAGTTGAGTGGCTGGTTTTAGTTCAAGAAAGCAGTGGTCAAGACGCTCCTTTAAGTGAAGGTGCACCGATCCGTTTGACTGAACTTCAAGCTCGTATTGAAGACACCCCAGCTTTTATGGAGCAATTGGCTAAGCTAAGTCATTATCGATTGTTTGGCTCCACCAGTCACAATGTTGATAATCAAATCAAGCTGGTATTTAAGCGTTTAGTTGAACTAGGTTATTTAGTTAAACCCAACAGTGAAAAGCAAATTTACATTGCCACAGGTAAGCTTGATTATTTATACGAAGTGATCCGCTTTATTGACGAAACAGAAGGATTAAGCCTTGAAGCTCAAGCTGAAACTGCGACACAAAGGGATTTAGTATGAGTAATAATTTACATCAAGCAGGGGTTAAGCTGCTAAAGCAGTTAAGCCGTCATGCTGATGTGGTTATGGATGCCTATTTAGCGGGTTCTGTCAGTGAATCAACGCATGACGTTGCTGTGATAGAAAAGCTAAAAAAGAGTGGTATTTTATGGCGACCAGAACCCGATGAGGCCTTACGTCTTAAGCGTTCAGTGAGAGCATTACTGGAAGAAGCGTTGAGCGATGAGCGCAATCGTCAGATTGATGCCAATGTTGGCTCAGCGTTTAGTACGATTAAAACGTTAGCCGATCATTATAAAGAAGCACGGCATAATGTTGATTATAGTGCTGCTGAGGCTTACTTAGCCGATTTAAGTGAACATGTTTATAGCTTCACCGATAGCCTAAGATATTCTATTAGGGTGTTGTGGAGCCGCATTAATAACGAGTTCGGTTATGTTGGCAGTATTAGTGCAAAAATTCGTGAGAATGAACTTGCACAAAGCCAAGTGTCTGAGTTGCTTAATGGATTGGAAATGTTCCAGTTCAGTGAATTGAGTGACATTGCTGGTGATATTCGAGAGTTAAGACGACTGCTTGTCACTAACTTGCAAGAAACACTGAGCCAATGCACTCAAGAAATTAGCGCTGTTCAAGGGCGATTACTTGAATTGCTAGGTCGGTTTAGGCAAATTCAGGGTCGTACTCGTCTGCTTAAAGGCTTTTTGTTACATACTGATCTGCATCCAGATTACCAGCCTGAAAACCACGTCGCTCATAAGCTCGTGCCAAACTTATTCAATTGCGCCGACGCAATGATTAAGCCTGCCAGTGTTGACGTTAATAACAGTCAGCACGAACTTGTGTTATTAGATGTGGTATCTAAAGTGAAAGCCATTAGTCGTGACTTATTGCCAACAAAAGTACGTGAGCACAATGTGGCAACGACCATGAGTGATGTAGAAGATTTCGACATCCCTGATAACCCGCTTAAACTGGCTGTGGATCAATACTTTTGCGAAGTCATCGATTCAGGTCTGCGACAGTCAGCGCTAGAGTATCTTCATGCCAATAAGCTCGATTGGGAAGCTGAAAACTGGTTATATCAGGTGATTGGCGGTTATGAAGGTTTACCAGATGAGCATAAGGTTTACTTTGAACTTGAACCGATTGGTGAGCCTGACCCAATCTATAACGGTAACTTTATGATCCATGATGTAGAGCTGTGGCTGGCCTAATCCCGTTATAGGCTCGTTTGATAACATGTTTTTGTATTTAGCGTATGCTTATCGAGTGTGTTAGATAGCCTAGAAAGCGCTCATTGAATTAAAGCAGTTGACTAACCTCAACTGCTTTTTTGTTTTCATGTATTTCCAAAGAGAAATGTAACTGGAGTCTACCTGGTTGTTACAACTTGACCCCTTTTTGTTTTCCTTGTGTTAACTCATATTTCAATTTGATTTAGCAACATATATTACCCATGTGATGCACTATGGGGTGAAGTCGAAATATTAATCCGTATACTAGTGACTTTAACTTTTCAGTCTTTCAAATACGATATGTTTAGCTGTTAAAGGGATGTGTTTTGGTGAGCAAAACTGGCTTCGACTCTTAAATGATTAATATTTTAGTGTAAGGGCTTTAAAATCAGCTGGTTAATTATAGTTGTAAATCTGCCGTTTCAATGGGAGTAACAACTTATTGATCTCTAACATTGAAATGTATTGCAACTTGTTTCAGTATCGTGGTCGCTAAAATAATTAAAACAATTTTATTGTCGTTTTTAGGTGTTTGCTTCTGAAGTCGGCTTGAACTAGGAATACAACAATCATGGTTAAATCATTATCAACTCGAATTTTTATCGGGTTATTCTTAGGGGTATTTCTCGGAAGTATCGTCCAATTTGCGCTAAATGATGTAGCGTTCTTTTCTGGGACATTAGTCGACATTGCATCGGGCATCGGAAAGATGTTCGTCAATATGATCATGATGCTTGTTGTGCCTTTGGTGTTTGTGAGTATTGTTTGCGGTGTCTGTGAGCTGCAAGATTTAAAAAGCTTTGGCAGGCTTGGTGGTAAAACATTTGGTTTTTATATCATCAATACCCTAGTGGCTATCACGGCAGCATTTGCCGTTGCTATGCTCATAGAGCCTGGTAAAGGGATCGATATGACAAGCAATGTCGATGTGGCCATTACAGCGACTGAATTACCCAACTTAATGACGCTTATCGTGAATATCGTGCCGAATAACCCGTTCTCGGCATTTACTTCGGGCAATATGCTTCAGGTTATCTTTATGGCGCTGCTACTTGGCGGTGTGATTAAATCATTAGGTGAAGTTGCCAAAGGTGCTGTAAAAGGCTTTCAAACTGCAAATATTATTATGATGCGTTTGATTTCTGTTGTGATGAATTTGGCTCCTATTGGTGTGTTTGCGTTGATGTTCAAGTTAGGGGCAACGTTAGAGCCAGAAATTTTCTTCAGTGTTGTGCAGTATTTATTACTCATTTTAGGGCTATTGTTGCTGTGGATTTTTGTGGTTTACCCATTCGCAGTCAGCTTCTTCACGCAAGTGACTGCCAAGCAGTTTCGTGAGAAAACCCGCGAGCAAATCTTATTCTCGTTATCAACCGCAAGCTCAAATGCCACGATTCCGGTTACTATGCGAACCTTGACTGATAAGCTTGGTGTTAATCGTGCCGTTGCTGGTTTTGGCGTTCCGCTTGGTGCAACGATGAATATGGGCGGCGTATCGATTTATATTACTATCGCGATTTTCTTTGTGGCGAATGCCTTTGGCATGCCAATCAGTGGCGAGCAAATCCCAGCATTATTGTTCAGTGTGTTTTTACTGTCAGTGGGCGCTGGTGGTGTTCCAGGTGGCGGGATGGTCATGATTGGTGTGCTTATCCATCAGATGGGCTTACCTGTTGAAGCCTTTGCGATTGTGGCAGCGCTTGACCGTATCATTGATATGGTACTAACTTCGTGTAACGTAGTAGGTGATACCGCGGTATTAACTATCGTTGATCAAACTGAGAAGCCGCATCAATTAGAAGCTGAAAAAGCTTAATGCGATGAGTCGATTCACTATTAAATGAATTAGTTCTTTTAATAAGCTAGATAAGAGGTCTGCATTTGCAGGCCTTTTTTGTATATGCTGATAAGGTAAATCAGTATCACTGAGCAAAAGGGAGCGTTAAGTGAGATTAGCTATTGGAATATTATTAATACCATTGATGTTATTGATGGGCTGTCAGTCAACAGAGCACCACGTTGAAGCGTTACCGCAATATACTTTTATCGCACACGATAATGATCTGCAAAGAGTTGAGTTGGCTCAGTCAAAGGCTTTAGAGCAAGGAAAGTTATTGTTAGTCGTGATGGGGGCACAGTGGTGTCATGACAGCAGAGGTCTGGCGGGTAACTTTTCAGACCAAACAATGCAGCCTATTTTAATCTCACGTTTTGAAACCGTATTCGTCGATGTGGCATATTTTGACGATATGCATAGCTTACCGCAAAAGTATGGTTATCCTGCTTACTTTGGCACACCGACTGTGATGGTTATTGATCCAAGAACAGGGCAATTACTTAATGAAGTCAATTTATCAAAATGGCAAAGCGCCGACAGTGTTCCGTTAGATGAATATATCGAGTTTTTCTCAACCATCGGCACTCAGCCTGTTGAATCATTACCAACATCACCGCAACTAGATGAGTTCATTGATGCAAATGTGGCCCACTTAAAGCAAAGTTTTGATTATCTACGTCCAATATGGGCTGCGGTGAGAAATGGTAACGCTGGCGATTCAAAAGAGCTTCAAGCGGTTGCGACAGAAGTGTGGCAATACAGAACGCAGTTGCAAAAAGATATTATAGCAATGAAGCAAGAACTAGCAGCTAACCCGCAAACTGCGCTGGCTTTTCCTGAATATGGTAAATTCAGTTGGGAATAGGGAATCGTTGAGCCAGCGAATCAGTTTGGGTCGATGGCTTAATAAAAAAACCGCCAATTGGCGGTTTTTTTATTAAGTTTGCACGATTATGCAATATCTGGTTCGTTACTATAATCAAGTCCATGATAGCTTAAGCAAGCATCGACTTCGTTAGCACTACCTAAGATAACCGCAACACGCTGATGAATTTCTTCAGGTTTAATATCTAAGATATCGCCATAACCCGTAGAGGCTTTACCACCGGCTTGTTCAACTAATAATGCCATAGGGTTTGCTTCGTACATTAAACGTAGCTTGTATGGCTTCTCTGGGTTCTTATTGTCAGTTGGGTACATGAAGATACCGCCACGACATAATACGCGATGAACATCGCCCACCATCGCAGCAATCCAGCGCATGTTAAATGACTTTTCTCGAGGACCAATGTTACCCAGCAATAATTCACTGATGTAAGTTTGCATTGGTGCTTCCCAAAAGCGCTGGTTTGACATATTGATGGCAAACTCTGCAGTGTCTTTACTGATGTTAACCGCTTCATCAGTCAGTAAAAACTCATTGGTATCAGGGTTTAGGGTGTATAACTGAGTACCTTGGCCAATGGTTAATGCCATCATGGTTGATGGTCCATAAAGCACGTAACCTGCAGCAAGTTGCTGACGACCATTTTGTAAAAAGCTGGCTTCTGTTAAATCGCCATCTTGTGCTGGCAAGATTGAAAAAATAGTGCCAACAAGCGAATTGATATCAATGTTTGATGAACCATCTAAGGGATCAAAACACACAAGGAATTCGCCTTGTTTATTGACTTCAACGACATAATCTTCTTCTTCTGATGCGAGTCCACGCACGTTTCCTTCGGCTTTTAACGCATCTTTAAGCATGTCATTAGTGATAACGTCGAGCTTTTTCTGAGTTTCACCTTGAACATTTTCTTGCTCTGTTGCGCCCAAGACGCCAGCAAGTGCGCCGTGGCGAACCGCTTGACTGATGTCTTTCGAACAGTCGGCTAAGCGTAAAATGAGTTGTGAAAGTGAGTCGGGTACTGCTTGTTTTGTAAGGGTTTGTGTCAAAGTTTGCATGCTTGTTCCTAAGACAGTAGAGGTTAAGGTCGGTAACCAGTGGTTAATGTTTTAATTTATTGGCAACGATAATACCTCAGATTGACGCACAATACAGCGTGAAAAAGTTGAGCAAGTTAGGACGGGATACCGATTTGTTATAAACTCAGGCAAAATAACGAATTCTAGTAGGCATTAGGTTAAATAAATAATTCAAATAATGAAATTTGCCTCGGTTTACAGCAAGGAATAACAATGACAAATAAATGGAAAGCGACATGGTCAGCTGTGTCGGTAATGTCGTTAGCATTGGCTGGCGCACTGGTTTCTTCACAAGCAATAGCGGCGACGAAAATGACAGGAAATTCTACCCCACTCACTATCGAACGTATTCATGCATCGCCTGCCTTAGCAGGAGCAAGCCCAAGAGGGTTAAAGCTGTCACCTGATGGCAGTCGAGTAACCTACCTTGCGAGCCGTGAGGATAACCAATATTTGTTTGATTTATGGCAAATGGATATTAAGACATCTAAACGCAGCATATTGCTTAATGCTGATGATTTAGCGTCAGGCGAGCTTTCTGACGAAGAAAAAGCTCGCCGTGAACGTCAGCGTATTTATGGTCAAGGTATCATGGAATATTTTTGGGCTGATAACAGCCAAGCTTTGCTTATTCCTGCTGCGGGTAAGCTTTATTACTTCACTTTAGCAGACAATAAAACGGTAGAACTGGATACGGGTGAAGGCTTTGCTACTGACGCAAGATTATCGCCAAAAGGAAACTTTGTTTCGTTTGTACGTGAGCAGAATATTTTTGTCCTAGCCCTAGAAACGTCAAAACTCATCCAACTGACTTTTGATGGCAAAGGGCCGATAAAAAATGGTATGGCTGAATTTGTCGCTCAAGAAGAAATGGGGCGCATGACAGGTTACTGGTGGTCACCAGATGAAACTTCCATTGCCTTTACTCGCATTGATGAGTCAGGCGTTGAGCTGGTTACTCGTAATGAGATTTATGCTGATGGAATTAAACTCACCGAGCAGCGTTACCCATATGCGGGAAAAACCAACGTTGAAATAGAGTTAGGCGTTATTACGCTTGCCAAAGAAGGAAAAGAGCAACAAGTTTCATGGATTGACTTAGGCAAAGAAAAAGACATTTACCTGCCAAGAGTGAAATGGTTACCAGATAGTAAGCATCTGTCATTCCAATGGCAGAGTCGCGACCAACAATCACTAGACTTACGGATTGCTGATTTAACCAGTAACAACAAGACGAAAACCATTGTTGCTGAACGCAGTGAAGCTTGGGTTAATCTTAATGACGATTTACAGTTTTTAAAACAACAAAAGTCTTTCATTTGGGCATCAGAACGTGATGGTTTTAACCACCTTTACTTATTCGATTTAAGCGGCAAAGTGCTGCAACAATTAACCCAAGGTGATTGGACGGTTGATGCGCTGGAGTTAGTCGATGAAAAAGGCGGTTGGGTGTATTTCTCTGGCCGTAAAGATACTGTTGTTGAGCGTCACTTATATCGTGTGCCGTTAGCTGGCGGGGAAATAGAGAAGCTATCATCTCGAAGTGGCATGCATTCAGCGGTTTTTGCTAATAATAAACCTGTGTATATCGATTACTTCAATAGTCTTAGTCAGCCACCTCAAGTCAGCCTACATGATGAAAACGGTCAGCGTTTAGCTTGGGTTGAACAAAACGAAGTTAACTCGTCGCATCCTTTGTATGATTTTGCAGGCCTTTGGAAAATGCCTGAGTTTGGCGAGCTTAAAGCTGAAGATGGCCAAGCATTACAGTATCGCTTATTTAAGCCTGTACCATTTGATGACAGTAAAAAGTATCCGGTAGTGGTACGTGTTTATGGTGGTCCACATGCGCAATTAGTCGTTAATAGCTGGAGTGAGGCGGATTACTTTACTCAGTATTTACTTCAACAAGGCTTTGCAGTATTTCAGCTTGATAATCGTGGCTCTGCCCATCGCGGCACAAAATTTGAGTATGTAATTTATCAAAATATGGGCGATGCGGAAGTTGAGGATCAAAAAGTCGGGGTTGATTACCTGAGAAGCTTACCGTTTGTTGATGGTGATAATATTGGTATTTATGGCCATAGTTATGGCGGGTACATGGCGCTTATGGCGCAGTTTAAAGCGCCTGATTATTTTAAAGCGGCAATCTCTGGGGCTCCGGTAACGGATTGGCGTTTATATGATACCCATTACACAGAACGTTACATGGGTCACCCAGAAAAAAATAAAAAAGGGTATGATGCAGCGAGCGTTTTACCATATGTGAAAAATTATCAATCAGGTTTGATGATGTATCACGGCATGGCCGATGACAATGTATTGTTTGAAAACAGTACGCGTGTTTATAAGGCATTGCAGGACGAAGGTAAATTATTTCAGATGATGGATTATCCAGGTTCGAAACATTCAATGCGTGGTGAGAAAGTGAGAAATCACCTTTACAAATCATTGGCTGCTTTCTTGGAAAATGAGTTGAAGTAAATGGCTGTAGTGGTACTCATTGCCCTCAATTTGATTGTGGGGGCATTGTGTTTAAAGAATTTGATAGAGTTGCTCAACAATAATCGTCGCCATTAAAGGGATGTTAGATTTAAGGAAAAACAAGTAAGTGCGTAATGCACTTTGGCGAGATGTCATATGCTGATCATTGTAGAAACGTGACTGATAAAAAGTCATAAAAAAAGCCAAGTCATTGACTTGGCTTTTTTGTATCACTATTAATGATTAGTCTTCTAAGTTACCGCAAAAACGATAGCCTTCACCGTGGATAGTCGCGATGATTTCTGGCGTATCAGGTAAGCTTTCGAAGTGCTTACGAATACGACGGATAGTAACGTCAACAGTACGGTCATGTGGCTTAAGCTCACGGCCAGTCATTTTCATTAACAGGTCTGCACGAGTTAAGATTTTGCCTGGGTTTTCAACAAAGTGAAGCATTGCACGGAATTCACTACGTGGTAGCTTGTAAGACTCACCTTGTGGGCTAACTAGAGAACGACTGTTGATTTCTAAGCTCCAACCATTGAAACGGTAGAATTCAACTGAACCTTTCTCTTCTACTTCTGCGCCAGTGCTATTAACACGAGTTAATAAGTTACGAGCACGGATAGTTAATTCGCGTGGGTTAAATGGCTTAGTGATGTAGTCATCAGCGCCAATTTCTAAACCAAGAATTTTGTCAACTTCGTTATCACGACCAGTCAAGAAAATAAGACCGATGTTGTTGATTTCACGAAGTTCACGAGCTAACAATAAACCGTTTTTACCAGGAAGATTGATATCCATAACAACAAGATTAATCTTATTATCCTGCATGGCTGTGTGCATTTCTGCGCCATCGTTTGCTTCAGTTACTACATACCCTTCTGCTTCAAAAATACTGCGCAGAGTATTACGGGTTACAGCTTCATCTTCAACAATAAGAATGTGTGGGTTTTGCATGTTATTTACCTAAATTAAAAACAATTCGATTCTAGTCATGTTGCACTAGGGCGGTGGCACTGCTTATTTATGAAAGTGCCGATAATTTTTCAATTTCACGATAGGTGTTTATCTATGTCTGCCCTGAACAAAACACGCTTCATGACTAACTACATTATCTACATTCAGCTTAATACATCATTAAAGTGACATACGTGACATAAATGTGATCATAAAAAATCAATACTTAGATTGTATGCTGAGTATTAATTGACTCACAATCAGTCGAAAGATCTATTAAAACAATGATTCATAAAACTATGAGATTAGATTGCTCGTTAAAGTTCCTTGGCAAACTAATAATTGTTCTATATTTATATCATCTAAAATGTAGAACAAAATGTACAAGCTTGAAAATTTAGTAGCAATTAAACTACTGAAGTATGTAACTGCTTGTATCACTGTTAATAGTTATGTAGCAAAATCTAGCTAGTGATGATTATTGTACTCGTTTTAGGCATTTGTTAACAAATGAAATGTTAACAAATTTACTCTCTAGAATTGTTACAAAATTGGTTTTTTAGGTAAGATACTGATTTAAAAGGTTAATATAATTATGGTTCTTGTGACTTGTATCACATGGGCTGTCACTGTAATAAAGGGTTTGCTACTGTAAACTGGGTTCAACAGAGAAAATGAAATAATGGAAAATGCAATTGAGTGCCTTTGGCACAAATATCAAGGGACACAATTCTTACTAACGCAGAGACTTGCGAATGATATTCCTTTTGCAATCGTCACTGCTCATAACCCGTTAGGGAGTATCTTAACTCCTTGTCAAAACCGTTTGCTCGACCGCCAATTACAAACCAAAATCGAACAATATAAGCGTCCATATCGCTCGCTTATTGGAGCCGCTCCCGATTTATCTCATATGGAAAAAAGCTGGGCTATCTTTATTGAAAAAGAACAAGCTTTGGAGCTTGGACGCGAGTTTAAACAGCATGCAATCTATTATGTCAATCAAGGCCGTTTGTCATTAGTTGCTTGTGGGGATGCACCTGATAAAGAAGTGATGATAGGCGATTTTATGACTCGCACTCAGGTGGTCAATGAGTTGCCTGATCTTCATGAGTAATTTTTTGATTGATAAAGCTGTTCCGTCAAGCTGATACTGCTACTCATCTATTATATCAACGCATTAGGGCAGCTGATAAACCCACTTTATATAGATAAGGTTATTTATAATAGCGCTGTATTGATTTGAATTAGAAATGGCTTATGGAAGGCCGACCTATCTAAAAATGCCTTTATTCAGAGTTTGAAACTAAAACTTCCCTTATGGTCTATTTAATATAGCTAAATACTGTATTGTTAGCATTTTACGTTAAAGTTAATGCGTGCTTTCATATCTTTAGTGTCTGTAAATAAAGCTATTTTTATCCAAACTATTTAAATACCTAAGCTGATGTGATGACAGCGAGTATGAATGTCGTATATTCAGTATTCAGTTATTTAGTAATTTTATTACATTCCATAATTGACTTAGGTGGTTATTTATTGGTATTTTTCAATTTCTTCCTGAGGGAAGAAACAGAAGAGGAGCGTTAGCTAGGTAGTAAGTGCGAGGAAAACCAATTCCTAAAACCACTTATGAGGGAGATTAGCGCCGAGGTATGTCAAATGGTTGGTTTCATTTCATATCGGTCGATTAGGCTGAATCCTAACGATTGTCACCTATTCATTGGTGGAGAGCTTCTGGTGAAGATTGCTGTTTCCCTTCTTATAAGGGTGCGTTATCACTGCACCAGGCTCTTCGAACGAAGTAAGTTCGGAGTGTAATCATGTTTTTTAATCTAAGTAGTCAATTCGTATTTGTATGTCATCCTTCAAGCGTGGAGGTGTCAGTATGAGCTTAGTTGTAGCTAAATTCGGTGGAACCTCTGTGGCAGATTACGCTGCAATGAACCGCTGCGCCGATATTATCTTAGCCAACAGACATACTCGAGTCGTTGTTGTTAGTGCATCCAGCGGCGTAACTAATTTATTGGTGGAGCTTACGCAAGCTAATGTGAATGACAAGCGTCGTTTAGCATTACTGACGCAAATTGGCCAAATTCAATATGACATTGTTGATCAGCTCGATCGTCCTCAAGATGTTGCCGCAGGTATTGATAAGTTACTTAGCCGTATGTCAGTGCTCAGTGATGCGCTTGTATTAGATCGCAGTAAAGCAATCATTGATGAACTACTTTCAATGGGAGAGCAATGTTCTTCATTGCTATTTTCTGCTGTTATTCGTGAAAAGGGCACTCCTTCAAGTGCATTTGATGTCAGACAAGTATTACGTACAGACAGCCATTTTGGCCGCGCAGAGCCGCAAATAGAGCAAATAGCATCGTTAGGTGCTGAGCATTTAGCACCACTATTAGCCAATGAAGTTATTGTTACGCAAGGTTTCATTGGCGCTGATGACCAAGGGCGCACCACTACTCTTGGCCGTGGTGGTAGTGATTATTCAGCAGCACTGTTGGCAGAGGGCTTAAAAGCTGATGCGGTAGAAATCTGGACCGATGTAGCAGGTATTTATACAACCGATCCTCGTCTTGCTCCCAATGCTAGACCAATCCCTGAAATCAGCTTTAATGAAGCCGCTGAAATGGCAACATTTGGTGCTAAAGTATTGCATCCTGCGACGATTCTTCCTGCCGTTCGTCAACAAATTCAAGTGTTTGTTGGTTCAAGTAAAGCGCCAGAACAAGGCGGTACTTGGATTCGACATCAAGTAGAAAACGCTCCCGTATACCGTGCTGTTGCATTAAGACGTGATCAAACCCTGCTTAATTTGCACAGCCTGCAAATGTTGCATGCACAAGGCTTCCTTGCTGAAACATTTGCGACATTAGCCAAGCACAAAATCTCAGTTGATCTGATTACCACTTCAGAAGTGAATGTTTCATTAACGCTCGATAAAACAGGATCAGACTCTAGCGGTCAGGGGTTATTGAGTGAATCATTACTGCAGGAGTTATCACAGCATTGTCGAGTTCGTGTTGAAGATAAATTGGCGCTAGTGGCTATTATTGGTAATAAAATTGCCTCAACAGCAGGGATTTGTAGCCGTGTTTTCTCAGTATTAGAAAAGCACAATGTGCGAATGATTTGTCAAGGCGCAAGCCCGCATAACTTATGTGTATTAGTAGCAGAATCTGAAGCGGCAGATGTGGTTAATTCATTGCACCAAAATTTATTTGAATAATAGGAAGTGTTCACCAAGTAACAATGCTTGGAACATATGAGGCTAAAGAATATATGACAGAAGCGAATCGCACCTCCAACGCTCACGTATCTACAGTTCAATTAGGTGAATTGGCTACTGGCCAAGCGCTAACAGCTCCTATTTATACGTTTAAAGGAAGTGATAGTGCTGCACCATCTGTCTATATTCAAGCCAATGTTCATGGCGCAGAAGTGCAGGGTAACGCGGTAATTCATCAGTTGATGACGCTATTAGAAGGCCATCAAATCTTAGGTGATATACATTGTGTTCCTTTAGCTAACCCATTGGGGATTAATCAAAAAAGTGGTGAGTTTACTCTTGGGCGATTTGATCCTATTACGGGAGTGAACTGGAATAGAGAATATTTTGAACATGCCGCAATAGTGGCTGACATTCCTAATTGGTATCAAGCAAACAAGGCTTTATCAAATAATGAGTTGTTCGCCGCATTTCGAGTGTTATTAGCACAAAGCTGTCAGCAACGTTTAAATAACTCTTGGGGAATTAGCACGGGGCATCAACTCGCGGTGACACTACAATCGATGGCGCATCAAGCGGATATTGTATTGGATTTACATACCGGCCCTAAGTCTGCAAAACATCTATATTGCCCAGAGTATGATGTCGCATCTGCGGCTTATTTCTCAATTCCTTATTCATTGGTTATTCCTAATGAGTTTGGCGGTGCTATGGATGAGGCTGCATTTTACCCGTGGTGGCAGCTCCAACGCTTTTGTGCGCGTCAAGGGAGACATTTTGACGTCCCCGTAGCGGCGTTTACGCTTGAATTGGCGAGTCAAGAGCGTGTCGATATGGCTGATGCAGAACTCGATGCGATGGGGATCTTGGCGTACTTAAGTCATAGAGGTGTAATCGCAGAAAAAGTGCAACCTGCACCAATGAAGCGTTGGGGATGTGATTTAGCTAACTATAAAAAATTCCATGCACCAAAAGCTGGATTAGTGGAGTATTGCGCAGAGGTAGGACACCCTTTGAAAGCTGGTGAGCCGTTAGTGACCCTTTTACGACTTGATCAATACGGAACTGAGAATGCCGTGACGACAATCAGTTTACCTTGTGATTGCGTTCCTGTACTGCATTTTGCCTCAGCTTCTGTGCATCAAGGGACAGAGCTTTATAAGGTAATGACCAAGGTTTTTGAGATCAGTTAATGGTGAGTCGCTGGCAATAGCAAAGATATTGCAAACTGCCAGCGATAGCATATTGAAGTATTAACTCTTTAAAATTTCAAGCGGCATAGCCAGCATCTCGTCGCCTGAAGCTGCAAAATACCAAATAATAGCGATAAGTAGACCAACCGTTAAAAAGTACCAAACCGTTGAGAAAATTTGCCCATACCTATCTAAGGGCAACAGGTGACTTTGGTGCCGAGTTTTCCACTCAAATACAATCTCTAAACTACCAATTAGCAACAAGAATCCTAATAAAGCCAGCCCTAAGCTGTAACTGATAAATACGCCTATTGCCGCTCCAGCGATACAGGCTATTAACCCTACCATGCTGTTCATTGAAAAAGTGATGCTTTTAAGAATATGGCCGCCATCTAAGGGTAAAATTGGCAGTAGATTAAACAGATTTAGTAAGGCGTTAAAACTGGCTAAACCTGCAAAAAAGATATTGCCGGTGATCCAATAAGCGACCATGCAGGCTATTGACATCAAGAGGCCAAATGTTGGCCCCATGATAGAGATGACGACATTTTGCCATCGAGTATTTATTCGCTCATCGCTGACAGCTAAACCGCCCATGAATGGGATAAGGTAAATCCCTTTGGTTTTCATACCAAAGTGCTTCATGGCTTTAATATGGCCATATTCGTGAACAACCAGACAGGCAATTAATGCAAGTGCAAATTCAATTGAGAATAGCCATGAATAGGCCGCGACACTTGCCGCAGCGAGCATAGCTTTGACAACTTTGGCACTTTTTAATAGCTTGAACCCAAGTGAGGCTAAGCCAATCATACTGAATTTTTGCGTTTTAACAGGAGCGACTTCAGGCACTTGTTGTTCGATATCTTTAGTATTTCTCTGCCCTTGAGCTACTGTGTCATTATCAACCAAAATCGTGTAGTTAATGATAAAAGGCTGCCACTGGACATCAGCCTCTACTCTTACTTTTACAATGGTTTTACTGGTTTCAGTAATAATGTCATCAGTCGTTGCTCCCGCCATTGAAGCCGGGCGCGATAATTCGAATTCGTGCACATTGAAAGCCTGGTTATCTGCAGATGCCGATTTTTGAGAGACTAATTGATTATCCCAATAAAGTTGTTGCCAACCGGCCATAGAGCCTTCTAATCGTAGACGTTTGCCAAGGCATTCTATATTCAGCAGTTCCATATCTTTTACTGTTCCATTGTTGTGTGATGAGTCATGATGAGTGAAGTAGCGATGGTGAAATTGCTAGGCATTTTGCCCGATAGGTTGCAGTGACTCAAGCTAAATAGATTCAAGATATGCCACAGTGTCGATACCTTGCTTGATATCCGTAAACACCAGTTTTGCACTGCAGCAATGACCATTAAGGGTTGCATGTGTGCGTACGTATTGAATAAAGGTCACTAAATCTATGGGGTGCTGGCTTGCTCTAAATTGTGGTAATTCCGCTGTTGGGTGATGAGCCTGATGTTGTTGAGGGTGAGCTTGCGCCTCGATAACAATATCGAATGTAGAGCCCTCGCTATCTAATAATCTATCGTTACTACCTATGAGGTGCAGTTGTAAACAACAATACTCTAGCCAGTCAGTCTGATTAGCGAGGTAAATGAGCTCTTCACTTGCTTGCTGTTTTATAATTGCTGGCCAACAAATCGCTAGCATCGAATTCTTCTCTAATGGTCAATAAATTCAGTCAACTTGTTAACTGTTTCCTAAGAACGATTTTTAGTAAAAAATGATTAGATTTTTCACGTTGAATGTTTTATAAGTTACTGTTTTATAGTGATAATTATCATGCTAATTGCTGCATTCGCTGATCGCAATCGGCCAAGTTAGAAATTAATGGCTACCATAATCGAAACTGATTTCATTATGGAGGTTTTTAACATGACAAGGGCCATGTTCACGCTGGGTGCGATTTTGCGCTGGGCCAATATGAATCTCTACATTGGCAAAGATGTGTTTCTCTGCTTGCACAAAATATTTACTGTAATAGCCATCCACTTCTTGCTGAAGTTGCTTACATTCTGCTTCAGCTTTCGCACGGCGATTGGCGATTTCTTTTTTCTCATCAAGCATCATTTTCACTTGCTCAATCATTCCCGCATCTGTTTGCCACTCCGTTTTAGGAGGCAGCTTTCTCAAGCGAGACTCGATATCTAATCCTGCGACAACAAGCTGCTTAGCTTGGTCATCACTGGCTTTAGCCTCAGCTTTGAGCTCAGTTTGATCCATGGCGCAATAAAGCTCAGTCTTAGTGCCAGCCGTTGCGCCAAAGGCTACAGCTTTAATGCCTTTTTTAGCGGTCGCTCGCCCACCGACAAGATCGCCTCGTCTGGCATTAGGATCGCTAACGGTAATGACATTGTCTGAGACTGAATGGCTATGAAGCAGTTGTTTAGTGACTAAGATGTCACTTTTGGCGGTTAAATTGGAATATTGCACAAACTGAGCACAGATTTGGCCACGGGCAGTAATATGGGTACTTAACTCATGCTCTTTAATTTGTCGGCCAATGACTCCTTTACTGACAATTACATCGCCTTGGGCTTCAAGGCTAGCTGAGTCTACAAACCCCATAACAGTAATGTCACCAGTGCTTTTTACTTTCATCCCCTCGTGGACATCGCCTGTGATTAAGACACTACCTTCAAAATCAACATGGCCGTATTTTACGTCAACATCTTTAATTTGCAGCACATCATCTACTTGCATACCTTTTGGTGTTTCAACAGGTTGACCAGATACTGTTGCAACAAGTTGGTTGGTATCGCTACTTAATAATTCAGTGCCATTACCCGGCTTCATTTGCAGATCTTTGCCCTCAATCTGCATGATAGGTTCCCCGTGTACGTTATAGCCTGGAGTACCGGTAGTCGCAGGCGTTTTTATCATTAAAACGTCGCCTGGCTTCACCATGATCATTGCGCCCAGATTTCGCATGTCGACAGAGCCATCTTCACGTTCTTGAGGTTGTAATAACCGTTCACGAGCAAGGGGGACTTGTCTTGTTAATGTTGCATTAATGCCATTTACAGCCAATTTGCCAATGGCGATTTGGCTACTGCAACTTTCACCCGGCGGTAAAATCGCTAATTGCTGGATCAGAGATTGAATTTTAGGTTTGCTTAATCCCATTTTGACTTTATGGGATTTTAGGGTGTTAAGGATCATTGGCAGTGAAGGGTCTTTCCCACCCCATGCTGATGCTAATGTCATAGAGGCCGACATTTTATCTTCGCTGATTTCTATGGTCACACTGCCATCAGTTCGTTCACCAATGATAAAAAATAACTCATGCTTACCATTGTCATGAGTGCTGAGGGCATTAACTTCAGCGACACAATTATGAATGTTGTGGGTTAACGGTTTCAGCATGGCAAACTCTGCCTGCGTCAGTAGCTGTTTTACGTCATCTTCAGAAATTGGCCCATGAATATTGGGCGTAACACGAAACTCTACTTGGGTTTGAGTTTCATTAAAAACAGCCATGCTCCAATCCAGCATAAAAACCCTTATTAGCCATGAGACTTAAATGCGTGTTAGCTCATGTATTGTTTTTCATAATGTGTGGTGTTGATATCAAAATGTAGCTGTTTTTATGAATAAAGACTAGATAATTATCAAGCTTATGAGCGCAAATTGAGAATTAGCACTCATCTTTCTTTAGTTGTTAATTTGTTGTTACTTATGGAAAAAGTACAATTTGTACTTATTATTTTCAGCAGGAACATTAACTTGGCCAAATTCAGCTGCAATTGTGTCTGCGTATGGAAGGTTACGGTTAGCCACAATTTGCCATACACCCTTGGCAGATAAACTGCTGGCGCTTTGTTTGACGAAATCTTTGGCAATATGTGTGGTGGCGGCTAATCCATCGTGAAACGGCGGATTAGAAATTATGCCGTTAAATTGCCCTTGTATTTGTTTAAAGCCATCTGATGGATAAACTTTAGCAGTCATCTGATTGGCAGCTAAGGTCAGCTCGCAGGCTTTGAGCGCCATTGCATTAATATCAATACATTCAACGTTAAGTTGTGGGTTTACTTTAAGCATTGCTGCACTTATAACGCCAGCTCCACAGCCGAAATCTAGAACTCTTCCCGATAATTCTGGCAGGTTTGACAGTAGTAATTCAGTACCTTGATCGAGCTTTTTCTCACTGAACACGCCAACAAGGTTACAAATAATAATGTCTCCTTGTGGTGTCGATAATGAATAGTGGCTGACCCAATCTTCAATCGAGAATATTGGTGCAATTGCGGTTAATTCAGCAATGAATAGTAAACAATGACGAGCATTATCGCGCTTTAATGGCGCAGAATAATAGTCAGGCAATAGTTTTGCTAAGGATTTTACTCCGCCTTTATTGTCGCCAATAACGATAAGCGTACCGCCAACAGATAGATGTTGAGCTGCTAATTGAAATAGGTAGGGCGCCAATGCTTTTGCTTTTGGAAAGTAGACAATGACAGTATCAAATTTCTGTTTGGTATCGTCAGGCAGTTGGTGACCAAAGTAGCTCGTAAGATGCGCTTTATCCTGTTTAGCCACATATTGATAATGATTAAAATCAAGCGCTAAGCTTGTAACTGATGCAGCATGACTAAGGAGCTCTGATGCGAGAGTATCGGCTTCATGGTTTAAAATCAGCAGGTGCTGGTTTTCGATGAATTGAACATTGCGCATTAAAACTTGAGAAGTGTTGGTGAGCACAGAATCGACCTTAATAAATTAACTCAGTTGTTATGAGGGCGATTATAGCAAAGAAGTGCTGAACTGTTTACGTTATCAAAGCGTGTTTATTAAAGGTAAACTTGCATAAAAAAGGGCACAGCTAATACTGCGCCCTTTCATCAAGAGATGAGATTTAGGGGTTATTGAGCAGCTTTAGGCAATAAACTCATCATCTTGGTGGCGATATCAATATTATCTTGGTGACCACTGAATAAAATTGCTCCCGGTCCAGCGGCAAACACTTGTACGTCATCAGCAGTGTGTCCTAAAGATGTCCAACCTGTGTTTGTACGAAGATCTATGACAGATAAAATGGTTGTAAATAGCTGCTTTTGTCCCTGCATTCTTGCAGCGCTAAGCTTAGCGATTTCTTCGTCTGTTGCCTCAAAACCAATGAGCTCGTTAAAACGTTTTTGCCATTCATCAGTTGCGATTAGTGCTTTTGCAATCATTTCAGGTGAAGCCGTTATCTGATGAAGAATCGCGGGCTCCCAAGCGTATTCATTATTTGCGCCGATAGATAGGCCACCGGTATTGTGGTCAGCAGTAACAACCATTAGCGTATCTTGGCGTTCACGAACAAATTGCTCCACAACCTCGATAGCATTAGCGAACTCATCCATTTCTCCCATGGCCGTGGCGATATCATTTGAATGGCCAGCCCAGTCGATTAAGCTACCTTCAACCATTAAGACAAAACCTTGCTCGTTTTGAGATAATAAATCTAATGCTTTTTGAGTTAAGGTGCTGAGTTTATGTCCTTGTTTGTCATCGATGACCCAAGGCAATTGCACATCGGCAAACAGTCCTAGCACTTTAGGTTCGGTTATAGAGTCTAATTGAGCAAACTCTGTGATGTGCTGATAACCTTTATCGGTAAATTGCTTCAGTAAGGCTTCTGAAAAATATTTTTGTCCGCCACCTAAAATGACATCTGCATCAGAGTTAAGGTAGTCCTCAGCGATTTCGACGTAGTTTCTGCGGTGTTCATTATGGGCAAGAAAAGCCGCTGGTGTGGCATGATTTACCTGAGATGATACAGCTACGCCAGTCGATAAACCTCGCTTTTTAGCCATTTCCATAATGGTTGTCAACGGACGTTTATTTTCATCAACAGCAATGGCACCGTTATAGGTTTTAAAGCCCGTCGCTAAGGCTGTGGCTGATGCGGCTGAATCTGTGACATATCCGCTAACAGGTGCTGGGTAAGTGCTTGACATACCGACAAGTAAGCGATCAAACACTGTTTGTTCAATCTCTTGTGTTTCAGGGTTATCTTTAAAATAGCGGTAGGCGGTGGTGTATGCGGGACCCATACCATCACCAATCATAATGATCATATTCTTGGGTTTAGCCGGGCCTGAAGTTTGTTTTGCTTTTTTATTAGGAGTATTAGTGATGGGCGCGACAATAGGTGTTGATGAGTCCTTGCTTGGAGCTGTGTCAGAATTTGTGGCTTGTGGTGTTGTGCTTGGAGCACTAGAAACAGTGGTATCAGAAACGCTAGAAACTTGAACCTGTACTTGATTGGTCTGTTTGGTTGCTGCAAGCATATTGGCTTCTGCTAATGGCTGACTTGCCATAGAAACCGATGAGAAACACAGAGTCATCCCAAGCATTAAGCTCAGTGTTGTTCTTATTGTCATGATAAATCCTGAAGTAAAATTAAGGCTCAACTTGATGGTAAATGACCGTCATTATTGAGCCTATAATATTGTTAAGCTTGTTTATTGATTCGTGCTTCAATTGCGTCCATTAGCATGCCGGTAATATCGACATCAAACGCAGCTTCAATTTCTTTGATGCACGTTGGACTAGTAACATTGATTTCGGTGAGCTTATCACCGATAACATCTAACCCAACAAAGATGAGGCCTCGCTTTTTAAGTTCAGGCCCTAATGTGCGTGCAATATGAAAATCGCTTTCAGATAGCGGCTGAGCAACCCCGCTGCCACCTGCCGCTAAATTACCTCGGGTTTCACCTTTCATGGGTATACGTGCGAGTGAGTAAGGGACTGGCTCACCATCAACAACTAAAATACGTTTATCACCTTGTTTAATTTCAGGGATAAAGCCTTGCGCCATGGCGTAACGAGTACCGTGTTCGGTTAGCGTTTCTAAAATAACGCCAATGTTCGGGTCATCTTGCTTTACACGGAAAATTGATGCGCCACCCATACCATCAAGTGGTTTAAGAATAATATCGCCTTTTTCAGCGAGGAAAGCACGGATGCGTTTGGCATCACGAGTTACCACGGTTTCAGGGGTAAACTCTGGAAACCAAGCAGTGAACAATTTTTCATTCGCATCACGCAAACTTTGTGGTTTGTTGACGATTAAAACGCCTTCTTCTTCAGCGCGTTCAAGCATGTAAGTGGCATAAATGAACTCAGTATCAAATGGCGGATCTTTACGCATTAAAATGACATCTAAGTCAGCAAGTGGCGTATCTTCGCTGTCGCCTAATTCAAACCATTTAGTGGCATTATCTTCAACTGTCAGTGAACGCATGGTTGCCATTGCCTTGCCATTTACCATAGCGAGATCTTGCATTTCCATATAATACAGTTCGTAATCACGAGATTGGGCTGCCATTAACATTGCAAAGCTAGAGTCTTTTTTAATGTTAATGTCGCTGATTGGATCCATTACTATGCCGAGCTTAATCATACTTTATCCTTATTTTCTCAATGCTTATTATCATTGATTAACCGATATCACCGAAACGTAGTTGCAACGCGGTAATCGCAGTCAGTGAAGCTGTTTCTGTGCGTAATACTCTAGGGCCAAGTAACACATCCGTAAATTGATGTGTTTCCGTCATGGCGATCTCTTCTTCTGATAGACCGCCTTCAGGGCCAATTAATAACCGAACCTTGGTATTTTCTAGCGATAGTCCATTAATGCCATGTGCAGCACGCGGGTGCAGATTTAACTTTAATGCGTCAGTTTGCTCAGCACACCATTGATTAAGTGTCATTGCAGGCCTGACTTTCGGTACGAAACTACGTCCCGATTGTTCACAAGCACTGATGACAATTTTTTGCCATTGGCTGATTTTCTTTTCTAAACGTTCGCCACTGAGTTTAACGCCACAACGGTCAGAAAATAATGGAGTAATTGTCGTTACACCTAATTCAACGGACTTTTGAATGGTAAAGTCCATTCTGTCACCTCGAGATATCACTTGACCTAAATGTAAGTCTAGTGGTGACTCTGAATTATTTGGCGTATTTTCAACGATTTCAACGGTGACGTTTTTTTTGTTTGCACTGATTATTGTTGCCAAATAATCGTTGCCATTTCCAGTAAATAAACGGATGTTTTCGCCTTCGGTCATTCGCAGAACACGACCAATGTGCGCAGCACCATCTTCGTCTAGTTTTACGAGCTGATTAACAGCAAGATCATTGATTGGTTGGTAAATTCTTGGGACGCGCATAGTAAATCCTTAATCAATGAGGCCGAGATTCTGACATTGTTTTAAGACAAAATTATTATGATTGCCTTGATTCTCTGAAATTAATTTATCTCTTAAACATTCAACCTTATCAACTGGATAAGTTTTATCCCATGCGTTGAATAAGCGTTTCTGGCTAGCAGAGATAGCTAAACCATAGGTTTGCTGCATGTAAAAGTAGGTACGAGCAATTGCGCCGCGGCTTTGCTTTGGCGGCTGTGCTTTGCGGCCTTTAAAGTCAACAACCATAGCACATTGGCCATATTGTGTGGCTTCTCCATTCCATTCGCTAAAGCGGTAGTTGCTTCTATCGCCATTAACTTCACCAACAGCAGGGGTTAGATTGTGTAAATCGGCTTCCATTTTCTTAAATTCTGCACTGGTTCTGCCGCAATTCTTTCGACCGCCATTTTGCCAGCACTGCAACTGATGACCAAACTCCCATGCAGGGACAACATGCTCCCACTCGATTCGATTTGCTCGTGGAATTTGTTTGCGTACTTGGTAACCACAGCTGTCTAGGTTTGGTTTCCATTGTTTACCAATCACTTCAATATCACAACCGCAATAAAAGCTACTCATTGGTAATGACTGACTATATATCTTTTGGGCAATTTTTTTCGCACTTCTAAAACTTGATGGATGTTGGGCTGCTTGCGCACTAGCACTCGTAATAGTTGTGATAACAAATAACACGATACCCATTTGGAACAGATTTGAAACTTTTAAATACGGCACAATAAACCCTAACGACATTCAATACGGCACAGGCTATACGGGTTGGTTTAGCCTGATATTTGCAAAGGATGGTAAGGGATTGAAACTTGGGATGCAATCAGAACTGTGGATTGTATTTTGGATTTTAACTTCCAGACCATAAGCACATATTTTGCATTATTAAATAGCAGATTATTGCGGAAGTTATTGCGAAAGAGTTAATGGCGTTAATACTTGCTGACAAGATTTGCAGCGGTACTGTGTTTGATGACGTTGCACTTTATTGTGGCGCCTAATGGATAACATGATAGGACCACAGTCACAACGATATTGAAATTGCTTACCTGCAACGGATTGAGTATTCAGCTGATGGGTCGTATCGGCAGGTACATTAAATATATTAGTCATGATGTTTTGCCACTCTTGCCCGTGGGGCTTAACCCGACCATACAGTTGAAAACTGAGTAAATGGCTGATTTCATGAGGCACAACTTGATCGATAAATTCAGTGATATTTTCTTCAAGTAATACAGGGTTAAACCTGAGCTTATTTAATTGGAGGTGAGCCGTTCCTGCGCTTTTTCCTCTTAAGGTAAATTGGATAGTAGGGCGAGGGAATTGACGTTTCAATAAGCTTTCTGCTTGCAGATAGTCAGCTTCTACTTTGCGTAAAATTTGTTGTTGCGCCTCAGTTTTAGGTAAACAAGTTTTCATCGATGCTTTATCGTTGGGAATACTTGGTGCAGCGTGGTTTATTGATGACTGCGTTTGACGACGGAACAATGATTTAAGCATATTTGGCTTGGCTAAAAGGCTTGTTGAAAACGTTTATAGTGAATAAGGAAATGAAGACATCGAGCTTGATTATAGCGTTCAGAATCGTCCTGCCGCAAACCTTGAGATAATAGCATGCGGCAAGATGAGTGATGCTGCAGTTATTCTGCAGCGGCAAGTTTTATCATGTCGACGATTTGTTCAACAATGGCCCATTCCGTATCGGCATCATAACCACTGACTCTCGGGGTATGAATGTGCCCAACAGGAATATCACGGTTAAACTGCTGTTTTAACAAGATACTACGATAAGATATTTCATTGGACAAATAGCCGCCGCCAGAACCTTCAACTGATGTTTCATTGGCTAATTCGTAAATGTTTTTCGCATCAAATTGTCCACGGCTCACGGTGGTGACTTGATGATTGTCATTGACCTTCCATTTACCCTCTACTTGTTGCATTGCGCTAACAGGCAGTGAGAACTCAACAAATTCAGGACCGTTTAATGTTCCTCCATTGAACAGCGGAGCTTGTGGAGCAGTTTTACTGGCACCAGTATAAACATTGAGATTATCAGGCGCTGCAGCACTTCGACCTCTTGCAGGAAAACGCTCAATATCAAAATCATCTCGCCCCATACTGACGGTGAAAATCATATCAATACTGTTATCGCGATACATAGGTGTCAGTAGAGATTCAATCATACCGTCATCGAAATCAGCAAAACGAACTGGGATCATCACAGTTTCGATTTGAGCTTGTTTACCATTAACGTCGAACGTCATGCCATCAAGTGCTAATGCAGTTAATCCTGAAGGGTTACTTTGAGTGATGTCTTTGTCTAAAAAGAAAGGGTCAAAGCCAGTGACTAGGATCTTTATTCGAGTTTCTGGCTTAAAGTGAATATCGCTTAACCCGCGAGATGACTTCTCAAACGCGTTAATCAGAATGTCGCGCTGCCAAGGCACTATATTGTAACCAGCATCTGCTGTTTTTAAGGTTTTTCGCATTGCTAAGCGGCTCCAGTAGAGCGCGCGATCATCGTAGTTACCTGCTTTAACATCGGCGACTGCCTGTTGCCAAAGCTTGGTTCCTTGTGATGCCACCATTTGCGTAATGGCCAGTTCATCCGTTGATGAATTGAGCTTATCATCTAATTGTGTATTAAGGTTATCAAAGCGGTTAGCCACATCTGCCATCACTTCCATCACATTAGGAAGGCGCAATTCTTCTACATTTAGGCTGCTTGATTCATTTTGCGCATAGGCGGGATTAACACTGAGCAACATTGCTGCAGCTAATGTGCTTGTGATTAAGGGCTTGAACATGGCTATTCCTTTAGAATGTCTTTGTTATTGTTTAATTTAACACGGCTAGATCGCTAATTCATTATAGATTGTAATGATTCCTGACTACTATAACGTTTGGCGAAGAAGTCTAAAAATGCACTGATATTACTGGCTAACTGGCGGCGGCTTGAGTAAACGCCATAAACTTTAAATGGTTCCATCGGCCATTCTTGCAACAGTGGCACTAATGTTCCTGCGGCTAACTCTTGCTTGCAACTGGTATTTGATAACATCGCAATGCCAAAGTCATCTTGAGCGAGTCGCTTAACCATACTGGCACTATTAACGCGTACTTTGCGTTTAAAGGTGGCCATTGTTTTACGGCTCCCTTTACCGACAGGCCATATTGGTGCTGATAAGCTTGTTCCTAATAATATCCCACTGTGCTGAGCTAGCTCTTGGGGCGTCGCTGGCGTGCCCGATTTTTTGAGATAACCTGGACTTGCGACTAAAATAGGTTGGCGCTCAAAAAGCAATCGAGCGACTAAGTCAGAGGATTCTAACGGCCCGTACTTGATGGCGATATCATAGCCTTCACCCACTAAGCCTACATTACTGTCGGTAAATTGAACATCCAGTTCAATGTTGGGGTAAAGACGCATGAAGCTACTACATAAGTTAGCAATGACTTCTTGAGAAAATGACACTGGAATTGCGATACGCAAAGACCCCGAAATATCACTATGGGTATTTTCAATAATGGCCTTGGCGGCATCAATTTCTTGGCTAATCGAATCGCAATGCTGAAAGAATAATGCACCAACTTGAGTTAGGCTTAAATTACGCGTGTCCCGTTGCAATAAACGCACGCCAAGTTGCTCTTCTAATTGAGCTACTTTGCGACTTATGGTTGATTTTGGTTGTCCGATGTCTCGGGCGGCTTGCGAAAAGCCTTTTGCTCTAACTACTGCTGCAAACAGCATCATACCGTTTAAATCAGGCACTTTAGCCTCACTGTCTCAAAAATGGAACAAAGCGTCTTCGACAGTTTAATGGTAATTGGACAGCGAACAAAGTTATATTTACCGACTAAAAATTTTAGAGGCTATAAAAGCAGAGGATCTAAGGATGACTAGCAAAAAGCAGCCCGTAAACAAGACAGTACAACAAGTGGCTGATCCACTATTTTTACAAGCGGAACATTTAGCTAAAGATTTTTCGCTTTTCCCAGCCCACAGTAAGCAGACATTAGCTGAAGAAGTTAAAGGTCTACTTTCTGAAGATGCTATCCAATCGAATTTAAAAGAATTGTCGACACTTGATGTTGACAGTTATGTATCTAAGGTTATTCAACCGACTCAAGATAAAAACCGCCCAAGTGCCAAGCGTGTGATTGCAGACCTTAAAGGTAAGCTGATCACTGAAGAGCATTTAGGCTCTTTTTACAGTGCTGAAATTGAATTAAATTTCGGTTCTCGTACTCGCCGTGTTGGTTTTATCGCTCAAGAAAGAACCACATCTAATGGCGCGTGGATGCCAGAGCATCACTTAGCGGCATGTAAAGCGATTCGTCATTTTGCTGAGTTATCAATGCCAATCGTATACCTCATTGACACTCCAGGTGCTGATGCGGGTGAAGTGGCTAACAGTCAAAACCAAGCACACTCGATTTCAAAAGCGATTGCTGAAAGTGCCAACGTTGATGTTCCAACCGTTGGTATTGTCATTGGTGCAGGTTACTCAGGCGGTGCAATTCCATTAGCTGCAGCCAACATCTTATTGTCATTACGTGATGGTATTTTCAATACTATTCAGCCTCAAGGTTTGCAATCAATTGCCCGTAAATACAACTTGTCTTGGCAAGAATGTGCTAAGTCAGTCGGTGTATCACCAGAAGAGTTACTTTCTGCAGGTTGTATCGACGGTATCGTTGATTTCTCACCATACGATAAAGATGAGCGCCAACATAATTTACGTCGTGCAATTATCAGTGGTATTGAAGCAGTAGAGAAAGCAGCAATTACTTTCGTTCGTGATTCTGATGATTTACGTGAGCATTATGACCGCAGTTTGTCGCGTTTCTTAGACCCATCTAAGAACTTAGCTGCACTTGAAAATAACCAAGGTTTGGCTGTGGCGAACAGCCCGACCATGCACCATAACTTATTTGGCAGTGCATATCGTTACCTACGTTATTTAACCTTACGTAGCCGTATTCATTCTATTTCTGTTGAACAGTATGGTCGCTTGTCGAAAGTCAGTGTGCCTGAAGGTGATTTATTAGCACGTATTCAACAAGAACAAGACAGTGTTTTCCAAGCATGGTTATCAACGCCAGATAAGCTAGTTTACGATGAAGAATTGAATAAGCTTTGGGGCACATTCGACAGTAAACGAAGCGAAATTTCAGCTGAACGTAACGTCATTACTCGTTTCATTCTTGGTGAGCCAAAAGAAAACTATAAAAAAGCACGTAAGGCATTGTTATTCAATATTGGTTGGTCGCTATATCATCGCTGGAAAAGCAATGCAGCGAACAACTTTAAAGGCTTAATCAAGTACCTTGAGTCTTTACCTGCTTCAACAACACAAGCACCATGGCCTGAGCTTAATCAGTTAACCGTGCTTGATATTGTTGTTAATGATGAGCTGCGTGAAGACTTTATTTGGCAATGTCACAACGTACTTATCTTCAATGCGTTATATGACAATGTGGTTCAAAATTTAGCATCGATTTCTAAAGAAGCGATGATGTCTAAAAGCTTATCGCGTGAATCAGTTGATAAGCTATTACATACCTCTATCGACACTGCATTATCTACTAATGATGATGCCAATGATAAAAGTAAGTTCTACAAGTGGCTTAAATTCTTCATGGGTCAATCGAACCGTGCTGAACTGCTGACTCGTGTTGAGCAATGGAAGAGTGTTGGTTTCCCACAATTAAACGACAGTTTATTCGTGATCTTAACTTACTTCTTTGAACGTTTATTACCAGAATACTTTGACAGCGAAGAAGACCATTCTAAGTACACGGGTGCAATTAACCCTGTGCGCATTGGTCGTCGTAAAGACTTCTGGAACCGTTTGACTATGGGTTACCAAGATTTACTTATCCAAAAAGTTTTACGTGATGAAAAACGTCAAGGAAAAATGGGTTGGGAAAGTGTGATTGCTAAGTTCTTCACAGAATTCGAAGAGCTAAATGGCGACAAAATGTCGGCCAACCAACTTAACTTCCCTGGTTTCCGTTTATCTATTGAAGATGCATTAGATAAAGGCATTCGCCCATGTGGTTTAATCACAGGTCTTGCTGACTTTGAACATGGCGAAAGCAAATTACGCGTAGGTGTTGCGGTATCAAATATTGCATTCCAAGCGGGTGCATTTGATATGGCGAGTGCTGAGAAGTTCAGCGCGCTATTGATTGAATGTGCTAAGCGTAAATTACCTGTCGTTTGTTTCATCAGTTCAGGTGGTATGCAAACTAAAGAAGGTGCAGCGGCGCTATTCTCAATGGCTGTGGTTAATGACCGTATTACTCGTTTTGTTCGTGATAACGAATTACCAGTATTGATGTTTGGTTTTGGTGATTGTACTGGTGGTGCTCAAGCAAGTTTTGTAACGCATCCTTTAGTGCAAACTTACTACCTATCAGGTACAAATATGCCGTTTGCGGGTCAAATGGTTGTTCCTGCTTACTTGCCGTCTACTGCAACGTTATCTAACTACTTATCAAAAGTACCTGGTGCAATGACGGGGTTAGTGCATAACCCATTCAGCGACACACTCGATAGCCATTTATCAAGCATTGATCCATTAATGCCACTACCGACATTACATGCCCATGATGTCATTGCGAAAGCATTATCAAGCTTAGTGCCGGAAGTGAAAGCGATTGAAGAGAAAATCGTTCAAGACGATCCTCGTATGCTGATGAAACCAATTGACAAAGTCTTGGTTCATGCACGTGGCTGTACAGCGGTTAAATTGATCCGTAAGGCACATGATAATGACATCAATGTTGTTCTTGTTGCTTCAGATCCTGATATGACCTCAGTGCCAGCAGATATGTTGAAAGTTAACGATAAGCTGGTTTGTATTGGTGGTAACACCTCAGATGAAAGTTACTTAAATGCATACTCTGTTCTGAAAGTGGCTGATTACGAAAACGTAGATGCACTTCACCCTGGTATTGGTTTCTTATCTGAAAGCCCGCAGTTTGCTGCATTGTGTGTAAACAATGGCGTTAACTTTGTTGGTCCTAGCGTTCATTCAATGACGACTATGGGTAACAAGTCGAATGCAATTAAGACTTCGCAAGCGCAAAATGTGCCTGTTGTACCTGGTTCACATGGTATTTTAACTAATGCTGAACAAGCAGTGAATGTGGCCATTGAAATTGGTTACCCAGTATTGCTTAAAGCGGTACAAGGTGGTGGCGGTAAAGGTATCCAGGTTGTCACTAAGCCTGAAGACATGATTGGCTTATTCCAAAAAACCTCTACTGAAGCGGCTGCAGCATTTGGTAACGGTGATTTATACCTTGAGAAATACGTGACTTCACTTCGTCACATCGAAGTGCAATTGTTACGTGATAAGTTTGGTAACACCAAAGTATTGGGCATTCGTGACTGTTCAGTTCAACGTAATAACCAAAAAGTAATCGAAGAGTCTGGTTCAACCATGTTGCCTGAAGAATTGAAGCAACGTGTACTGGAGTATACGCGTGCTTTAGGTGATGCGACTGATTACATGGGTGCTGGTACGGTTGAGTTTATTTACAACCTTGATGCTAACGAAGTGTACTTCATGGAAATGAATACACGTCTGCAAGTAGAGCATCCAGTTACTGAAGCAACATCAGGTATTGATATTGTTAGCGCTCAGTTCGATATTGCTGCAGGTCGCTCAATTGAAAATTTACAGCCTGTTGAGCAAGGTTACGCGATGGAAGTACGTGTCACTGCTGAAAAAGCAGCTTTAGACAGCGAAGGTGTACTTCAATTATTACCAAACCCTGGCATGATAACTGAGTGCGTGATGCCAGAAGGTGAAGGTATTGAGATTATTTCTATCGCTGAAACTGGTAAGGAAGTATCGCCATACTACGATAGCTTAATCGCACAAATCATTATCCGTGGTGAGTCACGTGAAGATGTTGTCTCTAAGATGTCTGCATATCTAGACAGTGTCGTTATCAAGGGTATTGCGACTAACATTCCATTACTGAAGCTAATTCTGAAAGATGCCACCTTTAACCAAGGTGTTTACGATACGAATTATCTGCCACGCCTAATGGCAGAGCTAGACGTACCTGCATTGGTTGCTGAAATGGAAGCAGCGGCTGAAACTGTTGGTTTAGATACTGAATCATTACGTGTTGCAGAGAGTAATGAACTTAAAGTACTCGCACAAGGTGCCGGTATCTTCTATACCTCTCCAGCGCCAGGTGAGCCTGACTTCGTTAAAGAAGGTGACATTGTCACTGTCGATCAAACTTTAGCGCTTACAGAAGCGATGAAGATGTTCTCACAAGTCACATTAGCCGGCTTTAACCGTCAAAATGCGATTCTTTACCCTGAAAATCAGAAGTACCGTATCGAACGTATTCTGAATGGTAACGGTCAGCAAGTATCACAAGGCGACTTACTGTTTGTTATTTTACCGATTGACGGTGAGTAATAATGAACAAGCCATAATGTAATGTTTATGGCGATGATATAGCAAAAATCCTCAGTTTATGGCTGGGGATTTTTTTATGGAAATTACCAGCAAGTTTTAACGAATAGCATGTTTGTTTTGATACAAATTGGCTTTTTTGTTGCTAATTGCACGAAATTTACCTCGGTTGAGCTAGCCATTGTCAAAAATGCGGCGTTTTAACATAAAAAATTAAGTTGTTTGAAAAATAAACAATAACTTTTATTTTGTTGTTTTATTTAGAAATATTGAAATTAATGACAATTTTTTTATGCGAAATGTGATAAATTTTGCAAGTCTCATTTGCGCATTTGAAGGTTCCCACTTACAATATGCGCCTTAAATAACCAGATGTGCGGTGTGTCTAGCTTTTTTACATACTCCGTTTACCTCTTAACTAATCATTAAAGTTGAATCATGACCGAATTATCCAAATACAGAAACATTGGTATCTTCGCTCACGTTGACGCGGGTAAAACCACGACCACCGAGCGTATCCTAAAGCTAACCGGTAAGATCCATAAGATCGGTGAAGTACATGATGGTGAATCTACTACTGACTTCATGGAACAKGAAGCTGAGCGCGGTATTACTATTCAGTCAGCAGCAGTAAGCTGTTTCTGGAATGACCACCGTTTTAACGTTATCGACACTCCAGGCCACGTTGACTTCACAGTTGAAGTATATCGTTCGCTTAAAGTTCTTGATGGCGGTGTAGGTGTATTCTGTGGTTCTGGTGGTGTTGAGCCTCAGTCAGAAACTAACTGGCGTTATGCAAACGAATCAGAAGTTGCGCGTATCATCTTCGTAAACAAATTAGACCGTATGGGTGCTGATTTCTTACGTGTTGTTAAGCAAACTCAAGACGTTCTAGCTGCTAATCCATTAGTTATGGTTTTACCGATTGGTATCGAAGACGAATTCTCTGGTGTTGTTGACCTACTAACCCGTAAAGCATGGGTTTGGGATGAAACAGGCCAAGCAGAAAACTACAAGATTGAAGACGTTCCAGCTGACATGGTTGACTTGGTAGAAGAATACCGCGAAATGTTAATCGAAACTGCTGTTGAGCAAGACGACGATCTAATGGAAGCTTACATGGAAGGCGAAGAGCCATCTATGGAAGACATCAAGCGTTGTATCCGTAAGGGTACTCGTACAATGGACTTCTTCCCAACATACTGTGGTTCTGCGTTCAAGAACAAAGGTATGCAGCTTCTTCTTGATGCTGTTGTTGATTACTTACCTAACCCAGTTGAAGTTGATCCACAACCTCTTACTGATGAAGAAGGTAATGAAACTGGCGAACACGCGATCGTTGATGCAGATGCTCCATTAAAAGCGCTTGCATTCAAGATTATGGATGACCGTTTCGGTGCACTAACTTTCGTACGTATCTACTCAGGTCGTATTAAGAAGGGTGACACTATCCTTAACTCTGCAACAGGTAAAACTGAGCGTGTTGGCCGTATGGTTGAGATGCAAGCAGATGAGCGTAACGAATTAGATTCAGCTCAAGCTGGTGACATTATCGCTATCGTAGGTATGAAGAATGTTCAAACTGGTCACACTTTATGTGATGTTAAACATCCTTGTACTCTTGAAGCAATGGTATTCCCAGAGCCAGTAATCTCTATCGCTGTAGCACCTAAAGATAAAGGTGGTTCAGAGAAAATGGGTATCGCTATCGGTAAAATGATTGCTGAAGATCCATCTTTCCGCGTAGAAACTGACGAAGATTCAGGCGAAACCATCCTTAAAGGTATGGGTGAGCTTCACTTAGACATTAAAGTAGACATCCTTAAGCGTACTTACGGTGTTGACTTAATTGTTGGTGAGCCTCAAGTTGCTTACCGTGAAACTATCACTAAAGTTACAGAAGATAGCTACACGCATAAGAAACAGTCTGGTGGTTCTGGTCAGTTCGGTAAGATCGACTACGTTATCCGTCCAGGTGAGCAAAACTCTGGCTTCACTTTCAGCTCTTCAGTTGTTGGTGGTAACGTACCTAAAGAATTCTGGCCTGCAGTTGAGAAAGGTTTCGCTAGCATGATGAACACCGGTACTGTTGCTGGTTTCCCTGTGTTAGACGTTGAACTAGAACTTACTGATGGTGCTTTCCACGCAGTTGACTCGTCAGCTATCGCGTTCGAAATCGCTGCTAAAGGCGCATTCCGTCAGTCTATGCCTAAAGCCGGTGCACAACTTCTTGAGCCTATCATGAATGTTGACGTATTCAGCCCAGAAGACAACGTAGGTGATGTAATTGGTGACCTTAACCGTCGTCGTGGTATGATCAAAGACCAAATGGCTGGTGTTACTGGTGTTCGTATTAAAGCTGACGTACCGTTATCAGAAATGTTCGGTTACATCGGTTCACTACGTACTATGACATCTGGTCGTGGCCAATTCTCTATGGAATTCGCTCACTACGCACCATGTCCAAACAGTGTTGCTGAAAAAGTAATTGCTGAAGTTAAAGAGCGTGAAGCTAAGAAGTAATTCTTAACTAAACCCTTTAATTAAAAACCGCTGCCTTTGCAGCGGTTTTTTTATGCTTAAAATTTAATACTGAGAGTTTGTCTATTCGGTTTTTATTAAGAGAAAGTAACGAGCATCTTTACGTGTTTGAAGCGTCGTAGCGCCTTGTGACTTATATCAAGATGTAAAATGTAGGCAAAAATAGTATCAAGGAAGAGTCATGATTAAAGTAAGGCGCTTTACCWCAAGCGACATAAAGCCTTTATGGCAGCTAAAGCTTAACACTATTCATAATGTTAACCGTCAGCACTATTCGTTAGCTGAGGTGACCGCGTGGGCGCCCCATGAATACAATGAAAGCGCTTGGGTAGAAAGAGTGACAAAAATTAATCCGTTTGTGGCTGAGGTTAATCATGTGATTGCAGGTTTTGCAGATCTTCAAGATGATGGTTACATCGATCATTTCTACTGTAGCGCAGACTTTCAGAGACAAGGTGTGGGTGCTGCATTAATGCAAGCCATCTTCAATAAGGCTACAAAGTTAAAGCTTAACAGTTTGTATGCTGAAGTGAGTATTACCGCAAAACCATTTTTCAGCCGATATGGCTTTGTGGAAGAAGAGGCTCAAAGAGTGGAAGTTAGAGGTCAGAAGATTAATAACTTTGTCATGCGCAAAGTACTGTAAAAATACTTTATAAAGTGCTGTAGAAAATTAACGGCCATAAAAAATGCCACGGTCATGGGACGGTGGCATTTTATTGCGAGCAGTATTCTGACTCAATAAAGCTTAGTTAGTGTGAGTGTTACCCACTAACGCTTCTTTATTATCAGCTTGTGCAACGTGACACTGAACACAGAAGTAATATTTATCATCAAACTTACCGTCTGCACTTAAGTGAGACTCATGCACTGGTGTCGCTTTCATACGCGCTGCTTTTTCTGTGCTGTGACAGGTTAAGCACCCATTTTTCTTGGTTGTTAGTTTATAAGAGTCTTTATGCGGAATGAGCGGCGGCATATGTACAAAATCTCTTTCTAAAGCTGTCCCACGACTTGGGTAAGTCGCTTTAGCTTCTGCAGGTAACGTATCAGTAATGGCTACGTCTCCGGCAAGTGATTTAACATTTACAGGTGCGGCAGCTTCTTGTGCTTGTTGGCCTGAGCAAGCGCTAAGACTGAGCACTATCGCAGCAAGGCTGAGTATTTTCTTCATGATTTACACTCCGTCATATCCATTATGTTTCATCATCAATGGATAGAGAAAATTAGTGATGTTGTCATGCCTCAATATCGTTTAAAGAGGCATGACAGTCAGTCAAATTAGGCTTTAACAATCTTCACAGGACACTTCTTGAAGTCCGTTTCTTTAGATAACGGATCAGTCGCATCGAGTAATAACTTGTTTACCAGCTGTCTAGCGTCAAAGAATGGCATAAATACCACGCCGACAGGCGGTTTGTTACGGCCTTTGGTTTCAACACGTGTTTTAACTTCTCCACGTGGAGAAATCACTTTCACTTCATCACCATTTTTAAGACCACGACTACTTGCATCTTTAGGGTGCATGAATACCTGTGCATCTGGATATGACTTGTGCAGCTCAGGTACACGTGCAGTCATACTTGCTGTATGCCAGTGTTCAAGAACACGTCCCGTAGACATCCATAAGTCGAATTCTTCATTTGGCTCTTCCGCTGCTGGCTCGAATGGTAGAGCGAAAATGACTGCGCGACCATCAGGCTTTCCGTAGAAGTTATAACCTTCACCCGCTTTAACGTATGGGTCACTGCCTTCAACGAAGCGACGAACTGTTTCAGTACCGTTAACAACAGGCCAGCGTTTACCGCGGTTTTCGTGGTAGTTTTCAAAGGTATCTAAGTCATGACCATGGCCACGACCAAACTGTGCGTACTCTTCAAACAGACCTTTTTGCAGGTAGAAGCCGAATGCATCATTTTCATCGTTGTAGTCGCCTTTACACTCAGAAGTAGGGAATTTATCCACTACACCATTTGCGAACAAGATGTCATATAACGTTTTTTCAGCGTATTCAGGTTTTTTAGCAATTAATTCAGCAGGCCATACTTCTGACACTTTGAAGCGCTTAGAGAACTCAACAAGTTGCCACAAATCAGACTTAGCGCCTTCCGGTGCTTTAACTTGCTGATGCCACATATGAGTACGACGTTCAGCGTTTCCGTAAGCCCCTTCTTTTTCTACCCACATTGCTGTTGGAAGAATCAAGTCAGCGGCAGTTGCGGTAACCGTTGGGTATGGATCAGATACCACGATGAAGTTTTCAGGGTTACGGAAACCAGGGTAAATTTCATCATTGATATTAGGACCAGCCTGCATGTTATTGGTACACATAGTCCAGTAACAATTTAACTTGCCATCTTTAAGCATACGGCTTTGAAGAACGGCGTGATAACCTGGTTTAGGCGGGATAGTGCCTTCAGGTAATTGCCATAAATCTTCAGTCATCGCACGATGTTTAGGGTTAGCAACGACCATATCTGCAGGTAGACGGTGAGCGAATGTACCGACTTCACGAGCCGTACCACAAGCTGATGGTTGGCCAGTTAACGAGAACGGGCTGTTGCCTGGGGTAGCAATTTTACCGGTTAACAAGTGAATGTTATAAAGCATGTTGTTTGCCCAAACACCACGAGTATGTTGGTTAATACCCATGGTCCATAAGCTCATGATCTTGATGTTAGGATCAGCGTAAGCTTTTGCCATTTCCTCAAGATTCTCAACAGGTACACCACTCATTTCTGAAGCGTATTCAGCAGTGTATGTGCTAACGAACTTCGCGTATTCTTCAAACGAGATAGGCTTAGATTTACCGTTACCTGGGTTTTTCGCTTTCTTCTCTAATGGATGCTCTGGACGTAAGCCATAACCAATGTCAGTGACACCTTCAGCGAAGTTTGTGTGTTTGTTAACGAAGTCTTTATTAACCGCATCGTTTTGAATGATGTAGTTAGCAATATAGTTCAAGATAACTAGGTCAGACTGTGGCTTAAATACCATTGCGTTGTCGGCAAGCTCGAAGCTGCGGTTTTCAAACGTTGATAAAACGTGAACCTTGCTGCCTGCGTGGCTTAAACGACGGTCAGTTAAGCGAGACCATAAAATTGGATGCATTTCTGCCATGTTCGCGCCCCAAAGCACGAAATGATCTGCCGCTTCGAAGTCGTCATAACTACCCATTGGCTCATCAATGCCAAAAGTACGCATGAAACCACCCACTGCAGATGCCATGCAGTGACGTGCGTTAGGATCGATGTTGTTGGTTAAGAAGCCAGCTTTATGCAATTTAGATGCAGCGTAGCCTTCCCAAATTGTCCATTGGCCAGAACCAAACATACCAACTGAAGTTGGCCCTTTTTTGGCGATGCTTTCTTTCCACTTGTCAGCCATAGTGTCTAGAGCAACATCCCAACTAACAGGAGTGAACTCACCTTCTTTGTCATACTTGCCATCTTTCATTCTTAATAATGGCGAAGTTAAACGGTCCTTACCGTACATGATCTTAGACAGGAAGTAGCCTTTAACACAGTTAAGACCTTTGTTAACTGGGCTTTCTGGGTCACCTTGAGTCGCAACAACTTTACCGCCTTTTGTTCCGACTAATACACTACAACCTACACCACAGAAACGACATGGGGCTTTATCCCATTTAATTTCTGCAGATTTCTCTTCTGCTTGAACCATTTTGATTGGTAAGGCAAGCCCAACAGCCGACGCGGCTGCAGTAGCGGCATTGGCTTTTAGAAACTCGCGACGGCTTATGCTCATGGTGTTTCCTCACTCTTTGCTGTTAGTTGATAACCTTAAAAGGTTAATCATCGTTTTATATGCCAAATAATGGCTTTATTCATCTCTATAATGTTGAGTTTAAACCTCACATTTATCATGGGTATACCTCGCAATGAGTATACTGATAGTTTGTTGTTGTAGATCACATTTTGCAACGTGATCTAAGACACATTTTAGAAGTTACTCAGTCACTTAATTAGGTGATGATAATTTAAGCGATACATTGATTCTAGGCCAAGATGAGAGAATTTGAAGGAAATTAGCGGGATAAAACACATTAAATTAATTGTTTTTATTTTATACAGAGTTTGATTTAAATATAAACATACATCCAATAAGCCCAGTGCCAAGTGGATGGCACATATTCATATCGTATTTGGTATATATTACATAGTGAGTAGTTAACCTAATAACCAGTTAACTCCATATAACCATTGCCTTTATGGCTACCAGAAACCTGAATCGGTCCTTCCCAGTAAGGGATTGAAAGTGACATATTACTGTCAGGGTTGAGTGCTGTTACTGTCACATCGATTTGTTCGCTTTCAATAGATAATTGCCAGCTAACGGGATATTTTCCGCTGTCAGTTTGCTGCCAGATTATCGGTCTCATGGCAATATCGTTCGTTCTCTGGTTAGTGATATTTCGGCCACTACCGTCGGCAAACATTCTCCTAGCACTGTAAAATGCTGGTGTATTTTTGTCTGCTCCACGTAGCTGAAATACCATTAATGCAGAATCATCATCAAGACGGATGGAAAACCAATCCCAACCTTGTTGCGCCTTGGTCAGAAATTGCGAACTCCATTCTCTATCTAACCATGCTTTGCCTGTGACGGTTTCTTGTTTTCCGTTACGAGTAATCGTGCCAGTTAAATCAATAAATGGTTGGCTGTAATAATAAGAGGCAACTGCGCTATCAGCACTTTTTATGCTATAGCCACTTTCGCCCTGTAATTGCATAGGTGAAGAGCTTGATAAGGATAATTGATAACTAAAGGTATCAGTTGCGATCTTGAGTGTTGCAGGAAACATTGCTGATGATTCACTCATCCATTGCCAATTATCTAGTTTCACTGTGAAAGGGTTTGCTGTTACATCGGCAAATTGGGGGTGACCTCGTGACCATTTTTCCGCGGCTTGATGAGTGTCAATTGATGTTAAAGCTGCATGGGACATGTACATCTGTGATGTTGCCCATTTCGAGTGGTCAGTTTGTTGCTGAAGTGGGGCGGATTCATTGGCTTGATCGTGGCTGCTTTTTTCAGTCACTTCTGCGTTAGCTATTGCACTCATTACCCCACTTGGCTCTTCACTAGTGAGCGCAATACGAAATTGAGTCCATTGTAGGCCAAGCTGTTCACCAGATTGAGTTTGCATATTGGCAGTTAAATACCACCACTCTTGTCGAAAATCATCATGGCCTAAATGATCTGCTGGAAATGTAAATTGATATCCCGGTTCGACCTTAGTGTATTGAGTCAAACTCGATGAAGCGTCTCCTAATATCCCGCCCATGTTAATTTGACTCGATTCGGGTTCAGGCTGGCATGCGCTGAGCATTAAAATCGTCATACAACAGAGGCTAATTTTATGAGCAATTGAGTTCATATTTTGCTTGTTATCGTTCATCACAACGCCTCCTGCTGTAAGCTACTAATTAGCGGTTTTCTGGTTTGCCAATATAGTGGAATCGCAATGGCGATAGCGCTGGTTGTTAGTGCGATAACGACCACTCGAAAATAAGCTGGCCAATCCCATAGCATTGCAATGCTCCAACCAAACGCTTGCAGTGTCACTTTATTAATGAGCAAGTAACCCAAAACAGCTCCTGTAGGAAGCGCAACTAAACAGGTTAGCAATACAATCAACTGCATTTGCACAAAGGTCATTAGACGTAACTCTCTTTTATTAATTCCTAGTGCGTAGAGCTTGGCGAGTGGAGCTTGCCTTGCCTGAATCAGCATTAAACAAGCGCTGAATAATCCTATGGCAGCAACAATCAGAGTTAAACTGTTTAGTACCATGGTTATCGAGAAGGTTTGCTTAAACATGGCAATGGCTTGCTGCTTGATTTTGGCTTGATTGTACATTTGGGCATTAGAGATCAATTTGCTTTCTAACAGCAATGATTCAAGTTGACCTATATCGCCTTGATAACTTGCTGCAATACTTTTGGGTTGCTGTGGTAATTGCAGTTGTTGCCATAAACTTCTATCTATAACGACTTGCCCCTTGGGATTACCATAGTCAAAAAAAATGGCTCCAATCGTTGGAAGTTGATGTGTACTGGCATGATTGAAGGGGTTGATGTTGAAACTATCACCAATGTTTAAGCCATATTTTATTGCGATGGGTTCACTGATTAAGATTTGCTTACCCGCGACAAATTCTGACCATAGGTTATCCGTCTGACTCTTCAAAGAGCTTGTGACTTTGGTTGAATAGAGGTCTCGACTCACTAACTCAATTGGCATTCCTTGGTAGGTCGAGGCGATAGTCCACTGTGTGTAAATACCTGAAACCTTTTCTTGTTTTGATAACAAGTCTTGGATCTCAAGAATTTTGTCGCTTGCAGGGCGCATATACAAGTCTGCATGAAGACGACTTTCAAGCCAGTTTTTCAGTGTGATTTCAAAACTGCCCACTAATGTATTCATTGATATATTGGCAGTTAATGCCAGTAGCATAGCCATCATAGCTAATGATAGCGGGCCGATTAGCTCTTTTGTTTCTGCAATCATGTAATGCCATAACCCAGTAGGAAAGAGGTTGGTCATCCATTCACTGATACGGTAAATCGTCAGTGGCAATAGCAGTGGAATCGCAATGATCACAATCCCCATTAACCCCAAACTGACCTGATACTGTTTAGCAAAGGGAAATGCTAATGCACAACCAATTAATGCAATGCAGGCAATCATAAATTGCATACGATGGGTTTTGACCAAATGCGATACTTGATTGCTTTTGGCTATCATTCGAGCAAGTGGCTGGTTAGTGAGTTGGCGATAAAGAGGTAAACAGGCCAGTAATCCTGCAAATAAGGTTAATGCCATTGCTTGAAATAACCATTGCCATTGCCATGAACCAGGCATTAAGCGTGCACCGTATAGTTGCTCAAGTGTCATCGCAACCATAGGCTGCAACCAGAGACTTAACTGCAAACCAAGTATGAAGCCAACGACTGAACCGACAAACACCAGAAAACTGAGCTCAACCACAAGTGCCAGTAATAATATGTGCTTTTGGACACCTAATTGCAGCAGTTGAACTAACAGTTTTTGCCGTTTCATCAAGCTGTAACGCACACCGTTGTAGGCGATAAACAGGCCGACAACAAAGGCTAACATACTCATCGCATTTAAATTGAGATGGAAACTACGGGTTAACTCTTGGAGTGCCTGTCCTTGATCTTGTTCTGTTATCGTAGCTTGTTGTAATAATAATTGTGCTTGATTAATTTGAGTTATCAAGCTGCTGGGTTCGTCAAATAAGGCAATATAAGATAACTTTTGAGAATGATTTAGCAGAGACTGCGCAAGAGAGATATCAGCAACAATTGCATTTCCTAAGCCAAACTCATCGTCTAAGCCTACGACTTCAAGTGAAATAGGCGACCCTTGTTCATTTAATGGGTCTTGAAGGTAAAACAGGCCATCTGGGGCGACTTTATCGGCTAAGGATTGGCTCATGAGCAGAATATTTTTAGCGCCGAGTAATTTCGCTAAGGGGATATGTGGGTTAATTGCAGAATCTGTTTTCTGATTAGTGCCACTATGCTGCTGGAGGTTAATTGCTGCAAACAGGTCGCTACCTTGAAGTTGCCAGCGTCGTCCTTCACTATCGACCACTAACCCATTAATGACAGCGAGTGCTTGGCTTATTCCTGCTTGACGAAGGCGAAAGTAAACTTGCTCATCCAGATACTGTTCACCTGTATTAGGTGTGATGAGTAACGAGGCTCGTTGGCTTAAAAGTTCCGTAGCTTCACTGTAACTTCGGACTGCGTTTTCGTTGGTGGATTTAACCCCAATTAATAGCGTAACAGCCAAAATAATACCAAGTAAGATAGCACCAGCTTGTAAAGGTGCATGGCGATAATGCGCAGCAAATACGGCCAAACTATTGTATAAGCTATAGCCAGAAGCAGAGTCTTGCTCTAAACGATAATCAAGTTCAGTTGGTGTGCAGCTTATGGTACCTAGATTCGTACCTGTATCTAGTTGAGGCTTATTGTCTTGATTGCTTCGCTTATCATTCATGCACTTTACCTTGCTCAAGGTGCCAGCGCCTTTGCATAAACGCAGCACAAGTATCGCTGTGCGTTACCATAAGTACTGTTGTGTTAGCGGCTTTGGCTAGATCGCACAACAGTCCCATGACTTGTTGTCCTGCTTTTTCATCAAGATTACCCGTTGGCTCATCAGCTAGCAGTAGTGCAGGCTTATGGATTAAGGCTCTTGCAATCGCTACTCGCTGCTGTTGTCCACCAGACAAGGTCTCAACGGGTCGGTTAATGACTTCAGTAAGTGTTAGTTTTTCAATGAGTTCATCACCCCAAATGTTCCATTTTTGATTATTCAGCTGAAGCGGAAATCGAATATTATCAATGACATTAAGCGGTGTGAGGAGGTTGAACTGCTGAAATACGACACCTAATTGTTGGCGCCGAAATAATGCCCATTGGTTATCAGTCCAGAGGTGTGTGTCTTGTTCTAGCAGTGTTAAGTGTCCGGCATCAACACGCTCAAAGCCTGCAATAATGTTAAGCAGGGTACTTTTACCTGTACCACTAGGCCCTGTTAATGCAATGGTATCACCGAGATGTAACCTTAAGTCGACATCATTAAGAACTTGATGACGTTGCTCGCCGTCGGTAAAGCTTTTAGTGACTTGTGATAATTGACAGACAACAGAGGACATAACATGTTCCAGTAATTCTCGTAATAACATCATCATACGGTATTTTTAGCAGAATAGATCTTTATATGCTGCATGCGATGATGCGCTTTAGTTAAATGAATCGACATTAAGGTTTGCATGAATAAAAAAATTGCAACTTAAGTTGTAGTGGCTGGAAACTCTTACTAGGCTTATAAGGGCGTTTACAAACAGATAAACGAGTCAAATTTAAACAATATTTACAATTGCATTCATAGGGTTAACCGTTATAGTAGAGTGGGTGTTTTTTATACAGCGCCGCATCGTGATAGTGAACATGTGCTGATGAGGCTTGTTGCGCCAATATCAGCATTGAATGTCAGGAAAGTGAAATGTCGTGATGAGCTAAAATTTGACTGAGTAAATGAGACTTATATTTATGGATAAAAATGAGCGCAAGTTACATAGTTTTCGAAGTCGAATATTGGCATATATTGCATTGCCATTAATCCTTATCATGGGATTAGTTTATGGTTTTCATGGCTGGATTAATTATCAAGAATATGAAAGAGATACCTACCTTCGCTTAGAGCAACAAGCCGTTTTATCTGCCAATCATCTTAACTTTGTGATGGACTCGATTCAAAATAATACGCGAGGCCTTTCTGACTATCTCACCTATGTCGACAGTGATGATTTATATGACGATGTTCATAAAATAGAAAACCTGCTTATCAATCGTCTTGGACGCAATCCGAGTATTTTTGGCAGCGCCATTGCCTATCGTCCTAACTTTTTAGCAGAAAAGCTACGCTACGCACCTTACGTTTTTCGTGATGGCAATGAAATAAGCATGCTTGATATTGGTGCTGAGGCTTATGACTATACCGATGGCAGTTGGAGTTGGTGGAGTGATGCAATAGCCAGTACAGAAGGTGTATGGTCAACACCTTACTTTGATGAAGGTGCGGGCAATATTCTTATGATCACCTATTCAAAAGCGTTTGGTGAAATAGATGATCGCATTGGGGTCGTCACTGCCGATATTGCGTTAGATAACTTACCTAGGTTGATGCAAATTCCCAGTAAGAATTTAGTGGTACTGGATAAAGATGACCAAGTCATTTTTTATGATTCTGAAAATAGTGACTTAAAAGGCAGTAGCGATAAGTGGCTGTCTAAAAGTGGCGTTAATAATGAACTAAGAAACCTACTGGAAAATAATCTAACAGGCCAAACTAATGCCATTACTGAATCGGGACATCGTTTTTTAGTCAGTGTTGCTAATGTTCCAGTATTAGGCTGGCAGGTGGTTATTGCGACAAGTGACGAAGAGTTAAGTCAGTACTTCTTAACGAACATATCAAGGCTCGCCCTTATTTTATTATTACTATCAATTGCACTGCTTCTAACAAGTATTATTGCTTCTAAACGCTTAAACCGCCCGCTTGAAAACTTAGCAAATGGCATTATTGCGTTTGGTGAAGGTAAGGTGAACCGATTAGATACCAGTGGCAATAATATTTTTGAAGTTGCAACCTTAACCAATAAATTCAATCAGCTCGCTGAGTTACTGGCTGAAAGGGAACTCGCATTAAAAGATTCAACCGGAAGTCGCTTTGCCAGTCTCATTGATGGTATGAGTGATAAATCATTTTATTGTTCTTTAGATCCTCAAGGGCAATTAGCGCAAGTGAGTGACGGTGTTCAAAAAGTATTAGGTGTTGACGTTGATACGTTAAAACGAAAATACCAACGCATGTTTACCAATGATCCAATCAATGAACAAAATTGGCATTACACTGAACAAGCATTAACAGGTAAAATCGTTCCGGCTCATCAAGTTGAGATGCTTGCCGATGATGGTCATATCAGACGGCTCGATGTGTTTATGCAGCCATTAATTTCAGATGCTGGCGAATTAATTTCTGTTGAGATGTTATTTACTGATGTGACGGAGCAATTTTCTGCAGCTCTATGGTCCAATGCGGTTATTGAGTCATCACCACAAGCGATGCTAATTGTTGATGAATTAGGGAATATCATCTTTACCAATAGCCGCTGCCAAGAGTTGTTTGGCTATAGCGCTGAACAAATTTTAGCCCTCAATGTTGAGTTACTTTTTCCTGAACGATTTAGGAAAAAACATGAAGCTGTTCGAACTGTCTTTTTAGAGCAAGAGTTAACCCGATTTGCCACCCCTAAAGAAGGCTGGGTAGCGTTAAAGTCAGATAACACCGAAATGCAGGTTGAAATAAACTTAGCATTGTTACCAATACGGCATGAAGGGAGAAAACAAATTGCGGCGACGATTCGAGATCTTACCAGCCAGCTAGCTATCGAACGTAAAATAAAAGACAGTGAAAGCCGCTTTAGAGGGCTGGTGGCTAATATTCCTGGTGCGATTTACCGTACTCGAATTGAAGACCATTGGATAATGGAATATGTCAGCGACAATATCGCTGATATGACAGGTTATTCAGCCATAGATCTCATTGAGAGTAATAAGCTTAGATTTAACACCCTTATTCACCCAGACGATGATGCGGCTTGTTTTGCCGCTATCAGTGAGGCGATTAAAACTCAACAAAGTTTTGATGTCGAATATCGAATTTATCATCGAGATGGCAGCATTAAATGGATACATGAGAAAGGTAAAGCCAGTTACGATGAGCAAGATAATCCGCTGTGGTTTGACGGTAGTTTACATGACGTAACAGACAGCAAGCATGCATTGGAAGCGATTAAAAACTCCCAGAAACAGCTCGAAAATATCACCGAGTCATTACCCAACTTAGTTTATCAAATGATTTGGCACTCTGATTCAGAGCGCGAATTTAGCTTTTTATCAGAGGCTTGTGTGAGCATTATTGGCTTCCCTCGTGACATGCTAATGCAAAACTTTGATTTGCTCATTGACAGAATTGTAGATAGCCAGAAACAAACGATTTTGGATGATTTAGCCGGTAAAGGTGTTGATGGCTTGCAATGGGTGACAGAGTTTCAATATCTGCATCCGTCAGGTGAGACTATCTGGTTAGAAGCTGGCGCGAAAGGGCAGTCATGGAATAACGATTCGATTATGTGGAATGGTTATTTAATGAATATCACAGATAGGAAGCAAGCAGAAACACGCTTAGCGGATCGTGAAAAACATTTAAGAGCATTATTAAATACTGCCGAAATGGGCATAGTAAATATTGATGCTTACGGCGTGATTTTGAATTGTAACGAGCACTTTGGCCGCAATATCGGAATAAATTCAAATGCGCTAGAAGGAAAATTATTCTTTGAATTTATGGCGCCTGAAGACAAGGTACTAGCAAAAGAGCAGTTTAATAAACTGATCAATAATGAATTTGAAAACTTTAATATTGAGCCAAGAATACTGAGCCAATCAGGTGATGTTATTTGGATGGATATGACCTTTGCAGCGCTCAATAATGACCAAGGTGAAGTGACCTCAGCAGTTGTGTCTATGGCCGATATTACTAGCTTAATGACGGTTTCCAATGAGTTAAAAATTGCTAAAGATGAAGCTGACGCAGCAAGCAAAGCAAAAAGTGACTTCTTGGCTAATATGTCCCACGAAATACGCACTCCTATGAATGCCATTATTGGTATGTCACACCTTTGTCTACAGACCAATTTAGATAAAAAACAACATAACTTTGTGGAGAAAATTGAACGTGCATCTAAGTCATTGCTGGGCATTATTAATGACATTTTAGACTTTTCAAAAATTGAAGCTGGCAAAATGGAAATCGAAATCGTGCCATTTCAGCTTGATACATTGTTAGAAGATCTCAGTGATATGTTTGCTGTAAAAGCGGCCGATAAACAGTTGGAGTTATTGTTCTCTGTCGCACCTAATATTCCTAGTCATTTAATGGGCGATCCCCTTAGATTAAGCCAAGTGCTGATTAACTTAATGAACAATGCCATTAAGTTTACCGAGCGTGGTGAAGTCATTCTGACTATCGAGACTTTAGTTCAACAGGGTGATGAGATAGAACTTAAGTTTAGCGTAAGAGATAGTGGAATAGGTCTTACCCCAGAGCAATGTAATAAGCTTTTCCAATCCTTTAGCCAAGCTGATAGTTCAACAACCAGAAAGTATGGCGGTACTGGTTTAGGTCTTGCTATTTGTAAGCAACTCGTCGAGTTGATGGATGGACAAATAGGAGTGGAAAGTAAGCGTGGAGTCGGAAGTACATTCTACTTTACTGCGCAGCTCAGCCAAGCCGATGATCTACAGCTAAAGGCAACTCAAGAGCTAGAAGGGATGGAGCTTTTAGTTGTTGATGATAACCAAACCGCACGGGATATTTTACAGACCATGCTAAAAGGTATGGGCTTCAGTGTTTCCTTGGCTAAAGATGGGACTGAAGCAATCTCCATGTGTCATTCAAACAATTACAAATTGGCCTTAATTGACTGGAAAATGCCTGGCATGGATGGTTTGGAAACGGCTGAAACCATAATGAAAGAGAGTGCGAATCCTCCGTTAACGATTATGGTATCAGCTCATGCGACTCCTGAGTTTACTCAGTCAGTAAATGAGCTAGGAATCAACGGTTATATCACCAAGCCCATCAGCGCTTCACGACTACTCGATGCCATAATGTCGGCATTTGGTAAGCAAGGACACATGCCAGTTAGAGCAAAGGCGACCAGCTTAAATGCAGAGTTGCTTGAACAGCTAAATGGCAAAAAAGTGTTATTAGTTGAAGATAATGACATGAACCAAGAAGTCGCAGCAGAGTTTCTACAGCAAGTGGGTATTGAATTAACTATTGCTGATAATGGCCAAATCGCTTTAGACATGGTAGCGAAACAAGGTTTTGACTTAGTGCTAATGGATTGCCAAATGCCAGTAATGGACGGCTATACCGCAACAGAGCAAATTAGATTACAGCCAGAGTTTGAAAATCTGCCGATTATTGCGATGACTGCTAATGCCATGGCCGGTGATAAAGAGAAATGCATTAACGCTGGGATGAACGATCATGTTGCCAAACCAATAGAAGTTTCTCTTCTATATCAAACCTTGCTTAAATATTTAGGGTCAAACATAGCAACAGAAAACCTGACATTCACCGCAAAGGGTTCAACTAAGACTGATGAAACTTGGCCTCAGCATCCTGACGTCGATGTCGATCGTGGTTTGCAATTAGTGCAAAACTCAGCTCGCCTATATCGCAAAATATTGACCCGATTTGTAGAGGGTAAGCGTCACATTGTTAAAGAGATAACGAATGCTATCGATAGCAATGAACGAGAAGATGCTATCAGGTACGCACATACTCTTAAGGGGTTATCCGGTAATTTAGCTTGCGATAAGTTAACTGCTCAGGCAAAAGAACTTGAAAAGAACTTGATTGACGAAACTGAGCTTTCAGATGAACTTAGTCAATTAGACAGCTTAGTTAGCTCAATTTGCGAAGCTATCGATGTTTGGTTAAATAACAATGAAACTGGCGATGAGGCTACTCAGCTTGAACTTATCAGCGATGAATTTTTTGCGGAATTACTCGATAAATTATTGGCGCTGTTAGACGATGGCGACGCATCAGCTACCGATATGATCGACAATCTACAGTTACAGGTGAATCAGCAAACTTGGGCTAAACTTAAGCCCGTAGGTGCAATGATTAAAGGTTACCAGTTTGAAGATGCTGTCGAACATATTGAGAAAATTCGTAAGAGTATTGGCTGATGTGGTTTTTACAGCTTACCGAAAAAGTATTTTAAGTCATATTCACTAGGAAGAGTTATAGGGATTTAACATGGAAAAAGCGACGGTGCTGATAGTTGATGATACACCTGAAAATATTGACATTTTAGTTGGTATTTTAGGTAAAGATTACAAGATCAAAGTCGCAATTGATGGTCCTAAAGCGTTAGCTTTGGCTCAAAAGTCGGCTCCAGATCTTATTTTGTTAGACGTTATGATGCCTGGCATGAACGGCCATGAAGTTTGCCAGAAACTCAAAAGTGAGCCACTAACCTGCCACATTCCGGTGATATTTGTTACGGCATTATCTGAGACTGAAGATGAAGCACAAGGCTTTGAGTTAGGCGCCGTGGATTATATTACTAAACCTGTCAGCCCCGCAGTGGTAAAGGCGAGAGTAAAAACCCATTTATCTTTGTATGATCAAAAACGCTTACTTGAATCAGAAGTCGCCCAACGTACTAAAGAATTGAGTGAAACTCGATTTGAAATCATTCGCCGTTTAGGCCGAGCAGCAGAATACAAAGATAATGAAACTGGATTACATGTTATTAGAATGAGTCACTACGCTAGATTATTAGCGATTGCATCTGGTCATTCTTCTCGGTTTTGTGAGTTAGTCTATAACGCAGCGCCCATGCATGATATTGGCAAAATAGGCACGCCAGATTCGATATTAAAAAAGCCGGGTAAGTTAGATGCCGATGAGTGGAAAGAGATGCAAGCGCATGCGCAAATCGGTGCTGAAATCATCGGCGATCATGATGACCCTTTATTGCAAATGGCTAAACGCATTGCCATTAGCCATCATGAAAAATGGGACGGCAGTGGTTACCCCCACGGTTTATCTGGTGAAGATATTCCAATAGAAGGACGTATTATTGCCATTGCCGATGTATTTGATGCTCTGACTTCTGCAAGGCCTTATAAAAAAGCGTGGACGGTTGAAGACACGATGGCGCTAATTGAGAAAGAGTCAGGCAAGCATTTCGATCCTGATTTGGTAAAACAGTTTCGTTCAGTACTCGATGATGTGAAAGAAATCAAAGCGAAGCACGAAGAAACTTTTTAATACTGCCGCTATTTAGAATATAAAAAGGCTGCTAACCCTTATTGGGTTAGCAGCCTTTTTTATATCACGTTTGATTAGCGCAACTACTTACGCTGTTACTCATCGTCTAATGAATAAGGTAGTGGTACAACTGAAAGTAGGCTATCACTGTCATCGCTAATACGAAGTACAGCATCATTATCAGTGTCGTTTGCTAGGACTGCGGTAAGCAATACTTGGCCATTATACTGAACTGACTCAATGACTTTACCTGCACGGCGATAGTCACCATCCATTTGAACTTCGATTTGTGTTTCGCTATTGACGGTATCGGAGGCTGTTCCAGATAAAATATACAAGGCACGTTTATTACCACCTCGGTATTTCATTCTGGCGATAGTCTCTTGACCCATGTAACAGCCTTTTTCAAAACTAATCCCATTTACAGCTTGTACATTACACATTTGTGGCACAAATTCAGCGCTATGATTAGCGTCAATGTTGGCATAACCCGCTTTTATCTCTAGTGCTTGCCAAGCAGAAGCATTAAGTAATGGCTGCTTAGAAGCTGCAATGACTTTGCTTGCTATATCTTCGTTTAGAATCAATATAAATCGGTCATTATCTTTTAAAATAATCGAGTTATCGACGACAGTTAATTCGTCATTTATCGCACCAAATTCTTGTTCAACGAACTGGCTTGCTGTGTTACCTGCTATCCCTATAATACATTTACTCGCACTGATATCAGTTAATTCAGCTTTACTGAAAACAGCATATTTTTGCCACTGAGCCAAACTTAGTGGTAATGCGGATGCTGTGTGAAGGGTGAATAAGCTGTCATTGCATGAGAATGTTCTGAAGCTTGAGATCATTTTCCCTTTTGCATCACAATGAGCTCCCCAACGCCATTGCTGGTCTGTTAGTGAGGTGATATCAGTGGTGACTTGGCCGTGAATAAAGGTTTTACCTTGCTCACCAGTAATTTCAATTAAGCCTAAATGCGTGAGATTGGCGACAAATAAGTCAGGGGAAGTATGTAGAAAGTCCCAATCAGGCTGTGTTGTTGCAAGTGTCATAAACTGATCCTTAAGATGACCATCAAAAGATAGACAGTGAGTGTAACGGAATTCATTAATGCTCAAAAGAAAAAGCTACCTTCAATTGAATGAAGATAGCTTTAGTTCACAATATTTTCGTGATGTTATTGGTCAATTCGTCATCAAGTTTAAATGGGCTGATTGACCGTTTAACTTAACGATTAAAACAATACACGAGTACGAATCGTACCATCAATCGCTTTCAATTCACCAAGAGCTTGTTCAGCTTGATTAGAGTCAACTTCCATCACTACATAACCAATGTCTGCTGTGGTTTGCAGATATTGCGCTGCAATGTTGATACCTTTTTCAGAGAAGGCTTGGTTAATTTTGATCAATACGCCAGGGCGGTTATGGTGAATATGCAGTAGACGTGAAGTGCCTTTGTGTTGTGGCAAGGTCACTTCTGGGAAGTTAACTGCAGATACAGTTGAACCATTATCTGAGTATTTAGCTAACTTGCCAGCGACTTCAATACCGATATTTTCTTGCGCTTCAGCGGTGCTACCACCAATATGCGGAGTAAGAATCACGTTATCTAAGCCTCTTAATGGGCTAACAAATTCATCATCATTAGATTTTGGTTCTACAGGGAATACATCAATCGCAGCACCTGCAAGGTGACCAGACTTTAATGCCTCAGATAACGCTTCGATATCAACAACGGTGCCACGAGACGCATTAATGAATATGCTTTTTTCACGCATTTGAGCAAACTCAGTTGCGCCAAACATGTCTTTTGTTTGAGGCGTTTCAGGTACATGCAAACTGATTACGTCAGCTTCATTCAATAGGGCTTCTAATGAGTGAATTTGACTCGCGTTACCGAGTGGCAATTTGTCTTCGATATCAAAAAATACGACTTTCATTCCTAAGGTTTCTGCAAGAATACCTAGTTGAGTACCGATATGACCGTAGCCGATAACGCCTAAGGTTTTACCACGAACTTCGTAACTGCCAGCTGCACTCTTCAACCACCCACCACGATGTGCATGAGCATTTCGTTGCGGAATGCCACGCATCAGCATGATAATTTCACCCAATACTAATTCTGCAACACTTCGCGTATTAGAAAATGGCGCATTGAATACAGGCACACCTAACTTTTCAGCGGCAGCAATATCGACTTGGTTAGTACCAATACAGAAACAGCCAATAGCCACTAATTTCTCAGCATGATTTAACACATCAGCAGTTAATTGAGTACGGGAACGCAAACCGACAAAATGGGCATCCTTAATGGATTTTAATAGCTCATCTTCTGGTAACGAAGCTTTGTGATATTCAATGTTTGTGTAACCTGCACGCTCTAGTACATCGACCGCAGTTTGGTGGACGCCCTCCAACAGCAGGATTTTGATCTTATCCTTGTCAAGCGAGTGTTTCGCCATGATATGGGTACCCTCTTATCAATAGTTATGCTTATGTTATGCTGATAGTAATGCAAGACCAAAATAGCACTTTTTTAACTGGTTGTAGAGGGCTAGATGGCTAAAGTTAATATTCTAATTCTAGAACAATATCATCTAAGAGGGATTTAGTTTGAATAAGAAAGTTATATGGCTAGTGATTTATTGCAGCGTGCTCTGTTGGTCTGTTATCTCACCTAAGGATATGTTTACTTGGTGGCTTGAAGCGCTTCCTGCGTTATTGGCTATTCCTATCCTATTTTTTACTCGAAATAAATTCCCCTTAACCTCACTGTCTTATCTGTTAATTTTAATCCATTGCTGTGTGCTGTTGGTTGGCGCTAAATACACTTATGCAGAGGTGCCGTTATTCGATTGGTTAGCACAACTGATGGATAGTGATAGAAATRACTACGATAAAGTTGGCCATCTCGCGCAAGGTTTTATACCTGTGATGTTAGCCCGTGAAGTGATGTTGAGAAATCATGTGTTACAACCAGGCTATTGGTGCCAGTTTTTATCTGTGTGTTTTGTGTTAGCGTTTTCAGCTTTCTACGAACTCATAGAATGGTGGGTTGCTTTATTAACGGGAGAAGATGCAGAAGCCTTTTTAGGCACTCAAGGTTACGTTTGGGATACCCAATCTGACATGTTTATGGCATTAGTAGGAGGAATTAGTGCATTAGTGTTGCTTACTGGACTACATAATAAGCAGTTAGCATCACTTAATCGTCACTAATTTTTAGGTAAATAAACTAAATTAGGCAGTGCGGAAAGTTTTTTTATGCTATTAATAGAGGACTTTATAAGGACTTAGATGATTAATTCATACATTAGTATTGCAAAAATACCTTATGGACTAGTTAAAATATACTATCATTGAACATTGTTGTTACATGTTTTCAACATTTCAGGAAGAAACTCGCTGACGCGAGATGTGATGGATACTTTTCAGGGAGAAAAGTGATGAATTCAAATATTGATGAATTAGTTTTTTTGCACCAAGTCGCAGCGCCATGTCATTTGGCCATTTTAGCTGAGTCTATTGGTCTCAAAACTCGCATAGTTAAACATGCGAGTGAACTAGAGGTTGAGAAAAATACCAATAGTTTTTATCTAATCGCTCAAAAAGGAGCGGCTTTAGACAGTAAAGGTATCCCTTTACTGGTTTCTCGGCTCGTCAATCATGTCCCTGTTGCTTTATATCAAGTTGAGCGTGGCTCGCTTGATCAAGAGTCAGCGCTATTGTTAGGAGTAAGAGGCTTACTTTATGCCGATCAGCGTATGGATCTGATGTTAACAGGGCTGAGAAAAATGGTCGCAGATGAGCTTTGGTATGATAGACCGCTAATTAGTAAGATTTTCCGCAGACTGGTTCAGAAACTGGATGCAAATATTGATATTCCGCCTGATACGGTTGCTATGCTACAAATGCTAACAAGCCGAGAAAGAACGATTATTCAACTTGTTTCTAGCGGTGCTCGTAATAAAGAAATTGCCCACAGGTTGTGTATTAGTGAGCATACAGTCAAAGCCCACATTTCATCTATTTTCCGTAAAACGCAATCACGCAATCGGGTTGAATTATTGCGTTGGGCGCAAACTTATCAAGCTCACTTTGAGTTCGCTTAAATCTGTATACTGGTAGACGTTACAGTTACTGATTTTCCATTAAAATTGCAGTCAACAACAAGTTTGCATAAAAAGGGAGCCAAATGGCTCCCTTTTTCATCACTATATCTACAAATTATTTGTAAAAAGCAATAATTAGTTTTGGTAAATAGTTGCTGTATTAAAGTCGCCAGACTGCGATACACTGATCATATCGTTACTGCCTACTTGCATACCCGTTACTAAGTTATCATTGCCTACTTGAGAAATAGTTAAGCTGTTGTTAGTACCATCGACAAGGAAATAGCCGTCATCGCCACCAACCCAGTTACCAGCGCCTTCTTGTGCAATATCGATGATATGATCTTCACCAAGAGACACAACATCAGCTAAGTTAAATTCGCCTTCTTGTACGATATCAACACTTTGGCCAATCCCAACGACGCTCACAGTGGCTTCGTTGTCAGAGCCGACTTGTTCAAGTGTCGTGCTGTTTTCAAAACCAAAGGTATCTGAATAAGCAAAGTTAGTGTCGCCTTCTTGGCTAACTGAAACTGTATTTTGATCAAGTTCAACAAACACAGCAACTTCATTACTGTTACCTGTTGAGCTAATTTCTACCATGTTATCAGCACCATATGTACCTGAAGCAACGTAGTTATCTTCGCCATCTTGAACGACACTAATCACGTTTAAATCGCCGATTGTTTCGAACTCGGTTAGGTTGGCAGTACCTGACTGATCAATATCAATCATGTTGTCATTACCAGAAATTACAGCAATGTTGCTATCACCAACTTGGTTGCCTGTACCATCTTGATAGATGAATACTTCATTACCATTGCCAGTAGCAAACTCAATAACGGCGCTGTTCAAGTCACCGCTTTGATCGATAACAATATCGTTATCTGAGCCCGTTAAACTTGCAACAACCCCTGTGTTAGCAAAGCCAGATTGGACGATTTCAAAACTGTTATCATTACCTGTGACACCTAATACAGCGCCAAAGTTTTCATCACCTGATTGGTCGACAAATAAATCGTTGTTATTACCAACGTTTGTACCACCTGCAGCAGATACTAAGCCAGCTTGGTTATTGTTACCTTGCTGAGAGATAATGCCGTCATTGTCATTACCTTCTACACGAAAAATTGCCAAGTTAGTTTCACCAACTTGTGTGGTTTGAGTTAAGTTGCTGTCACCCACTTGCTGGATAATGCTGTTGTTTCGAAACCCATCTTGAACTGTATCAGCGATATTAGATGCGCCTACAGAAGTGGTTTCACTTGTATTCCAAAACCCTGATTGGTCAACAGTAACTTGGTTGTCATTACCATTCACACTTACGTTTGAAATATGCCAGTCATCAACCTGATTGGTTAACACAATATTACCATTACCTTCAGAAGTAATGTATGACTCCTGCCAATCACCTGTCTGTATCACTTCAGCAATTTGGTCATCACCAACTTGAGTGACCTCTGCAACATGACGAGTACCAGATTGACTAACTAAAGCATCTTGCCCTAATCCAGTTTGAACAACAGTCGATTGACTGTTAACTGCTGCAGCGACTTCTGCTGATTTTTCTACAGCAGTGACACCAGGCAGAGATAGGCCAGTAGCGCTGACCGGTAAAGCAAGACTTGCTGTAATAGCGAGAGAAATTAACGATAATTTTGTTTGCGACTTCATTAGACGCTCCCTGTTTGAATATTGATTCAAGTGATAGTGCTGGTAACTACCTTCTCAATAGTAAAATTCGCTTCCTAGCACAGATAATGCATACAGAATTAACCGCTGCAGAATGAGTCCTGACTGCGAGCATGAAGTGAACTTGGTACCCGTACATTTCAAAAAGTCTGTTTGAGAAAATGTCGAAAAGTCCGCATTGAAATCTTCCGTCTTTCTTTGCAAATCTTTGGCACTCTCGTGAACCTTGATGACTTCCTTTATATGAACTGAGACAAGCTACATGGGTTAACTTACGGACAGATACTTGATAGCTCAATCGGAAGAATGGCTACTTTTATTTGCCCTGTTAACAACAATACTTTAGTGCTATTTTTGTTTAAGTTAATGTTTATAAAAGATTTAATTTGTGGGCTTTGGCTGGTTGATATTTTATCTAGACTAATAGGGTTAGTAGTTTATTACTATTTCACGATTCGCCACTTTTAAAACTCCTTTTGCTATGACAACAATCACAATGCAACAACAATTCCGGGTTTCACTTAGTGGAATGTCAACTCGCTTATAAGGCTAATGGATAAGCTACCAGTGTTGAGGTACCGGTTCTGGAATTAATAATGGAAGATAGGAAGCCAGAAAATGATCAAGAAAATGTCACCAATTGCAATCGCAATTACTTCAGTTATGGCGTTAAATGCCGCCCCTGCAATGGCAAAAAATACCGTTGAATATAAAAAGGATCAATTGCTCGTTGTTTATAAAGACAACGTGACTAAATTTGAAAAGTTATCTGCTCAACGCTTAGTTAGCGGTACGTTAACCGATAAAAATTTAGATGGTGTTGATGATAAATTTCAGCATTTATTATCAGGACGCCTTGCAAAACTGCAACTAAAAAGCGGTAGTGATTTAGATGCTGCAATCAAAATGATCAGCAAGCATCCAGCGGTAAAATATGCAGAGCCAAACTACACATACAGAGCCTTAGGCATGCCGGATGATCCTAGCTTTGTAGACCTATGGGGCCTGCATAATACTGGTCAATCTTCAGGCACTGCAGGGGCTGATATTGATGCCGTTGCTGCTTGGGATATTACTACGGGTAGCGACAGTGTTGTCATTGGCGTCATTGATACTGGTGTTGATTATAATCACCCAGATCTTGTCAGTAATATGTGGGTTAACCCTGGTGAAATTGCAGGTAACGGCATAGATGATGATGGTAATGGGGTCATCGATGATGTACATGGTTATAATCCGATAACTGGATCTGGTGATCCAATGGACGGCAACGGTCATGGTACACACGTTGCGGGTACCATTGGTGCAACAGGTAATAACGGCGTCGGTGTCGTGGGGGTTAACTGGGATGTAACGATGATCGGTTGTAAGTTCCTATCGGACAGTGGTACAGGAACAACCGAAGATGCAATTGCTTGTATTGATTATTTCACAAATCTCAAGGTCAACCATGGCGTTGATGTTAAAGCGACCAATAACTCTTGGGGTGGCGGTGGTTTCAGCCAAGCATTAAAAGATTCTATTGATTCAGCTGGTGATCAAGGCATTTTATTTGTTGCTGCAGCGGGTAATGACGCGATTGATAATGACGTTAACCCGCACTACCCATCAAGCTATGACTCTGATGTTGTCATGTCTATTGCGAGTACTGACAGAAATGATGCCATTTCTAGCTTCTCACAATGGGGTTTGACCAGTGTAGATATGGGCGCGCCAGGTTCTGCGATTTTATCTACTTTCCCTAATGATTCGTACGGCACTATATCAGGTACTTCAATGGCGACCCCTCACGTTACGGGTGCAGCTGCTTTAGTATGGTCGGTTGAACCAGATATTACCCCGACTGAAATGAAACAGTTGCTAATGGATTCGGGTGAAGTCAATGGTGATTTAACTGGTATCACAGTTGCAGGTACAAGATTGAATGTGGCTGATGCGTTAGCGGCAGCTGATCCAGACCCATCATTTAAGTTATCAGTGACGCCAGCTTCACAATCTGTTGAAGCAGGAAGTGCAGTAAGTTACGACTTCTCTGTAGGCAGTATTGCAGGCTGGAATGATCAAGTAAGCCTAACGGTATCGTCTTCACCAGCGCTTGATGGTGTGAGCTTATCAACAGACACAGCGATGGCTGGTGATGACTTTACATTGGATGTTGCTACCCTTGATGACGCTGCTTGGGGAGACTATGTATTAACTGTTTCTGCTGATGATGGCGTAACTGTTAAAGATAAAGCGGTTGCGCTTACTATTTACCCTGCTGGATTGAATGATTACAGCTATGGTAATGATTCACCTGTTGATATTGGCGATAACAGTCTAATTACTAGCACGATTGAAATTGTAGATCCTGTTCAAATCTTTGATTTAGCTGTTAGCGTTGATATCAGCCACACATGGATTGGCGATTTAATTGTTAGCTTAACATCGCCTGATGGGACTGTTGTGGTATTACATGATCGTGAAGGTGGTAGTGCTGATGATCTTGTTAAAACTTGGAGTCTATCAGACTTTAACGGTGATATAGCAGCTGGTACATGGACACTATCTGTATCAGATAATGCCACTGGCGATACGGGTACACTTAATAGCTGGGGATTAGATATTTCAGCATTAGGTGAAGCGGCTCCAGCTGCACCTGTTGCCGGTTTTGAATATGATGTTGATGGGCTAATGGTTAGCTTTACTAACACAAGTTCAGATATCAACGATGATATCGTTAGTTATGAGTGGGACTTCGGTGATGGCAGCATGTCATCAGATGAATCTCCAGCATACATGTATGCTGCTGGTGGTATCTATAATGTCTCGTTGGTTGTAACTGATAGTGAAAACCAATCTGACACTGTATCTATGGATGTAGAAGTATTTGATTATTCAATTGATGCAGCGGTGACTCGTACAATGAAGTCTCGTCGAGGTAGTGCTTTAGTTGATCTAACTTGGAGTGGTGCAGTTGGTGACAATGTGGCGATTTATCGTGATGATGTCATGGTAGCGACAACAGCGAATGATGGCCGTTATCGCGATCGCTTTACTAATGCTCCAGCTGAAGTGACATATAAAATCTGTGAAACAGAAACGAGCTTATGTTCTGATCCAATTGTTGCAGCATTTTAATCAACACTAAACAGTAAGATTACTGTAGAAAAAGGGATGGCTTGCCATCCCTTTTTGTTGTTAAAAACTTTATCTGTAAAAGCGTTGATATTAAAAAGCGAGCCAGTAGACTGAAGACAGTTTTTTGATATGGATGACAAGATGAGTATTTGGTTTAGAGAAGTTACCTTAGAGAATTGCGCCAAAATGGACAGTGGGCTCCATGGTAAAGGCACCTTAATGAAAACGTTAGGCATTAAAATTACCGAAATTGGTGATGATTATATGGTTGCAACGATGCCAGCAGACCCTGCAGTTCACAATCCCTTAGGTATTGTTCATGGCGGAGCTAATGTCGCATTGGCGGAAACAGTTGCAAGCTATGCTGCTAATTTTGTTGTCGATTTTGAGAACTTTTATTGTGTGGGCCAAGAGATAAATGCCAATCATTTAAAAGCATCGCGTAAAGGTGAGCTGATTGCTACAACCAAACCTGTTCATATTGGCAAGCGTAGCTCAGTCTGGGAGGTTCTTATAACCAATAGTGCAGGTGAGTTGTGCTGTATTTCTCGAATGACAGCTGCTGTTGTAGCAAGAAAGGCAGGCTAGCAGCATAACTTATGAAGATTAGCTACACTGAAGTAATAAAGACAATTAAGGATTAATGAATGGAATCTGCAACAATATGGGAGTGGGTGGGTTATTTAGCATCTGTAGTGGTGGCTATTTCACTCATGATGTCGAATATTAAAAAGCTTCGCTGGTGGAATTTAATTGGTGCAGCTTTGTTTGTCGCTTACGGACTCGCAATTAGTGCTATACCTGTGGCATTAGTGAACTTTTTTATTGTATTGATTGATATTTATTACTTAGTGAAACTGTATCGAGAGCCCGAACCTGCTTCAAATGATAAGGCCTGATAAGACAGGATGAATCAACTAGCGTTCTTTTGGCATTGGTAGTGGTGTTACTTGCGCCTTTGATTTGAAACAAGCTTAAGCCTTTTCAGTACCTGGATAGGCTTTCTTTTTTGAGCCAACGTCTTGGCTAGTTTAAACCATAGTTCAAATCACAGTTCAAACCACAAAAGATTACTCTACAGTCAAATTACACCAGAAAACTGCGTGGTATTTGAGTGCGATTATTAAGTCAAACTATCGCATTTTTTCTGAATCATTTTCGGCAATCTTCTTAGCACGTTTTAAGTTTTTTCTTTGTAGGCTCAGTGTCGCCTATTGAAGGAAAAACGTGGCTATTTTTATCAATACTTTCCTTTTTAATGTGAATGAATCTCAATTACCAACTAATTTACACACTTTTACTATATAAATCAGATATTAAATCTGAATCGTTATTTTCTATTATTATTATCGTATTTAATCGCTTTAGCTAATTTTCTTTTGTCACTATTATTGATTTATCGCAATAAATACTGAGCCAGGAGAGAGCATCATGGCAACCGTCCACGATTTAATTGAAATGTGGCTACAAGATAACTAAAAGGAATAAATAGAGAATGACTACTTCACATTATTTAACTAGCCAAAGTGGCGCACCAATAGCTGACGATCAAAATGCATTAACAGCAGGAGAACGAGGCCCCGTTTTACTCCAAGACTGGCATTTAATTGAAAAACTAGCTCATTTCAACCGTGAAAGAATTCCAGAGCGTATTGTTCATGCTAAGGGAACGGGGGTTTACGGTAAATTTACCTTAACCAAAGATTTAAGTGACTACACCATTGCTGAGCACTTCAATGGCGTTGGAAAAGAAACTGAAACATTTGTTCGATTTTCAACAGTAGGCGGTGAGATGGGATCTGCTGATGCAGAACGCGATCCTCGTGGCTTTGGTTTACGTTTTTATACCAAGCAAGGTAATCACGATATTGTGGGTAACAATACGCCAACTTTCTTTTTAAGAGATGGTATTAAATTCCCTGACTTTATTCATACACAAAAGCGTAACCCACATACAAACCTAAAAGATCCACAAGCCATGTGGGATTTCTGGTCATTAAACCCAGAAGCAATGCATCAAGTGACAATTTTAATGTCAGACCGTGGGATCCCTGCTAATTATCGCCAAATGCACGGCTATGGTTCGCATACGTTTTCTTTCTGGAATGCCAAAGGTGAGCGTTTCTGGGTGAAATTCCACTTTAAATCGCAACAAGGTGTAGTTAATTTAACTGGCGAGCAAGCGGATAAATTAAAAGGGATTGACCCTGATTCGTCGCAGCGTGATATGGTTGCCGCAATTAACGATAAAAACTTCCCTAAATGGACTGTAAATGTCCAAATTATGCCGGAAGCTGAAGCGAATACTTATGCGATCAATCCATTTGATCTAACAAAAGTATGGCCACATGCTGATTATCCTTTGATTGAAATTGGTGAACTTGAGCTTAATCGCTTACCTGAAAACTACTTTGCAGAAGTTGAGCAAGTGGCTTTAGCACCAAGTAACCTTGTACCAGGTGTGGGCGCGTCTCCAGATAAGATGCTGCAAGCCCGTTTATTCGCTTATGCAGATGCACAGCGTTATCGAATTGGTGCCAACTATAATCAACTTCCAGTTAACTGTCCGCATGCAGCGAAGGCTAACCACCATCAACGTGGCGGCGCGATGGCAGGAACGCAATGCCCTTATAACGGTAACCAAACAGGCGGCGATGCAACACCTAACTATGGTCCAAATTCAGTTGACACGGGTTTACAAGATGCGAGCCAATTTGCAGAGCCACCGCTAAGACTTGATGGAGAAGCTGATAGATACAGCCGTTATGACCAAGATGATTATACTCAAGCTGGTAATCTATATCGCATCTTCAGTGAGGAAGAAAAACAACGCCTTGCGGAAACGATTGCAGGTACACTCGGTCAAGTGACTCAAGATGTTCAGCAAAAAATGCTAGCACATTTCACTAAAGCTGATCCTGACTACGGACAACGCATTAAAGCATTGTTAGAAGCGTAATCATGCTCTTTAATCTTGTTAATGCTGTTTAATAGTATTAAACAGAGTGTTATGTTCAAAATATAAGGGAAGGCAGATGCCTTCCCTTTTTTGCGTTTATTTTTCATTTCTAAGCTGTTAGCCTAATTGTTCTATTCCTTAACGTAATTCCTCTTAGTTGCTTCAGTTGTCTTCTTATGCCGATTTAGTGTAAATATTGATTGTAGCGGCGTAATGCTACGCCATTGCAATATTATTGCATTTAAGTTTTTAAATTAATGTTGCGTAATTGTTTATTAACAGGCTTGTAAGCCTTTATATAACTAAGTGTCTTGCTTGTTACAAGAAGCATCTGATACTGTCAAAACAGCTCGATGAAATGTTATACACACTTTCAATCTAGCCAAATAACGACCAATAAATAAAAATTAAACGGGACTCATGTTTTGAACTTAAAAATGCTTGGCTCAATAGCCATTGTTGCAGGTACTGCAATTGGGGGAGGAATGCTAGCGTTGCCGCTAGCGACTGCAGCATTAGGGATTATGCCTGCGATTATGTTACTGGTTGTCATTTGGGGATTATCGGCTTATACCTCTTTACTCATGCTTGAGATTAATTTACGCGCTGGTGTGGGTGATAATGTTCACGGCATAACGGGTAAAACCTTAGGCAAAGTGGGTCAGTTAATTCAAGGTGCTTCATTTTTAAGCCTGCTATTTGCTTTGACAATGGTGTATCTAATGGGCGGTTCTTCATTACTTGAAACCCGTTTAGAGCCGTTATTAGGTGTGGATTTAAATAACCAAGTCTCGGTATTGCTATTTACTTTAATCTTCGGTGGTTTTATTGCTATCGGCGTGACTTGGATTGATAAGGTTTCAAGAGTCTTATTCACCGCTATGGTGGTGTTGCTTGTACTTGTGGTTGCCTTTTTATTGCCAGAAGTGAATATTGTTGCTTCATTGACTAACTTCTCTGCCAATGTCGCTGAAGGCGATAAATTGGATCAACTGTGGTTAGCTGCCATACCTGTGGTATTTACCTCATTTGGTTTCCATGTGTGTATTGCAACGATCGTCAGATACCTAGATGGCGATGCGGTATCGTTACGTAAAATATTGCTGATTGGTTCTACAATACCGCTATTTTGCTACATATTGTGGCTACTTGTGACGCTGGGTACTTTAGGTGGGGAAACCGTTCATGGTTTTGCTGGTTCTTTACCTGATCTCGTTAATGCGCTTCAAGGTGTTGCTCAGTCAGCTATCGTAAGTCAGTTTATCGACTTATTTGCTAACCTTGCGTTAATTACATCATTTTTGGGTGTGACCATGAGTTTGTTTGATTATGTGGCTGAATTAACTCGTGCAAGAGATGATAAAGCGGGCCGAGCTAAAACATGGTTAATCACGTTTGTTCCACCTTTGTTATGTGCGCTTTACTATCCTGATGGGTTCTTCCAAGTGTTGGGTTTTGCGGCTATACCGCTAGTTGTCATGATCATATTCTTGCCAATTGCAATGGCATTGAAGCAACGTAAAGCGCAAATGGGTGGCTATGAAGTCGCTGGTGGAAGTCTTGCGCTGGGCGTAACAGGGCTCTTAGGTGTGATGATTGTGCTAGCGCAATTAATGGTCGCACTGGGCTAAAATGTAAACGTCAGTTAACGTTTTTTATAAAGGAATGTAACTGAGTTTGTCTAAGGCTATTATTCCTTTGTTTCAATATGATAAAGTCAGGCTATATGCCTGACTTTTTTATTGGCCTAAAAGTAAGTTTAGTGGTCTGCTTTTGTTCACCTTTTTGCTATTAAATAGGTATAACAAACAACACACTCACTATTGTGAATCAAATGGAATTAACAACATGAAAAAATGGTTATTAAGTGCCGCAATCTTGGCATCTTTTTCTGCACAAGCTGATGAGGGGATGTGGCAACCTTATCAATTACCAGCAATGGCTGATGAACTTAAAGCAAAAGGGTTAGAAATTGATGCAAAATCAATCTCTAAGTTAACGGAATTTCCAATGAATGCTGTGATAAGCCTTGGTGGTTGTACTGCATCATTTGTGTCTCCTAAAGGCTTGGTTGTAACCAATCACCATTGTGCGTATGGCTCAATTCAATACAACTCTACCCCTGAAAAAAACCTGTTAAAAGAAGGCTTCTTAGCGAAAACTTACGCAGAGGAATTGCCAGCAACCCCTGGTTCACGAATTTATGTTACCGAGGCGGTAACTGATGTGACTGATAGAGTGAAGTCAGGTCAAATGAATAAAGTCGGTAATGAGTTCTATAAAGGTATCGAGCAACAAGAAAAAGCATTAGTTGCTGAATGTGAAGCTGAAGATGGATATCGCTGTAAAGTTTATAGTTTCCATGGTGGTCTAGAGTATTACCTTGTGAAACAAATGGAAATTCGTGACGTTCGCTTAACCTATAATCCAGCGGGTAGTGTTGGTAAATATGGTGGTGATATCGATAATTGGATGTGGCCTCGCCACACGGGAGATTACTCTTTTTATCGCGCATACGTAGGTAAAGACGGTAAGCCTGCTGACTTTAGTAAGGATAACGTTCCTTACGAGCCTAAAAGCTTTTTAAAAGTCTCTGCTAAAGGGGTTAGTGACGGTGATTTTGTAATGGTTGCTGGTTATCCAGGTCGCACTAATCGTTACCGCACAGCTAATGAAGTTGAGAACCAATTTGAATGGGCTTACCCAGAAGGGAAAGTTCTTCGTGAGCGCCTAATTGAAATCATCAAAGAGACCGCGCCAGAAGGCAGTGATGAACGAATTAAGTATGAGAGTGCTATCGCTGGGTTAGCTAACTATGCGAAAAACTTTACCTCAATGATTGAGTTTTATGGCAAGTCGACCATGCTTGATGATCGTAAAGCGCTAGAGTTAAAACTGTCGCAGTGGATAAAAGCTGACAGTAAGCGTAAATCACAATATGGCGAAGTCTTAGCACAACTGGATAAGCTAATTAAGCAAAGCCAGCAACAGCAAGAGCGCGATTTAATCATGAGCTATATGGGTTACAGTTCAATGATGTCGACAGCTGAACGTTTATATCGTTTAGCGAACGAGAAAACATTGGCTGATATGGATCGTGAACCTGGGTATCAAGAGCGAGATATGACTCGCTTTACTTCTGGTATGGAGCGTATTGAGCGTCGATATGCTGCCAGTGTTGATAAAGCGATGTTATTAGACTTAATGAGCCGTTACGCAGCATTACCTCAAGCTGATCGCTTACCAGCATTTGATAAAGCATTCGCTATTGGTAAAAGTGCCGATAACGCTAAATTGAGCAAGACCCTTGATAAGATGTATGCCAAAACTGAACTTTCAGATAAAGCGGTTCGATTGGCGTGGATGGATAAGTCTGTTGCTGAGTTTAAAAAGTCAAAAGATCCGTTTATTCAATATGCTGTTAGCACTTATGATGAAAGAATGAAGCAAGAAAAGGCACGTAAACAACTTGCTGGTGATTTAATGAAGGTGCGCCCTCAATATATGGATGCAATCATCGCGTACAATAAAGAGTTAGGTAAGCCAGTATATGCTGATGCTAACTCAAGTTTACGTGTGACTGTAGGTAATGTGAAAGGTTACAGCCCACAAGATGGACTAGTTGCAGTGCCATTTACTCGCTTAGAAGGTATCCTTGCTAAAGACACTGGTGCAGATCCGTTTGATGCGCCAGCTAAACAGCTTGAGCTAATCAAAAACAAACAATATGGCGATTACTACGTTAAATCGTTAGATTCTGTTCCGGTTAACTTCTTATCGACGCTTGACACCACAGGTGGTAACTCTGGCTCTCCAACACTAAATGGCCGTGCTGAATTAGTCGGTCTGTTATTTGATGGTGTGTATGAATCAATTATTGGCGACTGGGGCTACGACCCACAAACTAATCGCTCAATTCAAGTTGATAGCCGCTACATGCTATGGGTGATGAAGTACTTAGATAATGCTGAAAACTTATTGGAAGAGATGGAAATCGTCCATTAAGCAAGTCTTATTTAACGGCATCTACAGCTTAAGTTGATGCCTTAATAAGCTAATTTCTGCGGCCTCTAATGGCCGCATTTGTTTTTCTGGCAAGTCTAATAATTCACAATTCATCATGCTTAATCTGATCAAATCAATGACAGTATAACCTAAGGCCTTAGCCATTCTTCGGATCTGACGATTCAGCCCTTGAGTCAGTGTGATTTTAAATTGGTTGCTCGAAACTGCTTCTACATCGCATGGTTTAGTGGTGACGTCTTTGTAGCTCACCCCATTTGCCATTTTTTCAATAAATTCAGCTGAAAAGTCTCGATCTACAGTAACCAAATACACTTTTTGATGCCCGTAGTCTGGGTGCATTAATTTATGGGTAAGCTCACCATCATTAGTCAGCAATAACAAACCACGGGAATCCTTATCCAATCGTCCTGCAGGATACAGTCTAGGGGCTGCTGGTAGAATATGAATTAGGCTGGAAGGTAAATCGGGTAATAAACGGCAATCAATACCAACCGGTTTATGGTACAACCAATATTGCTTGGTTTCGATGGGAGCGATAGGGGCGCCGTCTAATAAAATATTCGGATTGATAGCGTTGGCATTGACCCTATCAAGAGGGCTAGCTAATTGACCATTAAATGTCACTCTTCCTGCCGCAATGAGGCGCTGGGCCTGACGACGTGAACTGACGCCGCAATGAGCTAGATATTGTTCTAAACGCATGTTTACTGGCAAGGCTAGTTACTCGCAAAGGTCAGTGTAGAGAGCTGGCGTTGCTGAGTTTTTATCATTTTTCTCATAGTTAATCCAAGCAGTACACACCATAAAATATTGGCTTGAGTGAGCACCCACATGACCAGTGAGACCCAACAAATTTCGTGAGCCTTATGAGAACATGGGTCAAAATCCAATGTAGACCAATTCAGTAAATACATCAGTGCGACTGAAAAAATCAGGCCGATGATATTGAAAGCGAATAAGGATGCGGAAAGAGAGCTACTCTTGCGGAAATAATCAATAAAACAAAAGCTGTGTAGCACAAAGGTGCAAATCAAATATCCGGTAGAAAAGAACCGATGTTGTTCTAAAAAGTTGATCGGAAAGATACCAATTAACACAATGAGCACGCCTAATGTCGCCCCGGTTACGGTGATTGTGCGGCTATAAAAGTCCTCAAAAACATAATAGCGAGCTAACATAGATAGCATTAAGCAAGCGCCACCAATAACCAAGCCCATATTATAAACGATTGCTAAAGGGGAGGTCATATAATCGCCCAAGGTGTCTGCACGTATACTTAACGGACTGACGCCCAATCGTGCCACTTCAGCGATTAATGCGGTTCCAATTCCTAGTCCACTGATCACAGCCGTCGCTAACGACATGAAAATAATCATTAAATGAAGGTCGTAATGTTTATTTGATTCGATTGAACTAGACATGGGGCCATTGTTAACTAAATGTTTAACTCAGAATATCACTGTTTACGTGTTTTAATCAGCAAAAATAACGAAAAAAGCCTGATATTGCTCCAGCGTTGCGGCAGCGATATCAGGCTTTAAAGATGTATTGTTGACGTGTATTAGATAGTTTTGATTAAGCTCGCTTACGCAGAATTACAATAGCGATAGCAACAACGGCTAAGATCATGCAGTACCAAGCATTTGAAATTGCAGCAAGTGGACTAATGGCAAACGTCGATGCTATTAGTAGTGCTTGAGCGCCATGTGGAATTAAGCCTTGAATAATACAAGCAAAGATATCCAGTACACTTGCTGCACGTTTAGGCGCAACACCATGCTTTTGAGCAAGCTCTTTAGCAATATCACTGGCGACAACAATTGATACGGTATTGTTAGCAACACAGGTGTTGGTTGCTGCAACAATACTTGCCATCCCTAATTCTGCCGCGCGGGTTGAAGTGCCACCTTTCGCCTTTGAGAAACGTTTAATCAGTGCTTCGATTTTCTCGCTAACAAACTTCAAGCCACCTTGTTGTTGCATTAACGCAGCTAAACCACCAACTAACATTGAAAGAATGAAGATTTCTTGCATGTTAGTAAAACCAGCATAGATATCTTGACCGAACTGGATAACGCTGTAATCGGCGATAAACAGTCCAGTTGCACCAGCAAGCAATATACCGACAGTTAGCACGACGAAGACGTTTACGCCTGCGACAGCTAAAAATAAGATAGTTAAGTAAGGAATGACATTGATTAAGTCGATTTCTTGTGGCGCAACTTCTGCTTGTCCTTGGCCTGCAAAAGCAAATAAAACCAATGTAATTATCGATGCAGGCAAGGCAAAGATTAAGTTTTCACGGAACTTATCTTTCATCTCACAACCCTGAGTGCGAGTTGCAGCAATGGTAGTGTCAGAAATAATCGATAAGTTATCACCAAATAATGCGCCAGACATAACAGCACCCGCCATTAAGGCATAATCAATTTGGGCTTGGTCGGCAACGCCTAAAGCAATAGGTGCAACGGCGGCAATGGTGCCCATTGATGTACCCATTGCAGTTGCAATAAAGGCGGCGATAACAAAAAAGCCTGGTAGCAACATGCTAGATGGGATCATTGACAGCCCCAAAGCAACAGTTGCATCAACGCCGCCCGTTGCTTTTGCAACAGAGGCGAATGCGCCAGCAAGCAAATAAATAAGACACATTGCAATGATATTGCTATGGCCGATACCCGCAATAAAGGTATCAATAGATTGGTTTAGTTTCTGCTTAGAAAGCAGAAGCGCCAGAATAATCGCTGGTAAAATGGCGATTACACTTGGTAGTTGATAAAACGCAAAGTCTACACCTTGGCTTTGAAAGTAAACGCCCGCGCCAATAAATAATGCAAGAAAAGCAAATAGAGGCAATAAAGCAATAAAGGAGGCTGGGCTCGTTGTTGTTTGTTGTGTCGTCAAGGTTGTCTCTCTTATTGTTTATTTAGTGTCAAAAGTGCAGTGTTCTAGTCTTTCGAAGTTCAAAGCTACTTTAGCAAGCTCTGTATTAATAATCAGTATTATGATGACTTCTTAAGTTCTGGCAAGCATAGGAGATCTATAAATTAGTGTCAATCTAGACGTCTAGACTTCTTTGCTTCTCTGGTGACTTTTACATTGTTCATTATGTTTTGTTTAATTGGGTTAACAATTGAGTGCAAAAACTCAGCGTGGCGATGCTATTTTGAACATAAATTCGTAGGCAAAAAAAAGCTCGCACTGTGGCGAGCTTTAAATGAAGGCTTAGATAGTCAACCTTATCTTTGGATAAGGTTAATCCGCATCGCCTAAAGACAATAATGTCGCATTACCGCCAATGGCAGTAATGTTATTAGTACGTGTTTTCTCAGTGATAAAGCGAGTAAGGTAATGCGGTCCGCCTGCTTTAGGGCCAGTACCAGATAAACCTTGGCCACCAAAAGGTTGTACGCCGACGACAGCGCCAATCTGGTTACGGTTGATATACACATTACCCACATCAACTTTATCCGCTAAATTAAGTGCATGGCTTTCGTTACGGCTGTGGATCCCTAAGGTTAAACCAAACCCTGTGCTATTAATTTCATTAATTACCTCTGCAAGGTTGGCAGCCTTGTAACGTATAACGTGCAGTATTGGTCCAAAATGCTCTTTATCAAGCACTTTGATTGAATCAATTTCAACCGCTGTTGGTGCAACAAAGTAACCATTTTCTGTGCCTTCAGGAAGTTGATTTTTCTTAATCAATTTGCCCACTTGGCTGATATGATCAATATGCGCATTGAGGTTAGCTTGAGCTGTTGCATCAATCACAGGCCCTACATCGGTTTTAACTGAACTAGGGTTACCAATACTGAGCTCTTCCATTGCCCCTTGCATGACATCAAGCACACGGTCGGCAATATCTTCTTGTAAGAACAGCACTCGTAACGCTGAGCATCGTTGTCCAGCACTCGTAAATGATGAAGCAACAACATCAGCAACCACTTGCTCAGCCTGTGAAGTAGAATCGACAATCATGGCATTTTGGCCACCAGTTTCAGCAATTAATGGAATAATTGCGCCTTCACGATTTGCTAAAGTACGATTAATTAATTTTGCAGTGCCTGTTGACCCTGTAAAACACACACCACCAATACGTTCATCAGAGGTAATTGCTGCGCCTACCGTTGCACCTGTACCCGGTAAGAATTGTAAAACATCAGTTGGAATACCCGCTTCGTGAGCCAGTTGAACTGCGCGATAGCCGACAATTGATGTTTGTTCAGCTGGTTTTGCAACTACAGTGTTACCTGCAGCAAGTGCTGCTGTTACTTGGCCTAAGAAAATCGCTAAAGGGAAGTTCCATGGGCTAATACAAACAAAAATCCCACGTCCTTGAATGAATAACTCATTTAGCTCACCCGTTGGGCCTGGGAGTAGTTCTGGTTTTGCCATCATTTTTTTAGCTTGAATGGCGTAGTAGCGACAAAAATCGACGGCTTCACGGACTTCATCAATCCCGTCTTGAATACTTTTTCCCGCTTCGCGGGTACAAAGTGCGATTAACTCTTCTCGATTTTCTTCGAGCAAATCCGCCAGTTTTTGAAGAGCGTTGGCACGTTCTTCAACTGGAGTGTGGCTCCAGCTGTGGAACGATGCTTGAGCAGAGCTTAGTGCTAATTCAACGGCTTGGTTATTTGCAAAGGCCACTTTACCAACAGCTTGGTTAGTATCAAAAGGACTGACAACATTAATCGTTTCACCCGTTAGCGTCTCGCCATTAACTAATGGGCCAGCTTGCCATTGAGTTTGGCTAAATTTTTCAATTCCTGCGAAAAATGGCTCGGATTCGGAGATGATATTCATGTTGAGTCCTTTAGAGTTTTTACGTTCTTCGCCGAAGATATCTTCCGGCAAGACGATTTTATTATTGGCTAAAGTTTTATAGGATTTGAGTGTGATAACAGGGTGAACCACTAAGCTGTCAATAGGGGTTTTAGGGTCAACTAATTTATGCACAAAAGAAGTGTTGGCACCATTTTCAAGTAGTCTTCTGACTAAGTATGGTAAGAGATCTTTATGCGCACCGATCGGTGCATAAATTCTGACAGCTTTAGCGCCAGCTTCAGCAAGCATGGTGTCATAAAGCTCTTCGCCCATGCCATGTAAACGCTGATATTCATAGTTTCTATCACCGGCCATCGCACTGATACTGGCAACAGTTTGTGCATTATGAGTGGCAAACTGTGGGTAAATAGCCCCACGAGTGGCTTCTGACAATAAGTATCTTGCACAGGCAAGGTATGACACATCAGTACCTGCTTTACGGGTGAATAGTGGGTAACCGCCATCGCCTGCTTGTTGAGCCCATTTTAATTCACTATCCCAGTAAGCGCCTTTTACTAGACGTAATGGGATTTCATCTCCTTGCTCACGAGAAAGCTTCGTCAACCAACATAGAACGGGCAGAGCACGCTTAGAGTAAGCTTGGACGACAATACCTAATAATCCCCATCCTTTAATTTCTTCAGCGTTATACAGCTTTTTAAATAGCTTTAACGATAACTCTAAGCGATCCATTTCTTCTGCATCGATAGAAATACCGATATTTAGCTCACGCGCTTGAACACAAAGTTTAATCACAGTGTCATAAAGCTCGCTTAATACTCTATCCTCGTTGGCGACTTCATATCGCGGATGAAGAGCTGAAAGCTTGATCGAAATAGTCGGTAAAGGTGTATTTGATTCTTCATATGACTGAGCGCCTAATTGACGAATGGCATTGCTGTAGTCGAGATAATATTTTTGTGCATCTTTAGCTGTGAATGCGGCTTCACCTAACATGTCGTAGCTGTGGGTATAGCCTTGTTGACGTTTAGCTGTGCTGTTTTTAAGGCCCTCTTGAACGGTTTGCCCTAAAACAAATTGCTTACCCATGATTTTCATTGCGGCATTCATGGCTTGACGAATAACAGGTTCACCTGCGCGATTGATGAGTTGATTTAATAAACTGCTTGGCTTACCATCAATATTCTTATCGAGCTTAACGATTTTACCTGTAAGCATTAATCCCCAGGTGGATGCATTGACTAACAATGAATCGCTTTTCTTAAGGTGTAAATCCCACTTAGCACCAGAAAGCTTATCTTCAATTAACGCATCGGCAGTCGCCGCATCAGGAATACGCAACAGTGCTTCAGCAAGACACATTAAAATAATGCCTTCTTGTGTTTCTAAACTGTATTGCTGCAAAAAGGCATCAATGCCTACCGTTAAGCCTTTCTTTTCGTACTGACGAACTTTAGTGACTAATTCATGGGCTCGATTCGTCACTTGTTTAATATCGGTGTCAGATGACGGTACTAACTTCAAGAGTTCAGTAAGATATTGCTCTTCATCAACGATGTAATTATTTGTTATGGCTGAGAATAGCTCATCTAGGCTGGCATTGTCGTAATGGCCGTTTAGTACTTCACTAGCTTTAAACATAATTTTCATTCCGTCTTTAGCTGTTTACTACCTGATGTAAACAAGTTGTTTTATTATGATATTTTTTATTTTGTATACAATGTACGAAAATCGAGGCGATTATAATATTAAAATGTGACATTGAGCAATGTTTGCAAAGAAATGTGATTGTAAATAAAAGTGTCGACTGTTTTATGCTCAATAATTCGGATGATAATGGCTAAGATCCCATCAACATTTTTAGGTAAATGCATCAGAGTTGAGTTCATTGATGCCTGCTAAAACACGTTAAAAGACAATCAATTACTTTGCGCTGCAAAATATCAAAGCTCGCTTCTTTACGGCTTTTTAGCGTGTTAGTTACTATCACCCGATAGCATGTTTTGGTACAGGGGACTTTGGTCGTACAACCCGTTGATCAGGATTAATGGTAGTGAAATGTAAGGTGGAAAGTTTCAAGATAACTATTTTTAATAGAAATTTACCAGAGGCAAGCAGGAGACAATAAGCAATGCAAAAGTCTCATGCTGTCTACAAATAAAAAAACCAGTGCAAGCACTGGTTTAATCGTTGATTGAATCTAGTTGGGCAGCTTGTCGTAATACAAGCCTGGAGCAATAGATTTCATTTAGCCGTTAAAACTTACATCCAGCGGCTTTTTTGTTTGCGTTGTGGTCTTGGCAAGTAAACCAAGATAATACCAATCAAGGCGCCTAAACCGGCAATCATTGCACCTTGCTGCCACATCTTTGACTGGGCGTTATCTTTCATTGATTGCAGTTGTTGATTACTGCTATCACGCTCATTTGTCACTCTTGATAATTCAGACTGTAAAGAAGCAATCTGATTGTTAGCTGATGTCAGCTCCTGAGCAACAGACTCTGAACTTTGATCAAGTTGAGATAAGGTGGTTTTAGTTTTTGCTAACTCAGCTTCTAGTAGCGGTAAGCGATTTCGTAAACTCGTTCCTGTTTCAATTAAATCAGACTTTACCCAGCCTTCACGATTTTTATGATCACGAATTTTACTGTATTCATTTTGAGTTTCATTTAATAAGGTAATCGTTTGACCAGCCTCAATGCTGCCTAAAATACGATATTGGGTACCTGGACCACCGTGGATGTAAATAAACACATCGTCAGTAATGTAATGCGTCTGAGCCATTAAACCTTTTGAGAGCAGTAGCAAAGCTACTATTGTAAGCATTCTGAACACGTTATTTTTCCATACCATTAGAACTATCCGTCATGCTATTTATTTACTGTCTTGATTGCAAGGAAGAACCGCAAAGTCTTATTTAAATAAGCGGGATTACTGATTTTTTGACGACTTTTACGTGAAAATTGCTGCAAAAGTGTCATCAATTAATAACTGGGTGGATTTTTTTATGCTCCATAATCTGTTCGGTTTGTTTTAGGCAATAAAAAAGCCAGTCACAAGGACTGGCTTTATTTTGGCTATCTATCTCAGCAATCTTAGCTGAATACACCTTTGATGGTGAAGAAGAACAAGATAGATAATGCAGCGCCGGCTGGTAACGTTACTACCCAAGAAATAACGATGTTACGAACTACACCGATATTAATTGCAGCAATACCACGTGCCATACCCACACCTAATACCGCACCAACTAATGTTTGAGTTGTTGAAATGGGTAAACCAGTACCAGAAGCAATTACCACGGTTGATGCAGCAGCTAATTCAGCGGCAAAACCACGGCTTGGAGTCAGATGAGTAATGTTTTTACCAATGGTCTGCATGACACGCTTACCAAAGATAGCTAGACCCATTACGATACCGATAGCACCTAAAGGAAGAATCCACCATGCAAGTGCTGCTTTCGATTCAATTGCACCACCACTGTTAACAACAGATACAACTGCAGCTAATGGGCCAATTGCGTTAGCAACGTCATTTGAACCATGAGCAAACGCCATACAACATGCTGTAACAACCATTAAGATTGCGAAGACTTTTTCAACGTTTGCATATTCAGTTTGACGATTAATATCAGTGCTCATGTTTAAGCGAGCAATAGCGACTTTACCGAAAATACCAACACCAATAGCAACAGCAATTGCTAAGCCGTACGCTTCAACGGTTGAGAAGTGTAGACCAACATGTTTTAGACCTTTAGTAATGGTAACAAGTGACATAACGAAGCCAGCAAGTGCCATATAGAAAGGAACGTAACGTCTTGCATTAGCTAAAGGGTCGTCAGTATTAAAAATTAACTTTTGAACACTTTGGAAAATCATGAAAGCAATAAAGCCGGAAATCGCAGGTGTGACCACCCATGAACCGATAATGCCAACAACTTTACCCCATTCAACCGCTTCAGTACCTACACCTACTGCAGCGAAACCAACAATCGCACCAACAATTGAGTGAGTTGTTGATACTGGCCAGCCTAATGCTGATGCCGCAACTAACCATAAACCCGCAGCAAGTAGTGCGCCGATCATGCCGTAAACCAGAAGTTCTGGTGAATCGACAAAGAAGCTAGCGTCAATAATCCCTTTACGGATAGTACTGGTAACTTCGCCACCGGCTAAGTAAGCCCCAGCGAACTCGAAGATCATTGCAATAATAATTGCTTGTTTGATTGTGATGGCGTTGGAACCTACTGAGGTACCCATAGCATTAGCAACGTCATTCGCGCCAATACCCCATGCCATCAAAAATCCAAATACAGCCGCAATACCAATTAGCATTGGGCCATTGGTGACTAATACATCAACCATGTTGTTTCCTTGATAACTTTTTTAGTTATGAACTGCGAGCTAACATTAGCTCTAGGCGAGAGCCTACACGCTCAGCTAGATCAGCTAAGCCTCCAACCCATTCGATGATCTTGTACATAAACATGACATCGACAGGATTCAAATCTGCTTCCAAGCTTAGTAGTAAACGACGTACTTGGATCTGCAAATCATCAGAATCAGCTTCAATTAGATCTAATTCATTGATCATCTTGGCTACTAATTCGACTTCACGACCACGGAAACCTGTTTCAAGAAGGTCATCGAGTTCGTTAATTGCTTGCTTAGCAAGAGAGACAGCATCTAAACAACGTTTGAGGTAAGCATTAAACGGTGCTTGAACTGGTTGAGGGAACACTAATTGGCGACCGATAATACGGCCTGAGATGTCTTTAGCTTTGTTGGCAATTTTGTCTTGCTGAGTTAACAACTCAAGCAAGTCAGTACGCTCAACTGGCATAAACAACCCACTAGGAAGGGTGAGACGGATTTCACGCTTTAGCGCGTCAGCGTCATTTTCTAATAAGCTAATTTGCTTACGAACACTTACAGCTTTATCCCAATCTCCAGCAGTGGTTGCTTCAAAGAATGGTACGAGTAAAGATGCACATTCATGCACTTTATCTATATGCTGTTCTAATGGTTTAAGGGGTGATTTTGCAAACACACCTAAAATAGAGTTTACTGGCATTGCGGTTAACCTATTTAATGATTCCAATGTTGGAAAAACGGGCGCATGTTACCTCAAGCGTCCGCATAATGAAACTGTGTTTTTAATTTAATCTACAGTTAATACGGCTCAGTATATAGAACTGAGTTGCGCAATCCTAAGGGATTTTTATGACAGAAATGTGACATTGTGAATTTATTATGACGCATTGATGAAGATTTAATGACAAGATGAGTAGAAAGTCAATGGACGCAGAGATTGAACTTAAGCTGTTTATGCAGTCGCAACACAATGATTTGCTTGTTAAATTACTTAACGGAATGAGTGATTCAACACCACAAAATATCACAAGTTTAACAAATGAATATTTTGATACAGCCAAGTTACAACTTCGCAGCTGGAAAATGGGCTTGCGTATCAGAAAGGGTGAAAATTTCACCGAGCAAACCATTAAAACAGCTGGAACAGTTTCGGGGGGGATTCACTCTCGACCTGAATATAATGTGCCGATTTCCCAAGATACACCCGAGTTGGCGCTTTTTCCGAAAGAAGTATGGCCTCAAGAAGCGGATATTGATGCGCTACAAACTGAGTTAACCTGCGTATTTGAAACGAACTTTACCCGTCAGGCATGGCACATATACATTGAAGGCAGTTTAGTTGAAGTGGCGTTTGATGTTGGAAAAGTGATCGCAAATGGTGAGGTTGATCCGATTTGCGAGATTGAGTTTGAATTACTGGCTGGAGAGACATCGGCGTTACTGCACCTTGCAATTGAAGTTGCTAAGCATATACCTGTCCGTTTAGGTAAGGCGAGTAAAGCGCAACGCGGCTATCATTTAGCAGGACACTTACCTGCCATAGCACTAGAACAGATTGATTATATTTGTTTGCCTACTGATAAAAGCTTATCTAAAACATTAGAGGTGTTACTTGAAACTGGTATTGAGCGCTGGCAGGTTATAGAAGCCTTACTTATTGATACTAATGATATTGTTCAACAAGCAAAATTATGGAGTCAGCTCAGAGCATGTGTCAGGTTATTAAGATTAACCTTGATGCAATTTGGCTTACTTAATAGCGATGTATTAACCCACTTTGATGTGATTGAACAAAAATTACAATTTATCGAGCCACTGCAGAGTTTGAGCTTATTACTCGATGAGCCACAAAAATTGCTGGGCAAACGCATCGATAAAACTCAAATCATTCCACTCGCGCAGCAAAGCGTCAATGAATTGGTTTTAAACCAACGATTAAGCTGTTTATGGCAACTGCCAGAATACGGTCAATTACAATTGGCACTGGTTGAGTTGTTACTAAAAACCGCGAATGGGAGCCACCAATTAGTTGATTATCCCGAATTAGGTTTATTTGCTAATCATCTTCAGCAGGACTCTTGGCAAAAAATTGTTGATTTAATGCCAATATCTGCGGCAATGGACAGTTTAGATTATCAACAAGTCGCACAAGGGTTAGATGAAAGTATTTTGGTCGGTTTTGCTTATGGCGAGCTGTACCAATCTGATGATCGAGAAGCATTTAGAGCGCCATGGCAAGATCTGGCATTAGGTATTCAAACGTTAGGTTGCTATCAGCTTTTAGCTAAATTAACTGAGCAAAGTGAAGTGGATATTAGCGATTGGCTTCAAGACAAAGAAGCCAGTTTACTCTTTGCAATGGAGCACTCACGTAAAAGCGCGCTTAATAATCAGCCTTATTGGTAAGCATTGGATTAGCGCCCATAAAAACCTATCATTACGATAGGTTTTTTTATGTCACTTGCGCTATTCACGAGTCTTGTTTTGTTGATTAAGTTCTTCCCGTAATCGACTGATTTCAGCTAACATGACTTGCTGGTTTTGCTCCATTTGCTGCTGATTTTCTTCCATTCTCAATAAGGCTTTTTCAAGTTCAAATTTAATTTCTTTCTTATTATTCTCGCTTCGTTCATGGTCATCTGGTGCGACAAAGACTGAGGCCATGTAGCCCGATATCACACCAAAAAAACTTACGCCGCTCATAATAACAAGGGCGCCAACGACATGCCCCACAGTGCTTACAGGGTAGTAATCTCCATATCCCACGGTTGAAATGGTAACCAAGGTCCACCAAATGGCTTGTTCAGCGGTTTCTATATTGGCGCCTTCTGTACCTGCTTCAACTAATAAGATGACAATAGAGGCAGTGGTTAAAATGAAGACCATTGCTAACAACAAGCTTGCTAAAGTGGTTTGTTTACGTTGTCTAATCAGTGGAATAATTAAGGTGCGACTAACACGTATTAAGCGTATAACCCGAAGAATTTGGAATACACGCGCAATACGCAGTGCTTCAATGGCGGGAATACTGGCAACGAAGTCAATCCAATGATGTTGAAGATAGAATTTTTTGTTGTTGGCTTTTATGAGACCGTAAAAAAAACGCGACATAAAAATCATACAAATACTGAGATCGATAAACAGTAATAGCCTGCGTGTTTCTGCGTCAACGTTTCCAAATGTCAGGATTAGCACCACGATGACAGAGAACAGCGACAGGATCATCATAGCTAAGTCAAAAGGGCTCGGGCCATTTAATGCTTTTAGTGACCAACGTTTTTTTTCGATCATAGTAAAATCCGTTTTGAGAATATTGCGTTGTGGTGATGCTAACAATGTAACCTTTTAGAGACAATCTAAAGGTATAAAAAAACACGCCAAAGGGCGTGTTTTGCATTTAGCTTGGTTGTAGTGCTTATTCATCAACAAATTGAACTAAATCATCTAGCACACGTTTTTTGATTTCTAGCTGAGCATCAGCTTCTAAACCATATCTGTGTGCCAAAATTGCATAGTCATCTTGGCTTAATGACACTGTTAACCTTGGACGCTTAGGGCGTTTAGTCACTTCCAAGCCTAGGATTGAGCGAATTTGATCTGAAGGGCTAACACCTGCATCTAGCGCTGCTTTACGAATTAAGTATTGAAACTTTTCATCGAGGTCAAAAGCCACTTGTGTCGCTTTTGCTGCTTGCTGATTTTTAATCCATGTATCTGGTAATGATTTACCTTTACTCATGTCAGGTGTTACTCCTTTATACTGCCAGTGTTAACTCGCTGGCCAAAACTCACGAATGTCAGTTACTGGGCGGTACAGTGTTAACATGACATCGGTATCGCCACCTTCGTAGACCTCAATATCGACAGCCTGAGAATCTTCATTATTGACTAAAGAATAGCTTTCAAAGGCATTTCCGCGGTGTTGGCTGCTATCATCTTGAGGTGGTTTTTGGCCTCGATAATCTTCACGGTGGAAGTATCCAAAACAACCAAACTCTACTTGATGGTATGCGCTAGCAAGCCAACGTCCGTATTCGCTATCTAACTCATTCGACAATGAAAGTGTCGTGAGCTCTGCATTGCCCGGTTCTTCAAATATTTGGCTAAACTGCTCCAAGTCAAACAGCTGCTCTACCACCGCTCGGTTTACTTTGATTGAAAAACTCAAGTAAGCCTCATCTTCTTGATGATACGAGAGATAAATTGCAGTACCGCTGTGGCCTCTAAGTAACCACTCACATTGCTGAGAGCGTTCATACTCATAAGTATGGACTTCTTCAACTTTAAGCTGCTGCCCACGTAGTTGCTCAGGTAAAGCAAAGCTATCATCAAGGGAGATCATATCTCCCTTGAGTAGCTTGTTCACATGGTCAAGCTGACGTTTTGGGGCTTCTTTCTTGCCGAAAAGGCCACTTAGAAATCCCATAGCTTAATTAACCTTTTTTCGCTTTAAGGCGATCAAGAACTGCATTAGCACTAGACTTTTGCTCACCAATGCCTGCTTCAGCTAGCTTGGCATGTAATGACTTATCGCTGTTTTCTTCAGCTAATGCTTCAGAGGCTTGTAAGCGATCATCGAATGATTGCTGACGGGCTTTGATGCGCTCTAAAGAATCTTTCGCATTCATTAGCTTCGAGTTACTTGACGCAAATGAGTCAGTAATCGTGGCAGTGGCTTTTTGAACACTTTCAGTGGTTTTCACCATGCTTAGCTGACGCTGGTAATCCGTTAACTGACGTTCAGTTTTCTTAACTAAATCTTTAAGGCGAACGGCATGAGCAGAAAAGCTTGCGTTAGCGGCTTCTTGGTCAGCGAGTTCTTGATCCAGTTGAGCAATCTTTTCAGCAACTTCGATAGCCAAAGCTTCGTTGTCTTTTTCAAGCGCTTGTGTAGCGTAACCTTCGTGCTCAGTGATGCTGCGCTTTAAGCGGTCAACTTCACGGCTAGCTTGCATCTCTTTCGCCATTACGTCAGTTAATTCACGCTTAGCTTTGGTTAAATGCTTTTCTGCATCACGGATTTCTTGTTCAAAAATACGGGTAGAATTTGCATCGACAATGTTTTGGCCGACTTCATTAGCACCGCCGCGAAACGCCGTTAAAATTTTATTTAAAATGCCCATGTGTGGCTCCTTACTTCAAAAATTCGACGAGTTCGTCGATGACTTCTAAACAGTTATCAGACAATACTGATAATTCTTGTTCAATCTCTTCCATGCTTGAGGTGACTGAAAGTGCACCGTAAACCACATATTTATCGTCAATTTTTGCAAACGATGATAGTGGCATTGGAATGTTTAATTCCAACATGGTTTCAAACATTTGAGTGCGAGTTTCTTCTTTCACTTCGCTCTCATCCCATAAGTAACTGATACACAAAACTTGGTTGTCAGTTACTGATACAAATACTGGTAACTCTTCGCGACCAGCAACGTTGACTTGTAACACCTCAACATCACCATCAATTGGGAAACAATCAAACTTCAACCCTGTGTGGCTCTCATCGCCTAGTTCCGTTAAGTGGTTAGCAATCTTATGGATATTCATATTTGTCCTTATTGACATATTATGTCTTAGGTTTCAAAGATAGCACTTAGACATATTATGTCAAGGCTATTCTTTATTAGATTAAAAAAGATTCATCCCTTGGTTATCAGACCAAGACGCTAAGTGATAATGGTAAAGCTGTAATGAGCCAATTTTGTTGGTCTTAATCTTATCTTTATCGTCATAAAAGTTGCCAGGAAACTCAAAAGCACCATGAATTAAGCCCGGTGTTAACCAGTCTTCTTCTATTGGCAGTGGCTGATTATGGGCTAAACGAGACTTGGCATCTTTTCCTGCGCGAGTTGCGATACTCCAGCCCCATTCACCAAAACTTGGCACATTATGATGATATTGCTGTACGGTAAAACCAGCCGATTCTATGGTTTTTCCGACAGAAATGAATGCCTGCTGCGCATGGTATGGCGAGGTAGATTGTACTGTCATAGCACCATCGGCACTCAATAATTCAGCGAGCTTTCGATAAAATAAATCAGAGTATAGTTTGTTGAGATCGGGATGACTTGGATCTGGAAGATCCACGATGATGACATCAAACTTCTGATTCTCTTTAATCAGGTTATCTACGCCATTAAATGCGTCATCGAACACCAAGTTGACTCTAGGGTCATTTAACGCATTGCCATTAAGTGACAGCATAGCTTGGCTGACATGGGCTGGCATTTTTTCATCAGGGGCTGCAAATAACTCGACTAATTTCTCGTCTAAGTCCATTAAGGTGACCGACTTAGGTTGCCATTTGAACACTTGCTTAAGGCCTAACCCATCTCCACCACCAATGATGAGTACCTTGTCTTGTCTAGCACTGGCTGCCATCGTTGGGTGCACTAAAAAACTGTGATAAATATGCTCATCAATGCTGGAGAACTGCAAACGGCCATTAATATAAAGAGAGTAGACAGGTTCTTGGCCATTACCACGTAGGCGTTCAGTAAAGGTTAATTGCTGAAAACGGGTCGCTTCGGCATAAACAACCTTGTCTTTGTACAATAAATTATTGAAGTTTTGTTCCCAACTTGGGCCGTGCATCGCCAATAGCACCAGTACACCACTGGCAACAAAGTGACCAATAAGAATCAATTTAGCCCAGCGAATTTGTTGCCAAAAACGCCATATAAAAACAAACCCTGCCAATAAGTTAACACTGGCAGTTAATGCTGCTGCTAACTGAATATCTAGCGAGAGCATAAACATTACCCATATTGCAGCGCCTGCACCAGCGCCGATGTAGTCAGCACCATAAATGGTACCAGCATTATGGAGAAGGTGTTCTTCAGATAGGGATTGGCGAACTCGAGCAATGAGTGGAATCTCCATACCAATCATCAAGCCTAAAATGACGCCCCAAATATAAGGTAAATACTCACTGAGATTTTGTAGTGTCCCGATAAAACCGCCATCAGGAATATGATCGGGTGGCAGGCCTAATGTGTTGGCGATTATCAAGGGTAATTGCTGGCCAAAACCAATAACGGCCGCTGTGATTAAAATGGCGAGCGAACCGCAAAAAGCGACGGTGAGTTCAAGCAAGGCGAAACCGGTAAACGCACAGCGAATTTTACGGGCGGCAAAAGCGCCAATACCCATAGATACGATCATAATGCCAATCATGGTATAAATCGCAGCTTCTAGTGCGCCAAGAATGCGGCCGGCATAGTGAGATAATAGGTATTCGTAGATAAGACCGCAGCCTGCAAGTAGCGCCATGATGCCCAGTAAAAGGGCATCATCGAACCATGCTAAGCTGCGTTTAGAAGGACTGCTTTGCTTGTTGCAGCCCTCCTGGCCATGTTCAAGCAAAGTATTATTCATCGAATTAAGCCATTAATGCCGCAAGAATAAGTGCGATACCAATACTGATAGCAAGCTCTACAGCTGCTACGCCAACGTTATGCTGCTTTTCAACTTCATCTGTGAGGTTAATTTGCGCTAACACTAACTTTTTGACGATGGCTAATAACACTGACAGTGCGATAAGCATGATCACTGAGAATGTCAGCCAGCCGACAATATTCATTAAATAAGCAGTCGGATCATAAATGATAAAGTGACTTGCAGCATTAAAAGTAAATGCCATTGCAATCATGTAACCACTGTGACGAACAGCAATAGCAACTTGACCTTGCTCTAACGCCTTTTGCATTGAGTCACCCTGATTACGCTTAGCGTACTGGTGTTCACGGAATCGAGTTAGCAGCACTAGCATTAATTGGGAAATCAAGAATGCAGTGAAAATTGCGATAAAGGTGTCAACCGTAATATCTTCAGCCCACATTAATACTGAGCGAATAATGATAGCCGTTGCTATTGCAGCTGCTGCATCTACGATAGCAACAGACATATTGCCATTAACAATTTGGCTGTTTTTATCAAATTCATTGAGTGCCACTTTGTCATGTAAAAAACGGCCAAATTTAATTAGCACTAAACCAAATACGCCGTAGCAGGTCATGCCGATTGCTTCCATTGCGTATGAGTTTGCTGCTTCACCTGTAATGGCGCCAGTTAACACAATGCCTAAGGCTAATACTGCACCAGCGGTGCTAACACCAAAGGCAAAATTATCACGGTCTGCTAATTCTGCACGGCTGTTAACACGCACACTCCAACCTTGTAAGTAGCGCATTAATGCTAACAAAATTACAGCAATGGTAATGTCGATAGCTAAAATAATCGCTAAGTCTAGGGTAAGTCCGAAGTCACTTAAAAATGTCATGATTGTTCCTTATTTGCCTCGGCGTACACCGCGAGTTGTGCGGCTAGATGAATTACGAAAACTGCTGTCTTTTGAATAGGTCGAACGGAATTTACTTGAGTTAGCACTTCTAGTGCCTGTGGTACTTGCTTTGGGAGCAGAAGTACTTTGACGTGATAAGCTCGTTGAGCCAGTACGGGATTTAGCGTACGGGCTATTAAATTGTTTACCCTGAGAGTTAAAGGTTTTCTTGGTGTTTTCATAAGTGCGATTTTGAGCACTTGCTTGTTTTGGAGACGTGTAGCGATAACGACCAACGTCATTGTAATAGCTGTAACCACGATTGTTTGACCAACGATCATAACGCACTGGGTTCATGATATTTGAAAACATCGAGTACATGCCGTACCACGCCCAAAAAGACATGCCACTTGAATTCGTTTGCCAGCTACCATATGAAGGGTTACCGACGAGTTGACTACCTGCACCAAAATCTTCACTGCCATTAGCCAGTGCAGCGGCTTCACGACTTATTGAGTTCACCCGTGCTAATTGCCCGCCAGATAAGTCTGCTACAACGTTAACAGGATCAGACAACATGTCATTATAGAGACTTGAGTCTGCAGCTTGATAAATGTTCTGCGCTTCTTCGAGCTGTTGATCTAAATCGATAAAGTTGGCTGAATCAGAAAGCTCGCTTGTGCGTCGTTTTAGCGATTGAAACATTGGCCCTGTGGTGCCAGCATCTTTTGCTAACTCATCTAAAAGCGGCACCAGATCGGGTTTGCTGCTTTTTAATAATTGCGTGTATTGCTTTAATAAAGTGGCATTACGCAATTCACCAGCATCTAGCATGGCGCCAAGCTGAGTTATTCGTTGTTGAGACAATTGCTGATATTGCGCAATTTTTTCAGGACGGTCATCGCCGCAACCTGAAAGTGAGATGCATAATATCAACCCGGAAAATACTGTGAGGACACGGGGTAACAAACCAGCCATGTTTTCTCCAATGCTATAAAAATCAAATTAAAATAATTAACAAACCGAATAAATATGTATTCATATTCGACCAAATATTTATACGGTTAGGTATAACTGCTATACAGGTTATAGTAATCTTAATGCTATATACAATTAAGACTTACATTAAACTTTTATTATGAATGGTATAGCATAATTCGACATATTATGTCGAATTAAACCTGCCATATCATGTGTAAATTGCCGAAGGGATCGAATAATAATGCTAATCGAAAGTAACTCTATTTTATCTGCCGAATTATCAGAAATTGCAGAACGTTACTGGTTGAGGTTAGGTAATTCTTCCCCGGAAGTCATTGATACGTTATCAATCGACGAGCAAAAGGCATTAAAGTCAGTCTTTGGTTTGAGTGACTACATTGCAGAACAATTGTGTCGCCACCCTGAATGGATAAGCTTGTTACTTGATGGCTTATTAACAGAAGTCGATAGGCAAAGCTTTGCGATTGAATTAGCAAATAAACTTGCTTCGATAAAATCTGAAGATGAAGTTAAATCAATCCTGCGTCAATATCGTAACTTCCAGATGGTGAGATTAGCTTGGCGCGACTTTGGCAATTATTCAGCATTAGAAGAGTCATTACTGGATTTGTCTGCGTTAGCTGAAGCCCTCGTTATTGCCGCGAGAGATTGGCTATATCAAGATATGTGTCAGCAGCTTGGTACACCGTCAGATGAACAAGGTAATCCTCAGCCATTATTAATTCTCGGTATGGGTAAACTTGGTGGGCGCGAGCTTAACTTTTCATCTGATATTGATTTAATTTTTACTTTTCCTGAGCATGGCGAGACTGTCGGAGGCCGTCGTGCCCAAGCTAATCAGCAGTTTTTCATACGTATGGGTCAGCGATTAGTTAACCTACTTGATCAAGTGACCGTTGATGGCTTTGTTTTTCGGGTTGATATGCGTCTGCGCCCATATGGTGAGAGTGGCCCATTAGTGGTGAGTTTTAGCGGTCTTGAAGATTATTACCAAGAACAAGGGCGAGATTGGGAAAGATATGCCATGGTCAAAGCCAGAGTATTAGGCCCGTGGACTCAATTTAGCGATGACTTACATGACTTATTAAGACCCTTTATTTATCGACGCTACATCGATTTTTCAGCAATCGATTCATTACGTAAAATGAAGCAATTAATTGCGCAAGAAGTGCGCCGTCGTCAGCTTACCAATAATATAAAATTGGGGGCGGGCGGGATTCGAGAAGTGGAGTTCGTGGTGCAAAGCTTCCAGCTTATTCGAGGTGGAAGGGAGCCAGCACTGCGTCAGCAAAGCCTTTTTGGTGCTATTGATACGTTATATAACTTAGGTCAACTCGAGTATCTTGCCGTTGATGAACTCAAAAAGAGCTATATCTTACTTCGCCGAGTAGAAAACTTACTGCAAGCTATTGATGATAAGCAAACTCAGACATTGCCAGATAATGATGTCGACTGGCAGCGTTTATGTTTTGCGATGAACTGCGAAAATGAAACGGTGCTGCGTGCTGACATTGATAGAGCAATGCAACAAATTCATAGACACTTCAACGATACTGTTGGTGGCGATGATGCACATGAACAAACGGAACATTGGACTAGTCAATTATGGGTCATTGAAGATCCCGACAACGCCGCAGCGCTATTAGAAGAACACTTAGTGGACGATGCTAATTTTTGGCCGACATTAACTGAGTGGCGATCTATAACGGTTAAACGTTCAATTGGCCCAAGAGGAAGAGAGACCCTCGAAAAGCTGATGCCAAGATTATTGTCCGAGCTATTAGAGCATGCTTCACCTAGCGCGGCATTAACTGCCGTATCAGGGGTTTTAGAACAGATTTTAACCCGCACTACCTACCTTGAGTTATTGTGCGAAAACCCTGGTGCTCGACAGCAATTAATTAGTTTATGTTGTGCTAGCCCATGGATTGCCCAAGAACTTGCCAACTTCCCAATGTTATTGGATGAGTTGATTGATCCTGCGCAATTATACGACACCACTTCTGTTGATGATTACCCTAGTGAGCTAAGACAATATTTACTGCGGGTGCCAGAAGAAGATATGGAGCAGCAAATGGAAGCGTTGCGCCAGTTTAAGTTATCTCAACAATTAAAAATTGCAGCTGCGGATGTCACAGGTGTATTACCGGTAATGGAAGTCAGCGATCACCTGACTTTTTTAGCGGAAGCAATCATTGAACAAGTCGTATTGCAAGCATGGCACCAAGTGGCGAGTCGACATGGTGTTCCTGCTGGTACCAGCCCAGACAAAATGGGCTTTGCGGTAATTGGCTACGGAAAACTCGGTGGAATAGAGCTAGGGTACGGATCCGATCTGGATTTAGTGTTTCTGCGAAATAGCGTCAATACTGGTGAAACTGATGGCAAAAGACCCATAGGTATTGGCCATTTTTATTTGAAGCTTGCTCAACGAATTGTGCATTTGTTTGCAACACGTACGACATCGGGTGAATTATATGAAGTGGATATGCGTCTTCGACCTTCTGGTGCATCTGGTTTATTAATTACTGAAGTTGAGCAATTTAAAGAGTACCAACAAGCTGAGGCGTGGAACTGGGAGCATCAAGCATTAGTTCGCTCCCGTTTTGTTTATGGTGATAATGCGTTGGCCGCCCGTTTTAGTGAGATTAGAACTGAGATTTTATCTAAACCACGTGATTTACCTGAGTTAGCTAAACTGGTTCGGGATATGCGAATTAAAATGCGCGATCATCTATTAAAGGTAAGTCCTGATAAATTCGATTTAAAACAGAGTCCTGGCGGCATCGCTGATATTGAATTTATGGCGCAGTATTTGGTGCTAGCCCATGCTAGCAGCCATAAAGAGTTGGCTATTTGGTCTGATAACGTGCGTATATTTCAAATGTTAGCTGAACTAGAAATGATTCCATTTATGACTGCGCAGCACTTAACGCAGACCTACTGCTGGCTAAGAGATGAAAATCATCGACTGACATTGCAACAGCAAAAAGGACAAATTGATGTTTCAGAGGCAGAAAAACACGTCGCTCAGGTGATTGATATTTATCAGCATATCTTGGGAGAGGCGGATTAATAATACGCTTAATACGAATATTGAAACCCGAAAGGCAATAATCGAATTCGCATATTCTAGTGGCTTTAACGTTGATATTGCTAGCTACATACTTGTTAGTTAGTCAATTCGTTCACCCTAACTAGTAAATTTAACCTATTGATTTATTGCCATATCTGCTATTTGATATTAACGTTAGTATATTGTGTTTAATATTGATTGGCAGGGATTATGCTTACCGCACCAATACCAGAAAATGAAGCTGCGCGTTTAGCGACACTGCGAAATTTAAATGTGCTTGATACTGCCGCTGAAGAACGGTTTGACCGCATTACCCGCCTAGCAAAACGGTTATTTTCAGTTTCTATCTGTCTAGTCAGTTTAATTGATGAAAATCGACAATGGTTTAAATCCTGCCAAGGGTTAGTCGCAAATGAAACTCCTCGAGATATTTCATTTTGCGGTCATGCCATTCAATACTCTGAAGCATTCGTCATTACCGATGCCTCAAAAGATGTACGCTTCAGCGATAATCCTCTGGTTACTCAAGCGCCTCATATTCGTTTTTATGCAGGTCACCCACTGACAATGCCAAATGGGATGAGAGTCGGGACCTTATGCATTATTGATGATAAACCCAAAGAGCTAGATAAAGACGAGATGCTAGCGCTACAAGACCTTGCAGAGATGGTCGTATCTGAGCTGATTTCTATCCAGCAAACAACCCTAGATCAGCTGACAGGTATTTCCAACCGTCGTGGATTTGAAGTGCTAGCAAAGCAAGCATTATCGACATGGGATCGCAATCATATTGATAGTTGCTTAGTGTTTTTCGATTTAGATTATTTCAAAGAAATTAATGATAATCATGGTCATGAGGCGGGCGATCGAGCCTTAAACCAGTTTGCTCAGCTGCTTACCTCAGAATTTCGCGATTCTGATGTGATCGCTCGTTTTGGTGGTGATGAATTTTTAGTATTGTTTAGTGAGTGCAGTAAGGGCCAGGTTGACGTCGCACTTGCTCGTTTTCAAACAGCATTGAATGCCCATAACTCTCAGAGTGAAGACGTATTTGAGCTGGCGTACAGTGTGGGAGTTGCGACTCGACATGCTAATCAAAAACTTGATATAGCCGAGTATTTAGAAATTGCAGATCGAGAAATGTATCAAGTGAAATCCAAGCATCATCAACAACGTTGATTCAATTTGTTACACCTTAATCCCATATCATTGATGTTTTCTTGCTCTCTATCACTGTTCTGAATTGCGATTATTCTAGACTGATCTAACTATGAGCTCGTCTCGTATTCACCTCAATGGTGCAATCGTCGAGTCTGTTTATAGAAAGCATCATAGAGGTATCAATCAGGAGATGTAGCATGCGAAATGCAATCGATATTTATCAAGCGTTAAAGGTCTTTAATAAAATCGTTGAATGTGGTGAAAAGCATAAAGCTGAAAATGGCTACAACTCTCGCTATCATTTATGTGGACTGCAAGCTGAAACAGGCTTTGATGGTTACACAATAACGCTGAGTGATGGCAGAACTTCGCTTAATATCTACTTCCATAATAAATATCAATTTGATTACCCTGATAACGAAGCGTTTGAAAACTTCATGCGTCGCTTCGGTGATGTGATAAAACACACTGTGCAATAATCGACAGCATGAAACACCTTAGCTAGAGTTGTTATGCTTTATCAGTTAAATCATAAGTTACTGATAAAGCTTATTTGGTTGCTGGTTTGAGCCAGCGTTGCATTTCAACTAAGCGACTCACCGTTCTACGAAACTCAAATGATAAGGCGCCGCCTGAATACAATTCTGTAATGGTCCATTCTGAGCAGACCGTTAACGATACGCGTTGATCGTAGAGTTCATCGACTAAACTAATAAACCGTTTAGCAGGATCGTCACTGGTTGCATATTCTAATTGACGCTCGCTAGTTTTATTACTTTCAGCCCCATCTTCCGTACCACGTGCTTTTATCCAAGTTCTAATTTCACCTCCTAGTTGGGGCACTTCATCAATAATCACATGCTTAAATAAGCCTGCGAGCTCGATATAGTCTAAAGCAGATCGAGGCCCGTCACACAGTTGGTCGAATTTAAACCAAATCACTTGATTCACTTTAGCTTGAAAAGCAATTGTACGATGACATATTTCGATATAGCTATGTGTTTCACACACAGCGGCTTGATGGGGATAATGCAGTCCTGCAATAGTGACAAAATCTTGGTGACTCATGTGCTTTGTTAACTGTATTTGTTGTTCAAGCGAACGGTCAGATTGCGCAGCTATTCGATGGTCAGTGGCGCCAGTTAAGTTAATTTGGTCTACATTAGTTTGTAAAATATCAATAAAAGGTAAAAATCGCTCACGCTGCAATCCACCTTCATATAAACGGCTAATTTCAATATTGGAGGTGGCGACTAAGATGACTCCATGAGCAAAAAGGTGTTCGAACAACCTAGCAAGAATAATTGCATCTGCAATATCATTGACAGAAAACTCATCAAAACAAATGACTTGATATTGAGCCGCATAATGACGGGCAATATGCACTAAAGGATCGGCAATCCCTTTTGTGAGATTGAGTTCTTGATGCACCATAGCCATAAAGCGATGAAAATGTAATCTAAGCTTATTTTGCTGTTTAAGATGATTAAAAAATAAATCCATCAAAAATGTTTTACCACGACCAACATCCCCCCAAAGGTAAACACCTTTGGCAGCTTGCTGCTGAAGACTGGTATCACCGAGTTCTGCTACTTCTTCTTGAACATTCACATTATGTTGGAGTTGAATAAATAGCTCGTTGAGGGCAAGTAGCGCTGTATGCTGTTCAGCATCATCGTGTAATCGCAATTGAGATGATTGAGATTGTGCTATTTTGCTTTGATAGAGTTCTAATAACGTTGTCACGCCAAGACCATATTGATTGGTTTATGAGTCACAATATATCAATTAAAAACAAGCTCAAGTATTTAAGGGAAATATAACTTGCGCTATGTGTGAGCCGTCGAGTTGAAAAACAACTTGAAGTCGTTTGCTACCCTTATAGGCATACCCATGGTTCAGGCTTCATTACTATCTTGTCTATATCGAGCGACATAAGACGAGAATAAGAAAGTACTAAAACCAATCGGCTGCTAAAACGCGATCAACTTCGTACACTCCGTTAGTACGTCAGACATCTATATAAGCGACTAACCTAAATTACACTTGTGTAAAGACGTAAGAAAGCTGTCCACGGCTTGAAACATTTGTTTTTTTGAAAATGTTTTGAATGTGCATTTTGACTGTATTAATCGAAATACTTAAGTTTGCTGCAATTTGCTCATTAGATAAGCCTTGGCAAACCAAAGACAGCACTTGCTGTTCTTTTTTGGTGGTTAATGACAGTAGCTCAGTTTGACGTTGTGTAATAGGTTGGCGGTTTCTTGATTGAATATAATGAGACATCGCATCATGACTGAAATACAATTTATTGTTGTCCAGATTCTTAAAGGCTTCGATGATCTCAATAATCGATGCATCAAAAGACAGTCCACCATGAAACCCATTTGCGATGAGCAAACTTTCAGTGTCAGAGGTCAATTGAGGGCAAAAAGCCAAATGTTTGCCGTCTGCAAGTAATTCTGCCGATAAGTTAGGGATGTGTAATTTGGGATCACTGACATAGTGCAGTAGAATTTTTTTGTGGTGCTCTGTTTGTTGCCACTGGAGGTTAAGCGGGTCGTGGCTAATGGTATTACACTTTAAAAGTTCAGTAATCTGGCAAAGCTGTTGGGTCAAACTTTCAGGTATTTCACCTAAAAAAATATCCGATACAATCATGTCACATCCTTGTTTATAAAACTCGACTATTGAAGATCCTTAACAATAGGTTCGTGAATAATAATTATTCTTAATCACAGTGTCCAGCAATAAGTGATGAGTTAGCAATTTAATTGATCCGAAATGTTTACAAGGTGAATTTTATGTAAATGCAATGTTATTTGTTGTTTTTAATTAGTTAGTTTACTATAAGTCGAAAATTTATAATAAAAGGATACTGCTGGGTATGAATAACAAAGGAAATGGGGTGACTTTTATCGGTCCCGAGACTTCATTGGATGGAGAAATGACGGTAAAAGGACCTGCTTTGATCGCTGGTCAAGTCAAAGGTGTTATTCGTTCAACAGACCAAGTTAAAATTGAAGTAGGTGGCGAAATTGACGGTGAACTTTACTGTCAAGAGTTACGTGTTTGTGGTGTTTTCAAAGGAAAATTACACTGTAACAGTCTCGTTATCGTAAGCTCTGGTGTGGTTGAAGGTGATGTTTCGAGTCATAAAATGGAAATTTATGATGGTGGTCAATTCTTAGGTGCAAGAACTAAAGGCCCTGAGCAAGGTGTATTACCTGAGCTAGCAGCTGATGAACAGCCTGTTGCTCCTTATTCTCAACCTTTTAATGACGAGCCGGCTTACGCATCCCCAAAGCCTGAAGCGCCTATTGCAGAGGCGCCGATAGCTCAGGCTGCAAAAGTGAGTAATGTTAATGTAATGGCCGAGCCTATTACTAACGTTGCTGTTGACACTCCTAAAGTAAAAACTGAAATAAAGCCTGATGTAACGCCTGAGATTAAGCCAGAGTTTGTCGCTGATGAAATGACAGTTAAGACCGAAGTCAAGTCAGAAAAACCGACTCAAGCACAAGAGATTCGTACTCCTGCACCATTAAATAGCGTGCCAGAAAGCGAACCAATGCCAGCGCCTAAGCCGATGTCAAAACTTGAGATTAAGCCACAACCAAATCCTCAAGCTCAGTTAGCGGCAAAAGCAGCAGCAGAAAAAGCGCAACAAAAGAAATCAGGTGCGACTAAATTTGTTGTTGCCGGTGTGGTATTAGCTGCAGCGGCAGCTGGTGCAGTAGTTATAAAGCCTGAATTAGGCGAAGCCGTGATGGCGAAAATTAATTCAACGACGAACACGCAATCAGCAAAATCTGAACCAGCAGTAGAAGATGCAAGTATTGCCAACGTTGAAACTACTGCAGCAGTTGAAGTTATTGATGCTGAAACAGCCCTCGCTGAGTTAGATCAAGCTGCAGCAGCTAAAGCCGTTGAAGCTGAAGCGGCGACAGAGCTTGTTGCAGACGTTAGCGAAACGTCTTCTGACAGTGTTGATGAGTCTATCAATGAGACTTTGGCTGATGAACAAGCTGATTTATTAGCAGAACTAGAAGGCGTTGACAGTGAATTGACTGCCGACATCAATACAGAAGCTGATGATATTGTCGAAAGTGCTGCAGCGTCAGTTGAAGATGACAAAACAAAAGTTGATAGCCTACTTGCTGATTTATTAGCAGAAGAGCGAGCTGACTCTACAGAAGCGGCTGAAGCGACTGAAGAAGCAACGACAACAGCGGGCAATTTATAAGCCTTAAAGCTTAATTTTACATGTTTAAAGGCCCTCATTTGAGGGTCTTTTTTATGCCTGAAACCCAGTGTGATACCACTCGGCGCAACGCTTTTTTTCCTCAGATTTTGACAACATACCAACTTCTTTAGCCCATCCTTTAATCTATCGTTGTTTTGATTTTTATCCGTTAGTTTACTTTTCTTCTTGGAGTTTCAATTGTTATTGAGTGCTTATTTCTATTAGAACACGAATGAATTAATAGCTCTTTTGAGTCAATTTTGGAGACGAGAAGGATGCGCTAATCTTGTGCGCACCGAAATAGCGCTGCACTTATATGGTGCGAAAGTTTGAGGTTATTGACTGCAATAAATTAAATATTTCAACAAAAACATTATCTTACAAGTTTGGCCTAATGATTGAATTGTTATTGCAAACAAATTTATAACAATCACACTTTTGGAGGTCGAGATGAAACTCGTCAGCGCTATCATCAAGCCGTTTAAATTGGATGATGTCCGAGAAGCAATTGCAGGAATGGGCATTGAGGGAATGACTGTTACTGAAGTTAAAGGCTTTGGACGTCAAAAAGGTCACACAGAACTTTATCGTGGCGCAGAATATCAAGTTGATTTTCTTCCTAAAGTAAAATTAGAAATTGCGACAAAATCTGAAAATTTAGACATGCTAATTGAAGCTATCACAACAGCAGCTCACACCGGCAAGATTGGTGACGGCAAAATTTTCGTAACTGATCTTGAACAAGCAATCCGTATTCGTACGGGTGAGCTTGATAACGAAGCATTATAAGGGGGCTGAAATGGAAGAGTTAGCAGCGTTAGGAACAACAGTAACAGAATTACGATTTGCACTAGATACATTCTACTTTTTGATTTCAGGTGCGTTAGTGATGTGGATGGCAGCAGGTTTTGCCATGCTTGAAGCGGGTTTAGTTCGTTCAAAGAACACCACTGAAATTTTAACTAAAAACGTTTGTTTATATTCAATTGCCTGTGTCATGTACCTACTTGTCGGTTACAACATTATGTATGTTGATAATGTTGAAGCGGGTTGGTTACCTTCATTTGGTTCATTAATAGGGTCACAATCAGCCGATGCGGATCACGCACTTGAGTCAGATTTCTTCTTCCAAGTTGTGTTTGTCGCTACTGCAATGTCGATTGTGTCTGGTGCCGTTGCTGAGCGTATGAAGCTATGGTCATTTTTACTTTTCTCAGTGGTATTAACAGGTGTTATTTACCCAATTGAAGGATACTGGACATGGGGTGGTGGTTTCATTTCTGCTGCTGGTTTTGTTGATTTTGCTGGTAGTGGTATCGTGCACATGGCTGGTGCAGCAGCAGCGATTGCTGGCGTACTGTTACTTGGGGCTCGTAAAGGGAAATACGGCGCGAATGGCGCAGTAAACCCAATTCCTGGTTCAAACTTACCAATGGCGACATTAGGTATGTTTATCCTATGGATGGGGTGGTTTGGTTTTAACGGTGGTTCTCAGTTATTAGTATCAGATGCTGAAAATGCATCAGCAGTAGCAAAAATCTTTGTTAACACAAACTCTGCAGCCGCATTTGGTGCAGTATCAGCACTCATTGTTTGTAAAATTGTTTGGGGTAAAGCTGATTTAACCATGATTTTAAATGGTGCATTAGCTGGTTTAGTTGCTATTACCGCTGACCCATTATCGCCTTCATTATTGATGTCTGCAGTTATCGGTGTCGTTGCTGGTGGTGTGGTTATTTTCTCAATCGTTGGTTTTGACCGCATTAAAATCGATGACCCAGTAGGTGCAATTTCGGTGCATGGTGTATGTGGTTTCCTAGGCTTAATGCTAGTGCCATTATCAAATGCTGACGCAAGCTTTGGCTCGCAGTTATTTGGTGCTGCAGCAATCTTCACTTGGGTATTTGCCGCTTCATTTGCTGTTTGGTTTGTCCTTAAAGCAACTGTTGGTATTCGTGTTACTGAAGAAGAAGAGTATAACGGTATGGATGCATCAGACTGTGGTGTTGATGCATACCCAGAGTTTGTATCGATTAAATCAGCGGGTTAATAACTGAAAAATCGTTTATAAAATCGTGTATAAAAGCAGAGCTATTTAGCTCTGCTTTTTTGTTATACTGATGAAATACCAATGCTCTTATTTGAATAGGTCTCACTATGGCTAAGTCACTTAGGTTAACGCTTCTTATTAGTGTTATAGCACTTGCGGGAATAACGATGACTACGCTAAGCCATGCGGGTAAAGTTGTGGTTCGTAAATCATCTGAACCCTTTGATGCCTTTGCCGTTAGAGATGCGGTTCAGCAAGATCATCAGTGGCAAGAAATGCTACGTATGCAACAACAAATTCAAATCCTTCAAGCGTTGCCTTTAGGGTGCCTCGCAGTCGCTGTTCCATACCATTATTATAATTGTGCAGGCAGTATGTACCGACCTTATATGCATCAAAATCAAGAGTTATTTATTCAAATTGACCCGCCTAAAATACCACAAGTAAAGTAATTACTATCTTCTTGGTAATGTGCTTCGCTATGTTCTTAGCGATATACATTGCCCAGTTTATTCCGTTTCAGTTGATTGTTGCTGAACAGCCTTAACCTTATTGAAAATATTTTTGTCACATTTATATATCTCAATTTTCGTACATGCATCTATGCTTAATAAAGGTGTTTTGTACGGAGCATAAATATGTTTCAAAAATATGAAAGTAACAAAAAAAATAATAATGCAATTTTACCTCGCAATAATATACAGCTAAGCCTTTGTTTGGCATTGCTATTACCTCTCTTTCTTTTTGGCTGCTCTAGCACTCAACCCCATCAAAGTTCAGCCAATGCCACGGAGTTGTTTAATGACAGCTATTTCACACCAACGGCAATACCAGCAACAGAAACAATCTATGAGTTACCTGAGGGCATGGTTAATGAGATTAAGAAAGCGTATGCCCGCTCAGGTGGAGTTGTTGGAAATAAAAAGCCGGTTAATGTTTGGCTTGCTGAGTACATTGATGCAGAAAATGGTGGATTTGAATATCGTGATCATTATACGCGAATGGCCAGCGTTACCGCACAAGAACGAGCAGGCAATTGCATGTCTTTAGTTGTGCTGTCTACTGCAATAGCTGAGGCATTAAATGTCCCTGTTAAGTATCAAGACATAGATGTTGAGCCTATTTGGGATAGACGTGGCGGTTTTTATCTTGTTAATGGTCATGTGAATATGAAGCTGCTTCATCGAGACGACATCAACTCATACAGCTTTAGAGGGTCTGAAATTTTAGTCGACTTTTTACCTGAGCGTTCAATTAGAGCCTATAGAATAAAGCAGATAAACAAGCAGACTTTATCGAGTATGTACTTCAATAACGTTGCAGCAGAAGCATTAGTTAAAAACGAGTATGACTTAGCTTATGCACTATCTAAAAGAGCGATAGAATTAGATCCATATTATGTAAATAGCATTAATACGTTAGCTGTGATTTATCGCCATAAAGGTTTAAACAAACTCGCAGAGCAAGCGTATCGGCATGTATTACAGCTTGAGCCTGAGAACATTACGACTTTATATAACTTAGCCTTGATATTAGGTGAACAAAACAGATTAGATGAATGGCAACAAGTACATAAAGTATTGGAGCTTGCACGGATTAAAAACCCTTTCTACTACTTTGATATGGCGCAACAAGCTTATTTTGAAAAGCAGTATCAAGAGGCGCTAGTCTGGTATAAGCGTGCGGTTGAAAGAGCCGACTATCGACATGAGTTTTATTTTGGCCTGTCCCGTGCTTACTGGGCGACAGGTGATGAGAGACGTGCGAAAAAGAATATGAAAAAAGCGCTGGATTTGAGTATTGATGAAGTAAACCAACATCGCTACAAAGGTAAGTTGCAAGCTATGATGCGCCATTAGTCCGATAGCTCTGCAAAGAAGCGCGAAAAACAAAGGCCTCATCGATGGCCCATTATAAAACCATGCTCAACATGTGTTGCTCATGGTTTTTTCGTTTATGACTTTGAGCACGCTGTACGATATTAACTCAATCTAGTCAAATAAACGCAGATAATAAAAATTTCATATTTATTCAACTAAACCGAACTTAATGAATTTATTATATATTTTATTTTTGTTTATCTAAACTTATTGATTAACAGTCATTTAAATACATAAAACTGATAAAACCATAGATTGAACGAATTATTGTGTGGTACTGTTTGAATTATAGAGCTGATCGCTATGCTTTACTGCCAATGTTAAACGTTGGCATAAATAAACTGTTTGCTGGAGTTGTATAAACTATGTATTACCAAAATGATGACGTTAGAATTGATGAAATAAAAGAACTATTGCCTCCAATTGCCATTTTAGAGCGATTTCCAGCATCAGAAACTGCATCAGCAACAGTCTTTAACGCACGTGATGGCATTCACCGTATTTTAAACAGACAAGATGATCGTCTACTTGTCGTTATAGGCCCTTGCTCTATCCACGACCCTGTTGCCGCGTTGGATTATGGTAAACGCTTATTAGCATTACGTGAAAAATATAAAGATCAGCTTGAAATCGTCATGCGAGTGTATTTTGAAAAGCCACGTACAACTGTTGGTTGGAAAGGTTTAATTAATGATCCTTACATGGACAATAGCTTTAAATTAAATGATGGCTTACGTACTGCACGTAAACTTCTCGTTGATTTAAACGAAGCAGGTATTCCTACCGCGGGTGAGTTCCTCGATATGATTACACCACAATATGTGGCGGATATGAWGTGTTGGGGCGCAATTGGTGCTCGTACTACTGAGTCTCAAGTTCACCGTGAGTTAGCATCGGGTTTATCAAGCCCTGTCGGGTTTAAAAATGGTACTGACGGCACAATTAAAGTCGCTATCGATGCTATTGGTGCAGCAAGTGCACCTCATCACTTTTTATCAGTGACCAAGTTTGGTCACTCAGCCATTGTATCGACAAAAGGTAATCCTGACTGTCATATCATTCTTCGTGGCGGTAAAGAGCCAAACTTCAGTCAAACTCATGTAGCAGCGATTGAAAGCCAACTAGAGAAAGCCAAGCTTGCAGCTAATATTATGATTGATTTTAGTCACGCTAATAGCAGTAAGGATTTTAAAAAGCAGATGTTAGTGGCAGAGGATGTGGCTAATCAGATTAGTGCGGGCAATCAGAATATTTTTGGTGTGATGGTTGAAAGTAATATTGAAGAAGGTCGCCAAGATTTAGTTGTTGGTAAAGCGCTTTGTTACGGTCAAAGTATTACTGATGCTTGTATTGGCTGGGCCGATACCGAAAGCTTATTAGAGACACTTAGCCAAAGCGTACAAAAGCGTCGCAGCTAATTAAGTGCACTGATTTGATAAAAAAGGCGCTGAGAGGCGCCTTATTTATTGGTATTTGCTAAATATTCGTTTGCTTTAGCTAGGCTTCCAAATGCCGAGATGAGGTTGTTTCTTCCTTTGTCTTGTAGCTCAGGGTTACCTGATTCGATCATCATCCATACCCAAGTTTGTATTAGTTGTAATGGTGGGTGCTGAACTTTTGTTGCGTCTAACATGTTACTTCCTTTGAGCTGGGAAAAAATGTTAATGGCTGGTAATAAATGCCAAAAAGAATCAAATAAAGAGTACCAAATTCTTTTTCGTTTCAGAACTAGAAACAAGCCAAAATTAGCTAAATCTGCGTTTTTTTCTAAAAAAATAGTCTTTTAGACTAGTCAAAAAAAGCAAAAGTAATTCTAAAGTATTATTTATCGGATATCTTACCGATATAATGCCGTAAAATCATGCAATTTTTATCGTGCTTTTTTGATTTTAAATAAGCTATGTAAAGCCGTTATAGTGTTAACGTTATGTAGAACTTAATGTCTTGCTTAACTGAAATTGTTGCATTGTGCTTTTATTCCCTCCCTATGGTGAAATTTAATGAGACCCTCTTTATATTTTGATGGCCCTGTTGGCAAACTTAACTGGAAAGTTGTGGGGCTATTGTGGCCTTACTTATTCGAGTTCAAAGGGCGTATTTTTCTGGCAATGTTATGTCTTGTTGTTGCCAAACTTGCCAGTGTGGGCCTACCGTTTATTTTAAAAGATTTGGTTGATAGCTTAGATGCTCAAAAAACGGCAACAATCGTGGCCGTGCCAATTGCTTTGGTGTTGGCTTATGGCTCGGTTAGGTTTCTTAATGTCATCATTGGTGAAATTCGAGATACGTTATTTGGCCGAGTCACTGAACGTGCAATTCGGCGCCTAGGTTTAGCGGTATTTGAGCATCTGCATCGTCTTGACTTGGATTTCCATTTAGATAGGCGGACAGGTGGATTGTCTCGGGACATAGAGCGTGGCACCAGTGGTGTTAGCTTTTTGATGCGCTTTATGGTGTTCAATATTGTTCCGACCTTGCTAGAAATCAGTCTGGTCATCATTATCTTTTTTATTAACTATGGAATCGGTTTTGCGTTAATCACTTTGATTGCGGTCGTTGCGTATATTGGCTATTCAATAGTGGCGACTGAGTGGCGTACCGGTTTTGTTCGTGATGCTGCCAATGCAGATTCATTATCCAATACACGGGCAGTTGATAGTTTACTTAACTATGAAACGGTTAAGTATTTCAATAATGAGCGCTATGAATCACAGCGTTACGATGAAGCATTGGATCAATGGGAAGTCGCCAAACGTAAAAACAGGTTATCGCTATTTGCTTTAAACGCTGGCCAAGCACTGATAATTGCGGTCGCGATGACAGCTATGATGGGGCTTGCTGCCTATGAAGTGACTGAAGGCAATATGACATTAGGTGATTTCGTATTAATTAACGCATTTATGATGCAGCTGTTTATCCCACTTAATTTTTTAGGTTTTGTTTATCGAGAGATTCGAGGTGCACTAGCTAATATTGAGCGAATGTTTTCTTTGTTAGATAAAGTACCAGCCATCCAAGATATTCCGTCAGCGTCTAATGTGACGCCAACTCAAGGTGAACTAGCGTTTAATCATATTTGCTTTAACTATGATGAGCGGCCGATCCTAAAAGATGTCAGTTTTAGCATTCCAGCAGGTCAAAAAGTGGCTGTTGTAGGAGAAAGTGGCGCGGGTAAATCTACCCTGATAAAGCTGCTATTTCGGTTTTATGACGTTGATAGTGGCTTAATAACCATTGATGGGCAAGATATTAGACAGTTAACTCAGCAGGCACTGCGTCAATCAATCGCCATCGTGCCACAAGATACAGTGCTGTTTAATGACACCATCTATAACAATATTCTTTACGGCCAGCCAACAGCAACTGATGAAGCGCTCAAAGAGGCGGTACACTTGGCTAACCTGACTGATTTCATCGAGTCATTACCCCAAAAATGGCAAACTAAAGTTGGGGAGCGAGGCTTGAAGTTATCAGGCGGTGAGAAACAAAGAGTCTCCATTGCCCGAGCTATTCTAAAAGCAGCCCCCATTTTAGTGTTTGATGAAGCAACGTCATCACTAGATAGCCAATCTGAGCAAGCCATTTTATCTGCCCTAAAAGTGGCGGCAAAAGGACACACCAGTTTGGTGGTCGCTCATAGGTTATCTACGATTGTTGATGCTGATAAAATCGTGGTGTTAAGTGAAGGCCGAATTGCAGAACAGGGGACGCATAAAGCGTTATTATCGCAAAATGGCGTGTATGCAAAGTTATGGCGAATCCAAAATGAGCAAACTATCACACATTGATCGCATGCTTGTGTGTGTTTTCTCTCTTTGAAAGTGCAGTTTTTGTGTATAATTAACTTTAATTGCCTGGAAAGGATTGAGATCGTTTAGGTAAATAGGGAATTATCGGGTAATTAAGCCTAAGTATGGAGGTCGTTAGTGCAAAACATTTCTTTAATAGCAGCCCTAGAGGGGACACAACATAAAGTGACCACCGATTGGTTTGCGATTATGGCTACGCTTGAAAAGCGAGAAATGAACCAAGATGAACTGCAGGCTGTTTATGATGAACTATGTGCAGGATTAATTGTGACAACCCGTGGACTGACATTAGCTAAAATTAATGACAATGAAAGCGAAGACAGTTTATTAAAAGCGGATGATAGCGCAGCCGATATCTTAGTCTAATGGCACTTTATGCCTTAATGAAAGGCAAAGTGAATGGTATTTATCCAATAAAAAAGCAATCATAATGATTGCTTTTTTATTGGATAAACTGAGTCGGGTTAGCTGTTTTTAGACCAACTGTTACACACCATTTTTATTATTGCATCGCTAGTATTTAATTCCGTTAGACGAGTAATCTTGCCATGATCGAAGCAGACTTTTTCACCTTCGATTTCTGAAAGGCGCTCACAATTGGTACAAGTTAATGACATTGCTTTATGGGTATCATTATGTGCCATGATTGAATTTGTCTCTTTCAAATCTATATCCCTTCGCCAATATGCTTAACGTGATTAAAAGTGTGGTTTACGTCACAATTTTATACTTAATCTAAAGATAGTTCAAAGTATTACCTTGTCAATATATTAGCAATTGGTCTAATAGTTTTTTCTAATGAGCCGCAGTGTTGCTTAAGTTTATCATTCTACAGTGATTATCTATTAGGTTACGACTTAGTTTGCGATCAATGTACTCAATACTGTTGATAAAATTTGTCCAATGACACCGATATACCGCGCTCTGTGACAATTCTGGCGTGGTGCCGTGTTAACTGTCTTGCTTCACTTACTCCACATGAATGGGCAATAATTTTCAAGTCATGATGCAAAGATCGATTATAATTCGCCACCCTTGCAGATTTGTTATGGGGATCTAACCCTTGTTGAAGATGCTTATTATGGGTAGTGATGCCGGTTGGACAAGTATCTTTATTACACTGTAAAGCTTGTATGCAGCCTAGTGCGAACATATTTCCCCGTGCTGAGGCAATAAAATCGGCACCTGTCGCCAAGGCCCACGCAACCTGAGAGGGCAATATCATTTTGCCGCTAGCAATCACTTTGATTCGTTGCTTCAATCCTTTTTGTTTAAACAGATTGATGACTATAGGCAAGCTTTCTTTAATCGTTAAGCCGACATGATCCATTAATGCTTGAGGCGCGGCGCCTGTTCCGCCTTCAGCGCTATCAAGGGTAAAAAAGTCTGGTGCACTCTCAATGCCTCGGTGTTTTATTTCTTCACATAAGTCTATTAACCACTGTTCATCACCAAGCACAGCTTTTATGCCTGTGGGCTTTCCTGTGATGTCACGAACATGGCAAATCATGTCAATAATATCCACGACGCTATTAAACTCAGCATGGCCATTAGGACTAATGGAATCTTGCCCTACCGGGATCCCTCTGATAGTGGCAATTTCTTCAGTGACTTTAACGCCAGGTAAAATGCCGCCTTTACCAGGTTTTGCACCTTGGCTTAGTTTAATCTCAAACATTTTGACGTTGTCATGGGCTGCAATGTTACGGAGCTTGTCATCATCAAGTTTTCCTTGCTCATCACGTACGCCATATTTAGCAGTACCGATTTGAAATACTAAATCACAGTTGCCTTTAAGGTGATGCTCGCTTAAGCCTCCTTCGCCAGTATTAAGCCAGCAACCAGCTTGTGCTGCACCATGGGATAATGCCGTAACGGCAGGGCGAGATAATGCACCAAAGCTCATCGCAGAAATGTGGCAAACTGTTGCTGTCCTATACGGGGTTTTACAGTGCTCACCTACAGTAATAATGCTGTCTTGATGTTCATCTGAATCATATTTAGGAAATGCGGCATTAAGAAACATTACCGTGCCAGTTTTGTCGTGCACTTGGGTTGAGCCAAATGAGATGGTGCGATCGACATCTTTTGCGGCGCGATATACCCAGCTACGCTCAGCACGATTGAAAGGCAACTCTTCTCTATCTTGAGCAAAAAAGTATTGCCTGAAAAACTCACCTTGTTTCTCAAACAAATATCTAAATCGACCTATTACGGGGTAATTGTGACGAATAGCTTGTTTAGTCTGTAATTTATCTGCGATGTACATATAAATCACTGAGATAAATAAAATGGCAATACAGGCGAGAAATAACCCTGTAAATATCTCTAATCCGACGATAAACCAATGTGGCTGCATTTTTGTTCCTTAAAAATGATCGATTGATATTGAGTAGATAACAGTTATTAGTGATTGATATTCGCTAAATTGTTTATTTTTTGACTATCATCATTATGAATGAAGGTCGGTTTTTGTTCTAGGTAATTTAAAGGTACCGATAGCGACAAATGGAAATAATAACTCGCCACCATAAAGCTGCAGGTTTTTTGGTCGATAAACTCGCAAGCGTTTTTGGTTTTATCACATCATTTTTGACATCGGTATACCAAAGGTTGATACCCATTGTAAAAGTGATTATGAGGATACACTGATGGAAATTTATAACCCAACGCAGCTAAATGCTCAGGCTGCTAAAAATCAACAGCCTAGTGCTGGTGCTAAAGATATTCCCAGCAATAACGATGTCTCTGGGAGCAAAGCATCAATCAGCGAGATAAGTAGGGATTTAAAAAATAGCAGTATTTTGGCTGCGCAAGAACAAGTGAGTATTCAATCTGGCGATAAATCCATGGCACTTCTTTATCGAGCAGCTATTGATTCAATTAACAGTGAATTGGCTCCAACCTTAGGCGAAAATGTCATTCAAAAAAATGCTGAAAATGAAGTGGATTATTCGCCAGAAGCCACTGCAGAGCGTATAGTCAGTTTTGCGACTAACTTTTTTTCGGTGCACCAGCAGCAAAACAGTGGCATGGCGTTTAATGAGCAATTAGATAGCTTTATGGACATTATTTCTGGTGCAATTGATCAAGGTTTTAGTGAGGCCACTGAGATTTTAACTGGTCTGAATGTATTTGAAGGTGACATTGAAGCTGGCGTGGATAAAACCTATAGCTTGATACAAGCTGGGCTTGAAACCTTCAAGCAAGAGACGGCAACACAAGCGGACGTAGAAAGCGAGCAACTAACATAGAATTAGCGCATAAAGTTAGCGAATTGACATAGAGAACTGATTTTCTAAGGAACAGCTTATGTGGACAACAGGTACTGTTATTGAACGTATTGAATGGAACGATAAATTGTTTTCGTTACGCATCGAAGCCGATGTTGAGCCATTTATAGCTGGGCAATTTATCAAGCTCAGCCAAATTCGGGATGAAAAACGTATCGCAAGAGCTTATTCACTGGTCAATCCGCCAGGAAAACCTTATATCGAAGTGCTTGCCGTCGCAGTTGAAGATGGTCAGTTATCGCCAGATTTACAAGCATTAAAAGTAGGAGAGCAAATCGAAGTCAGCACCAAAGCGGCAGGCTTTATGACGCTTGAAGAAATTCCCACAGGGGCAATACAAGGACCGCATCTTTGGTTTTTGGCAACAGGTACTGCAGTAGGGCCTTTCATTTCAATGATGGAAACTGATGAGCCATGGCAACGTTTTGAAAAAGTGGTGCTGGTTTATGGCGTTCGGTTAATCGAAGATTTAGCTTATTTACCGCAAATTAAGGCGTTACAACAAAAGTACCCGCAGCAATTTATTTTTATACCGTCAGTGACACGAGAGCATTATCCCGAGGGGTTGTCTTGTCGAATTCCCGATGGCCTTCAAAGTGGGTTAATTGAACAAACAGCAGGCATCGCGCTTAGTGCCGATAACTCTCAAGTGTTAATTTGTGGTAATCCTGAAATGATTGTGGATGCGCAATCAACGTTAACTGAAAAAGGATTAGTTAAGAACTTACGCCGAGCTCCTGGGCAAATTACGGTAGAGAAATACTGGTAAGACGCAGTGGTAGCCTGCGTTGATAACGGTTATTTTTCGCTCACTATTAGAGGCTGTATTTATCCTTAATACAGCCTTCAAAAACCCTTGTTTTACTCACTAATTAACTTACTTATTCCAAATAATACAGTCAGTAATCTTTAAAGAATACTTGCTCAAAAAGCGCCGATCTATTATCCTTTCCGCAATTGATAATTATTATCATTTCCATGGGTGATAACCTAATGCAATATAAGTAACATTTTAATTATTGGTTAAGAAAAGTGCTTAAATCAGGTTTTTGCAATAATAAAAAGCGCCGTAAGGGCAAGGAGAAATTGGAATGAAATCGTTAAAGAGTTTTGCGCTGTTAGGTCTTGCAGCTGTATCTTCAATGGGTTCTATCGCAGCACAAGCAGCAGATGATCTTACTGTATATTCTTATCGACAAGCGTTTCTTGTTGAGCCGATTTTAGAACAATTTACTAAAGACACTGGCATTAAGGTCAACGTCGTATTTGCTAAAGATGGCATTGCTGAGCGTATTGCCCGTGAAGGTCGTCTTTCTCCTGCTGATGTTGTGCTTACATCAGATTTTTCACGTTTAATGGAATTGGTTGAAAAAGATTTAGTTGTTGACGTTAAAAGCGATACGTTAAGCAGCAATATCCCTGAGCAATATCGTTCTCCAGACAATGACTGGTATGCGTTAACCATGCGTGTTCGTAATGTTTACTCTTCAAAAGATCGTGTGGGTAAGCTCGATCTAAACTATGAAGATTTAGCATCAGAACAGTACAAAGGTAAGATTTGTACTCGTAGTTTCAAGCATCCTTATAATATTGCGCTAGTTGCTTCAATGATTGCTCACCATGGTGAAGCTGAAACTAAGACTTGGCTTGAAGGCGTAAAAGCTAATCTAGCACGTAAACCTCAAGGAAATGACCGCGCGCAAGTGAAAGCGGTTAAAGAAGGCTTATGTGATGTGGCCATTGGTAACAGCTATTACTTTGGTAAAATGTTGACAGATCCTAAGCAAAAGAGCTGGGCTGATGCGGTTTACATTAACTTCCCGAATCAAAAGAATCGCGGTTCACACATCAATGTTTCAGGTATGGCTCTCGCTAAGTTTGCACCGAACAAAGATAATGCTATAAAATTAATGGAATTTTTATCATCTGATGTTGCGCAAAAATCTTATGCAGAAGTGAATATGGAATATCCAGTAAAAGCGGATGTTGCACCTTCTGAAATGGTTGCATCTTGGGGAAGTTTTAAAGCTGATGACCTTCCGATTTACAAGCTAGCAGAAAATCATCAAGCAGCTGTTAAACTACTTGATGAAGTTAAATTTGACCTATAAGAATGCAGCATTTCACCGCATAGTCATTATGCGGTGCTAACTGGAATGTATTTATGATTTTAGGCTTAACCAGAAGCTGGTCGCTCACTGGTTATGCGATTGCGGCAATATTAATATTGCCGCTTTTTGCACTTATAGTACAAGCAACAATTCCTGACGAAGCAGTATTTAGTCATTTATTTGATACTGTTTTACCAACCTATATCAGCAATAGCTTGTTACTCATGCTACAGGTTTGCATCGGCTCTTTGCTCATCGCTGTGCCTGCGGCTTGGCTCGTAGCACGTTGTGATTTTCCTGGACGGCGCTATTTCCAATGGGCACTACTGCTACCTTTAGCAATGCCTGCCTATATCGTCGCGTATGTTTATACCGACATGCTTGATTATGCTGGACCTGTGCAACGTATGTTAAGGCAAGTCTTTGGTTGGTCATCCCCACAAGATTATTACTTCCCCGATATTCGTACGCTAACAGGCGCAGCTATCATGCTGTCTTTAGTGTTATTTCCATATATTTACCTGTTAGCCCGCACAGCCTTTATGGAGCAATCGTCTAGCTTATTACATGCCTCTCGCATTATGGGCTGCAATCCTTGGCAAAGCTTTTGGCGCTTAGGTTTACCCATGGCAAGGCCAGCCTTAGCGGTGGGAATGGCGTTAGTGGCAATGGAAACCGCTGCTGATTTTGCCACGGTAAGTTACTTTGCTGTGCCGACGTTAACGACTGCGGTTTATGATACTTGGCTTGGCTATGGCAGCTTATCTGCCGCAGCAAAACTTTCGGCAATCATGTTGTTGGTGATTTTTGCCATGGTAGGGGTAGAGCGCTTTGCTCGCCGTAAACAAGAGTTATTTCAAAAGCAATCAAAACTGACAGAGTCAGACCGTTATTATTTAACAGGCTTTAAAGCTTGGAGCTCATTTGCTTACTGCGCTTTATTGATTGTATTGGCATTTTTATTACCTTTTATGGTGCTTGCAGGCTATGCAATCGACTATTTTGATGAAAGCTGGAATAGCCGCTTTTGGCAATACAGTTTTAATAGTTTATATATCGCAGCCGTAGTGAGCTTTATCTGCGTTGTACTGGCATTAATTATGATGTTTGTTCGCCGTGTTAGCCCACGTAAAAGTGATTTGCTACCTTCACGATTAAGCAGCACGGGTTATGCAATACCTGGCACGGTACTGGCAATTGGCGTTTTGGTTCCACTGACTTATCTCGATTTTGCCATTAATGATGTTTATGCCTACTTTGATAGCAGAGGACCTGGCTTATTATTTACGGGCAGTGTCATTGCGCTTATCTTTGCTTTTTGCGTTCGCTTTGTGGCGATTTCAATTGGCAGTATCGAAAATAGCTATAAGCGAATGTCTCCTTCGTTAGATATGGCAAGTATTACTATGGGGCAAACCCCAAGACAGCTGCTATGGCGTGTGCATTTACCTTTGTTACGTAAAGGCATATTTGCAGGAGCACTGTTAGTATTTATTGAAAGCATGAAAGAGCTGCCAGCAGCGTTACTATTGCGTCCTATCGGTTTTGAAAACCTTGCGACTCATGTTTTTCAGTTTGTTTCTGATGAGCAACTAGAGCATGGTGCTTTGGCTGCAATTGTCATCGTAATCGTTGGACTTATCCCATTGATTTACCTTAATCGTTCGCTGGAGCAAGAGAGCTAATATGTCCACACTGACCATTAAAAATGTTAAAAGTGACTACCAAGGGCAGGTCATACTTAATGGGCTCAACCTAACCTTAGAGCAGGGAGAAATCGTTGCGCTGTTAGGGCCTAGTGGCTGCGGTAAAACCACGTTATTACGTGCTATTGCTGGTCTTCAAGCGATCAGTGAAGGTGAAATTATCATAAATGGTCAATCGCTAAGTGCTGATGGCGTATTTGTTCCCAGCGAAAAGCGTGGTATTGGGATGATTTTTCAAGATTATGCATTGTTTCCCCATTTAACCGTCAGTGATAATATTTTGTTTGGCGTTAAGGGGTTATCTGAAAAAGATCGCCAAGACCGCCTTGAGGATATGCTCGCTTTAGTTAAGCTTGAAGGCTTAGGGAAACGTTATCCTCATGAGTTATCAGGTGGCCAGCAACAACGTGTTTCGATTGCCAGAGCCTTAGCGTATCAACCCGAGATTTTACTTCTCGATGAGCCTTTTTCTAATATCGATTCTCAAGTGCGTAGTGAGATGATGCTGGAAATCAGACAGATCTTAAAGCAGCGTAATGTCAGTGCAGTTTTTGTAACCCACAGTAAAGATGAAGCGTTTGTATTTGCAGATAAACTGGCTTTGTTTAAAGAAGGCGGAATTGTTCAGCATGGTATTGCAGAAGACTTGTACGGTGAGCCAAACGATCGTTACGTTGCAGAGTTTCTTGGTGAAGGTAACTACATTACTGTCACCATTAAAAGCGCCACGCAAGTCGCCTCCATATTAGGCTTAATAGAAAGCACTAGCCTGATAAAAAACGTGGTTAATACTCAGGGGCAATTACTTCTCAGGCCGCAGCAAATCGAGATTCAACCTGCAGCACAGGGGCAAGGTGAAATTGTCGAGCGACGTTTTCTGGGTACAATTTGTCATTATTGGGTTAAAGTAGGTCAACAGACGCTCGAAGTGAGAAGTCAGTTAACCGAACTGACATTAGGCCAGAAAGTTAATTTGTCCATATCAGCGCATCCGCTAGTGATTTTTTAGTGACCTAAGTCTAAATTGATTAAATATTGCATAGAGCAGTAAGGAATAAATTGCTCAATTGCCTTAAACTCTTTATATCTTATTATTGTTAAAGGTGATTGATTCCAACATGGAAACACAGAATATGCCTCGCGAACAGTTAGGGATTTGTGCTGAAGGAAATCTGCATAGCGTCTATTTGATGTTTAATGCAAATGATGGTGTCGAAGATCAGCTTCGTCCATGTTTAGCCAATGTAGCCCAATATATTTATGAATTATCTGATCAATATGCAGATAGTGCATTTAATGGCTTTGTTGCTATTGGTGCGAATTATTGGGATACCATTTTTGACGGACAAAGACCTGCTCAATTACGCCCTTTTCCTGCGATGAATGAAGGTAATCGAGATGCACCAGCAATCGAATACGACTTATTCATGCATATCCGCTGCGATCGTTATGACATTTTGCATTTAGTTGCCAATGAAATTAGCCAAATGTTTGAAGGTTTGGTTGAGTTAATTGAAGAAGAACGTGGCTTTAGATTTATGGACAGCCGTGACTTAACTGGCTTTGTCGATGGTACAGAAAACCCGAAAGGGCGTAGCCGTCAAGAAGTTGCTTTAGTGGCTGATGAGGATATTTCATTTAAAGGCGGTAGTTATGTTCATGTGCAAAAATATGCCCATAACTTGAGTAAATGGAATCGCCTACCGCAGAAGAAACAAGAAGATATCATTGGCCGTACTAAGCAAGATGATATTGAATACGCTTCTGAAGATAAGCCATTAACCAGCCATATCAAGCGAGTTAATTTAAAAGATGCAGATGGTAAGTCGATGGAGATTTTACGTCAGAGCATGCCTTTTGGCTCGTTAAGAGAGCAAGGGTTGATGTTTATCTCGACCTGCCATAATCCAACTCATTTTGAAGAAATGCTACGCAGCATGATTTATGGTGACGGTCATGGTAATCACGACCACCTCATGCAGTTTACTAAAGCGCTGACAGGGTCATCATTCTTTGCGCCATCATTAGATTTTTTAGCGCAGTTTGCTAACGACTAATTTTGCAAAATACGCGTTCTTGTAAGCTTGGGTAGATTAAAACCAAAAAAAGCAATGCCAAGGCATTGCTTTTTTATTGGGTTTTCGTCCGTACTACAGACTCAACATGACGCTTGTTTTACTCGCTGTAGTTAAACAGTGATTTAACCGTTTCTAGCGTATCATCGATGGTTTTAATGCTTGATGGACAAATGAAGATCGTGTCGTCACCAGCAATGGTACCTAAAATGCCTTCAGGCTTACCTATTGAATCAAGTAATCGCGCGATGAGTTGTGCTGCACCTGGACTGGTACGCACTACAATCATAGCTTGGTTATGATCAACATCTAATACTAAGTTTTTAACTGGGCTACCTGCTGTCGGTACACCTAATTCAGCGGGCAAACAGTACACCATTTCTTGCTTAGCATTTCGAGTTCGCACCGCGCCAAACTTACTGAGCATGCGCGATACTTTAGATTGGTTTATGTTGCCAAAACCTTCTGCTTGTAGTGCGTTGACGATCTCACTTTGGCTACCAAAGCGTTCTTCCTTTAATATCGACTTAAACGTTTTAACGAGTTCATCCTGATTCTTGGTCGCTGGCATATTTTTTTTCGTCTTATAGTAATTTTTAAATTGAATACAATATATTCACAAAACGGGTTCATTTTGAATATATAAACGTCACAAGTCAAGAAATAAGCTAAATCGGTGAATAAAAATTCACTTTACAGTGTAAGTGCTAAATCAGGGATTATTGATATATATATCATAGAATAAGTTAATTGCTTTACTCCACTAAGGGATAATTGAAATTGTCTCGCTGATGCAGTAATGTGACGCCACAAGAAATATGATCTATGTCACAGACTGAGAATCATAAACTTAGAAGTCAAACATAAGAACGTTATTGGAGATAATTATGAAAGTAGCTGTACTTGGTGCTGCTGGCGGTATCGGCCAGGCCCTAGCTTTACTATTAAAAACTCAACTTCCTGCAGGCTCAAAGTTGTCTCTGTATGACATTGCTCCTGTAACACCTGGTGTTGCTGTCGATTTAAGCCACATCCCAACAGATGTTGAAGTGGCTGGTTTTGCTGGTGAAGATCCAACGCCTGCGCTAGTTGACGCTGATGTTGTTCTTATTTCTGCTGGTGTTGCACGTAAGCCTGGCATGGATCGTTCAGATCTATTTAACATCAATGCGGGTATCGTACGTAACCTTATTGAAAAAGTCGCTGCGACTTGCCCTAAAGCATTAATTGGTGTGATCACTAACCCAGTAAATACAACAGTTGCTATTGCAGCTGAAGTACTTAAAAAAGCGGGTGTTTACGATAAGAATCGTTTATTCGGTGTGACGACACTTGATGTTATTCGTTCTGAAACTTTCATCGCTGAGCTTAAAGGCCTAAACGTTGCTGATGTTAACATTAACGTTATCGGCGGCCACAGTGGTGTGACTATTCTTCCACTTCTTTCACAAGTTGAAGGCGTAAGCTTTACTGATGAAGAAGTTGCTTCACTTACAACTCGCATCCAAAACGCGGGTACAGAAGTTGTTGAAGCTAAAGCCGGTGGTGGTAGTGCGACACTTTCAATGGGTCAAGCGGCATGTCGTTTCGGTCTATCATTAGTTCGCGGCCTACAAGGTGAAGCAAACGTGGTTGAATGTGCATACGTAGATGGCGGCAGCGAGCACGCTGAATTCTTCGCACAACCTGTTGTATTAGGTAAAAACGGCGTAGAAAAAGTACTTCCATACGGTGAAGTAAGCGCATTTGAAGCAAACGCACGTGATGCAATGCTTGATACGTTAAAAGGCGATATCGACCTAGGTGTTGAATTCGTTAAGTAAGCTCATCGTTTACGACAAAAAGCGAAGCCTAGGCTTCGCTTTTTTGTGTCTGTAATCTGCAGTTACCATTGCACTGTTTGACCTTGCCAATCAAGAAACTCTGCTTGGTTGTTAAATTCAATACCTTGGTGAATCGTGAGTAATTGCTGGGCGACGAAGCCTGCGGTGAACAATTTCCCTTCGGGAACGTTGGCCTGAAAAGGTTTAGATAACTCGGTATCGGTTGTACCGGGGTGAAACGCGATCAATTTTGTATTTTTAGCTCGGCGTGCATATTCAATCGCACTGGTTTTTATTAACATATTCAATGCCGCTTTTGATGCTCTGTAGCTATACCAGCCTCCTAACTGATTTTCACTGATACTGCCAACTCTGGCACTCAACACACTGATGATGCATGCTTGCTTGCCGTTTACGAGTTTAACGAGATGTTGAAGCCACATCATTGGCACTAATGTGTTGGATTGAAAGACTGACAGCATAGAAGCTGGGGTAATATCTTCAAGGCGCTTTTCTGGCGATAAAACAGTTGATGGCTCAATTTGTTGATTTTCTGGACTCTTTGAGGCCTGTGGATTATGTGTATGGACTGACATTTGATTGTTTAATGAATGCAATCTGCCATTACAAATAAACACCTTGCTGATATGCCCTTTAATTGATGATAGAGCAAGGCACACCCTTACTATGTTTTCGTTAGCGTCATTACTGGCGTTATTACCAAAGCCATTCATGGTGTAATCGCAGCAGATGTGGTGATGAATGTTATTGCTAACATTAAAAACCAATTCTTTTTGACTGATGGTAATGATTTGCTCAATCTCAGCATTATCAGCGAGCTCGGTGACAATCGCTTTTGCAATACCTGAAGATGCGCCAATAACAATGGCAGTGTTAACGGCTTGAACACGACAGATATCCATAGGCTACTTCAACTTACAGCTACCGTCTTCACAACGTTGCTGTCCGGTGAGTAGATAAGAAATTTGGTAGCGATTTTTCGCAAATCCACGATAAGCGATATCAGCAAAAGGTTTAACACAAGGTAAGCGTAATAATTGAATCCACTTATGCTTACCTGTTAATGCCCAAGCTTTAGCTGTCACATCTAACCCCGTTAGAATTGTGCCGTCATTTGTTTCTGCATGCAGGATGTTATTGGCCACAGATAAATCAATATGGGGGTATTTTTCTTCGAAATTGTCTTGGTTTAAATCAGCCAATTCAATTTTGTGTAATCGATCGTGCTTCTTTAGTTGCGCCATTTCGTTAGAACATAATGGACAAGCGCTATCGTAAAAAATTCGTAACTCCATAGTGCACCTCTGCCTGTTTGGGTTAAAAATTAATACGTCGACTGTCACAAGTTAGATCTTTTTTGTGCTCTAGTGCACCTATTATGGGGTGTCATTGAATGTTAGTATCGTACTAATTGCTCACTTTTGACGGAACAAAACATGAAGAAACTCAGCCAGTTTAGTTCTTTTTTAGTTATATTCCCCTCGATAATTTCCAGTGTTTTACTCAGTGTTGCCAACGCAGAAGAAGGCAGTGAAGCCACTAGTCGTGATATCCCTCGTCCAGTCAAAGTGCTGCAAGTTGATGTGGGCTCTGAATACCGTGAGCGCTTTTTACCTGGCGAAGTTAAAGCCTCAGAAAAAGCGGCATTGTCATTTCGAGTCTCAGGTGAAATTGCTGAAATTTTTGTTAGACCTGGAGATGCCGTTGAACCAGGAGATATATTAGCCACACTCGATAGTGATATTTATCAGCAACACTTAGCCATGGCGCAAGCACAATTCGAGTTAGCTAAAGTGTTGTTTGAGCGCAATGAGTCTTTGGTTGAGCAAGGGGTGGTATCACGTAACGATTATGACCAAGCTAAAAGTGATTTCACCGTAGCTCAAGCTGCACTGGATAAAGCCAAAACCGATGTGACCTACACTAAGTTGCGTGCCCCCTATCAAGGGGTGATTTCTAAACGCAGTAAGCGTGAGTTTGAGTTTGTCCAAGCACAAGAAGAAGTCATGGGGATTCGAACTGATGCATCTGCAGATATTAGTTTCCAATTGCCAGAGCAATTTATAGGTTTTTTACAAAAATCTGATAAAGGCTTAGAAGATATAGACAACATAGAAGTTAAGTTTGATAGCCGCGATCAATGGTATGTCGCTCGCTTAAAAGAGCTTAATACCGTTGCCGACCCTACAACCAGTAGTTACACCATTATATTAACTTTACCAATGCCAGATGAACTGAATGTTCTACCTGGCATGTCAGCACGAGTTAAAGTTAAGTTGCCCGCAAGAACGGCCGATGCCCATCCGAAAATCCCTAAAGGCGCAGTGGTCAAAGAAAACCAACAAGCCTATGTATTTACTTGGTCACCGACTCAGCAACGAGTCAAAAAGGTACCTGTTACCTTACAGGGAACTCGAATGATGTCAGGGCTAAATGATGGTGATTGGCTCGTCGTCGCAGGAGCCGCTGAGCTTAAAGATGGCCAAGCAGCGGTGAAGTGGATTAAAGAGCGAGGCTTATAATATGCAACGGATTCAACATTCTAGAATGAGTTCCATCATTAATCGTCTAGGGGTCGTTGCCTTAGGCCTATTGGGCTTATCCGCCTGTGAGCGCACTGTAGACATTGAGCCAACAAAAACATTAGTGAAAACTTATACCTTGCCTCATGCTAATAATGAAGTGATGCGTGAATTTAATGGTGTGGCTAGAGCGCAAGATTTAACGAACCTGTCTTTTAGAGTTGAGGGGCGAATAGAGCGTATACCAGCAACAAAAGGTAAGTCGGTCGAAAAAGGTGAGTTACTCGCCGTACTTGAAAAACGTGACTACACCATTGCCCTAAGCGATCGTCAAGCACGTTTAGAAGTCAGTTATAAACAGGCCCAACGAGGCAAGCAGTTAGTTGAAAGCAAGTTAATGGCACAATCTGACTACGATGAAATGAATGCCCAATATTTAGTGGCCAAAGCAGAAGAGCGCCAAGCTGAGTTAAACCTGCAATACACAGAATTACGCGCGCCATTTTCAGGGATTGTCAGTGATGTATTTTTAGAGTCTTTTGAAAATGTGCAGCCGGGTGTATCTGTACTCAGTATTCAAAAAGTTGAGCGTATAGAAGTGGATGTGCAAATTCCAGATATGCTGATTGCTGTTTCAAAAAAGCAAGAAGACAGAGAGAATCAAGCCAAGTTGAATGTCAGCTTTGAGGCTTTTCCTAATACTCAATTTAACGGCCGTTTATTAGAGGTCAACACCGAAAAAGATCCCACCACATCAACTTATATTGCCACCATTGCAGTGGACTTAGACCCCAAATATAAAGTGTTAGAAGGCATGCCTGCAAAAGTACAAGTTAACTTGAGCGACATGACTTACACCTATCATCGAGAATATTTAGTGCCAATCGAAGCGGTTGTTATGCAAGATGGTAGTGATATTGATGCACAAAATAGTGGTGTTTGGCTTTACAACGCTGCCGATAATTCGATTCAGTATCAACCAGTAACACTGGGGGTTATTGTCGGTGATGAAATTGAAGTTATCAGTGGCCTTGATGATGGCCAAACCATTATCACAACAGGCGCAGCCCGTTTAGTTAAAGGCCAGCAAGTACAGTTATTAGAGGAGGGAGCATGATGACTCGGTATCCAAAAGTACTCCTTAATAACGCCAATCACTCAACTGATACAAGGGAAAGTGTGTAATGAATATAGCAGGCTACTTTGTTAAAAATACTGTGATCAGTTGGATGTTTACCTTAATACTGCTTATTGGTGGTTTGATGGCATTTACTGGACTAGGCCAATTGGAAGATCCGCCTTTTACCATTAAAGATGCTGTGGTTGTCACCTTATATCCTGGTGCAACGTCCACAGAGGTGGAAGAAGAAGTCACCTACCCAATTGAAAAGGCAATTCAAGCATTGCCCTATGTCGACTATATTCGCTCACTCAGTACCTCGGGTATGTCGCAAATTACGGTAACCATGAAGAACATCTATGGCCCTGAAGAATTGCCACAAATATGGGATGAACTGCGCCGTAAAGTCAACGACATGTCATCAAGTTTACCGCCAGGAGTACAAGCGCCTATCGTCAATGATGATTTTGGCGATGTGTACGGCATCATGTTGATGGTGAGCGGCACGGACTACAGCTATCGAGATATTCTCGATTACGTCGACTATGTAAAACGTGAGCTCGAATTGGTACCAGGTGTCGGTAAAGTGTCATTGGCAGGGAACCAGCAAGAGCAGGTGTTTGTTGAAATGTCGCTTAACAAAGCGGCGAGTTCTAACATCGACCCCTCATTGATTCAAAATCTACTTAACTCGCAAAACATGGTGTCAGATGCGGGTAATATTCGGGTATCTGCCGATAATTTAAAAATTCGTACCAGTGGCGGCTTTAAGTCTGTCAGTGAGCTTGAAGAGTTAATCATTCCCGGTACCCAAGGTGACAAGTTAATTTATTTAAAAGATGTCGCTACTGTTTCTCGTGGTTTTCAAAATATCCCGACCAATTTACTCAAGTTTAATCAGCATGACGCCATCAACATAGGTATATCGTTTTCGACTGGGGTCAATGTTGTTGAGGTGGGTAAAGCCATTGACGCAAAACTTGCCAGCATTGAAAGCGTGCGCCCTGCAGGTATGGTGATTGAAACCATGTACAACCAGCCTAATGAAGTTGATGCCTCCGTCGGCAGCTTTGTGTGGAACCTCATTGCAGCAGTGGTGATTGTTGTAGGGGTATTGCTGGTATTTATGGGCTTTAAATCAGGGATATTAATTGGATTAATCCTATTTTTAACCTGTTTGGGCACCTTTATGCTGATGTTGCAGGCAGAGATTGAACTGCAACGTATCTCCCTCGGGGCATTAATTATTGCCTTAGGGATGCTGGTGGATAATGCCATTGTGATTGTTGAAGGCATACTCATCGGTCGGCAACGTGGACAAACAACCCTAGAGGCAGCTCAAGGCATCGTTAAACAAACAATGTGGCCATTACTTGGCGCAACTGTCATTGCGATTACAGCTTTTGCACCCATTGGGCTCTCGCCAGATTCGACCGGTGAATTTGCAGGGTCGTTATTTTGGGTATTACTGTTTTCGCTGTTTTTATCTTGGATTACTGCGATCACGATTACGCCATTTTTCGCGCAATTATTTTTTGGCTCGGAAGCTGAAAAAGTGGAAGGTGAACCAAAAGATCCGTATGGCGGTGCCTTCTTCATGTATTACAAGGCACTACTTGATGTGTGTATGCGCTTTCGTTGGGTCAGTGTTATTGCCGTTGTTATCGCGTTTTGCGCCTCTATTTATGGCTTTGCTTACGTTAAGCAATCGTTTTTCCCACCGTCTACCACACCTATATTTTTAGTCGATGTGTGGATGCCAGAAGGGACCGATATTCGTGAAACTCAAACCGTCGTTGAAGGGATGGAAGCCATCGCGTTTAACCTTGATAATGTCGAGTACGTGGCATCTACCATAGGTAAAGGTTTTCCTCGTTTCTTATTGACTTATTCGCCTGAGAAAAACTACGCATCCTATGCGCAAATTGCATTAAGAACATCAGATTTTGAAACCTTATCTGATGTGATGGTGACCTTTCGCAGGGACGTAGAGCGCAGTTATCCGCAAGCGCAGCTTAAATTTAAGCGCTTAGAAATTGGTCCATCAACGGATGCCAAAATCGAAGCGAGGATCAGCGGCGCCGATCCTGATGTATTGCGTAGTATTGCAGCGCAAGTGATGGAGATATTTAATGCTACACCAGCCACAGTCAATGTACGTCACGACTGGCGTGAGCGGGTGAAATACATTGCCCCACGGTTTAATGAAACCCAAGCTCGTCGTCTAGGTATTGTAAAAAGTGAAGTCGATGAGGCATTAAAATTTTCGTTTACAGGCTTACAAATCGGGGTTTACCGTGAAGGCACCACCTTGCTGCCGATTATCGGTCGCTTACCTGAAGATGAGCGCATTGATATCGAATCGTTAGAGAGTATTCGTATTTGGAGCCCAGCGCTAAGTGCCTTTGTACCTCTGCAACAAGTGGTTGATGGTTTTGAGGTGAAGTTTGAAGATCCTATAATTCAACGTCGGGATCGAAAACGTACCTTAACTGTATTTGCCGATACCGATTTTGAATACGGCATTCTCCCAGCTGAACTGTTTGCCAAAATCAAACCTAAAGTAGAGGCTCTCGAGTTACCAGTAGGGTATGAGCTGCAATGGGGAGGGGAATATGAATCATCGACAGATGCACAAGAGTCATTATTTGCGACCTTGCCATTAGGCTTTTTATTCATGTTTTTGATTACCGTGTTCTTGTTTAATTCGGTAAGAAAACCCCTGGTTATCTGGGCTTGTGTACCATTAGCTATTATTGGTATTACATCTGGATTATTAATCCTTGATAAACCATTTAGCTTTATGGCGTTGTTAGGCATGCTCAGCTTATCGGGCATGCTACTGAAAAACGGGATTGTTTTATTGGATCAAATTAACACTGACATCAACGAAGGAATAGAAACCTTTGAAGCCGTGTTTAACTCAACGGTGAGTCGTGTGCGACCTGTTTGTATGGCCGCCATAACCACGATTTTAGGTGTGTTGCCGCTGTTAACCGACGCTTTCTTTGAGTCGCTTGCTGCGGTAGTCATGTTCGGTTTAGGGGTAGCAACCATGCTGACTCTGATCATTGTTCCAGTGTTTTATATCATCTTCTTCAAAGTTAAGTACCGAAACTATAAAGAGTTTTAGTTAGCAAAATTGGCGTTTTATCGCTATAACTATAAGAGTCAGCCATTAACGGTTGACTCTTTTTTATGTGATCTAACTTGCTCATTGTCACGTACTACCCAGTGAATTTATAAGAGGCTCACTATGTCCATTAGCCAAGCAATCATTAAAGTGACCAATCTTCGTTTACGAACGTTTATTGGTTTTAATCCTGACGAACGTGAAAAGCAGCAAGATGTTGTGATTAATATCGAAATCCAATATCCCGCCGACAAGTCATTTGAAACTGACGATGTTGCAGATGCACTTAACTATAAAGTCATTACTAAAAAAGTTATCCAACATGTTGAAGAAGGGCGTTTTTTACTGCTCGAAAAGTTGGTGGCAGATGTGTTGGCTATTTGTAGTGAGCACCCATCAATCACGATGTCACGGGTGACAATTGATAAACCTCATGCTTTACGTTTTGCCGACTCTGTTTCGCTGTCTTTAGAGCAACGCAAATAATCGGTAGCCGCTGGCTATCACGTAATAGTGTGGTTTTATTTGGCACGGGTTGCCATAAGGAAAACACATGATTTCAGATGAAGCACGCAAGGTGCAGCAAGTTCTTATTGAGCGAGGTCTTGAAACGCCATTGGTCGAAAATCAGATGACCAATGACCAAAAAATAGAACGCATTCAAGGATTGATGACTGAAGTTGTTTCAACATTAGGTCTGGATTTAACCGATGACAGTTTATGTGAAACACCACATCGAATTGCCAAAATGTACGTGAATGAAATTTTTTCGGGGCTCGACTATCAGCATTTCCCTAAAGTAACCCAAATCGATAATAAAATGGGCGTTGAAGAAATGGTTAAAGTCAGCGATGTCAGTGTTGTGAGTACCTGCGAGCATCACTTTATCACCATAGATGGCGTTGCCAATGTGGCTTATATGCCTAAATCAAAGATCATTGGTCTGTCTAAAATCAATCGGATTGTGCGCTTCTTTGCCCAGCGTCCCCAAGTGCAAGAGCGTTTAACGCAACAAATTTTAGTCGCACTGCAAACGCTTTTAGAAACTGAAGATGTCGCAGTCAGTATGAATGCCACTCATTATTGTGTGAAATCTCGTGGCATCATGGACACCCAGTCGCACACCACCACATCAGCATTAGGTGGCTGCTTCAAAAGTAACCCTGCGACCCGAGCAGAGTTTTACTCAAAGGCTTGATTCACTCAGCTAACTCATGAATGATGGATAACAGACACGAGGTCATTAGTCGCTGCTAATGACCTTTATTATGTGAGTTTAACGACTGGCTCAATAAAAGAATAAGAGAACTCAAATGAAACACACCATATTGATTACAGGGGTTGGTAAACGTATCGGCTATGCGTTAGCAAAGCATTTTATTGCCCAAGGCCATCAAGTGATTGGCACCTTTAGAACTCATTACCCAAGTATTGATGAGTTGGCTGAACTTGGGGCCGATTTATATCAGTGTGACTTAACTCTCCCTGAAGAAATAAACGATATGTTACAGCGCATTGTTGCGCAATATAGCCAGCTAAATTGCATCATCCATAATGCATCTGATTGGCATAATGATAAAACCTCAAATGAGGTGAGCTCTGCGGATATTATGACAAGAATGATGAATATTCATGTGAGCGCACCTTATCAAATCAACCTTGCTTTAGCGCCATTATTAACAGCCAGTGCTAAGCAACAAGTTGGTGCCAGTAATATTATTCATATCACCGATTATGTCGCCGAAAAGGGCAGTAAAAAGCATATTGCTTATGCGGCCAGTAAGGCGGGATTGCATAATTTGACGCTATCTTTTGCGGCAAAACTTGCACCTGAAGTTAAAGTGAACTCTATTGCCCCTGCGATGATTTTATTTAACGAAGGTGATGATGACGACTATAAAGTGAAAGCTTTAGCAAAAGCGATTTTGCCAGTCGAGGCCGGTAATCATGAAATGATATCGCTGGTGGATTATTTAACTTCCAGTCATTATGTGACAGGCCGAAGCTATGCGGTTGATGGTGGCAGACAATTAAAATAATGGATTGCGTCACTGTTAGCACTAATTAAAAAAAAAGTTTTAGACTTCTAGATGGCTAATTGCTAATGTGGATACAGATTTGATTGAGCAATGCGATCAACAATCAGCAATGTTCAATCAATTTTCCGTTATCAACGATGAACGATTAGAAGGGGTCTATCATGGCAGCAGACAATAATGCTCAAGGGATGAAACTGGAGTCACTGGCTTTACACCACGGCTATCAATCAGAAGCCACCACCAAAGCCGCCGCAGTGCCCATTTACCAAACCACTTCTTATACCTTTGATGATACCCAGCATGGTGCTGATTTATTTGATTTAAAAGTGCCTGGTAACATTTATACTCGTATTATGAACCCCACAACAGATGTGCTAGAACAGCGACTTGCAGCAATCGAAGGCGGCATAGCAGCTCTAGCTGTTGCATCAGGTATGGCAGCCATTACCTATGCGATTCAGGCACTGACACAAGTGGGTGATAACATCGTTAGTACAAGCCAGCTTTATGGCGGCACCTATAATTTATTTGCCCATACTTTACCTCGCCAAGGCATTGACGTGCGGATGGCTGCTTACGATGATTATGCAGGGCTTGAAGCATTAATTGATGACAATACCAAAGCACTTTTTTGTGAATCTATTGGTAACCCTGCTGGTAACGTTGTTGACCTGCAGCGGTTAGCAGAAATTGCGCATAAACACGGTGTACCGTTAGTCGTTGATAATACCGTTGCGACCCCGGTACTGTGTCGTGCTATTGATCACGGCGCTGATATCGTTATTCACTCATTAACCAAATACATTGGTGGTCATGGCACCACCATTGGTGGGGTGATTATTGATTCGGGTAAGTTTGATTGGGTAGCGAATAAAGCGCGGTTTGCTTTACTGAATGAGCCAGATCCTTCCTATCATGGTGTGGTGTATACCGACGCTTTTGGGCCTGCAGCCTTTATCGGTCGATGCCGTGTAGTTCCCTTACGCAATACTGGCGCAGCCTTATCACCGCAAAGTGCATTTTTATTACTTCAAGGGCTAGAAACACTCAGCTTACGAATGGAGCGCCATTGTGAAAATGCATTGGCACTTGCTGAGTATCTAGCGGATCATCCATCGGTTAGTTGGGTGAATTACGCCGCCTTACCCGACAGTCCCCAACACGAGCGCTGTCAAAAAATTACTCAAGGTAAAGCCTCGGGTATCATTAGTTTTGGTATTAAGGCCAGTGATGCACAAGCGGGTAAAATTGCTGGTGGAAAATTCATTGATGCACTGCAAATGATTTTGCGTTTGGTCAATATTGGTGATGCTAAGTCATTGGCATGCCATCCTGCTACGACGACACATCGACAGTTAGACTCAGACGAGTTGGCTAAAGCTGGAGTATCTGAAGACTTAGTGCGTATCTCTGTCGGTATTGAGCACATTGACGATATTATTGCTGACGTATCTCAAGCATTAGCGGCAGCAACGCAATAGGCCGTTAATCATCAATATTCGCTGAGTTGGCGATTAGCTGAAATAAAAAACCGTTATGAAAATAACGGTTTTTTTTATGTGAACTGCAGCCATTGGTCAGTCGTTGGCGATACGTTTGGTTGGGGTAATGATGATTGGTAATGGAATATCCCAATACTCCACGGGTAAATAACTCACCTGTTGGCAATCATGGGCATAGCCCACTGCTAATGGTTTATTGTCTTTTACCTGAGCTAATGTGCGATCGTAAAAGCCGCCACCCATTCCCATTCGATTGCCTTTATCATCAAACGCGACTAAAGGCGTGACGATCATATCGAGTTTATCTACCGTAATAATATGGCGAATATCCAGTTTAGGTTCGGCAATATCAAAGCGGTTATTCACCATTACGGTATCAGGGCTGTAGCGGACAAATAATAAATGCCCTTTAGCAAAAGGATGTATACGAGGTAAATACACTTCTACATCTAGTTTCCACAATGCTTCAATTAATTTATTGGTGGCAAGCTCGCCATCAAATCCCAAATAAATGGCCACTCTTTTGGCTGAAATTTGCTGTATTTCCGACAATAAATGGCGACTGGCAATTAACGCTAACTGATTTTGCTCTGCTTGATCCATGCTATTTCGTTCTTGACGAATATGGCGACGAATACTATCTCGGCTCATATTTCGACTGTCGAATAACGGTTCAGCATCCCTTGGGCTATTAAAAGAATGCGGGTAAATGACCTCGGCAGATACTGATGGTTCTGCTGATGCTGGGCTAGCTGATGAAAAATACGTTATTGAAGGTTGTTTCGCTGTTGTAGCTGACTGATACTGGCTCGAACCAGTCATAAAGCGCGTCATGCTCATCGGTGAGAAGTTCTCCATCACATACAAATGAAAGATAAAATAGCGATATGAACAAATGATGTTACAAGATGCAGATTATCCTGATATGTGAAAATATCAAAGAAGATAATCAATGGATTGACCAGCTTGAGTGTAAATGGGGAAAAATCAGCCGCTGGTATGATAAAAAAACGCCGATGATAACCATCATCGGCGTTGTCTTATATCGCATACTGTAACTCAGGTTTGTAATGAAAGCGGTAAGTTAGCTCTCCACTCAAACCGTGTTTCTCGCTACTTTTCCATGTTCATTGATTTTAACAATACAGGGCTGTCGTAATCAGCGACTTCAGTTTTTGCTTTTAACCAGAACTGACGACGAGTTAAGAAGTAGGCAAAAATGACAGTCAACATTGCCCATTCAATCAGGTTTTCAGCCATAAACAGGGTGCCAGGGCGTAAGGACTGCAACATCTCGAACGGGTATCTGTCATGGTTTTCGATAAAACCAATACGTGAATTGAGAATAAATAGGCCATAGTGCAAGCCGCAATACACGCCAATACCAGCGATAAATCCAGCTACTTTTGTGTACCACTTATTCGGCAATTTTGTGCCAATGACGACAACATATAGGCCGACTAATAACGATGCTGCCATCAATGCATTGGTGATTTCAAGGGTATGTTGAATCACTTCAATACCGTTGTAATACAAGGTGAATCCAATATGAGGTACCAATAAGGTTAAACTGAGCGCCAAAAGCCATATTTTGCCTTGGCCAATGTTCTTCCAATACCACTTTTGAATACCTTTATAGCTTAACCAGAATAAACCAATGATGAACAGATAGTTACACCATGCAGGTAAGCCAAATAAGCCAAACTTCATGGTGACTAATGCCAGCATCCATTCAGGGATTTGAGTCACACTCATACGATAAGCCGTTTCTTGGGCAAACGTTGGGTACATGACAGCAAACAATATTCCTACTGTTAGGAATAGAAAGGCGAATTTAAACATACTGCCAATCATTTTAGGCGCAATGCCTTTCACACTTTGCTTTTTAAGCTGAGTCACTAAGGTTTGATAATTAGAAACAACCGCATCTTTAATATCACTTGAAACCCAGTTCTCCTCTAATAATGCAATCGAGGTGTTAGTTTCATTGGCTTCAATAATGTTTTTAACCGCGGGTGTTGAAAGGGCAGCTTTATCATTAGATTTACTGCCGCCAGCGAGTTTTTGTGCCACGCTCCATACCGCAGGATCGTATACCCCACCTGCATCATGAGTGCTGTTTTTGTTACCACCAAAACACAACGTCGTGTCGACGTTATCGATGTTGGCAGTAAATTGTAAAGTCGGTAATTTGGCCTTAAAAGCATAAATAAAGGTGCAACCGTCCAAAGCGCCTTTAACATCGACTTCGGTGATATCATCTAAGTGGTGAACGATTTTAAGTCCCGTCTTTTTGACGTAATCAGACGTCCACTCATGGTAATCACTGGTGTTATATTCCCACTTTGTACTCCGTTTAGCTTCACCATCAATGGTGTAACTGAAATAGAGGTAACCACCACCATCACAGGTACGACAGGTCACCTTGCCTGAACCACCGCAGTTATAGCAGGTTTTACTACCACTGCCCCAGCATGATGAACATGTCTCAGTGGTATGAACCGTGCGGTTATTCTCGTAGCGAGTCACATGATTTCGGCCACTGCCACTACAACCGCTACAGGAAGTGCTACCGTTGCCATGACAACTGCCGCAGTTTTGTTTACCAGAGCCACTACAGTTATAACAAACCTTGCTACCGACATAGGTTTCTGGCGCCGACTTTAAGCCACGATCTTTGATTAAAAAGTTTTCAGCAACGTCAGGGCCAAGTATTTTGATGAAACGATCGTTAAATAATGAATGTTGACCGCTGACATACTCTTTTGCTTTATTGTTAGCATCGTCGTAAGCGTTCGAGGCGCTGCCACACTTGATGCCTGATGGACAATGCCCGCCATGTTCATGTTCGCTTACACCAATCTCAATGGTCCAGCCAAAGGTAAAGTTAAGCTCCGGTAACTTAGCTTCTTCATTACTCAATACAACTGGTACATCAACACCAGTTAAGTCTTTACCATTACTTCGTATAAAGTCCTGGAATTGCGTTAGTTTACTCACGTAATACTTCCTATCAATCAATGCGTGAATGGTGATTTAACTCAGTTAAATACGTTATAAATTAATCGTGAATTCGGTTTCTTCGGGTTTTAAATAAACCCAGGTTCGAATAGCTTGATAACCACTGGCAGAGACTTTAATGTCATAGCCTCCTGGTGGCAGCATCATGCCTGTTTGATATTTGGGTTTAATATTCATTACCGCGATGCTGGCATTAGCCACATTGGTATTAATGGTTAATGGTAATAAGGCTTTTGCTGCTGAAGCAGGGCTAGACTGAGCACTCGTGTCATGCTCAGGTAATATGGCTAAATCGAATCGATTAATAGGTTCGCTAATTGCATCAAAACCTTTGGTGATTAACAGGTATTCATCAATGCTGGCACCAATAGGTTGCACTATCGGTTGAGTGACCAGTAACCATTTAAGCGCAAAAGAAATACCGGCTGAATCATTATTTTCCATTTGCTCAAAAAAGTAATGCATAGCAGAGTCTTTAACTGTGTATTGATTGCTACTTAGGGTAACTGGCACCACAAAAATCGATAACAGTAGCACAGCAGAAATCCCCGCTTTGATATAGCCAGCTTTGACTTTATTTTGGCCTTTTTGCGACTCACCATCATCCTTGGTTTTTCTTCTGGCTTGTACTAACTCAGCAGCTTTCATTGGCAGCTTTAACACGGTTAACAACACCAAGGCTAAACTAATCGACATCGATATCGGCGGCACTATGGTCGCACGTAATGCCGACTTACCTGTGGACTCAAAGGCACCGCCATCAGCAAATTCGGCTTGTTGGGCTTCAAGTACATTGAGATATTCAGTGGTTTTACGCTGAATATTGGGCTCAATAATGCGTTGTTTAAATTCTCGGTTATTCCAGTCAGCAAGCGTTGGGCTGATATACAGCTCTTTCATTTGGCGCTCAATACGTTTTTGAATATCTCCTTGCTTTTGGAACTGCTGCCAACTTAAATTAGGTGGCATATCCAAGCCTTTGTTTTTCATAGTCGAGCGCCAGCGATTATCCGCCTCTTGGCGGACTTTGCTTGCTACGGCATTATCAAAGCTTGTTCGGTCTGCCATCACCCAAGTTGATGGTAATGTCAGCCCTTTTTGTTTAAGGGTGTTTTTGACCTTAGTGCTAGTCAGTTGATGATGTCTAAATTCATGAATAGTGCTGATACCTAGCGGGTAGCCGCCAGATTCTTTAACAAAATCAGGCTCCATTTTGACCATCAAGACATTTTTATAATGGTTAACATCATTGGTATACACCATGCGATGATCTTTAAAGCCAGCGTCACCACCAGTAGCAGCGTCTACTGCTTGCAATGCAGTGAATAAACCAAAGGTCATTACGCCAGTAATAATAGAATTACCCACGTTTTGAGAAGTTGATATTTCTTCTCGGATTAACCAATCATCAGGTGGTATGTAAGGTATGCTGTATTTGGCGATTTCCTTGTCATAACCGTTTTGTAGACGTTCATAACAATTGTCTTTACGACTGCCTTTTTTCATATCTCCGCATTTATTGCGTCGCTCAAAAAAGTCATACATTTTAGGGGCAATTTTTTGCGCTCTCGACTCGACTCTTCCTTCGTAAGCACTGACGCCTTTTTGATATTTTTCCCAACCTTGTTTAACTTGGTTTTGGGTATCTAACCAATATTCATCAGAGCGGCTTGGAGCGGTACTTAGAGCTTGGTTATAATCGTTTGAACCTTGAGCATATTCTTTATAGTGGCTACGTAGGGTTTGACGAAAATCATCGTAGTTTGCGTAGTGTTCATCAAATCGAGACAGGGCACGATCACGGACAAATTTCTCCATGATCATCCGTTTCTTTTCTTTGATATCATCAACTAACTTATCGTCAGCATAAACAAGGCCACCAAAAACCGATAAGAAGGTTTTTTCAGTCGCGTTATGTTCTGAATCGGGGTCGTAATTAATCCCTTCAAATTGAATCGACTTTTCAATGAGTGCGCTACGCAGTATTTGCGACAAATAAGCTTGCTGGCGTTCAGCAGGGGTTGAGGCATCAATGATAAAATGATCAACCAACCACTTTTGTCCAAAAAATACTGTCGGCCATACCAAAATCGCAATCAATGCAAAGTGGCCCAAGGCTCTACCGACTCGAGCGACACGCTTACCCTTGAGCAGCATATCGGCGAGTAATAATGTGACACCAATACCACTGATAGTACGACCAAATAGCTCCACTGCGCGTAAGTCTTCTTCTGAAGAGTTTTTACCGCCTGCGACTTCGGTTAAAGCCGCATTGAACACGGCTTCTGGAAACAGATACAGGATTGAGCAAATAAACATGAAAAGCATCCACCAAAAGGGCTTACCTAATTTGGTGATTTGCGCTTCACGCTCTTTATGGATTGCCGCTTTTGTTGCCTGAGAATGCTGTTTCTTTTGTACTTTTTTTAATTGTTTTTCAGCAGCCTGCATTTTTTGCTGTGTTGGTGTTTGGTCGAGTAAACTCGTCGCAAATGGGCTTTTTTTATTGTCAGTCATTTTTTAGTTTTATTATTGTTTGTTGTTTTTATTGGTTGTTTATCTAACAGCTAAACGGCTATTGAGTGCCATTTTCTGGCAAGGTTAAAATAATGGTTTCACCCGTTTTGTGTTCCAGCTTTTCATCTGTAATGGTTGGAAAACCATGCTCTAATAGCGGTGTTGGTGTGGTGTTTTTAGTGGTCACTTTCTTGGCCTTAACAATGGATTTAAGCCCAGAATTGAGTGATAAATAATACCCTTCTTGTTGGTAGCCCAACATTTCTTCAAAGCGATCAAAATCAGCATCTTGAGGCAACGATGCAATATAACGGCCGATATTACTTAATGGTTTGTAGCGTTTAGCGGGGACAGAAGCGGTAAACAGTCGCTGACAAATTTTGTATGGCGTAGCATCAACAATGACGCCGTCAGGCAAAGTGTTACGGCTAAGTGTTAAAAGCTGTTGTTGATGATAATCGGTGCCATTAATCGAGTAGGTATACACCTTCATACCTAAACCCTTAGTACGACTTTTTACCCCTGGGTTTTGCATATAACTACGAATATCAAGGTGTAAGCCTGAGTTAGTCCCTAACTTACTTTGCAGCTTTTTAAGCGCACTTGTGCTTGTATAATCTTGATAACGAGAGCGATAGCGCTTCGTGCCATATCGACCCGCTAATTCAAGATCGTCTTGATTATCTAAGTAGTAAGCATCGTTTTTGACCCCTTTGCGTAAATCGCTGCGAAGCTTTTCTACGCTAGTTGGGTGACCGCCTTGGACAAAGCCAAGGTAAACATATGGGTTAATACCTCGTAGTTTATATAAGGTATCTTTATCTGCTGCGGAGTAGTAAAAGCCACTCAAGCCAATGTACTTACGCAACATGTTATCAAGGTCAACTAACGCTTGGCCGTTAGCGTCGGATTTTATTTCCACATTTAGCTTTTGTGATGGGGCACGGTATGCCGCAAAAACCTTAAATGATTCAGCAGCGGTGATCGGGCGTTCATTTAAAAGCGCGTTAGTGTTTTTATCACGCAATTTTAATTGGCCGAACTCCTTGCGGTTCATGCGCTCAATCTTGTATTGCTCACCTGTATAATGCACTGTTGCACGCCCAGTTTGGCTATCGTGATGATTGACCCAAGTACCATCTTTAAGCAGCATGACGTCAATTTCGACACTGTTAAAGTTGTCATTCAGCGCCGCTGCTATCGCATTGTAGCTACTTTCTGGTTGACGAAAGTCACCGCGATGGGCTGAAATATCGAGCGGGCATTGCGCCGTCGATATCATTTTGATGTTACCGTTTGCGGCAAGGTACAAGTTGCGATCGCCAAGGGTTAATTGTATATCGACAATGTCTAAGCCTTGATTTGCAGCATCAAGGGGTAAATGCGAGATTGCAGCAGGAATAACATAAGCGGGTTGTTGAGGTTCTGGCGTTGACTTACATGCGGTTAAAAACAACGTTGAAGCTAAAAGTGAATAGAGAACGGCAGAATTTAAGAGGCGACTTGTCATAATCCCTAAGTGCAAGTTATTAATTTTGAAAACTTTATACCGCATTGTTTTATGTAAAACAATATTAACCTTAACTTTAACAAGTGTATTTGAAAGTACATTCCAAGTTGCTTACTTTGTCTCACATAGACGTTATCTTTTGATACATTTTATTATCAAGCTAGGTGTTTTAATAAGCGATGTTAATCGGTGTTTTATGATTGGCCTTATAGATGACAGATTAGGGCAGATGAAGCGAACTATCGTACCTCGTTAGGGCAAACATGGATTAGCTTGGCTAACCACAGATATAAAAAAGCCACCTAGTTAGGTGGCTTGTTTTATTAGGATGCTCCCCAGAATACCGACCGTCGGTGTAGCCCTTGAACCGTAGGTTCAAGGCGGGAAAATGTTCATCTCCTAAGGTTTCTCGGTACAAGCCGAGCATACACAATGTCAATGAAAACATTCACCCTGGGTTTGTAAATATCGGCACAGGGACATAACCTACAAGCGCATACCCCAGGGAGCAAAACCAGTGCGAATCATGTTGTTAGTCATCATACTAGCAACACAAGTCAAAATTTATTTAATCTTCCTTGGTACGTTCCAGTAACGAGTTTTCTAACGTTGACTGAAGTAAAGAAATACGCTCGTCCATTTGCGCCATATATTGTTTATTTTTTTGCTGCTCTTCATGTAACTCGTAACCAATATTCAGCGCGGCCATAATGGCTAATTCTTCACGGCTTAAATTATTGGTACGTGCCTTCAAGTTAGTTAGCTGTTGCTCAACGCCTTTGGCAATCGAGCGCAACGCTTCCTCTTGTCCTTTCGGGCAAGCGATAGAGTAGGTGCGCCCTAATAGGGAAATATCAATAGCACTGTTACTCATAAGTCGCTGAAGATCCTTATTTGTCTAAAATAAAAATTGTAGCAGTTTACTCTTCCCTCTGACTGTAACGCTTTAGCATGAAAGCGATTATCGGTGTGATCCAACCGTTGTTTTGCATCACTAATAGAGGAACTAGCCTGTTTGCGGACTATATAGCGCCCATATTAAAAGTGCAAGGTAACTTGCCCGCTTTAGCGCTATTTGCTTGATGAATGAGCATTTACTGTTTGTTCACTCTCGTTTAGCCGCCAAGCGCTTTTGTTTTAGACACTATTAAGGATACGTTGTTTATTGAAAATCGTTTAGTTCATCGAGTTATATTTGAGACGGTTAATATTAGCTTTTGATTTATTAAATCCCTTTTAGCCAGATGCTGATTCTTGGCGGCATTGTAAAACAGCCTGAATTACGCTAATTGGCTTAAGGTGCTTTATACTTAACAGATTGACGAATTATTTTAACGACTTTCGCTGTAGCATTTGGTGGCAGTTATTAACTCTGCTAGCATTGCAGCAGATTGTTTATTTATTGGAAAAATACCATGGCAACCCCTCCTTCTTTATGTATCGAAAAACTAAAAAAAGCCCTAGATTCTGCAGAAATAGGTCAGCACCCAGTTGAGGTGCATGGCGCATTAGTCGGATTAATTTGTGGTGGGGTAGAGCAAGCGAATACGGCTTGGTTATCACCGTTACTTGAACTGATGAATGACGGCCAACCTTTAACCACAGAGTTGCAGCAATTAATTGGCGAGTTATTTAAAGATACTGCAACCCGTTTAAGTGATGCTGAATTTGGTTTCTCGCCATTACTACCTGAAGAAGAAGAGCCATTAAGCCAACGTTTAGAATGTTTAGCTTTATGGGTTCAAAGTTATTTAACTGCCATTGCACTTATTCAACCAAAGCTCAATGGCGCATCATCTGATGTACGTGAAATCATTCAGGACTTAGGTGCAATTGCTCAAGTTGAATTTGATGTCAGTGATGATGATGAATCAGAAGCCGCTTTCATCGAGCTTCATGAGTTTGTCAGAATGGCTGCGGTATTATGTTACTCAGAATTTGGTCCAGAAATACCACTTGATGAAACAGACGCGACCTTACCATTACATTAATGGTGCGAGTAAGGCATAGATAACCTATGCCTTTTATTGCTAAAAGTACGCCCTAATAATAAAAAGAATTTGTGTTATGACCCAGTCAATAAACCAAGCTGACAACGACGCTACTGAGCTATCCCATTCTTGTTCTAGTACCGAGCGTCGCGCTAATTCAGCACCCGCAGTAACGCACGTTGATATCACCATTGTTGGCGGCGCAATGGCAGGTGCCAGTTTAGCTTTAGGACTTGCGCAGCTATCGGCTAAATACCAACAGCAATTAGGGCGTCCGTTATCTATCGCCATCATTGAAGCCCAGCAACCAGACTCACAGCACCCAGGTTTTGATGCTCGCTCAATTGCAATAGCGCATGGCTCCGTGTTTGAGTTAACGCGGTTAGGCATTTGGCCAAAGCTTGCCAGTCTTGGCACAAGTATCGAAAACATTCATATCTCTGACCGTGGTCATTTTGGTATGACCGAACTGAATGCTGCACAGTTTTCACTCCCCTCAATGGGACAAGTGGTGGAACTGGCTAAAGTCGGCAAAGTGCTGTTTGATGAGTTAAAGCAGCAGGATATTCAACTGTATTGCCCTGCAAGGCTTGAGCAATTAGACACAGATACCAGTGGCCATACCTTAACATTAAATAACGGTCAGAAAATTCGTACCGCCTTGCTGGTGGCTGCTGATGGTGCACAATCAAAAGTGCGCCAAGCATTAAAGCAAGACATCGAGAAAGTGGATTTTGAGCAAGTTGCATTGGTTGCCAATGTGCAAACTGATAAGCCACATGATGGCTGGGCGTACGAGCGCTTCACAGGCACTGGCCCATTAGCCTTACTGCCAATGTCGTCCGTATCGCTTGAGTCAAATGCACAACAGCCAAGGCTTTCTTTAGTATGGGCGCTTGATAGTGAACAAGCGCAAGCAATGAAAACCGCCTCTAAAGCTGAGTTTTTAGCCAAACTACAACAGGCCTTTGGCAATCGAGCAGGGCGTTTTACCGATGTCGGAGAGCGGGTAAGCTACCCGTTAACCCTATCGTATATGCCAAGGCCGATTTACCATCGCAGTGTATTTATTGGTAACGCTGCGCAAACACTGCACCCAATAGCAGGTCAAGGTTTTAACTTAGGTTTACGTGATGTAGTTGGGTTAATTGATGCCATCGAAACGGTTATTTGTGACAGCATCACAGCTAAACAAGCATTGGATCTTGGTCAACACTCGCTAATCCATCATTATTTGAATCTGCGTGAAGAAGATCGCCGTAATACCATTAACAATGTTGAATTTTTAGTGCGTGGCTTCTCAAATCAGTATTGGCCATTAGTGGCAGGGCGCAGTTTAGGGTTAAGATTATTATCTTGGTGCCCACCGTTGAAAACGCCAATTGCCCATAAAGCCATGGGCTATAAAACGGCATAAGCCAGTTAACGTATATTGGGTTTACACTCGCTGAATCAAATGAAGGACTAACATGTTTCAAACTCAGACCTATGATGTAGCCATTGTTGGTGGCGGTATGGTTGGTTTAGCCACTGCCATTGGTTTAGCTGAGGCCGACTTAAACGTCGTGGTGATAGATGCTGGCCAAACACAGGCCGTAACAGGTGAGCCACGCCTTCGAGTAAGCGCGATTAATAAAGCCAGTGAGCGATTACTTACTAACTTAGGTGCTTGGCAATACATTGACTCAGCCCGCACAGCCCCTTATCAAAAAATGGCCGTTTGGGACAAAGACGGTTTAGGCAAAATTGCTTTTGATGCAGCGAGTATTAGTGAGCCTTCTCTTGGTGCTATTATCGAAAATCAGGCTATTAGTTACGCCTTAGCTAAGCGCACCGCGGAGCTTGCCAATATCAGCCACCTTGAAGGCCAGCGATTAGAACGTGTGGCTTTTGGTGAACGTGAATCTTGGCTGACGCTAGATAATGGCGATAATTTAAGTGCAGCCTTGGTGGTTGCAGCAGATGGAGCAAACTCTTGGGTGCGCAGTCAATGCCAAATTCCACTGACATTTTGGGATTATGGTCATCATGCCATTGTGGCCACCATTCGCACTGCACAGCCCCACGAAGATACCGCTCGTCAGGTCTTTTTGGCCGACGGCCCGTTAGCACTACTGCCGCTGTATGAAGATAACTTGTGCTCAATTGTCTGGTCAGTATCACCGCAAGAGGCTGAAAGGCTCCTTGCTTTAACGCCTGCAGAGTTTTCAAAAGCATTAACTGCCGCGTCTGATGGTCGTTTAGGCATTTGTGAACTGGTTAGCGAGCGTCAATCACATCCATTACGTATGCGCTATGCTCGTCACTTTGCCCGCCATCGTTTGGTGCTAGCAGGCGATGCGGCGCACACCATTCATCCATTAGCTGGACAAGGGGTGAACCTAGGCTTTTTAGATGCTGCGAGCATTGTTGACACTGTCACCAACTTGCATGAGGCAGGTAAAGATATTGGTGACTACGCCAATTTACGAGCACTGGAGCGATACCGTAAAGCCGAAGCCATTGAAATGATAACCGCGATGGAAGGGTTTAAACGACTCTTTGCTGGCAGTAATCCATTCAAAAAAGCCTTTCGTGATCTGGGCTTAAACCTAATTGATAATGCCGCTGGACTAAAAACAGTGTTCATCAAACAGGCTATAGGCAATAAACTCAAACTTCCTAAGTTATGTCGTGACTAAAATATCACCTTCCCTTCGGCCTAAAACTTGTTATATATCAGGGGATCGGCCGAAGTGGATGAAATACTTGTAAAAAAACTACACCCTTCGCATTAGTTAAACTAATGTTAATTCCCTCGGATTAGAAAATTTCCTACTATACAAAATTAACCCTATGGGTATAATTTTGGCGCATTTATAAAATGCCTTCATTCGTTTCACCTCCAGAAGGCTCATAAAAAAGAGATAATAATGGCTAATAAAACTGTACTCTTTAACAAGCACTTAGAATCAAATGGCAAGATGGTCGATTTCCACGGTTGGGATATGCCACTTAACTATGGTTCTCAAATTGAAGAACATAACGCAGTGCGCCAAGACGCAGGTATGTTCGATGTATCACACATGACGGTTGTCGATGTGACAGGTACTGAGGCTTGTGCATTCCTACGTAAATTATTAGCAAATGATATTGCTAAGCTTAAAGTGCCTGGCAAAGCCCTATACAGTGGCATGCTTGATGACAACGCAGGTGTTATCGACGACCTTATTACTTATTACCTTAACGATACTCATTACCGCGTGGTGGTTAACTCAGCGACGCGTGTTAAAGACTTAGCGTGGATGGACAAGCAATCAGCAAGCTTTGATGTAACGATTACAGAGCGTCCAGAGCTGGCGATGATTGCCGTTCAAGGCCCAAATGCTAAAGCGAAAGCGGCTGAAGTATTTAGTGCTGAGCAAAACGCTGCTGTTGAAGGCATGAAAATGTTCTTTGGTGTCCAGTCTGAGTCATTATTCATTGCGACTACTGGTTACACCGGTGAAGCAGGTTACGAAATTATTGTACCTGAAGCTGAAGCTGAAGCTTTATGGCAAGCACTATTAGACGCTGGCGTTAAGCCATGTGGACTCGGTGCACGTGACACCCTACGTTTAGAAGCAGGCATGAACCTTTACGGTTTAGATATGGATGAAACCATTAACCCATTAGCCGCCAACATGGGCTGGACAATCGCGTGGGAGCCAGAAGACCGTGACTTTATCGGTCGTGAAGCATTAACTGCGATTAAAGCTGCGGGCCCAGACAAATTAGTCGGCCTAGTGATGGAGCAAAAAGGTGTTCTTCGTCATGGCATGCCAGTGTTTTTCACTGACGCAGACGGTGTTGAACATGAAGGTTCGATCACCAGCGGGACTTTCTCGCCAACTTTAGGCTATTCTATTGCCATGGCACGCGTACCTAAGGGTATTAGCGACACCGCAGAAGTTGAAATGCGCAAAAAACGCGTAGCGGTTAAAGTTATCGCACCAAGTTTTGTACGTAACGGTAAACAAGCATTTTAATATCGTTCAGATCAAATAATTAAGAATTAATCCTTTGAGGATTAAAAACTTAAAATATTATCTATAACAGTAGATAACCGTATTTGAACAATATGCAGAACATGAACTAAAGGAACAACGACAATGAGCAACATTCCAGCTGAACTTAAATATGCTTCATCTCATGAGTGGATCCGTAAAGAAGAAGACGGCACCTTCACAGTGGGTATCACTGAGCATGCACAAGAGCTATTAGGTGACATGGTATTCGTAGAATTACCAGAAGTTGGCGACACAGTAACAGCAGGTGAAGATTGCGCTGTAGCTGAGTCAGTTAAAGCAGCATCAGACATTTACGCGCCTATTTCTGGTGAAGTTGTTGCCGTAAACGAAGCATTAGAAGATTCACCAGAATTAGTAAACAGTGAAGCGTTTGGCGAAGGTTGGTTCTTCCGCGTTAAGCCATCTGACGAAGCTGAAGTGGCTAACTTGTTAGACGCTGACGGTTACCAAGAAGTGATCGACGAAGAATAATCGTCGACGCTAACGAGAAGCTCCCTTGGGAGCTTCTTTTTGTTTTGCCTTTTAACTTTTTTTAAAGGTTTTAGCGATCCTTCCGCTCACCTTTAAAGTATTGCACAACAACATTTTTCCCTAGACCAGTTTAATGCCCTACAGCTTGATTCTGGCAGATTTGGAACACGACTTCTCATGACAAAGCAAACCCTAACTCAATTAGAGCAACACGAATTATTTTTAAGCCGACACATTGGCCCTAACGAAACTCAACAACAAGAAATGTTGAACTACGTTGGCGCTGAGTCGCTTGAAGACTTAACCGCGCAAACTGTGCCTGGGTCAATTCGTTTACCGCAAGAGTTAACCATTGGTGATTCATGTGGCGAAGCGGAAGGCACAGCCTACATCCGCACCATTGCTGATAAAAACAAAGTATTCAAAAGCTACATCGGTATGGGCTACTACGGTACTGAAGTACCAAACGTCATTTTACGTAACGTGTTTGAAAATCCGGGTTGGTACACAGCGTACACCCCTTACCAGCCAGAAATCGCTCAAGGCCGTTTAGAAGCCATTTTAAACTTCCAACAAGTGTCGATGGACCTAACTGGTCTTGACCTTGCTTCAGCGTCACTGCTTGATGAAGCAACCGCAGCCGCTGAAGCAATGGCCATGGCTAAGCGTGTGTCTAAAGCCAAAAAAGCGAATATCTTCTTTGTGGCAGACGATGTGTTCCCACAAACATTAGATGTTGTGCAAACTCGCGCAGAATGTTTTGGTTTTGAAGTGATAGTAGGGCCAGCTGAAGACGCCGCTAACTACGAATTATTTGGCGCATTATTCCAATACACCAACCGCTACGGTGAAATCACCGACAACACAGAACTGTTTGCCAAGCTTGCTGAAAAGAAAGCCATTGTCACCGTTGCTGCCGACATTATGTCACTGGTATTACTTAAGTCGCCAGGCTCAATGGGCGCAGACATCGTATTTGGTAGTGCACAGCGTTTTGGCGTACCAATGGGCTACGGCGGGCCACACGCCGCGTTTTTCGTTGCTCGTGACGCGCACAAGCGTTCAATGCCAGGTCGTATTATTGGTGTGTCTAAAGACACCCGTGGTAACAAAGCACTGCGTATGGCAATGCAAACGCGCGAGCAACATATTCGCCGCGAAAAAGCCAACTCAAACATTTGTACCGCACAAATCTTATTAGCGAATATGGCATCGTTTTACGCCGTATTCCATGGCGCAGTTGGCCTTAAAAATATCGCCAGCCGCATTAACCGTTTAACTGACATTTTAGCGGTAGGCTTAAAGGCTAAAGGTGTTGAGCTAGTTAACAATACTTGGTTTGATACGATTTCTTTAAAAGGGCTAGATGTTGATGCCGTTAATGCCCGTGCGTTAGCTGCTCAAATGAACCTGCGTATTGATGCTGACGGCATTTTAGGTGTTAGCTTAGATGAAACCACGACTCGTGACGATATTGCGCAATTATTTGATGTTATTTTAGGTGAAGGGCATAGCCTTGACGTCACCGCTATTGATAACGATATCATTAATGGCACTGCATTTGGCGAAGGCAAAGGTTCAATCCCTGCTGAGCTTATCCGTCACGACAAAATCTTGTCTCACCCAACATTCAGCAGCTACCAAAGCGAAACTGAAATGATGCGCTACATCAAGCGTCTTGAGAACAAAGATTTAGCCCTTAACCATTCAATGATTTCGTTAGGCTCATGTACGATGAAGCTGAACGCGGCTGTTGAAATGCTACCGGTAAGCTGGCCAGAATTTGCTAACATGCACCCATTCTGCCCACTTGACCAAGCTGAAGGTTACACTCAGCTTATCAACGAATTATCTGACTTCTTAGTCAACATCACAGGTTACGATGCCGTTTGTATCCAGCCTAACTCAGGCGCACAAGGCGAATACGCCGGTCTGCTTGCGATTAAGAAATACCACGAGTCACGTGGTGATGGGCACAGAGACATCTGTTTAATCCCACAATCTGCTCACGGTACCAACCCAGCGTCTGCCCAACTTGCAGGCATGAAAGTGGTTGTGACAGCGTGTGATAAAGACGGCAACGTTGATTTAGAAGACTTACGTGCAAAAGCGGCTGAGCTTGCTGACAGCTTATCGTGCATCATGATCACTTACCCATCGACTCACGGTGTGTATGAAGAATCAATTAGCGAGATCTGTGAAATCGTCCATCAACATGGCGGTCAAGTGTACCTTGATGGCGCCAACATGAACGCACAGGTTGGCTTAACGTCACCAGGCTTTATCGGCGCAGACGTATCGCACCTTAACCTACACAAAACCTTCGCGATTCCACATGGCGGCGGCGGACCAGGTATGGGCCCAATCGGTATCAAAAAGCATTTAGCGCCATTTGTTGCAGGTCACCAAATCGTTAAACCAGGCCGTGAAAGCGACAACAACGGCGCAGTATCTGCAGCGCCATACGGCAGTGCTAGCATCCTACCTATTAGCTGGATGTACATTAAGCTACTTGGCACTAAAGGGGTGAAACAGTCTACGCAAATGGCACTGTTAAACGCTAACTACGTGATGAAAAAGCTATCAGGCCATTACCCAGTGCTATTTACTGGCCGTAACGACCGTGTTGCTCACGAATGTATTATCGACCTGCGCCCACTTAAAGAAGCGTCAGGTGTGACCGAAATGGACATCGCTAAGCGTCTTAATGACTATGGCTTCCATGCGCCAACCATGAGCTTCCCAGTAGCGGGCACCTTAATGATTGAGCCAACAGAATCTGAGTCAAAAGTTGAGCTAGACCGCTTCGTTGAAGCAATGATCTCAATTCGCGGCGAAATCGCTAAAGTCGAAGCAGGCGAGTGGCCAAGTGATAACAACCCACTGCACAATGCACCGCATACCCTCGCTGATATTATGGACAGCGAGTTTGACTCACGCCCATACAGCCGTGAAGTAGCCGTGTTCCCAAGTGCAGCGGTTAAAGCGAATAAGTTCTGGCCAACGGTGAATCGTATTGATGATGTGTACGGAGACCGTAATTTGATGTGTAGTTGCGTACCTCTATCTGACTACGAATAATAATGGCTACTTAACCTCAGCTATGCTGCGTTAGTTGACACTTTTGGCTATTCATTGACACCAGTCAACTCCGTGGCCAAAAGCATCAACTGCCTTGCCTAGCTATCGGCAGTAACGCCATTATGGTGTAGTTGAGGTTAATGGTAGTTTCAAGAATTAAAAAGCGAACCGATTGGTTCGCTTTTTTTTGGCAGAGTTTAAGTTTACTCTGACCCCACTAAATTCCGGGTGTATATAAACGTGATATCACGATGTAAGTGGTCATTACTACATAGCCTATCAACACGTTTAATCTTATGTTTTTCCATGGCTTTACTATCAATATCACGACCAAGGCCAGTGATAGAAAGCGAACCACCATTCATTGAGCTTACGATTGTACAGAACAAACTTTGTCGGCGAGTTTTGTGCATTAACGGAGTGACAAACGATAGGCATTTTGATAAAACTTGTTTCGCATTCATGGCATTTACTCGTGATAATTTTTGTTTGGCGATAAATCTGATCACCAAATGCCATGAATGTTCCAACTTAGTTTAAATATCTTATTGTTTCTGGTTAGTATTTAGTGGGGATTCGTCAGACTCTGACCCCACTTAATCCCATGACCCCACTTAATCGCAAAGTTACCAAATTCACTTAGCCACTACAATCAGTCTACATTAGCTTAAAATTAGGTTTGTACTCGGTTCTGAGAGATGATATCTACACTAGGCGATATCACTTCTTGAACAAGAACTTTGTGCAATTACAGACCATTCTAGCTCTTATAGCCCTTTAAAAGCTTGAAATAACTTCAGCAAAACTCACCTAACATATACATTTTACAACGTACCTAAACGTTACATTTTGTTCATTTCGGCTACCATTGCCAAAGCAACGCCCTTAGACGATTGATAGTTTGTTCCGGTGATTACTCTGCCGTCTATTTGTACATAAGGCTGATTACGTGCACCGTAATAGAACTTGCCACCACGTTGTTTAATCGTGTCTTCAATGTCGAATGGAAATTGCTGATAATAATTGGCATCTGTCTTTTCAAATTCCGTCGGGTAGCCACTTATTTTTCGTCCTGCAACTAAATATTTGCCATTACTAAGCTTTAGATTTACGATACCAGCGGTGCCATGACATACAGAAGATACAATACCGTGATTTTTCTCATATACCTGCATGGTAATAGCTTGAAGAGTTTTGTTTTCTGCTACTTGATACATAGCATTTCCACCTCCGACATAGTGCACCGCTAAATACTGGCTGGCATTAACTTGTTCGGGTGATAACGTGTTTGCTAATAAATACATAAAATCTTGATTATAGAGGTATTGTTTGTGCTTTGAGTCAGAAGTGTTGATATAAGCAAGCGGTAATTTACCACCTTGCGTACTAACTATATCTACTTGATATCCCGAATCTATAAAAACTTCATAAGCTTCAACCAACTCTGAAAAACTTGTACCCGTAGGCAGTGTTGACTTACCGTGTTGATCTGCACTTGAAGCAATAAATAGCACTCGCTTATTCATCGCACTTTCTAGCTGGGCTTGCTCTTGTTGTGTATCTATTTGTGTCGCTGATTTACTGATAATCAGCCAGCCTTTTGCAAATCGTTTAAGTAAAAATTGATCAACATATTTTTTAACAGGTTTTGCGACGGTAATTAATGCGCGAGCAGTCGCTATATCACCATCAAGAGTAACCGATAGAATATAGCCTGAACGAGTAGTTTTGGGAGATTTAAACCAACGTGCAAATTCATTTACTGAAACCTGCCAAAAAGGCTTTTTAGGATGGCTAAGCATCAAGGAAGCTTCTGAATGAAATGCATCTTCAATTAGGCTGGGGTTACCTTTACTAGTGCCATCAATATATTGCTGAACTACCGCTTCAACCTCGAGCTGCTCTTGTGCCTTATCATTCGCAAATACTGAAAATTGTACTGCTAAAAGCAGTAACACTAAGGCTTTATACATTATTTTCATTAAATTAAACTCTCTATGTGTCGATCGAATTAAATTTAACTTAAATGCAGCAAAAACAACAAGCAAAGTTATACTTCAGTAGTCTGAAATTATAAATGCATAGTGCGAAATCGATTTGGTGTTAATCCTGTTTGTTGTTTAAACGCATTGTAAAATGTTGATGAAGCGCCAAAGCCACTTTGTTCAGCAATATCGTCAATACTTGCGTTAGGTTGCTCAAGCAAGAGTTTTTGGGCAAGCCCTACTCTTTGCCTATTGAGGTATTGTTTAAAATTCATTTGATAGTATTCATTTAAAAGCTGTGATAACACAGTGTGTGATGTACTCAAACGCTTAGCTAAACGAGGTAGAGTAAGCTGAGGATCAATGAAAACCTGCTCTTTATCCATAAGTTTTTCAAGCACTAATGAATATTGCCGTATTTGTGATTCGGTAAGTTTGTTATTGGCATACTTGTCTACTTCTTCAGCTTTATGTTGTTTAAACTTAAGCATTACAAGCAATGACAAATAGAGGATCAGAGAGAAGCTTAATGCCCCCATAATGTATGAAGTATATGAAGCAGTAAAATAAGCAACCCAAATTAAAGTACTACCTACTAAAGTGATAAAAGTTTTATCAGCAAAAAGCTTTTTCCATTGACCTTTTAAGTCACGTATTTGAACTCTGTAAAAATAAAAGGCTAACAGCAAACACACTAGCCACAAATAACTGGAACCACGGTATATCCAAAACTGCCATAAATCTACATAAGCGCTATAAGGAAATACAACCCCTAAAATAATAATGGTTGAAGTAAGCGTAATGAAAGTCCATTTAACCGAAAAATGCACTGCGTGAGTTTTAACCTGTTGGGAAATATATGCTATCAAACATGGTCCAATCAGAAAGCAGGCAGTAAGACCAAGCTGTAAAATGTTCTTATCTAGATCTGGTGCAAAATAAAACGCGACTGATTTTCCTATTCGCACACTTAGCAACAACAACAATATGGCAAACCAAGTATCTCCTGTATTTTTATTCCCCCGGATTAGCATCCATGAAGCTAAAATAACCCCATTGAACACACCTAAAGTTGAAAAGAAAAATAATAAATAAGATGTAGCAATCATAAAAACTAGAATCCTTTGCTTAACGTCAACCATTCTAAATCAGTATCTCACTACATTTGAACTACTCTGCGTTTATTCTAATGTAGTGATGAATAATTGGGGTCAGAGTAAACTTAATTTTCCATGTCATTTTTAAGTACTAATAGCATTAAAAATATAATCCCAAGAGGTGGGAATAATCCGCTTAGTGCTCCCCAAACACCTGTAATAACTGGTGTGGTTGTTTTTCTTTTACCCAAAAAGTATGCCAATACGCCAAATAACAGCATGAATGGCAATAACAGGGTGGCAAGTAACTCTCCGTTTATCGACATAAGAAGTTCCTCTAAATAACGTCAATTAAAGTGGGTTTCTACACAGTTCCAGTGTTGCTTGAGCAATCAATATTTCTAATTGTGCCTAAATAAGTAGGGGCAGAATAAACGTTTCACTTTGTGCCTGTGTAGTACAAATGAACTGGCTTTTACAAGCGAATGATTGGCTTCTTCTTCCCTGAAAGGCGTTCTCTTATTGGATTAAGAGCTTGGCCTGCGTTTGTTCTATTGGTGATACATTACGCTACTTTTTCTGTTTAGTGCAATACTCAATCACATAAAAGCATTTAAAAATAATGTGTTAGTTACCATTGCTAGTTCACACGCGCACATGCGGTTTCTTTTTGTTTCTATAAGTCTTCACTGTTGTTTTGCATCGACGCGAGGATGAGTTGATTCCACAACTTATCTTGTAACTGCTGCGAGGTTTTCGCTTTAGGTTGACTGATTTGAGCGACCATAGGCTTGTAGTTGAGGGGGAGGGCTTTAATTTACTCGTTAGAATAATTCCATTTATTGCTATTCACGGTGTCTGTTGCTAATTCCATGCTGAATAAGTGAGTGCGTTTGTTGGTAGGATGTTTGTTTTGCGGGTTGCTTTTGAGGCTTGTTACTAATTAAGTTAACAGATTTGTCGAATTAACGGCTTTCTCGATATTTATTCATGCTCCAGTAAGTTTGGGAATATACAATATAAAACTTTCGTGTTTCGGTATTAGTAAAGTTTCTATTTAAGGGCGAGTAATGAATAATTTTGTATGGAACGACTTTGGTACTTTAGCGAATGTGAGCAAAACCGATTCAATGATATATATCGAAAATACTTCAGGCGACGTTCGTAAAATGAGTATCAGGAGTTATCAAGTTTCGGCTATGTCTGTTTATGAGAAAGCGTTGATGCTTAAAGGTCGCAAAGTCAGAATCCGCACAAGCCAAAACACTGATAACTGGAATACAAATGAGTGGTTTAGTGAAATAGTCCTGATAGACAATGAGCATTCTTCTGATTTTTTGAGTGTTGGTGAAAGTGAACCAAAACCTGATAAGCCGTTTTAAAACCAAATAGCTTTTGTTTTAGGCATAATATTATGAATGACTTAACAAGTTTAAACACTGCAATTAAAGAGCATGTTATTAGTCATGGCTATAACACTGTGCTAAGTGCGCCAGATCTAAGACTTATTAATCCAGAATTGCCTTACAAGAGCTGCTTAGTGATTAGGTGTGAGGGTGGTTACTATATTGAGAAACATAGAACGACAAGTTTAACCAACCGATTTAAAGGCAGGCGTGCAATAAGTGGGGTCAGAGTAAACTTAATTTTTTATCTTTGAAAGGGTGTGTATTGCTAACGTTTTCGAATAGATGGTCGTCTTATGTGCACTATTGTCATTTCGCTGCCAAGCTCCCAAAAACATGCTTCATCGATATGTGGGCAACGATATCTAACTTCGTAACTACTGTAGCCATAATCATGGCAACCAGTACGAACTAAAAATACTCCATCTTTATCACGTCCAATCCTACATACGGTTGTCTTTTTCAATGTGCGAACATACATGCCTAAATAATATTCTGGAAACCCTTGTTCGAAATTGCTGACTATTGCGTTTACTGCTTTTTCGCTAACGCCTTCTTCAATTTCAAGCTCAGTTTCTGAATGTGCTATTGGGCTGAAAAAGAAAAATAAAGTACATAGGGTTCTTAACATCATGTAATCACATAATCCTTTAAGTGAAACGAGAATAAGTGAGTCCACTTATCGCCGTAATAAAAGTTCATAGTTAACCGATTTAGCCTAAGAACACTTCATAATAGCCATAATGAGAGTTCATAGTTAACAGATTTAGCATAACAACTTTTCATAGTTAACTGATTTAGCCTAAGAACACTTCTTAATAGCCATAATGAGAGTTCATAGTTAACCGATTTAGCATAACAACATTTCATAGTTAACTGATTTAACCTAAGTACACTTCATAATAGCCATAATGAGAGTTCATAGTTAACAGGTTTAGCATAACAACATTTCATAGTTAACTGATTTAGCCTAAGAGCACTTCTTAATAGCCATAATGAGAGTTCATAGTTAACCGATTTAGCATAACAACATTTCATAGTTAACTGATTTAACCTAAGTACACTTCATAATAGCCATAATGAGAGTTCATAGTTAACAGGTTTAGCATAACAACATTTCATAGTTAACTGATTTAGCCTAAGAGCACTTCTTAATAGCCATAATGAGAGTTCATAGTTAACCGATTTAGCATAACAACATTTCATAGTTCAATGATTTGTCATAATAAACTTCATAGTTAATGAAGTTTTATCATGGGTCTTAGCAGTTACTTTTGAGAGGATTGTTTTGAAGTGGGTTTTGTTGCTTGATTTTCTGGTAGTTGTTCAGTTTTTGTTTTTTCACAAAGGGTGTCAAACTCATTCATGATTGACTGTTCAAGTAAGCCAGCGTTTTTAAGGCCTGCTACGCTATCATGTACTGCTTTTAATATGTCAGTCATATATTAGCCCTAAAATTAAGTGAAATAAGTGAAATAAGTGAAATAAGTGGAGCAGAATAAACCTTTTCACTTTGTGCTTCAAATGAACTGAATAAGTGGGGTCAGAGTAAACTTAATTTTTTGTCTTAATAGGCCGTCCCATTTTCTTTGGTTTCATGCTGTTTCCTGTGAGTTTTTCTATTTCTTCTTTAAATCTATCATTCCCTATCGCCATACCTTTGTTGGTTGCCTGACGTATATCTTCGATGAGTGTTGTATTGAGATGATGCTTAAACATGTCTCTATATGATGATTGTCTTGTTTCTGCTTGTTGATGAATTGCGAGGTATACATCATGTGGTGTGCAAAGTTGTGAGTCTTTGCCTAGTGCATTTATTTGATAGCTAGACCACTGATATTCAGCGGGGTCATTGACCATGCTAGCTCTAACAGGGTTAAGCTCTATGTAACGATATAGCAATAGTAAGTATTCTTCTGTTTGTACTAAACAAGACTTAAAGCGTCCTTCCCGCAATGTACCTGAGCGTTTGTAAGTGTAATTAAAATATCTTACATATTGCCTACCTAAGGATTGCATCATTTGGCTAATAGCATCAGCTTTTCTTGGGGTGCAGAGTAGGTGTACGTGATTGGTCATGAATACCCAAGCATGAATTTCAACATGACACTTTGTGGCATAGTCTTTTAGCCATCCAGCATAGGCAATGAAGTCTTGTTCTGAGGTAAAACAGGCTTGGCGGTTATTACCACGCTGAATAATATGTTGAGGCACACCAATAGGGCTAATTCTGAGTTTTCTAGGCATCTGCAAGTTCCATTTGCAAGGTCGAGTAAGCTAAAGAGTATAGTTGAGTTATTTAAGTTTACTCTGACCCCACTTATACCACTTATATGTATATGAGTGAGTAGTTACAGAGCCTTAGATATTGCTCTGTCTACAGATTGCATCATTTGACTAAAAAGCACTCCGGCTCTATAGCATCATTTTCATAATCGTCATAAGTGTTTACACTTAGGTAAACTTCTTGACCTTCATCAACTGTAATTATTTTGATGTTGTAACCACTATAGATAGGATAAACAAGCTGTCCATAATCAATAGAATCTTCGGTATAATCCCTTAAATCAATTTCATGTCTAACTGATTGTCCAACTGAAAGTGGGAACCAATTAGAACCATAATAATGTTCTGGTTTTAAGCGTTTTGTTCTTATTGACTCTCCATCATAGTAGCCAATGGATATACCCGCATTATGAGCATCAAATAGCTCACTATCCAAAAATCTAGGGTCAACAAGTAAATCCTGATCTGACGTATTTGTATATTCGAGTATAATTTGGCCATTATCTGTACATAAAGGAAGGATATCTACAGAAATATATTTGTGGTTGTGGTCGAACACGAGAGCTTGTAGTGAACAACTGAAAAGTCCACCAAGAACAATTAATCTCTTAAAATAACTAATCATAGGTATTTACCAACTATTTATACAAAAAAGTACGCAAATAAGTGGGGATCCGTCAGGAGCAGAGTAAATTTTCACTTTGTGCTTGTATGGTTCAAATGAACTGTAATCTACAAGCTAATGATTGGCTTCTTCTTCCCTGAAAGGCGTTCTCTTATTGGATTGAGAGCTTGGCCTGCGTTTGTTTTTTATTGGTTATACATTACGCTATTTGTTTTGTTAAGTGCAATGCTTTAGTCCATAAAGTTGATATAAAATCATTTAAAAATAATATGTTAGTTTTGGCTAAGTCGGTTTGTCTGGTCTTTTATCTGTAGAGGCACTGTTCATTTTTTGCCTGTAGCTAAAGGCGTACTTTGGGTTTCAGGCGTTAAAGACTTTTCTATGACTTGTTTTACTTCTTGCATTGAATATCTTGCTTTGGCTTGAAATCGTATGAGTGGCAGTTGGGCGCTTTTACAAGCATCGTTAATGAGTGCATCACGTTTCTGAGCGCGTTTGCTGTTGTGGCTTTTGTCGTCTAGCTCTATGGCTGCAACAAATTCCATGGTGTCGGGTTTACACAGTAAATAGTCGAAGTGCTTGGCAGAAATTCGGTTGAATGCCGTTTGCCAGTTGCTACGGTTTAAGCCTTTTTCAGGGGTAAGCACATCGGCAACACGTACTTTTGCAAATACACGATATTGAGCTGCACAGGCGGTATCAAGTACACCTAAAAATGAGCGTTCTGCATGGCTGAATAATTTACTTTTTTGGCGATAGCTTAACTGCTGAGGTCGGTTAATAAGGGCGGTGAACAGCTTGATAAACACGATAAATATCAACACTAAAACCAAAACGAAAACTAAAACAAGGTTGGTGATATCCATGATTCATCCTTAAATTGGAAAATGAGTTGCCTTCGATATTAGGCTTTTTTTTCTATTTATTGCAATGGCTTACCAAGTTATATAAGTTTACTTTTACCGTTTTTATTGAGCCGTATATCTCGGACGAGGAAAGTTTTCAATGTCAGTATCGAGCCGAATAACTGAGCTGAAAAACGTTTTAGAAGATTTAGATAGAACCTATGATATTGCGTACCCTTCAAGAGAGTTGATTGCTCCTTATGAAGCGTTGCTAATACAAGTTGAGTCTTTATATTCCAGTACAGCTAATACTGACACAGGGTTAGCTAATGCGGCAGCAGGGCAATCTGAGCGATTAGAGATTATTGAGTTGTACGTACAAAACATCAGCCAGCTTGCTTGCTTGTATCGCCAATTCTATCGCCCACATAATGTGGTTGCGCTTGCTGAACGTTCATTAACTTTGACTCATTCCTTACTGATCGATACTTCAGATAAAGTCAATTTCTTAAATCATTCTTCGAATCAAATAACATTGCCAGATTGCTTTGCGCATCTGTACTTCACATTATTACAGTGTTTCTCAAGCGTGCATGAACTCAATAGTAGGGAATTTGATTTAGAGCCGCTGTGTAAAAAAATGCTTGCGATAAGTGAGTCTGGCTATCAATCTCAGCCACGATTATGGGCGGAAGCCTATGCTTGGAATTTAGCGACTTTAGCAATGAGCATTACAGAGCAGTCACGTAGTAATGAGCAGAGTCATTTCTATCAAAAAAGCTTCATGGTTTTTAATTTTTACGAGCTTCGAATTCCTCACTTTTGGCAACAAGAGTATGCGAACCATTCTGATACCGTATTTCATTAGCTTCCCATATAACTACGGGGTCAATTAACTTTCAATTTGTGTTGTTTGATTTTTGTTCAATATGTTGTGTCGTAAAGGTTTTCGTGTAAAATCTGTTTAGAAATTATGGATAGCTCAATTAGAAAGGAATTCTAATGCCTCAAGAATATGATCTGTGTTTTAGTACACAAAGCCGCGCCTCTTTACCTATCGATGCTAATGATCTTGAACAAGTAAAAGCATTTCGCACAAATAACCCGCATATATTAGGTAACTTTCTACCCGCTGGGACTCCGTTTGTATTGCCGACAGATAAGACGCAAGCAGTTCAGCAATCTCGCCCTGATCTCGCCTGTGCTTTGTCAGAAGTGTATAACTGGCCTTCGCAATCCCAACGTAAAGTTGCTCAAATGAATAACTTTTTTGGTGATGAACAACTCCAAGCAATTGCTGCAGTATATGAAAAAGAGATAAAGCCTTACGTTGCGACAGCAAGGGAGATGACTGAAGGGAATGTTGATTCATTAACGGGTTTAGGCGCGGGCGCGACTGCAATCGCTGCTAAAGAAGGGCGCCTAAGTAGTTTTGGTAAAGCGATATTCAAATATCAAACAGCTTTAATCGATATTCATCATGCTTCTAAAAACAAAGCGAATAAAACGACGTTAATTAAATTAGGCCAAATTGCGAAAGCGGCTCATTTAGACCTCAACGAAAAATTTGCTCGAGAAGTTAAACATTTCAGTGGTGTGGTTAAGGCAAATAAACGTGGCAATATCTGGTCAAGTGCTGAACGAGGAAGCAACATCGCTAGAAGTAGTCGTAATACCTCACGATTAAGACTGACCTCTTTATCGGGTATACGCAGTATTCGTGGTTTAGAAATGGCGTCTGACATAGCAGGTAAAGGGATTATCGCATTAGATGCAGGTATTCGAGCAGATAGTGTTTATAACGATTATAAAGCAGGCAAAGACTGGCAGCGCCGAGCTGTTGTTGAGACGACTGGTTTTGGGCTTGGGACTACAGCTGGTCTTGCGGCTGGTATAAGTGTTGTAAGTGCGGGTGCTGGAATAGCATTAGCAATGGGGCCTGTAGGTTGGGTTATTCTTATCGGCGTGGGTATAGGTGCAAGTTATGGTGCAGGGAAACTTGGTGATGCTTTTGGAAAAGGGTTGTCAGGCTATATTTACGATATTAGTTCATCTGTAGATTGGTTTTGAGGCATGAAAGAATTCGTATTAATCACGGGTGGTGTTGCTACTGTGCTATTTCTGTTTAGCTTTTTAGTTTTTAGCAGAACCTCAATGAAAACGATAGAACGTAAATTGCTCGCAGAAGGGATTGATATTCCGTGGTGGGATGAAAAAGGGTGGGGATTTAGAATTTCCATTTTTGTATCTGTACTCGCTCGTGGTAAACCTTCCAAACACCCTGTGTTAGCTGATGAATTGATTCTACGACATTCGCGAACATATGATCGAGTACTCGCAATAATTGTAGAAATATCCTTTGTTTTATTTATGATTTTTGCAGCAATTTATTACTTTCTTTATGAAAACTAGATTGCTTTCCTGAAATGTTTTATATCCCTGTTAAGGGCAAAAGAATTGTGGATTTTAAGTCCCTTCCTTTGTGTCAGCTAGAGGTATCCCATATTTTATTAATCAATCTCGATGAGCAAAACATTGAAAGAGGATGAAATCAGAATTAGCCCTACGCAAGGCCTATTCTTTATTGCTGTATTACTGTTATTTATCCTTGGTTATTTCTACGGATTGATTCAAGAAATAAGTATGTTAAGCCGCATTGAGGAAGGGGCTGCCTTAGTTAAGGTTAGACCCTCAACACCGGCATTGTTGGTCATGGTACCTGCGTTGATGGTACTCATCGCAGGGATTGTTTTACGCTTATTAAATAAAATGACAGCGAAGCGTCAGAAGGTCGGGCTTGTCATCATTTTTGCTAGTTTCCCATTATTTCTAATGACTTGGTTTATTTTTTTACTACAACTCTCTGACAGACTCGAAACGCATGGTTATAGCGAGTGTGGTTGGTATTCTGGAGCGTCTTTTGGTGCTCCCCAAGTCATGGTGTTAAACGAGCAGTTTTGTATTAAAGAAGGTTACCAAGTTCGTATCGATCTTTTAGATTGGTTTGAGCAACAATATCGAACTGGAACAGAAGTCACAGTTGAAATGGTGTCGAAAAAACAACAGCAATTATTAGATGATTTTCAGCGAAAGTTTAATTGATTATTCCATCAAAGGTCTGGCTAATTATAAAGAGCAAACTGTTCATATTTGTGCCGTAAAAAACAGTTTTTCATAGCCTAAAGGTAAATTTATCTGCTTGTTGTTTGCATTTTCAACAAACGCTCAGCAGGGGGGGGTGTAAGTTCAAGCTCAACTAAATTGAAAAGGCTAGACCCATTCGGGCCTAGCCTTTTAGTCATTGTCTGTTTGTATTTGTATAATTTACAAAGGTAAGTGCTACAAGGTGGTTGGATTATTGATGCTGATTAATACCAATTTCATGGATTACTGTTTTTGCTAAATATGAAAGGTCAATTTCGTATTGCCATTACTCCATTGGCACTCCACTTATAATATCCGCATATCGATAAATTTTCTCGCATTGACAAATGCTGCTGGTTTGGTGTTTGAGGATGTTTTGCGGTGTTAGAACAATAAAGCCAATTCCTGTTTGCAGTTATTGGCTTATTTAATCAAATATTAGCTTAAAGCTTCACGTGCTAGACGGTTGACTGTTTTTATTGTTTGTTCAAATACCCACCTAATAAAGTCAAACGTTAATGTTTTAATTTGGTGGCCTTTATGACCTGCAAATACTAGCATATGTGCGAGCAAGCCATTAAGTTGGCCTGTGAAGGTGGCATTGTGTAAGGTTACATCCGATAACACCATGGCTATTTGATCGTAAAAATTCAAACCATTAGCAATGCCACTTTGTATTCTTGAAGCGATTCCGTTTCCTAACTGGCGTAGTAAGGTTAAAAGCGCCTCGCTGAGTCTATTCATCCAAAATAAATCTCTGCTCACTTGATGGCTCAAGCGTGCATCTAAGGTCACTCTTTTATGACTATTAAAACTCACTTTTCGCTGATATGTGTTCCAATCAGTATTTTCCATGTCTTGCATATAATACTTAACTTTGTGCTTGATTGGATTGACAAAACCTGAGTTGTCGACTCGATATTCATAGCCATTATAGGGCGCATGTACAAAAGGCCAAACTGGCACCATAGGGACGGGATCGCAGCCTTTAGTACAGCGGAATATATTCTCTTGCCCTAATGAATTTGTGTTTTTAAGTGCGAAGTCGGCAAAGCCAACTTTTGGTGCACCAATACTATATAGCTTTACATTGAGAAGTCTTTGCTTAGCCCAATCAGCAATTAACGTTGCTATGGCGCCACCTAAACTGTGGCCAACACAATGTAGTGTTGCATTGGCAGGAACTAAATTAATATATTCGCTTAACTCAGTTTTCATTGATTCAAATACAGAGTTAAAACCTGCATGCACTAAAGCACCGCGCTCAGTAGAACTTGTTGAAGCTCGTGCGTCAGTAGATAAGTCATTTAAGCTTGCAAAATTAGTTCCACGAACGGCGATAACGATATCATTTCTATATTCTTCGCTTTTACCTTGTCCAACTAAGGCAAAACCGGTTTGTTGATTTTTAGCTTTAGCAACAAAACCGCCAGATGTACCCATCACTGGTTTAGTGAATGAATTAAAATTGAAGTGATTTGATAAGTTTTGTGTCAACGCAACTCTAAAAAATCCAGTACTGTTATTAGTAGCTTGATAAGCAACGTTTGATAATTCGGCTACTAACTGTGGTGTTAAAGATCCCATTATATGTCCTTATATAATTTAATTTACCATCTACAAATTGAATGGATTTGGTATGACTTAGTAGCGTCATCTGGTTCGTAAATACGAAAGCTTTCTTCTTCACTCGTTATATCAGCAACTAACGTGTTTAAATAATCTACATATAGTAAGTTTATAATTATGTCATTTTGATTAGAAAACCAAAGTAAATACGTTTCATTTTCAACATTTGTTGTTATGTATAATTGAACGTTATCTTCGTGGAAAATATTACCAGGTAGTTTTGATTTTATTGATTTTTCTGTAAAGCTAAAACGCCCTTTAGCATCAGTTATAGTTTCATCAACATATTCTTCATCACCATAAAGAAGACTTCGTATTACTTTTTGATTTGTGATAGGTATTTTTTGATTTGAAAGCTGCCCATTAATTGTTGGGCTTAATTCGACTGTATATTTCTTCAGCATTCCTAGCATACTTTTGCTCCTTGCAATTTAGCTGGTGATTATATGTACCGAGCTTTATCATGTAAACCCATTTTTAAAATCCACAAGTTGTCAGTTTAATTACTAATAAATAAGGATAATTTTTTATCTAGACTAATACTTTTGGATGTCTAGGAGGGTGAAGGTGATGGGCATTGAAAACATCGATATCAGCGAATCTGTACCTAAGCTTAAATATGTCGCTCCCGTTGTTAGCGCCATTATGGCTTCGGTTTTTTGTTACGGTATTTTGTCGATTCTTCTGAGCTTTGTATTATTTCCTTTCGAAAATATTGAAGAGGTTGGCCCACGCTATATCGCTATTTTTCTGGGAATATGGCCGGTTATTGGCGTTGGAGTGGGATTATCGTTTGGGCGCCTTTGGGCGAGAAAAGTTGTCTGCGGAATCGTTATTGCCACGTTACTAGTGAGCTTAGTGAGTATCGCGGTGGTTATGTCATCAGCAGTAAGTGGGTCTTCTGGCAATAATCAACTGAGTTTTGTTATTGGATGCGGTTTGTGCTCAGTACTTGCGTTATTAATTTGTTTCTCGAAAAGAGTTTCAACCAGCCTACATGTGATGCGCAGACATAGGCGACGTCGTCAAAAAACTGTGGATTACATAAAGAAAAATCTAGAAAGAAACACTTAGTAACTAGATGCTGGTATTCGAGCAGATAGTGTTTATAACGATTATAAAGCAGGTAAAGACTGGCAGCGCCGAGCTGTTGTTGAGACGACTGGTTTTGGATTTGGGACAGCAGCTGGGCTTTATGTTGGTGCGAAAACTGTAGCTCTAGGTGCTGGAATCGCATTAGCTCTAGGGCCTGTTGGTTGGGTTATTCTAATTTAAGTAAGTATTCACTATTGTCCGCGCCTTCAAATACTATCTATTGAACCGCTACTTTTATCGTTATGCATTCTTTTTGAACATAAAAAACTTCAAGCCTTTTTAAAAGGTTTATTGCCCAATATTGCGGTTGCTCTTTTTTGACGATTTGTTGTGAGACTTGGCTTTGACGAAGGTAATGATATGTTGTAACATTGCGTTTTTTTAATCAGCCCTCATCGAGAAAAGCACGTGAAAAAGCATTTTCTATACTCAATACTTATCATTTCTAATGGTGCAATTGCACAAGATAATATAACCCCAACGTCAGAAAACCAAGATGACATTGAGCGTATTGAGGTGAACAGATTATGGCAGCCTTACCGAGGTAATGTGCCATTGATTGAAACGCCGCAAGCCGTAGATAGAATTAATGCAGAAACCTTACAAAACGAGGGCATTACTCGTTTTATGGATGCCTTAGATTACTCCCCTAGTGTGGTAAGACAAAACAATTCTGGCGGTATGTTTGATAGTTTTGCTATCCGTGGTTTCTCTGGTGACGAGAATAACCCAACGGGTTATTTAGTGAATGGCTTTAATTCACGTGGCTACAACGGTAATCGAAACACGGCTAACATCGAAACCATTGAAGTGATGAAAGGGCCTGGGTCAGCGTTATATGGTCAAGGAGAGCCAGGTGGTACTGTCAATATTATTACCAAAAAGCCTCAGTTTGTTGAGCAGGGTTATATTCAAGGTACTTTAGGTAATTACAATACCAAGCAAGTCGAGTTCGACCATACGAAAGGGATAAGCGATGATGTTGCTTACCGTATTAATGGTTTTTATGAAGATTCAGAGACATTCCGTGACCATGTTGATGTTGAAAGCTTAAATTTAAGCCCATCTTTATTGTGGAATATTTCTGATGCGACAAGCCTAAGCTACGAAATGGAAATCTTAGATCAAAGCAAACCATTAGATCGCGGCGTGTATGTGCTAGATAACGACTTTGATTCTGTTGATACATCGGCTTTTTATGGCGACACGCGTGACGGCGCTCATGAAGTGAAAGCCTTAGGTCATCAGTTATTGTTAAACCATCAATTCAATAACCAGTGGCATTTATTAACGGGTTTAGCGTACAGAGATTCATCTTTTAAAGGCCAATCGTCTGATACTGAGCTATCTGACGGTCGACAGCTGATTTATACCAATCCAGACCTGTTATCAAGACAGCGACGAGAGCGAGATTATCAAGCGCAGGATTTTTCAGCTCGCTTTGAAGTTAGCGGCGACGTTACGTTAGGCGGCGTTAAGAATAATCTATTAATCGGGTTAGATTACTATAACTTCCAACTTGATACTGATTACCGAGTGTGGAGAACGGCTTGGGGATCGGGTGATACGACTTATGCCATCGATCCGAATAATCCTGATTACACAATGGATCAACCTGAAACCTCACCAACTACATTGACCTCTGAAGAGCAAAAAGGCTTGGGCTTTTATGCACAAGATTTGATTGAGTTAACTGACAGAGCCAAGTTGTTAGTGGGTTTTCGAGTTGATCAATTTAACCAGCAAATCTTGAATAAACTGGATAACGAATTCCAAGAACAAGATCAAACGGAAGTGTCTTCTCGTTTTGGCTTTGTCTATGAGTTAGATAACAATATCAACCTATATACAAGCTATGCAGAAGGTTTCAGACCCAATCCAGGTTTAGATTCAGACAGAAACCCATTCGAGCCAGAGCAAACCAAATCGTTTGAAGTGGGCCTTAAGTGGCAAGATGTGGCGGACAGGTTTTCAGGTAGCTTAGCGCTGTATGATGCGAGTAAAACCAACATGCTAACCGCAGAGCCAGACACTGGGTTATCAGCAACACTAGGTGAAGTAGAAAGTCAGGGTGTTGAGTTTCAATTAACCACAGCACTCACCGCCGATACCAGCATTGAACTCGCCTATGCTTATACGGATGCCAGAACTGCTAAAGACTTAATTGATAACGATTGGGGCGTGCCTATTCCTAAAGGTTCTCGCTTAATTAATGTTGCAGAGCATGTCGGTCACGTTGCATTAAGACATTACACAGACATCATGGGTAAAGAAGCTTACTTTGGTGCGACGGTAAACTATGTTGGCGATCGTTTGGGTGAGACCACTGATCCAGACTACATTTTGCCTGCATACACATTAGTGAATTTGTCAGCAGCAGTCGATCTAACTAGCCGATTTAGTCTAATGATCGATGTGAACAACTTATTTAATGAGCAGTATTTTGAAAGCTCGTATCATAAGTTGTGGACTATGCCGGGTGAGCCGATTAACTTTACGGCGAGTGTCAAATACCAGTTCTAACTTATTGTATTAATTGCTGCTTAGGCTTGTTATTACATCGTTGAACCTCGACTCTAGTCCTCATTGACACCAGTCAACTCCGGGCTAGAGCCATCAGTTCGCCTTGTACTAACATCGCCAGCGACGCAATTTCAGGTGTATAGCTAGTAAGACTGCATCAGCCGCTACTTTTTGCATAGCTCGAAATAAGGAGTTTGACACCAGTCAACTCCGTGGCAAAAAGCAGCGGCTTTTTTGTCTTACTATCGGCAGTAACGCTACTCGGGCTAATTGGGTAGGCACCACCGATGCAATTATGATTTAACTGCAACTTCCACCTTCACTAAGGTTGTATCAGCCGCTACTTTTTGCATAGCTCGAAATAAGGAGTTTGACACCAGTCAACTCCGTGGCCAAAAGCAGCGGCTTTTTTGTCTTACTTTCGGCAGTAACGCTACTCGGGTTAATTGGGTAGGCACCTCTGGTGCAATTATAATTTAACTGCAACTTCCACCTTCTACCTTCCAACTTCACTAAGGCTGTACCAGTCGCTACTTTTGCATGGTTTGAAATAAGGAGTTTGACAGTAGTCAACTCCGTTTCGTAACGCTGCGGCTTTTATGCTTGTGTTAACAGTGACTTTCGCCATTAGCACTGCTTAGGGTTGGGTTTCCAGCGTTGCAATCAATGTAAAGTTATTAATAAGCGACTGTCGAGCTGCTTTTTCTTGGCTGGAATTTTATAAAGCTTAAGTGGGTTTATTCAGTGATAATCTGAGTAAAATTATTACTGACAAAGTGGAATGCGAATAGTGACGGCGAGGCCGCCTAAATCACTCGCTGAGGCGAAGATAGTGCCTTCGTGAGCTTCGATGATGTTTTGACTGATAGACAAGCCAAGGCCTGAGCCGCCTGTGCGTCTATTGCGAGACTTCTCCACTCGGTAGAGTCGTTCAAATATCTTTTCGAGTTCTTCATCTGGTACGCCGGGGGAGCTGTCTTTTAATACCAGTATTAAACTGTTTGAATTAACCGCTAAACTCAATGAAATTTGACCGGGTGCATCCGTGTATTTAATGCTATTAGTGAGCAAGTTAGATAGCACTTGTTTGATGCGGTCTGTGTCGATATTCACCAGCGCTGTATTGGCGTTAATAGCCAGATGCCACTCAAATCCTTTGGCGCTAGCATAGTGTTCAAATTCTTCGCCCCAGTTCATTAAGATAGGGACAAAGTCGACTTGGCTTGCTTCAAACGATAAACCATTCACATCAGACAAGGCGAGCTCGTATATATCGCTGATCAGGTGGTTTAAATCATCGATTTTAGTACCGAGTTTTTGATAACTTAAGTCAACATCATCAACCAGTTGATATTTAAGCGCATCTACCTGTAATTTGAGTGCGGTTAATGGGGTACGCAGCTCGTGAGAAACATCTGCTAGAATCTGATTTTTTTGATTTAAGGCATCTTGGTAAAGATTGGCTTTTAATATTGCCAATTTACGGCGTTGATAGAAAAAGTAAATCAGAACCGTAAACAAAAAAAGCAACACTAAGGCGATAAATATCACGCCTTGAGAGATAGTTTTATGGACCTCAGCTTCTGCTTCAACCGCTTTATTTTCTTCCTGTAATTTTGCTACCTTGATTTGTTCTTCTAGTAAATCAATATCACGCTTATGCTTTTCTATTTCTCTTATTCTTTGTTCTGAATAAAGTTGTAGTTTGATATTAAAAGCGGCTTCTAAATGCTGGTGGGCATCATCGTATTCGCCTAATTGATGATGGGCTTTACTTAACAGTTCGTTGTCACTCAGTTGGTGTTCTAGCAGGCCCAGTTTGTTTGAGATGATAAGTGATTTTTCAAGATAGTGCTTAGCACTGGGGTAATCTAAGGTATCTATATAGTATTCGCCTAAGTCATGCCAAACTTGGCGAGACTGATGATCAGTTGGTGCCAGTTTTGCTGTGTCGTCCGCTAAAGATAGCTGCTTAAAACGCTGGGTATTATCGTTTAGGCCGTTGTAGATCATGGCCATCTGTAGGTGAGAGCGAGACAACAGCTGATTAGCCGACTCGCGCTTAAATATAGCAATGGCTTTATTAGTGTAATCGATGGATTTTTCATAGTCTTGGGTTTTAAGGTAGATACTGCCGAGTCGATGGTAATCAAAGCCCATATCTTGAATGCTGTTTAGCTGCTTATCGTAATCGAGTGCCTTAAGATAAAAGCGCAGTGACTTACTATAGTCTTGAGCGCTGTAATACAGCTCCCCAAGATTAAAGTAGTTGCTTGCAAGCTCTTCAATATCGCTGGTGCTTTCAAAGTAGCGCATGGCTTTGATTTGATACTCTGCGGCTAACGCTAAATTTCCTTCTGATTCGTAAAGCACGCCTAGTTGGCTGAATATCTGTGCTTCACTGTTGTAGTCTTCGTTTTGCTGAAAAATCTCTAGTGCAATTAAGTAGTATTCTTTCGCTTCTTTAAGCTTCATTTGTAAGCGAAGAAATACGCCAGCGAGTTGATATAAACGCCCTAGTTCGATGGCCTCAGGTAACGCGATAGGCAAGGCCTGATTGACGATGATATCAGTGGCTTTGGCATAGTTGTTTTTACGTCTTTCAACAAAAGCGGCGCTGATCAGTACTTTGATTTTAAGTTCATCGTGATAAGTGGGAAGCGCTGTAACTAACTCATTTAGTAACTGTTCTGATTTGGCTTGTTGGCCGCTTTTACGATAAATGGAGACCAATTTTAATTGAGCGCGCACAAGATCATCGCCCGCCGCGGTTTTGATGATTTCTTTAACTTGCCACTCTGCCTTTTTAGATGATGACGTAATGTCATTTAGTTGAGCTTCGATATCAGAGCTGGAGATAGGCTGACCTTGTGCTTGCACAATACTGATACTGTGAATACAGCCAACAACCAGAAGCACTTTAATGAATAAACCTAAAGTGCTGCTGATGAGTTGGATAGTGCTTGTTTTAGCGAAGACAGAAGCGATAGCCTGCTCCATAGACCGACTCAATAGGGTTTTCAGTAATGCCAGCCTCTTTAAACTTATTGCGAATTTTTTTTACGTGACTGTCGATCGTTCTATCTGTGATATGACGATATTGAGGGTAGGCCAGATCCAATATTTCATCTCGTGAATATATCCTGTCAGGTTTGTTATACAGCAGTGAAAATAAGCTTGCCTCAAGAGTAGATAGCTCGACCTTCTTGTCTTGATAAACCACTTTGCCTTTTTCTGGGTCGACGGTGAGCTTTGAAAAGCTAACCGTTCCCTGACTGCGGGCTAAAAGTGACTTCGAGCGGAGGATAAGCTCCATCGTGTCAAAAGGTTTGCACAGATAGTCATCAGCACCCGTACTAAGGCCAATATTTTTATCAGTTTGATTGACCTTGGCGGTGAGCATGATGATGGGCACATTGCTAAATTGCCTTATTTCTTCGCAGCATGCTATCCCCGTTTTATTGGGTAGCATGATATCTAAGACGATAAGGTCAGGTTGGTATGTTGAAACCGCTTGAATCACATTAGCACCATCATCAATATGAAGCGTTTCTAAGTTATGGTGGTGATAAAATAATGCCAAGCTTTCGGCAATATCAAGATCATCTTCAACAATTAAAATTTTTTGTTTTTCTTGTGTTTCGTTCATGTGGTATACCGCAGCTGGTCGTTCCTTGTTCCAGCATTACCCCTTTAGTTATTACAAAACAGCTAAGTATTGTAAAACGTCCATGGCTATTACAAGTTTGGATTTTATTCTCCCACAGTAAATAACTTATTGCCATCTTGTTGATTTATTGTGTCACCATCTTCTTTTGCGGTAATAAAGAAGATGGCGACGTTGTTAAGGCGATCCGCTATGTTTTATGCAGTACTGTCGGCTTGTCTAAGCTTATTTGTACTTTCTTATTTGTACCTTCTGCGACTGAAGCTGATTAGCATCAATAACATGAACCAAATACCCAAAGCACCACCACTGCTCGACTTTGACTCTGGCTCAGGTTCAGGCTGCGTAGGTTCTTCTGTTTCTACCTCAGTTTTATTGGTAACGGTTAAACTGGTCGTTACTGAATAACTGAGTTCGCCATCAGATACCGTGACTTGAACCTCAATCACTTCATCAGTGCTGACTTCTGGTGTTGTCAGAGTCAGTTGATTGGTTGTTTGATTTTCAAGTAATACAGCTGGGCCTGATAACTGCTGCCATTGATAACTCAGTGAGTTATTCTCTGCATCACTACCGACAGCTATCAGGGTAATACTGCTGTTTTCTTCAACTTCATTGTTGTGGCTCTCAAGCACTAGCGATGGCGCAGTATTCACAGGAGGTGTGCCTGTTTGCACGGCAACCACTCCGGGATCTTCAATTGAGCCATTCGCGAGACCGTCGATATCGTTAGGACCACCGTCTTCAATGAGTAATCGAATACAGTTGTTACCTTCAATTAATCCTTGCGCCGAGGCCTGAGCATAAGTTGCATCATTAACAAGTGGGCAGTTACCGTTTTCATCCGCCAATGCAGAGCTGATGCTGTTATTGGCATCAACAACAAAGCTATACCAGCCTAGTGCTGGGTTGTACTTACGGTATATAGCATCAGCTGGTAATGTTTGACCTTCTGCTAATGGAATTACCACTGCAACAGATTCACCTTGCTCACTTAATCCATTAACGATGAAGTTATAAACAGGCGTGATAGTCTCAAAATACGCATCTTGAGGATCGGCATCGCCAGCTTGTAATAACGCGATTAAGTCTTCAATTGAAAAACTTGCTGAATCTGCGGTAATACCGAGTCGAGAAACAAACAATCCAAGCGTCATTGATAAGCCGTCTTCGGTGTGAGCTGGCTCTGCATCGTTCTGCGTCGGTAAGCGGGTGTCGTTAGCATCATTATCTAAATAATCAGCAATACCGTCACCATCACTATCAGCATATCCTTCATCGCTATCTGGGATACCATCATTATCTGAGTCAACATCACTGCCTAACGCTGGCAAGTCGGCAATCACCAATTGCGCCGTGCGAGAGACAGAGAAGACATCAGAAGTATTGGTTTCAGTAGCAATAGCATTAACTTGATAAACACCAGACTGTAATAAGCTTGGTTCTATTTCGAATGTCATTAGGTTTTCGTCAATGGCTGCATCAACGAGCCCATCAATACTTGACCAGGTGAGGTTGTGAGTATCGTTTTGGTTAATATCACGCACATTTGCAGTGATGGTAACCATGCCATTATTGGCATCGATAACACTAATTACTCGGCCATTTTGGCGCATTGTGAGGTTCATTCTAGGCGCAACATTTCGTTCTATCAGGGTGAATTCAGTTATGTTGGCATCACCAATAAATGCATTTACACCATAATCTAACTGAAGCTGCAATTGATCTTCGTTAGTCACGCTTTCAGGAATCGCTATGTCGAGCTGCCCAATTTGACCTGCTTCAATATCTGCAACCAGTTGATTATTAACAAACCCATTAACGAGTAAGCTATATGAAATCTGCACTGGGTAATGTGCCGCTTCACCATTTAAGTAAGCATTAATAGTGTATTCGCCGCCAGCTTCAACAGGGCGTTGAGAAGGCAAGGTTAGCATTGGCACAATGTCGAGATTAAATGACGATACTGCCATATTGCCAAGGGCATCAGTTGCTTCTACTTCAACAATATGACTTCCTGAAGCCAGTAAAGTGTCACCCATCATATTTACAGTGATGTCACCGTCGACCAAGTCAGTCGCAGATAGCGACACTAAGTTAGCAATATTGGTTAAACGCCCCTGGGCATTAATTGACATATCGATTAAATCGTCAAAGCTTGGCGCTGTAGTATCGACAATGGTGATAACTTGTTCAGCACTTGAATGGTTGCCCGACATATCAGTCGCTGTCCAAGTGATGACATGCTCACCTAAGCTAAAGGTGAAGTTATCCGTATCCACAGTTAGTTCAGGTGAAGCATCGTTATCATCCATCACTGATGGCTGAGGTACTTGCACTTGAGTTAACTCACCTGTTGCTTCAAATGTCATACTTTCAACATGACTGATCACAGGTGCTTGTGTGTCTGAGTCATTAGGATCGAGCGGGTTAGGGTCATTTGCATCGATAACACCATCACCATCATCGTCATTATCAGCATTGTTACCAATACCGTCGTTATCCGTATCTAACGTTTCAGTTGGATCCGTTGGGAAGGCATCCGCGTTATCACCGACACCGTCGTTATCAGTATCTAAGGTTTCAGATGCGTCGTTAGGGAAGGCATCTGCATTATCACCGACACCGTCGTTATCTGAATCTAACGATTCAGATGCGTCATTCGGGAAAGCATCTGCATTATCACCAACGCCGTCGTTATCAGTATCTAAGGTTTCAGATGCGTCATTCGGGAAAGCATCAGCGTTATCACCGACACCGTCGTTATCAGTATCTAACGTTTCAGAGGCGTCGTTCGGGAAAGCATCCGCGTTATCACCGACACCGTCGTTATCAGTATCTAAGGTTTCAGATGCTTCGTTCGGGAAAGCATCCGCGTTATCACCGACACCGTCGTTATCAGTATCTAAGGTTTCAGATGCGTCGTTAGGGAAGGCATCTGCATTATCACCAACGCCGTCGTTATCTGAATCTAACGATTCAGATGCGTCATTCGGGAAAGCATCTGCGTTATCACCCACGCCGTCGTTATCAGTATCTAATGTTTCAGATGCGTCGTTAGGGAAGGCATCTGCATTATCACCGACACCATCATTATCAGAATCTAACCATTCACTGCTGTCGTATGGGAAGGCATCTGATTGATCGCCATAGCCATCGTTGTCGGAATCAACTGTTTCATTAGCATCAAATGGGAATGCGTCAGTATTGTCACCGATACCATCGTTATCTGAATCTAACGTTTCAGTTGGGTCAAGAGGGAAGGCATCGCTGATGTCTTCAACGCCATCCGCATCATCATCTCGATCATTCGAGTTAGTTAAGCCATCGCCGTCTAGGTCGTAGTCATTAAGCATATTGACTAGGTGAATGCCAAAACCATTCCAGTCAGAACCGGCGATTAACAAGTTACCATCGTCTTGAAGGATTAATTTGATTGGGTCGTAATCTTGTACATCTAAGCGAACATAGCCTACGGTATTGAATTGACTATCTAATTCACCATTTTCAGTAAAGCGAACAACATGGGCGTAATCAGCTGTTAAACCGCTTAATACCAGTATACGGCCGTCACGTTGAATCTGAATATCTTGAACATTCCAGACGCTAACATCTTCGTCAAAATCGTTGGCCGAATAACCATTGTCTGCAAATGTGCTGTCAAGTTGGCCATCAACAATTTTCAGTACACTGAGTCGTTTAGCAACGTTTGATGTTGTACCCGCAGCGTAAACATTGCCTTCTGCGTCTTTAGCTAATTTAATAGAACGGGTAAACATATCGCTATCAAGTGCGAGCTCGCCATCCGTACCAAAGCTAGTATCAATGTTGCCATCAACGTCAATTTTGGTCAGATAGAAAGTGCGATCTTGTTTCTGCATTGCTAACACTTGGCTATCATCATCAAGCATGATGGTATCTAGCACATAAATGTAGCTACCTAATTCTGGCTCACCAATTGCCAAGCTACCAGCATCACCAAAATTGGTATCAAAAGTGCCGTCACTGCTGAGCTTATGTGCGAAGTTTTGATAGGTGTACTTACCGTAAATTACCGTGCTGCCATCAGATAATGTTGAAGCAACATCAACACCACGGGTAATGAAACCATCTTCATTATCGTAAATACCCGTTTCATTGAAGCTAGTATCTAAAGCACCAGTTGCATCATACTGAGCGATAAATACTTGATTGTCTTTATCACCTGCGACTTTAATGCCGCTTTCATTTGTTAGTGCTAGTTTAAAGTGAGTCGCTAGATCTTGGTTTATTGCATAAAGAATACCGCTTTCAGCAAAATCTGTGTTAATGGCACCTGAATTATCCATATCAATGATCACACCACTATCATCAGTATGGACGTCGTAATATGCACTACCGATAAGGTACAGACCATTATCGTGAGCAATGGCGTCAGTAATATAAATTTCTCTATCGCCGTTAWGCACATAAGCTGAAGCAATACCGTTTAAGCCATAAGCAGTGACTAAGTCACCGGCATCATCGTTATCTGCATTGTTACCAACACCATCAGCATCGGTATCGTATTGTTCATTACGATCATTAGGGAAGGCGTCTGCGTTATCACCCACGCCATCGTTATCAGAATCTAGGTATTCAGTCGCATCGTTATCAAATGCATCTTCAAACGCCCAGTAACCGTCAGCATCAGCATCGCGGTATAAATTGCCACTTAATAATAATGCTGGATATTGCTCAGACGTGCCGAAATCCCAGTTGGCTGAAGACCAGTCATTTGTATAAGCGGTACTGTTACAATTAATATCAACAGGTGTTGTAGGGCATTGCAGTTCTTCAGATGTATAACCCGCGCCTGAATTGTTGAATGTGCTCGATATGCCAGTTGCTTCGGTATCCCAAAGGGCATACACAACAGATAATGTATTTGATGTGCTGTAACCTAAAAGGCCACCTGTTTCGGTATTTTGATCATCATTGGTGTTAATAGCACCATATGCCAAGACACGCTCAAATGTTGAATCTGCATTTAGGTCACCTGCGATACCACCAATAATCGAGTCACCTAACAGTGAAACATCAGCGTATGAGTCAACCACCTCTGTCGCACCATCAATATCACCAATTAAACCACCTAGAATCTTGGGGGCAGTAATGCTGCCTTGGGCAAACACTCGGGTTAACACGCTTGTGCCTTCAACTTTACCGATAAGACCGCCTGCGACTTCAATATCTGTCTCAATGCCAGCTTCATCAATCAGGGTAATATCTACAATCGCGTAACTATCGTTAATCGTGACACTTTCAGCATCACCAATTAAGCCGCCTGCAGACGTTACGGCCTGGATATCGCCTTCAAAACTCACGTTATCTAAGGTGTTGGTCCCTGATAATTGACCAAACAAACCACCGGTATCAGAACCTGCGTCATCAGTAATAGAAATCGACGTGATATTACCTTGTGCATGAACTTGATCCGCATCTAAGTTATAAAGTCGACCTGCAACTAAACCGCTGTCATCATTACCAAGGATGGTACCTTGCACGTTAATATTGCTCAGCACCGCTGAATCAGCGCTGCTGTTTCGGGCAATTAAGAATGCTGAGTTATTCAAGCCTGTGACGCTAGTTAAATCACCGTCGATATTAATATTCGTGACACTCACCGTGGCTACATAACCCAATAGTGCTTGATAGTCTTCATCTGGGCGATTGATAAATAGGTTATGAATGGTGAAGCCATTACCGTTAAAGTTGGCAGCAAAGCGGTCATCGGAAGTACCAATAGGCTGCCAACCTTCACCTGCGTTGTAGTAGGTTTCATCAGACAGATCACCGTCAGAATCAGTATCGAAGTCTAAATCTGTGGTTAATTCGTAACCAATGCAACCTGTACCGTCAGTTAAACCGGCACAACCTGCGGTAACACCGCTTAAGCTATTACCTGCTAAGTCATCACGTATCGCGTGTAACTGAGCCAACGTTGAGATTTCAATTAAGCCATCGTCATCGATGTCAACATCGTGTGCAGCAGTTGAWCCTGTCGCATCAAATGGGTATAGATCTGATTCATTGGCAACATTGTCACCATCAATATCAGGATCTGAATTATCACCAATTAAATCGCCGTCAGTATCTGACCATTCTGTTGGATCATTAGGAAAAGCATCAGCATTGTCACCGACATTATCGTTATCAGTATCTGCCCATTCTGCGGCGTCATCAGGGAAAGCGTCTAATGAATCTGGAACGCCATCATTATCTCTATCGTGAAAAGCAACACCGTTGATAATAGGTGAAGGGTACTGACTAGATGTACCAAAATCCCAATAGGCTTCATCCCAATTGGCATAGATACCAGCGTTAGTAACCGGCGCTTGTAACTCAGTTGTGGTATAGCCAGTACCTGAGCCACTTGTCGCGTTGCCACTGGCTTGGGTATCCCAGTATGAATCTGTCACAGTCCCAAGTGCAGAGCCTGTTAGTCCGCCTTTATTAAATGCCTGCTTAGCAGAGCCTGTTGAGAAGCTATTTGTAATGGTTGACGATGAAGAAGCAACGCTGCCAATTAAGCCGCCCACAGCATTATTCGCCTCGGCTTTAGCATGAGAGGCGACATTAGTGACGTCTGCACTTGAAAGGTTACCAATAAAACCGCCGCCGACTGTGCCAGAGGTAATGACAGAGCCATTGACTAGACAGTTTTCAACGCTACCATTTACTAACTCTCCTGCAAATGCACCGGCATCACCTTGGCCTGTTACATCAACAGTGGCTAAACATTGCTTAATCGTTGCTTGGCTCGCACGAGCAGCAATACCGCCGGCATAAGCCCCAGCTTGATTACTTTCTACTGTTCCGGTAAATGAGATGTTGGTCATGACACTCGGGGTACTACCATAGATGTAACCAACTAGGCCGGCAACGTAATAACCGCTAGCTGTTACCTGACCATTAACATGAAGGTTTTCGATAGTGGTATTTTCAGCATGACCGAATAAACCAAGACTGTCGTCATCGCCTGTTAAAGACGTATTGTTGATGTATAGGTTTGCAATCGTGAAATGATTACCGTCAAACGTACCTGTAAAAGGTGCAGCGAGGGTGCCAATAGGTGTCCAACCTTCACCCGTATTGTAGGTGTCGTTTTTAACACCATCATCATTTTCATCAAAATCTAAGTTAGTGGTTAACTCATAACCAAAACAAGCAATAATGTCGTCGTTATTACCACAACCTGTTGTGTTCTCACTAATACCGTTGTCATAAGCTGTGCCCGCTAAGTTATTACGGATATTGTTGAATTGCTCAAGGCTATTGATTTCGATTAACCCATTGCCATCAATGTCCACATCAACTGCGTCGGCTACACCATCATCGTCAGAGTCGATTCCACTGGCTTTTACTGGTGAGGTTAAACTAATAACACCAAAGAAAGTGGTTAACAGAAGGGATAATTTGAACTGCATATTAGACACCAAGGTTATAATTATTTTGAAAAAATGTTGGGTTATTTTGATTGTGTTTAACAAATAAGGAAGAAATAAGGAACAAATATGCAAGTTGGTTGTATTTTAACTTTTTAACACCACATGAATCTGTGTTGTCGTTGGGAGCAAGCGCGTTTTTATAGGGAAGAGCAATTGTGACAGGAGTCGATAAACAGGAAAATATGAACGATGTTAAAGGGCAAAGTCAGTTAAATAGAGGGGCAATTAAGTCAACGAAAGAAGGGGGGATTCAGCTAGGCTTGGGTAAGCACTAGTCACTTTTTTGTTTAGAAATTGCCAGCTTAAGGCTTGATTAGCTTAGTTGTTTGTTTAATTTGGACGCTGACATAAGCGTTAAGCAAGCGTTGGGCTCACTAGGAAATAGCCTCGTTAACCGTTATACAGTTATTATCAATCTAACGAGGCCATCACTGTTTTTTTAGTATCTCTGGCAGAATGCTGCCTTGTGAAGAATTAGCCTTTCTCGCTTGGATTAGCGCAGTCATTACAGAGGCACTGTAATTCTATTTGAGAGTTTAGAAGCTGAAAGTCGGCTTGGTTAATACTTTCTTTTAATGCTTCGATTACACTAGTTTGAATGCCTTTTTCTGCAACTTTGCCACAGCTTTTACAGATTAAAAACTGCGGGACTTGATGCTCATGAGTACAAGTGATGTGTGAGCAAGCAAGGTATTTGTTTTCTGATGATAGTTTATGAACCAGTGCCAATTCACTCAATATATCCAGCATTCGGTAAACAGACATTGGCGCTAATGATTCATTATGAGTCGTGCGATATATATCGACAATTTCATAAGCAGATAAAGGCTTACTAGAATCAAGTAACACACCTAATACATTTTTTCTTTTCGCTGTAAGTTTAACGCCTTTGTTGTGACATATTTGTTCTGCCTTAGCAAAAATTTCAGCGTTATTAGTAGTAGACATAGTTCAGCTCAAAAGAAATCATAATGGGCGTTATTATTTATTGTCGTGATGACATTGTAAATGATAAAGAGTGAAACATTGCTTCTAAAGCACAACCAGAATCGAAATTGTGTGAGCAGATTAACTGATATCGACTTAATCGGCGTAAGATCAATGTTCAAAACAGAGGCTAAAAATACGAAAGCTTAAGGATATGCTAAGTGAAAAATGGCAAATGAAAAATGACAAGTGCGCTAGCCTGTATGTAACCCTTGTTAGCAAAACAAGCTAGCGTGCTCTTTATTTAAATCAACTCTACCAGTTAGGTTAATTTACAAAGCCAATAAACAGATAGGTTGCAAGAATAACAGCAACCCAAAGCACCATGTTGCCAGACGGATAGTCGCTTGAGATAAAGCTACCACCTTCTTTGTATTGGCGGGCTAAAAATGCCTGACATTGACTTAGTTTGCCACGAATTGACTGACGTACATCAGCATCGACTTTCCAAATAACCGCAAACATACGTTGCAATATATTAGGGACTAAACGTCTATATACCCAATCGACATCAAGGTGAGTTGAGCGCAATTCTGGCGGATATTTACCTTTAAGATTTAACCACACAAAGGCCAGCGCCGAGAACAATAACAGCTGTGTTTGTGCGAGTACGTGGGTCGCATCATAAGGGTTATAACCCGTATCATATGGCAATAATGAGTAAAGCGCCGCTGGGTAAATACCAATCCCAATACACAGGCAGGCAGCAATGAACATTGCCAATAGCATGTTGTTTGGCGGATCGTTTGCTCTAATGCCTGAATCATGGGCGAAGAAGGCAAAGTAAGGAATTTTAATACCAGCATGATGGAACACACCTGCAGAGGCGAACAATAGCATTAACCAAACCCAATCATGGCCCGTTTCCATTGCAGCCGTCATCACCATCGATTTACTGACAAATCCGCTAAACAGAGGGAATGCTGAAATAGAGGCCGCACCCACAATACACAGTATGGTGGTCTTAGGCATGGTTTTATAAAGACCACCAAGATCAGAGCCGTTTATTCGCCCTGTCATATGCAGCACTGCGCCCATGCTCATAAACAGTAAGCCTTTGAATATCACATCATTAAAGGCATGTGATACCGCGCCATTTAGTGCAAGCGAGGTGCCGATACCAATACCGACCACCATAAAGCCCACTTGGTTAATCAAGCTATAAGCCAGTACGCGACGTAGGTCGTTTTCAATGACGGCAAAGAAAATTGGGAAGCAGGTCATCGCAGCGCCAATATATACGAGTAGCTCAGTGCCAGGATAGGCTCGAGCCAGTGCATAAACGGCTACCTTAGTGGTAAACGCACTAAGCAGTACAGTGCCTGTTGGTGTCGCTTCTGGATAAGCATCGGTAAGCCAAGTATGAGCAAAAGGAAAAGCACACTTGATGCCAAAAGCGATAAAGATAAGCCAGCCCGCTATGCTGTCTAAGCCGATAAAGTCAAAGGCGATACTGCCAGTCTCACTGATATAAAACAGTGCGCCAGCCAGTAAAATGACACCCGAGAGAACTTGCATAATGAGGTAACGCATCCCAGCGCTATAAGCAGCAGGGGTTCTACGAGCCCAAATCAAAAAGACTGAAGTAAAGGCTAATAACTCCCAAAACACAAATAGGGTTAGCAAGTCGCCGGCGAACACCGCACCAATGGCGCTACCCGCATAAAGCATTGCAGCAACTTGCTGCACAGTGTCTTTAACGTGCAATGAGTAGACGATGCCAATAAATGCGGCGATATGGAAAATATAGCCAAACATCAGGCTTAATTTATCAGCTCGATAGGGGATGAGTTCATAGTCTAAAAACGTTAATTGCAGGTGGATGCCTTCTGGCACTGTCCATAAATGCAACCCACTGATGATTGGAATCGCAATCATCAATGCGCCACGGAGCTTTCCTCGCGTCGTTGCAGCGATTAATCCGCCAATCAAAAAGAGTACAAACGGCGGTAACTCAAGCATCCACATTGCGATCACCTTCATTGTTATTGTTAGCTTCTTTGGCATGGCCATCGCTGACGTCGACTATTTCAATTTTACTGTCATCAGGCGCTTCAACGGGGCCATAATAGTCTTCAGGTCGCATCAAAAAGGTACGCATCCAGCTGGCAATTAATACCAAAATGACACAGCCGACAAAGCCATAAATAGGATAGAAAATGGGGAGGTTTTCCCAGCTATGATAAACGTGGCGATGGATCACAAAATCAAGCACCACAAGCACACCGCAGCATGCGTATAGCAGATATAAAATAAGCTGAATGTTTTTGGGCTTATCGAAAAAATACAGCTTCTCATTGTCCATGGCTAACTCCAGATACAGTCAAGATAGCTTTCGCCAATTCATAAAAGGGCTGAGGATGGATAAACATAATCAAGCAGCCTAACGTAGTAATAGTTAATGCGATCAAAGAAGGTAAAGGCGCTTCTTTTATGCCGCGATGTTCAGGTGCCTCACCTTTACCAGGGAAAAATGCGTGATAAGGGATAGGCAGTAAATACGCGATATTGAGTAGAGAACTGAGCATTAAGGTTACCATCACGAACCAGTAACCTGTTTCGATGGTGCCCATTAGCAAGAACCATTTACTCCAGGTCCCTCCAGCTGGTGGCACGCCAATAATACTCAAGCTAGCAATGAAAAAAGCGGCCATAGTGACAGGCATGGTAAAACCTAGCCCACGCATTTCACTGACTTTAGATTTATGGCTGGCCACCAAAATGGCGCCAGCACAGAAGAACAAGGTGATTTTGCCAAAAGCGTGAGAGGCAATATGCATTGAGCTGCCGATAACTCCCGACTGTGTGGCAAGGAGTGCTCCTATGGTGATATAACCGAGTTGGCTCACAGTAGAGTAGGCTAGTCTGGCTTTTAAGTTGTCCTGCCTCATTGCTACGATTGAGGCTAACAATACTGAAATAGCCGCTAGATAAAGTAAAAATTCAGTGGTTGGCAATGTCGGTAGTAGGTCGAGACCAAAAATAAAGATACAAACTTTAAGTACAGTAAATACCCCAGCTTTTACCACAGCAACCGCATGGAGTAGTGCACTAACTGGGGTCGGAGCAACCATCGCTGCTGGTAACCAGCGATGAAACGGCATCATTGCAGCCTTACCAATGCCGAAAATAAACAACACTAAGATAGCGCCAGCAATTGTGGTATCAACATTGGCATCAAATACGCCGCCAGCGGTAAATTCAAGTGTGCCACTGATTAACCAAGTTAATACAATGGCGAGCAAAAAGAAGGCGATAGAGGTACTGAGTAAGATCCCTAAATAAACACGACCACCTTGTTTAGCCTTATCTGTGCCAGCATGGGTCACTAACGGATAAGTTGATAGGGTTAACACTTCGTAGAAGATAAATAGAGTAAATAAGTTAGCAGAAAAAGCGAGCCCCATTACAGCACTAATCGCCAAAGCAAAGCAGATATAAAAGCGGGTTTGGTTATCTTCATTATGACCACGCATATAACCAATGGCATAAATGGTGGTAATTAACCAAAGGAAGCTGGCAATCAGAGCGAATAGCATGCCAAGCGGCTCAATCACAAAGCTGACTTCTAAGCCAGGCATGAGCTCCCACCATGATACCTCAATGTTCGCACCAGCTTTAAGTGCTTGATAGAGGTTAACAACACAGTAAAGCACCACAAGGCTGATACTGATGGTAACAGCCTCTCGAAGATTAGGTTTACTGCCTGTTGCTGCAATAGCAAGTGTTGCCAGCAGAGGCAATAATATAGTTAGCTGTAACATCAGCGCCAAAGATGGATTCATGGGTTTATTCCAAACAAGCTTTGAGAAGCCGCCTGTGCAACTTGCACACTCAGGCGAGTATCGATACCGAAATAGATATTAGCGATGACAAGAGCCCAAATAGGACCAAGGAAAGTCCAAGGAGCTTCTTTAACCGTTTCACGTCCAGGTAATGGCGGCTTAAAGTAGGCCATTTCTACAATGCGCCAGATATACACAATGGCCAATAACGAACCTAAGAGGATCAGTGCGGCAACTGGCCACATACCTGCTTCAACACTGGCGATGAGCAAATACCACTTACTGACAAAACCGACCGTCAATGGCACACCAATAAGGCTTAATCCACCGATGACAATTGCAGACATGGTTAATGGCATTTGTCGGCCTAGCCCCTGGAATTGGCTTAGTTGAACACTACCAATGCGGTACATGACGGCGCCTAATGCTAAAAATAATGCACTTTTCATCAACGCATGGTTAAACAGGTGAAGTAAGCTTGCCATGACACCCGTGCTGGTGTTGATGGAGTAACCGATAATCATATAACCGACTTGAGCAACACTTGAGTAAGCTAAGATGTGTTTGACATTTTGCTGATAAATCGCAGTGATAGAAGCAACAAAAACACCTACGAGTCCAAGTACCATTAGAATGTCTTGTAAAGGCAAACTGGTAAATGAGAAGCTGATGCCAAATACGGTAAAGGTAAACCTAATTAATAAATACACTGCTACTTTGGTTGAGGTTGCCGCTAAAAAGGCGGTTACAATTGAAGGTGCATAGGCATATGCGTTTGGTAACCAAAGATGAAGCGGAAAAAGCGCCAGTTTTAAGCAGATGCCAACAATCAAGAAGGCAAAGGCCGCAAACACAGTACGGGTATGGCCAACATCAACTAAGCGAACAGCAAGGTCACTCATGTTTAATGTGCCAGTCATTTGGTACAACATACCAATGCCAATCAAGATAAACGTGGCACCAATCGTCCCCATAATCAGGTATTGAAATGCAGCCCACAGTGCGCGTCTGTCTTTACCTAATGCAATTAACGCATAGGCAGAGAGTGAAGAAATTTCTAAAAAGACAAAGACATTAAAAGCATCGCCGGTCGCAACAATCCCGAACATACCTGTTAGTGATAATAGGTAGAGGCTATAAAACAGGGTGTGGCGATCTTCGCTCAATTCTTTTTGTATGCTGGTATTAGCGGCAAACAGGACGACAGTGCCAATGGTTGAGATAATGAGCAACAATAAGGCATTCAGCTTATCTATGCGGTATTCAATCCCCCAAGGGGCTTCCCAACCGCCGAGTTCATAGATGATGGTCCCTGATTTCATTACTTCTATCAGCAATAGTATGCTGTTGACACAAGTTGCAGCACAGACCAATAAGGCAAATATCCACACCAGTTTTGAACGGTTTAAAAACCAACATAGTGGGGCCGCCATTAGCGGCAGCACGACTTGTAAAATAGGCAGGTGAGCTAGCACTATGATTTTTCCTCGTTTAGCTGATCTTGTTTTTGGATCTCATCTTCTTCAATACAGCCATACGACTCTTTGATTCTGATGACCAGCGCAAGCCCAAGTGCTGTGGTTGCAATACCAACCACAATCGCGGTTAGGATCAGAACATGGGGCAAAGGATTAGAGTAATCACTGATCCCTTCAGCTAGGATGGGGGCACTGCCTCGTTCGACAACGCCGACACTGATATAAAAGATAAACACCGAGGTTTGGAAAATAGTGAGTCCGACTAACTTCTTCACTAAGTTACCGTGGGCGATGACGATATAAAAACCAATCATCATCAACAGGACTACAATCCAGTAGTTATAGAGTCCGAGAAACATCTTGCTCCCCTTTTTGCTTGTTATTGTTTTGCTGGGCTTGTCTGCGGGCATCAAAATTAAAAAAGATACTCAGCATGACCGATGCAACCGTGATACCGACTCCTAGTTCAATCAATAGGATCCCGATATGTTGACCATCGAGTGGATTTTCGGCTAAAACGTTATAATCTAAGAAGTTTGCGCCATTAATCATTGAAACAACTCCAACGGAGGCGTAAAGCAATAGTCCAACAGCGGCAAGAAGTTGAATGAGGGCTGGATTAAATACCTTTTGAGCGGTTTCTAAGCCAAATAACATGGTGTATAGAATAATCGCAGCAGCAAAAATTACCCCTGCTTGGAAACCACCACCAGGGCCGAAATCACCATGGAATTGCACATAGAGTGCAAACAATAAGATGAAAGGAATGAGGGCTTTACTGACAATACGCACGACCATATGACGTTCGTGCATTTGCTCTTCAGTCGCTTCATCTGATTGAGGATTTTTACGACGACGTGGTAATCTGAGTAATGACAGCACACCAATACCAGCAGTAAAAATAACCGCAACTTCGCCTAACGTATCAAAGGCACGGTAACTGCCTAACACTGAGGTCACAATATTAGGAACGCCGACTTCTTCCATAGAGTCATGGATATAGCGAGGGGCCACATGCTGGTGAACTGGGGCATCAACGGCGCCAAAGTAAGGCATATCCATTGTGCCATATATCAACATGCCGCCTGTAACCAGTACGACAAATAATGATAAAAGAGGCTTATGACGCCTTGGCGCTTCTTTTCGGCCTGTCATTGTAATGGCCGCTAACATGAGTAAACCCGATATTCCCGCACCAACAGATGCTTCGGTAAAGGCCACATCTACTGCATCGAGTACAACAAAGAAACAGGCAGATAATAAGCCATAAATACCGCTTAACATGACAACGGCTAATAGGTCAGTCATGCGCACGATTGCAATGGCAATCACCACTAAAAATACTAATAGTATGATATCAACTAAAGCTTCGATGACTTGTTCCCTCCCAGATTTGCACGCTTAGCTTCTTTTGGTATTAAGCCATTATGTAGTGCCGCTTTTGCTAATGCATGACTGGCAGATGGGTTAATGAACAGCGTACAAATTAAAATCAATATCAGTTTAATTAAGACCATACCATTGGGGCTTTGCAGCATAAGGCCAATGAGAATTAAGCCTGCGCCTAATGTGTCGGTAACACTTGCAGCATGCATGCGGGTGTAAAAGTCTGGGAAACGTATAATGCCTATCCCACCCGAAAAGCATAAAAAACTCCCTATTAGCAGGCATATACCGCTGCAGATTTCGAGTAACAAGCTCATTCTTTAGTCTCCTTGGTTGGATGAGATTTATAAGGAGCGACTTTAAATTCGGTAGAATCTGAGTAACGTAATACGCCGATAACACTGATAAAGTTAATGAGGGCGTAGACGAGGGCGATGTCGAGAAACTCTGGGCGACCCATTAAAAACCCTAAAACGGAAATCAACAAAATGGCTTTAGTGCCAAAAAAGTTGAACGCTAATATCCGATCGTAAAGGGTGGGGCCGACGATGCAGCGAATGATCGCAAGTAACATAACAACTAGAATGGCGATTGTGGCAGCGGCTAACATTAGTTTTCAAGCTCCCTTACCCGGCGATCCATCTCTCCGGTTTTAAGTGTGTCGATATCAGCATTATCTAAAGCATGAACGGTGAGTTGGTCATCAATTAAGTCTATCGCTACGGTTCCTGGGGTTAAGGTGATGGAGTTAGCGTAGATCACTTTATTAATATCTGAGCATTGTTGCGTGTCTATGGTGGTCAGGACGGGGGTAATACTTTTATTACCCATCCAAATATGTTTAACCACACTGATATTCGACAAAATGACCTGTTTAACTAGCCATAGAGCGTAACTGGGCATGTGGGCATTAAGGCGAATAGGATGAGTTTCTTGATCGATTACATCCATTTTTTGCGCAATATAGAGCACCAGCATGATTGAGCCAGCCCCTAAAGATAATAATAAAGGGTTGCTGTAATTGGAGTTAATCCACCAAAATAGCGCCAGTGTTAATATCAAGCTAAGCCGATGGCTTGGCACGACGCTGCGTTTAATTTCTTGTGTCATATTAATCAATACTTAGTGTGAGTTATTGCTAGCTAAAACTTAGCCTGCCGGTAAAAGTTATTTTTTAATTTCTGTTGCCGTTAATCTTGCTGCTCGCACGACGATTCGTTGGCGATTGCTTGATAAATTTGACTGTGCAGCCCTTGCAATGAATCTGTAGTCGGTGACAATTGCTCAATTGTTCTATCGACGATACGCCCAACTAACTGCTCTTTGGTTTCATTTGCAGGTATGCACACCTCAGTTGGAAGTATTTTTGATGTCTGTTTACCGACTCGGGTGCGATAGGCTCTATCGGTGAATCCGCCCGATGTGTTCTTTAGTTCATACTGTTGACTGGTGTTGAATGAGCCAGCAAGAAAGCCTTGAATATAGTAGGAACATGCTTGAGTCGACATCTCAGATGCGGTTTTATTAACTGATAAACAAGATGAAAGAACGAGCTGCTCTTCATTTTTAGCGTTACTCGAAACTGCTGATAGTGAAAAAGTGAGTGTGAACGTTAATAGCGCTAAGAGTTGGATGATCCTCATATGAACCCCTTTTTTATAATTCTATTGATTGCACATTCATAAATTGAACGGTATCAGCGCAATACGCTTTAGGTACCTTTGGTTTACTTTATATGGTTATTCTTTGCTCGTTTTAAGGCGATATATGCCGACACTATTCAAGCAAACCATAAAAGTTTGTGATTAACATTGATTTAACACAAAGATTTTTAAATTAACATCGAATTGTTTTTTATTTAACCCTGTTATTCGTTTATAACACAGTTTGTTTTAATTTAAATACTAAGTAAGTGTAAATAGACTGTTTTTTTATAATGTCGAATATTTTTCAAGTTGGTGAGTAAGCTCGATAAGCTGGGGGATTGGCGGTTATTGTTAATATTTGGATCTACAAAAGCAGTTTGGCGGCTTTATTCACAGAGGCTTGTAGGTTCAAGCCTCTGTCTGTTTATTTCTCAGTTATGTCATTGGCGCTCAGCTAGCTTGAATTTTTGGCGAATGAACCGTTAGTTTAATCCTGAAATGATGGCTGGAATACCTGGTAGTAAGCCAACTAATGCCATCACCCCTGTAAGAATGATAAACATAACGCTAGGGGCTATCCAGCGGTTCATTTTGGTGAGTTTAGCACTGCGATCTTTACAGCCTATTAAACCTAAATTATCCAATAGCATTGTCAGTGACCAACCAAAAGCAGGGTTAACTAATACTGACGAAAACACCACAATCGCAGCTGATTGAGTGGTTTTTCCTTCTCGAGTCATTTCCATACCAGCCTCAAGAAGTGGGATAAATACCCCAACGACTAAGGCGACACACAATACGGGTTCCCAAATGGCTAAATCCATTGGATAACCCCAAAGTGCGGCAATAACACAGAACAAGGCTGTCAGTAGCGCACCTGCAGGAATGGGGCGTTTAGCAATTGCCGCAGGGACTATGTATGTGCCCCAAGATGAAGTGAAGTTGGCCCCCCCAAGCATTGAACCAAAGGTTTGACGAATTGAAGCGCTGGTCATCGTGTCATCTATATTCATATGCACTTTTTCAGTGCGCAACGGGTAGTTAATCTTTTGAAATACTTGATGACCTAAAAAGTCTGGCGACCACATCGCGACAGCGAGCACAGCGAAGGGCAAAACCACGATAAAGCTTTCAAGAGTCGGTAAGCCAAGCATCCAACCTGAGCTTTCTCCCCACCAGTACATTGGGCTCATGTTCGGTAAACCTGGCGCAGTTTGAAACTCAAATGGCGCGCCGAGGGCAAAGGCCAACGTACCACCGAGTAAGCAACTTAATGGCACGGCTAGCCAACGTTTTCGCCAGTGCTCTAGTAAGGCATATAAAATAATGGTGCAGAAAATCACGATAAATGCGATGTGTTCCATACCGATACTGTTGGCCCATGCATACAGTTTTTTTACTTGTGATGCAGTACCAACAAACCCCAGATACAGCAAGAGTCCGCCACAAACCCCTTTACTGGTGAGGTTGGCGAGCATACTCCCGCCTTTACTGATGGCAAGAATTAAGCCTAAGGCGCCAATGAGTAGTCCAAATGCCATTGGGTGGCCGCCTGCTGCAACCACAATTGGAATAATGGGAATAAGCGGTCCGTGGGTGCCAGCTAAGTTTGCTGTAGGCAATAAAAATCCTGAAAAAATGACAATGAAGAAAGCGGCAATAATGAGTTCGTAACGAACATTTTCCAGAATAAAGCTTTCTTCAAGGCCAAGTGAGGTTGCAAATGTGGTGGCAATGGCGCCGACCATGACCACTTTACCTATGGTTGCAGCCATTGCTGGAATGGTGTCTTCCAGTTCAAAGCGATAGTCTTTGCCTGGGAGATTAGGGCGCCAGCGCTTTGGATCCATAATCGTTAATTCATGCTCTAAATACTCATCTCGAGAGTTAAAGGTTGAACTGGGTTTATGTTGCTGTTGATATTGATATTGTTTGTTGGATGGATTCGTTTGCGATTGACTGGGGGTAGATTCACTTTTCTGTTCATGTATGGATTTTGAATTACTGCTCATATCATTCCTATTGCTCACTCACTAAAAGTGCTACTGCTTTAAATTAGAAGCACCTTATCTGAACCCTATAGCCATAGCGAGTAATAATCGGCGTTTTAACCTCAGACATTAGTCGTAGGTAAATATTTGTTTACATTAGTAAAATAGGTTTCGGTGAAGTCAGTGTCGCTAGCGTTGTGAGGTAAAAAAGCGATATATAGGGGAGTTTGATGCTTTGTTAGCAAGAAGCCTGTTAATAAAGGTGTTAGCTAGATGAAACTTAAAGGAGTCTCTATGGCGTATCAGCACCATAGAGAATGATAGTTTCTGTGTGATCACTTATTCAGCACAAATTGATCAATTTGATTTTGTGCTAAGGCTTGATCCATGGTGCCTTTCAGTAATTTATACATCAAAATAGATGCATCAATTTCAGTCTTGCGATTGGTTAAACTTTCAATGTTTAACCCTAACGGGATATTTAGCTGAATCACCGCATCTAAAATTTGCAGTAGATTACTGTGGTTTATTTTAATCGACTCATATAAAGGATCGGCTGCAGATAGAATACGCTCACTGGTTTCTTCTGGTACTGAGACCCCTAACCAGTTGATAAATTCTAGGGTTTTGGCGCTGCCACAAGGTGAGAACGTTAAGATAACTCGATTGGGTTTAATGTTGTTTAACTCACATTCTTGAGCATAGCTGGTTAGCATATCAATTGTCGCTTGGGCGTTATATACCGCTTGAGTAATGTAGTACTCGCAGCCTTGAGTCGACTTACCTAATAAACGAATGTGCTCATTCTTTTTGCTTAAGTGGCGCTCTGCAATGGCAACACCACCAAGATAGAAGTCCTGAGAGTGCGAAGCTAAGACCTTATAAGCATCATTAAGTGGTAATGAACTTTTTACCTGAGTAGAGGGGGAGCCCACCAAGACGAGATCTCTGACATTGTTTTGATACCAAGCGCGAGATAACCATTCATTAAACCCTTGCTCATCCAGCCCTGCAACACTCTTATAGGCTATAACAGGCTTACCTGACTTTTGGTTGATTAATTGTGCATAGGTGCCAGAGTCATGGGTGGCTTTGAATGGAAAAGGTCTAGGGGTGTCAGTTCGACTGGTTTCATCTTGAATGTCATAAATGATCAAACCGTCAAAACTTATCTCATCAAGGCGAGCGAGTAACTTATCGGCAATAATGCTGACCGACTCAAAATCAGTATCGATTTTCGGTGGGGTAGTACCAATAAAGTATATTCCACGGTGATGATCGGACGATCGCTGTTTTAATGATTTTCTCATGTTTAGCCGTCTAGATGGATGTTATCTACATTGTGTCTTAAATCAGGGCGGTTGTTAAGGCTCAATAAGATAATTTTTAGATATAACTAAGGTCATCGTCATTCAGCGGCTAAATGATAAAAGCCTAATCGTTTTGTGTTGCCAAACCCTGACTGAAATTACTGTCGACTCTAATAGTAATTCAGTGTGTTGAATGGCGGCAGTTGGAATACACAACAACATAATAATAGCGAATAGGATAAGGTTAATGTAACTTTTGGTGTATCTAGTGTCCTTATTTATTTTGGTTGCATAAATACTATGTTAGCTATTTTATTTATTACTAAATTTTGTTTTTAAGTCTGTCTACCTCATATATATCGATACCTGCATAATTTTTTACTGTAAAAGCATTAGAAAATGTAATGGTAAAGTTAGAAATTATATCTGTATTTTTAGCGGGGATGAGCGCAATATTTGCTTCCTTTTTTATTTGTTAGTGCGTGTTATGTTAGAAGTTAAAGTGATCAGTGCCTTATGGCTAGTTGGTATCCTAGCTGAAGCGATGACAGGCGCGTTGGCCGCAGGTAAAAAACAAATGGATTTGTTTGGTGTCGTTATCATTGGCTGTGTTACTGCCATTGGTGGTGGCACATTACGAGACATGTTACTGGGAAATTATCCCATTATATGGATTGAAAACGTGCACTACTTGTTAGCCATCGCTACCGCATCTTTACTGACGGTGATGATAGCACCGTTAATGCGTTACCTTTCGCGCCTATTCTTGGCAGTTGATGCAGTCGGGTTAGCGGTATTTTCTATTGTGGGTGCACAAAAAACCTTGATGCTTGGTTATGGTCCTGAAATTGCGATCGTTATGGGAGTTGTTACGGGTGTTTTTGGTGGCGTCATTCGAGATATTTTATGTAATCAGGTGCCGCTTATCTTTAAAAAAGAGCTCTATGCACTTGTCGCTCTCGCAACTGCTGCCTTGTATGTGGTGATGAAATTCAGCGGTGTTGTTGAATGGATAAGCTTATCAATTGCTGTGATATTTGGCTTTAGTTTCAGAATGCTGGCGATTCGATATCAGTGGTCAATGCCCAAGTTTGATTACCAGACTCCTTCAGATAGCCTTCATTAACAAGAGCCGTTATTGACAAGAGCTGTCATTTACAAGAGCCGTTATTGACAAGAGCTGTCATTTACAAGAGCCGTTATTAACAAGAGCTGTCATTGACAAGAGCTGTCATTGACAAGAGCTGTCATTGGCAAGAGCTGTTATTGACAAGAGCTGTCATTAACAAGAGCTGCCATCTATAAGGGCCGTCATTTGCACGGACTGTCATTGACAAGGCCTATTATTTACAAGAGCTGTCATTGACAAGAGCCGTTATTAACAAGAGCTGTCATTGACAAGAGCTGTCATTGGCAAGAGCTGTCATTGACAAGAGCTGTCATTGACAAGAGCTGTCATTAACAAGAGCTGCCATCTATAAGGGCCGTCATTTGCACGAACTGTCATTGACAAGGCCTATTATTTACAAGAGCTGTCATTTATAAGATTTGCCATCAACCAGAACAGTCATTCGTCATCAGTGGGGTGTATTTCACCCCATTCTGGTTTTTTCTATTTCTTTTCTAACTACATCTGTGTTTGTGATTAAGCCAACGTTGTCTTGGTTGAGTGCTAACCAAATACGGTTATTTGTAGGGTTCGCTCCTTCATATAAGATTCGCACTAATCCTTATTATCGATGACGATAGCATTAATCACTGGCGTTAGTGCTGAATTGAGCAAAGACAAAACCTACCGAGATATCAAACCTATGCCACATGCTTTTTCAAATCGTCGCCGTATCTTAAATTTAACCGCGGATAAAAAAGCCTTAAGATCTCAGTTTCGCTGGGAAACGATCAATGCTATTGCCTATAAATTAGGTGGCATTTTATTTGTTATTGGCAGTTTCTTCTTTTTTCCTAGCCGAGCTGAATACGCTTATATTGGTGGGTGGATTTTTCTAGTTGCATCGTTAACTTACTTAGTGGTTAATATTCACGATATGGCAGAGATCCGGCGTTATTGGAAAAGTCATACATCCCATCAAGTGGACGAGGTTGTTGAGTATTTTGCAGGGGCGACATACCTGTTTGGCACCTTATGTTTTGTATTTGGTCGGTTAGCGAGTTTTCCTCAAGTGGATTGGCCGTTAATCAGCACCTGGTTGTTTATTATTGGTAGCACGTTATTTGTTGTTGGCGCAGCGGCTAACGTATTTTTGATCGTCAAAGCAGACTCAGTGCAGTTACTTCAGTTGATGAACCTTACTTCGATTTGCTTCATCGTTGGTTCAGTTCTTTATGGCTTGGCTTCCGTGCCATATTTATGGGCTTTTGAGTCATCAAATGATCACTTACTTATTCTTAACTTTCTTGCTTGGCAGTACATGATTGGCAGCTTGTTATTCTTATTGGGTGGTGTATTTAACTACTGGCGAGCATATTTGTTGGTAGAAGGTGAAATAGCGAAAAAGCAGCTATAGTCATCATTGTTATTTGGCTGATTTGCTTGTTAATTACTCGCTATTCATGACGGGTTTGATTAGAATTTATACATAATCTGTATAAGGAATAATACGATGAAAGTAAGCGATATCATGACCCCTAATCCTATTTGTATTAGTAATGAGGCCAGCCTGAAAGACGCTCACCAATTAATGCAAAGCCGTAATGTGCGTCATCTTCCTGTTATTTCTGAATCCGATGGCAAATTTGTTGGCATGTTGACCCATAAAAAAATGATTGCAACTGTGCTAAGTGTGCTCAATAAATACGGTCAAGGAGCGTTAGATAGAAAAGAGCGCTATACCCCTATCGCCGATATTATGGATACCCAAGTCGATAAATTAGGATTAGATGAGCCACTTCCTGTTGTCGTGCAATATTTTATCGACAATAAACTAGGTTGTTTGCCTGTTTTAGACAGAGACAACAGAGTGTTAGGGATTGTTACATCATCTGATTTTATTAAACTCTGTCAGCGCTTATTAGTCACTCAGCAGTTATCATGAGCGTTGAAAACCTTTGCTAAACGCTGCTTAATCAACTTATGTGAACACATTAATTTTCAAGGATGGAACAACAATGAAACGTTATCAAATCATAGGGCTGGTTGGCTTGTTCTGTATGATGTCTGCTTGCAGTGACAATAAACAAAGTCAGGTTGAATCAAGCCAGCAAAAACTTACCAATCCTGCCGCTGTATTTTGTGCTGAGCGGGGTAAATATGATATTTCTTCTGGGCAATGTATGCTTGAAGACAATACCCAAGTGGATGCTTGGGAGTTTTATAGAAAATATCATGCAGATCAATCTGTAGGGCTAGAAAATCCTGCTGCGGCCTATTGCATATCATCCCAAGGAGAATACGATATCAACACTAGCGAATGTAAGTTCGCTGATGGCCGTATTGTTAACGCTTGGGATTACTTTAAGCAGCAAAGCAGTAAATAGCCGATGACAGATTAATCATGGTGAGTATAAAGCCTATTTATATTCGCCAACTTTACTTGCTTATTGACTCGCCATGTTTAGCATCATTTTTTGTTGATTTCTAAGCGCTTTACTTTGGCTGGTCATCTCCCTTCCTATATTGCTTTGTTTACCCTCTATAACGTTATTTATTTCAACTTCTTAAGTTAATTTTGACGAGTGTTTGTCGCCTCGTTATTAACACAGCTTTAGCCGCCTACACCTAGCCAGTTGTATTCATACTTTTGATGTATATTCGCCATTGCTTATGTTGACACAGCTTATAGTCATATGTACTAATAGATCGTCGAGTAATGAAGCAGGTCTATTTTGTTGTCTTAATTAAGTAAATAAATTCATTGGCGATAATCATCAATTTTTAGGTGGGCAAGGTAAAGTAATTTTGCTTTTTAACAGACGAGATTATTACAATCTAGGTTGGCGTCACAGGTAAACCCTGTTTTCTGTTTGTAGAACACGGTGTCGTTATTAAGCATTGATTTATGAGGATAAATAACCTCATGCGGTACTTGAGATAACACCACCTTTTAATATATTTAGATATATAAATGGGGAAACTATGAACTCACATACAAATACATATATAAGGGCATTGTTGGTTGCCGCAGCCTTTTGTGTCACCTCTGGGAATATACAGGCCGCTGAAACGTTTCAAACTTCCGAAGCCAGATTTCCAAATACTGAGCAAGGGTACTTCACCAGCCACTATGAATTGAACAACGATCCAAATACTTATCTTTACACCACTAGCTATACCGCAAGTTATATAAAAATGTCTGGAAACTCGCAAAACGTGGTGTCAGGTCGAGGTTGGCAAACTGGGCATCAATGGCGCAAAGTCAACTTTAGTATTGAAAATTACTATCCTGATAACAGCAGCCAAAAGTCAGTTTTTGCATTGTATGGTTGGACTAAAAGCAATAACACCAATTACGATGGTATGGCCGAATACTACATTATTGATAAGCACAATGGTTGGTATCCCGAGCATCAAAATGATGATGGCAAAGACAATGGTGCACGTTGGTTAGGAACTAAAAATGTAGATGGTGCTAAGTACGACTACTATGTTTCAACACGCACCGATAAGCCCCATGCCTATGGGCCTGGGCTAACAACATTTAAACAATACTGGGCAATTCGTGACTATTACAATCAGCGTGACAACGGTGAGATTAATGTCGGTCAGCATTTTCAAATGTGGATAAACCCGCAAGAATATAAGCATGAAAAATATCCGTATATTGGTAATTGGGGTTATCAAATTTTTGCGATTGAGCTGATTGGTGGCGGAGGTTCTGTCAATTTAAATGCTTGGTCAAATAACTAGGCCTTGTACATAAACAGGTTTGATAGCACTCGTTAGGTTAATCTGAACCCTTTTTGTGTGGTGAGTGATGCTCAGTATAATAAGCAATTGATAGGTAGATAAATCAAGCGTTGTGCAACAAAAAAGCCAAACAATGTGTTTGGCTTTTTTATTTTGCTTACTGTTAAATGGTGGCGAAGTTAGGTTAATTTAAATCGTCCCACAAGTCCGTCTAAATCATTTGCCATTGATTTTAGCTCATTGCTTGAGCTTTCAATGCTGGCTGAAGCTTGGGCGCTGCTTTGGCTGCTGTCACCAATGTTGACCACATGCTGATTAATTTCGTTAATCACCACAGATTGCTCTTCAGTCGCAGTGGCTATTTGGGTATTGAGATCTGAGATATGCTGAACATTACCTGCAATCTCTTCCAGTGCCTGATGCGTTCGCATTGACGCTTTAACGCCTAGTTTTGCATGCTCACGTCCTTCGTGGACTGATGCTACGGCAGCTTTGGCGCCGTTTTGTAGCTCAGAAATCATAGCGTGAATTTCATCAGTTGATTCACTGGTGCGCTGGGCTAAGTTCCTCACTTCATCTGCAACAACGGCAAAACCACGGCCTTGTTCACCAGCGCGAGCAGCTTCAATAGCGGCGTTTAATGCTAGCAAGTTCGTTTGTTCTGAAATCCCACGAATCACATCTAACACGCTCGATATTGAGTCACTTTTTTCTGCTAACTTGACAATATTTTCTGAGACGTTTTCCATATTAGACGCCATATCTGTGATGGTCGTGTTTGACTCTTCAACCACAGTTTGCGCCCGTTGCGCTTTTATGGTCGCATCATTAGTGGCTTGAGCTGCAATGGAGGCACTGTTTGCTATTTCTGCAATTGTGCTGCCCATTTCGTTAATGGCTACAGAAACTTGATGCGCTCCATCACTTTGGATATCCGCAGATTTTTTAGAATGTTGTGCATCGCTATAGACATGTTGAGAAGCGTCATTCACCTTGTTTGAGGTTGTAGCAAGCTCTTGAACTACAGAGTGCAATTTACTAATAAAGGCATTAAACCCTTGAGCTAAACGGCGCATTTCTTCATTGCCATTTTCGTTAATACGCTGAGTTAAATCACCTTCACCCTCGCCGAGCTCTTTAAAGGTATCAGCTAATTGATTTAATGGACGCACTAAGCTGTTGCCAAGGTAAATACTGATCGCAATAAAGAGGACGGCAATGATAAAGAACGTAATTAAGATATTATTACGTGAAGTATCTAAGCCAGCGTATAGCTCCTCTTGAGGGACTTCAGCGATGACATACCAGCCTAAACTTGAGATATAACTTGAAGCAATGAGTTGCTCATCAGCCATTGCAAAAGCATAGTTGTTTTGGTTTAACAATTGACGACTGTTAATGCTCGGATATATATCAGCTAATGTTTTACCCGATTTATAATCGATACTGCGGTGAACTTTAATGACACCGTCACCATCAACGAGGTAAACAAAACCCGTTTGTTCGATTTGAAAACTGTTGAGGTAATCAACCATTTCATCAAAAGATTTAGACACACCGCTTAGGCCTTGGCCATTTTCTTGCTGATAATTGATGAAAATATCAGTTTGGCCAACACTGTCATGGTAAATACTCGTCGACTCGTTTTTGCCGCTTTCAGTGAAGCGAAAAAACCACTTATCATGGCCGGGATCCAGTACGCGTAAAAAGCCATTTTGATTCCAATATTTGTGACTGTTTTTATCGACAAATGAGGCATTACTAAAGCCGTTATCACTGGCTGTTTTCGCTAAGTAATCGATTAAGTACTGCTCACCTTCAACACTTTCACCTTGGTCTATCCAAAGTTGGATCATGCTGTTATTTGCGATAGCTCGAGTGACGACTTTCATCTGATTAATTTCGCCATCGATAGCATTACGAATACGCTGGACTAGGTTAGGCATATCCGACTGTTCTAATCGCTCTGATAATAAGGATTTAGCGCTATTTTGGCCTACATAAGCAACGACGCTGGTGGATACAATGACAGCAAATAACATTGCAGTTATTAACTTATTCCGAATGGATAATGTAGATAAAAAGCTCATTAACATAACTCCTACACACCGATTAACTGGGTGTGTTGATACATCTAGGCTGCCTTTGGCTAACCTAATCAAGGGTGCTGACTATAACGGCATTTATACTAAAAACATGAGGAAGTTTCACAATTAAATATAATAATCTAACAACGTGCGGTGTTTTTTCGCGCTGATTGGTTAGACTTTGTTCAGTTGGTAGCCGTGATACGATTTTTTAACGGTTACTTTTTGTTGAATAAAAAGCCGTTTTGTACGTTTCGTGACAATCATTTTATTGGCAAAAATAATAATTTGAATAAGTGTAAGATGATTTAAACAAAGCCCGTTGAGCAGAGTCAGTTGAAAGAGTCAGTTGAACAGAGTCAGTTGTACATAGTCCGTTGAACAGAGTTAGTTGAACAGAGTCCGTTGAACAGAATAAAGCAGAAGGCGTTGGGCGAAGAAAGTCATCAAAGCCTTACGATAGTCAGATGTATATGTAAGGCTTTTAAAAAGTATCTATAGTCAAAATGTAAACCGCTAATTAATCGTTAATTAGCGATATCAGATATGCCTAATGGTGAGCGTGTTCAGTTTTTTCGGCGCTCATTGGCATCAGTTTCATGCCGCATTTAGGGCAGCTATCACCTTCAACACCTGTAATACTGGCATTCATTGGGCAAGCATGAGTATGTTGCTTGGTCTTATGATCTTTGTGTGCATGTTTTGCTGAACAGCATTTGCAGTTAGCTTTATCAGCACACTTTTTACAGTTATCACAGTTGGTTTTACCGTTACAGCCTTTGCAGTTTTCGCATTTAGCTTTACCATCACAGCCTTTGCAGTTTTCACATTGTTTACAGTTTTCGCATTTGGCTTTACCGTCACAGCCTTTGCAGTTTTCGCACTTTTTACAGTTTTCGCATTTAGCTTTACCGTCACAGCCTTTGCAGTTTTCACACTTTTTACAGTTTTCGCATTTGGCTTTGCCATCACAACCTTTGCAGTGGCCTTTATTAGGGCAGTGATCACCGTCAGTTTTATGGGCTTGTTCTAAGTTCATTCCGCATTTAGGGCAAGTATCTCCAGCGTTACCTGTGACTTCGGGATGCATAGGGCAAACATGTGATTGATGCTGCTCGCTAACGTGATGTGCGGCTGTGGCGACTTGCACAGTAGAGCTAATTAAAAAGAGGCTCAGTACGATATAGATAATGTTTTTCATTGCTTAATTCCATGAAATAGTCGGACGATAACCTGCGTCATTTCGTCCGTAAATTGTCGTTTGTGTAGATATAAAAGTGTTATTAGTCGTTGTTACTAAAACGGTTATATAGCGTTAACTGATAGGCGGCTTAAATGCTTGCGACGCATCGATTGATTGAAAGTAAGGCGGGGTGGTGGCAATGACATGCCCCAGATTTTGATTGAAATGCCAAGGCGTTTGAATGGATAAGGTATCTGCTAGGCTGATATATAAGCAGTTTTCACAATTGAATTGACAAGTATTATTGCTTTGGCAACTAACTGTTTGTTGGTTTTTTTCATGTTCATGCTGACAGTTTGAACAAGCTTGGCATGATGTGTCGCTTGCCTCTTGATGATGGCTAGACGTTATTACTGAAGTTGAAATTGATATTTGAGTTGATGGGGTATTGCCCTTAGGTGTCATTGCTGTTGGATTAGCAAATACCAGCTGACTGAAGAGCGTCAGTAAAGTAACAAGGTATATCAACGGATGACGTAAAAGGGTATGCATATCAATTCCATAAAAAAAGATGTTCGGAGCTTATCACCATTTTTTTACGTGGAATCTGACCCAATTCACAGTTACAAACACAGTGACAGTGAAGGTATAAACATCGATTCAATTTGTTACCTTGATCACTCTTATCGACGAATTCATCGCAAAAATCGTCACAAAAAAAGCCGTAGCAACACGCTACGGCTATAAATGCCTAATGCCTTTGTATGGGGATTGGTATCAGGCTGGGCGACGATTATTCTTCGGCTGTAATTAGCTCGAACTCATTACTCGCCTTAGCCCCATGAATCAAAATGGCCACTTTATATTGCTCGACAGCGCCTGCTGCAGCTTTACTATCAAGATCTAAGTCTGTGGCATTAAAGGTATATTGCCCAGCAATATCTGTTTCGGTTAATACCCCATTACATGCATCTTCAGTACTCGTATCACAGCTATAACTTTGACTCACATGCCAACGCTTCCATGCTTTAGCATTATTAGACCCAGAAATAGGATAACCAAAATACATAATCTGATAACTAGAGGCATCGGTTATTGCTTTGTCTTCATCATTTGTCAAAGTAAAAGTGAGTGTGCCAGAGTCGGTGTCGAATGTTTCTAATGTTAACGTTACCGCTTCTGCTTCATCAATGGCTACAGATTCACTGACGGGGGGATCAACAGGATCAGTTACCGGTGGTTCAACTACAGGCGGATCGACAGGTTCCGTTGTATTGTCATCATCACTACAACCTATGAGTAGCAGTGAGCTCGTTAATAAGGCGCTCAAAAGTTTGCGTTTCATGATGGGCTCCTTAATTGAAATGTCCGGTATGACAAGTTTCACACTCTAAATCGCCTTTAACACTCGCAGCTGAGCCCATAGTGTCACTTGTGCCGTGGCAAGATTGACAACTTGCTGTTGCTTCTGATGCCATAGACTCTGGTAATACGCCAATATCTTCTCCAGCGTATGCACGATTGAGCAAATCGACGATGTAGTAGGCCATGCTCGCTGATAGACGTTTACAACGTTCGCCTTTTTCAACAAAAGGTTTGCCGCCATTGATTGCTGACCAGTTACTGATTGATGAGTGACATAATGGACTGTTGGCGATAGAAGTAAGGCCGACTAACAGGCTTTTTTCCGCAGTTGATCCAATACCAGCAACAAACTCATCAGAAGAAAGTGGAAGATCTTCTCTTTCGTAATATCTAAATGATGCGCTGATGACCGCTGAATTTTGATCGTTAATATCATCAAGGATATTAATCAGCATCCCTGCGGCATTTAAGTTGCCGCAAATGGTGCCTTGACCAACAATACCTGCCCAGCCGTAACCAGCTAATGCTGTTGGGATTGAGGCAAAGTTAGCCGCATCTGCACTTGATGACTCTGCAAGTTTAGTAATAATGGCGTGAAAAACTTGATGCATACAGCCCCCACCTGTTTCGTAGGCGAGTTTAGCTGTGGCCATCGCATCTAATGGTACATACTTTAATTTATCACCGAGTTCTAAACGGAAATTTCCATCGGCATCAGTGGCAGCAAATGCTGAAGTACCCACTAAAGTAGCACCTGCTGCGACACTACTGATTCCAATAATTTGGGTTAAGGCTTGACGTCTAGTTATGCTCATAATAATCACCCTATTTGCTGTTTTCTTATTGATTAAGTTCAAGCTTGTCATGCTTGTTTTGTTGTTAATTGTTCATCTCTTCGAGTCAGTGCCTTACTGGCTTTTATCATCTTGGTAGGCGTTGCTCGATAGAGTTAATGTAAGCAATGTGCAGATAAATTTTGTGATGATTAGCCAATTAATGTGGAGGTAAGAAAAACGGCTTTTGGGAGCGTTAACTCCGTTACTCACTGATGATTTTTTGAGGCAACGTGCTACTTTTCGTGAGGGGGATCACGCTATTAATGAGATTAATCAAGATTAATGGCACTATTAACGGTTAATTGGTTTTATTTACATTATGAATTTAAGTGACTTGCCTCTCACTTTGTTGTGCAAAGGTAAATAAAAGCCCTTTAGCTTGTTATAAAAAGGCCACTAAATTAATCAGGATCACAGAAAAATTTATACTTTCTTTTTACACTGTATTTATAGAAGTGTGGTTGGGAAAAGATGAATGCATTTAGGGCATTGCCGGTTTAATAAAGCTAAGGGTGAGCTAACTAACCAACAGACAGGAGATGTGTGGCATCTTCCTCGAGCTGAACGACAAGTGTTGAGCTTATTGATTGATTATCAAGGGCAAGTTGTGGCTAAACCTTTGCTGAAAAAAGGGGACGAACAAGCGCCACCATTAAGCGATGCGTCAGTCACTCATGCGATTTTCACGCTTAGAGCTTTTTTAGGCCCGCAGTATGAAACGCTAATAGAAACAGTCAAAGGACAAGGGTATCTATTAAAACCTCACCGAAGTCGCAAACATCAATCTCAGCGCTTACCCTCTAATGTGATCATCTTGGCGACATGCATTGGCATCTTTGTCATCGTCTCCATAATGACAACGATCATATTATGGGGACAGTTTTCGGAAACTGCGACATCGCCAGCGCAGCCGTTTAGTGAATCTACGGTGACATTGGCCTCAGGCAAAACTGTTGATGTGATTTTGTACTCATCATCGAAAACAAATAATGCCTTACTAAAAGAGCAGGGCGCCCAATTAGAGCAAAGCTTAGCTGAGTGTAAGCAGTCTTCATTGCAAAGTGTTTATTTGTCACTGTCACACGATGAGCAAGTACTTAATATTACGTTACGTGGTGAGCTTATTGGTCAATCTGTTATTCGTAACCTCAAAATAAGCGACCTGAGACAACCCAAAAAGTTTGTCAGCCAACAATGGTTAAAAGGGGTTGAGATTTGTGATTAACGTAATTGCCATGACTGACGTTTACCGATTCATGGCTTGGCTTCAAGAACAGGAGGAACACCAATGAGTTTTTCATGGCGTTGGTTATTAGGCTTGGTAGCAATATTACTCTTCACAACGGGGATCGCTGGCGGGTATCAATTGAATACAACTAGCCCAAGTTTTATGTTGAGTTGCAGTTCTGAGTTATACAATCGCAATAATGAAACACAAGACAGCAATCATTATCTTTTGGTGGATTTATTATCAAAAGATGGCCAAGTACAAGTGCATTATCGCTATTTTAATATCGATGGCACCACTGCGGGCACTGTCTCTATGCAAGGCCAAGTAAATCATATTGATAATCAAAATCGGATTTATGATATTTCGGTGAATACTAAGCAAGAAAGCCCACTGGCTGAAGATCAGCAACCGCCAGAGCATTATCGTTATCTTTCCTACGTCAGTAACTTAAATTTAAGCCGAGACGGTATGCATAATCTGAGCTTACAAGTTCTTGAACAAGATGATGCCAAAGACTTTGCTGTAGTCTTGTTTCAGCCAAGTAATACCGTCTGTGGTTGCCGCTTAGTCAATTAGCCAACAATAAGCACTGTCGTTGCGACTCCCTAGTGGGTTAGTCATTACTTACCTGTAAACGCCGGCTTGGCAATAATTGTGTTGTCGAATAGCAGGATGAGACTTGAATATGGCGTTGTTAATGTCTTATTAACCGCAAATTGGGACACACCAAAAGATATATTCATTGAGCAAAGAGTTGGTATTGCCTACAATAGCACTAGATCTTATTACTACAGAGCATGACCATGAACGATACAACTTCACAACCCGCTTTACCTGATCGCTTATCTGTTAATCCACGCAGCCCACATCATGTTGAGGCGATTTTTCAATTTGATATTGGCATTAAGGTTAATGGCAAAGAACGTTTTGATGTTGAAGAATACTGTATCAGCGAAGGTTGGGTTAAAGTTCCAGCTGGTAAAGCATTAGACCGTCGTGGCCAACCTTTACTTATGACTGTTAAAGGTACTGTGGAAGCGTTCTACCGTTAAACACCTTGGTATAACTTGCTTAAAAAAGGCTTAGTGATAATCACTAAGCCTTTTTTGGTTTACTAGGGTGTGTCTATGTTGAGTGAAGCGATAAGTTCCCCCTGCCTACAGATGTTGTTCTGGAGGCGGTAACGAGAGTTGAGTGTCACTTAGTAATGATCATGTAGCTGGCGTAAACAAACTTTGCCGACCATAGCTCACATTTAAAAACAACATGACTTTTATTCATGTTGGATAGCTGTAAAATCCGCGCCTTGTTTAATCACTTATCTAATTCATCATGATCGACTTGGCTTTACTCCCTGTTTATTTAACCACTGTGGTCGCTTTATTGTTGATCCCTGGGCCTGACATGCTGCTGATTGCCAGTTCAAGTCTGAGTTATGGCCGAAAAGTTGGCGTATATGCAAGCTTTGGTAATGCGACTTCAGGGTTAATTTTAACCTTACTTGCGGCAATGGGTGTATCAGCATTAGTGGCGATGAACCCAATAGCGTTAGAAGTATTAAGAGTTCTGGGCGGCGCTTACTTATTAAAGATGGGGTGGGACTGCATGCGCAGCAGTGCAGCGGATGCACCTGAAATTGAGCAGCAAAATAACTTAGCCAAGTTACTTTATCGCCGCGCAGTTTTTAGTAACCTACTTAACCCCAAAGCGCTGATCTTCTTTGTGCTTTTTTTACCTCAGTTTGTGTCTACTCAGCTTACAGCCAGCTCTGGCGAACAAATGCTAGCACTGGGATTATTGCTTAATGTGATGGGGCTGTTGTTCAACTTACTGCTGGTGGCACTCGTTGGCAGCTTAGGTAAGCCATTACTTAAAAATGAAAAGTTCCGCACTTACCAAAACAAGTTTATGGGGTTAATATTTTTCGCGCTAGCGATTTGGCTGTTGGCTTCACAAGTGCAAAGCCTTAGCTAAACGATTTGGCTTTTCAGTTAGTCGCTCCCAAGTTAACTAGAGACCGAGTTAAATAGAGCTCAAGTTAAGTCAGTTGAGTCAATTCAAATAAAGCGCTTATTGCTGATAAGTCATCATAGAGGTTCAATAATAAAGCGAAATAAGGACTATCTTATTTCGCTTTATTTATGGGAAAGTCAGCAGCCAAGGTGATTTTACGCCGCAACCTTGTTGTTAGAAATGTATTTCATTAGGTAATCGGCATCCTTGTATACACCGCCAAGCGTAGCTGAACCTCGGGTGTAAAGCCAAGGTAGGCCGATGAAATATAAGCCCTCAACATCATTGCTGACGCCGCGATAATTACTGGGGTAATTCGTTTCATCAAATGAGATACCATCAATCCAAAAGAAATTAGGTTTAAAACCCGTAGCCCAGATAATGTTTTTAATCGTGCTGATGCTGCCTTTTTGAAACGTTATTGTCTCTTTTTCTGCTGATAAGGTTCGCCCCATGTGGATGACATTATCTTTAGCGAGTAGTGACTTAACATCTGTACCAATAACGGGCTGAACCCCTTTACTTAACCATTGGCCAATTTTACTGTAGCGATTAACCGATAAAAATCCGATTTTAGTAAACCACCACCATAAGGTTTTACCCAAAAAAGTTTGCGGTATTGCCTTAATTTGATCGGTACCTGAAAAATATGCCGTTCGGCCGGTATCTGCAATTTCCGATAAAATTTGCACACCAGAATCACCCGCACCAACAACTAAGCAATCACCGTCTTGAAGCTGTGAAGGATTTTTATAATTCTCGCTATGCAGTTGAGTTACCCCTTCAGCGATATCGACATGGCATGGTGGCGTATAGGGCGTGTGAAAAGGCCCCGTGGCAATAATCACTTGTTTGGCTTTATATTTTGTTGTGGCACTGGTGATTTCAAAAATCCCATTTACTTTAGTGACGGCAGTGATTTTTTGATTAAACTCGATAGGGATATTGTAGTGTTCTACATAGCTTTTCAAGTAGTCAGCGACTTCATATTTATTGGGGTAATAGCCCTTAGGGAAGGGGAATTTCATGCCGGGCAAATGGTTATATTCAGTGGGGGTAAACAGGGTTAACGAATCCCAACGTTTTAACCAAGGGGCACCAATACAATCATTAGCATCGAGAATCAGATAATCTTTATTTTGTTGGCTTAAATTGTAAGCCATAGATAGCCCAGATTGGCCAGCGCCAATGATGATAAATTCTTTCATGAAATCCAATCTACTGCGTTTTGATATTATTATGGGCGACATTCTAACAGAACCAGCCAGCGGTAATTGATTATTGGCTAAATCAATTGCCTAAGGCTGTGTAAACCTGTGCAGAAAGCCGGTGTTATTGGCATAAAAAAACACGGTATAAACCGTGTTTTTTTAATTGATATTGGCGTTATTTAAAAGCTGCAATTTCTTTTTTAACGGCATCAACAACGGCAAGTGGCGTGCTGATGTATTTTGAGTGGTCTATGAAAATCGCGTTGTCACCAACTGTCATCACTAACGCAGGAAAGTTTGCTGTGCCTAACATCTGCTGAATTTCTGCAATCGCTTCAAGTACACATTCAGCATCGACACTTAGCTCATCCCTAAATATTTTGTTTGATGGAGACAGCTTATATTCGGCGACAATGTCCATAAAATCATGTTTGGTATCCAGTGGATTACCTTCAATAAAATGGGCTCTTTGCAATGCATTAAGTACAGGTAATTGCTTGTCGGCTTGTTTGCTTTGCAGCCAGCCCATTAAGTTTGCTGTTTTGACAGAGTTTTTGGGACTATTCACATAACGAATGTGCTCACGACCAAATTTAAGGCCACTGGCTCTGGCTGCTGCTTCCATTTGCTCTTCGCCTGCACTGTCTTTGCCCATGTAATGTGCTGTGTGCAGCAGGTGTACCTTCATTTTTGGGTAGGCATCTTGTAAGGCATTCACTATCGGAGTGGTAGCATAGCTCCAAGGGCAGTGTGAGTCGTAGATAAAATAAAGCTCGGTGGTCATGAGTTACTTCTTAAATGAATGTTGATAGCAAGATCCTAAATAGTTTGAAGTCATTATTCAATCCTTGTCGTGTGTTACTTAGAACTTAACGACGTTAACCCTGCCTTAACCCACACTTCATTATGCTTATCCCAATATTAGTGGGAGAGCATCAATGACGTTTCGACATTCCATCATTGCAATCGTGTTAACAAGCCTCGTCGGCTGCGCTGCCAATGACAGTGCAAACTTTGCGACTCAAGCATCAGACAATCGTACTCAAACTATTGAAAAGTTGATTAAAACAGTCAATGAAAGTACGGGGAGTCATGCGGGTGTGCAACATACAACTAACGCCAATGTGTTATTGACTGATTTAGTCTGTGTACCCGCATTGAATACCTACCTTGAAGCGGCGTTAAACCATAGTCCAAGCTTACAGCAAAGCATCATTGCCCTTAAGATTGCTTATGCACAACAAGGGGTGACCTCTGCTAGTCGCTTGCCAAGCGTGAGTGCTGGATTTGATGCCCAAAACGCCGAAGACAGCGATGAATCTTATAGCGCTGATGTCACCGTCAGTTGGGAATTGGATATCTGGCAAAAGTTGGCTGATAGCTCTGCAGCAGCCACAAAAGATATTGCTGCGACTCAAGCCAGTTTAGATGCGGCTAAAAATCTGCTTGCAGCTAATATCATGCGAGGTTGGCTTGAGATCAGTGTTAACCAACAATTATTAGATATTGAACAGCGCCGTTTAGTCATCCTTGCGCAAAATGAAACCTTAGTGCTTGAACGTTACCAAGCTGGCCTAGGCTCATTAGAAGAGTTGGATAATGCTAAAACGAGTACAGCTTCAACTCGCGCTACAGTGGTTCAATACCAAGAGAGTGTCGCCCAAAGCAAGCGAAGCTTGATGTTACTCACTGGTCAGTGGCAGCCAGAAAGTGAGATGCCAGCGCTTGATGTTGTCAGTGAGTTTCCCCATGTCATTAACCCGCTAGATGCTGTGCCTGTGCAAAATATGGCAGGCCGCCCCGATTTACAACAAGCCTTCTTTAATATTGAAGCTGAAGCCTTGCGCACTGACGCAGCTTATAAAGCAATGTTGCCTTCATTTAGCTTGTCGGCAAGTTTAACTGATATTGCTCAAACCCCAAGTGAAGCATTACTGACTAACCCACTTTGGAGTGTGTTAGGACACATGTCGGCACCGTTATTTCAAGGTGGTGAACTTAAATCACAAGCTGAAATAGCGCAACTGACGACAGAGCAAAGCTTTTGGGCTTATCAAGAAACCCTGTTGACTGCGGTTAACGAAGTTGAGAATACGATTGGCCAAGAAAGCGCTTTAACCTTGCAGCAAAGCCATCTTGACGATGCGTTTTTAAGTGCACAGCGCAGCATCGTCAGTTACCAGCAGAAGTATCGCCAAGGTTTAGTCGACATATTGGATTTATTGACTGTTCAGCAACAGGCATTCGATATCGAAGCGCAATTAACTAACACCACTTATCAAAGATTATTAAACCGAATTGAATTAGGTCTAGCGCTAGGTTTAGGAGTATCAGCATGAAGCAAATCATTACCCGTAAATTAAAAAAGAATGCCTTAACGATTGCGATCACTTTAGCTGCTGCTGGTTCAATATTTGTCGTCGCGGCTTATAACGGCAGTCAAATGGGACCGGGACCTGGTGAGAAAGGGAAGGGGCCAGCAGCATCGACTCAAGCGCACCAACCTGAGCGCCCTGAAGGTAAACCTGCTTCATCGTCAAATACCACCTTGTTATCGCAAGTGGCGGTACAGCTGACGGCTGTGGAGTCTTATCAGGCGCAAGTCACCGGATATGGCGAAACCAAACCACGCTTTGAGCTGACCTATACCAGTGAAATCAGTGGTCGAATTACGTGGTTAGCTGACAGCTTTGAGTCTGGTCGAGTTGTCAAAAAAGGCGAACTGTTAGCAAGATTAGATGACACCAGCTTTCAGCAAGCTGTGTCACAGGCTAAAGCCGATGTCGCAACAGCAAGACTTGCACTTCTAGAAGAGCAACGTGAAGGCGAACAGGCAAGAAGTGAGTGGCAACGCTCAGGGTTAAGTGGAGAACCTAGTTCACCGTTAGTGCTTAGAGAGCCGCAACTGGCCAGCGCTGAAGCTGCGTTAGAGAATGCGCAAAAATCGTTAGAAAAAGCTGAGCGTGATCTTCACTATACAGAAATAAAAGCCCCGTTTGATGGGGTGATTGTCAGCCGTAATGTGCAATTAGGCAGCTTTATTAATGTCGGTGGTGAAGTCGCAATCTTGTATAGCGTTGACCGCATAGAGGTTGAGATCCCGTTATCCGAAAAGCAATGGGCTAACTTACCGCAAGCTGTAATGAATGCGGTTAATGACACTAATGCTGCCACAGCTAATACTGATAGTGCGCAGCAATGGTATGCAACAATAAAAGCAACAGGCAGCGACACCACACAAGGGCAACAGTGGTCTGCCTATGTTGAACGTACTCATCAATATGTTGCCAAGGACACACGTCAACGTTCATTAGTGTTAGTGGTCGAGAAACCACTTGAGCAAGGTGCGCCGCTTTATCCTGGCACCTTTGTTGAAGCGACCATTGAAGGGATGACACTAGATTATCTATGGGAACTGCCTTCATCAGCTCGTTCACAGCAAGGAGAAATTTGGACGGTTGATGCCCAAGGGTTATTGCAAAAATCAACAGCACATACCTTGTTCGAGCGCCAGAATAAAATCTATGTCACCCCAACAGAAGAGGCTGAATTAGCCCAAGTGGTTAAGCGTCCACTAAGCAACTTTAAAGCGGGTATGAAAGTTGTACCAACAACTGAGGAGCTATAATGAGTCAGCATGTAAATGACAAAGCGCCATTGCCATCAGGCATTATTTCTTGGTTCGCTCAAAACTCAGTCGCGGCAAACTTATTAATGATGGGCGTGATCATTGTCGGCCTGTTTTCATTCAATGATATTCGCAAAGAAGCTTTTCCAAGCCTTGAACCAGATTTAGTAACAGTATCGGTCAGTTACGACAGTGGTGACCCTATTCGTGCTGAAGAAAGTATCGCAATGAAGATTGAAGAAGCGCTTGAAACCGTTTCGGGTGTTAAGCGTATTACTTCAACTTCTAATGCATCAGGCAGTAATGTTTCAATCGAAAAAGAAACTAACTATGACCTAGATACGTTACTAACTGACGTTAAAACCAAAGTTGATGCGATCAATAACTTACCAACCGATGCTGACAATCCGGTTATTGATAAAGCCCGTCGTCAAGAGCATGCCATATGGGTGCAACTATACGGTGATGCTGACCGCAAAACCCTACAAGACTTAGCAGAGCAGCTTAAATCAGATTTGTTAAGTCAAAGTGCTATTCGTGACTTATCGATTAGCGCCAAACTTGATCCAATGATTTCAGTTGAGGTGAATGAGGTCAAACTACAGGCATATGGCCTGACTTTGACCGATGTCTCTAATGCTATTAATGCTGAGTCATCAAGCAGTATCGTGACTAGTTTACGTAATGCCGATAAAACCGTGCGCCTAAAAGTGTCTGAGCAAGCTTATGAAGTTGAAGACTTTAAAAATATCTCAGTATTAACCTATGCCGATGGCAGTCATATTCTACTGTCTGACATTGCCGTGGTTACCGATACGTTTGAAGAAGATACATTCAGTTTATCTCGTTATAACCAACAAAACGCGATGGGTATTCAGGTCGTCATGGATGAATACAGTGATGTGGTTGATATCGTTGCACAAGCAAAACAGGTTATCGAAACATGGCGTAGCAGCAACCTATTACCTGAAAATGTTGAGATTGAAAGTTGGTATGACAAGAGTGATCTGATCACTGAACGACTATCGCTGTTAGCGAAAAATGCATTAAGTGGTATTGCATTAGTCTTTATCATTTTGGCGTTATTCTTAAATATCCGTGTCGCATTTTGGGTGGCAGCCAGCTTACCGTTTGTCTTCAGCGGCACGTTATTTTTTATGACGGACACCTTTGCTGGGTTTACCTTAAATGAAATGACCACCTTTGGTTTTATCATGGCCCTTGGGATCGTGGTTGATGATGCGGTAGTGATTGGTGAAAGTATCTATACCACGCGTAAGCAACAAGGCGACTCAATCCGAAGCACTATTATCGGTACCCATAAAGTTGCCGCACCGACGATTTTTGGGGTACTCACAACGGTTGTGGCCTTTATGTCGATAGCCGCAATTGAAGGTAAGCTAGGGGAAATTTACGCACAGTTTGGCACGATTGTGACCATCTGTTTATTGCTGTCTTTGGTGGAATCTAAATTGATTTTGCCTGCCCATTTAGCGCATATGAATACACAGCGCAGTGATAAAAAAACGTTTTGGAATACGATTCAACAAGGCGCTGATAATAGCCTAGATTGGTTTAACAACCATGTTTATAAAAAGGTCATTAGCCAAGCCCTTAAGTTGCGTTATGCGGTGGTGATGGTATTTATCGCACTGTTTTTGTTAGTGATTGGTATGCCATTTACCGGTGGCGTTCGCGTGGCCTTTTTCCCTGAAATTGCAGGCGATACAGTGCGAGCTGAAATACGCATGGTTAACGACAGCAGCTACGGCCAAACTCAAACCAATTTGATGACACTGGAAGCCAATGCCATTGAGCTTGATAAAACCTTGCGTTTAGCCGCAGGCGAGACGGAGTTTTCAAGTGATTTTGGTGCTGATTCACACTCTGATATTAGCAGCATTCAGGTTACCGCTAGCGCCGATAAGTCAGGTTCGGTGATCATCGAATTAGACAGTGATGCCGCTTATACCGCGCGTGATTTTGCCAATGCATGGTCAGATATGTCAGCGCAAATGGAAGGGGTAAGTAAGCTTAAAGTATTGTCGATGCAGGAAATGGTCGATAACTTTAAAGTTGAGCTTAAAGCCAATGATGATGGCTTATTAACTGAAGCGGCCAATAAACTTAAGCAAAAACTGCAAACCATAGATGGCGTGAGTGGCATCGATGATAACCTTGATTTAGGTGAGCCGCAGTACCGTTTTGAGTTAACACCTCAAGGGCGCGCTTTAGGGATGGATACCGCTGACTTAGCCAAGCAAGTATTGCAAGCGTTTGGTGGTGATATTGTCCAGCGTTTTCAACGTGGTAAAGATGAAGTGAAAGTGCGAGTTCGTTACCCTGAGGAAAACCGTCAGACGTTTGCTGATGTCACGACCGCCAATGTCAGAACCGCTGATGGTACTGTTGTGCCGTTAATTTCGGTCGCCAACGTTTACTCTGATTATCAGCAGTCAGAAATCACCCGTATTGATAACCAGCGCGCGGTATACATTACCGCTGTGGTTGATAAAGAAGTGATTGCGTCTAATGAGTTGGTCACGCAATTGCAGCAAAGCATGGTGCCACAATTAAATGCTGACTACCCCACGGTAAAAATTGACTTTACAGGTGAAGCAGAGCAGCAAAAAGAGTCCACCGACTCAATGCAAGCGACCTTTGTATTGGCGCTAATATTAATTTTTGCGCTGTTGGCGATACCGCTTAAATCGTACGTGCAGCCAATGATCATTATGATAGCGATTCCATTTGGTATTGTGGGGGCGATTTTGGGGCACTGGTGGAATGATTTAACTATCAGTATCTTATCGCTAAATGGTATTTTGGCGTTAAGTGGCGTGGTGGTGAATGACAGTCTACTACTGGTATCGCGTTTTAATGAGTTAGTACGTGAGAAGTCGATGTCGATTGGCGATGCTATTGAGCAAGCTTGTACAGGACGTTTACGTGCTGTGTTACTGACCTCAATTACCACATTTGCAGGTCTTGCTCCGCTATTAAGTGAAACCTCAATGCAAGCGCAGTTCTTAATTCCTGCTGCAGCGGCATTAGGTTACGGTATCCTATTTGCTACAGTGATAACCTTAGTATTAACACCGTCGTTGCTGATGATTAAAGCCGATACTGAAAGCGGCATTAAAAGGTTAAAGCAACGTTTGTTTGGCTCAGCTAACACTTTGCAAACGCAATGATAGTAACGCATCGTTCGATTCAGTTAGACTGAGTATGTGATCTTATTGCTCAGTGAATGATGCTCGTTATGTGCAGCGTAACGGCTATTGAATACACAATTATTCGCGAGTGATAAAGCCTCGCACTGATATGGAATCTAAGAGGGAAAACAATGTCTGATCATTTGCAGTTACTTCTGGTTGAAGATGATATTGACCTAGCAACAGCGATTATTGATTACCTTGAACTGGAAGATATTCAGTGCGATCACGCAGCCAATGGCGCTGTCGGCGTTAATTTAATTGAAACCAATCAATACGATGTTGTGGTGTTGGATTTAAACCTGCCGAAAATGAATGGTCTTGAAGTGTGTGAACGTATACGCGCTCAAGGCATTGATGTACCAGTGCTAATGCTTACCGCCCGAGATACCTTAGATGATAAGTTAGTTGGCTTTTCAAAAGGGGCAGATGATTACCTCATTAAACCCTTTGCGATGGAAGAGTTAATTGTACGATCGCAAGTGCTATCACGCAGACGCAGCGGCGAGGTAAGGAAACTTATGGTAGCGGATTTAGCATTAGATCTGCACAGTAAAACGGCTACACGAAAACAGCAGCCGCTTAAATTGTCACCCACAGCGACTAAAATACTTGAGTGTTTATTACGAGAAAGTCCTAAAGTCGTTTCACGAGAAAAGCTCATGCAAAGTGTGTGGGGAGATGAGCAGCCAGACAGTAATAGTCTTAAAGTGCACATGTTTAACTTACGTAAAGCGGTGGATGGAAACTGCGAAGAAGCGCATAAGTTGATTCATACGATAACAGGTCAAGGCTTTGTTCTTAAAGTTGAATCTGAAAAGAGTGTGCCCACATCATGAAGATAAGACCCAGTATAAAAATATACTTTTTACTTGCCATGTTACTCACTGGCACTGTTATCGTTGTCGGCATGTCAGCTGTTGCGGTCAGTTATTTTTTTTCTGGGTTAGATGTTGCGATGACAAACTTTGTTCGCTCTCAAGCGAATGAAATAACATTAGAGGGCGACAAGTCCTTAACGATAGGGGAACTTACCGTCGCGACTCGTTGGGAGTCATTGCCCCAAGTGATCCAAGATAACATTGATGTTAATGACCTAGAGCCTAATCAGTTAACCAAAAAAATCGATGGGTTACCGATAATCGATCAACCCAAAAGAGCCTTGTTTGCAATGAAGGTAATATCTGGCGATACAGTGCGTTATGCCTCTGTCATGCTAGATAAGAAATACAAACAAAAGCGCAGTAATAAACCGCCGCAATTTATCTATATTTTACTTGTCGGACTGATTGCGATTATGTTGTTTTCATTAGTGCTTTTTTTAGTACTGCGCAAAGTCGCCAATCCCGTTGAACAGTTAAAAGAGTGGGCTAAATCGCTTGATAAAGACAAGCTAACTCAGCCTCGTCCTAATTTTCATTACAGTGAATTAAACACGTTAGCCGATATAGTACAGTCAAGTTTAAGCTCTGTGCAGGAAACCTTAGACAGAGAAAAACGCTTTTTAGGCTATGCAAGCCATGAGCTGCGCACTCCTATTGCCGTTTCTCGTACCAATGCTGAGCTATTACGTAAAATGATAACGAAGCAATTGCCCGCAGAAAAACAGCTGGCTGTGCTTGATAGAATAGAGCGAGCAGGGCTAACAATGACTGATTTAACTGAAACCTTATTGTGGTTAAACCGTCAAGAAGGCAAGTCATTACCGACCAGTGATGTGGCCGTTGGCACGTTAGTCGAAGCGATTACAGCAGAGTTACATTATCTTTTACAAGGTAAAACGGTAGAAGTCACTTTGAGTACAGACGATACTGAATTAACCATGTCTGAAGGCTTATATCGGATCGTTATTACTAACCTTATTCGTAACGCATTTCAGCATACTTTTAACGGCAAGGTGGTGATTGAGCAGTTAAACGATCACTTATCGATTACCAATTATAACCTTGACCCTGATGATCAAAATCAAGCGGATGATTTGGGCTTTGGATTAGGGTTAGAGTTAACTGAAAAATTAGTGAATCAATATGGGTGGCATTATCAAGTGACAGAAGTCGAAGGCGGCCGCAAGGTTGAACTTAACTGTAAGTGATTGATAAAAAATGCCTGCCAAAGGGGAGCTGGCAGGCATAAGAAAGATATAGTGCTACAGCAACATAGGCACTATAACTTGCCCATTACGGACAGGGTCGAGCTATTGAAAACTTAACTCCCAAGCGTTTATTGTGCCAGTATCTCGTCGTGCACTATCAACCGCTTTTAGCGTCCAATCTCCAGATGACTCAACACCTGACATATCAACCGTATAGGTGTTAACAATGTCATTGGCACTGCCGCCACTGTTGTCATGCAATACAGCAACTTGACCAGTAGGGCTATATAGCTCGACTTTTAAATCACCGATGTAAGTATGACTAATATTGACGCTGACGGTGATTTCACCTGAGTCACCCGTGCGTGTTGCAGATAAGGTGCTACTAGCGCCTACACTGCTGTTATCAGGGATGTTATAGCTAGTATTGTTTGAGTAAGTTGCAGCGCCGCCACTGCCACCGCCAGTCGAATCAGTGTAGTTAGCCACTAAGCTCACGCCACTAAATGCACTATAACCTCGCACCATGACATGGTATGTACCCGTTTGCGCTGAAGCGATAGGACAAGATTCAGCATTTCCGCCTTTCCAAGGACGACAGTCATAGCTGCTGGTGGTTGGTGCTGCGCCATATTGCACGTATAAATCAGCGTCACCGCTACCGCCGCTCATAGTAAAGCTTAAGTCTGTAGCACCTGCTGGTACATCAATTGTGTAAAATAACTCATCACCTGTCGCGCCACTTAAATTAGATTTAGCCACACCATTGACCAGCTCATTATCACCGACACCTGTGCCAGGATCTGTTGGTCCATTACAAGAAGCATCCAAATAAGCTTTAGCTGCTTGGGCATCAACCAAACCATAACCGGTTCGGTTATCACGACCTGCAACATCTAAGTCTTCAGCTGTTGCATTAAGCGCAGCACGTACTTGGGCCGCACTACATTCTGGGTGATGACTCCACACTAAAGTAGCGACACCTGATACATGTGGTGTGGCCATAGATGTACCATTGTAGTACTCGTAATCTTCATTATCGGTATTGCTGACAGTTGCAGTAGCGCCGATTTGATTTCGCAGTGCCAGACCTGTAGCGCGATCGACTGAGACAGACACAATAGGGGCTTCGTTATTACTGTCGACTAAAAATGGGTTTTGTAGTCCTGGTAAGGCGGTATTACTGTAGACAATTGACGCGCTAGCACCTGCGGCTTCACAAGCTTTAACAGCGTTAATATCAGGGTAACTTGTCCCTTGGTTGCCAATACGTTCAACTAAACAAATTTTATTGTTCATGTTGCCACAGTTAAAACTACTGCCGTTAACGGTACATTCTGCCAACTCACCCGTTGCAGAGCCGATAAAAGGAGTACTGACATGGTTTGAACCAGAAAGTACATAGCGGTTATGCGGCACAACGCCATTATCAAAATACGATTGACCGTTAATAGTAATATCGGCTAAACGACCTTCGCCTCGGGTCACCGTTGATAAAATTGCTTCACCGGGACCTGAGATTTCGACTTGCGCAGTGAACTGTGAAAATGCCGCATGGTCTTTATTGCTATCGACCGCCGCTACTGACATGACAGAGTCATAAGATGCTGGGTAGCTCAGAGTTGAATTACCATCATTACCTGCAGCTGCAATCAATAACACACCGTTATTTTCATGGGCAGCGAGCGCATTTCTCTCTGTGTTACTAGAGCCTGAACCACCTAAACTCATGGTGACAACATCAGCGTTGTTATTCACACAAGTATCGACAGCTGCGACTAGATCGGATGAGTAACCCCAACCAGAAGCATTAAACACTTTAATCACATGGATGTTCGCGTTTTGATTTGGCATAACACCAACAACACCTTCATTGTTAGCGATAGCTGCAATGGTACCTGCAACGTGAGTACCGTGGGCATTTCCTGCTCCAGGCTCATACCAATTGTTAGTGCCAGAGTTATTGGTGCCAGTGACATTGTTGGCATTTAAGTCGTTATGACCCAAGTCGTATCCAGAATCAATAATACAGATTGTACGATTGCCCGCTTGGCTATCACTGACAGCTGTCGCGCCGACATAAGTCTGACCCCAAGGAGTGCTTTCGCTTAATAATCGACGTGGTACATCTTCTTCAACGTAATCAACATCGGCACGATATCTCAGTGCTTGTAGGTTTTTACTATCGAGCTTAACGCTATAGCTATTGCTGCGCCCAATTCGCTTCATTTCTTTCGCTGAAACACTGTTCATGGCGCGAAAGTGAGAAAAGACTTCATTGCTTCTAGGTTCGTATTGGGCATCACTTATGGCATCGGAGGATGCAGATGTTGAAAAGCCAGCTGCTGCAGCATTGGCGTTTTTAAATTTAACGATATAACGCTTTGGTAGTGGGTTTTGTTGGTCGAGTTGAGGTGAATTACTATTCACATTTGGTGTAAAAACAGGTGCTGCGTTGATGCTGGCAGAGATCGAAAGTGCCAACACAGACAGTCCTAGCACTGTTGTGGCTTTATTTTTTGTCATAACTATCTTCCATGTTATTCAGAGTAAAAAATTGTTTATTATAATTTTTGCAGCGTAAAAAGCTGTTTTATCTCGCTGCGACGATCAATGTATCTTTAGTTGTTACAGTTGTAAAATAAATGTAAATGAAATTACATAAAGGAGTCGTGCTCGATGAAATGAATTTTTGATGAATAAATATTCAAATTGAGATGAGGTTTATTGTTCTGTTTTGCGAAGTGTGTGATTTAATATTCAGTGATATGCAGTTTTTATTTGAAAAGGGGGAGTGGGTTTAGATATTGAGTTAAAATCAATAAATCAATCTAACTATATGATTTATTTGGTTTATATTTTTTGTACATTATTTTTGTAAATTATTTTTAAATTGGTCGTCGCAATAGCGTTATTTTGCTTAGGTAATCAAGAGGTCATTCAACTTTGGCGTAAATCGGTTTTGATCAATATCCGCTCCGGCAAATATATGGCAGAGCGGCGATGTTGAGTTAACGTGATGAAGCTAATACGAGTAAGAATTTACTCATCCAATGCTTCATTTGGATCGGGAGCGCGCATGCGATCCCACCAGTCATCATCAGCACTGATTTGTCCTAATTCATCTATCGCTGGGTAAGGAATATTCTTTCTTCGACAGGCTTTAGCGTAAACAGGGTGACCTTGCTCAAATAACTTAGTTTGGCAATATTCATGGTCTAATTGCCTGTTGTTATACAGTCCAGCCTCTTGGCGTTGACGCTGCGCCTCATACATGATCAAAGCACCAGCAACAGAGACATTCAGTGATTGCACCATGCCTACCATAGGAATAATGATATGTTGATCGGCGGAGTCAATTGCTTCTTGGCTAACACCATCTCGTTCGTTACCCAGTACAATTACCGTCGGTTTAGTGTAATCAATCTCACGAAAATCCACGGCAGTGTCTGAAAATGTCGTCGCTAATACCTGCATTCCCTGTGCTCTAAACTGCTGATACGCTTCTTGATAAGTTACATGCTTAATCGTGTTAACCCAGCGGTGACTACCTGACGATGTATTACCCGACACCCATAATGAATCTTCTGGCATGACAGCATGAATTTGATGAATACCTACGCTATCGGCAGTGCGGACTGTAGCAGCGATATTATTGGTTTTATGAACCTTATCGAGACACACAGTGAGGTCGACTTGGCGGTTATCAAGCATTTCATTGATGCGGGCTAAACGTTCTGGCGTCATGGGGTTATTTCTACTTCTTTGAATAATAGGATGAATCGTTATCACGATTTTTTGCGCAGGGATTATAACGTTAAAACGGCGATAAACTCGACTGAAATGTGCTTTAAGCGAAGGATTGAGGCTCAAGGGTAATAATTGCAAGTTATGATAAATAGAAAACGAGCAAGGCTATAGGCGCTTGCTCGTTAATGATAATTGCTAATTGACTATTTTTCTTTCTCAATAATGACTTTTCTGTGTGGGAAAGGAATTTCGATTCCCGCTTCATCGAGGGCTTTTTTTACCAGCTCAGGGATCGAGTACAAGATGTCAAAGTAGTGTTCACCATGACAAAATGGTCTTACGAGAAAATCCACTGAACTGTTATTGAGGGTTTCAACTTCAACAAAAGGAGCTGGGTCTTGTAACACATGAGGATGAGCGGCAAGCACTGCATCAATTACTTTTCTGACTTCATCGGTATTCTCTTTGTAAGCCACGCCAAAATGCATATCAACACCACGAATATCATGGAAGGAATGATTAACAATTTGCGCGCCCCAAATTTGGCTGTTAGGAACAATAATATGTTGATTATCGAAGGTTTTAAGAATGGTTGTGAATAAATCAATTTCTTGAACATTACCGAATCGATCGGCTGCACTAATAAAGTCGCCCACTTTATAAGGGCGGAATAATAACAGCATAACGCCGGCAGCTAAGTTAGACAGCGTCCCTTGCAGTGCTAAGCCAACTGCTAAGCCTGCTGCACCTAATAAAGCAACAATGGATGCGGTTTGTACCCCAAAGCGGTTTAATACGGCAATGGCCACAAATGCAAGAATGACATACTTAGCGACACTGCCTAAAAAACGAAATAGGGTGTTGTCGAGTTTATCGTAGCTCTCACCAATTTTATTAATAATTGCGCTTGCTTTGTTAGCGACATATAGGCCAACGATGAGTATAAGCGCAGCGAGTAATACATTGATCCCGCCATCGATGATGATGGGCAAATATTGATTAATATCGATTTGACTCACATAGTCTTGCATTTAATGCCTCCTGCATAAAAGGGATACTTACCTTAGATTCAACAAATATGCTGTATTGGATTGAACATAACTGAGCTGCTAGTTAGGCAAGTTATTTCAAGCTAATGACTTGATATTATTGATATCAAATGAAGCTTAGCACAACCCTGTGCTATATGTGATGACAAGCGCTTTACGCTAATACTTTTGCTTTAGACAATCGGTAGAAATCATTGATTATGACTTTTAGACTTTTTTGAAAAACGAAACACCATGGCTGCAGTAGCTGATAGCATTAAGCTCATACTCACCACTAAAAATGCTTTATTTAAGGTTTCTTGATAGTCACTTAACAGGGGGTTATTCATTACCCATTGACCGATAAATAACAGGGTTGTGGTCCATATCAGTGCACTGGTAACGCTCATTAATACAGTGCGTTTAACGCCAAGCTTTCTGATCCCCATTAGCATTGGAGTGAGTACTCGCACAAAAGGTATAAACCGTGAAAAAAACAATGCGAGGAAGCCATACTTCTCGAGTAAATCAGATGCCCGCTGTAAGGTATTGTCTGGTAGTCCTTTTTCGATTTTGTTGACCATAGGGTGGTGTGACAACCATCGTCCTTGCATATAGGCAATAAAGGAACCTAGACCCGCAGCAACGGTCAGTAATGCGATGGCCAATTGCAGCTCAACAACACCTAAACCGACTAAGCCGCCAACAAATAGCACTAGACCATCACCGGGAAGGGGTAAGAATACAAAGCTTGATTCTAGAAATAAGATTAACGCTAATATCAACATTAAGTGATATATCGAAACAGTTTCCATTAAAGCATCAAAATCTTGATGCCAAATTGAAAGCAGTACATCAAACATTAACTATCCTTAAATTATATTTAAGCCAAGCAAATAAATAGTGAAGACATTGGCATATTAGGGAAAATATTAATTGTCTAGGGTATCACTCAATATCGTTTTTTTTATATTAAATAACGGTCATCTTTATACAGCGTAACCATTAACGAATGTGTCATTTTGTTATTGTTTACTGATACTAAATTAGGTTCTTTTATTATATTTTTTACTAAATTTGCTGTTAATAATATAAGCTGAAATGATAATTAATTTATATTTAAGGTTAAATTAAGTTTGGTGATCTAGTAATTTTATTTTCTGAAAATAATGCAAGTTAGATAGGTTGTTTAACTTGATCTTGATTATATTTAAATGATTTTTGTGAGGTAAAAATGTGCTAACTGTTACCCATTTAAGATTCGAGTGAATTTTAATTACATTATTTTTAATAAGTTTAAGTCACTGTTTTTTATGGTTTTTAATTTTGTTCTATTTGATTTTCTACTTCGGATAAACGTTATTGCTGTTTTTTTACCTTAATAGGTTGAAAGTTAGCCACGGCCATTTTGAATTTATTAGCAAACTTTACCCCTAAAGGGGTATCTCTTTTAGGGGTAAAAATTTGAACTGAGACAAGTAAATAGCGTTGGTTTGTAGGGGGTCACATTAATATAGCAAAGCCCTGTTTCACCTAGCTCATTATGATAATAATTGTTTTAAATATTTTAGATTTTTAAATTTTAAAAAATCTCTAAGAGCACTAATTGCTTTAACGAGAGTATTTAAAATGTGTTTGGTAATTGTAGGGGATAACAATGCCAGCATAAATATAATAATCCTAATGAGGAATGATGATGAAATTAAGAAAACTAGCTGTTGCAGTAATGCTTACTACCGCATTTACTGGCTATAGTGTTGCTGGCGAAGTTGATTTATATAAAAGTGAAAACTGGCAAAAAACTTTCCCAGAGCAATATAAAACTTGGGCTGAAACAGAAGAAAGCACGCCAGCATCGGGCAAACTTGATGACTTACTTGCCAGTAATCCAAATCTCGTGAGTGCTTGGGCTGGGTATGGTTTCGCTAAAGACTACAACCGTGCACGTGGTCATCACTTTGCGCTAACAGATATCATTAAAACCTTACGTGTAGGCCATCCAATGGTCGGCCATGATGGAAAAATGGTCGGTGAAGCAATGGCTGCAAGTTGTTGGTCATGTAAAACCCCTGATGTAGCACGCATGTATGATGAAGTAGGTGAAGGCAAGTTTTCAGACAATGCATGGTCTACTTGGGGTCACGAAATGTCGAACACCATTGGTTGTGCGGATTGTCATGAGTTAGGTAAAGAAGACTTACGTCTTAGCCGTCCTTATACTGACCGTGCAATGAAATCCATTGGTAAAGAGTTTTCTAAGCAAGATGCAACAATGCAAGCAAGCCAAACTTGTGCCCAGTGTCATGTTGAGTACTACTTCGATGGTACTGATGAAAAGAAAGTGAAATACCCAATGGATTACTGGGTGCCAGGTGAGAAAACAGACTACAAACAGTTTGTTGGTTACACAGGTACAGACGGTTTATATGAAGGTTTTGCAGCTGAAGCGCAACTCGCTTACTTTGATAACCGTGGCTTTAAAGATTGGACTAATGCCGTATCAGGTGCCCCAATGCTTAAAGCACAACATCCAGAATATGAGAACATGATGGATCGTACCGAACACGCTATGGATAACCATTTAGAGTTTGGTTGTACGACGTGTCATATGCCAAAAGCAACAAACGACAAAGGGGCTAAATACTCGAACCATAAAGTGACATTTGAAGCAGATACATTACCGAAAAGCTGTATCGGCTGTCATGATGGTGCTGACTTCAAAGAAATCTTTGCTGAACGTAAAGCTGAAATCAATAAGTTACGTTTTGAAGCTGACGGTACCGACCCTCGTTTGACTGAAGTTCACTTCAAAGCACAAGCTATTTGGGCTGCCAATGGCGTTGAAGGTTTAGAAGCGAATAAAGGTATTGCTGAAGCTAAAGCGAACTATGAAGCTGCGCTAAAAGCGAAAACACCACTAGCAGGTGAAATGAATAGCTTACTGATTAAAGTCAGAAATGCGCAATGGTTCTGGGATAGCGCAACAGCCTCTCATGGTATCCATGCTCATAACCCTGAAGAAGCAATTCGCCTACTTGAGAAGTCTAATGCCATCCTAGATGCAGCATTAACTGAAGCAAATACGTTATTGAAGAAGTATGCGCCTGAGTACAAGTACGATGCGACTAAATACGACACTAAAGAGAAGGTTCAACCTCTTGTCGGTTTAGACTTAGAAGCAATGAAAGCGTCAAAAGCATTGTTCCTAGAAAAACGCGTTGAGAAAGAATGGCCAGCTGAACTTAAGTAATTAAGTTTAGGCAGTGTGATTTGAATACATAGACACTCCACTATCACCGTTCAAATCAAATACTGTTACAGCCTAATGCCAGTTGATGTAAATTGACTGGCATTTTTTTATCTTCAAAAACACAATTCTATTATCTTTAAAAGTTTAGACATGTCGCTAAACTCACACAAATTGAAAGCATCTCAACCCATTCCCAAGTATTATCTTTGGAAGTGATGAAAGGTAAATAATTGACTGACGAAGGATTAACATGAGCGAGTTTGAAAAAATGACATCGGGTCAGGCATTTAATGGTGGCGATAGTGAGTTAAATGCCATGCGTGATGATGCAACCTTGATGTTAGTAGAGCTTAATCAGACCGTTGATGACGCAAGTCGTCTTGGGCTATTTAAGCGCTTATTTACTCACTTTGGTGAAGGCAGTGTCATTCGTTCACCTTTTTCATGTGAGTTTGGTAAAACGATTTCGATAGGTGATAACAGCTTTATTAATCTTAATGTCACCATGCTTGATGGCAGTTTTATCACACTGGGGAATAATGTCCTTGTGGGGCCGAATACTCAGTTTTACTCGGCAAGCCATGATTTAGACTATCGTCAGCGCCAGCAATGGCAGACCCATTGTTTGCCTATTGTGGTTGAAGATGATGTATGGATTGGTGGTAATGCAATTATCAATCAAGGGGTGACCATTGGCGCTCGCTCAGTGATTGCTGCAAACTCTGTGGTGACAAAAGATGTGCCTGCAGATTGCCTCTACGGTGGCACCCCTGCTAAGTTAATTCGACATTTATCTGAAAATAACACCTAAGAATAAAATCTAAATCCTATGCATAAAGACCCTATCACTATTTCACTGCCTTCGCTTATTCATCGCATCGGCAGAGAGAGTGTTAATCAAGCAAAAGTGATAGCTGTTGAGCATCATTGTGAGCTTAAGCGCGTGCGCCGTTCAAGAAACTGGGCTCTAGTAGGAGAGGCGATTAAGGTTCAATCTTTTAATAGTCAACTTAACTCAGTAAGCCAAGAATCCTTTGCCTACCTAATCAAGAAAATTTCCGCCGCTCTTTTATTGCATGTCGATAAACTGGAGCCTTTAGAAGCTAAACTGATCCGATTAATCACCGAAACCCCTAGTATTACGCTTGCCGAGCTTATCCAGCAAACACAATGTACCGAAGTGCAAGCTAGAACTGCCAGATTTGAAGCGGATACTTGGTAACTGCGCAAAACGTTTTGACAGCTTTTTTCATTGTTAATTCGACTTGCTCTATGGTCTGCTATAGCAATCTTCTATTAATTTTTATCAAACAATAACCACCTTCTTGTGATTCCCCTCTACACTTATAAAACTGAAGTTTAACTTAGCTTTGAGCCTTGCTAGTACCTTGCTTTATGTCCAAATAAAAGAGAGTCGTTATGCGGTATTTTTCTGTTGTTATTATTTTGATGCTACTTATGGCGAGCTCAAATATTCAGGCACGCTTTAATCCTTGGGAGCATACTAAAACACCTTTTGAAGGGCCCGCTGTAGCTATTGGTGAGTATGCAAATGGCTGCTTATCTGGCGCAGAAGCTTTGCCCTTATCAGGCAAAGGGTTTCAAGTGATTAGGCCGCAACGAGATCGATATTATGGTCATCCGAATTTGGTGAACTTTGTGCAGCAATATGCTGTTCAATTGCAAGCTGAAGGGATTGAGCAAATTCTAGTGGGGGATATGTCGATGCCCCGTGGTGGCCAGTTTGATTATGGCCATAACAGTCATCAGATTGGTTTAGATGTTGATATCTGGTTGAGACTAACTGAGAAGCCGCTTAGTAAAGCTGAGCTTAAATCGCCGCGTGCGCTGACAGTGGTAGATAACCAAGAGTTTGCAATCGATACCGCTGCTTGGAGCACACAACATAAACTGATGATAAAAGTTGCAGCTCAAGATCCACAAGTTGCACGAATATTTGTTAATGGTGCAATCAAACAGCAGCTGTGTAATGAGCGCACACAAGCTGATGATGCTTGGCTTAATAAAGTCCGCCCTTGGTGGGGGCATAGTGCACATATACATGTTCGCCTTAACTGCCCCGAAGATAATCCAGACTGTAAGGCGCAAAAGCCGATAAACCCAGGTCATGGGTGTGAAGACATCGCTTGGTGGAAACAACAATTTTACACCGCTAAATCAGCGCCTAAAAAGAAGCTTGATAAACCTACACCACGCAAACCCAAACCACTACAAGTTAAACCCCAGCAGTGTGAACCATTAACATGGGCAGCACCGTAATAAAGAGGCTTAGCAATGTATGATGGCGCGTTATGCCTTGTTGGCCATTTGAAAAAGTCAACGTCGTAGTGCTTCGCCCCCTCTTTTGTTAAGTGTACGTCGAAGAGTGACCCAGCTTCCCCCTTTTTGTATCAGCCATGTCGCTTCGGCTTTTTCACTCTTTATTGATAGAACGGCAAAAGTGACAACACTCGAAATAGACAAGAAGAAATAGACAAGAAGAAATAGACAAGACGAAATGAACAAGATGGCGAAAGAGTTCCAGTGAGGGGGTATTTAGCTTTGCTCTTCGTTTGCTGTGCTAATTCTGTTTTTGCCTCAATCAGTTTCTATTTCAATCTGTGAAAGCGTTGCTATTCACTCCTGCGATGATGCTTGGTTTATTGCCGAACAAAAGCAAAGTCGGCTAAAACAAAGTCGGCTAAAACAAAGTCGGCTAAAACAAAGTCGGCTAAAACAAAGTCGGCTAAAACAAAGTCGGCTAAAACAAAGTCGACAAAAACAAAGTCGACAAAAACAAAGTCGGCTAAAACAAAGTCGGCTAAAACAAAGTCGGCTAAAACAAAGTCGGCTAAAACAAAGTCGGCTAAAACAAAGTCGGCTAAAACAAAGTCGGCTAAAACAAAGTCGGCTAAAACAAAGTCGACACAAGCAAAGTCGATAGTACATGGACGGTTATCTATTTTGTCGATAAAATACACTCTCGCGGCTGCACATAAATTTCAGTCAACGATAGAGAAACCATAATGATTGTAGAAAATGTGCTTCCCGAAAATTACGCAGAAATGCTTAATGTTTGGGAAAACTCAGTCCGAGCTACGCATGACTTCATAACAGAAGCAGACATTGAATTTTTTAAACCTATTATCATTGAGCAGGCTTTTCCTGCAGTCACGTTAAGATGTGTTAAAAATGAAACGGGTTCAATACAAGGTTTTGTGGGTATCCACGACTCAAAGATTGAAATGCTTTTCATCTTAAACGAGGCAAGAGGGCAAGGCGTTGGTAAAGTGCTACTGCAATACGCACTAGAGCAGTTAGGTGCATCCAAGGTCGATGTTAATGAACAAAACCCACAGGCAGTAGGCTTCTACGAGCATATGGGGTTTAAAGTCGTTTCGCGATCGCCACTCGATGATATGGGAAAACCTTTTCCAATTCTGCATATGACACTTTAAAGCTCGGTTTGTTGTAACCAAATTTGTAAGAAGAAACGCCCAAAGCTGATAATCACTTTGAGCGTCTCAGTATGTATAGGAAAGGTCTATAGCTATCTCTAAGCTATGACTTATTGAATACCCATACAGCATGAGGATTATGACTTTCCCTGAATCTTTATAATCGATTTTGCAGCATCAAGTACAGTTTCTGAAAATGGACGAGGACTCCAGTCAAATAGCTCTCGTGCTTTACTGTTGTCGGCACCGATATTCATACCCAGTAAACCCACCATACCTTTTGCTTCACTATCAAATAGAGACATAAAACGTATTAATAGGTTTGGCGCGATGCGTGTGCTTGGGCCTTTGTAGCCATGTTCTTTGAGTATTTTTGCAATCTCTTTAAGGTGAATTGGCTCTGAACGAGAAGCCACAATGCGCTGACCTGCAGCCTTAGCGTGAGTCATCGCTTGTACGTGGACGCTTGCCACATCTCGAACATCGACCATTGGAATTGCCACATTGGCGAGCATTGGAATTTTTCCACGTAGCATCTGATCAATCATTGTCATTGATTGCCCAGTAATATCGTCACCCAATGCAGGACCAAACACACCACCGGGGTTGACCGTCACAAGCTCCATAGCAGAATCTTGTTTTTCCATAAATTGCCATGCCGCTTGCTCTGCTAGCGTTTTGCTTTTTGCGTAGGTGCCAATGTCTCTAGAGTTGGTATTAGCCCAATCATTGGGTCCGATTGTGCCAGTCTTCATTGTTGCCATCATCGTCATCGTAGAGCTTGTTAATACCACTCTTTTTACGCCTGCCTTTTTCGCAGCACGTAATGCGCGAAGTGAACCATCGACAGCAGGCTTGATCATCTCATCTTCATGTTTTGGCTCAGCTGCTGCATATGGCGAAGCAACGTGCATAACATAGTCACACCCCTCTGCGGCGTTATCCCACCCTTTATCTGACGTAAGGTCTAGTTCAATGAATGACAATTCACTTACATCTGCAGATGCTTTCTCTAACGTATTTTTAATGCTCTGTGCTTTTTTTAAATTACGAATAGAGCCACGGACGTGAAAACCCTTATCTAAAAGTTGTTTTGCAATGTGAAGACCAATAAAGCCCGATATACCAGTAAGTAAGACGATTTGTTTTGCCATAGTAGATGCCTTTGAAGTTTCTTGTGCAATTAAGTACTGGGTGGTATCTTAATTGCGAAGTAGTAAACTGTCAACAATAAAATACCACTTGGTACTAAAATATGAATGAAGAAAAAAAAGCATCACGTGGTCGTCCTAAAAAGTTCGACCGTGATCATGTGCTAGATATCGCACAACAAAATTATTGGAAACTCGGTATCAATCAGGTATCGATAAATGAATTGTGCAAACTGGCAGGCGTATCAAAGCCTGGTATTTATCGCGAGTTTGGTGACGAAGATGGTTTGATGCATGCTGTGCTAGAGCGTTACGACAAGACAATACTCGGCCCAATGCTCAGTTTTTTGAGTTTAGACGCCACATTCAACGACACCCTACAAAATCTAGCATTCCACAGCACGAGTGAGGATGAAACCTCTGAAATGCCCAAAGGGTGCCTGTTTGCGAATATGAAAGAATCGCGCTTGAGTCTAGGAGAATCAACGATCGAACAAATTGATAAAACCTATGAAAATGTCGTCATGGCGTTCGAGCAGTGGGTTGATGCGGCAAAAGAGAAAGGTGAGTTCAAAACGATTGATATGGATAGCCGATTTGCTGCTATCTATATTTATGCCCAAATCAGCTTTGCTCAATTACAGATGATGAAGGGCGAAACCAGTGACGATGTTAGGGCAATATTGCAGGTTGCTCTCTCCGTTCTTAGATAGCAAACCAATAACCTCATAAATGTTTAGCTCCTTACGATGCCCATTTATTGATGAGCATCTTGGAGTTAAACAAATTAGCCATTCAACAATACTGCAATTTCTTCACGTTTATTTTTGATAAAGTGGATGAACGCCTTAGATTTTGAAGGCAAATGTTGTTTGTCGGTGTATACCAGATATAGCTCTCTACCTCGCGGGATCCATTCCTCACACAAGCTTATTAGTCTTCCTTCGTCGATATACTGTTGAACTAATCCAGTCGGCAGATACGCCGCTCCTGCACCTTGCAAGGCCATTTGAACGGATATGATAAGATCATCCGATAGTAAGCTGTGATCCATATTAAGATCGATAGACTCTCCCTGAAACATGAAGCGCCAAGGCAATATCAAACCATCATTGTGGTTTAGAATGCAGGGCCACTTTAACAAGTCTTCAGGTCTACTGATTGGAGGATGTTTCTCTACGAGCTGTTTATGGGCAACAAGTGAATAGTGTAATAGTGATATGGGGATCGCAATGAGTGATGAATCATTCAGTGGTCCGAGGCGAAGGGCGAAATCGGCTCGTTCTGCCGTTAAGTCTTTGGTTCGACTTGAGGAGTCAAACTCTAGTTTGATACTTGAGTATTTGTTTAAAAACTCCGAAAACAGCGGAGCAAGAAGAGAAAATACCGTTGCAGGTGCAGAAATATGTAAAGTGCCTACAGGATTCGCTTTGTGAAATGTCGCTTCATCTTTCAATTCGCGCATAGTATCAACCACTAATTTTGCCCTTGGCAATAAGCGCTCTCCAACCTCACTAAGAGATAGCGATCTGGTGGTGCGATTAAATAATCGAACACCTAGCTCTGTTTCAAGTAGTTGAATCTTCCGACTGATGGTTGTTGTAGGTAGGTTAAGTGAACGTGCAGCTTCTGCAAAACTGCCAAGACGCGCCACCTCAATAAAAGCAACTAACTCATTGCTGTATTTCATTCTGTTCTCCCGATGATTGAGAGTGACTTATTGACCCATTGTTCGGGATTATGTTGCCCATTAATCAGCGTACTAAAATTTATCGGTTCAATCTATAGTTGTTTTGTTCACGAGCTGTCGGGCTCGTTATTTCGTTATAAACCACAGGATAATTCACAATGACAATCTTAGTTATGGGCGCAACAGGCAATACAGGTTCAGCCATTGTTAATCAATTGAAAGAAAAGCAAGCAGACTTTAGTGCTATGGCGGCAACATATGAAGAGGCGTCAAGACTTAATTTAGAAAAAGAACGTATTCGCATTGGAAACTTCAATGATGTCTCTTCACTGATTTCCGCGTTTAAAAATATCCAAAGAATTTATTTGTTAACGCCTATTCATCCTATGGCAACAACTTGGGTGAAAAATGTCATTCAGGCTGCAAAAGAAGCTGGCGTAAAACACATTGTTAAGCAGTCGGGCCTGAAAGCAAGTTTAGATGCAACTTCAGAAGTGATCAGAGAGCACGCGTATACAGACAACCTGATCAAAAAATCGGGTTTAGATTATACGTTAATTCAGCCTAATACTTTTTTTCAGAACTTCTACGCTAACCTTCCAAGCATAAACGCAGAGGGTCGTTTTTACTCTTCACTTGGTGACACGGCACTCAGTCTCGTAGATATCAACGATGTTGCAGCGGTTGCTGTTGCAGCGTTAACAGAAAGTGGGCATGAAGGAAAAACGCACCATATTACAGGCTCTGAAGCGCTGACTTCATCTGAGCACGCTAAATTACTGAGTGCTGCAAGTGGTAAAGAGATTACTTACATTGATATCCCAGAAGTTGCACTTGTCGGTGCATTAAAAGAGGCAGGTTTAGGTGACTGGTTGTCGGACAAATTAGGGGAAATGATCACCTGGTTCACTCAAGGTGACTATGCCCTGACTACTAACACCGTTGAAGAAGTGACAGGTCGTAAGTCTCGTACATTCGCTGATTTTGCTCAAGAGCTTTCTCACTCTATTGAAGTTGTCAAACATGACTAAATCACCACCAAGTGAGCGGCTTTTCATATCTGTAGTTATTTACTAGTTGCCAAATTCCTATTTTCCGAAACTCACTTTTGTCCAAAAGTGAGTTTGGAAATGATCAAATCTTATGATCAAATCTTATTATCAAACATTAATATCAAACATTAATATCAAACATTAATATTAAACATTAATATCAAACATCTCATTCATGCTCAGATAAACGATTAATCCATTGCTTTGTTAGCGTTCATGAGGGCGGGAATTTTTTATCATGATCGTGTCTATCAATTTACAACTTGGCTTTTGGGACACTAGATCGATAGCTAATCGTAACCGCTAATATTTACCCTACTTTCGCAATCCATGCCCCAAGTCTCTATTAAACTCATCTTTCGGGTATCTAATACACAGTAGAGTCTGTATACTGCCGCGCTGCTTTTAAGCTCACTTTTTCTACTATTTACCCCGAGGGTTACCACTATCATTAGTACAAACAACATCACCATGCAGTTTGGCGCAGAGCCATTGTTTGAAAATATCTCCGCTAAATTTGGCCACGGTAACCGTTATGGTCTAATTGGTGCTAATGGCTGTGGTAAATCAACATTCATGAAAATCCTTAGCGGTGCGTTAGCACCGAGTTCTGGTAATGTCTCGATTACTCCCGGTTTGAAAGTCGGTACATTGAGCCAAGATCAGTTCGCATTCGAGCAATACAGTGTGGTTGATACTGTGATCATGGGTGATGCAAAACTATGGGAAGTGAAGCAAGAGCGTGACCGTATTTACTCGTTACCAGAAATGAGTGAAGAAGACGGCATGAAAGTCGCTGAACTTGAAAGTGAATTTGCTGAAATGGATGGCTACAGCGCAGAATCTCGTGCCGGTGAAATCCTATTAGAAGCAGGTATTGAAGAACATTATCATTTTGGTTTAATGCAACAAGTTGCACCGGGCTGGAAACTGCGGGTTTTACTGGCACAGGCGCTATTTTCAAACCCAGATATTTTGTTACTTGATGAACCGACCAACAACTTGGATATTCATACTATTTCTTGGTTGGCAGGTGAACTTAATCAACGTAAGTGCACCATGATTATCATTTCACATGATAGACATTTCTTGAACTCCGTTTGTACTCACATGGCCGATATTGATTACGGTGAGCTGCGAATTTATCCTGGTAACTACGAATACTTCCTTGAAGCTTCTGGGTTAATTCAAGAACAATTATTAGCAGGTAATGCTAAAAAGAGTGCCGAAATGGCAGAGCTGCAAGACTTCGTTAATCGTTTCGGCGCCAATGCCTCGAAAGCAAAACAAGCAAGCTCTCGTGCTAAAAAACTTGAGAAAATCAGTTTAGATGAAGTGAAGTCATCGAGCCGTATGACGCCATCACTGCGATTTGATGAAAGTAAAAAAATGCATCGTCAGGCATTAGTGCTTGAAGAATTAGGTCATGGCTTTGACGGTGAAAGCTTATTTGCAGGTGGTGATTTAATATTAGAAGCGGGGGCTAAGCTTGCGGTTATTGGCGAAAACGGTGTCGGTAAAACCACATTACTGCGTTGTTTAGTCAACGAATTAGCTAATAACCATGGCACCATAAAATGGTCTGAAAACGCTGCTATTGGTTACTGCCCACAGGACAGCAGCAAAGACTTTGATAATGACTTGTCTTTGTTTGATTGGATGTCGCAATGGCGAACGCCAAAGCATAACGATTTAATGGTGCGTGGCATGCTAGGGCGTTTGTTATTCACTGAAGATGATGCGAACAAGAAAGCCCGTAATTGCTCAGGTGGTGAAAAGAATCGCTTGTTATACGGCAAGTTAATGATGCAAGACGTTAACGTATTAGTCATGGATGAACCGACCAACCACATGGATATGGAAGCGATTGAAGCGTTAAATAACGCCCTTAAATTATTTGAAGGTACGTTGATTTTTGTTAGCCATGACCGCGAGTTCGTATCGTCATTGGCAACGCATATCATTGATGTGAAAGACAAGCAGTTAGTGAGCTTCCACGGTACGTTTGATGAATACTTAGCAAGCCAGGCAGAAGCTGCCAGTAAAGCGGCATAGTACCTCAAATACAGTTTAACTGAACGAGTAAAAGTAATGCCGCTAACCTCAATGACGTTAGCGGCATTTTTATGGATGATATTGTGGATTCATTGATATCACTTTGAATTTAACAAATAGCTGTTAATGACCAATGCTGCCTCAATGACGTTAGCGGCATTTTTCTGGATGATATTGTGGATTCATTGATATCACTTTGAATCTAACAAATAGCTGTTAATGACCAATACTGCCTAAATGTTGTATTAACATCATTCTTATTTCTGTTGGCGTTTCGCTATGCCAAAAACCACCAACATATGCCCAAAGTGGGATCATAAATAGCAATGACAGCAGTAATATTGTTAAGCCTCTGGCAGACATTTTAGTTCCCCAACGAGTGCTAAAATGCAGCGCCTCTTGTTTAGGGCAAGCTGAGATGCACTTCATGCAAGCTTGGCATTCGTCGCTACGAATTGTCGTTTGAGTGTGAACGATAATGTTAGCTGGACAAGCGCGAGTACATTTATCGCACTTCATCCCTTTGCCTTCAATTAAACATTGCTCAGTGGTGCGGCGTATTTTGAACGGACTTAAAAAACTGAGTAGCCCTAAAAATGCACCATAAGGGCAAATATATCGGCAAAATCCTTGTTTCTTCCAAGCGGCAATACCAAGAATAATACTGAAACAGATAAGGCTTATGATAGTCGGTTTTAAGAAAAACAGCGCCATCTTTAAGTCCGCGACTTTGTGATAATAACCATCAAGATAATGAGGAATACTGGCAAGCGGCATAGTGAAGACTAATAAAATCAGCGCTGCCATTAGCAAGTATTTAAGCATGCGCAATATCCAGTCTAACCAAGCTGGTGGAGCAAACTCTTGTTTGATGAACTTCTTTCTAAGGGCGTAAAGGTAATCGCCAGCTAATCCAAGTGGGCATGCCCAGCCACAAAAGGCGCGCTTACATAATAAGCCTGTGAGTAAAACCACCACTAACATGACGGCAGCAGAAGGGTGGTTTTTATCCCATAACCCCAGCCCTAAAATGGCTTTAAGTTCTATTCCGCCTGCAATCGGTAAAAAGGCATCGCCAATATCTGGACGAACCAATATGGGTTCGACTCCTGCTTTAAGCATGGCGGAATTGATGGCAAATTGTACCCCAACAAGCAGCATAGATAACGCCAGTAAGTGCCTTATCATTTCTCGTAATTGGTTGGCTTTGTTATTGCCTCTTGAGCTTTCGCCAGCAGCAGCGCCGCCTTGGGCCAGTGCAGGTTGAAACTTATTTAACATTGTCACCGCAACCAGTGCCACGACTAGGCCGACAAATAACGGCCAATGGAGAGTCATTAACAGGGCAGAGCCAAGTAATACAGCGCTAATAGCCGCGCCCCATTTTTGTTTACTCCAGTAAAGTAAACTGATGCTATAGACTAGCGCTAGCATTAAGGTGATTGATTCGATAGTACTCATAAGATGACTTATTTATTGTGTAAGTGCTTATGAGAGCCAAGCTCGCTAATCTAAGTTCGTTATCCCATTTCAGATTGTGAATGAGTTCGTAAATTTAATATAAAAATCATAAATAAAATGCGCAATATCACTAACCTGAAATTAACATTGTTAACGGGGGTAGTATTTTCAAATTGATTTGATAGGAGGGGAGGAACTTAGCTAAATAGGCAGGCTGTATGATGAAGCACAATGTTCAACACGCTTGGGCTTTAGTGATTGCTTTAGCGATTATTTTAGTCGTGTTTTATGGTTGCCAAAGCGAGTGAGTAAGTTGTTTCACTCGCTGGTAGATACGGTTTGCATTCAGGTTTCTCTTAACAATCTTCATTGGCATCAATCTTCATTCGCATCAATAATGCGCTGCAATCTTTCTTGCTCTTCTTCCCGTGCTGCGTTGATTTCTTCAAGCACAGAGTCAACATCAGCGATGTGTTCGCTTTCTGCAAATTCACCTGTAAGTTCAGTGTCTGGCGTTAGTTCTCCTGCTTCAAATAATGCCCACATTTCTTTGGCATATTGGGTGTTAGCAAGCTCTGGGGCAAACTGGCTGTAGTAGTTTGTCATGTTGTTTACATCACGGGCGAACATCCACACAGCATTATTGTTGGCTGCGGCATCAACCGCTTGTGGCAAGTCGATAATCACCGGGCCTTTGTCATCAACCAGTACGTTAAACTCTGATAAGTCTCCGTGAATAAGCCCAGCACATAACATTAATTTAGCGTATTCAATCATACTGGCGTGATCGCGTATGGCATCTTCTTTTGAAAAGACAACATCATTAAGTCGAGGGGCGACAACCCCCTCACTGTCAGTGACGAGCTCCATTAGTAACACACCAGAAAAACAACCATAAGGCTCAGGCACGCGAACACCCGCAGCGGCTAATTTATATAGCGCATCAACTTCGGCGTTTTGCCAAGCTTCTTCTTGCTGGTCTCGGCCGAACTTAGAGCCTTTCTCCATCGCTCGGGCGCGACGGCTATTACGAACTTTTCGTCCCTCTTGGTATTGAACGGCTTGTTTAAAGCTGCGCTTATCAACATCTTTATAGACTTTGGCGCAGCGAATATTATCGCCGCAGCGCACAACATAAACACTGGCTTCCTTGCCGCTCATTAATTGGCGCAGGACGTCGTCGACTAAGCCTTCTTCAACCAGAGGTTGGATTCGTTTTGGGATTTTCATTGCGCCGTTATACCGAGTTTATTAGAACAAAGAAAGACCAATTATCGCCATCAGAGTAAAAAGTATCGTAGTGAACAGAAAAAGCTTTTGGGATAAACACCCAGCGAGATAGCTAAGCGTGTCGATTGCTTGCTATTATGAGGTTTATATTTCGCTCATCGGCATTTTTGGGATCTCTTATGGTTGAACTACAACGAAACAATCCACTGCATGGTTTAAAATCAGAAACAATGGTCGCTGAGCTAGTCGATTTTTATGACTGGAAGATTTTATACGCAGCCCTGCGCTTAGAGTGTTTCAATAATAATCCCAGTTTAGAGTCATGCCTTAAGTTTTTAAAGAAAACCGAATGGGCGCGAGAACGCGTTGAAAGCTTTTATCTGTATCGTTTTAAAAGCATGCCAAAAGGTAATGCTGCCCAGTTTGAGCTAAAACCCCGTGAACGTGGTTTTGCTGATGGCATCGTGCCACGTAAGCCGCAAGAGCTGACTGTTGAGTTAATTGCAGAAATGCGTGAAAAGGCCACAGCTGATTACGAAGAAATGAAGCGTAATAACAGTCGCCCCAACAAGTACGGAAAAGATAAACCCAGAGCGCAAGATAACTATGCTCAAAATAATCATGCTCAAAATAAATCTCGTAATAAAAACCGCCCAGCGCCATCACAAGATCCAAATAACCCTTGGGGTAAATAGGTTGGTTACTTTAGCACTAAGCGTTTTGCTAGACGATATAAGTTACCGTTTAAAAAACTTAGGCTAAGGATAAGTTGCTTAATTTGAATGGGTAGATCAAGCGTCTCATGTTTACCTAGAATAAGGATGTAGAGCACCTAAATACCGATATACGCTCGATTCGAGATATAACTTGCTCAGATTTATTATCAAGGACGTGAACCATGATAAAAAGCTCAACGTTAATAGTGATACTTAGAACTTGTATTTGTTGTGGCATTTGTCTGATTTTACTTGGTATTTATCTACATAATTTTAACCACACTGTTGAAGTGATGGGAGTGAAGGGGATTATTCTCAGCGCCATGTGTGTGGCATTTGGGATGGTGTTGTCATTGCCGACGAAAATGTATTTAACCCTAGTACTGGTTAATCATGAAAACCATCAACGTGAACTTGAGCAGCAACAAAGTGCCAGTCGCAAGTCTCACACCAAAGCGCAGCCAAACGATCCCTAACATCTCCTTTAGCTGTGAATCAAAAGCCGTAGCAAAGCGGCATAAACCTCAGCAGAGCGACATAAACCATAGCAAAGCGGTATAAACCATAGTAGAGCGACTTAAGCCTTAGCAAAGCGCTATAAACCATAGCAGAGCGACATAAACTTTAGCAAAGCGGTATAAGTCTATTTGCTATTGATGAATACAGATCTTCCCTCCTCTCACTTAGCAGTTCACTTTTCTAGTAAACCTTTCTGGTGTGCGCTTCGTATCAATAGCATGTTTGAATAATCTCTAGGGTGTGTTTTGTCAGACAATCGCTGCTTATTTGTGTTTACTCAAGACCTTCGCTTACACGACAACATGGCGCTGAATTCGTTATTGCGTCACGCGCAATCAGTGCAGCATGGTGGTCGCTCAAACCAGCAAACGCCAAGTTTGGCTTTTGCCTATGTGTTTGATGAGCAATGGTTTACACCAAGATGTTACCAGCAGCAATCAATGGGACCACACAAACTCAGTTTTTTACTGCAATCCTTGGCAGATCTTCAACAACAGCTCAGTGTATTAGGGCACTCATTGCAGTTATATTTTGGTAATCCAGTTGCAGTGGTTACTCAGTTGGCCGAACAAAACCGCATTAATGCGCTAGGTTACAGTAAATCAGTGGGCTGGGATGAAAGGCAATCTTGGCAGCAAATAGGTAAAAACCTGCCAGATGTCACTCTACTTGCACAGTGGAATAATGGTTTGTTCAATCAGCAGCAAATGACGCCTTATATTGATGCAATGAACAGCTTCTCGCAGTTTCGCCGTAAAGTTGAAAAGGCGAAGTTACCAGTGGAGTTACCTTGCGATACCTTCAATGGTATTTCGCCACAACCAATCACCTTAGTCAGCCAATATGAAACCGACTTCAGTCAGTTTCAAGCGCCATCTTCCGCTCTATTTTCTGGCGGTGAAAATGCGGCTAATAAGCATATTGAACATTATTTTTCGAGTCATTACGCCAGCGACTATAAACAAACTCGTAATGCACTCGATGGCTTTGAAAATTCGACTAAATTCAGTCCATTTCTCGCTTTCGGCAATGTGTCGGCAAGGGCGTTATGGTCACAGCTAAAGCAATATGAGCGCATACATGGCGCGAATGAGTCGACATACTGGATAGGCTTTGAGCTGCTTTGGCGGGAGTATTTTCATTGGCTTGCTTGGCAACATGGCCCGCAGTTATTTCATTTTAAAGGCCAAGCGGCAGTCAAGCCTCTGACAAGTTTTTTCCCTGAGCGATTTAAAAAATGGTGCTTAGGTAATACCCCTTATCCTTTGGTCAATGCTTGCATGAAACAGCTTAATACGACGGGTTACATGTCTAACCGTGGGCGACAGATTGTAGCCAGTTGTTTAGTGAATGAATTAGGCCTTGATTGGCGCTATGGCGCTGCCTATTTTGAGCAACAACTGATTGATTATGATGTGGCATCTAACTGGGGAAACTGGCAGTACATTGCTGGCGTTGGTGTCGATCCACGTGGTGGTCGCCATTTCAATATCGAAAAACAAACAGCCATGTACGACCCTCAGCATGTTTTTATTCGCCATTGGTTGGGCGAGCAATGGCAGCAAGAGCTAGCGTTAAACTTAGATAGCCTTGATGCTGCCGATTGGCCACAAGAACATCAGGAGGCTGGCTAATGCCTATAGCGGTTGTGTGGCTTAAACGAGACCTACGCTTGTCTGATCACGCGCCATTATTGGAGGCAATTAACTCGGGTTTGCCTGTATTACTTTTATATTGTTTTGAGCCCATAGTCGTTAACGACAAACACACTTCCGCTCGCCACTTACAGTTTATCAATCAATCCTTACAGGATATCCAGCACCGAGTCCCTCAAGGCGCATTACGTTGCAGCCTTGATAACGTGACAGAAACCTTAACAGATTTACATCAGCAATTTGGTATATCGGCGTTATATTCACATCAAGAGGTGGGGCTTAATAGTACCTTTGAACGCGACATTGAGGTGGGGCAATGGTGTGAAATTCAAGGCATTGATTGGCATGAAACACCCTATGCGGCAGTGATACGGGGGTTAACTGATAGGCAAAATTGGGACAAGCACTGGCAAAAGGTCATGCGTGCGCCCTTAGCAAATATTGATTTATCGGTAATTGATTGGCTGATTGATGATGAAGCGAAAGGTTCATTGAGTCGATGTGCTGCCTCGCTGCCCAACGCTATAGGCACATTTCAATATGGTGGCGAACAATCAGCTTGGCAAACGCTAACGTCGTTTTTTGAAGGGCGTGGCCAGTCTTATGCGTATTCATTATCAAGCCCTGTATTAAGTCAAACACATTGCTCACGGTTATCGGCATATTTAGCGTGGGGCAATATAAGTTTGCGTCAGGTATACCAGCAACTTTTACAGCACTGGAACACCAAAGGCTGGCGGCGCAGTTTGGTGGCGTTAAGCTCAAGGCTGCACTGGCATTGCCATTTTATCCAAAAGTTTGAAAGTGAATCAGCAATGGAGTTTAGACCAGTTAATCGTGGCTACATTGATCTACCACGAGCCGAAGGGGTCGCTGCTATGCTCAAGTTAGAGGCATGGAAAACCGGTAAAACAGGTATTCCTATGGTGGATGCGTGTATGCGATGTTTAATTCACACGGGCTACATCAACTTTAGAATGCGTGCCATGTTAGTGAGTTTTTTGACCCATCATTTACAGCTTGATTGGCGTTTGGGTGTGCAGCATCTTGCCCAGCTGTTTTTAGACTTTGAGCCAGGGATCCATTACAGCCAATTCCAAATGCAAGCTGGGGTTACTGGCATCAATACCATTCGGATTTATAACCCTGTAAAGCAAGGTATCGAAAAAGATTCTGATGGCGAGTTTGTCAAAAAATGGTTACCTGAACTGGAAGATATTCCAGCTCCTTTAGTGCATTCACCTTGGATGTTGTCACCAATGGAGCAAATGATGCATCAAGTCCAACTCGGTATTGAATACCCTGAGCCAATTGTTGATCTAACTGAAAGCTATAAAGCTGCGCAAAGTCTGTTGTGGCAATGGCGAAGCCGCCCACAGGTAAAACAAGAAGCGCAGCGTTTGTTGCTGCGTCATGTTAGGCATGATTAATGAGAAAATCCGTTGGCGTAAAAAGCACCCTTGCTGAAAAAATTTGTTTGGTTTGTCAGCGGCCGTTTAGTTGGCGTAAAAAATGGCAGCGAGATTGGCCAAATGTGAAGTACTGCTCTAAGCGCTGTGCGGGTGAAAGACGATCAGTTAATGCAAGCTTAGCGAAAACCTTACCCGCAAATACCTTACTCGTGAATACAACACTGACTAAGGCTGAATTAGCTAATAAGCCATTAGTTAAAAAGGAAACGTCATGAAAACAGCCAATCGATTACGACTGATTTTAGGCGATCAACTTAATGCGTCACATTCTTGGTTTCGTCAGACCTGTCCAGAGACTTTATATGTTATTGCTGAGCTAAAACAAGAAACAAACTACACCCGTCATCATGGGCAAAAGGTGTGTGCTTTTTTTGCGGCAATGGGTGCCTTWGCTAAGGCACTACAGCAAGCTGGGCATCGTGTGTGCTATTTAACGTTAGATGACACAGCGTCATTTATAGATTTACCTGAATTACTCCATAGCCTGATTGAGCAATACCAAGCTACACAGTTTGAGTATCAGTTACCTGATGAGTATCGCTTGCGAGAGCAGTTAGCGAATGATATGAATTTCAACACAGGTTTTACGACTCAAGCCTATGAAACAGAACACTTTTATTTGTCTGATTCAGAGCTCAATGAGTACTTCAAAGCGGGTAAGAAACACCGTTTAGAGCACTTTTATCGCAAGATGCGTAAACGGGTTAATTTACTGATGGATGGAGACAATCCAGAAGGTGGGCAATGGAATTATGATRCTGAAAACAGGAAAAAGTTAACCCCTGCTGACTTTGAACATGTACCCGAAGCATTAGTCTTTAGTCATGATGTTAGCGAAATAATTGCACGGCTAAAGCGCCATGACATTCACACCATAGGTAACATGTAACAGACCTTGCTTTGGCCTGTAACGCGTCAGGAGTCACAGGATTTATTAGTGCATTTTTGTCGCGTTTGTTTAGTGCGTTTTGGTCAATTTCAAGATGCGATGACAGGCCAACTTGATACCTTGCTTTCTCAGCGACAATGGAGCTTATACCACTCTCGGCTATCCTTTGCCATTAATAGCAAAATGCTCAGTCCACAACATGTGGTCGACACCGCAATTGCATCTTATCGCCAAGCAGAGGGTGCCATCTCAATAGCTCAAATTGAAGGGTTTGTTCGTCAAATTTTAGGTTGGCGTGAATTTGTCCGTGGCGTGTATTGGGCCAATATGCCCGAGTATCAACAGCTAAACCATTTAGATGCTACTCAAGCCTTGCCCAGTTGGTTTTGGGACGCTAATACCAAGATGAATTGTCAACACCATGCCATTAAACAATCCCTCGATTATGCCTATGCTCATCATATTCAGCGTTTAATGGTCACGGGTAACTTTTGCCTGATTGCTGGCATTCACCCTGATGAGGTAGACCAGTGGTATTTAGGTATTTATATCGATGCGATTGAGTGGGTTGAAATGCCTAATACGCGAGGTATGAGCCAATTTGCTGATGGCGGCATTGTCGGTTCTAAAGCCTATGCCGCTAGCGGTAACTATATTAAAAAAATGAGCGACTATTGCACAGACTGCCACTACAAGGTGAATCAAATTGACACGGAGGATGCGTGTCCGCTGAACTCGATGTACTGGCACTTTATGGATAAGCATCAACACCGTTTTAATGCCAACCCTCGCACTAGAATGGTGTACGCCAATTGGCTTAAAAAACCAGAGGCTGACAGGGCTCGTATACTTAAGCATGCCCACGGATTATTAGCCAATTTAGATAATATCTAATGTTCAGCTCGGCACACTGGCATCGAGAAACCTTACTTTGAATCAGCGCTAACCATAGTCAGAATGCATTTTACAACCTACTACTTACAACCTACAGGAAACGTCATCATATTATGGCAATGAAGCATTTTAGTTCAGCAGATATTAATGGCTTTGCAGCTCGTCAACGAGCAAGATTTATCAATAGCTTATCAGGGTTTAAAAGCGCCAATCTAGTGGCAACAATTGACGAACAAGGCATCACTAATTTGGCGATGATAAGCTCGGTGTTTCACATTGGCGCGTCGCCTGCGTTAGTCGGCATGATAATTCGCCCCACGGCTGTGCAGCCCACACCAGAAAATAACACTCCAACAGAGAACATCAGCGCCGCTGAGAATAAAGCGGTCCCCCGAAATACCTTAGCCAATATCAAACGCACTGGTGGTTACACCATCAACCACGTATCGGCAGATATTTATCAGCAGGCACACCAAACTTCGGCTAGGTACGATGATGCTATTTCAGAGTTTGATGCAGTAGGGCTTACAGAAACCTATATCGATGGTGTTGCTGCGCCATTTGTTCAACAAAGTCAGCTTAAGTTTTCTTTGTCTGTACGAGAAATTGTGCCATTAACAATCAATAATACGATACTCGTCATTGGAGAAGTCACCCATGTGTTAGTGGATGATGCTGCGGTGAAAACTGATGGTTATATTGATATAGAGTCGCTTAATACAACAACAGTGTCAGGGCTTGATAGCTATCATACTACGCAGCGAATAGCTCGATTAAGTTACGCAAAAACCAATGAGAGTCTTTATCAGTTGCCAATAAATGGGAAGTAATTCTAAAGACCTTGAACTGCATAATAATGACAAATCAGTGATTTATATTCTTCTGAAGAATTAGGTTTTTTTACTACCATTTCACTGCGTTTTTATGTTTATTGTATAACTTGTATATGGCTATCAAAATCATGAGTTTAACAATTTTGCTTCATGTTTAAAGTCTTGTTAACCAATAATTTTAAGTGTAGATTTAAGTGTGGTATTTTTTGATGTAAGGATGCATTACTATGCCCTCAGGCAATCTTTCTACTTCTTCATTCCGTTTGTTATTGATTGTATTGGCGGCTGCTTTTTTATGCCTATATCTCCCTTCATCAACGGCTGAGCCCGCTCCTACTGCTTACAAGCATTTATCTGAAGCCGAAATTAAAAGTCTCACTACAGAATTACAATACTATGACGAGATTTTGACATCGTCAGTATTAAGCTATGCATTTTCGGGAGATGAAAAATGGTTAAGTCGTTATCATGAATATGAGCCTAAACTAACAACACTTATTAGTACCTTATTGTCTAGGCAACATGTTGATGACAAAGTACTGATTGAGAAACTTGAACAAACCAATGAACAGTTAATTATCCTTGAAAACCGCACCTTATCGCTGATTAAAAACGATAATCGTAAACAAGCGATGGATATCATTAATAGTGATATTTATCACGAGCTAAAACAAGACTACCTTGAATTATTGTTTGAATTTGCAGATAAAATCATATTGCGTTCTTCTGCGAATGAGCTTGTTATTAAACAGGTTGAAAAAGTCGGCTTAACAGCTGAAGAGCAACAATGGATCAAAGATAATAAAGTGGTTATAGCCATTGATGATTGGCCACCTATGCTCTTTATGCAGGAAGATGGAAAGATAGGCGGTTTCGCAGGGGCTGTTGTCAATAAAATTGTCAATAAGACAGGTTTGCAGCTTGAAGTGGTTGAAGGCGAGTGGAATAGCAACATTGAAGCATTCAATCGTGGAGAAATAGACTTAATCCCTGACGCCTATATGGAAGAAGCTCGGAAAGAGTTTGGCTATTACACCACGCCGTTTTTTTTAGTTAGGGAACTGTTTCATGTAAAAGCAGATAACCTTCGATTTAAAAATAGTATCGATTTAGCCACCGCAAAGATTGCCATACCAAAGGGTTATACTTCAATCAGAAAGTTGCAGAACTTTTACCCTAAAATGATCATTGTCGAAACCGCCAGTATGCAAGACTCTATTGAACGGGTCATATCTGGAGAAGTCGATGCCCTGCTAGATTCAGAAATTGCGATACAACATTCACTTAAGCAAGATGAACTGAGCTCATTAATAAGGGCAATCGATGAAGATATTTTTCCACCAACCTCGGTTCACTTATACAGCAACATACAGCATCCCATTCTACATTCGATACTACAAAAAGGCTTAAATTCACTTAAATTACGTGACTTGATGTTAACTAAAAATGATTGGTTATCCAGCAATGTATCGACGACTGAAGACTCGGAGCCCCAAATCATTTACTCATTTCTCACGGGTATTTTGGTTGTCATAGGCTTGTTTGTGCTAGGAATGTTGGTTAGTTCAAGAATTTTAAAAACGAGTGATAGTGATTTAGCGAATAAATTTGGCTCTAATAGCTTTAAGCGTTCAGTCTTGATTGGTTTAAGCATATTAGCGCTGATTTTATTAATGCTTATTGCGATTATCACCCAATATACGGAACACAAAAATCGTGGAGAAGTTGAGTACAATTTACACACCTTGCTTACTTCCACTCATCAGCGGTTATTTTACTGGGTTGACTACGAATTAGATGGTTTAGAGCAAGTGGCTCGTAATAAAGAGCTGGTCAAAATGGTGGAACAGTTGTTGGTGATCCCACGTGACCGTGATGCGTTATTAGAGTCGCCCATTCAATCAAAAATTAGACAGTTTTTCAGTGATAGAGAAGGCGAACCAGGCTCTTATGGTTTCTTTATCATCTCCCCCAATATGGTGAATTTATCATCTCGACGTAATTCTAATATTGGCGACATTAACCTTATTAACCAACATCACCCTGAATTACTCAATAAAGTGCTTGCTGGTGAAAGCGTCTTTATTCCACCTATTCGATCTGATGTGTATTTTTCTGAAAGTGTTGAGAGCAAAGTTGATGATAAACCCACGACGATGTTTTTTGCATCCCCAGTCGTTGATAGTAATAACCAAGTTATTGCCATTTTAACTAAGCGAATCAACTTTAATGGTGTTTTCTCATCAATTTTGTCTGCTGGGTTTATTGGTCATAGTGGTGAAATTTATGCTGTCGATAAAGCTGGGTTATTACTCTCTAACGTGCGTTTTGAAAGCCAGCTGCGTGACATTGGATTAATTGATCAAAATCAAGATGCCTCGCTTAATATTCGTGTTGCCAATCCTGGTGTTAATTTACTTAGAGCAAACAACATTATTCCGCCCAATCCCGACTGGGAATTGACAGAAATGGCGCAAGGTATTAGCAACAAAACATCTGGGAAGAACCTTGATGGATATAATGATTATCGAGGTGTAAAAGTCATTGGTAGTTGGCTATGGGATGAGAGGCTATCGATGGGCTTAGCGGCTGAAGTTGATGTTGAAGAGTCTTTTGCACTTATCAATACCTTCAAGAGAACCGTGTGGTCTGTGGTGTTTATTTCATTGGCTTTAATGCTCGGTAGTACCTTGTTTACCTTAAGAGTCGGTACACGAGCGACAAGGGCATTAACTCGTTCAAGAAAAGAACTTGAATTGTTAGTCCATGATCGCACTAAAGCGTTGGAAGTCTCAATGCAGCGAACTCGCACCATTATTGATAATGCCTCTGACGGAATCATTGTGGTAAATACATTAGGTGTAATTGAAGAGTTTAGTCCAGCCGCTGAGGCAATATTTGGTTATCGCTCTGATGAAGTGATTAATACTAATATCGACCAATTGATACAACCGGCATTTCACAGCCACTACTTGCTGAATAAAGCGAGCAGCGGTGATACTTCAGTATTTGAACTAACAGGTCTTCGCCAAAATGGCCAAGAGATTACGGTTGAGGTCGCTGTTGGTGAAGCGGTGATTGATCAAGAGCAGATGTTCACCGGTATTGTGAGGGATACCACTGAGCGTAAGGAAGCAGAAGATGCATTGAAAAACGCGATGCAAAAAGCTGAACAGGCAACAAGCTCACTTGCTGAGCAAATGAAATTACAGCAAATATTGATTGATACCGTTCCTCTGCCATTATTTTATAAAGATGCTGAGGGGAGATTCTTAGGTTTTAATAAAGCCTATGAAGAGACCTTCAATGTTAAAGCTAAAGAGCTAGTAGGACTTAAAGTCGCTGATTTAACTTATTTAAGTGCAGATGATCGCAAGTTATATCAAGCGGAAGATACTGACGTCATTTGCAATCAAACGACGTTAAAGAAAGAAATGCGCATTCCATTTGGTGATGGGAAAGTCCATGACACTCTCTATTGGGTGACAGGGTTTAAGGACAGCAATGATAAGCCTGCTGGTTTAGTCGGTAACTTCATTGATATAACCGATGAGAAAGAAAATGCCCGCCAGTTAGAAGACGCGGTTAAAATTGCTGATGAAGCGACTAAAGCTAAAAGTGACTTTTTAGCGAATATGAGTCACGAAATTCGCACACCGATGAATGCCATTATCGGTATGAGTTATTTAACTCAACAAACCGATCTTACCCGCAAGCAATCAGACTATGTTGCCAAAATTCAAAATTCGGCCGAATCACTATTAGGTATCATTAATGATATTTTGGACTTCTCAAAAATCGAGGCCGGTAAACTTGATCTTGAAGTGATCCCGTTTAATTTAAACGATAGCTTTGACAGCCTAGTGCAGATGATTTCTCATAAAATCCAACAAAAAGGCCTTGAGTTATTAATCGATATTGAGCCGAATATGCCCACTGGCCTTAAAGGTGATCCATTGAGGTTAGGCCAAATACTGTTAAACCTTGCCAATAATGCTATGAAGTTTACTGAACGAGGTGAAATTATTGTCAGTGCTCGTTTGGTTGAACAATTTGATGATGTTGTCACTGTTGAATTCTCTGTCAAAGACACGGGGATTGGAATGACACCCGAGCAGCAGTCGCGACTATTCCAGTCATTCAGTCAAGCAGATGCTTCTACAACCCGTAAGTATGGCGGCACAGGACTGGGGTTAACTATCTGTAAAACCTTAACTGAAATGATGGGTGGCGCTATTGGGGTGAAAAGTGAAGCTGGAAAAGGCAGTACATTTTTCTTCACTGCAACCTTTGAACCGACTGATGAAGCTAATATTGAGCAGTCAGTATCAAGTAAAAGTTTATTGAATTTACCTGTTTTAGTGGTTGATGACAGCGTAGCAGCGAGAGAGATTTTGTTTTCCTTGTCTGAAAGCCTTGGCTTTTTACCTGATGTGGCTGCATCAGGAACTGAAGCAATTGAGAAAATCAAAATAGCAGATGAGCAAGGTAAACCCTATCAGTTGATATTGGCAGATTGGAAAATGCCTAGTATGGATGGGGTTGAACTGTGTCAACTTATCCGTGAAGATGCGATGTTGTCAGAACAACCTAAACTTGTGATTGTGACTGCATACGACCGTGATGAAATGCTTAAAAAAGCCAGTGATGTTGGTATTGATAGTGCGATTACTAAGCCGGTAAGCGCCTCAACATTATTGGATACCGTATTGAGTGTCATGGGGAAAACTGCGGCAATAAAGTCTACCAGTAATCATAATAAAATGGATGTATCTGCGGCGAAAGATATCGTCGGTGCTCACGTATTATTGGTTGAGGATAATGACATAAATCAGGAGATCGCCACAGAACTGTTGCATATGGCAGGCTTGAAAGTGTCATGTGCGTGTAATGGTGAAATCGCGGTGAATATGGCGCTTGAACACGAATATGCTGCAATATTGATGGACATTCAAATGCCAGTGATGGATGGCTATGAGGCAACCAGAACCATTAGACAACATGCCCATATGCAATCTATACCTATTATTGCTATGACAGCAAATGCGATGAGCGGCGATAGAGAAAAATGTGAGGCTGCAGGTATGAATGATCATATACCTAAGCCAATTAATCCTCAGCAAGTTTACCAAACATTAGCCAAATGGATTGAGCCAACAGGGCTCACTTTAGATGAGTCTTCACAAGAAGAACCGCAAGCGCAATCAAAGGTTCCAGCGTTAATATTGCCTGATTTTGATGTTGAAACTGCTCTTGGTCGAATGTCAGGTAACGTAAAAGCTTACCGAAAAATGCTCGCTAAAGTGGCGGCCTCAGAATCAGATGCAATTGAGCGGGTAAAACAAGCCATTGCAGCCAAAGATATCACCACAGCGATTATTGCCATTCACACTGTAAAGGGAGTGGCGGGTAATGTTGGGGCTAATTTTGTCGTGCCTTTAGCCGCTAAATTAGAAGCTGCACTGAACGAGCAAAAACAAGCTGGTGAATGTGTGGAATCTGAGGTCATTATTCAACTGTTTAATGAATGCAGCACTCAAATCGACAAAATGGTGACTCAGATTGAGCATGATATGGCACATGCCAATCAGCAAGATGCAGAGCAAGCTTCCCCCTTACTAGGAGACAATTGGCCAAGCCAAGCGGTTTTTTTAACCCAAGTAGAGGCGCTCAGTGAGCAAATCGATATGATGGATAGCACTGCTGTGGACAGTATTGAAGAGGTGCTTAATGGCCTTAAAGGGATGAAGCAAGATCTTGGGCAAGCACTCTATGAGGCATTATCTGAATATGATTTTGATGCAGCAGAAGTTTTATTGCCACAGTTTAAAGAGCAAGTTATTAATTCATTAGGTGCAGCCTCCCATAGCGAAAGTCAGCTTTTTATCAGTGATGAAGATTTGCTGGTAAAACTGGGTTCGATTTCCGAGCAAATTGACGATTTTGATTCAACAGTAGGGGACAGTGTCGAACTGTTACTTGAGCAAACCATTACCCCTGAACTAAACGGACTATTAGAGGCGCTGTTAGTCACACTCAGCGAATACGATTTTGATGCTGCGTCAGAACAACTTAAACATATTTTGGTGACAGTTAAAGGGACTTAGTGCCCATGAATAAGTATAAATAAGGATATAAAATGGTTGATTCAAAGAAAGCGACGATTCTGGCTATTGATGATACTGCGACTAATATCGAAGTGGTTAAAGGTGTATTGTCAGATGACTACTTAATCCAAGCAGCCCTTAGCGGCAAAGTTGCGTTAAAGATTATTGATAAGCGTAAACCTGACTTAATTTTACTGGATGTGATGATGCCCCAAATGGATGGGTATGAAGTATGTCAGTATCTTAAGTCTCAAGATGAGACCAAAGATATCCCTATTATATTTTTGACCGCCAAAGTACAGGAAGAGGATGAAACCAAAGGGTTAGCCTTAGGTGCGGTGGATTATATTACTAAGCCCATTAGCCCGGCGATTTTAAAAGAACGGGTTAAAAACCACTTATTATTGAAAGCATCTCGTGATTTAGTTGAACGTCAAAATGAAATTCTAGAAGAGCGAGTGATTGAGCGAACCAAGCAGCTTGCTGAGATTCAAGATGTGGCAATGGTGGCAATGGGAGCGCTAGCTGAGTCTCGTGATCCTGAAACAGGAAATCATATTAGGCGAACACAGCATTATGTAAAAGCCTTAGCTATTGCGATGGCTAAAACCCCAGATTTTAAGGATATCTTAACCCCAGAAATCATCACTGCAATGTATAAGTCAGCACCACTTCACGATATTGGTAAAGTCGGTATTCAAGACAGTATTTTACTGAAGCCTGGTAAGCTTACTGATGAAGAATTCGACATAATGAAAAAGCATACCACCTTCGGTCGAGATGCACTGAATGCAGCTGAAAAGTCGATGGATATTGCAGATAACTTTCTTATTTTTGCCAAAGAGATTGCCTATTATCATCATGAAAAGTGGGATGGCTCAGGTTATCCCGAAGGTTTGGCTGGCGAAAATATCCCGCTTTCTGCAAGACTGATGGCCATTGCCGATGTATACGATGCACTCATTTGTAAACGTGTTTATAAGCCTGCATTTAGCCATGAAAAAGCCGTGAGTATTATTAGTGAAGGCAAAGGGTCTCATTTTGATCCTCTGATGGTTGATTGCTTCATGGAGATCACACAAGAGTTTGATGATATTGCTCAAAAGTTTTTAGATGAAGAATAAGACCCGCCGTCGCAAGAGTAAAAGCAAGAGACTTTATTAATACCAAGTGCATGTGATTTAGATAGACGCTATTACAGAACGTATGGACACTATTACAGAACGTATGGGCAGTGGGGCTCGCTTATTTAGGCCTTTATAATAATAGAAAGTGTTGGAGAGTATAACTGTGCAGCCATTTCAACTTGTAAATCAGTACGCTGATAAAACGGTACTCATCGTTGATGATTTTCCTGCGATGTTAAAGACTGTTGGAAGTATGCTTATTTCTGTAGGGTTTAAAAAAGTACACAAAGCTGCACATGGTAAGGAAGCATTACAGATATTAGAAGTTGAGCGGGTTGATTTAATTATTTCAGATTGGAATATGCCCAAGATGACTGGCATTGAGCTGTTGAGAGCGGTTAGAGAAAGCGAACAAGCATTTTCAACCGTGCCATTTATGATGCTCACCGCCAATGTCAATCAAGATGATGTTAGAGAAGCGGTCAATCTCGGTGTTAGTGAATACTTGATAAAGCCTTTTAATCAAACCACGCTTAAAAATAAGATAGCCAATGCGTTTAATCCTTCACTTCGTAAAATACAAACTCAGACCAAGCCATTAAGTAGTGATACTAAAACACCGAGCCGCTCACCGGCATCGATTCTAATTGTTGATGATAATACGACCAATGTTGCCGTTCTGACTGAATTATTGAAGAGTACCTATAAATTAAAAGCCTGTTTGTCAGGTGAAAAAGCGCTAGAGATATGTCAAAAAGAGGCTAAACCCGATCTTATTTTGCTGGATATTATGATGCCGGATATTGATGGGTTAAGTGTGTGCAAACAACTTAAGTCCGATCCGTTAACAGAACATATTCCGGTGATATTTATCTCAGCATTATCTCAAGATAAAGATGTCATAAAAGGCTTAAATCTTGGTGCTGTCGATTACATCACTAAACCGATTTCCCCAGAAATTACTAAAGCCAGAATTGCGACCCATATTCGCTTGGTTGAGCAACGACAGGATATGGTTCAACAGCTTGATACCATGATTGAAAATGTACGCTTAAAAGATGAAATCGACAGGATTGTTAATCATGATTTCAAAGGGCCTTTATCCACCATTATCGCTGCAACTGAGATGATTGACCAAAAGAATGTTGGCTGCGATGAAGAAGTACAAATCTTGCAAAGTAGTGTGTTATTTATCGAGAAAATGGTCGATGACAATATGTTGGTTCACCACCTTGAAAAAGACAGTACTAAGATTCAGCTAAGCCCACAAAATGCGCAGCAACTTTTGCATGAAATCATGGTTGGTTTAAAGAAAAAGCTAACGACAAATCAACAAGTATTATCTGTTGATATTCCAGCTGATTTGCAGTTTGTTGGGGATAAAACCATCAGCTTTAATTTATTCCATAATTTACTAGTAAATGCAGTTGAAGCCGCACCTGAAGGAAGCGAAATTCAGGTAACTCAAATTGCTGACGCTCAGTGGGTTAAATTTAATATTCACAATGAAGGTGAAATTCCGCAATCAATTCAACAGACATTTTTTAATAAGTATGTGACTTCAGGAAAAGCAAACGGTACAGGAATAGGCACCTACTCAGCGTTACTTTCTGCTAAAGCACAGGGAGGGGATATTCGTTTTTCTTCTGATGCTAGCCGTGGCACGACGTTAAGTGTCAAACTTAAACGGGCAACATAATGTTTATTTATAACGTTAATTCGTTTTGTTTGCTGCATTTGCTACTATTTTTTAATTAATCCAAGACTAATGGAGCAAAAACACCGATAATTCACCCCATTCGATAGATAGGCGCGATCGTTAGCGCTGATTTAAACATATTAGCTAAGCAAGTTGTGGGTGTATTCAATGGAAATCAAAGTTAACTTTCTCGATAACTTAAGGCTCGAAGCCAAGTTTGACGATTTTACGGTGACGGCCGATCAACCTATCCGCTATAAAGGGGATGGCTCTGCGCCAAGTCCGTTTGATTACTTCCTTGCATCATCTGCGTTATGTGCGGCTTACTTCATCAAGGTTTATTGTAAAGCCCGCGATATTCCGACCGATAATATTCGCCTATCGCAAAACAACATTGTTGACCCTGAAGATCGTTATAACCAGATTTTTCAAATTCAAGTTGAACTCCCTGATGATATCTCAGAGAAAGATCGCACAGGCATATTGCGTTCCATTGACCGCTGTACGGTAAAAAAGGTCGTGCAAACAGGCCCTGAATTTAAAATTGAAACGGTTGAAAATCTCGATAGTGATGCCAATGCGATGTTAATGGGCCAGCCAGATGGTGATGACTCTACCTACATTTTAGGTAAAGACTTACCGCTTGAAGAAACCATCAAAAACATGACGGGTATGCTCGCTGATCTTGGAATGAAAATCGAAATTTCATCGTGGCGTAACATTGTCCCTAACGTGTGGTCTTTGCATATTCGTGATGCTGCATCACCGATGTGTTTTACCAATGGTAAAGGCGCGACGAAAGAAAGTGCATTATGTTCAGCGTTAGGTGAGTTCATTGAACGTTTGAACAATAACTTCTTTTATAACGATCAGTTTTTTGGCAACGAGATCGCTAATAGCGAATTTGTGCATTATCCCAATGAAAAGTGGTTTGAACTCGAAGAAGACGATGCTTTGCCTAGTGGCATGCTCGATGAATATACCCTTGAGATATATAACCCAGATGATGAACTCCACGGCTCACATCTAATAGACACTAACTCGGGCAATATTGAGCGCGGTATTTGCACCATTCCTTACACACGTCACAGTGATGGTGAAACGGTCTATTTCCCATCAAACTTGATTGAAAACTTATTTTTAAGCAATGGCATGAGTGCGGGCAATAACCTGCAAGAAGCGCAAGTGCAGTGTTTATCTGAAATCTTTGAAAGAGCCATTAAACGCCAAATCATTGAGCAAGAAATTGTCCTTCCTGACGTGCCAATGGCCGTATTAGAAAAGTATCCAAGCATTCTTGCGGGTATTAAAGGGTTAGAAGAACAAGGTTTCCCAGTTGTGGTAAAAGATGCCTCACTTGGTGGTGAATTCCCAGTGATGTGCGTGACCTTAATGAACCCTAAAACAGGCGGCGTATTTGCCTCATTTGGCGCACACCCAAGCTTTGAAGTGGCATTAGAGCGCAGCCTTACTGAGTTACTGCAAGGCCGCAGCTTTGAAGGCTTAAATGATGTGCCAAAGCCGACATTTAACAGCATGGCAGTGAGTGAACCTGAAAACTTTGTTGAGCACTTTATTGACTCAACCGGCGTGGTTTCATGGCGCTTCTTTAGCAGTAACTCTGATTATGAGTTCTGTGAGTGGGATTTCTCTGGTACATCGGAAGAAGAAGCCAACGGCTTATTCGGCATCTTAGAAGCATTAGGTAAAGAGGTGTATACCGCTGAGTTTAATCAATTAGGTGCATCGGCTTGTCGTATGTTGGTACCTGACTTTTCAGAAGTGTACCCAGTGGAAGACTTGATTTGGGACAACACTAATAAAGCGCTGGATTACCGTGAAGACATTTTAAATCTGCATTCTTTATCAGATGAAGAATTAGTGGATTTAGTTAATCGTTTAGATGAAAGCCAGCAAGATAACTACACTGATATCCGTACCATGATTGGTATCGTATTTGACGAAAATACCGTCTGGGGACAGTTGACGATTATTGAGCTTAAAATCTTAATTTATCTAGCACTAGGCGCACATGACGAGGCGCTTGAGTTAGTCGAAGACTTCTTACAGTTTAACGATAACACGGTAGAGCGCGGCTTATTTTACCAAGCCGTGAATGCGGTATTAGAAGTTGAATTAGATGAAGATCTTGAGCTGGAACATTTTATTCATAACTTTACTCGCATGTTCGGTGAAGAAGTGATGCAGAATGTGGTTGGCAGCGTAACAGGCGAAGTCAAATTTTACGGCCTAACCAAAACCAGCATGAATCTTGAAGGCATTGAGCCTCATTTACGTTTGATTGAAAGCTATAAGAAGCTGCATCAAGCGCGTAAATTGGCTGCTAAGTTATAAGCTCAACGCTGCTTAATAATGCTAAATCGCGTTTTATTGAAATGAATTTAATGCCCGTTAGTGACTCACTAATGGGCATTTTTATTGTTATTTTATCAAGTTATTGCTTCATTAATTTTCAGCATTCATTTCATTTGATTTCAGTTCAGTTCAGCTCAGCTCAGTTCATTCCCTTGCACTAACAAAAGCACTCTTTATCGTCAAAGCACTACTTATTCCCAAAGTACTATTTATGATGATTTACATCGCGTTGCGGTAATGTTCGTGTGTGCTTTGAAGTTGTAACCTTGTTGTTCGACCATAGTGATTGCACAAATATACAATTGTTTGAGTAAGGTTTGCTGGTGGGTGTTATTTGATGGTTATGTTGATATTTTCTCTTTGTTTTTGTAACTAAGCTGTTGAATAAGAATGTTTTTAGCGGTTTTAGGCTTGTTTGTCTTTCAGGTTGATTAACATGATGAGAAATAACAATAAACTCAAAATATTTCTTTCAGAGTGACATGATAATGACAAAGATAAAAGTGACGATGTTAGCTGCTTCAGTAGTGTTTTTACTGGGTTGTGATGATGTTGATATCAATAATAGCTACATTCAAAAAAGTCTAACCGCATCAAATGGCGCTTTATACGATCAAAACACCGCCTTTGAAGGTCGTGCGTATATGGACTACGACTTGCCAAGTATTAGTCCTCGTTTAGGCTATTGCTTCAATGGAAGCCTTGCTGTGCAAGTGTGTGCAGAGACATCATTTGATGGCCGACTAGGGTACGATGAGGATTGGGTAGAAAACTATCAGGCGCTTGATTTAGATAATAAAACCGTGCGTTTTAAAACCTTCAATGAAGCCACAAATCCTGAACAAGATTTGATCCCACTGATTATTAATAAAGGCTATTCCTATAACAGTGACTGGGAAAGCCGATTAATTGATTCTGCAAAACGTATTGAAAGCACAATTGGTCAGCGGATTTTTCAACGTGAAATACTGTATGTCGATATTCATGTAGAGGATGAATTCGCTGTTAGCCGAGATGATTTATATAACGGCAGCTATGTGACGAATGACAGTAAGTTGAGTGCTGATGGTGTTGCCACCTCTTATAAACAACTGATTAAAGAGAATCCACATGTTGCAGGTGGCATTATTATGTCTGTTGGCTCCAATGTGGTTTACAAAAACTGTGGTGATTCTAAAGGCTCGGTGAGCTATGCACCTAAAACAAACTACATTCCATCACAAGTCATAGACTCAGAGGGGTATTTGAGTAATGAAGGCTTTGTGTGGGTCAATTTAGGCGTAGTATCGGGCACGTGTAATAACCTGAATAATGTCAGTAATAGCATTATTGATCATGAGTTGGGGCACTTGATCGGCCTTGCCGATCATTTTGAAGATTATGGTCATGGCGCAGCTTGGGGGGATGGAGCCAAAGCAGTGCTTAAAGCGTTATACAACAATCCGCTCGGCACGCCTTATGACTTAATTGAAAAACCATAAAACTGATATCATATCAATGTGAGTCACTAACAGTGTCGGCTGTAGTAACTTGTTGATTATGAGTTGATTTTGTCACTGACTTACATTAAAAAGCGAACCTCATGGTTCGCTTTTTAAGTTTATAGAAATTCGTCGGTATCACGAATATTTTTTAAAAAACGCTTATAAAGAATCGTTGTAACTTTTGAGCTAATGCGTCTTTTTGTTGTATTTTCATATCATGGCTTTTCTGAATATTAGTCTCTAGCATAGCAAGAACAAAATCTTTGCCAGCTTTGTCTCGATCCTGTTGATTAGGGAAGAGCTCCCTAATTTTTGCGAGTTCATTATAGTCAAACCACATCCCCCCACAGCCAGGACATTCATCCACTTCTACTTGATTTTTCGGACTGTAAAAATATCGGCGCATGACGATATCGGGACATTTCGGGCAATTAATTCTTTGGCTATAATCTATTGCAGATGGGGTAAATTGAGATAAATGCTCTACCAGCACCGAACCGCGCTTTTCATGTTCTTCGTCAAAATGCATCAGCTCATAATTGTCAAAAAAGACACCACCAGAGGCTTTGGAAAACTCGACCGTTATACCGCCGACTTTGATAGGTGTTAGTTCAGACGCCGTTCTTGGGCATTTCATGTCGTTACTCCTTTAACTGCTAGGTTTATATGCTTCATTATAAAGATTAATTTGCTGTTAAGTTACTTTTAATGGGTGTATTGGTAAAGCTTTAAAATAGAGTTAGGTTTAGTCAATTGATTACGAAGGCAGTTAAGGGGCTCAGGGTTAGTCAACTGCCAAGAGAGGTATGTTGAGAGTATGGAATGGTGGTTAAACGGGTAAGCGTTAAAAGTGTTTCGAATAAGAGAGTAATGGCGAATAATCATTTCAGTGGCGGAAACTGTCACTAATGACTAGAGCCAGTAATAGATAGAGTCTGTGAGGTAAATTAACCTTGCGAAAATACTAACTTGGCAAAATACTACCTTGGTAAAATAGAACCCGCGCGAGCATAAGGGGGCTCGCGCGGGTAGCTTAATCCAATAAATTATAAATCAAATCTATCGGCATTCATCACTTTGACCCATGCGGCAACAAAGTCATTCACGAACTTGGCTTTATTATCATCTTGCGCATAATGCTCACAATAAGCACGTAAGATGGAATTAGAACCAAAGACTAAGTCAACACGTGTCGCAGTCCATTTCTGAACCCCAGTTTCTCGTTCAACAATATGATAGAGGTTGTTAGCAACAGGCTTCCAAGCATAGTTCATGTCAGTGAGATTAACGAAAAAGTCGTTAGTTAACTTACCGACATTATCAGTGAACACGCCATGAGTCTCACCGCCATAGTTGGTGCCTAATACTCGCATGCCACCAATTAAGACCGTCATTTCTGCTGCTGTAAGCCCCATGAGTTGACTGCGCTCTAACAATAGCTCTTCAGCGGTCACAACATAGTCAGACTTTAACCAGTTTCTAAAGCCATCATGAATAGGCTCAAGAACATCGAATGACTCAGCATCTGTCATTTCAGCGGTTGCATCACCTCGACCTTGGCTAAATGGCACTGACACATTAACGCCTGTTTGAGCGGCTGCGTGTTCGACAGCGCAGCTACCGGCTAACACAATTAAATCAGCCATCGAAATGGATGAATTCTTTTGTGCTTTAATCGCTGCTAATGCCGCGAGAACTTTATTAAGCCGTTCAGGTTCATTGCCTTGCCATTGGTTTTGCGGCGCAAGTTGAATACGAGCGCCATTTGCACCACCACGTCTATCAGAACCACGATAGGTTCTGGCGCTATCCCATGCGGTAGTAATGAGTTCAGCCGCCGTTAACTCGCTTTGTAAAATAGCCGCTTTAAGCTCATTAATTTCAGTTTCACTGAGAGTATGAGGATTACTAGGGATTGGGTCTTGCCAAATTAGCTCTTCATTTGGCACATCATTACCTAAGTAGCGAGCTTTAGGGCCAAGATCTCTGTGAGTAAGTTTAAACCAAGCTCGGGTGAACACTTTGGCAAAGTAGTCGGGATCGTTATAAAAGCGCTCGGCAATTTTTCGATATTCAGGATCAAATTTTAATGCCATATCGGCATCGGTCATGATGGGATTATGGCGCTTAGTTGGGTCTTCAACATCAACTGGCATATCTTCAGGTTTGATATTGACCGGTTCCCATTGCCATGCACCAGCTGGGCTCTTGGTTGTCCACCAATCGTAGTTTAATAATAGGTGAAAGTATCCGTTATCCCACTGGGTAGGGTTTGTTGTCCAAGCGCCTTCAATACCACTGGTGACAGTATCACTGCCGATCCCACGGTGTTGTTTATTGAGCCAACCAAAACCTTGATCTTCGATTTCAGCCGCTTCTGGCTCAGGGCCTAATTGCGCTGCATCGCCATTACCATGACATTTACCCACAGTGTGACCGCCAGCCGCTAAAGCGACGGTTTCTTCATCATTCATGGCCATACGCGCAAAGGTGATGCGAACATCATGGGCGGTTTTAATTGGATCTGGCTTACCGTCGACCCCTTCTGGGTTAACGTAAATCAGCCCCATCATGACCGCTGCTAATGGATTATCTAAATCTCGCTCGCCAGAATAACGGCTATTTTCGTTATCACTGGTGGCGAGCCATTCTTTTTCAGCGCCCCAGAAAATATCTTTCTCTGGACTCCAGATATCTTCCCGTCCGCCAGCAAAACCGTACATCTTAAGGCCCATTGACTCGTAAGCCATGTTACCAGCAAGAATCATTAAATCTGCCCAAGATAAACTGTCGCCATACTTCTTTTTAATTGGCCAAAGTAGGCGGCGGGCTTTATCTAAATTGCCGTTATCAGGCCAGCTGTTCAAAGGAGCAAAGCGCTGGTTACCGCGGCTTGCACCACCGCGCCCATCGGCAATACGGTATGTCCCAGCTGAGTGCCACGCCATGCGGATCATTAAGCCCCCATAATGTCCCCAATCAGCAGGCCACCAGGATTGTGAGCTGGTCATTAGCTCAATTAAATCTTGCTTAACTGCATCTAAATCTAATGCATTAAACGCATCGGCATAACTAAAACTGTTGGGCATAGGATCGGTTTTAGTATCGTGTTGATGCAAAATATCGAGGTTAAGCGACTTGGGCCACCATAGCTGATCTTGGCTTTGTTGATTGGTGTTGCCCCCATGCATGACAGGGCATTTTCCGGCTGACTTTGAGCTATCCATAACGCTATTTCCTTGCTGAGTGATGTGATAAACATAATCAAGAACTCCCACTAAACTGGGTGACTTCTTGATTGAACGTACTTAAATCGTTGTTACCATTAAAAAAGACAGAGAAATGAAACGGTTATACAGGCTCGGCTAGTTAACAGATGGCTGAGCCTACATGTTAAAGCTGACTTTGAAGCCGTACTTGTGTTTTACCTTTTAGCGTGGGGTAAACACAGTAAGAAATATTTCAAAGCGGAATTATTGTATACGGCTGTTTTGACGTTTTATAAATCTAGATCAATATTTGGCCAATATCCTGTTGTTCTTTGCAGTCATTTACATTGGCAAGTCTTTAATATCTAAAAACAGTCAGTTAACGGGTTGGTGATGTATTTGGAGAGCGGCTCAAGTTGTAAGGCAAACGAGATTAATCGCTAGTTTTCTCGTTGCTATGTGTCAGCTGTTGCTTATGAGCCGCTATGAAGCTGGTCTGCGTCAATGAGGTTGATATCGAYGCAAAAACAAAAAAAAGCGAACGACAAGGTTCGCTTTTTGTGTCTTCATTTGCCAATCAAACGAAACGAATGCGGAAGCTTGAGGATAACCCGATTGCTAACTGCGGCTTAACCAAGACACTAAATGCCTGAACAAGACACTAAACCCCTTAACTAAAGACACTCAGTCTAAGCAGGCTAGTTTTTATTTATTTGTTCCTGCTGCCAAGCCCACGTTGGGGACTTTATCAGTAAGTGAATGCGGTAACGCCAGCTAGGGGCATGCCATAGCCGCTTGATAAGCGTGACGTAACCAGAAAAGAACACCTTAATGGGGTTTACTGTGTTTATTCTTGGGTAAACACCATACTTCACTGGTTCTTTTTCTTCCGCAAAAGTACCAAACATTTTGTCCCAAATAATGAACATGCCCGCATAGTTTTTATCGAGATATTGTTTATTGGTCGCATGATGCACTCGATGATGAGAAGGCGTATTAAATATGGCTTCTATCGGGCGTGGAAGTTTTTTCACTGTTTCAGTGTGCAGTAGTGTTTGGAATACTTGCACAATGATTTCTGCTAAAAAAATAACAAAGGGGTGAAAGCCTAAAAAGACTAATGGTAAGTAGAAGAACAACGGAAAAAACCAATCCATTGGTCCGTGTCGGTATGCCACCGAAATATTAAAATGGGGAGAGCTATGATGCACAGTATGAGTTGCCCAACCAAAGCCATTCATGTGTAAAAAGCGATGTTCCCAGTAATAGGCAAGGTCGGCAAGTAAAATACAACACAGTATTGTCCATCCCGTTATAGGAAGTTGTACTAGGCTAAGGTGTTCATAAGAAAAAAGAAATACGCCAGCATAACTCGCAGCAACAATCGTAATAATTAACCCAAATAGTCCTAGCGTGACAAAATTGGCTACGCTGTCCCCTAACAGGTTTTTAGTGAACTGCTTCTTTATTCCATATCGAAGCAGTTCAATAATAAATAACCCAATGGCGAGGACAAAAAACCAATTATCAATCCAGACCTCTAATCCCCACACATCATTAGGCGTAAACAGTTGTGATAAATAATCCATCATTGCTCCCTATTGATATGAAACAAGCATCGTTGTCGATGTTGCATTGCCGGAATTATCTAAAAAGTGAGTTTCAAGGACAAAGTTGACCGTTTTACTATAGTCAATTTTCTCCCAGGCTGTTGCCAATTGCGCAGCGGTATAAGCGTGTTCTGGCAAAATAATGTCGCCATTTTTTGTATCAATACTATATGTGTTGGGATGTTGTTTTAGTTCTTTTACATCATAGCCAATGGTGACATCAGCTCGCTGAAAGCTATTTGTCATTGCTGAATATAAGACAAATACTTTAGTGGGCTGCACAACTAATGAGGCATGTAACTCTGCTTGCTCATTGAATGTTTGCCAAAGCTGGTGGATATCAGCTATGGCAATGTTTTGTCTAATCCCCGCGATGTTAATTTGCTGATTAACCTTGATTGCAGGGGTTGAGTTTGAATCAACTGATGTAGGCTCGATAGTGTTTGACGTTATCGATTTATTGGGCTGTGGAGATGCTTGTATGAGCGCATTGGCATCAGGGCTTTGAAATAGAGCAGCGCCCCAGACTAATATCACTATCAATACCGAGGTTAATATCGAGTTGAACAAATTCATAAATGACACCTATACAAAAAATAGTCAGTGCAATTTACGTTTTTGGATATTTATTGTCAATATGAAAATTAACTATTTTAAAACAAGTTGCTCACACAGCAGAACAGATGATTGCTTTAACTTGTACATTTCTTCAAACATACCAAGAGGTAACAAGGATTCACTCATTAAATAGTTTGAATAAATACCATATGCAATTAATTCAATTTTTTCTTGGCTGATTTCTGGGTATTGAGCCGTAAACTCGGTAATTAAATGCTGTATAAACTCATGCATGATTTGTTGCTGATGCGCTTTAATGGTCTCTAACCTTTTAGCCTCTGAAAATATCGCTTCACCTATGACGGTGTTATTGACCATTTCCTTAGTTCTCGTGCTAAAAAGGCTATCTACAAGGGCTTGAGCTCTATTTGTTTTGGGGAGCCAATTGAGTACTTCTTGCCATTGTTGCGTGTATCGCAAGGTCCAACGTTCACTTAATGCGCAGATAATATCATCTCTATTACCAATATAGTGCCTCAAAATAGTACGCTTCATATTTGCGGTTTCGGCGATATTTTCTAAAGACGTTGCTTGAATACCTTTATCCAATATACACGCTTCGAGGGCATCGAGAATTTCTTCTCGACGTTGAGTCGCCATGCTCGGCCTTGCCATACCATTCTCCCTAGTCATCAAAGCTAACATGATAGCATTTTGATTTTAATTGTCACCTTGACAATTAACTTTGGTTCAATATAAGCTATAAATTGTCACAGTGAAAATAAACGTATTGGGGAGTGTGGTTATGTGGTTATCTTTACCTTGGTCTTATTGGTTAGGCTTTGCGTTAATTCTTTGGTTGCTATTCGACCTCGTTAGAGGGGAGGCGTATATCTGGGAGTCATATAAAAGAGACACTCAACCAGCCATGTATTGGTTTACCATGCTGATATGGACTGCCGTTGCAGCGAGTTGTTTTATTTATCCTTATTGGCCGTTTGTGTAGTGGCAGGAAAAAATGAATTCAAATAATGGTTTACCTATTGAAGCTTACATTGACTCTCACTTTTTTGAGTTAGAGCAGAAGCATATATTTTCAAATACATGGGCATTTGCTGGATTAATTGAGGACGTAAAAATCCCCGGTGATTACCTAACGGTGCAAGCTGGACTGAGTAACATCGTTATTATTAAAAATGAACATGGAGACCTGCTTGCTTACCATAATATGTGTCGCCATCGAGGGACCCAATTATTGGAAGGTAAAGGAAGTGGCTTGAAAAAGTTAACCTGCCCCTATCATGACTGGACATATCAGTTATCGGGTGAGCTTGTGTCCTTACCAAAATTCAGAAGTGAATTTGCTGGTATTGAAAAAGATTGTTTGAACCTGAAACCTGCCAATGTTGGGATTTGGCGAGGCATGATTTGGGTACACCCAGATCCCAATTCCACTTCTTTACAAGATTGGTTTGGACCAATAGAAAATCAATTAGGCCCCCACGAGGTTGAATCGTTAGTAGAATTTAAAGACAGTGTGGTTATTGAAGACATAAATGCTAACTGGAAGGTGATTGTTGAGAACTACATCGACCATTACCACCTTGCTCAGCTTCATGCTGGCACACTTAATATGTATAACCATAAAAAAGCTCAGTTTGGTTTTGTGGGTCAACATTTTAAATTCTGGGAGCCACTGACTGATGATTATCAACGCAACCTGCAACAAAATGCTGCCTCACCATTGGTTTATCAATCTGGACTGAACAATATTGGCGTGTGGGTGCCGATGTTATTTCCTGGAATCGGTTTAGCTGAATTGGAATCCTCTTGGTCTGTTTTTCACATTACTCCTATTTCGCCATCCAAGAGCAGGGTTATTGTTCGAACTAAAATGAAGGACAGTGGCACACTTGACTACCTTAAACAAAGTCTAAGTTCAGCGGCTTTTTGGGACAAAAAAGTGAAACCGAAATACGCAAGTTTCGATCAAAACCATCCTTTAGGATCGGCAGACTTTATGCGAGAAGATATTTACATATGCGAGCAACTGCAAAAATCATTCACTAGCCCACAATTTGAGTTTGGACCTAGTGCAAGTTTTGGAGAAGCGCCTATCCGGCAGCATCAGGAGCTTATTTGGAACATCATCAAACCCTATTGGGACTCAAGATTCGTTTCGTAAAAAGTTTAAATTACTTGTACAAATGAATGTATCAAGTGACATAATCTACTTAATACAACCTTTGAATTTTGGCAAACGATCTTACATCAATGTCGCCAATTACTGAAAATAATTCGCTAACATTAGGAGATGATAATGTCGACACATCCGTTTGATGCATTAACTTTGGATAACGGTGCTCAGCTGATTTTTACCCCTTGCCCTGGCACCAAAGAGGCGTCGTTGAGTGACTCTGTTGCCACATTAAAGCAAGCCGGCACAGATATGTTACTGACACTGATGTTTGATAAAGAAATGGCTGCTAATAACGCTGAATCTTTACCGACTGTGTGCAGCGATAATAATATCGTTTGGGCGCAACTTCCGATCCTTGATGATGCGGCACCGAGTGATGATTTTGAAGCTGCATGGGCAACATATCGATCGCAAATTTTGGCGCTGATTGCCAATAAAGGTAAAATTGCTGTGCACTGTAAAGGCGGAACTGGCCGAACAGGTTTGGTCATTGGATTGATTTTATTAGCTCAAGGCTGGCCAGTAGATAAAGTGGTTGCTGAAGTGCAAAATATCAGACCGAAAGCGCTAAAAAATCTTGTCCAAGTGGCTTATTTACATGCCTATGCATAGCTGATTTATTCAAGCTTGCCCTTGGGCGATGTGAGCGCGGATTTAAGTAAAAAAGCGAACCCAATGGTTCGCTTTTTTTGCGTGTAATATTCTGTGTCCAGTTCGAATAAGTCAATTTACTGAGTGGTTAAAAACCCTACATAAATGTCGAGCTGACAAATAATTAAACGTAATTAGCTCAATAGCGAACAGTAATCCAACAACGCTAGCGCATTAAAAAATCAGGTGACCGACCATCCTAATTAAATGGCTGAAACCTAGCACTGGTAAGGGTTTATGGCATAGTTTGTTATCTGAGCAATGAAGAGGGCACAGGCGAAATCAAGATAGATTAATGATTAATCTGTTGTGGTAAACCAAGATAGAGGATTACTTAATCCGGCTGACAGTTAGCTGATTGCCTTTGGCGTTCTCATGAAAGATATCCGCTAAATACTTATCCAGTTCAGATTCTGCTAAATCGGCGGGGATCACCACATCATAAATCCGAGAGCGCAATCCCGTTCCTGAATCTAAAAATAATTGCCATTCTTCGTTTTTACGCAGTACCGCCATGGGTTTGCCAAACACATCAAACGTTAAAAACATAAACCACTCCGATCTAAACCTTAGCTACAGTGTAGTGAAATGATCCCATGGGATCCATTGATATCGCAGGCACAATTTAAGTGATTTTTCCTGCTATTGAATGTCTCAGTTGATAACAAAAAATTATGATTATAAGAATAAATGCTAATTATATTTTTATATTTGATAGGCGTAAAATGATGTTATTCCCATTGAGGCACACTCAAGCAACAAGCTTAATGACTTTTGTTTGAGGCCAACTTTGTAAGGCAAATTATGAAATTTTTACACACAATGTTACGCGTCGCTGATCTTGATGCCTCTATCGAATTTTACACGAATGTGTTGGGTATGAAGGTACTTGAGCGTCACGAGAATAAAGACTATCGCTACACCTTAGTGTTTGTCGGTTATGAGCAAGGTGGCACCACAATCGAGTTAACCCATAATTGGGACACCAATGAATATGAAATGGGTAATGCTTTTGGTCATTTAGCCTTAGGTGTTGATGATATTTATGCCGCTTGCGACAAGATTAAAGCATTGGGCGGTAATGTCACTCGTGAGCCTGGCCCAGTTAAAGGCGGCGAAACTCATATCGCCTTTATTACAGATCCTGACAAATATCAGATTGAATTAATCCAATTAGATTAATTCAATCATATTTGCTTTCAGATTATTTTTGCCGTTTTCGATTTTAAGGAATTCCCATGAAAGACTCACTATTTCAAACGATACAGTTAGGTGAACATGCCCTAAATAATCGTATCGTCATGCCACCAATGACACGTTCACGTGCATCACAGCCAGGCAATGTCGCCAATGACATGATGGCGCAGTACTATGCTCAACGTGCGCAAGCAGGTTTGATCGTCGCCGAAGGCACGCAAATTTCAGCAATGGGCCAAGGTTATGCGTGGACGCCGGGGATTTACTCAGCCGAGCAAATTGCTGGTTGGAAGAAAACCACTGACGCAGTTCATGCTAAAGGCGGAGTGATATTCGCTCAGTTATGGCATGTAGGCCGTGTGACGCATCCTGAAAATATTGGTGGTCAGCAACCGATTTCATCGTCAGCGCTGAAAGCTGAAAATGTGAAAGTATTTATTGATGATGGCACAAACGCACCAGGCTTTGTTGATGTGGTTGAGCCGCGTGCAATGACCAAAGCTGATATTGAAGCTGTTATTGCAGAGTACCGTCAAGCGGCGCTGAATGCGATTGAAGCAGGTTTTGATGGTATTGAACTGCATGCTGCGAATGGTTATTTGATTAATCAATTTATCGATTCAGAAGCCAACAACCGCACTGATGAATATGGTGGCTCGATTGAAAACCGCCTGCGCTTTTTAAGCGAAGTGGTTGCAACCATGGTTGATGCTATCGGGGCTGATAAAGTGGGCGTGCGTTTAGCGCCGTTTACCTCGCTTAATGGCACCGTTGATGCAACACCTGTCGAGACTTACACCGCAGCTGCAGCATTATTAGAGACTCACAAAATTGTATATCTGCACATTGCTGAAGTTGACTGGGATGACGCGCCTGAAACGCCAATCGAATTTAGAATCGCGGTTCGTGAAGCTTATAAAGGGGTATTAATTTATGCGGGTAAGTATGATGCTGAAAAGGGCGGAGACGCCATTGATGATGGCTTAGCTGACATGATTGGCTTTGGTCGTCCGTTTGTCTCAAACCCAGATTTACCGAATAGAATTAAGCATGGCTATCCGTTAGCGGCACACGACCCAGCTACCTTATTTGGCGGCGATGAAAAAGGCCTAACCGATTATCCAGAGTACAGCCCGTCTTGAAAATTACTGGTTAGTTAACCCAGCCGTATTTAGGCTAACATAGACTAATAAATAGCAACCTCGCAGATGCAAGGTTGCTTTTTTATGTTTAATACGCCACACAATTACTGACAAATGAATTAACACAAACTCGATATAATTGTTGATTTCACAGTTTATTGATTCATTGTTCGTCAGCTGAGTCTTTATCGTTTATAACAACCTCAGTTTATTATTCGTCACTAGGGCCTGTTGAACTTTGCTGGTTAAGTTTTGTTCGAATTAAAAGTGTTTTAATTGAGATGGATGGATTGATGCCTTGATGCTTAGATGCCTAGTCATCTAGTCATCTAGTCATCTAGTCATCTAGTCATCTAGTCATCTAGTCATCTAAGCACCTTTTATTCACAAAGGTGCATCCAAAACTTGCGACAAAACAACCTTGAAAGATCAACCGCCCAGCCATTAAGAGTCTTTTTATGCGCGGAGCATTGTTTTTATTTATCGCCACCTTGTTGGCAGCATTTGGCTGGATTGCCTCGAAAATTGTGGTCGCTGAAATGCCCGGTGAAAGTTTTATTGCAAGTCGTTTTTTGCTGGCAAGTCTAGTGCTGCTGCCATTTTGTTATAAAAGTTTATGGCGACTTAGAGCCAAGCAAATCTTACTTGCTTGCTGTGTCGGCGTCTTTTTGGGGTTAGCTCTGCTGGTATGGGTACACGCGGTATCTGTGACTGCAAGTTTATCGGAAGGCGCATTTATCATGAGCCTAGCGATGATCATTGCACCGATGACAGCATGGCTATTGTTTAAGATTAAGCCCAACAAAGCCTTTTGGTACGCACTGCCACTCAGCGTAGTGGGGATGATGTTGATGACCTTGACCAATGGTTGGCAAGTGGATGAATCTCAGTGGTACTTTTTATTTGCATCAGCACTTTTATCGGTGCATTTTGTATTAAACAAAAAAATCAGTAGTCGTATAAAACCATTAGATTCCATTTGTTTGCAACTATTTACCGTGGGATTAGTGGGTGGCATTTACGTGCTCTTTACACAACCCGCCGCTTTAGAGCTAAACAGCACCTTACTGGCGTGGTTTGTTATATCGACAGTCTTTGCCACATCGATGCGTTATTTGCTGCAAACACTAGGACAATACTCGGTGAACATGGAAACAGCGGCACTCATCATGATCCTAGAGCCGATATGGACACTCATGCTGAGTGTATTGGTGCTTGGTGAAGCGATAGAAATTCAAAAACTGGCAGGTGGTTTGATCATCTTTTTATCTTTGTTTATGTATATTAAGTTATCTAAACGACCCAATTGATACCCGCTTAAAGAGTAGGCTTCAAGCTTGTTGGCACACTTTCACTGCTTTGAAATTGCACTCACAGCTCACTCATAAGCGAGTAGTGGGTGAGGTAGAAGAAGGATATTACGAGCAWTGCTAACTGATTTTTGGACAAAAATGCGTTAGAGCTTAAGCTCTGAAAAATGATTATTGGGATTAGGGACAGTATGGTAATCGGACATGCGATAACGCCTCATTAAGAGGCAAATAATTGTTGGCTAAAATCAGCGACGCGGGAGCAAAGCCAACTATTATTTGTCCTGCTTTAATGACTTGTTATGCTTTTCAAACTCGTCGGCAATGTAATAGTAGTCTTCAGCTAAAGCCTCTACCATTAAGTCGATATCTGCTTTGATAAATCCTAAAATCTGACTCTCAGAACCAGAAATAGATTTGGTTAATTTATATAAATTAACTCTATTAGTTCTGTGTATATTAGCCTCAACTCTTAGTGATATTAGGCCGGTATAAATTTTTTGTTTATCGTTATATCTGTCTAACTCAAGTTCAACAGACATAAAGTTATATTTAAACTCAAAATCGTCAATTTTTTCATTTGGTTTGATGGCACTTACCAGATTTCTGATTTTGAGTTTCACATATCTAGTTAAAGAATCTTGGCTTATAAACTTTTCTCCTGTTTCATTCACGTAAGCAGAAAAAGAAGTCTGACTATAATCTAGTAACCACCCATAATTTTTCAGAGCCTGAACTGGGTATTTTTGAGAAGGACGTTCCAATACAGCTGCATTCAATGTTAATGAACAAAGAAAAGCTACAATGGTGGTTATAAATTTCAAGGTAAACTCCTTTTCAGATAAAAAGCATAACGCCTCGTTAAGAGGCAATAAAATAGTTGGCTAAAATTAGCGACGAAGGAGCAAAAGCCAACTGTTTTTTGTCCTTTTAAACGACTTGTTAGGTGCTGACCTGGCTGTGTACTTGTTTTACAAGTGATTTTTCTGCTTTTAGTAAATTTGAATAAACTTTTTCAGCTGCTCCATTAGCATCTTTAGACACTTCATTTTGTTGTGTTTCATGACTGTAGTAGCTAGCCAATCCAACGCATTCAGTAAGTAAATCTTTTTGTTCGTCGTTCAGTATTGCGCCGTGACTAGATAAAAATTTATCTATAGATTTATTAATACGGGGAAAGCTTTGAGCAATTTCATCACATGCATCATACCAATCCATATTTTGGTCTCTTAGTGGTGGAAGAAAGCTCCGAATTATTGCTGTTAACTCTGATGTTGCCTCATATTCCTTTTCAAATAGAAACTCTGACTTTTTTAGCTTTATTTTATAACTCTCTGTTTCGTTAACTAACCCATTCTTAAGGTTTTCGAGGTCAGTTAAGAACTTTGATTTATCCTTTTCCATTAATCGATTAGCCCAAACTTTACCTAGCCAGCTAGATAGTCCAAATACAATTAAAGAACCCCCACCCAAAGTGGCTAATATTGAAGCTGATATTTTTAAAATTTCATCTAAGTTCATTGAAATACTCTTAAGCACCTAACAGCTTATTATATAGCTGCTCGATAATGTTCCTGTTAAAATTTAACTTAGTAGCAAGGGTACCAAGCCAACCGACTGTTTAGTAAAGATAAAAAGAAAATTTAACACCTGTTTTATTAATATCAAACCCGCAAAAGTGAGCGCTTTGATGTAGAGGTCTCTACAACCTTTTATCAATAACTTTAGATTCAACAACTTATCAAAAAACTAGAAGTTTATCGAGCATAAAGTACGCGATTTTGGCTCACTTTGCTCGCGAATCATCTGCGTACATTTATAACTGTGTATTTATCTAGTACTTTAAAGTCAGATATAGTGCGCAATAGATTAGAAAATATAAGGTGATATTTTCGCGAAGCGCCACGACTTTGATTTTTCAAAATAATAAAACAGACTTTGGGCACCAACTCGTTATAACTACAAACGAAGTTTAAAGCTGGATGATTCTCCGTTGGAAATTTTTCGCCGTCTTGTCAATAAAGAATGAAAATTTCGCCGGGGATGCTGGGACTATGGTTTATAAAGAATCAAGAGGGGTGAGCAGTTTCACCCTTCTTGCTCTGGTGTGGGCGAAGCGCCACGACGTTAATCCAAACGGAGTTTGGAAATCCTGTGTGAAATCCATATGTCTAAACCTAATATTAACTAAGCGTCACGACGTTGATTTTTCTTCCAATTTTAAACAAACTTTGGGACATAAAATTGTTACGACCACCAACCTTATACTTCATTTATATTGGATCTTTTTCAGTAGTCCATTAATTCAATTTAACTAATTGCCTGCCGCAGGCTTATGTGCAAGCACGACTGTGACACGCTACAAGTTCGTCCCTGAAAGCTCGGCCATGACGTCCATGTCATGGACGGTCACAGCCTTGCTTACACTGGGATTATTTTCTCTTCGATTTGACTGCATTCGTGGCAATTTAAAGAGCTAGAAAGCTCAATTTGAATTGAGGACTTTGAAGGAAATCGCGTGAGCCTGACAGGACGTCAGGCTAGCTTTCGCGGTGCATGGATGCACCATCGGAAGCGTTAGCATTTTCGAAGAAGTCTGAAGCTGTCTACAAACGAAGTTAAAAGCTGGATTAAACCCCATCGAAAATCATGCGTTTTCCAGCATTTTTCGTTAGGGGCGCTGAGGGTTTGTTAAGGGGAACAAGCGCTTTCCCCCTTGACTCTGGTGTGGGCGAAGCGCCACGACGTTAATCCAAACGGAGTTTGGAAACAGAGATAACCCCACGACGTTAATCCAAACGGAGTTTGGAGATCCAGTGTGAAATCCCTATGCCTAAAGCTGATATTAACTAAGCAACAGGATGTTGATTTACCAAATAATGGCTTAGTGAATATCCCAAATGGCACAGAATGACGCGCTTTAGTAACTAAACCGCTACTAGGTTCTCCCCTGATAGTGATAAAATCTTTGCATCAGAATTAACGAGACACTCTATGTTTATCCATCATGTTAACGGCATCGACTGGCTGGTGATTACCGCTTTTGAAGAACTGAAAACGATGTTTATTGAAGAAGCAGGCGCTATCCCATCTTGTTTCTCAAGCGCCAGCGAATTGAGCCTGATTGATCAAGCCAAGCGCAGTTATGGATATTTGCCTACATTCAGCGGCGTAATCACTGACACGGGAACCTTTCAAAGTCAGGATAACGAAGAGGATTTGAACCCACAGCTTGCCTGCATAGTTGAAGGGCGTGGTCGGGTGTTTATCTATCACGGCGGCTATGTTGCTTTTGTGGATGACGAACACACGGTTATTACCCGAATGGACTAACCATGTGATGCAAACTCAGGGGTAAAGTACTTTTGTTGTAGTTGCTCTACTGTCAGCGGCTTATCGAAGTAATACCCTTGAATGAGGTCACATCGGTATGATTTTAACGTTAAGAACTGCCTTTTTTCTTCAACACCTTCAGCGACAACACTGATGTTGTAAGCTTCACTTATAGCAAAAATTGCTTTTACGAGTGCATTACTTTGCTTACTGCTATTAATATTATTAATAAAGCATCGATCAATTTTGATTTCAGTAATCGGTAGCTCGTTTAAATAACTCAATGATGAGTAGCCAGTGCCAAAGTCATCAAGGGAAATGCCAAACTTTAGTGCCTTTAATTCATTTAAAATTATGGCGGTCATTTTTAGATCTTGAAGCACTAAGTTTTCAGTAATTTCTAATGTAATACGATGAATATCAATACCCACTTCACTGACGATTTGAGTCACTGATTCTACGAAGTTGATATCCACTAATTGCTTAGGTGAGATATTGATTGAGACATTGATTGCACCGTGGCCATTGGGCGATGTTGCTAAGATATCTTCACAGGCTTTACGGAAAATAAATAAGCCAATATCAATAATCAGTCCGGTTCGTTCTGCAAGGTTAATAAACACGTCGGGTGAAATTGAACCAAGCTTTGGGTTATTCCAACGAGCAAGCGCTTCAACGCTTTGTATTTTCACATTGCGGGTATTGATTTGAGGTTGATACAAGACGCTAATTTCATTGTTGTCTAATGCCTCCCTTAGTTGCTCTTCTAGCTGATACTCATAACTGACCTGAGCATCGACTTCTGCATTAAAGAATGTGACTGAGCCGTTTAAATTGGTTTTAGATTTATAAAGTACGATGTCAGCTTTTCGGATCAAGCCTTCAGGATCTTGGCTGTCTGAGGGATACATACTAATACCGATACTGCACTTAATCATATGTTCAGTGTTATTTACCGTATAGGCTTTATTTAAGATCGTTTGTATTAGCGCAATTTTTTGATGCACTTGTTGGTTGTTATCTAAGTTAGGAAAGCAAAATGCAAACTCATCGCCACCAAAGCGTGCCAAGGTATCGATAGGTTCAATTGATTGCGCTAGGGCTTGGCTTAATTTTTTAAGTAATTCATCTCCTGATGATTGGCCATAAATATCATTAACCTTTTTGAAGTTATCAATATCAATCAGCACCAGCGCGAGCTTTTTATGGTGTTTTTTAGCAGATTTAAGATCTTGGTTAATCTTGTCTAATAAACACATTCGATTAGGAAGCCCAGTTAATGCATCATGCATTGCCATATGTTTCATGGTGGCTTTTGAGTTGGCTAACTTAGTAAAATCCTTTTCGATACGGTGTTTAAACTTTTTGAATCGATTCGCAATAAGGTTACTTGCAAATAAACAGCCTCCCACCATAAGAAAAGTGGAGATGATGCTTAATGTCAGTACCTTCATTAATTTCTCGTGGTTATTGAGCAGCAAGGCTTCTTGCTTGCTCATAAGGTAAGTTTCAAAGTCATGGGAATTGAAGTGAGAGCCAACAACCCAGCCCCATGGTTCAAACAGTTTGGCATAAGTGATTTCTACTGGGGTTAATGCAAACTCTGTTTGGCTCGATAAATCAAACTCCACTAAGTTACCTTCAGTGGTTACTTGGGAAAGTATCTGTTTCACCATTTGTTGCGTTGTATCTTCATGGCGCTCAATAAAAGCATGCTCGTTATGCGTGATAGGGTTAGCGAGTGAGTGACCTTGTTTGTCAATGACAAACAGGCGTTGATGATTACCGTAGTCGTATTCAGAAATCCAATTCAGTAAGGTTGCCTTTACATCATTTTCAACATCGGCGACATACTCTCCAGTGCCGATAAACCAATTAAATGGGGTAAATTGTTTACCAAAGCCGACTTTTTCGAATTCTTGTGTGGCTGGGTACCCCGGTTTTTGGTACCACCAATGATAAAAGGCTTCACCTTGTTGGCGTTTTATTTTATTGATGTGCTCTTGCAGGATGAAAGTGCCGCGTAAATCTTGGGCATCCCATACTGAGGTGCCTTCCAGATGGGGCTTTAATCCATGCAGGATATTATTGCCCTGCATGTCAAAAATGAAAAAATACCCTCTGCCATCATTAAAGCGTATCGGCCTTAACGCATTGATAATCATTTTTATGACGTCTGATTTCGGCTTGTCAGGGTTATTAACGAATATACTTTGCGCGATTGAGTGGGCTTCATCGACCCGTGATTTGGACTGCTGTTTTAGCTGTGATAACACCAAGTTGTTTTTGAATTGAATGACATTGATGACTTGATTTACTTGTTGATTAATCTCTTTTTTCTGGCGTGAAATAACGTCTTCTCGAAGGGATAGGATGCTTTCATTTTCTTTTTGTTGGTTGTCATGAATGATGACCGCATTGATCACTATCATAAAAAAGCATACCGTTAGCGCAGGGGCATACTTGATTAAGTTAATCAGTTTTTGGTCATTCCATAGCAGCATAATCTTCCTTGAATATCCTTGTATTTCTGTTTTAGCTTAGACTAAACATAGAACAAAACTCAACGCCTCTTATTAAGATAAATAATATCGATATCAATTACTTTGGATTATGTGAGAATCATCAAGCTATTGATGGTATTTAATGAGGCTTGGTTGCTTTTTCATCAAGGTTAAGTGCTGAGTTAACATGCCCCATGATATTTCGATAAGTGTCGACCCACAGGATGTCTCGGTTATCGCTCAAATACTGCAGTAATTCATTGTGAGCTTGATTGCTGACGCTTAAGTAATCTTCTTCAATGCCGTGAAATAATATGTTGGCAATGCCCCCTTGTTGCAGGGCTTGCTTGACAAAATTAATCAAGGTTTCGCCATCTACATTTTCAGGCATTAATAGCAAATTGAACTTTGGAGCCAGTTGTGGATTGTAACCTTTTATTGCGACAAAGTTTTCACGTATGGCATCAATATAATTACCATCTGCGGCATAAAAATCACCGCATGGCGGCGTAAAAGTACGCTCAGTTTGTTGGTCTATGGCTTCAAGGAAGGTATTGGCGGTTTCGATTTCTTGCTGCATTTGTGCGACGGTTTTAGTATCAAGATTATTGTGAGGCTCGACCCACTCACGTCCTTCAATACTTTTACTGCAGGCATGGAATAAGGTGTGGTTGCCCAGTTCGTGGCCATCAGCGGCAATATCACGCCATCGCGCTAGGGCGGTTTGGGTACCAGAATTAGATAGCGTGAGATAAAAAGAGGCTTTAAAACCATGCTTATTTAACGCTGGAATCGCGTAGTCTAATTGGCTGAGTAAAGCATCATCATAGGATAAGCTTACCGCAGCTTGATAATGATAAGGCCAGTTAATATTCCTTTGGCTTGTAGTCGCTTGGTTTGTTGCAGCATATGCAGTGCTAGTGATTTGAAAGCTCGATAACACCAAAAGGGTGATGGCTGATGCAAGATATTGGCGCAACATAACTAATCCTTGTACTTGTAATGCTGTATTGAATTGTAATGGTGTATTGAATTGCTTTTCCAGCTTATAGACATCAAGTTTCAACACCACTGACTGAAGCGGCTCATTAAGAAAAAAGCTGGTTTGGTCTTAGTCGTCAGCGTGAACGTGTTTATAAAGTAACAATGCCAGCCATGAAAGCAATCAAATTTATGGCATGGGGCTATTCATGTAATGAATGGTGCTTAGAGATATAAATAAATGATGCGCAGTGAACACAATAAAAAGGGGCGTTAATGCAATTATTAACGCCCCTATACGTTTTGTTGAGACTAGTAAAACGCTTAGTTTCTTACCGCTTGACCTGGGTAGATATCTTTTAATACCACAGAGTCATTAACAATGACGGTACCGTTAATCAATACATAAGGAATACCCGTTGTTGGTAAACCTGCATCGGTTAACGTGGCGTTATCTGTTACGGTTGCAGGGTCAAAAATAGTAATGTCTGCATCTTTGTTCACTTGAATACGGCCTTTATTTTCCATCGCATGCACACCGTTTTCTTGTAAGTATTTCGCAGGCTTGTAACTCATTTTAGAGATAGCGGTCATGAGTGGCATGATGTTTTTCTCACGCACTAAACGTAATACTTTGCCATGAGTTCCCGCAGCTCTAGGGTGACCTTGTAAGCCTTCATAAGGGGTGTCAAACTCAACAGCCATTTGCCCTGTAGCTGCTATGGTTAGCGGCATAGCGTCGCTGCCAACATGAACATTCTCATCAACGAGTGCATCTAGCATGCCTTGTTGAGATATTCCTGCAAAAATCACTGATGCACTTGGGTTGCTCGCCACTAACTCATCGTAACGTTCTTTAGTTAACGGCTTCATGGTTTCCACTTCAATGATATCTTTATACGTTCGCCCCATGTTGGGACCATAGTTATCAGGAACGAGGTAATCTGCACCAACAATGGTTGCACCTTGATAATATGGGTAAACTTCTGCTGAAACTTTTAGACCAGCTTTACGGGCATCTGCAATCATTTTTAATGCTTCAGGTGTTTTCTCTAATGACTGTTGGTGGATATGTTGGATCAGTAAGCCGCCGCCATAAATACCTACATTTGAGATCATTTCTTGGAAGCCTAGAATGCCAGTCGTTGAAGGGTTTTGACTTGAGAATCGACCATGTAAATAGGTTGATGAACCATATTGGGCTGCGGTTTCTTGCCAAGAGATCGTTTCTGCAGAGGTCGTGCCTGCTGACATGTAACCGACAGGGACACCAACACCAATGGCACCTTGCCCCATTTCTTGGGCGACCTTGTTATTAATTTTTTCTATTTGCTCTTTGTTAGGCAAAAATGTTGCTACTTCCAATGTCGCATGAGAATGCTCATGTTCGTGTTGTTCAAATAAGTCGGTGACCAGTGACCCTGTTCGCGAGTTATAATCAGGGTTCACAATTGACTCTCTAATTCCTGCTGGTGATACCGATGTACCATAGTTGGTTATCGATTTTCCTTCAAGGCGATCGTAGAAAGCATTAACAGGGTAAGAACCCACCTCTAAATCTAACGGGGTCGTCACACCATCACGTAAGTGTAATTTTTGGCCAAATGGAATGTTTGATACATGAGAGTGAGTGTCAATAAACCCTGGCGCAACCACTAAACCTTTGGCATTGATTGATTGTTTACCCTCGATGATGTCTTTGGTAATGCTTAAAATTTTACCATCTTTAATGCCAATATTGGCGACTTGATCAAAACCTGTTTCAGGATCCATCACGCGTCCTTCGTTGATGACAATATCAAAGTCTTGTGCTTGAACTTGACCACCAATGAGTGCCATTGCGATAACCAATGGAGTGATTTTGCTGACTTTTTTCATGATTATTCCTCGAGTTAGAAAGATGAACATTAAATCCATCGTATTCAGGCAGCGTGTTTGCCTGTTGAATGACGAGTAATTTACTGGCTAACTGCAAAAAAGTGATATCTCTTAGGGAGGATTTAATCATCATCTTGGAGGGGGGAACTGCCCCCTTTTGTGTACCTTTTTGTGTAATAGAAAGGCTTTATTCCCAAGTGGCGGGTTTTTGGGTGCATGTTTTATCTGCATTGAAACCTGTGGTGATGAAATTGTCATCGCTTGTCGATTATCTGGATTAAGAAGTGATTTGACTATCTCGGTTTACACCAATACCGAAGATGGCACTAATGAAACGATCGACCTTAGCAACACTTTTATTGAGCTCACTAATGTTTACTGGCACTTATTCCTCGGCAATCGTTGCCGAAGAAAAACCTGAACATGCCCCTTCTGATTTAACCAAAGCAACGACATCTGGCTACGCCGCGATGAGCAATAAAGGGGACTTGAAGGTGTCTATTGCAAGTTCGTTTAGTGTCAGTCCCACCCAAGAAGGAACGCTGACGCTTGAAGGGACGATGAACAATGAAGGTGAGTATAGCGACAGTCGTTTACAATACTTTCATGTGTTTGACTTAGAAAGTACAGCCGTACCTAAGGTCGTGATGTCATTGGATATGATTAACAATGATGCTTTTACCACGGCAGCTGCTCACGATGTATGTGCGGTTTTTCCGTGTAGATTACCGTGTTGAACGCCATGTAACTGATGTAAAAAAGCGACGTTGAGTCGCTTTTTTATTGCGTGTTTTTTATGACGAGCATGTTTTCAGTAAAGGATTGCTATTGAACCTGCTGGCCTAACGATATGTATCGATCAAACGCCGCTTTTATCGACTTTTTCACTTCAATGATGGGCTTTGTTTTTAAACTCCACAAAGCCAGTGGGACGTAATAGTCATCGCTAATTTGCGGACATTGTATTTGCAGTAGCTCATTGGTGGCGTTGGCATGGTCTTGATGTTTTGGGAGTAAGGTCCAGCCTAAATTATCGTTGACTAATTTGATGGCGAGCGACAATTGATCCACAACATCATAATGGGGTGACAAGGTGATTTTTTTTGCCATATTTTCATCTAAAAAAGATTTTAGAATAATTTGTCTTGATGATTGCAGCGCGGTAAACACTTCATTGCTATCGAGCTTGGCGATATCACTATTGCGATTAACATACGGAGCAAAAGGCATTTGGCCGAGTAAGACATAATCTAAATTACTCATGGCGCTGGCATTCGTGATATTCACAATACCAAAATGAATAGACTCATCTTCAATTCCCGCTCGGATCTCTTGCTGAGTCCGCACTAATAGACGCACCCGCATATTAGGAAAGTCAGAGGTGAGCTGCGCTCTAATCAATGACAAGGCTGTGTGTGGAATAAAGCTGTTATAAGCGATTGTAATTGAATCAAGTTCGCCGTAGGAAAGACTAAGCGCGACTTTATCGAAAGTTTTGACTTGTTCTAAGGCTTGCTTAGCGTAATGGTACAGTAAACTGCCTTCGTGTGTTGGGGTGACATTTCGAGCGCCTCGTTCAAACAAGGTCACTGCTACTTGGTCTTCTAAATTGCTGATCACTTGTCCAACAGTCGTGCGGTGTTTATTGAGTTTGATTGCGGCTTTACTGATGGATTGTTCCTCATAAACAATCACGAAAGCTTGTAGCTGCTCTAGACTAAAATTCATTCACCGCTCCGAGGTTGGTTGCATCAAGCTCTAAATTATTAATATAACTGAAGACTGGATATTATTAGCATAACTGAACTCAAGTTATGTTGCTGTTTGATTTACGCTGTTTTCAATAAAAATGGCTGATGATGCAATGACTGAAGATAGTAATGGCTGAAGAGTGTAATGGGCTGCGTTAGTTTTAAAACGTTGTTGCTTTTTTAGGGCAGATAAAAATAGGGCATAACATGGAAATGTTATGCCCTAAAATCGTGAGCGGTAAAGATGCATTGCAGTATCACGTTATAACTCTGACTCACCATCCATTTTTCTAAACAGCCAGTCTGGTAATTTATGCCAGCTTCCATAATTAGGATTGCTATTGAGTACCTTATCTTGACTTCGCCACTGGATATCCCCGTTTTCTTGTTGGGTTACATGCCAAAAAAGCGTGGCTTTTTGTTGTAAAAGATACTGGTGTAGATGCTCGGCAAACTCAGTGCTGTGAACGAACAAGCCAAACTCTATGTTTAAGAAATCTGAGCGTGGATCAAAGTTTGATGACCCCACATAAGAGACATGATTATCTAGAATAATGGTCTTGTTATGGTAGTAAGTATCACCATGGTAAAAATGATCGTCATTTTTGGCCGTGTCTTTATATTCATAAATATCGACTCCCATATCCAATAAGGTTTGACGGTGCTTTTCATAATATGCCGGGATAAATAGCGAATCATTTGACGCTGACGAGTTGGTCACTAACGTGACTTTTGATGCTTGGGCTGTCAGGTTTGCAATGACCGTAAATTCGTTATCTGTCGGCACAATGTAAGGGGTTGAAATAACGACATCCTTGGCTTGTTGTAACTCTTCACTGACCGTCATTTCAGCTCGTGTTCTGAAGTAAGGTAAACGGTCATGCATTTTTTGCAGTGAATCGAAAACAGGTGACACTGTCACATCAATAAACGCTGGATTTGTCATATTATTGATTGTTAATTCAATATCTTGTGTTATTTTTGGGTGCTTTTTTTGGGCTTTAGCTAAGGCTTTAGAAAAGTGGCGTGTGTCGCTAATATCCGTATTCACCTTAATTAATTCACTCACAGGGACAACAAAGTCACTTTGCCATTGCTGTTCATAATTGGTTGCAAATGGCGCAATAATATCGCCAGTGAACAGCACATCTAAGTCGAAAAAGTTAGCCTCTTTACTGTAACCAAAATACTCGTCGCCAATGTTTCTACCGCCGAGGATCATTTGCTGATGATCGACGTTAAAATACTTTTCATGCAAACGATTATCTAGCACTTCTTGATGGATTTGGAAATCAAAAGCACGGCCAACCCAGCCCATTTTTCGCGAGTTAAATGGGTTGAAAATTTTGATTTGGACATTAGGGTGCTTGTCGACATCCGCCAGCCATTTTTCATTAAAAACCAGTAAGTCATCTAAGGTTAGCCTGACCTTCACGCCACGGTCAGCTGCGAGTTTGAGCTCATTCAATAAGGTGAGGCCTAAGGTATCGCCATTCCACGAAAAATAGGTCATATCGATGCTTGATTGTGCTTTTCTGACTAAATCAATTCGACGGGCAAAGGCTTCATTTGCCGCTGGAATTAAGTAAGCCTGTGCTTGGTAATTACGTTTAACAAAGTGAGCTTCAAAATCTTCAGGTACGCTAGGGTTTGGGGTTGCGCAACCCGTTATGAGCAGTACGCAACACGCTAATGACCAAAGTGTGAATGCTTTATAAAACGGGGAGAAAAACATAAGATATCCGTTACAGTTAACTATTAAAGTCGTAAAAAAGGCCAGCGAACTGGCCTAATAAGAATCTTGCTTACCTGCGGTGATAAAGGGATATTTACAGATAACCTAGAATGAGATCTAAATCTTCAAGCCCTTGAAGGCGACCTTGTCTTAATTCAGGATCTTGACCTGGTTGCTGGCTATCCCAGTCTGATTTGAAAGTATCGATACCATCTTCATCAATGATCAAGACGCTATCATTGTTGTATTGGTAATTTTCGAATAGTGCGTCGCTAAACCAAAGACGAGACATTTTATCCATTAACGCTTGGTCTTTACTGCTAACTGATGCCGCAGAACCATCGAGTTTTAGTGGTTTGTTAAATACAAATGGCAGTTCTGAACCATTACATGCACCACTGATACAGCTGATAGTTTTAATCACATCACCAATGTCGACAGTGCCATCTTCACCTTCAGTGTTATAAGTCCATACGTTGAAACTTGCATGGTAACCAAACTGGTAAAAAGTGGCGTCTACGTTATTTTCTTGAGTCTCACGTGCTTGTTTACGTGAAGGGCCTGCAAACAGCATGTCATTTAACATCATTCTAAATTGCGTCATGTTAGCTATTGCGCCCGATAACTCACCTTCATTGTTTGGATAAAAGTCGGTTAAATCGAGTAACGCATTGGTGGTATCACCGTTGCCAAGGCCAAAGTGAAATTTAACAATGGCTTCGTAAGCTGTGCTCGGTAAAATATCACCTAACTCCACTTGCGCTTTAATGTCATCAGCGGTTAATTGGGCAATCTCTTGCTCAACTAACGCCATGTTTTTCTCATCAGCAAGCCAAGTCAGCATATTCTGATTAATGTCACCTTGCTCAATGAGTTCAGGCTCTAATTCACTGATTAAATTGATAATCGTTGGAATTAAGAATGTTAAACTTGGCAGCATACCCATGGTATTTGCTTCATCAGTATTGTTACCAATAACAGTTGGTACGGTAAAATGATCCAATGATGGCTGAGTCGTTAAGTGATATCCCTTAATCGTCGTACCCAAAAGTGGCTTTTTGTATTCAATATAGGGCGCAAAAGGCATTAAATTTGCCATAGGCGTAATTTCACCTGACAATTTACTGGTCAAGCATAATCCGCTACCGACTAAGTTATCTAAATCTACACATGACAAACCTGTCCAATCACCGATACGCGATAGTGCTGATGACGCTTTAGCTTGTACTTGCATCAACTGGTCAAGAGGAAGAGCTTTTAAGTCCACTTGATCTATATCTTCCATTTCGGCCTGATAATCAGTGATTTTTGTGGCGAAATCACTGGCTTGATCGTAACTGCGGTAGTCAAAACCTGCAGGGTTACTTTGCATAATTGCACGAGTAAAGTACTCGCCAGCCATAGGCTCTTCAGTTGCTTCTTGTTGTAAAATGCCTACCGACATTGCACCAGCGCCTTGACCGATTAGGGTGATGTTTTCAATATCACCGCCAAAGTCAGCAATATTGTTATTGACCCACTCTAATGCACGCTTTTGATCGCCAAGGCCATAGTTGCCGCCTTGATTATCTTTAAGCCAGTGACTGCCTAACATCCCTAAGCGGTAGTTAAGGGTAATCGCAATAAAAGGGTTACCTTCAGCTGCGCCTTGAGCAACGACAGTATCACCATGAATCAAAGGTTCAGAGCCTGCGCCGTATTCAAAATCACCACCATGGATAAATACATAAACCGGTAGTACCACATCCGTTGACAGATCCGCTGGACGCCAGATGTTCAAATTTAAGCAATCTTCTGACTGTGGTTGTGATGTTGTTTTAAGCTGTGGACAAGCAAAACCGAAGTCTTGAGCGTCAACTTCTTCGCTCATATCCAATACGCCACTGTGATCAAAACGCTCAGCTGTTGCGTAAGTGATGCCTTTAAACGTTTCGATACTGGCTAGTGTTTCTTCACCGTCTGGTGATGTCACTACGTGAGATTCTTTTAATGCTTTTACATTGCTATTACCGACTTCTATTGTCACTTTTTCTGTCGGTAATGGTGATAATTCTGGTGGTGGCGTCGGGGTGGTTTCGTTGTTATCGTCACTGCTCCCGCATGCAGCTAATGTCAGCGTGATTGAAACCGCAAGTATTGTTTTATTAAATAACGTCATCTTCGTATCCTGTATTGGGCATTGCCCTTGTTAACGCAGCCGCTGTTCGCCTTGTCTGGCTTACTCTTTTTTGTTTAAGTTTGTTGGCTGCGTTGTCAATGAATGTGGTTGTATATTAATTGCTCAACCCCTACATGCGTAATCGCTTATGTAGGATGAAGTCCACATGATGTAACGTGGCTTTCGTTTCTGAGTTTTCGTTCGTTTTTTATTGTGAGCACTTAGCTGTGATTGTTTAGCTAGCTTGATTAACGCTAGCTAAACGATTAGCCCAATTAGCACAACAAAATCGAACGTCGAGTTACTGGCAATGAATAAAGCGAGTAACGGTGAACACGTTAGAAATGGTAACCAAAGTTCAGTGTCACTGAGTTGCGAGTTTCACCTTTGTTATAAAGCACACTTAAATTGTAGTTTTTACCAAATTGCTTATTAAATCCGACTAGGTAAGCCCATTTTTCTAGGTCGACACCGACGTTATAGAAAAACTCTTCTCCGCCCAATTCAACACCTGCAATAGACCCTTCCATATTCGGCTTTAGACCTTGATATTCGGCACCTATAAAAAACTGGGTTCGGTATTCTGCTAACTGGTAGCCCAACATAGGTTGTACTGTTAAGATGCCGTCACCCCATTTACCAGTGCCAACCATTCTTGTTTTTGAGTAACTACCTGTAACAGATGCGAAAAACTGTTTGTAACCGACAGATAAGGTTGTACCAATCCCCATCAAGTCGTATTCGAGATGTAGTGGCACGCTTAAAGTGCCAGATTGACATAACGCCGATAACTCATTACAAAAAGCGTTACCTAAACCAGGTAATTTATTGTTAAGTTTTTCTTGTAACTGCAGGCCAATTTCGCCTGTGTACTCAGCATCAACTTTGGCATCAACGTTGATTTTTCCGAAATATCCAAACACGTTCCAAAATGGCAAGATGTTGACATCACCGCGTAAACTCAAGCTTTCAGCGTTAACTTGTGCCACCGATTTAAATGGGTCGAAAAGGTCATTTAAATTCGCTCCCATAATGTCAAAATCACTGAAACCAAAATTCATATCTTGATTACGGTAGGCAACCGAAATACCAAATGGCAATGGAACATCAATACCTTGGCGACGTACCATGTCACCCATTAATGGAAATACTCGGTCTAATTTAACGCTTTCTTCGTTGAAGCGAGGGTTAGATACTTGTGATAGTCGCTTTTCGTTTATCACACTTTCGCCATAAACATCGTCGTAAAAAGCCACAGGCTCAGTTAACGTAGTGACATTGACTGGTATGTCTTTTTTATTGACGCCCGTTGCCTCAATACGCTTATTTTTAATCTTGACAGAACCGTCTGCCTGAGTCGTAAAGTTCACCACTTGCTGGTAGTCATCAATACGGAACTCTTGATATGTAATTGGACGATTGTTCTTGATGATCATTTTTATTGGTTGGTTATTCTCAACCGTGATTTTGACTCGCATAAAACGAAAGTATGCGATGTCTTGCGGCAAGCCATATTTTGAATAGTTAAACGCAATTTCTACTTGGCCGTTATCCAGTTCTGTAGCGGTAACCGACGATGGATCATAGCTTTGTGCATAATTACGTAAGCGATATTCAATCCTTGTATTGGCTTCAATTTCATTGATGATGTCTTCATTTTCATCAAGTTTGGCAGGGTCATATTTGATTCTAAGGTCGATGTTGCCCTTTTCATCGGTACTTTGAATAAGAAAGACTTCAGAGGTGCGCTCTTCGTCACCAACAGTGGTAGTTCGGTTTACATGCTCAACTAAGTGCTCGCCTTGAACTAACGAGTTAAGGCCTAATTTTGGTAAATCATCAGCAATACCATATTTGGCAAAAATAGCCTTACCTGAGAGGTTAACTTGCTGTTGTTCTGATTCTGTAATGCTCAGCTCTTCGGCATTCAGTTTCAATGGGATATTTAGTGCTAATGCACCAAAGCCAATTGATAAAATGTGTTTCGGGACGGATGTCATCCAGTTTTTTGCAAAATTCATTTAGTTGCTGCTCCTACTGAACCACAAAACTATGTGTATTCAATCGTTATTGATGTCAACTAACCGTTCATTTGTTAGTCGTGAATCTCATACAAACCTCGCTAAAAAGGCTGCAGTTTTTTTTGTGCCGCTAGCGCTTTTTGCATTGATGAAACTGTGTTGGCGAGCATTCTAGGGAGAAAGATTAAATTTAGTTAATCGCGTTTGTAGGACGAAACCCTCGGTTTGTTTTTTATACAAACTGATTGATAAATGACGAAACACAAACTGTTGAATGGGTTACTTGAGAGAAGGAATGAATTCCGTTTGCAGCTAGGAGTTAAGTGCTGAGGAAATGGCGTTGAGAATGGAATTAGGGAAGTGATGCATTTTCCATTGAGTCATTGGGGCTGTAACACGAAACGCTAGAGACTTGGTCAATACAGGATGAGGGTTTGATCCTTCATATGTGATTCTGCTTAGGTCATTTCAGTCTCTATAATGCGTCAAATCAACCTGCTAACCTTAGGTGTTTCACTATAAAGTTACTGATTTAAAAGCTTTTTATAATAAGTGGTGTGTAGGTGTGACAAAGTGGATTTACCCCATTAAGCGTTATTTTCTGTGTTGTAGCCACAAACGGCGGACCAACAGAAGAGAAGGCTTGTTGCAATAAACAGAACATATAGAGAGAAGCAATGAATCACGTTAAACAGATAGCAGCCATTTTATTATTGATGCTTATCGCTGGCTGTAGCACCACACATACTTTGGATCTTCGAGTTCCTGAACAGGGTTATGAGCAAGCGACCGTTGGCGGTGAAGCAAAATCACCTAATGCTGAACCGCTGCGCTTTTGGGCTGGGGAACCATCCACTTTTTTATATTCTGATTTAACAAAATCCACCCCGTTAACTGTTCAGGGCGATGCGTTAAACATTTTAGTGTTATCAGGAGGCGGGGCTAAAGGTGCGTTTGGTGCAGGTGTCGTTAATGGCTTATACGATCATGATCAACTTGAACAATACACAATAGTGACAGGCGTTAGTGCGGGGGCATTAATCGCACCATTTGCGTTTCTAGGTGGCGATGAAGTGCCTAGATTAAAGCAGGTGATGCTAGGCATTAATGACAAAGAAATCATGGGCAAACGTAACTTTTTAAATACGCTTTTTAAAGATGCTTTTACCAACGGTGACAATATGCTGGAGTTCATTGCTAGCGTGTACACCCCAGAAATGATAGCTGACATCGCTAAGCAACATAATGCAGGACGTCGATTATTTATCGGCACAACACAGTTTGATTCTGGCCGTTTATCAATATGGAATATTGGTGCGATTGCTAACAGTAATATCGACAATAAAGCTGGTTTTATTCATCAAATTTTAGCGGCGAGTGCATCGATCCCTGGTGTGTTCCCACCGCAGTTTATCAAGGTCGACTATCAGGGTGAAGCGTATGAGGAATTGCACGTCGATGGTGGTTTATCTGCACAAATGTTCTTTGAGCCAGTGACAACAGATTATGGAAAGCTATCAAAGGCACTTGGGCTAACTCAACAGCCATATATTCATGTTATCCGCAATGGCATGTTAACTATGCCTTATGAAGTGATACCAGATAAGGGCATGGCATTACTGACTCGAAGTTTAAAAAGTTTAACAGTGCTGCAAAGCAGAGGTGACTTATACAAAATGCTTTATGACAGCCAATTACAACAAATCGATTTGAGCTTCACCTATGTGGATAACGAATTTGATGCACCAGTAGAAACTAAGGCAATGTTTGATTTTGAATACATGCAAGCACTTTACAATTACGGCTATGACAAAGCAGTGAAGGGGCAAGTGTGGTCTAAGCAATTACCTTAATAGAAACGGGTTTTAAGCCAATTAACAATACTCAGTTTAACCATAAAAATACGAGATAAATCGACTTTTCATTACCAACCCTAATCGTTGATTACAGCTTTACCTGTCCATGTGTTGTGGCACAAGGTGTAGCAAATTTGCGTCAAAGCACTTTTGGTAATCAATGCACGGAAGCAGCTTGTTAGCCGGACATCTTGTCCGGCTTTTTTTTAACTAAAACAGGGTTTCGCAAGCAAGGTATCTGCAGCTGTGATTCCCATTTGATATCCTGCCTCTAAAACCGCTTTATCAGTGGTTAATCTACCGACGTTAAAATCATCTGGCGGGGCGATAATATGGATTTTGCAGTCTGCTGGTGGCTGCATGATAAAGTCGATGGCTTGGTTATAATTGGTTGCACGGTTCACCATGGCTTCTGCAAGTTTAGGGTGTCGTTTGAGAGTTTTAGTGATTAGCCAAGGTATTTTGGGCGCCTTTTTGCGATAACCTAATGGTCTAGATAATACTACTGTGATCTCTTTGGCGCCCATTTCGTAGGCTTTAATAACAGGTATTGAATCGGCAATGCCGCCATCTGTCATAGGAGCACCTTGATAAGTAGGAAAGTCTCGATAAGCGATAGGCACTGAACAGGATGCTTTTAAAATCTGTTCGAGATTGTCTTCAGTGCTTTTTATATAAACCGCTTCACCTGTATTGATGTTGGTTGTGACCACAAATAAAGGGATCGGCTGCTGCACAAACGCTGCCATATCGTAATAGCATTCTTTTGCCAAAATATCCCATAACCAGTCAAGCTCAAGCCAATGACCACCACGAATAAAACGACCAAAATCAATAAATTCAGGCAGGCATGAATAATGGGTAATGATACGGTAATTGCGCTGCTTTTGATGAGATAACCAAGAGGCTAAATTTGTTGAACCAGCTGACACGCCGATACAAAAGTCGAAAGGACGATATTGTTGTTCAATAAATCTGTCTAACACGCCAGAGGCAAAGATCCCTCTCATTGCGCCGCCTTCTACTACAAGGGCGTGTTGATTTTTCGTGGTGGTATATGCATCCATTGCGGTTTCTTTATCGCTCAATGCGATTATCTGATTCGAGTGATGTCATTATCTTAATGTTGATAGAGTAAAGACTCAATATTTGTCATGGGATCCGCTAATGATAGCGTCGATTATTATGGATTAATAAGTCCATAATGTTTGGTGCTGGTGGCTATGTCGAAATTAGCCATTTTTAACTAGTATTACTGCAACAAGATTTTAAGCGACTTTATTCATGGGGATGGCAATAACATTCTCTTGATTCATTTTTGTCTCTTGATTCATTTTTTGACATTGCTTATTGAGGAAATACTTTATGTCTCATCAAATTATTACAGATCTTAACAGCCGCTATACAGCTAAAAAATATGATGCTTCTAAACGGATTTCTGCAGAAAATATGTCAGTACTTAAAGAGGCGATGCGTTTATCTGCTTCTTCGATTAATTCGCAGCCTTGGAAATTTATTGTGCTTGAAACGGATGCTGCCAAACAACGTTTCCACGATACTTTTGCAAACATGCATCAGTTTAATCAGCCTCATGCGACTGAAGCATCACACATTATTTTATTTGCTCACAACCCGTATTACACCAAAGATGACTACCGTAAAGTGGTTGACGCAGAAGTGGCATCAGGCCATTTACCGGCAGAAATGTACGACAACATGTTAAATGGTGCTTATGCCTTTGCTGATTTAAATACTGATGAAAGTGGGTTTAACGGCAACTGGACTAAAGCGCAAACATACATTGCGATTGGTAATACACTGCACGTTCTAGCGCGTTTAGGTATTGACTCAACGCCAATGGAAGGGGTCGATCCTGACTTAATTGGCGAGATTTTCAAAGAAGAATTAGCAGGTTATGTATGTCAATTTGCATTAGCGATTGGTTACCATAAAGGTGGTGAAGATTATAACCACGGTAAACCTAAAGCTCGTTTACCTGAAGCTGATGTGATAACTGTTTTATAATCGCATTGGATTACTAAAAAAGCTCAAGCAAATGCTTGAGCTTTTTTGTTTTCGTCACTATTTTATGCTGTCACTTATCGGGCTGAAAACAGGGCAGAACCTTTTTCATAAAACAGTCATAAAAAAAGTCATAAAAACAGCCATAAAAACTGACAGAGTTACTTGTCAGCATTGGTTGAGCCAATTTTGTGAATGGCTAAATCAGCGCCTATATATTCATCTTCTTGGCTCAAACGTAAGCTAGCTATTTTATGAACAATACCGTAAACAATCACGCCGCCTACGATGGCAAAACCAACGCCCACAAGTGTGCCAACCAGTTGCGACATAACGCTTACACCACCAAGACCACCTAAGCTTTGTTGTCCAAATATTCCAGCTGCTATACCACCCCAAACACCGCATAATCCATGCAAAGGCCACACACCTAATACATCATCAATTGTGGTGCTGCGTTGAAGTTTTGTGAATACAAAAACAAATAAGCCACCGGCAACACCACCGACGACAAAAGCGCCAACTGGATGCATTAAATCAGAACCCGCACAAACAGCAACTAACCCAGCTAGTGGACCATTATGGATAAACCCTGGATCATTTTTACCAACAATTAACGCGATAATCGTGCCGCCCACCATGGCCATTAAACTGTTTAGGGCCACAAGGCCACTTATGCCATCTAAGGTTTGTGCTGACATGACATTAAAACCAAACCAGCCGACAATTAATATCCACGACCCTAATGCCAGAAAGGGAATGTTAGATGGAGCAAAGGCGACTCCTGGCTTACGGCCACCACGAACACCTAAAATGTACACAGCAACTAATGCTAACCAACCGCCCATTCCATGTACTACAACAGAGCCTGCAAAGTCATGAAACTCTGCGCCAAAGGTGTTGCCTAACCATGCTTGAAATCCATAGTTACCATTCCATATCATGCCCTCAAACAGTGGGTATACAAACGCCACAATCAATGCAGAGGCAAATAAGAAGGGGCGAAAGCTACCACGCTCAGCAATACCGCCAGAAACAATGGCGGGAATAGCGGCGGCAAAGGTGAGTAAGAAAAAGAACTTCACTAAGTCATAGCCATTATTAGCTGCTAATGTCTCTGCGCTGACAAAAAAGTGGCTGCCGTAAGCGATTTGATAGCCAATGACAAAATAGGCTACAGCTGAAAAAGCAAAGTCGGTTAAAATCTTAACTAATGCATTTACTTGGTTTTTATGTCTGACAGTCCCCACTTCTAAAAATGCAAAGCCTGCGTGCATCGCTAGCACCATAATTGCACCAAGAAGGATAAAAACGGTATCCGCACTTTGTGCAATTACCCCGATCGCGTCACTGATATTGTCCATTTATGCTCCCCAAAGCTATTCTCTTATTTATAATTCAGTCACTTAGTGAAGCAAGAATTATTCCTATGTTGGGATAATGTTAAATTCAGGAGGGGCTAAAATGGTGCGACTAGATAAAAATTCCATCATAACAATAAGTTCTATGATCGATATCGGTGCGATTTTTCTGCAGCTTTAGGTTGAATGATTAAGTTCTGTTCAGTAAATGCGTGCATTTTGTTTCATAATGGTGCGATGGCTGAGTCACCATAGTGCAGCGCGTTATCTAACAGTGCAGCGTTATCAAATAGTGTGGAGCGGTTTATTAAGGCCATTTAATTTGATGTGTTCTAATGCGCTAATCGCTTTTAAGATGCCATCTGAATTATCAACAGCGTTGAGATCAACATGGGTTTGTTGGCGGACTTGTTCTAGGATTACAGATCGCTTAACTCGATATTTTTCAGATACGCAAACGGCACAAGAGCGTGCACTCGATGCTCGATAAGCAATAGGCGGCTTGTATCTAATGCACGTTTACGGCTAGAGCTAAATGACATTATTAACGGTATTTCATCGGCTTAGGTATGCCACTCATGGCTGAAGGCTCATCGCTTAAGGCTCATCGCTAATGGCACTTTACTAAGAGTGCCAAGTTAGCTTGATGATATATCGTTTATTGCTTTGTTTTACAGCAGTATTAATAACATTTACAAATGGCTTTTAGCCGTTTTTTCATCGAGGGCTAACAATCGTCAGTATATAAAGTGGTTTTAGCGGGATAAGTTGCTCCACGAGCATCAGTCCACTGGTGGCTGTATTGTACGAAGCAGTTGCCAGCCCCATCACCAATGGTAGGGTGGTCAGCAGGATGAATTCTCATGTTTACTTCATTGGTTTTTTCCATTTCCCATGCACTTGGGTCATCAATGCCTTCGACAAACATCGCTAAGCTTGTTTCATCTGCCTGCATGCTGCCATATATGAGCGTTGCACCTGCGTATTCATCGCCAATTGCTGCAGCATCAATCGATGCTTCTTTTTCAACGCCATTAATCGCTGATTTTGAGTAAACCAGACTGTTGGTACTATCAATTGCACCCGCCATGGCTTCAACGGTGGCCTTATGAGCATCACCTTTAAGGTCGATAAATTTTGGCGCTGCGACCACAGATAAAATACCCAAAATAATAATCACGACCACTAATTCAATTAGCGTAAAACCATTACTGCGCTGCATTATAAAACCTCAAATAGTGAATTTGTGGCTATTATTCCTCAATGAAAACTTGAAGAGTTACCATTTGGTGCCAGATGCAGGATTTATGGCATATCGCAAGGAATCATAGTGAGAGCAACTAAACAAAAAAGGCAAAGGATCTGAAATAACATTGCATTTTAATAGACGATCGGTCTAATATAATTTTATGACAGAATCAATTGTAGAAAACATCACTAAACCACGACGTGGTAGGCCGCCCAAGCAGGCGAGAGACAGTCAAGATACTCGGGCGGAACTAATTCGCAGTGGTCTTGAGCAACTGACTGAGAATGGCTTTGCCTCTTCTGGAATCGATCACATTCTTAAAAAGGTCGGGGTGCCCAAAGGTTCGTTTTACTATTACTTTGCGAGTAAGGAAGCATTTGGTCAGGCGGTGATTGAAAACTACGCCACGTATTTTGCTTACAAACTTGATAAATGCTTGCTAAACGAAGCTTACTCAGCGCTTGAACGTATTGGCCTTTTTGTTGATAGTGCGATGGATGGTATGGAGCGCTATCAATTTAAGCGTGGTTGTTTGGTTGGTAATTTAGGCCAAGAAGTGGATTTATTGCCTGAAAGCTACAGACAGCAATTGATTGATATATTTTTAGATTGGCAGCAAAGATTAACGGCTTGTCTAGAGGCTGCCAAAGTTGAGGGCGAATTATCCCCAACGGCTAACTGTGCTTTATTGGCTGAGCATTTTTGGGTTGGCTGGGAAGGGGCGGTAAGCCGCGCAAAGTTAGTTAAAAGCACTCAGCCACTGCAAAATTACCTTGAATGTTTTATCGCAGGATTACCACGATAAAATTTTTTAACTATTTATAGACGAGCGGTCTATATTGAGGAGTGACCATGTTTAACGGCTTATTAATTGAAAAAGATGACCAAGGATATCGCGCGGCAGTTAAGGAAATTGATGAGAGTGTTTTACCCGATGGCGATGTAAGCGTAAAAGTGATTTATAGCACGATAAACTATAAAGATGCATTGGCAATTACCGGTAAAGGTCCTGTGGTCAGGCAGTTTCCTATGGTGCCTGGTATTGATTTAGTGGGGCTTGTTGAAGCGTCCGACACTGATAAATTCAAAGTTGGCGATTACGTGCTACTCAATGGCTTTGGTGTTGGCGAAGTGCATTGCGGTGGTCTTGCTGAGCGGGCGCGTTTAAAAAGTGAATGGTTGATCCCATTGCCTAATGCCTTTACACCAAAGCAAGCTATGGCGATTGGCACCGCAGGTTATACCGCAATGTTGAGTGTGATTGCGCTGGAGAAAAATGGCGTCACTCCTGAAAAAGGTGAAATTCTGGTGACAGGCGCTAATGGCGGTGTCGGCAGCTTTGCTATCGCCATTTTAGCCAAACTTGGCTATCAGGTTGTGGCATCAACAGGGCGAGCAGATCAAGCCGCTTATCTTGAAAAGCTTGGCGCTGCAGAAGTGATTGACCGTAACACCTTATCGGAGCCTGGTAGACCATTAGCCAGAGAGCGCTGGGCTGGGGCGATTGATTCTGTTGGTAGTCATACCTTAGCCAATATCTGCGCCAGTACAAAATATGGCGGCACTGTAGCGGCTTGTGGCTTGGCCCAAGGGATGGACTTTCCTTCTTCTGTCATGCCATTTATTTTACGTGGTGTGACGTTAGCGGGTATCGACAGTGTCATGCGTCCTCTTGAAGACAGACTTGAGGCATGGCAACGCTTAGCTGAGATTATTGAACCACAAATGTTTGATGATATTTCAGCAGATATTGGCTTAGATGAAGTGATAAGCACGGCAGAAGCGTTAATGGCTGGTCAAGTTCGTGGCCGCGTTGTGGTCGATTTAACTAAGTAGCAAAAGTACACTTTCATCGACTCATAAAAAAGCCAGTCAATTGACTGGCTTTTTTATTTATCGGGTGATTGACCGATTACCAAATACGAACGCGCTGGTCTTCTGGTAAGTAAAGCTTGTCACCTGGTTTCACGTCAAACGCTTTGTACCATGCATCATGGTTACGAGGCGCAAGTGCGCGGTAACGGCCTGGTGCGTGAGTACCTGCACGCAGCTGACTTAACATGCTTTGCTCGGTGCGTTTTTCTTTCCACACTTGTGCCCATGCTAAGAAGAAACGTTGATCGCCCGTCAGGCCATCAATAATCGGTGCTTCTTTACCATTTAAGCTTAACTGGTATGCATGATAGGCCATGGCTAAACCACCTACATCACCAATGTTTTCGCCTAAGCTGTTACGGCCATTTACGAAGTTGTCCGGTAGTGGCTCGTATTGACTGTATTGATCTGCAAGCATATCGGCTTTCGCCTCAAATGCAGCTCGGTCACTGTCGGTCCACCAGTTACGTTGAATACCGTTAGCATCAGATTTAGAGCCTTGGTCATCAAAGCCGTGTCCCATTTCATGACCAATCACAGCGCCAATGCCGCCATAGTTCACCGCTGGGTCGGCATTTGGATCGAAAAACGGAGGCTGTAAAATGGCTGCTGGGAACACAATCTCGTTAAATGAGCTATTGTAGTATGCGTTGACGAATTGTGGCGTCATGCCCCAACGGTTACGGTCAGTCTTTTTCAATTCTTTAGCAACGCTATCGGCATGGAAGTACTGGCGTAAGTTTTGGATATTAGCGATTAAGTCTTTGTTGGTTAATGTTAGGCCATCGAATTCTTGCCATACATCTGGGTAACCAATCTTAGGTTTGAAAGCGGCAAGTTTAGCATGGGCGTTTACCTTAGTTTCATCACCCATCCAATCAAGACCATCAATACGTTGACCTAACGCAGTGCGAAGATTTTCAACCAATTCAGCCATTTGCTGTTTTGATGACTCTGGGAAGTAACGCGCTACATACACTTTACCAATAGCAAAACCTAACGATTGGGTGCCAGACATTTCGGCTACGGCACGTTTCCAGCGCGGTTTAGGCTCTTCTTGTCCGCTCAGTTCTTTGCCATAAAAAGCAAAGCTTGCGTTGTAGATATCTTCAGATAGTAAGCCTGCATTGTTACTGACAGTGTGGAAGGTCAGGTAGTCTTGCCATACATTTAACGGCTCGTTATTGATTAGCTCAATCATCGCTTTGATCGGCTCAGGCTGAGACACGTTAAGTTGTGGGATTTGGTAACCTGATTGCTCAAAGAATAAGTCCCAGTTGAAGTTAGGGTACTCATTATTTAAGTCTGCACGTTTAACCTGATTTAAGGTTAAGTCACGGTTACGGCGTTTCTCACGTGGCCATTGACCTTCAGCAATTTTAGTTTCTAACGCAAGAATAGCTTCTGCGCGAGCTTGGCCATCTTTAATGCCAGCAAAAGCTAGCATTTCAGCAATGTGGCTCACATAAGCGGTGCGAATTTTTACAAAACGCTCGCTGTCTTCTAGGTAGTAAGAGCGATCAGGTAAACCTAAACCGCCAGCGCCAATAGACAGTTCATATTGGTTTGGATCTAAACGGTTGAACCACATGCCGCCAGAAATTGGCGATTCAGCATCGGTGAGCCACGCGTTACCAAATACCTTGGTTAAGTCATCAGTGTTTTTAACTGCGGTAATAGTATCTAATGTGCCTTGAATAGGGGTGATACCCAATTTATTGATGGTATCAGTGTCCATGTAAGACTGATAAAAATCTGCAATTAACTGCTCTTCAGCATTTAAATCACTACGACTAGCGATATCATCAATGATTTCTTTAACTTGTTTCTCGCTGCGCTCACCAAGAGCGGTAAATGCGCCATAACGAGTTTTATCCGCGGGCATTTCAAAATTGTCATACCATGTGCCGCTGGCATACATAAAGAAGTCGTCACCCGGTTTTACCGCTTCATTTCGGGCGGTTAAATCAATCCCGAAATCACCTAACTCAGCGTGGGTGTTGGTGGCTTTTGTTACTGTAGCTTCTGCCTTATTCGTGTCATTGACTTTGACATCTGAACTGCCGCAAGCACTCAAAAAGGTTGAGGCTAGTGCAATTGCAATTAGCGTTTTTTTCATTGTGGTCTGCTTCCTTACAAAAAATGGGGTTCATTTTTGTTTTTTATTGGTTTTATTTTGATTTTTATTCGGGCGATCTTTTTACAACGACAATTTTTTACTGCAATTATCTATAGGATCCATATCTAATAATCGCCACCATATTCTAAGACTGAGCCAAAAAGTCAATCTTATAATTGTTAGCAAATCTTGTTACGTATATAGCCAGCTTGAGCTTAATACTTAGGTATGAATCTAAACTGAAACAATCAGGCGAGCATTTGGGAGATAAGTGTTAAATATTAATGCGAAAAATAATGTTATTTTGAAAGCGCTTTCTGTGTTTATTTTTTGTTAATTAATTGTTTTATTTTGTGTGTGGTTTTGGTTGTTTTGGCTAAATGTAACAAAATATTTGGTAAGTGCGTTAATTGACGACTACAGGTTAAAAGGCAGCTTAATTGTTTGTATTAATTCTACATTACACAAGGAATGTCTATGACCTCAGATCAAACTGCTTTTCAAAATAGTTCAGCTTTTTACTCAAACTCTGTGAATTTTTTCCATTGTATTACCTCATCTCGCATAGTGAGCCATGTGAGTATTTTACTCGTTGGTGGGGCTATCACGCTTGCCTTGTTTGTATTCATGGCCCAGTTGATAAAAAGCGATGATGTTTATGTGGAAGAAGTGCAACCGAGCCCAATCATTGATTATTTTGAGAGGCCAGCAGAGCCGTCAAAGCCGATAAAAAAAATTAGATTGGAAAAGAAATCAATACCGCCCTTAGTTAAACGCGATACGGTTGCGACAACCAGCTCGGATACGAATAATACTTTTGATGACATCTCGCCAGAAATGACGACGCCGATTCAAGAAACGTTTACTCCGGGCTTTAATGAAGGGGACGCAATGCCTGTAGTACAAGTCTCACCTCAGTATCCTATGGATGCTGCTCGTGACGGGAAAGAAGGTTATGTGATAGTGATGTTTGATATCAGTAGCAGTGGGGCGGTTATCAATGCACAAGTGCTGGAGGCTGAACCTAAAAGAACCTTTAACCGTGCAGCTTTGCAGGCGATTAATAATTGGAAATACAAACCAAAAACGGTCAAAGGTCAGGGCGTGATCCAACGTCATCAGCAAGTAAGATTAGACTTTACGCTCGATCATTCTCAGTAATTGCACTCAGTAATCGCACGTAGCCGTATTGGCGGTTTTATTCGGGTTAACCTAGCTCATTAAGCTGCAGAGTTAGGTTAATCTGCTAAACCACTATTGTCGCTGTGATGGCGGCAGGTGACGACTTATCCAGTCTGACGTAAAGGTAATAAAACTCGCTAATCTTGCTGATTGATGTATCAGTTGTGGATGAACAAGGTAAGTAGAAGAGGCCTGTGTGGGCTCATTGACGAGTAAAGGCATTAAGTTGCCAACTTCAAGTTCTCTATCAACCAAATACTCAGGCACAAAAATGATCCCTTGGGCATCAAGTGCTAACGCTTTTAGCATGTGATTATCATTAATGCTTAAATGACTTTTCACCATCATCGGTTCTTGCCCTATATGCCACAGGCTTTGCTCTTCAGCGGTTAAGCAAAGATGTTGTGTCAGCTCTTCAATTGTACTTGGAGCACCGTGTTGTTCAATATAAGCGGGCGCTGCGCAGCATACATACTGATAAGAAAATAACTTTTTAGCCACCATATTTTGTGGTGGTGTTTTGGTTGCTCTAATGGCTAAATCAAAGTCATTTTGGGTTAAATCGTAGGTGGTGTAACTACTGTCGAGCGAAAACTCAATGAGTGGGTTTTGCTTTTGAAAATCACGGCAAATAGTCAATAGGTAACGTTGGGTAAACTGGCTGGGTGCTGTAATACGAATTCGACCCGCAATACTGTCATTGTCATGGCGTATCTGCCTATCTAACTCCAATAACGATTGTTTTACCTGTCCCATCTTCGCCAATATTAATTCACCTTGGGGAGTGAGCTTTACACTGCGCGTACTGCGGATCAGCAAAGGTCTGCCAAATTCCTTTTCTAATTGGCGGATCTGTTCCGAAAGATAGCCTCTGGATATGCCTAAAGTCGCCGCTGCTTCTGTAAAGCTGAGCTGTTTTGCGACTTCATTAAATAGAAATAGTCGCTCAAATTTCTTGTGCTCTCGGCTCATTAGCTTAGTCCTTCATAAAATACGGATGATAGTTTTTGTTCTTTAAAATGAATTGTATTTTGTTATTGGTAGCTATATCAAATAATGATTTTGGAGAATACGGTTCCACTGTTGGGCTTAATGTTGAGAATATGCATCATCTTAATACTTAACATCAGTGATTAAACCATGAAGTCTGTCGTTAAACCTTTGGCAAATGTTAGCCCTAATACTTTACCTCTTAATCAGCACTTACCTCACGCAAGCCCTTTAGTGTATGGCTGTATGGGGTTGGGAGGGGGGTGGAATAATAATGGCATAAATGCAAAAGACTTAGCGCAGGCTCATGATGTGGTGAATACCGCTTTAGACCAAGGGATAAACTATTTTGACCATGCGGATATTTATACTTTTGGTAAAGCGGAACAAGTATTTGGTCAAGTTTTATCGTCTCGACCTGAGCTAAGAGAGCATATGTTGATTCAAACTAAATGCGGTATTCGATTTGCTGATGATAAGGGGCCTAAACGCTATGATTTATCGGCACAATGGATAGGCCACAGTGTGAATCAAAGTCTGAAACACCTGCAAACTGACTACCTAGATGTACTGGTATTACACCGACCAGATCCGCTAATGGATGCAGAAGATGTTGCCAAAACCTATCATCGACTTCGTGACGAAGGCAAAGTGAGATTTTTAGGTGTCTCGAATATGCAGCACCATCAAATGCGTATGCTGCAACAGCATTTAGATACGCCTTTGGTCGTGAATCAGTTAGAGCTGAGTTTACACAAACAGCATTGGATAGATGAAACCGTTTATGCCGGAAATCAGCTTGGGGCTGATATTAATTTTACCCCTGGCACATTGGAATATTGCCAACAGCAACACATTCAAGTGCAGTCGTGGGGAAGCTTATGCCAAGGACGATACAGCGGCGCAGATCTCAGTGATGAGCCAATGCGGGTTAAACAAACCTACGCATTAGTTTGTCAGCTTGCCGCTGAATACAGTGTCAGTAAAGAGGCCATCATTCTTGCTTGGTTAATGCAGCATCCGGCTCGAGTTCAGCCAGTGGTTGGAACAACCGACTTGCAACGTATTGCAGCATGTCAGCAAGCAGTGGGGTTACAGCTAACTCGAGAACATTGGTATGCCTTATATGTCAGTGCAAAGGGGCATGAACTGCCTTAATTTCAGCACGTTATTGGGCAGATTTGGATTATTCATTAATGGATTAAGAAGGTGTTATGAAACAAATATTTTTCACGAGTTTGGCTTTACTGTTATTGGCCTTCCACATACACGTACACGCTGCGCCTAAGGTAAACGATGCGAAAGCAACGGGCGACAAAGTGATATATCAGGATTATCTTCAGCGTGATATTCGAGATGACATTTTTTATTTTGTTTTACCAGATCGTTTTAACAATGGTAATCAAGCCAATGACAATGGAGCCGTATCTGGTGTATCTCATGGCGGGTTTGATCCCCTTACTGAGCGAGGTTTTCATGGCGGTGATATTAACGGTATTGAACAGAAACTTGCGTATCTTGAATCGCTTGGCATTACAGCAATATGGATGACACCACTGCTAAGAAATAATGCGATTCAAAAAGACGGCATTGCTCACCATGGATACTGGATTGTCGATTTTACTGAAATCGATCCGCACTTTGGTACAAACGATGACCTGAAACAATTGATTGATGCGGCGCACCGACGTGGCATGAAAGTATTTTTTGACATTATCACTAATCACACTGCAGATATCATTCGTTATAAAGAGTGCCACCAACTTGATGGTCGATTTATTGAAGGGCTAACGCGTTGTGAATATAAGCCAGTAAACACAGCTGTGAGTGAGCAGTATTCGCCATTTCTATTGGATGATGAAGCCAATATCAAAACACCATCTTGGCTAAATGACCCACAGTATTATCATAATCAAGGCGACAGTAATTTTGAGGGAGAAAGTTCATTAAACGGTGATTTTAATGGTCTAGACGATCTGAATACTTTGCATCCTAAAGTGCTGTCTGGGATGGTCGAGATATATCAAAATCTCATTGCTGAGTTTAAACCTGATGGATTCAGAATCGATACCGTGCGTCATGTTGATTTATCATTTTGGCAAACCTTCAGCCCTGCTATTGTTGAGTTTGCCAAGCTGCAGGGGATCCCTCAGTTTCATGTATTCGGTGAAGTCTATGATACCAACCCTGTTAATTTGAGCTTATACACCACAGATGGAAAACTGCCGTCGGTATTGGATTTTGCTTTTCAAGACGTGGCAGCAAAAATCTTTTATCAAGGGCAAAGTCCGCTGCTTGCCAAGCAATTATTTGAGCAAGATGATTTGTATAAAGATGAAGATAGCCAAGCAGATTTACTGATGACTTTTTTAAGTAATCACGACATGGGACGAGCAGGTTACTTCATCAATGAATCTGGCATTGCCAGCACAGAAGCAGAAAAATTACAGCGCAGTATTTTATCCCATGCCTTTATGTTTTTATCTCGAGGGATTCCGGTGGTGTATTACGGTGATGAGCAAGGGTTTACTGGCGATGGTAATGATATTGATGCCCGAGAAGACATGTTTGCCTCCCAAGTACCAAGCTATAACGACAATTCGTTATTGGGCACTTTGGCAACAACGGCTGATGACAACTTCGATAAAGTGCATCCTTTGTATAGGGCCATTGCCGCACTGAGTGAGTTACGCAAGACTGAGCGGGTTTTACGCCGTGGTGAGTATCAAGCTCGATTTTATGCTGATAAAGAGAACGCAAGTCATGCCGCTATGTTTGCTTTTTCAAGAATAGATAACAGCACTGGTGAGGAGTTATTGATGGTATTTAATACTGGTACCAGCTTGGCTTCGGCAACGATTCCTATGCAGGTTACTGAAGTGGATTCACTCCTTAATACGCAGGCTTTAAAAGAAGCGGCAACATCATCAAAGACTGCTATATCAACGAGTCAAGTCAGGGTTAATGAGCATGATATTAAGGTCTCACTCGCTGGTTTAAGTTTTGAGGTGTATCGAGTGACTCATCGCAACGACTATTAGCAAGGCAACGACTAATAGCAAGGAGTCAATATAGGCTCAGATTGACGATAAAACCTCACTAAGGAGCTTTCCCCTTTTTACTCCTGACCACTGTAGGCATGAGTTTACAGTGGTTTTTTATTGGATAAGCGTGATGCAACGATTGCGCAGTGATTAATGAAACTAAGTGGGGATTATTGGATAATTCATTAAGCTCAGAAACCAATGAGCTTAATGAATAACAAAGCGTGGTGGGAGATGAACGCCTGTATTGGAAAATGAAATAGTTAGTTAAGAATGCTAGGGATTACGCAAAAAAATCATCCTCACCCATTGCACGTTTGAGTTGTTGTGCTTCAAGGTAGTCTTCAAGACGTCTTTTTACTTCGCGTCTGTGTTGTATATCTTCTTTTGCTTTTGGATTAGATGGTTTTTCAAACCCATCTATTTCTGTGTTACTTGGAACAAATTCAATAATTTCAGCCATAAAATATCCTCATTATCGAGTCGAATTTTCTTGGTATTTCATGGGCCAAATGGCGCTGATGGTATTCAAGAAAACCTGTCGATATCAAACATAGAGACCAAACTACAAGCATTTAGTATTGGTAAAAATAAACACTACATTAGTGTATGCTTAAGCTGGAATTTATCAGGAGTTTCAAAATAAAAATGCGATCCGGATAACAATTTTATTTTAAAGTTTCAAAAGGAGATATTCGTCATATTTTAAGGGGATAGGCGAATTATTTTGCTAACTATCTAGGGCATGTTGCTCTTTCAAGGTTATTTTTTCGAAGTAAAACATAACCAGCAAAGAGCAACAGGCCCTAGTCACTATATTCATTTATTCAATACAAGATTAAGGTCATTAAGACACGCATGACTAACAGAGGTGGCAAAGGGTCAAGTGAGTCACTTCATCATTCATCATCTGCGTTTTTTAAGCTCAATACGCAGTAATTCTCATTGTGTGCCACTTATGTCAAAGCTTAAAAGACTGTAAAGCTGCTAGTGATTAGTGTCTTGCTAGGGTTAAATAACCTTATTCAATATTTTTATGAATAGCCTATTATTAACCAACGCACTTATTGATTGACTGAAGGGCCTATGAAAAACGAATTGTTTAAAAACATCCTATTTTCAGTTGGCGGTATCGTCATGATAGGAAGTACAGCGATGAGCTGTGCTTCTGATGATATTCAAATGCACCATGATGACTATCTCGGCTCAGGGAGTATTACCCAAGGCGCTGCGACTACCGTCGTCACTAATTTGTTTACGTGTCAAAATGGTCGCAGTCGCGTTGCTGGTATAGGTGAGATTACTGATGCGCAGGGCGGAGTTTGGACTGTACCAGGCAGTAATCAATATAGCAGTGCACCCAAAGCAATGGATTTATATGAACAATGCGCTGGTATTACCCCTAGAAATTTAGCCGGAGTTAATCAAGATGATGTGCCTGTGGTGACAGTTGACCCGCAAGGTGAGGTGATTACTGGGTATATTTTTGCAGATAATTACTTTGAACTTTATATCAATGGCAAATTAATCGCCGTTGATAGCGTGCCATTTACGCCATTTAATTCAAGTATTGTAAAATTCAAGGTCAGTAAACCTTATACCATTGCCGTTAAAGTCATTGATTGGGAAGAAAACCTAGGTTTAGGTTCTGAGAATAATAGAGGTAATGCATACCATGCTGGTGATGGGGGCTTTATTGCCAGCTTTAGTGATGGCACTGTGACAAATCGTGATTGGCAAGCGCAAACCTTTTATACCTCTCCAATTTTAGATTTAAGCTGCTTATCTGAAAAAGACGGCGCGAGATTATCTACTGATTGTGGTGTTACGGATGAGAAAAATGGACAACAAGCGTATGCCGTGCATTGGACGATGGCTGATAATTGGATGAATGAAGATTTTAATTCAAGTACTTGGCCGCAAGCAAGCTTATACTCAGAAGATGAAATAGGAGTGAATAATAAAAACGCCTACATGAATTTTATCGAAAAATTCAGTGGGGCGGGAGCCAGCTTTATTTGGTCTACTAATGTGGTGTTAGATAATGAGGTATTGCTACGGTATACCGTGAACTAATGCGTGGTTGATATAATATTCAGTAAAGTAAAAACAGTGGCTTAAATAATGGCAAAGTGTTGAGGGTGAATCCCAACACTTTGCAAGGTTATAGCTGTTAAATTAGCATGTTAGCCTACCAAGAAAACGTTTGAATGATGTCTTGTTTTGTCACTGGATTAGTTGCTATTTCATGCTCAATTCTATCTTTAAATGGCACTCTAGCTTGAGGTAACATGCCTCGCATTGGCGAGATATTATTACCGTGATCGCCCCAGTAATAGCAGTCAAAGTCCGCTAAATTTTCCAGTAAGTACTTCTCTTCTTCCAGCACTTGTAATGGACTTGGCATAACAAATTCACCACGCAGTACTTGCTGTTCGAGTTCAGTTCCTGGCTGAATTGCAATGGCCATTGGCGCAATTTCTTCCGGTTGCATAATGTTTAAAATATCTGTAGTCGCTTTAATGTGTTCTTTTGAGCGATGACGGCCACCTAGTCCAAATATAAATGAAGCCAGCACTTTAATCCCTGCCTCTTTTGCCATCGCCATGCCTTCAATGGCATGTTCAGGTTTCATCGCCTTTTTGATGTTATCGAGGACAATAGGATCGCCAGACTCTAAGCCTGCGTATGCCATTGTCAAACCCGCTGCCCGCATTTGTTTAAGTTCCGCCACTGTTTTACGGCGAAAATCATTAAAGCCTGCATATAAAGCAATATTTTGAATTTCAGGGAAAGTCTCAGTAATTTTATTGAGAATCGCCAATAAAAATTCGGTTCTTACAGCCATGACATTGCCATCAATCAAAAAGATAGATTCAACGTGAGCGTGAATTTTTCTGGCCTGTTCAATATCACTAAAAATATCTTCTAGTTCACGAATTTTAAATCGTTTATCGCTGAACATATTGCAGAAAGTACATTGGTTGTTACTGCAACCTAATGTGGTCTGAATGAGGATGCTGTCAGCCTCTGGCCATGGACGATAAACTTTGCCTTCATAACGCATAACGTTTCCTTAAGACTGTCGTCTTATTGAGAATACATCACCTAGAAGTGGAGACACTCTAGGTCAACGCTAGATGAAAAGACACCTAGCAATACAATGAAGGCGATCTTAGCAGTAGATTTTTAGCTTGATAATTAAGCTCTATATTGAATCAGTTTATCGATTTTGTTGATAATCGCTTTATTGCAAAGTCACAGGACTGTTATGCAACTCAGGGTTTTACCGTGATGAAAAAGCGTTGTGCTGATGCAGAAGATGACAGGTTTTATCAAAAGAATGAGTCATCGCAGGGCAATAAAAAAGCTAAAGGCACGGGCCATTAGCTTTTTTAATATTAAGGTTTTTGTAATTGAAACTGAGCTTAATTATTAGCTTAGCTCTGTAAGAACTTGCTCAAGCACAGCAACCACTTTTGCGGTTTTAGCTACATCAAGTGCATCAGGGTGAGGTGATGCAAATTGGCCTCTGTCATTATCAAAATATTGCCCAGTTGCTTGAGCAAACTCTTCTGATAATGCCGCTCTGGTTAGAATGTCCGCACCAATTGATAAATCTCCGCCAGCCACACCGTATGCTTGTTTAACCATTTTACTGCCTAACATCGAAGCAGGATTGACCGAGACAATCATAGGTCCATGACCTTGAACTGATAAGGCGAGATCTCGTGACCACATGGTCAGCGCCAGTTTACTTTGGGCATAGACAGTACTATCAGATAACTGACTTGGCTGTGCCATGTCGCTTGCTAAAAAAGCGGCTTGTGCAGCTGAAGATAAATTCACAATGCGGCCGCTATTATCCATGATCGGCATTAACAACTTACTAAGCAAATAAGGCGCAAAAGTGTTTACTGCATAGCGTGAATCTAAGCCGTCTGAGGTGATTAACGTCGTAGGGTTATAAACCCCTGCATTGTTAATTAGCACATCCAGTTTACTGTGTATTTCTTTAATGTTTGCTGCTAACTTTTTGACATCAGTCATGCTAGATAAATCGGCAACATACGTTTCGATTTGTGCAGCAGAGGAGCTGTTAGTAAGCAGCGTTTCCACATCGGCAAGTTTGTTAGGGTTACGTCCATGAAGTAATACTTTATGGCCTTCAGCGAGTAACATTTTTGCTGTTTCTAATCCAATTCCATCTGTTGAACCAGTAACAAGAATGATTTTTTGCATGGTGTATTCCTAATGATATTAATCGCCGCTGGGGCGCTGTCCACTGTTTTGATTCATTAATATTAGCACTTATTGAGTGTTTGATAATGGCACTAAATGCAGAATCACTTTATAGATTCGGTTGATAATAGAGCACTGTAAATAGCTGCAATAGATTGGTTAAATATTAACTTTATTTAATTTGCACAATCACAAAATTGAGTCCAATGTTGATTTAGAGTCTTTACTCTATTTGGTTTTGTGGTTGATACACTTGTCGTTTCAATTAAGTCGTTTCAATTAAGAAAAAAATAGAGTGATGGTCATAAGGTGGATTAACTCCAACGCTAGGATGGCATTCTAGGTTTAAGATGACTTAAGCCTTCATCAGAGAGACGAAAATGTCTCTATAGCGAGGTATCACTATGAAATTATCAATGGTTACAAAACCGAATTTTTCAATGTCGACAACTCAAGCGCAAGGCGGCTTCACTTTAGTCGAATTAGTGGTTGTCATCATTATTCTTGGCATTTTAGCTGTCGTGGCCGCGCCCAAGTTCATTAATTTACAGGGTGATGCTCGCGTGAGCTCGCTTGCTGGAATGAAAGCGGCGATTCAAAGTGCTAATACATTGGTGTATTCAAAAGCCAGTCTTGCTGGAGTGGAGAAAGATGCAAATGTGACGGATTTAGATATCGGTACAGGTAATGATTTGTTCACAGCCTACGGTTATGTGGTTGCTTCTGAGCTAGATTTAGATAATTTGCTACAAAATGACTTTAACTCAGCCGTTTCTGAAACCGATCCTACCATGGCTGTTGATAGAGGTGCTGAATGGACAATGTATGAAGGCAATGGGCAAGCGACTATTTGGCAAGTCGGTGCCCCTGCAGAATGTAAGTTAATCTATAAGGAGGCAAAAAGTACAACAGAATTACCAGAGTACATAATAGAAACTGATCCAAACAAGTGTTAAGGAGGCTGAGATTTATAGATTGAAATATAAAGCAGTCTCATGTGTTGAGGCTGCTTTTAGTTTTAGCTAAATCCTATGTTTTTCGAACTGATTTAGCTTAGTAGCGATTGCTTTTCACTATTAACCGCTTATGCTAATGCCATGTTTATTTTTCGCTAAATTATTATGCCTACAGCTAAAAACGCTAACCTTGTATCTGTCGTCGTTATCATCGGCTTGCTAATTGCTGTTATCACATCAGTTGTGATGATCAATCAGTCTCATCAACATAAAGGCCCTGAAGTTTGGAGCTCATTTGTGTATAAAAATGGTTATGATTCTGCCGCTTATGAAATGGATACAGATTTTGTAGATTACCCTTCATGTAAAGCTCATGCACAGACAGTATCGGCAGAATATAACAATGCACCATGGCAGTGTGGTTTATACTGTCGATTCGATTCTATGAGACAAGGCTTCGAATGTGAGTCGATGTTAAATGACTAACCCATATCGTTGCTTCTCTTTTTGTTGATATATTTTCTATTTATCTTGCTGACATCATATGAGACCACAGTGGAGTAAAGTGGTAACTAGGTTTCAATAATTCTTCATATCATAGCCACATCAAGCATAACTTTAATGGTTGAGGCGCTAATACACCTTAATAAACCAATGATGAACAATGTTTCACATTAACAATCGGTCATCTTGGACTTTAACACTCAGTAATCGCGTATTATTCCGCCAACAACAAAAGGTGTTAACCAATGTTTCAGCTTGTGCAAAAAGAACGTGTTTGTCGCAAACCTTAATCTATTAGCCAATGATGTTAATGAGGATAGAAATGAAAAAATTATTAGTATGCAGTGTGTTATTTATGTCATCAGCAGCAATGGCAAATCAGTCTGAAGGTTATTCTGATAATGCTGCCGTAACGACACTAGCGTTAAATCAAGCTGGTGGATTCAGTGGGCCAGTTGCTGGCTCTGCTCATACGGTTGCTTCTGCATTAGAGGCAAAAGACGATGCTCCAGCCATACTAACAGGGTTTATCGTCGAGTCTTTAGGTGATGAAGAGTATCGATTTAAAGATGACAGTGGCGAAATCATTGTCGAAATTGATGATGACAAATGGAGTGGTATTCATGCGACTCCAGAAACCAAGCTGACTTTACAAGGTGAAGTGGATAGTGAGTGGACTACTACGTCTTTAGATGTCGATGTTGTTCGTTTAGCTGACTAATACAGGTTAACCGAGTTTAATAACTAAGATTATTAACGAGGTTATTCATTAAGAAAATAAGAGGCGAATCATCCTAGCGATGGTTCGCCTTTTTGTTTTGAAAAATTAGTCTGCAGAGGCATTAAGTAAGGTTTTAGACGATTGATCTTTATCGATAATAACGGTCTGTTTTTGCTTATCATGTTGGCGGGTAATCGTCATATCCATTTGTTGCTCAGACAAGTGACGACCAAATAAGCGATTGGTAAACGTTAATTCACCATTGATGTTATCTAGGGGATATTTACCCATCACAATTAAGTGTGATGACGGCTTTTTGGGATTGCCATGAGATGCTAATGAAATGATTAACCCTTGCAATGGTAGCTTGGCTTTTGAGTCACTAAGCTGCACATTTTCATGTATTAATTCAGTTGCTTGGTTTTTGTATCGCGTAAGTTCTGCAGAGGATGCTTTGCCATCATTGTCCATATCTAAACCTTCAAAGGCAGATACGGGTAAGGACAGCACCATAAAGGCGCCTTTATCAACAATATTGATGGTGCCGTGCTGCGCAACCATCATATGTGCGAGTGCGTTGGCACACATTAGAATACAGATTATTAATATTGTGATAATTTTTAATAACATCATCTTGGGTATTCTCTTAATTGATGTAAGTGTAATCGTGTTATTGGCTTCAATCAGATAAATAGAGACTAAACCTCGCCTTTGACACAACGCTGAAAGTACGGGTAACTGTCGGTGGCGTAATAGTGGTAAATGCCATTAGGGAATTCAGGTGTGACTCCAACTCGTCCATTGCATTCATCTAAGTCACCGAAACCCGCTATATATTCCCAATCTTGAGCAAAGGTCCCGAGTGGATAAATCTCGGTCGAAGGCCTGCTTTCACTCACCGTGGTGACTAGCTGATAACTCCCTTGTATGGCTTTGAGCTCTGAACTGGCGTCATTGGCATCGCTGTAACCATATCGAGCATATATAGGAAACCCATCAGCAGCCCAACCTATGAGGGTCATTTTGTCGTTACCGCCTTGCTGAAGTTCGATAAAGCCTTCTGGCATTCCGTGATAATGGTATTCGCCTCCAGGTTGAACGTGGGCGTTATTATCATCGGTACCAAAGTTAAAGTTGCTTTGGCCTAATGCCTCAATATTCCAATTACCCTCGTTGCCTACTAAGCTGCAGTTATTTCCAGAATCATCACAAGTACCCGCTGTACTGGCATCAATTTTTACTCCATTGAGTACATAACCTAGGGTGCCTCTTGGGCCGCCTAGTACGGTGGCAGTATTAGTTTCGACAGGTGTTAAGCTGAAATTAGCTGAGATATCTTGCTCGAAAATCATATTTGGGTTGTTGGCATTGGGGAAAGTGCCGACATCATGGTCAGGGATCCCGTTTGCTTCTAATAAGCGTTCACCTCCCTCGCATGACCATTCGGCGTTACTGGTGTTATAAACTGATTCAGATTCGTTATAGGTGCTATTTGCATAGTCGCAAAGCACCCCATCAGTTGAATCTGCTCCTTCATCATCAGCACCTGAGCCGTTAGAGTCATCACCTGAGTTGTCATTGGGGGTTGTGACCGTTTCTTGGGTTTCATCTGCAATCTCTGCATCACTATTACTGTCACTACCGCCACAAGCAGTTAATGTGCAGATAAGTAATAAAGATAACCAGTGCAGTATTAGGTTGGCATTTATATTATTTGAATTAACAGTCAGTTTCATCGCAACGATTTCCTATGTAATGCAAAGGGTAAGTTAGCGTTTGCTCATGTAGTAAGGTCTATCGTAGCGATGAAATGTGCAGCAAATGTGTAGAAACGAAGGAGAAAGTGGATAAATGTTAGTTTTTTGTTGTTAAGCGGTCATCGCCATCAAAGTCATGGCGATGACACTAAGCAACTCATTGGCCGAAGAGCATTAACTTACTGGGTTTAAAATCTTGCATTTAAATCTAGGCCAAATAGCAAGGAGTCTTGGTTATCGTCATTGTCATTAAATAGCTTACTTGCACTAAATTTGGCAGAAAAATGGGGTGATATCTGCCACCAGTAAGCCGTGTTAAGACCGTAATTATTGACACTGTCAGAGACTTCAATTGTATCCCCTTCAGGGGTGAAGCTGCTGCTATTAAATTGCTTGATATCAATATCTTGCCAATCGTATTGCGCGCCTATTGACCACGACTTATTGATGTAAAAATCAGCGGCTAGGAAAATGTGGTTGAAGGTATTATCAATGTCAGTGGTGAAGTAGCGTTCTGGCAAAAAACCGTCTTGCGCGAGTCGATAATAGTAATATTGACTCGCATCAGTGTACTGCCAACGTGCAAACAAATTCACCCCATTAATTGACTCCATTGGGATATAACTTTGAGTTTCTATGCCGAAGGTATCGGATTGGTTATCAAAATTAGCTGCTAATAAGCCGATTTGGAAATTCTGACCACTGCCACTTGTGTGTTGATAACTATCTGATCCACTCTGGTTTTGGTAAAAAATGGAGATTTGCGAGCTTTCGTTAAAGTAATAACCTAACTTAAGACCATAAAGTGACTCGTCGTAATTATATGGCCAGGCAAAGGAGTCATCGTCATCATTGATTTGCTGATAATTTGCGCCAATGAACCAGTTTGATTCAAAAACATAAGTGCCATCGACTTGATAACTGCTGGTCTCGGCTAGATCTGATTTAAGGTAGTTTACGCCGAAGTTTGAAGATTGAGCCAAAAAGGTATTTAGGGCCCAAGGACCTAAATCAGTGCTCACGGCATCAAAATAATAACGATAACTGGCAAATAGATAAGCGTTGTCGCTGTTGTCTGTATCAGTGATATATGAAGCACTAGTATCGTGATGAAAACTGTTGTTAGCTGATGCTAGCGTATCATTAGCTTGAGCAGAAAAAGCCACAAAGCTAATAGCAATCGCTGCGGTCAGTTTGAGTGGCTGAGAGTGGCATCGTTTCATATCTTACATCCTTGTTTGTTTACTGATTTAAATAACAAGATTGACCATTACTATTTGGTAACACTTGTGTGTAATTGTATCAATTGTTGTTATTTATCAATGTGTTATGTTTTATTTAATTTATATAAAAGTGTGAGCGGTGTAAAGAGTGAAGTGGTGAGGCTTGAATTGTGTGGTTTCGTTTCTTAGCGAATTTAAGCTATTTATTGGGGTTGAATGGCAGTGAGATTACGTAAGCTATCAAATAGCCGTTATAATCGAGAGAAAATGAGCTTATATAGACGTTGATATGCAATTAAAACCGCTTGCGAAGGGAAGGTTTCGAGATCAGTGGCAGCAGCATCATGATTCGATTGAGAAGATCATGAGGCAATGTATTACAGAAACGAAAACGGTAGAGCGTCACTATAAATTAATGGAGCAAGGTCAGCAGGTGAATGAGCTGATTTATGTTCCAAGTGGCAGAATTTCTATGGGGTATACCGCCAGAAATGGTCGTAGTTTCCAACTCGGTACCATGACATGTGATTCGCAAATATTTGGCGAAATGGAGTTTTTTACTCAATATCTTTGTCAGTTGGATATTCTTGCTGAAGAACCATTATCTATATCAACTATTAATGGCGATAAGTTACATGAGGCATTAGTTAAAACCCCACAGTTTGCATTATTTTTTGCCAGCGCAATTGCAATAGACTACCAAGATACCGTGGATATTTTGACTCGAAGAATGCTGTATCCCATTGCCTACAATATTGCCTACGATTTATATCATCAGTATCTGCATGACCAGCCCGTTGAAGGATTTAATCGGTGTTACTTAGAGGCTGAGCGCTTTGCTACCACTGACAGAGTATATCGAAGAGCAGTTAAAAAGCTGGAAGATTTAGCACTGATCAAGCGTGAAAAAGAAGGCATTATTATTCAAGACTTAGCTGGACTGAAAGCTTTCATAGCACAATAAAACGATTACATTAACGGTTTATATAAAAGCCTCTTTATCATTCTGATATCAGAGGCTTTTTTGACGATTTATTTTCCGCTTATGCTGTTGCTAATGACGCTTGTTGGCGACGAGAAGCAATTAACATCATAATAATCAATGCATAAATAACAGGGATAGCATACATCACAGTTTGCAGGCCAATGATGCTTTCAAACATTGAACTAATCGCTGGGCTGAACATTGCGCCAGCACTGCCACTGATTAAGATATAAGACACATTTTTGCTACTTGCTTGTTTGACGAATGATACGCCGTAAGCAATGAAAGCATTATACAGCGCCGCACAAGCAAAACCGTAGCCATAGGTTAAGTAGCCAATCCACTCTAAGTTAGTTGTCGTTACAATTAAGCTGGTAATCACTAACGCAAGGGAGATCATTCCCATAATAAAGTGCTGAATTTTAACTCGCGATACAATGGCTGTTGAGACTAACGCACCGATTAATGCTGCTGACCAGTACTGAGTAATAATATTGCCAGCTTCTTCAAATGGGATAGTAAATTTTTGCGACACAAATGTCGGTGCCCAAGTGAGGAAGGTATAGAGGCTCAGCATGCCCAGAAACAAGCCTACACCACCACTAATGATGCCAAGGTTCCATTCTGACTTTTCTTCAGCTTCATCGGTAGCAGAGGTAGACTCACAGAGGTCAAAATTGGTTAGCAGCGCAATAGCAGCTGTAGCGAGTGCAACGATACCCACAGCTAAATAACTGTAACTCCAAGAGAGTGCATTAGTTAGGGCGTATGTGGTTATCATTGGGAAGATGACACCTGCAACATTGAAGGTGGCATCTTGTACTACAAGCATGGTGCTTTGAATTTTATCTTTCCAGACTGATACCACAATGGTGCCCGCGATACATAGCCCAACACCTCCACACAAACCAATGACTGTCATGGCAATCATGACAACGGATAGTGAACTGGTGAAATGCAGCGCTGCAGCACTTAATGCGATAGATACGTAACTGATCAGTGTGATGCGTTTGACGCCGATTTTTTCAATCAAAAAGAAAGCGGCAATGGTACCTGCTAATGCGCCGCCATTGAGTAATGAAAAAATAGAAGCTACTTCATTGATGTTAGCGGAAAACTTATTGGCAATTGGCTCGATTAGCATGCCAAATTGCGTAGCAAAACCTGCCATCACAAAGTTGGCTAAGAAACTGAGCAGAGTTAAGGATATTTTATTTTTCATAATTGGTGCCCTTTATGCTGTAACAACCCTAATGTTGTTTTATTGACTTGCTGTTTCTAATGCCAGCTTTATCATTTGGTTAAAGGTTAATTGTCTTGCTTCGGCGGTGGTTTCTTCGCCCGTTAAGCAGTGGTCTGATACAGTCAAAATCGCTAATGATTCAATTCCGTGTTGATGGGCTAACCCATAAAGGCCTGCGACCTCCATGTCGATGCCTAATACACCAAAACGTTCAAGTGCTGGGATCATATCTTCGTCTGGATCGTAATACAGATCGCCAGTGAAAATATTGCCCACCTTAACGTTAATCTGTTCTTGTTGAGCAATAGTGTAGGCTTTGTTTAATAGGCTGAACGTTGCCGATGTAGCCATTTGATAACCACTACTGCGTTTTGCGTTGGTTGGTGAGTCGGTGCCTGCTGCTTGGGCTAAAATAACGTCGTTAATTTTTACATCATGTTGCGTCGCACCTAAACTGCCTACTCGAATAATGCGCTTTACGCCAAAGTCATTTACTAATTCATGGGCATACAGCACCATCGACGGGATCCCCATCCCGTGCCCCATGACTGAAATTCTTTGGCCGTTATAAAAACCGGTATAACCCAACATGTTTCTAATGTTGGTCACTTCGACTGCATTGTCTAAGAAGGTTTCTGCGATGTATTTAGCGCGTAGCGGATCGCCCGGCATAATAATGGTTTCGGCAAAATCACCCAGTTTGCCATTGATGTGTGCGGTCATTGTATTTCCCCTTTTTTTAATTAACTCGATAATAAGTGGCGAGAACTTAAGCTGTGAGGACAAAAGTCCGCATAGATTGAAAGAGCAGCAAAAACTATCAGTGGATCACAAAATTGACGTATGATGCGTCTTTTCAGCTATCGTGATTCTCGTTACTTGCTTATGCGCCATTTAAAAACCACTCATCATCCAGATACCCCCATTGAATTTGTGAACGATACAAATAACGTCATGCTAACTCGACGAGCGGCTAGAGCGATTGTGCTACAAGGTCAGAAAATACTGATGTTGTATACCGCCCGCTATCATGATTACTCATTGCCAGGCGGTGGTGTTGATGATCACGAAGATATTGAGCAAGGCTTAGTCCGTGAGTTGAGTGAGGAAACGGGCGCGCGTGATATTCGAAATATTAACGAGTTTGGTTTATATGAAGAGTACCGCCCTTGGGCTAGGAATGGGGCAAACCTCATGCATATGCTGTCTTATTGTTATACCTGCGAAATAGATCAAGAGTTAGGTGATACCCAATTTGAGCAGCATGAAATTAATAATGGCATGAAGCCTGTCTGGATGGACATTGAACAAGCCATTCAACATAACCTTGATACGATGGCCAATAGTGACAAGAAAGGCTTATCCATTGAGCGTGAGACCTTTTTGCTGAAGTTAATTCAACAAGAGCTACTGTAATACGCTGGATGTTTGATGGCTTAAAAGTACGACTTGTGTAACAAAAGCGTAATTCTACCAACAATTTAAAACCTTTTTGTTACGTATGTAGTGGTTGAGTGTACGGACTTCATATATGCTGCGGCTATTATTAATCTTATTGATTTTGATAGCGGTTGGCTTGTTTTAAACCTATTGAAATATCATGTTATTTGAGAAGTATTATGAGAAGCAGTTATTCACAACGTGGCTTTACGTTAATAGAACTTGTGGTCGTCATTATTATTTTAGGTGTGTTAGCTGTTGTGGCTGCACCTAAGTTTTTAAATCTGAAAACAGACGCAGTGACTGCCAACTTACAAAGCTTACAAGCGAGTTTACAATCGGCGAATTCACTGGTTTATTCAAAAGCGGCTATCGACTCGCAAACAAGTCTGGAGTCAGGTGAAGTTGAGGTTAACGGCGTAAAAATCGCAACGACAGTGGGCTACATTACTGCATCTAAAGTGAATATTCCTAAAGCTGTAGAAGGGGACTTTGCTGAGTTAGCCAGTCCAGCGGAAGCATTTACTCAAGATTGGGGGATCTATGATGTACCCAACTCTGGTGTGTACATTTTCCCACAAGGATACGATATCAGCAGCAATTGTAACTTACGCTATAGCGTGACAGCGAACGTTGCAGAGCCAGCGTTTTATGATTTAACCGTTACGGGTTGTTAATTTCATCGAAAATGATAAAGCCTGAAATTTTTATTTCAGGCTTTTTTTTGGGTGTTTATATTCGGATTACATATTTTGTTAGCATAAAACTAAAATCGATATTGGTTATTTAGCAAATTATATATGAGGTATTACTAAAAATACCTATTTCGAGGTATGCTAAATTAGTATTAGTTAATGATCTTGCTCACAATTATTGATACGCAATTGTAGTCTTTTTGTAACATTGTTTTAGATCAATATTTATAGTTTATTTCACCTATATAACATCACTCGAGATGATGAAATATAAGGATTACAATAAATGAAATTAACTACCCTCACATTAGCTGTTCTTGCCGGATTAGCGACATCTGCAGCTTACGCTGAATCAGAAAGCGTCGATCCATTAAAAAAAGCGTTTATCGATGACTCTTCAGTGAATGTGCAGTTTAGACTTCGCTATGAAGATGTCGATGTGGCGAATGTTGACCAGCAAAATCAAACCACATTACGTACTCGTTTAACTTATCAAACCGGTGATATTTATAATCTATTTGCTTTAGCAGAAGTTGATGATGTGCGCTCAACAGACAACGAACCTTTGATTGGTGATTACAAATATACTCAAATTAACCAAGGGTTTATTGGTTATAAAGGTCCAGCAGAAACCTTAGCTAAATTAGGCCGCCAACGTATTTTATTAGATAACCAACGTTTTGTTGGTGGGGTTGGCTTCCGTCAAAATGAACAAACTTACGATGCGGTATCTGTTAAAAATACGGCGATTGAAAACCTCACTGCCTATTATGCGTATGTGGCCAATGTGAACCGTATTTTCCCTGAAGGCTCAGGTAAAGAAGAACACGAGAACGAAACCAGCTTAATCAATATTAATTACAAAGGACTCGATTTTGTTAATTTAAGTGGTTACGGCTATTTGATTGATAATACAGATGTTGCTGCATTCTCAACTGATACCTTTGGTGTTCGTGCAACGGGTAATATTAAGTTAGATGCACTGAAAGTGAGCTATGAAGCTGAATATGCTCAGCAGTCTGAAGGCGGTGATAACCCAGTCAGTTACAGTGCAGATTATTACAAATTAGGTGCCGGTATTGATTTTGATGCTTTTGGCGCAAAAATTGGCTACGAAGTACTTGGCTCTGACAGCGGCAAAGCTGGCTTTATTACACCATTAGCAACATTACATGCCTTTAACGGTTGGACTGATAAGTTTTTATTTGGCGGTAAAGGTAACTGGGATAATGGTTTGGTTGATACCCATGTGATTGTAACGGGTAAAATTGCCGGCCTTAAACTTTTAGCTAAATACCACCAGTTTGAGTCTGATTATGGTGATATCGATATGGGGACAGAGTGGGGCGTTGCTGCTACATACCCATTTGCGAAGCATTATAGCCTAGGCGTTAAATATGCAAGCTTCAGTGGTGCTGACGAAGGTTATGATTTCTCAAATGATACCGATAAATTATGGCTGACATTCCAAGCTAACTACTAAGTTGTAAACATCTAACCAACGGCAGTTTAGGTGAACTGTCGTTGTTGACGCTCCCCCACCTAGTTTGCAGGAATCGATTAGATTCCTGCTTTTTTATGCCATTATTTATACCGCTTTAGCGCGAAACTTCTCGCTCGGATTAACTAATTCATTTTGCGCAGCAATGGTTTGCAGTTCCCATTCTTGTCTTTGGTGAGTCTCTTTTAATACGCCGTAACAGGCATTAGTTGCATGCTCAAATGCATCGACTTCGCTCATGCCATTTAATAATCCACCAGTGAATAAAGCGGAGATTAAGTCACCGACACCAACTGGTTGTTTATCAAATTCAAGTTGTGGACGCTGGGTAATATAACAACCTGATTCAGTGGCGAGCATCATGGTAAAAGTGTCATCAGCAACACAGTGCAGGTGTTTTACCAACACCATTTTAGGCCCCATCGATAACGCTTTTTGACAAGCGGCTTTGGCTTGCTCAAGGTTGTTGATTTCCATTTTGGTAAACTGAGTTAACTCAAATTGATTCGGCACAATCACATCTGCAATCGGCATCACTTCATTTATCAATTGTTCGGTAATACCATCTGCGAGAATGCAGCCCTTTTCAGGATCGCCCATCACAGGATCGCACACATAAAGTGCAGCTGGATTTTGCTGTTTGACTGTATTGACCGTGTTAATAATAGCTTGGCATTGTTCTGCGCTACCTTGGTAGCCTGATAATACCGCCTGACAGTCTGCTATTTTGCCGATATTGTCGATACCAGTGACTAGCTGATTGATATCATCTGCTGAAAAAGCGCGGCCTTTCCATCCTTGTGAGTACTGGGTGTGATTCGAAAATTGTACGGTATGAATAGGCCAGACTTCCATTCCCATGCGTTGCAGTGGAAATACTGCAGAGCTATTGCCAGCATGGCCAAATACCACATGAGATTGAATTGAAATAATGCCTTTCATTTATGACCTACTTTTATTGAGTTGTTTGATGCAGTTATCGCTTGAATTGAGCTTAATACACAGTCTGATGTGCAGACTGAGCTAGTTACTTTTTACGTGTTATAAGTATTAGCTTTTAAGATGCTAATTCATGGTTAGCTTATAGTCGCTTAGTATGGATATATCAATATTAGTATGGATATATCAATAATAGACATAGTAGTCTGTGATCTTGAAGTGTTTAAGCTACACATAAACCACAACTTAAGCGCTGAGCGCATGGCAAACCTGCTTGAATAAACGTAATAAAACGCCAATCTTATGATTGGCGTTTATCGTCATGCTAATAGATTAACTTATTAAATCAATTAAGCTTGAGCGGCTTGGTATTCAGCAAAGTAGTCATCTAATACTGAGCGAGTTTCACGGCCAATTAACTCATATTCGTAATGAGTTAAGTTAGCTAGAGAAACACGTACAGACGGATGAACAACATCAAAGCCTTTACCTGGTAATAAGATAACCCCAGTTTTATGGGCTAAACGGAATAGGAAGTCTTTACCTTTACCGTGCTCTTTAAACCAGGTGACAAACGCGTCACCATAAAGCTTGCCACCTAAAGTATCTAGCTCAAGTAAGGTGTAGTAATCAACACGGTCTTCGTTGTCTTCAACTTCAACACCCATGTTTTTATAGAGTGTGATGTAACGTTCACGAATAATACGTTTACAAGCCGCTTTGTAGTTATCTTCTAAATCCATTAAACAGTTTAGAGAGAATAACGCCATTTGCACTTGCTGTGGTAATGCTAAACCGGCAGTGTGGTTTAGTGCTACCGCGCGGCTATCTGCAACGATACGATCGATGAATTTGATGCTACGTGGATCTGGCGTGATTGTTTTGTAACGGTTATCCAACTCTAGTTGATGTGCTTCAGGTAAGGCGCGCATAGCATCATCAAAGACATTGCTGTGGTGAATACCAATAGTGCCTAAGCGCCAACCGGTCGCACCAAAGTATTTTGAGAATGAGTAAACACATAAAGTGTTGTATGGCAGTTTGGCAAACAAAGACACAAAGTTATCAGCAAAAGTGCTATATACGTCATCAGTAATGATGAATAAGTCGCTACGTTGGGTGTTTACAAAGTCAGTTAAACGGTTAAGTGTATCGTTTGAAAACTTAACAGATGCTGGGTTAGCTGGGTTAACAACACATAATAGCTTGATGTCAGTATCCGCTAATTTTTCAATTTCTGACTGTGGTAACTGCCAAGTGGTTTCGTCTAGACGGATCTCAACAATTTCAAGGTCGTACTCAGCTAGCTCTGGGATCTCTAAGTAAGGCGTAAAGATAGGCGTGATTAACGCGATTTTATCGCCTTTCTTAAGTAAGCCATTGTTAGCCATTGTCGCAAAAGTATAAGTCATTGATGCTGTGCCACCTTCGGTAGCAAACAGGTCAAAGTTAGTGGTCATTGGCATATCGCCATACATTTCTTCACCGATGTACTGTTTTACGACTTTCTCGATGTTGGTTAGCATGCGTGAAGGGACAGGGTAGTTACAGGCTAAAAATGCGTTTACAAATTCGTGTAAGAAAGACTGCTTTTCAATGCCTAAACGATCTTTTGCGTAGCTGATGGCTTTTTGTAAAAACTCAACGCCTTCTTTGCCTTGATTCGCTTTCGCAAACGTATCGAAACGTTCAACAACGCCTTCGCCATCAGGGATACCACCAAAGCCTTCATTTAAGTAAGAATAGCTGCGCTCTGATTCTTCTAATGCAAAGTCACCTAAGCGTAAAAATGCTTTACGTGGCAGGGTTGCTAGGAAGTTTGGGTTACCACGACCTGCATCTAATAAGGTGCGATCAGGTACTGTTTGTGCCACTTCAATTAACTTATCTTTTAGTTCAAATGGGCTTAAGTTAGCGAATTGGGTGAAGTCGATAGCCATTGCTGTATCAGTGTGTTGGTTATTCATAATGTTTACCTGTTTATATTTAATAAAATTAATCTGTTGGCGAGTAAGTTGAGTTGAACTCACTCGCCGAATTCATGCTATTGAGTAGGAATTAATGAGTAGAAACTATTGAGTTGAAATGATGCCGACAATGATTGGGCCCCAAAGGGTGAGCAATACATTGGCAATGGCATAGGTCACGGTGAAAGCAAAAACCGGTGTTGCGTTACCTGCTTTTTCAAGTAAGGCTGCGAATGCTGGGTTTGCGCTTCTGCCACCAGATACACAAGCTAATGCTTCAATTGGGTTCTTAATTTTCAATACGTAGTAAGAAATAAAGAATGAAATGATTTGCGGAATAATGGTTACCGCCATACCCAAGAACAATAAAGTTAATCCATGTTCTTTAATGGTATTAATGGCTTCTGGCCCCGCTTGTAGGCCGACAATACCGACAAAGACTGCTAAACCAAAATCACGTAAGAAGTTAGACGCACCTAAAGGCAGAGAGCCTATTGCTGGTTTACGACTACGTAACCAACCCACGAATAAACCTGAGATTAAACAACCTGCACCAGAACCGATAGTGACCGGAATGCCAGCAATTTCGAAGCTGATTAGGCCAATTAACAGACCTGCAACCATACCTAGACCAAAGAAAATAAAGTCTGTAGTAAAGGCTGAACCCAAACGTTTACCGATAGATTTTTCAACACGGTTAATGTCTTTTGCGTTACCAGTTAGTTGGATGATGTCGTCTTTCGCTACGACGAAATCAGCACTGATAACTTGTGAATGACCACCACGGATAATATCGGTGATATACACACCACGGTATGTATCGATATTGGCTTGTGCTTTTATTTGCGCAATTGTTTTACCGACCAATTTGGCATCTTTAGCAATCAGTTGACGATTTTCTTCGATTAACACTGTGCCTGTCGGAATAGCGACTTCACTAGTGGCTGCACCCATATGACCCGCAATCGCTTCACGGCGACCCGTAACAATCACTATGTCACCGGCCTTGATTGAAACCGCTTTGTCGAGCTCTATGTCGCTGCCATCTCGAGCAATCATTTCGATAGCAATAGCAAGCATGTCTTTATTGATTTGCTGAATCGTTCTGCCAATAAATGGATTATTCTCATCAACTTTATAAGCACGTGAAACTAAATCAGTGATGGCGTTAAACTCACCAGGTGCCAGTTCAGGTTTACCCCCTGACATTGATTCAGCTAGTTTGATTGCTTCACCACGGATATCCCATTTCATAAAGGTAGGAATTAACCATGACACCATCAAAATTGGACCTAAAGAACCAAAAATGTAGGTAACGGCATAACCGACAGCCACATTGGTCTGCATCATTTGTTTGGCTTCTTCAGTGACATTACCTAACTGAGATATTGCATCACCAGCGGTACCAATGATGGCTGATTGAGTGAGACCACCTGCAGCAAGACCTGCGGCGGTGCCACTATCAAGATCAAACATCATTGCTGCAGCAAGTACACACAATAAGCCTGTTACAGTCATGACAACTGCTGATAGGAGGATATTAATGGTTCTAAAGTTGAGCGCACTGAAAAATTGTGGCCCGCCTTGATAACCGACGGCGTAGATAAATAACGCGAAAAAGATGGTTTTTACACCAGGATCTATTTGAACTCCGAATTGGCCAATTAGTACACCCATGATCAAGGTTCCTGCCACACCACCTAGCACAAAGCGGCCGATAGTGATTTTACCAATGAGGTAACCTAGAGCGAGTGTTATAAATAAAGCGATATAAGGAGATATGGCAAATAGTTGTTCGATAATGCTCATAGTATTTGCTGCCTTAAAAATTAATAGTTCTTTAGTGAATGTTCACTGATTTAGTTGAAACTCAAACCAATTCACCGAAGAACTGAACTTGTAAGTGAGGGGCGTGGTTTCGGCAGCAATGTTAGGGGGATAAATTAAACATGTTTAATCTTATATGAAGGATCAAACCCTCTATAAATTATTGGTAAATTTGATGAACAACTGGAAGTGATTTTTAAGCTAATGATTATAAGAGATAAAGTCTCTAACCTTGGTAAGGTCGCCGAAAATACATATTTAGAGTTTTTACTCAAATATATCCATTAAGAGATATAAAAAAGCTAGATAAATATTGAAGATGACAAAAAAAGAGTGGATTTAGATAAAAAAAGACTGCAGCTTATCCGAAAATAAGCTGGTGCTAGAAATGGTGCTAAAAAGCTTAACCTTGGTAATTGGCGAATACCTTAACGATATTCTTTTTAATCGGTGCTACTTGTTTTGAGTGTGGGGACCACATTGCAATCGGGACGTTCAAATGGTCTTGTATTTCATCGCATTCAAAGGTCACGAGGTTCTCTTTAAAAAGTTGAGAGTTGATGACTGAACTCGGTAACACTGCCCAGCCAATATTCTGCTGCACAAATTTTATTACCAATGCCATTTGATCTATAGCTTCATAATCGGCTGATAAAACCACTTTTTCTTCCATGTCGTCATCAATCATCGACTTGAGCACGAGCTGTCGTGATGATTTCATCACGGATAAGGCTTTACTCTTTGGGGTTGTTGCTAGTGGGTGTTCTTTACCAGCATAGAGAAGAAACTGTAAATTTTTTAAAAACGTAAAGTCGATGCTATTGACGATTTTACTGCTATAAACGTTGACTATCGCAACATGGATAGTCCCATTTTCAATGCCTTTCTTAATTTCCGGTTTGGTTCGCACAATAAAGTGAACTTTCATACTTGGAAATTCGATATCAAGACTTTTACGTATTTCAGCTAATATCCCTTGGGGTAAAAAACTGCAATACGCAATAGTGATAGATTCAAGCCCACCATAAGATAAACTCAAGGCGACTTTATCAAAGGTCAGTGCTTGTTGTACCGTGGTTTTAGCGTATTGATAAAGTAACTCACCATCTTCAGTGGCTTCAACACTTCTACCAATTCGATGAAATAACTCTACAGCAACCTGATCTTCAAGGTTAGTGATAACTTGACCGACAGTGGTGCGATGTTTTTCAAGTTTGGCAGCTGCTTTGCTAAAGGAGCGCTGCTCATATACTGCAACGAAAGCGCGTAACTGCTCTAAGCTAAAATTCATTGGTTATTGGCTCCTTTATCAATTAAGTACACAAGTTGATGCTGTGCTATTTTTTACGAGATTAAACACAAAGTTAATTAAGTTTTTACTCATCGTTTTAGTGTAATCAAGCTTGAGACTAAATGATACTGTTTGGCTATCACTATGCCGTGAACGGACTATTCTTTATCGGTTTGTGAACTGGGTGAGTGCGGTGTTAGGCAGCTTGTTTAAAGACTGGTTACATCAGGTTACGCATCCCTCACTAATAAGCGGCAGAAAGTCATCGTTTAGCTTGAAGGGTCAAGTCCTCCCAAAGCGATTTCGGCAATGTCCCATACTCTCATAAAATAATGCCATTAATGAGTGAAATGACATTGTGTCCTCTGTTTTTGCTCTTTCGTATATAACCTTATTGGTGACTCAGATGCCTCATGAATTTGCTATTGGAGAAGTGTATTTTCCGCCCCTGCTCATTACTGTGATGTTGGCTTATTTTATAACCGTCGCGTTGGTGTTTATTGCAAACAAACTCGGTTGGCAAAGAGTGATCGTTATGCCTGCTTTAGTCGAGCTTTGTCTGGTGGCGATTATCACCGTGTTATTAAGCAGATTTATTGCATTTACCTAATTCATCAGATTTTTGGAGTTTGTTATGTTTCGTATAATTACTACGCTGGTGATGGTTGCGATTGCTGCCGTTGCAGTGTTAAGCCAATACCAAGATTATAGCGCTAATCCGTGGACTCGAGATGGTCAGGTAAGAGCGCATATTATTCAGATAACCCCAAGAGTGACGGGACCTGTGACTCAGGTGTTAGTGGAAGACAATAGTCAAGTAAAGCAAGGACAGCTGTTATTTGAAATTGACCCAAGTTTGTATCAAGCAGAATTGAGTAACGCAAAAGCCAAGCAGCTTCAGGCTAAAGCGTTATTAGATAAAGCTAACAATGAAAATCACCGTGCAATGGCGCTTGAAAGCCGTAAACATGGCACGGTATCTGAACTTGATTTAAACAACTTTCAAAATGCTGTGCAAACCGCACAGGCTAATTTGGCCGCTGCAGATGCTGTTGTAGAGCAAGCTGAACTCAATATGGCCTATACCCATGTCATAGCACCTACCGATGGCTTTATTACTAATCTGAATTTAAGACAGGGGGCCCAGGTTGTGGCAAATAATCCTGTTGTAGCCTTGATTGATCAAAATAGTTTTTGGATTGAAGGCTTCTTTAAAGAAACGGACTTACAAGGCGTCAATATTGGAGACAAAGCTCAAGTCACTTTAATGATGAATCCAAATAGCCCTATTAATGCTCAAGTAGAAAGTATTGGTTACGGTATCGCCAAATCAGATGGCAGCACGGGCAATACATTATTACCAAACGTGAACCCTAACTTTCAGTGGATCCGTCTCGCACAGCGCATTCCTGTCAAATTGCATCTAGAGCAAGTGCCTGAGAATGTGCAACTGCGAGTGGGTACAACGGCATCTGTACAAATATACACCGGCGTTTAATTTCAGGTTAACCGAACCGTTTATATCGGTGAGTTGAGCTGCATGAGTTGGTTGTGATACTCACTGAAATTGGGGATAAAAAATGTTAAGTCGCGCAATGAAAGAAGCGATTAAGGTTTCGTTAGCCTTTACCAGCGCAATTGTACTGGCAATATTTTTTGGCTGGGATAAACCCTACTGGGCAGCAGTCACAGTCGTGACCTTAGCTTCAAATGAATCATTTAGCCATTCCATTCATGCGGCTCACAATCGTATTATGGGGACGTTTGTTGGTGCAAGCTTGGCAATTGGCATGGTTGCTTTTTTTGCTCAAGATCGATTTCTGTTTATTGGCAGTTTTATACTTCTGGGTGGCTTATTTACTGCCATGTCTTATGATCGTAAGAATGGTTACTTTTTCAGAATCGCATTTGTTGTCTGTGCATTAATTAGCTTTATGGGCAGTTTTGATGATGCAATATCAGTCAAGATAATCTTTTTAAGGCTGCAAGAAACCATATTAGGGGTTGTTGTATTTTCATTGGTATATCAATTTTTATGGCCAATGAATTCAGAGGTAGAGTTTTACGAGCAGCAAAAAAGCACATCAAAAGGGCTACATGACTTGCTGGTGGAGTTGACCGAATGTGTTAGTGGTAAAAGAGCCTACACCCAAGAGACAATAGCTGACTATCAAGCAAGATTATTGGCAATGTCGAATAATATTAAGTCTCACAGTTTAATTTTAGATTTACCTGCTGCAGGTAGTTATCAGCTGTCACAACAGCGTAAGCACTGGAGAAAACTGACTCTTGCTAGCGATGAAGCCATTATTAAATTACAAGCTTGGTTAGATAAAGCGGCGCCATTAGTGAATAACACAAAGTACCCATCTGACTCTGAACATCAACAGGGTCGCACTTTACTTAGTGAACTTGCGAATGAAGCATTAATTATTGAGCTTAATGAGGAACTGGCTGAGATTAATAACACGGTTAACTTAATTCAAGAGGCAAGGCATGCGTTACACAATTCAGCAGGCCAAGTTAATAAATCTTTTGGTGCAGTAGAAAAGATTAACATTACGAGTCATTGGCAACATGTTATTAAGCAATGGAATAATCCAATACCATTATCAACACGGCTTAAAGACTCGGCGATTGTGATGGTGTCGCTAATGGCCAGTTTTGCTTTATGGATATATGTGCCGTTGCCAAATGGTTATATGTTCCCAATGTTGGCGGCAGTATTTGCTATGAACCTTATTGCGATGCCAAAGATCATCGTGGATCAAGCCTTGGTTGGGATGTGCGTAACAGGCACGTTAGTGCTACTACAATATACGTTCATCATGCCAGCATTGACTGAAATCTGGCAGTTAGCGGCATTCTATTTTATAAATTTACTGATTATTTGGCGGGTATGCTCAACACCAGAACTCGCTGTTCAAAAAGTGGTTGGTGGGAATTTATTAGTTGTATTAACCATGAGCGCACTGTATCTCACGCCGAGCTTTGATATTACCGCCTCACTTAATATGTTCGTGCAGGTATTTTTAGCTGTAGGAGTTACTCGCTTTTTTATTGCTTTGTGCAAAGAGGGCTAAACAATTTGATGAGTCTAGGGCCTGTTGATCTTTCAAGGTTGTTTTTGCAGCGAATTGTTGGCCATTTATACAAGGCAGAGACTTTGTAGTGTAGTTATTCTACATAAAAAGTCGAAAACGCAGTAAAAATGGCCAACAAACGCGGCCCAAAGGGGTCGACTAAAAGCGTTTTACTCTTTGTTGGATGCATCTTTTTAAAAAAGAAGTGCTTAGATGACTAGGCATCAATCCATCCGCCTCAATTAAAACGCTTTTATTTCGAACAAAACTTAATCTGCAAAGATTAACAGGCCCTAGTGACTTAATAATCGCTAGGCTTATTTTGTCATTGGGCTAGAAAAAGCCATATTTAGAAAAGCCATAAAAGCTGACTTCTAAATGTTAACTTCAATTAATTTTTGCGCCTTTAAGCTTAATAAGATGTGGTTATTTATTGAGCTTAACTTTGCAAGGCTTAACAAAAAATCGTTTTACCTACGCTGCTTTTTTACACAGTTTACCCTCGGTTAACATTAAAGGTAATAACGCTTTAATTCTCAAACTACTCTTGTAGCATGCCAACAAATTATATTGTTCCTTCGTTTTTTTCGTAAAGATGATGTGTGCTGAGTTGGGAATAACACCATGCTTATTGAGCATCAAACTGTTCGTTTACAAGTTGATAATGTACTAGTGCAGTATCATATTTTTGATACGAATGAACCCGTGATGGTGACTTTCCCACCTAACTGCCAAGCTTTAACACAAGATCAAGTTGATGTCGATAAGCAGGCTTGGAGCTTTCAATTTTTTAGCAAGCGGAAAATGAATATTATCGCCTTTAATCATATTGGTGGGGACGATCATTATTTTGATTCTTTTATTTTCGCGCAATTTCTTCAAAAATTGTCACTCGCGTTGCAGCAATTCCCGAAAAGAATAGGCTATGGCGTGAGTAAAGGTGGTTTTGCTACCGCCTTTCATGCCGACACGTTAAAGTTGGATAAAGCGTTATTGTTAATGCCGGTGAGTACCTATTGGCAGCCTGCAGCGCCTTGGGATCCTAAACTCGAAAAGCATTTTCAACTGCAAAAAGGCAATATGTCCCATCTCAATGCGAGTGAGTGCAAAACGCCTTTGACCATCATTTATGACCCTTTATACAAACCTGATGCTAATCATAAAGCCAGCTTCAAAAGCTGTATTGCCAGTTATCGATTACCTGGTGTTGGGCACCGAATAGCAAGAGCATTGGCTGATATAGGTTTATTAAAAGACATTATTCTAGCATTCAGGGAAGGTGATATTGATTCTGCTCGTTTTTACCAAGCGGCGCGCAAGAGAAGGTATTTATCTTATTACTTTCGTTCTCTTGATAAAGTGCATATCGGAACCGTTTCCAAAAAACGTTTAGCAATAATCTACTTACACAAGTTTTACCGATATAAAGAACAAAGTATTGATCTTGATAAAATCAAAGCTAGATTACAAGAAAGTGTGTGTAAACGCCTAGATTATGTATGTTGCCTTGTACACGGGAAAAAAATACTTGCCATAAGAAATGTTGCAGCCGGGTCGGCATTGGTTTTCTGTTAACGGGTGTAATTATGAAAGGATTAAGTTGAAAACGAACTAAGGTTCGTTTTTTTATGTCTGTCTTTTCTAGTATTTAAATTTATATTCTTCCTCTTTCGTTGATTCTGATTCTGTTCCTTTATTGATTATTGAGATAGTTATTGCTCATCTGGCGTAAATTGATAACTATTGCAGTGATAAATAGGTGATTATTTGTTCATCAAATACGTCGCAAAAAGGAAATAAGATGCCTATTACTTACAAAAAGTCGCTGACTACACTTGCGGGAATATTGTCGACTTTTGCGTTTGCCACCGCGATTAACTTATCAACGGTAAATCACAGTTTGGCCGCCCAATATGTATTTCCTCAGCAAAACCAAAGCACAGAACAGCAAGCGGCGGATGAAGCCAGCTGTGATACCTGGGCGACGATTCAAACAGGCTTTGAGCCAAATGCAGCACCCTCGACGACACAAGCGGCTCAAGCAGTTGAACCAACAGCTGAGCGAGGGTCGGGTATGCGTGGTGCGATAGCTGGGGCAGCAACAGGGGCGATGATTGCTGAACTAGGAGATGATGACCGCAGCAATGCCGCACAAAACGGTGCTGCAATAGGCGCAGTGGCGGCAAGAAGACAAAGCCGCCGCGCATCAATCCAACAAGCCGAACAACAGCAAGCTGCTGAGCAGCAAGCACAAGCAGCTAGTACTGTTGGAGAAGATAACTTTTATCAAGCACGAGCGGCGTGTTTAGAAGGCAAAGGTTACAGTGTCAATTAACGGCATTAACTTGATTACGTATCAATGCCGTTTCGTTGAAGCTCATCTTCAAGTAATTGTTTGCCGTTGGTTTGCACATGATTTAAGAATTGATCCGCGATTAAGGTTTGTCTTTTTGATTTAGACCAAACAAAAAACCATTTAGCATTAATGGGTAAAGCGCTGACAGGAAGACGAACCAAGCCATGTTGTCCGCCGTATGTCAGGGTATGGGCAGACAATATAGAAATACCTAGCTTTGCCATCACACAATGTTTAATTGCTTCATTACTTTCAATGGTCATCTTTACATTGGGAGTCACATCATGCTCCTTAAAGAACCCTTCAATAGCATGACGCGTGCCCGAACCTGTTTCTCGAATTAAAAAGGGGGCTTGGCATAATTGCGTTAAGCTAACGTGTGGCTGTTTTGCTAATGGATGATCTTGATGTGCAATGGCGACCAGTGGGTTTTGTAATAATTCAATACTGTTAAAGTCTGCATCGATTGGTGGGTGACTGAATACGTAAAAGTCATCAACACCTTGCTTTAAACGCTCAATGGTTTGTTCACGGTTACCCACATTTAATTGAATATMAATTTCAGGAAACTGCTCGCAAAAAGGGCCCAACAAATGCGGAATAAAATATTTGGATGTCGTGACAACGGCAATACGTAACGTCCCCGTTTTACATTCACGTAAATTGCCTAACGACATATCGAGTCTGGCAAAACTGTCTAATACTTCTACCGCTGTTTTGACCATTTCTAGGCCAACATCGGTAAAGACAAGCTTTCTATTTGATAAGCGGTAAATGGGTTCACCGACAGCATCAGCAAGCTTTTTCATTTGAATTGAGACGGTTGGCTGAGTCAGAAATAATGCTTTAGCGGCTTCGTTTATGCCACCTTTATCATGAACAGCTAACAGAATTTCTAATTGCCTGATGGTGCCAATGTGGGCGTGTAACCTTGATTGCATGTTAACGACTCTTAGATGTGAACGATTACTTTTCGATTCAATTTGCTTTGTAAGCTTACTTTAAAATCTAATATAGATAATAGTCTATTTAGCCTATAGGTAATATCAATTTTTATCTATTTGTATCTGTTGTCATAATACCGTCATAAATATCATTGAGCAGAGGTGGACATGATGGATAGGCAATGGGTGTTTTGTGTGGTGGTGGCAGTGTTAATGATGTTGCTCGGTGCTTGGGTCGCAAAAACAGACGCTGTTGGTCTAGGGTTAATGGCTGCTGGATTAGGCTTGCTTCTATTGAGTTTTTTTACTGCATATTTAGACCGAGATAAGCTAAAAACACCTGATTTAGCTCAGTCCGTTATAAAGGATAAAAACGAATTATGTTAATTAACATTGGTTTTTTTCTGTTGGGTGTTTTTGCTGTTTTGTCAGGAACCAAAATCGCTTTCCCTAAAAGTTTCTATCAAGCCTTAATGCTGTTTTTAATGATTGCCATTGGGTTAAAAGGGGGCGTGGCACTGGCTGAACACGCGTCATGGACATTATTTACTCAGTCTTTATACATATTAGCTTTTGGCTTGATACTACCGTTTATTGCCTTTGCTATTTTGTATTATATCGGTTTGTTTGAACGTCATGACGCCGCATCAATCGCTGCACATTATGGTTCGGTGAGTGTTGGCACTTATGCTGTTGCCGTGGCGTATTTAGAAAGTCAGCATATACGCTATGAAGCTTACATCCCGTTATTTGTCGTCCTACTTGAAATGCCTGCAATTGTGGTGGGCATTATGCTGGCCAAACCGAGTTTGTTTAGGCAGAAAAAATCAATAGCCCAAGAGGAAAATGATAACCACGCTAGTAAAGCCTTATTACATGAAATGTTTTTCAATCAAGGGATAGTGTTGATGGTGGGCAGTTTAGTGATTGGGTTTGTGGCTGCCGATGAGATTAAATCAATTACACCAGTATTTTTTAGTTTATTTAATGGTGTATTGGCATTGTTTTTACTGGAAATGGGCATGGTTGCAGCAAGTCGTTTAGAAGATATTAAGCGAGCTGGAAGCTTTATTTTAGCCTATAGCATGGCAATGCCGCTCATTGGTGGTGTGTTAGGTTGTGGTTTAGGAGTGTTGATGGGGCTTTCAAGTGGCGGGGCGATATTAATTGCAGTCTTGGGGGCAAGCGCGTCATATATTGCCGTACCCGCGGCGATGCGAGTCGCATTGCCACAAGCAAATCATAGTTTATCCATTAGTGCCTCTTTGGGGATTACGTTTCCGTTTAATGTGATGATTGGGATCCCTGTGTATACCGTGATGACACTGTGGTTTGTCAATTAACGTCCCCATTACTGCGATGGCAGGGAAGCTATTTAATGGGATGAAAGGTTATTGCTAGTTGAAGCGATATCTTCACAGCCTTTTACATAGAGTCGGTAAAACTCTGCTTTAGTGAGCGGTTTTGAAAACATAAACCCTTGTAGATAATCACATGACAGCTGTTTTAATAACTGTTGCTGAGCAGGTGTTTCAATGCCCTCGGCGACGACTTTAACACCTATGTTATGTGCCATTGTCGTGATTGCTCTGACTAGGGCTGCACTGCTCTCATTGGTGGTGATGTTGGTGATAAATGAACGATCAATTTTAATGATGTCGATATCGAGTTCTTGTAAATAGGCTAACGACGAATAACCTATGCCAAAATCGTCAATAGCGACTTTGATGCCGTTGTTATTGAGCAGTTTTAATTGCTGCTTTATTGATGAGTCCGGTGTCATTAAGGTATTTTCAGTGACTTCAATGAGAAACGAGCCATGGGGAAGCTTGGACTTGTTACAGTCTAAAATCCATTGGTCAATCCATGTGCCAGAACGATCTATTTCAATAGGGGATGTATTGACACTAATTTGAATGACGTTACCACTGGTTTGATAAAACTCAATTGCATCGGCAATGACTTGCTTACGCACCCAATTGCCTATGTCGACAATTAAGCCGTTCTCTTCAGCTAGAGGAATAAAATCATCGGGTTCTATTGTGCCGAGTTCAGGGTGCTGCCAGCGGATTAAGGCTTCGACTTTTTTGACTACAGAGCCATTAATATCAAGAATAGGCTGATACATTAATAGGAATTGCTCTTCTTTTACAGCTTGCCTTAACTCCTCAGTTAATCGCCTTTTACCAAGGGCTTGTTCTTCCATGGCGAATGAGAAAAACTCATAACGATTACGGCCTTTATTTTTTGATAAATACATGGCTTGATCGGCATGCTTGACCACATCTTCTATGGTTTCCCCATCGCTTGGATAGAAGGTCAATCCGATACTGCTGGTAATATAAACCTGCTCATCTTTAATGGTGATTGGCTGCACTAAGCTGTTTTTGATGACTTCTGCAATTTCGCTAGCGCGGCGCTGATCATTGATGCCTTCAACAATTAATGTGAATTCATCGCCACCTAGGCGAGCGACAGTGTCATGGCCTCTTACACAGTTTTTCAAGCGCTTAGCGACTTGCTGTAATAGTAAGTCGCCATAGTCATGACCAAGGGTATCGTTAATCTCTTTAAAGCCATCAAGGTCAATAAAGATTAATGCGAAAATCATATTGTCAGTGTCAATTAAGGACTGAAGTTTTTCATAAAAATAACGGCGATTAGGTAGGTCTGTTAAGCCATCTTGATAAGCATATTGGTGTAACTTTTCATTGGCGCTTTCAAGTTCTTCAGTGCGACTTTTTACTTGGCTTTCTAGGCGTTTGTCCCGTTGCTCAATGGTTTCAAGCATGTCGTTAAAGTGCGAGCTTAATTTTCCGACCTCGTCATCGGATAGCTCCTTCGCGCGTAAGCTATAGTCGTTAGAGTCAGACACTCGCTCTGCAATGGTGGCTAGATGTAAAATAGGGCTTAAAAAGCGTCGACGTAAAATTAACGATATTGAAAAACTGATCCCGAGTGCGAATATCAATAAAATAATAATAAATTGACCGTAAAATTTCACTCGGGTGTTGATGTAGCTGTCATCGGCTAATATTTGAATTTGGCCATATTCTTGTCCRTCTAAGGTCAGCGCATTACTAATCTGTGTCACATTTAGCGCAGTTCTGAGTATGCTATTGGAGTCATCGGTTTCTTGGCTGACAAAAGCAATGACGTTGCCTTGGTTATCTGTCACTGTCACTGAAACAATGTCACCACGAAGCAAGATAGGGGTAATTAATTCATTGATGGCATCTTGATCATCAAATAATACCGCCGCAGTAATATTAGGAGACATCATCTTAGCTAATGTACTTAACCCATCAATTTGTTCTCGTTTTGCGGTAGTTAATTCGTAAGCACTGAACACAAAAGTGACTGTGATAATGGAGGCGAAAGACACCCCCATTAAAATCATGAGTAACTTTTTGCTGATGGTGTTCATTGAGAATAATTTAGTCATCACATCACCTTTCCAGCACACGACCAAGTCGCAGTACTTTAGAACTCATAGTGATGCCAGATTGCTGTAATTGCTGCGGGGAAACTTCAAACCTGACTTTACCGCTAGCAATGAAAAAACGAATATGTCCGCCAGCCTCAATTAACCCCTTTGATTCGCCCACAACCATTGTGTTTTCAGCAATATAGTCTTGCTGTTTTTGCCAGCTTAACCAATCAGAAAGCGACGCAGATGAAATGAAAAGTAATTGGCATTGATTCACTTGCTCTAATTCAAATTGAATATGTCGAATAGTAATCGGGCGTTTATCGACTGAGCGTTGGTTTAATACTGACTTGGCGGTTTCTGTAAATGATGCATCAGGGCTACATATGACAAATTTATCAGGACTTAATGCACTGTCATGCCATTCACCGTAACGGGCAAAATTATATAAAAAGCCGGCTTTAAGTGCGTATTCTTGCTCAGCAGCAGCTGCACTTTGGCTAGAGAATAGCAAAAATGAGAATAGTAATACATGCAGAAGCTGAGTGATTTTATGCATTAATTCATTTAAAAATTAGCTGTGACTTTGAACAGCACGCTTTCATCTATGTAGTTGGGGATTGTGTAAGTTTCTTGTCGGTTTGCATATTCAAGATGACTACCAGCAAATAAATTCTTCCCAGTGACTGAGACTCCCCAATGCTGACTTACTGCCCAATTCCAAGTTAAATCTAACAAGGTGTAGTTTTCCGTAAGGTATGCATCGCTATTTTCTACTCTGACAGTGGCAAAGATATTATGGCTGTCAAATAGGTGAACATCGGCTTTAGCAAAAATCTGTCGAGTCGTAGAGTCTCTGCCAATGGCGGGAAACGTATTTTCAGGAAGGTCGTACTCAAAGGTGTTATAGCTATAACCAAGTTCAGCGTTAAACATATCTGCAGGTACCCAAGATAAAACGATATCGCCACCTTGGGTTGTTAGGTCGGCAGTCGACACAATATCAAATTGAATTGTCGTTTGCGTTAAGGCTTGTAATGCTTGCTGTAGTTGGCCCGATTGAAATAGGGCAAGGGCTGGGTAAAACTGTTCAACATTAGGGTTGATATCAATAACGGCAACGTCTTCAGCCTCGGTATGATACAGCGAGACATCAAGGTTCCATGATTGCTGTGATAATCGATAACCTAACTCGTAGGATAACGATGTTTCAGCTTCAACGTCATCGTTACCGTTTAAATAGGTTTTAATATGGTATTCATCAATCGCTTCTATGCCTGTAGAAAAAGGTAAAACCTCACTGACTTTTTGACCATTAATCGCGTAATTGTCATTAAATTCAATTAAAGATGGAATACGAACGCTTTGAGATACTGCGCTCCATAACACTTGGTTGTCCTGTGGTTTCCATAATAACCTTGCTAATGGTTGGTATTCCCAATCAGTTAAGTCATTGTGCTCGGCTCTTGTGCCGAGAACAAGGTCAAGCTCCTCTGGAATAAGAGCAAACTGAGCTTGTATAAAGCCACCATATTGCTGCAGGTTATCGAACTCTTTGTCGCTATGCAGGAATAAACTGTCTTCAAAAGAAATGGTACTGTAGCGGTAATTTAAACCCCAATCGAGTTGTAATGCTTGATAAATAAAGTTCATCTGATAGTCGACATCAAATGATTCGAACTCTTCTTGTAGGTAGGTTTGCGAGCCAGATTGATTAAGCCAGGATACTTGCAGCATTTGATTCGCTGAGTCCGACATTCTGTTTTCAAGTCGCGCCATAACCCGTGAGTCTGTTCGCTCTAGTTTGTCAGTAAAAGTGATGTTTCGGTTAGTGTCATCAATCACACCACGATAATTTTGCCCCAATTTTGATTCAGTTATATCGCCTTGCACGAAACCTGACCAATGGTCGCTGGTTGAAAAATCCATCCTCCCACCAAACGAGTACTGCTGAGTGACATCATTAGGCTCTAGTACCAAGCCTTTTTCAGATGCGTCACCATCTTTTACATGACCATAAACCCGATAGCTGCCTATATCACTGATGTCATTACCATAACGGATATTTGCATCAATATTAACTTGGCTGCCACTGGCGGCATCAGCATATAAACCTCGTGTATCTAAACTGTTTTTGGTAATGATATTAATCACGCCATTGTTGGCGTTACTGCTCCAAAGCTGTCCACCTTGGCCACGAATGACTTCAATGCGTTCAATATCATAAAGCGGTACGTTTAACGTTTCCCAGTACACCGCGGAAAACTGTGGCGTGTAAAGGCTTTGACCATCAATCATGACTAACATTTTACTGGAGAATCTTGATGCAACTCCGCGCGCTGAAATTGCCCACTGATTGTTATCAAGTTGACGTACAACTAGGCCGGGTACCATTTTTAATGCTTCTGGAATAGAGGTTGCGCCGGAGTGGGTAATTCGTTCTTTACTGAGGACATAAATTGAGGTGGCAGTGTCAAATGCGGATTGAGATCGTTTCATTGCCGATGTCACTTGAATGTCCATCGCCATCAGTGACTCTAAATCTAAATCATCGAGGGAACCTGCGGCATAAGTCATTGGTGACAAAATCACTAGAGGCATTAAAAAAGGTAAATGTGTTCTCAATATTGCATCTCCGACAGTCTATATATGCACAAATTACTTCATGGCGCATTGTGTGCGGCTGTTACATTTTACTTTATCATGTTGAGAAAATGTTAGCAGTCTCGTATGGTGAAATTATTTCCTTTTGCGATATGGATCGGCTAAAACATTGACCAAGCTGAACGTTTGAGTATTGTTGATGCTGACACCAATGTTGATGTTACCAATAAGTGTATATCAAACATCGTCTTTTTGCGTTTTCTTGAGGCGTGAATGTAATAAAAGCCAACAAATGATTTTTGTTGGCTTTTAAGTCAGATACAACGTAGACCGCTGGACTCAATAAAATCAATAGTAAAACAATCAACCTAAGTCAGGCAGAGTAGACCGTTTGAATGGTTTAAATGAGTTTCCACTTGTTTATATGCTCAATATGTTAATGAGTCAGCTTTCAATCTGTYATTGATTAATAGGCATACCCATCATGCTTATTGCTCAAACTATAAAATGTCGCTTGAACATAATCATCTGCGTCACCAGTATTGTTTTGGTTATAAACACCCGCTTTGAAGTACATGTATTGATTGCCAGCATCGTAAGAGCTTGCACTCATATCGACTTCTTCAACAACATCAGCTTTACCTTCGCGCATAATTGTTACGGTTAAGATATTACCCACCACTTTGACTCGGTAACTGAACTTTTCATCAAGGCTGATACCATCAGCTGGGTTTGAAGCTGAGCTGCTACGTGAACCAATCATTTCGTAGTATTGCTCAGATCCAGTAATAGGTTCATGGGCAATGTAAATTGAGCCTTTGCTATTCGATGGCAACTTACGGTAATAAAGGCGAAGAGGTTCGTCATCATTAGCATGGATCTGCCCAACAATCACACGTCCCACTTGGCTACTATCTCCGGTGGTGGTGACATGGTTGACGGCAAGCGTTGCTTCTAATGTACCGTCGACACCACCTGCTTCGTTTTGATCTGATGAAGGAGCGCTGCTGAACACCCAGTTATTGCCTCCGACACCTTGAGTGCTATAACTGGTATCTCCGCGGCGTAGCATTTCACGTAACTCAGTACGAGCATAACTGGTGTTAGTAGAGGTTTTTGGTGCATCAATAGGGCATCTGAACACCATGCCGCCATCTGCTGCGGTGTAAAAGTACGGGCTTCGAGTATATCCACTGGATAATTCAATTTCTTTAATGGTGTCTGACTTACCATCGTTGTTTTCATCAACAGGCACACCCAATGTCCAATCCACTAACTCGAAGTTACCTGACGGTGGTAAGTCAGGGTCTAAATTTCCTACAGGGTTGCTGGGTTCTGTAGGCTCGGTTGGCGCACTGCCATCAGAACAGCCATTGATTTTGGTTTCAACAATGCTGTTCCATGTATTTGAAGAGTTGCCATAGCCTATGATTTGGACATACTGCGCGCTTGTATCAGTAACATCATATTCTTCAAGGCCAGAATTACTTCCGCTAGACTCCCCTGAAGCTAAGACGGAAATCCAGTTATTGCCATCTAATGATGTTTCAATATCAAAGTAAGATGAGCGTTCATTACCTTTAAACCATGCTACTGAGACAGATTTAACTTCTGATTGGACACCTAAATCGTAAATAATGGTTTTGCCCTCACCATTGGATGACCAGCGTGATTCAGTGCCAAAATTATTGTCGATGGTATTCGCAGGTCCATGGCCATCGTTGCTACCATTATCGGTTGCTGAGGCAATGGTTAACGCACTGCTACCTGTGCAGGTGACTGGTGTGATTGGCTCTGTGGGTTCTGTGGGTTCTGTAGGCTCTGTGCTGTTTGATGTTTTTTCTAATCCAAATGAGTCAAAGCGACCTTCACTACCAAAATACTCTCCATAAATAGTGATAGTATTTGCTGAGCCACTATTAAATGACACACTGACTTGTTGCCATTCACTTGTGCTTACCGTAGTTGATTCACTGACACCGCTGCCTGAAACCCCTAGCTTTCCGCCACCAGACACATACGCTGTAAGGGTATAGTTACTATTGGCATCGACAGTGACGTTTTGTTCAACCCTGCCGTTATTTCCAGACATTTTTGCTGATTTACTGCCTTGATAAGCCACACCAGAGACGGATGAAGGATCGATATCGGTCCAGCCATCAAAGCTATTTTCAAAGCTAGGGTTGTTAATGTTGATGGTTTCAGTGTGAACAACACCGCAGCTGAAAGTGCAAGTAAGTGCTGTCGCCAGGGTAATGGCAAGTTTATGCTTTTTATGATGTTTTATCATTTTTGTACCTTAGGTCGTTTCCCCATTTGAGTTAACAACTTATTCAGTAAAATCTCTTACTTTATCTCAGCATTTAGATCAGATCATTGTATGAAAAGCGAATACAACTGAATAAGTTGTTGCTACCTAATACATAAAATGACCTCAGTAATGTAATACACTATTTGAAGCATTAGGTATTACTGGTTATATGATCTTGTTACCAATTTGTAAAACTTATTTGTGTCTGAATAACGTAAATTGGTTATAATTAAGAGTGGATTGAATAGGTTTTATATTGTTGTCACGTGCTAGGTTTCTGATTTTAAAGGGTGTGAATATTTTTTATAGCCTTGTTATTTACATGGCTGATTCTTATATCATTTTAGAATAACTATATAAGCTATTGCTTATTTTTGCTTTGCAAGTCAAATTGGTAAGGTAGGTTTATGCTTTTGAACGGTTCTTTAACTGTTAATCAGGAAAGTCTCTGCATATTCACAATCTGGTAAGGTTTAGAGTGACAATGTTGAGCTTGATAGTGCGGAAGAAAGCGTTAAGCGAAAATCGCTCAACTTTGATTAAGCGTCAAATCGCTAGTGTATCCAGTCTGCTGATATCACTGACGAGGTAATCGTTTAGCGGGTGAGTTAGTTCATTTTGCAATAATACGCCGCTGGATTAATCATTTTTTATTAGAGCTTGATCTAATTTTTGGACATTAGTTGTACGTATTTTCGCCCTAACCGAGTGTGACAGAATTAACTGTTTTGAAAGAAAATTTAATTAACATTTTTGGCACTTGCAATCGTGCTAAACGAGGCGGGTATGGCACTTTTGCTAGTAAAAGCCTTGTGGCTAGTGCATGTGCCTAGCATTGGCTTGTTTGGTAATATATTGAAGGTTTTCTGAGTTTACAATTAACTAACATTCCCCTTCGGATAAGGCATATAGCCTGACAACCCCTACTTTAGTATAAGGTCTAGCTACTTGACCAATGGCACGTAGTGCATGACACTCAAAGCTATTCTAATACCCTACACAGTTACGGATGGCTCAATAAAATGCTAATTTTCCTCATTTGTATTGCGTTATTGATCCTCGCTTACAAGTTTTACAGCCCTTTTGTAGAACGCCAAGCAGGCATTAATCCCAACGCAAAAACCCCACAACAACGTTTTGAAGATGGTGTCGACTATGTTGAAGTTCACCCTGTTAAAGCGTACTTAATTCAATTCTTGAACGTTGCAGGTGTTGGTCCAATCTTTGGTCCCATCTTAGGTGCCTTATATGGCCCAATTGCACTTGTTTGGATTGTACTGGGGAATATCATTGGTGGGGCGGTTCATGACTACTTCTCTGGTGTATTAAGTATCAAAGAAGACGGTAAGAGTTTACCTGAAATTGCTGGACATTATTTTAATGTTTACTTTAAAGGTGTCATGCTGATATTCACGGCAATGTTATTGTTCTTCGTGGGTGTCGTATTTATTATGAGCCCAGCAGGATTATTAAGTAACCTTGATTATTTTGAAGGCACTATTTTAGCCAATAACGTCTTTTGGGTATTAGTGATTTTAGGCTACTACTTCTTAGCGACCTTACTGCCTATCGATAAAATCATTACTAAACTTTACCCGTTGTTTGGTTTATTAATGATTGTAATGACGACATCTATTGCGGTGGCGTTATTAATTAGTGCTCCTCAGTTGCCAGAAATGGGCGATATTTTCGCTTACTTTGACCATAGCCATTACAACAATGATTTATTAGAACCAAACCCAGATGGACTACCTGTATGGCCATTGCTGTTTGTGACCATTACTTGTGGTGCAATTAGTGGTTTCCACTCGACTCAAGCCCCTATCATGGCGCGTTGTTTAACCAACGAAAAATACGTGCGCCCAGTTTACTACGGTGCAATGATGTCAGAAGGCATTGTTGCTTGTGTATGGGCAACTGCTGGTATTGCGGCTTTCCCTGGTGGATATGCAGAGCTTAAGAGTATTCTTGATGCTGGTGGTCCTGGACTTGTTGTTAATCAAGTTGCAACCAGCTACTTAGGTGTTGCGGGTGGTATTATGGCAATTATTGCTGTTGCTATTTTCCCTATCACGTCTGGTGATACAGCATTCCGTTCATTACGATTAACCATTATTGATGCATTTAAAATTCCGCAAAGTATACGTAACCGTTTACTTGTGGCATTGCCAATTTTAGTGATTGCTTACTTCATGACTAAGATTGACTTCTCGCTGATTTGGCGTTACTTCGCCTTCTCAAATATGCTGCTTTCTACCAGTGTTTTATGGTTGGCGACTAAGTACTTATTTGACCGTGGAACTTTCCACTGGATTGTGAGCTTGCCTGCGATTGTCGGTACTTGTGTCACCGTATCTTATATTATGACTGCGGGTATTGGTTTTGGTTTACCACAATCATTAAGTCAACCTGTCGGGATTGCCACCGGTATCGTTTGTTTAATTGGGTTAATCATTGCCCATAATAAACGCAAACCTGTGACTGAATAACCTCGATAAGAAAAACAAAAAGGACTGCAATTGCAGTCCTTTTTTGTATTTGTTCGCACTAGAAGTCATTTTACGTTTTATTGCTGATGAACGCTTTGAGACGTTCGCTCATATCAGAAAATATGCTAAATATCCTGACAAATCCGTAATAAAGATATCTAAGCTGAAAGTCCCCCAAATAATACAAAAACACGTCATCAGCTTGTTTTCGAGTAATCGGAATCTCATGCCGGTACTGGCACAAAACGTCATGAACCATCGAAGCGTAATAGGTGATAGGTTTACCTGTATTAACCAGTTTTCGACCATCTGGTACACCCAGTAAGCATAAATCAAAACAATTCACTTTTGGTGTGCAACCATCCCAAGCATAACCCTTTTCACGGCTTCCTTTCACAGTGATATCGCCAGCGGTATTGATCTCTAAAAACGTTTCTTCTTGGCTGAATGCTTGCTTAATTGTAGTTGCGTGGAATACCACATCTTCATGGACCACAAATTTATAAATGCCTTTTCTTTTTTTAGCGGGGCTGGCTGTAAGACTCATGGTTCCTCTCCTCCTTGAAGATGGATTTATGGTGCATCGTTGTTGTGCTAGTGATTAATCTAGCAGACTTGGTCAGTAAAAAAATCAGTAGAGAGGATGTTTTAAAGCGCTAGTGAAGTGTTAAAGCAAGTTACCACAGCCTCAAGTAAGGCTATGGGGCGAGTAAAGTGAGTTTAGGTTGTGTGCAGGTAATAATAAATAAAGTGGCTTAGGCCGCTTCTGTAGGTGATTTAGGAGTACAAACTCCAGTTCCAGTGAGCGCAATATGATTTAGATTATTGCGAATAACCTTGGAGCCGACATTGTAAGATGATTCAGGTCGGCTAATTAAAAATCCTTGCACGCAATGAATGCCTAGATTTTTAACTAGTTCAAATTGCGATGCGACCTCGACACCTTCTGCAACTATTTTTAAATCTAACTGCTTGCCTAAGTCACTAATGGAATTAAGAATTTTTTCATATTTTGGGTTGATAGTCGCTTGATCGATAAATAGTTTATCAATCTTAATAATATCTACGGGGAGATTACCTAACGCAGATAATGAGCTAAAGCCGGTACCGAAGTCATCAATGGCTATCTGCACGCCTTGTTGGCGAAGGCGCTCTAAATCATCAATGATTTTTTCTGAAGCATGGATCAAGCAAGACTCAGTGATTTCCAATAGAAGAGCGGTTGGAGGTAAGCCTGTTTTCGCTAACGTGTCCATCACCCACTCATAAACGGGTAAATGTTTTAATTGAATCCCAGAAATGTTGACAGACATTTTGACTTTATTCATGCCTGCATTATGCCACGCGGACATTTGGCGGCAGGCTTCAAACAAGATCCAATTACCTAACTCAATAATGAGGTTAGAGTCTTCAGCGATAGGAATGAATTCGGCAGGTGAGATCGGGCCTTCAACAGGATGATTCCAACGAGCTAGTGACTCGAAGTAATCAATGCTGAAATCATCCACATTCACAATCGGTTGGAACGACAAAGTAAAACTTTGACTGGCAATAGCAAGGCGCAGCTCTTCAATCAAGTAATGGTAACGTCTAATTTTATTACCCATTTCTGGCGAGTAAACTCTAAAAATACCTCGGCCATCCGTTTTAGCACGGTACATGGCAACATCAGCCATTTGTAATAGGGTGTTAGGGCTAGAAGCACTATCAGGGTATGTAGCAATACCGATACTGGCGCCAATTTTAATCACCTTATTACCGAGTACAAAGTCACGTTCAATCTCATGTAATACATTTTGGGCAACATCAATGGCACGATTTTCATCTTCAAAGTCTTCGATAAAAATGGAAAACTCATCACCGCCAAGTCGTGATAAATTGAGCTCGAGTTTTACGGTTTCACTGATTTGACTTAAGCCTTGATTGCGAACAACCGTGGCTAAACGCTGAGCGACCTGAATTAAGATTTCATCACCAAAGCTGTGACCAAAAGAGTCATTAACCTGTTTAAAACCATCAAGATCGATAAATAGTAGGGCTTGTTTCTTCTGCTTTTTTTCTGCCAGTGCTAATTGCTTCTCAAGGTGTTCTAGATAGGCGTGACGGTCTATTAGCCCTGTTAATTTATCTTGGTATATTCCTAATAAATTCTGAGTGGTTTGCTGCTTAACGTGCTTGTTTAATTCATTAAGAGCCACACTGATATGCGAGAGGGTATTTTGTCCGTCATTTTCAGGCGGAGCGATATTGTAACTTTTGAGTAATTTATTGGTTTCGTTGTTAATAAAACTCAATGATGCACTGTTTTTACGATCGGAACGTGATTTTATATAAAAGGGAATCAAATAAGCTAAAAAAGCCAATAACAATAATGGAATATTGCTGAACATCATCATCTCACTCAGTACATCTTTAATTTTGACGACTTCTAGTACATCTGATTTTTTAGATAATACGGCGTAGTAATACTGGCCTGATTGAACCAAATTGTTATCAATAAATAATAACTTTTGCCAATGAGTGGGTAGGTTACTGGCTTCACTCAATGGGATTTGAGTAATTTTATGATGGAAAATATTGCTATGAATACCTTGCAATCCATGATTAAAACTTAGCACCAATAATACGTACAGCATGCAAATAAAGCTGACGATGGTAAAGGTAAACTTAGATAATTTAGTCATAAACAAACTTCATATTCTTGATGGATTGCATTGCCATGTAAGTGACATGTTGCACAAGGTTAATTGCGTTATTATATAGTTTAACCATTGTAAGTACAATTGTTTGTGACATGTTAAGCGGTTAAAAGTCTAATAAAATTAGTTGTTTACCTTGTTTTTACTTGTGAGTGGGCTTTAGCAGGGGAGCTAATTGTAAAAACGTGAAGAGCGGTGTTTAGCATGCAATATTTGCAAGCTTGTTTCGGGGTAAAGAAACGTTAAGTTTTTATCGACTGTGTAAAAATTACCTTGAGAAAGAATTGATAAAAATCGATTCTGATAATTGGTTTTTAACGCTTAGTATTGGTTTTTATTATAAAAATTGATTAAAAAATATTCTTTGATTTCGGTCAGTTTAATTATTTCTCTTGCCTGTGTATGTTATGTAAATTACATATTTGTTGTTTTTGTGGTGTTAGGTAACGATTTTTTAAATTGATGAGGTATAAAAGTCGACTGAGTAGCGTTTTTATTTTTGGGTTCGTGATTAAATCTTTGGTACTTATCTATGCTATTTAAAGGTATCGAAGTATTCATGTTTGAAAAAACAAGTGGCTTTGAAAGGAACAAAGAGCAACTCGCACTACTTAGACTCATTAATTGGTTATTGAAATTAGGGCTGATTTTTTTCGGCACAGAGTTATTCGATTTGACTTGGCCGCCCAAAGAGTTGAGCTATGTACTTTTAGTCGAGTTCATTTATGTCGTTGCCTGCTTTCGATATCGATTCCAATGTATTAATACACCTTCCATTTTATTTAGTACCTTACTGTTAGATACATTGTTCTGGGCTATCTGGCTGTTTTATACAGGTGGTGCCACGAATGCGTTTGTATCATTATTGCTATTACCCATTGCTATAGGTGCTGTCACCCTTTCTCGCTGGGCGCCGTGGGTACTGACGTTTCTCTCTACTGGGTTATATACCTTGATGATGTTTACTATGCCTGAAAACCGTATCCGTCATCATGGTATGGACATGAGTTCGCATTACCTTGGAATGTGGTTTAATTTTGTTATTTCAGCCTTGGTGCTCACAATTACTGTCGGTTATATCGCTAAGCGAGTCAGACAAAAAAATGCCCAGCTCAGCTACTTACGAGAGGCGCAACTTAGACAAGAAAAGTTGCTTGCACTCGGAACTGCCTCTGCCCAAATAGCACACCAAATGGCTACGCCTCTGGCTACGTTACGCTTACTTGTTGATGAATTAGCTGAAGAAGGTGTCGCAACTGATATCGAACCTGATATGCAACAAGCCTTACTTCGATGTGAGGCGACATTGGCTGATTTGCGTCATGCAACAGAATCGATAAGAGAGCAAAAACGTGTTGCCACACCTATTCATCATTTTGTTGAAGATTTACGCGATAGAGTGCAATTACTGATGCCAGAAACGCAATTGGTGATTGAGCAAAATGAATTGCTCCATTCAGCCACAATCAATACTGATGCCAGTGTACTGCCTGCTTTTTTAGCCTTAATCGACAACGCTGCTCGTGCGAGTGTTGAAAATATCAATATTGCTAAAGTGATGCTGACTGTTGTGAGCTCTTCTCCACAAGAGGTGTGCGTTAATATTCGCGACTTTGGCAAAGGTATGGGGGCACAGCAGTTGGCTGAACTAGGACAGAATGTCGTAAGCGATCCAAAAGGAATGGGAATAGGGGTGTTATTGAGCCATGCCAGTTTTGAGCGTTTGGGCGGCCAGTTTAGTTTGTGTCAGCATCAAGAGGGCGGAACCATTGCATCAGTGACCTTGCCTGTGACCAATAATAATTTATAAGGTGGTGTGCAGTATGAACAAATTACTGATTATTGAAGATGACCAAGCATTATCATCAACTTTGGCAAGGCGATTAACTAAACAGGGATTTGAATGCGTTCAATGTCATGATGCAAGTAATGGGCTACTCATGGCGAGGCAGTTTATGCCGAGCCATATTTTACTTGATATGAAAATTGCTGATCACAATGGCTTAACCCTGATTAAACCGTTACGTCAGCACTTGCCAAAGGTCAAAATGGTACTGCTTACTGGATATGCCAGCATTGCCACAGCGGTTGAGGCAATAAGGTTAGGGGCGGATAATTACTTAGCTAAACCCGTAGATACGCAAACCTTGCTAAATGCGCTTGCAGCAGAAGTCGAACCAAAGGTTCAAGCTGAATTTACAGAACAACCATTAAGTCCGAAGCGATTAGAGTGGGAGCATATTCAGCAAGTGCTGGCGAATAATAATGGTAATGTGTCAGAAACTGCCAGAGTATTGGGGATGCATCGCCGTACATTGCAGCGTAAGTTACTTAAAAAGCCGGTAGCGGATAATCGATGTGCCTAATACGATTCTCCTTGTATTGTTTATTTACTTAGTGGTTAATTTGGAAGTTATTGTGTAAGTTTTGCTGGTTCATATAGTCCTTAATCAGCACCATAGCACGTTCATAAACTGGGCCTAATGGATGGCGGCGACTAGACAAGCAATCGACAGTGTTTATCCAGCCGTTGGGTTCGTAATCAATATCGAGTTTGATAAGCCTTCCTTGTTCAATGGCGCTTTGCACCATCTCCTCAGGCAATATCGACCAACCAATGCCTTGCTGAGTTAATTCATTAATGATGTTGTGATTGCTGGCATACCAATGTTGCGAGCTAATACCATTGCTAAACCAAAGCTCTTGCCCTTGAGTAGCACGAAGGACTACCTGACGATGATGGCGAAGGTCTATATCTTTAATGCCGTGCATGTTTGATAACGGATGCTCAGGCGCCGCCACCGTGATAAAACGTGTATAACCCACCGTAGTAAAGTCAACTTGATGGTGGATTTTACCATCCGCGTAAACAATGCCGATATGAGCGCTACCTTCTTCAATGAGTTTGCCGATATCTAGTGTCGATTCAGCAATGATTTCAATATTGGTGATAGGAAACTCATCAGCAAGCAATGCCAGTTGCCCCAGCAGTGCAGGGCTAATTAGACTTTCTTCAATGGCGATAACTAGCTCATGTTCATGTTGCTGCTCAAGCGAGGCAATTTTTTGCTCTAAATGGAGTTGTTGCAGCATCAATGCCTTTACTACAGGTAAAAGGGCTTCACCTTCAGATGTCAGCTCTGGAATATTGCCACTTCGGTCAAATAAGGTTTGATTGATACTAATTTCTAAATTGGCGATCGCTTGGCTAATGCCTGATTGAGCTCGGTTGAGTTTTCTTGCAGCAGCTGAAAATGACCCTGTTTCACATACTGTAATAAATATTCTTAGTTGCTCGAAACTATACATTGCCCGCTCTCAATCTTTATCTCAACCCTGTTAAGGTATCACTATTCGTGATGGCTGTTAACTTTTGTTGATGGATTACGCTTGCCATAATCTCGCTTGTTTTCAGCTATAGAGTCGAATCTATAGCATCAGCAGAGGTTAATATGTCTACGTTAGAGCGTGTGTTTCATGCGGTGTTGTTTGAGTTTTTGGCCATTATTGGTTCCGTGATTGGATTGATGTTGTTTACTGAACATGAATTGGCTTCCCTTTCAGGAACAATGATAGCTATTGCGACAATCGCCATGGGCTGGAATTTTGTATTTAATCTTGGGTTTGACCGTTTCTTTACTGGAGCTCGTGAAAAGAGAACCGTAAAACAGCGAATAATACAAATTGCCTTGTTTGAAAGTGGCTTATTGATACTGACCATTCCTGTGATGGCCTATATTTTAGACATTAGCCTGATAGAGGCTTTTTGGCTAGATATCAGTGTGACCTTGTTCATCACAGTCTATGCCTATGTTTACAATTATGCTTATGATCATATTCGCGCCAGCATCATCAGTAAACGGCAAGCTCATGAGCCCTTAGAGCTATCATGATATTGCCGCTTACTAAGCGCATGTGCATATTGTCGTTAGTCGTATGCGCTAAAGGTGTTACTTTGGCGCATCGGCTTTTTTACTTGCGACCACTTCAGAAGCCAGCTTAACAATAGGAACTAATGCGGCGATTCCTCCTTCACTAAAGGCTTTAATATCTTTGCCAATGCGCTGCATTCGCTCGACCGTAATGGTGACATCTTCAGCAGTGTTCGTGAGTTCTGTTTTGAGGCTGTCAGCAAGTGCATCCCTAATTTCCATAGCAGCGGCATCAGGTTGGTGATTTGAGTGGGCAAGCAGCAATAATCCAGGAATAACTGTAAATGTGCCGTTCAAGGCCACTAACCACCATGCTTTTTGTGCATATATACCCAGGTCAGCAATGCTTAGATAAATAGCGACATTTAGCGCTAATACGGTTAAGGCAAAAAAAGACATGGCAATGGCCAGTAAAAAAGCGGCTTTGCGTTGATGTTTAAGCTCAGTTTTTAATAAGCTTTTTTCAAGGCTATACAGCATTTGAATTTTTTCAAAATCCATCTTCATGTTGAGTCCTTTTGGAAAATTCTGTTGCAAAAATTAAATGAAAATATTTAGTGAATTTAATCTGTTATGGCAATCAACTATAGCTGAGTATGGGGGAAATGTAACTTTGCTCGCTGATATGAGTCATTTAACGCATTACCAGTGTTTGTCATCAAGTTGTATTACTGCCTCAATAACCTTATGCCAAGGTGACAAAAGTAAGTTAATTAGGCATAGAACATGGGAAAGTTTTCGTTTGAGCATTCTTTTGAAATAGACACTTTGCAGCGGCTGATTGCTAAACACCAAGGGCTATTTCGTCACCAATCATTATTTGATACCCATTATCGAGGAAAGCCGCTTTCAATTACCGCCATTGAGCTTGGACATCAAGCGTCACCTTGCCCGACAGTGTTGTTTGTTGGTGGTATTCATGGGGTAGAGCGCATTGGCGCCCAAGTCGTATTGTCATTTTTAGACAGTTTATTGAATCGATTAGCGTGGGATAAGCACTTACAAATCTTGTTAAAGCGAGTGCGGTTAGCCTTTGTACCAGTGGCTAACCCTGTGGGCTTTTTACAAGGCTCACGCAGTAATGGTAATCATGTTGACTTGATGCGCAATGCTCCCATCGATGCGGAAGAAAAAGTCACCTTCCTAGTCGGCGGACACCGCATCAGTAGCAAGTTGCCTTGGTATCGTGGTCAAAATGGCATGGAGGCAGAAACTCAAGTATTAGTTGATTATGTGCGCGAGTTACAGGGCGCCAGTACCAGTGTCATCGCGCTAGATGCGCACTCTGGTTTTGGTTTAGCTGATCATATTTGGTTCCCTTATGCTCATACTCGCAAGCCCTTTGAAGGCATGGGCTATATCTACCACTTAAAGCAATTGTTCGACCGTGGTTATCCGCATCATGGGCATTATAAAGTTGCACCGCAAAGTCACTATTATCAGACACACGGTGACATTTGGGATTACCTTGCCAAAACTCATCCCAGTAAAGTCCCTTTTGTGCCATTGACATTAGAGATGGGCTCCTGGGCTTGGGTAAAAAAGAATCCACGGCAAATATTTAATTTTTCGGGTTATTTTAATCCGCAGAAACCCCACCGTCACCACAGGATATTGCGCCGTCATGTTGTATTGATGCAATTTTTGATTGAAGCGGCTTTTTCTCAGACTCTTGAAGGAATCAGCGCCGAGCAATATTTAGGTTTACAAACTGATGCACAAAGGCATTGGTCTAAAAAACGTTAAGCGATATATTAGTGTCACTATAGTTTGTTGGTAGGTTAAATTTCACACTGAGGTAGTCGATGGCAACGTGGGTTTTACTGCGAGGGTTAATGCGAGATAGTCGTCACTGGTATGGCTTTGATACGCAATTACGTCAAGCGGGCATTAATTTGCTGACACCTGATGCCACTGGCAATGGGGAACTTGCTGATAGAAATAGTCCGTTAAATATCCGAGATTATTGCGATGATATCTGGCACCAAATAGATAAAGGCTTAGCTAAGAACCCAGATTATAGTCGAGAGTTAGTGGTTGTTGGCGTGTCGATGGGGGGCATGATCGCATTAGAAATGGCAAGACAACGCCACAAACAAGTACGTCATGCTGTATTGATTAATTCAAGTGCAGCTAACTTATCTCCTTGGTATCAGCGCTTTCAGTTAATGCCATTAGTGAATGCTATTTGGCATCGCCGTAAAGCAAAAGAGTTAAGTTTTGTAGAATCCTGCGTGCTTAACTACACCACAGTCACTAAAGCCCATGATGAAAAAGTCATTAAAGATTGGGGAAACATGCGTAGTCAATTACATACCCGTGTACTTAATGGCGCAAGGCAGATATATGCAGCTGCTCGTTACCAGAGTTCTTGGTTTGGTCACTGTAAAGTGAGTATTATTGTGGCGAATCAAGATAAGTTAGCCAACCCTAAATGTAGTGAAGCATTAGCCAAATTTTATCACACTGAATTGTTGCGTGTAGATCACTGCGGCCATGACGCAAGCCTAGATCAGCCTGAACAAATACAACAGCTTATTGAAATGGCGTTATCAAGGTCTTGATTTATGCTTTAGCGTTAATTGAGTCGACCTTGCTTGAGGTCACTGCTTTTGCTTATTACTGATTGCTGTGTGCTAGATAACGTTAAATTAATCAAAACACAGTATAATCAAAGCTAGGTTATGTTGATTGGAAGATGATGTGCTGACAAAAATACTAGTCACGTTATTAGTTATAGCGGGGGCTTTTGCCTATATTCGCAGTGGTCGAGGCACTAAAGTGAGCAACAATGATAAGTTGCTGGCAGGTGAAAATTCACCTTTTTTCAGCCGTGTTGTTATTTACGCCATGATTGCGGTATCCATGTTGGCCTCTGCTGGATATTGGGGCTGGACCTGGTATGACGATAACACCATCGTTGAAGTCACGATTTCCTCTCCAGTTGAAGCCATGTCTGCTAGCTATCAAGTTCGCAAAAAAGACATTGAAGCCCAGCGCATCACCACAGTCGATGGTATTCAAATTCGATTATCAAACCAAGAACGGTTAACGGTAAAAGCAACAGAGAGTCAGTAATAGCCAGTAAACTATTGGTCTAAAAATTTATGTTGTAACGCAGCTGTTGGTACCATACATGCCTGTTTTTTACCAAATAGGCGATATCGATTTTTGGCAACTAAACGATAGGCGTAATCCCGAATTATCTTGGGTAACACGCTAAACCCCCTACATAAATACCAAAATCCAGATAGATCTTTTGTTATCTCTAACGCTGCATCACTGCGTAAAAAAAACTTATCACCTTTGATTAGAATAAATGAATCATTACTGACAGCCTCCAACTGATGCTTGGCGATTAGCGATTGTGCTGTCTGGCTTTGCATTGGGGTGAACAAAAACACATCTTTATGGTCACGTTGAATGATAAAGCTAACCGCACCATTGCAAAGATTGCACACGCCATCGAAGATAATAATATGCTTTGGGATGAGCTGAGCCTTAATGTCTTTTTATAGGGAAAATTATTGTACTCGAAATATTACCTTGGTTGTTTACTGAGGTATTATTAATTGGCTAAACTCAGGCGTTTTCATTTTAAATGAGTTTGTAGCGCGTATTAAAACATGGATGTAACTCATACAACGACAAATTAAGCATAGTAGTCAGTTAAAGGGAGTTTAGCGATGGCACTTTTTTCTATTTCAATTGGGGCAATAATATTCTTAGTATCATTAATTTGGATGGTGTTATATACCCAATTATCTTCGAGTAATAATGCATTATTTGTGGCTATGGTGGGAATGCTACCGATTATATTCGGTTTATTTATTGCGGTTCCAAGTACCTTATACCGCACCATTTTTGTATTAATAAATAAACCTAAGCAATCATTGATAGAAAAAGTCATTTTAACGATGGGCTTAGCAATGACACTGCTGTTTGGGGCTGCCTTAGTGGATATTATTTTTCAATAACTTACCGAAAAACAGCACTTCTATTCTTGACTCTCTACCGCTATCACCATTCGCTTAAAACCATACTTTTCAGCCTATTTCATAGAGGGTAAAGCCTTATATCAATAACTCTATTTTTGTTGTTACTTGCCCCAATTGATACAATATTCAATAAAGTGTTTGAGTAGCGGGCTCTGATATTTGTCTTTGTGAAGTAATACCCAAAACTCTCTTGGCATTTCAATCGGGACATTCACCTTGCTGACGCGTTGGCTTTTTAATGCATGCTGGGCAGCGATATTCGATAAGCAGCCAAATCCAAGCCCTGCAGCTACGGAATTGATCAGTGCCTCTGTGGTATTAACTTCAATACTTTGATGCCATTGTTTAATGTGTGGGGCTAAGTTTTGAATAAAACTGTCCCTGGAGCCTGAGCCTTGCTCTCTGAGTACCCACTCACTGTTTTCAAGTTCTGATAATGCAACATGTTCTTTTGCTGCTAATGGGTGCGATGGAGCACAAATAATACACATGGCATCGCCACTAAAAGGCACCGCAATGATGTCAGGGTGATGTGGCTTACCTTCAATAAGACCAATATCGAGTTCATAATCAATGAGTTTTTGGCAAATATGTGCAGAGTTTGAGACAAATAAACTTTGGGTTTGCTGGGGTGTTATTTGCTTAAATCCGCTTAATATACTCGGCGATAAATGATTACCTATGGTGTCACTGCTTCCGACCCGTAAAACGGCTGATAAGCCTTGGTCTTGGTCAAACACATGATTGATGTGTTGTAGGCGGTTAATTAACTCATCGGCCAAGGGGAGTAATTTTTTGCCTTCTTGATTCAAGATTAAGCGATTATTTACTCGGTCAAATAATGGGTGGCCGAGTTGTTTTTCTAGTTCGGCTAACGACAAACTGACAGCCGCTTTTGAGACAAATAATGTTTCAGCAGCAGCGGTGAGCGTTTTGTGCTGAGTAATCGCATTGAAAACATTGAGCTGTTTAAACGAGATATGTGCTGACATAACGTGAGCCTTAGTGGTTTATAAACCTTATTATAAACGGTTACCTTAATCGTTAAGTATATCTTAACCTCGGTTTTAAATTGTTAGATATAAATAAACGTTTAGCAAGCGTAAGATCAACTTAATTGAAAAAGACAGCTCGTTTGCTCCAATGGTTTTTGAGCAAGCAGGTCAACGACATTGAGGTGATTATGTTACAAACCGCCAAAGTTAAATTGCTTGCAGCACCAACTCCTATGGCAGGTCTTGCACTTGGCATTGCGAGTTTAGGTTGGTGCTGGGAAAATTTTGCAGACATTCAAGGATATGGCCAGTTACTTGGCGCCTTGCTAGCCAGTGTGTTGCTGCTGGTGTTGACCGTAAAATATTTAATTCATTCTGACACCCTTAAAGCTGATTTAGCTCATCCTGTGGTCGGCAGCGTTGTGCCAACTTTTGCGATGGCCTTGATGGTCGTATCAAATGCGTTGGGGCATTACTCACTGATTTTAGGTGATAGTTTATGGCTTGTGGGTCTTGGGTTACATGTCGTCTTTTTAGTCACCTTTATCTATCATCGCGCAAAGGATTTTGAGCTCCACCACATGGTACCAAGTTGGTTTGTGCCACCCGTTGGAATTATCGTTGCTGACGTATCGTTTTCAGGTACAGGGGCGCTTAGTTTATTGGCAAATTCGGCATTAATATTTGGTATGTTGGCTTATGCAGTAATGCTGCCGATGATGATTTATCGCTTAATGTTCACCCATGAAGTCCCAGATGCCGCGAAACCAACAATTGCCATTTTGGCCGCGCCTGCCAGTTTGTCGTTAGCGGGATATTTAACGGTAACAGCGTCACCATCACCACTTATTGTTGCTTTACTATTTGGTATTGGCGTATTGATGACAGCGATTATTTACTTAGCTTTTTTCAAATTACTGCAGCTCCCATTTAGCCCAGGTTATGCGGCTTTTACCTTCCCGATGGTGATTGGTGCGACAGCGTTATTTAAGATGATTGAATGGATGCAAAGCATTGGCATGGCCAGTCAATATATTCAGCAAGTACAGTTACTGGCAACGATTGAGCTGACCATTGCTACGCTAGCGGTGAGTTATGTGGCAATCAGATATGCGTACTTTTTTAACGGCCAGCGTCATTTAACGGTTTAATCTGCCGTTGACTTAACGGCTTCACTATCTTGGGTATCTGATTGAGCCTCAGTTATATCGGTTTCAGTTAATGAACCATGATTATCTTTCAATGGCTCAATCATCAAGGTGTGCTCAATCTCAGTAGGTAATAATGGTGTATTTTGATGTGTCACATATTGCTGATAACCACTTCGGTAGTAAGGCGATAAAGGATGACCCGATTGCCCCCCCGGTATGGTCATAATTGCATCTTGCTCAGCACCTGGTTGTACAATAAAGCGCTGTGAAGCGCCAAACGATTTACCTTGAACTGCAGGCATAAAACTATCACCAAAACCGTCAACACTTGGCATATCTAACCAACGACTGAGTTGAGGGATCTGTTTTGAAAAAGGGTGTTGGATCACCAGTTGGTTGACCTTTCCCCAGCGTAGATCTGATAGCTTTTGATGCTTACTATACTTGGCGAATAAAGCCTGTTTGGCATCGTTATATGCGCTTAGTGCAAAGGCCTGCCAATGAGGTTGAGCTTTAGGTAGCCAACTGGCTGGCTGCTGCTCGATGATTTGCCACATAGGGGTTTCAAGGTATCGTTTTATCACTGACAAGCTGCTTTCTCTTTCTTTGAGCTCTGTTTCGATAGGGGCAAATGTTTGGTCTATTAGTGCCGTTCTAAAGTGTCTGACTAATGTGTAGCCCACTGAATCAGCACAAGCGCAGTGGCCCCAATTGGCAATCAGTTTTATGTCTTCGGCATATTCGACAGGGTATTCACTCAATATTTGCAGTAAATATTGCTGCCAAGGTGCTAAAAAAAGTGCTTCATTATCGAGCTGTAACTGATAAAAATCGGCTTCGTTAAAGTTGGAATTTGCTAATAGGCGATCACGTATCTGTACGCCGCGAGCGCCAAGCGCATAACCACCATCTCCAAAGCGTAATTGCTCTTCGCTAGATAAAACGCGAGAGTTTGCTGTCCATATACGTTGGTTATCTGGATTTATCACCTCAGGCATAACGGCTTGCTGCAGTTGCCATTTTGAAGATTGAAAATTGCTTGGTGACTGGGCTGTATTCGAAGGGTTGTCACGAGCGGGAACTGCCCCTGCGATTGTCCAGCCTGCATTACCTTGATTATCTGCCAGCAACATATTTTGTGCTGGGATCCCCATTTCTGTTGCAAGTGTGCTGGCTTGTTCAACAGTCTCTGCGGTTTCTAATGACAATAACGCCATGTTAACCGCGTAATCAGCATGCCCCACCCAAGAGAGTGCATAATTAACGCCCGCTACTGTTTTTACTGGACCAAATTCACTCACTTGAATCGTATAGTTCACTTGATCGTTAGGCAGTTCGATAGGTTCATATTCAATATCGATTGCTGTATCTGGGCTAATTTCAATCCAGTCCGCCGTGTCGATGTAACTGTTGGTAAAGCCCCAAGCGAGTTTGCCATTAGAACCAACGACTATCGCAGGTGCGCCCGGAAGGCTTACTCCCGTGATTTGGTGTGATGATTTATCTGAAATAGGTGGATTAGGTTTTGCTGAATCTTGAGCTGCACTTGTTTGGTAATTGAGTTGTGCACGATACCAAATAATGGGTACCGCAAAGGATAAATGCATGTCATCGGACAGCATGGCACGGCCGGAATCGGTTAATTGCCCCGTTACTGCCCAATTGTTACTGCCTACTTCTACTGGCTCTTCAATCGTCTGAGTTATCGCACTCAGTAAAATATCGTCCTCGAGAGCGGGAATATCTCCTTGATACAGCGGTATTTGACTGTCATCTAAGGCGGCTTGGTGATGACTTGGCTGGATTAAAAAATCGACCATTTCGTTGCCAAAGGCTTGCTGCAATTGGGTTAACGCCATATCACGTTTAATTGTATTACCTTGTAAATCTAGGTACATACTATAAATCACTAACAAGCTGTCAGTTTCATGCCATTCTCGTGGGCTAGATTGTGTTAGCAAGTACTCAAATGAGCGCACAGTTTGTTCTGCTAATGCATGATTTACCCCTTGGGTATATGCACTAAGCATGGCTTTATCTTGTAGTGGTAGTTGCTCAAAAATGTTTTGTGCTCGCATTCTTAATTGATGAAAACGTTTGTTTTTATCCAATTTAAGTGCGGCTTTGCCAAATATTTCAGCCAATTCACCAGCTGCATTTCGGCGTAATAAGTCCATTTGAAAAAATCGATCTTGGCTATGTGCATACCCCAAAGCATAGGCCGCATCTTTGCGGTTACTGGCGGTAATGATTGCGGTGCCTAATGTGTCTCGTTCAATGGTTAGTGGAGCTGAAATGTCGTCACTCACTACCGTGGCTGATAACGAGGGCATGCTTAAACGCAGGGTGCTATAAATAGCCAGAATGATAATACCGACTAGCAATAACACTATGGCTAGTGAATATTTGGTGAACTTAGATTGTAAAACCCGGTTAAGGCTAAAAGACATGATTTCTTACCCAGTAAAGTGAACCTGTCTATCATAACCAAGGTTATCGAATTGTTAAAAGTGATTTTTGAATATAGTGTGTAAAAAAGCAAAGTAGAAAGAATCAGTTAGCCTCACTTTTGGGTAAAGCTAACGGTTTCGAAGAAGGCGGGTTGCGTTACTGACTTATTTTGGCTTTAAACTTCGCTTTGGTTTCTGCATTGGCTTTGTTGTACCAGTAATCCAGCATTTCACTGATTTCAGCTTGGTCTTCAGCAATTGTTTTTGGGGTAATCACCTGTGGTTGAGCAGGCGCAACTGTACTGGCTGACGCTACGTTTGTCGGTACAGTGTTCGTTGATGCTGTATTAGTTGATGCTGTATTAGTTGATACTGTGTTAGTCGGTACTGTGCTCGTTGGTGCAAATGCAGCAACCGAGGCAAGCTGTTGTGTTTGATTGTAGGTGAGTAATTCTTCTTGATAATCTCGACCTAGCTGTAATCCATCCTTACGTAAAATGTCGGCTTGATATGCCACTGAATTACTTTGATTACTGCTCAGAGTGACTGATGGGGTTTTATTGAATTTATTCGCTGCATTTTTATTGCGAATGCTAGGTAGCGATAATTCATATTCAGCGTTATTGGCATCAAAGGTTAAAATGACAGGGTCTGAGTTAAACTGGGTTTGCATGCCACTATCGCGGTAATTGATAACGTAGCGAAACACGATTTGGTTAGTGCCTTCTACTAAAGTGACTTCACGGCCGCCATCAAACGTCTGGCCATTCAATACTTTGACTTCGGCACTGCTAGGCAATTTCAATATGCTGGCAGCAAAAGACATAGGGCTGACGAGTGATAAAAATAGTGTGATAACGAGTGTAGTGAAAAGTGGCTTAGAGGTCATAGTATTCTCATTTAGGCAAGGGGAGCTAACGCAGCTTGTACCTTGTATTAATGTATAAAAGCTCTGGTTAAGTTATAGCAAATCTTGCGATAGTTACATAATGACAAAATTGTTATTTAGCGATTAATGACTCAAACCTAGCTTTTTATAATCAAAGAACTTTCTATGTTCTGGGCCTGCCAAATTAGTATTAACCTTATTAGGGTGCTTATGCTCGCCCCAACTAGCCACATGCGTGCCGACATTTAACACAGGAAAACTGTGGTTAAGGCTGGCATTAATACGATTTTCGCTTACTCCAATAAAACGCAGTAGTTGCGTTAGGCTGTCTGGTTCGCTTAGTGTAATTGTGAGTAAATCATCACGCTGTGAAAAATAATTGAATACACCTTGCTGATGGCTTAGATAGCATGCTTTAAGCCGTGCTTCATCGAGTAAGTTGTCAGCGTTAATATCCCCAAAAGTTTGTTTAAAGCTACGTTTTAATATTGGATGAAACGTGCCAGTCTTTTCTAGCAAGTTAGGTTTCATTTTAGTGAGTAACATTTGAATTGAGGATACCCACTTATCAAGCGGCCTATCGATATAAACAAATTTGGCATCAGGAAACAGCTTGTCTAATTGGGGATAATCACAAAAGCAAGGTACATCGGATACCACATCAGCAACTTCAAAGGCACGTTTAGTGAGCCCAATATGGGCGACTTTAAACCCGTAATCTAATAATGCAACACTGACGCTGGTGGTGCCAGTACGTGGCAAACCAATAATAAAAACTTTATTCATAAATGCACTCAGGTTGGCAAAGAGCGATATAGGGAGGGTGGGCAAGTACCATAATGACTGTCACTTTTTTTGCTTGTATTTGACGTCACTGCTTGCTGTATTAGGCATTGCAACTATCAATAAGTAGCCAGCCGAACCTTAACTTAGGTTCTGTACAGCACTTTTATGACATGCCAACCAAATTTGGTTTTAACAAGGTGAGGTGTGATGAGTTCACCTGTAAAGCACACTTTATCAAACTGAGGTACCATTTGACCTTTTTTGAACTCACCTAAGTTACCGCCATTTTTACCCGATGGACACGAAGAGTGTTTTTTGGCGAGCACATCAAACTTGGCGCCTTTCTCGAGTTGTTTGATTAAATCTTCTGCTTGTTGCTTATGTTTAACGAGAATGTGCAAAGCAGCCGCTGTTCTGGCCATGATAAATACTCATTTTGACGGGTTGGAGATGAATGACGGGATTATAGCGTGATTTGCCTATGAGCGGCTACAAATGGCGTTACACTTTAACCTTATCCGTTATGTTGTAGATAGAGCAAGGATATTTTAAGCTCGAGAACTAGCCCTCATAAACTAATAATTAAGCGTGTTTTATGACTTCTAATACCGCAAAACTTAAATATGTGTACGACCCTATGTGTAGTTGGTGCTGGGGGTATCGACCCGCTTGGATAGCACTCAAACAGTTAATCGCAGAGCATGGTAACGATATCGAGATTGAGTATTGTCTAGGGGGATTAGCAGCAGATTCTGACGTACCCATGCCTGATGAGATGCAGGGCTTTTTGAGCCAAACTTGGCATAAAATTGCAGCGCAATTAGGCACTGAGTTCAATCACGATTTTTGGCAAGTGTGTCGCCCTAGACGTTCAACCTATCCAGCATGTCGCGCCTGTATCGTTGCCAGAGACCATGGCCTTGAGCAGCAAATGATACTGGCAATTCAAACTGCCTATTATTTAGAAGCAAAAAATCCATCAGATATTGATACTTTAGTGGAGGCAGCAGACAGTATTGGCATTGAAAGCGCTGCTTTTAGCAAAGCAATCATGTCTGATGAAGTAAATCAAAGGTTGATGGCTGAGCTCACCGTAGTGCATCAACTGCCAATAAGAGGCTTTCCATCATTAGTGCTCGAATATAAAGGGCGAAATTACCCTATTGCGCTCGATTATCGGGAAGCGCAAGTGACCTTTAATGAAATTAAGGCATTGATGGTTTAGAAAGTGGGGAGCTTGATGTGCTGGTTAAGGCCAGCTTAAATTGGGGATATAAAAAAACCAGCTGAGCAATCAACTGGTTTTTATTCTCTTACAGAGATAACACTTGATTTAGTGAACGAGCAACGTCAAATCTGGTAAAAGACAGTTGCTGTAAATCAAGGTTTATACGAGATTAAAGCTCGTGACAATCAGCACATTCAGTGATTGTTAGGTCAGGAGTGTGCAAGTCTGCATCTAACTCGTGAGCGTCAGTAAAGCTGTGACAATCATTACAAGTTTCGATGTTTGCTTCCATCTCAGCATGCTCTTCAACGTTGATTTTTTCGTGACAATCTACACAATCAACAGCAAAAGCAGAACTAGCGAAAACTAGTGTAGCGATCATAGCTAAATATTTCATAGTAACTCCATCATCAGTTAAGGGGCTTTATCGCCCGTGCTAAGTGCCAAATTAGGCCTTAACAAATCGCGCATAATCAATGTACAACTATCTTAATGAAAATAAATCCGTTACTTCAAAACTAAGAACACTGAAAATTGGTTAGCACATTTTAATTTATTGTTTAAAGCAATCTAATAAAATGAAAAAAGGCTGATTTCTGTCCAGAATCTTAAGCGCTTTCTTAAATTCCAAGTACTTTACTCAGCTACCATCTTATTGATTTAACTTAATTGAAACTTAAAATGGCCTGCAAAGCCAGTATTTTGCATTTTCTAGCATACTTATTTCTCAAGGTTGTGATCTGCTTAATAAAATTCTACATTTTTTAAATGTGTTTTGAGTAATGGTTGGACTTCAAATTTGTGTTGAATCAGTGATTTTAATCCAATGTTCAGGCAATGGATTAATGAGTTCAGACAGATTGTCGGCTGGCTGAGTTAGCCAATGATTTATCTGAGTTGAGGCGATAAATAAGGGCATTCTGTGGTGATACTGAGCACACTTAGTATTGGGTTTAATCGTTAACGTTACAACTTGTTGCCGATCGGGATACATCACGCCAGCCATGAATAATGGCTTATTTCCCGCATGAGAAAAGCGGTATTTGTGCTTTTGTTGCTGACTTGAAATAGGGGGAGTATCAGCGCCGTTTGCCAGTTCTTGGTCAAGACTCAATAAATCTGTTGTCGGTTCTTGTCGCCATTCAAACCAACCACTGCAAGGAATAATGCAGCGATGCTGAGCAAATGCGCTAGAAAACGTGGGCTTTTGTGAAACGGTTTCAGCCTGAGCATTGATAATCAGTTTTTTAGACCAGTCAGGCTGTATTCCCCATCGCTGCTGGCTAGAAATGATTTTACCTTGTCGGTGACTAAGCGTCGTAATGGGATCGGTGGGACGTAAATCAAGGTTATCTTGAATCGTCAGCGGCTGCTCGAATAGATTGTCTAAGGTCGACTGCATTCCACTTAGTAACACCTCAATTCTACCGCACATTGGTTGTCTCCTTAGTCCCCATACTTTGGCACGTTATCACTGTAAGCTGCTGTTGGTTATTTTTCCAATCATTTTCGGCGATGTATGTAAGGTTTGCGTTAATCTCATCGACAGGGCTCATTGCGTGTTGTTCAAATTTAATCGCGTCATTGTGTCAATAATTCTTCCTATTTTTGACTCGCTATTTTGAAATGTCTCAGCCTAAATAGCATCGTTTTTGCTTAAAAAATGCAAAAATTCAAACGAGCGTATAAATTTTTTAATTTTTTTTCATTTCAGCGTACATGTGTAAGTCTATGAAAAGTTGGTAATTATTTTTGTTAGCTGCTTTGTTACTGTAAATAAAGGCTTTATTTTTGAATTAGAATATTTGATCTAATTTGTTTTTTGTGACGTAATGCACACTATTATTCTGGTCTGATGAGTATGAACTATGAGCATAAGAACAACATTTAAAAAAGTACTGCCGAGTATTTCAACGACTGAACAAGAAGCGTTAGATGCTGGTGACGTGTGGCTTGAAGGCTCTATCTATCAAGGTATTCCTGATTTTGCTGCATTGCGTGACATTCCTAATGCGACCCTGTCGGCGGAAGAGCAAGCTTTCTTAGATGGCCCTGTGCAAACCTTAATTGAAATGGTCGATGATTTCGATATTCAAAACGGGAAGCATTTGCCTGAAGACGTACTCACTTTCCTAAAAGAAAATAAATTCTTCTCTCTGATTATTCCAAAATCATACGGTGGACTCGAGTTTAGTCCATATGCTAACTCAACCATTGTTGCGACAATAGCGGCGAAAAGCTCAGCTGTTGCAGTAACAGTAATGGTACCTAACTCCCTAGGCCCAGGTGAGTTGTTAATGCATTACGGTTTAGATAGCCAACGTGACTTTTGGTTACCTCGTTTAGCTAACGGGCAAGAAATCCCTTGTTTTGCATTAACAAGTCCAGAAGCAGGTTCTGACGCCGGTGGTATACCAGATATAGGTACTGTCACTATGGGCGAGTACGAAGGTCAAGAAGTACTTGGCTTATCGGTAACTTGGGACAAACGTTATATTACCCTAGCGCCTATTGCGACAGTATTAGGCTTAGCATTTAAGGTTGAAGATCCTCAAGGTCTATTAGGTGGTAAAGAGCAACTTGGTATTACTTGTGCGTTGATCCCAAAGGCACATCCAGGTGTGCAATTAGGTAATCGTCACGATCCAATGGGTTGTCGTTTTTATAACGGTACGACACGTGGTGAAAATGTATTCATTCCAATGGACTTCATTATTGGCGGCCAAGACAATATTGGTCGTGGCTGGCAGATGCTTGTGAGCTGTTTAGGTGCTGGCCGTGGTATTTCGTTGCCTGCATTAGGTGTATCAGTGAGCCAATGTTCATTTAAGTCGTCTGCTGAATATGCTGCGGTACGTGAACAATTCGGTTTATCAATCGGTAAGTTTGAAGGTATTCAAGAAAAGCTTGCTGATATTGCAGGTAAAACATACTTGCAAGAAGCGATGCGAGTGCTGACAACGGAAGGCTTAGGTCTTGGATTAAAGCCATCAGTCGTCACCGCGATTGCGAAATACCATATGACTGAGTTAGGCCGTGATATTTTAGATTCAGCGATGGACATTCAAGCGGGTAAAGCGATTCAACGTGGTCCTCAAAATACGCTAGCATCTGGTTATGTTGCACAACCAATTGCGATTACGGTCGAAGGCGCTAACATCCTAACCCGTAATTTGATGATTTTTGGTCAAGGTGTGATGCGTTGTCATCCTCATTTACAAAGCATGGTTGAGTCTATTCACAGTGATGCAAGCGATGCGGATAAAACCTTTAATCGTATCTTCAGACAAACCATTGGTTACAGTGTTGGAAACAGCCTACGTGCATTTAAATTAGGTTTATTACCATTTACTGCGCCAGCTCAATCAACGCTTCCTGAGGTTGTTGGTTACGAAAAGTCGGTGCATAAGTTGGCATCAAAACTCGCTGTATATGCCGATTTCTCGTTACTTGTATTAGGCGGTAAGCTGAAACAAGCTGAAATGCTGTCAGCACGCTTAGGCGATGTGATGAGTTATTTATACGCTGCAATGGCATCAATTCGTTTTTACGAGCAAAAAGTGACAACTGATGAACGTAACGAAGCAAAGCCTTACTTTGAATACGCAACGCGTTGGGCATTATGCAAAGCGGAAGAAGCATTGTTGTCTTTCCTTGAGAATTTCCCATCGAAGCCAACACGCCAGTTTATGCGTTTAATTACCATGACTTACTCAGGCAAAATGGTCAAAGTGAACGATGATTTAGTACGTGAATTAGCTGAACAAGCGCAACTAGATACAGCTTTCAAAAAGCAGCTGACGCATCTTGTTAAACCAGTTGCTGGTGATGGTAATTATATTAATGAGCAAGCTTACCTTGCTAAAATGACCTGTTTACCATTGCTTGCCAAAGTCAAAAAAGCACTTAAACAACGTGTATTTAAAGCGGGTGTTCGTTTTTCAATTACCCTTGATAATGCATTAGACGCCAAAGTCATTAGTGCAGACGAGCATAAGTTGCTGCAAGATTACAACTTAAAACGTGAACGTGCGATCCGTGTTGACGAGTTTGATTTTGATTTAAATCTTATCTCTGATAAAGCGGATTTAAAAATCGCTAATTAATTGTTCGTTTCATTACGTTGAAATAAAAAGCCGCTAATTAGCGGCTTTTTTGTTGGCTCAAACTGTGCGCTGAATGAGTATGTGGTCGATATTTCTTTGTTTGTTTTTTAACCTGATCACAGTTTGGATATCTAGTTTCTCTATTTTAAAAACAAGCTTACAAAGTTTGATCTAGCTTACGTTCCCATTACCAATAATAAGTGATGATTAATTAAGGTATCACTGAAATGGGAGGGCGTATGGCGGCAAAACAGCTCATTAAAAGCCTGGCTATATTGTCTTTATTCCCGCAGTTTTCTTATGGTGCTGATAAGATTATTGGTGGGGTTGTCGGTTATCATTATGCAGAGTTGTCAACATTTTCAGCCTTGCCGTCTAATGTAAATGAAATCCAATTAGGTGGGATTAACTACCAGTTACGAAACGGTGTCGCCTTTGACCAAGCGAGTCGGCTATACGGCACTTACTCATTTAGTTCTGATGATTTAAGTCATCATCAAGGGGTTTTAGTTTCCTATGATTGGTTATTTCCCTTTGATAATGCCGGACTGGTTAGTTTATTTGTTGGGGCTTCTGCAGGGTTAAGTAGTCAAGAGACCCAATACACAGATAGTGAACAAAGCTATTTTGATACTCGTAGTAGCTATGTTTTTGGCGGACAAACTGGTGTTGTCTTTGAGCTGAGTGATCAGTTTACATCAGAGGTGGGTTTTAGGTATTTGATGCATAACTTTACTTCGTCAGGGGACAATGTGTCATCTCTGTCGGTAAATGATGCTGAACAAGTTTATTTGGGCATTGATTATATGTTCTAACGCGTAAAAGCGAGTTTCAATATCGTTTTGTTCATAAAAAAGCCACGTTAATTAACGTGGCTTTTGAGTCTTTACGGATAAAACAAGATTAGCTTGCTTTAATCGCACGACCTTGTGAGTCTTTAAAGTTACCAACTGCAATAATAATGAAGTCGATTAACGTCCAAATACCTAAACCGCCAAGGGTTAACAGCATCAAGATCCCAGTACCAATTTTACCTGTGTAAAAACGGTGCACACCTAGAGAGCCTAGGAAAAAACACAAAAGAAGAGTAGGTACAAAACCTTTCTCACTTAGTTCTACTGGTGTTTCAGCTGTTTGTACTTCTGACATAATTAAAATCCCTTAGTTATAATTTTTGTCCCGGATAGGTGATTAACTTACCTTGTCCGTCTCTGTAGCTTCCAACTAGAAGCATAAATGTCACTACGACTGTATGAATGACATCAATAAAAATAAGACCTGCACCGATCAGGGTGAGCGTAACGTCTTCAAACTGCAATAACGTAATGCCAACAATGGCTAGTGTTAAATCAAAAAAACCATGCAAAACTCGGCCACAATAGAAATGGTGAACTCCAAAAATCCCGAAAATTCCCGATAAAATAACTGCAGTCGCATAATTTTTGTCAGATTTGACAGATTCAGTCACTTTCAACCTCCCTGATGAAAATCTTAAATCTTTTATATAGCAAAGGCTTAGGTTAATCAAATACAAATGTTAAATTTACCTATGTAATGTGCTCGAGATCTAGCGAATTGGGTTAACTTGGTTTGCAGTTGAGTAAGGTTTGAACGATACGTTAGTGCTGGGTTAGTTTGGGGTTATGGCTTGTTGCGGAGCTTAATGGTAAATAAAAGTTGTTAAGCAAGATTGTAAAGCGCCCTTAAGTTAGGCATGTTAATAGCTTAGGACAATGAAACACATTCAGGGATTAATATGCCTCAAACAACGCGTAACGCTTCTATTTTAACGAGCCTGAAATCAACGCTTAAGGGTTATAAAAAAGCGACTAGCAAGGCAACTATTTTGCTATTGACCATAGGGATGTCTTCAGCAGCTTTTGCTGCCGACTACAAAGTGATTCATGCTGGTGAACTATTAACTGTAGCTGGTAAATCCACACTGAAAGCGCATTCGGTTGTGGTTAAAGATGGCAAAATCTCTGCCGTCGAAAAAGGCTTTATACAAATAAACGACAATGAATTAACTGCAGCTGACACGATTGAGTATGTCGATTTAAAGCAGCAATTTGTAATGGCTGGCTTGATGGATATGCATGTGCATCTTCAAGGTGAACTGGGACCCAATAATGACAGTGAATCTTTAAGGATGTCTGATGCCGACGTGGCGATGAGAAGTGCTTATTTTGCTAATAAAACCTTGATGGCTGGATTTACCACCGTACGAGATTTAGGTGCAAAACCTGAACAGATTTATGCGCTTAGAGATGCCATTAATAAAGGATGGTTAGCAGGACCTCGTATTATTGCTTCTGGTGGAGTTTCGGTGACTGGCGGCCATGGTGATGTTGATGGTAAAAGTCCTGATCTGTTGGATATGCTGACATCTAAAACCATTTGTGATGGCCCATTTGATTGTCGTCGTGCAACTCGTCGGGCAATTAAATATGGTGCAGATGTCATTAAAATAACCTCTACTGGCGGCGTTCTTTCCGATACCAATACAGGTACAGGTCAGCAGATGGCAAATGATGAATTAAAAGAAGTCATCGATGCGGCTCATGCTCTGGGAAGAAAGGTTGCCAGCCACGCTCATGCTGCAGAAGGGATTAATGCTGCTCTACGCGCTGGTGTAGACAGTATTGAACACGGCAGTTACGCTAATAAAGAATCAATTAAGCTGTTTAAGAAGTCTGGTGCATATTTGGTTCCCACTTTATTAGCTGGTGATACGGTCGTACAAATGGCTAACTCCAGCGGCAACTTTATGTCGGAAGCAATTAAAGCCAAAGCTATTCGTGTGGGTAATGACATGCAAAACAACTTCGGAAATGCTTACAAAGCGGGTGTTAATATCGCTTTTGGTACTGATAGTGGCGTATCAAAGCATGGCCAGAATGCCAAAGAAGCCATACTGATGCACCAAGCTGGCATGTCTAATCAAGATATTCTTATTTCAGCCACGATTAATGCGGCTGACCTTTTGGGAATGTCAGATGATATAGGCACGCTAGAGCCTGGTAAACAAGCAGATATTATTGCACTTAACACCAGTCCAGTAGAGCAAATAGACGCCTTACTGGATGTACCTTTTGTGATGAAGTCTGGAGTCATTCATAAACGCTAACCACCGTTGATACAGATAAACGAATGGCTAACCTTGTAATGAGAGTTAGCCATTTTTATTCTGAGCTGTTGTTTATGTTTTGGCTTAGCTTAATGGCTTAGATTAAAGGCTTAGAGCAGGTAAAGATAAGGTCGCAATGCAGCCTCTTGGGTGGTTTGATTTTAGGGTAAATTGCCAGTTATATCGATGGCATAAAGTATCAATAATCACTAAACCTAAACCGTGGCCTGACATATCGCTTTGTTGCTGACCTTTCTCAATATTAGATAAACCCTGTCCGTTATCTTCTATCACTATTTGATTGTCGAAAATGGTAATCTTAATCCAGCTCGTTTCATCGTCAGGCAAATTATCACCGCGAGCATTAATTGCGTTATTCAGCAAATTGCTAAGTAACATTTTAATCACGGCTGAATTGGGCTGCACATATGGGGTACCTTGCCAGTTAACCGTCACTTCAATGTGCTGTTTTTTAGCTAAGTTCACTGCTGTTTCAATGGTTTGGTTGAGCTCTTGTTCAGTCAATTGACGTGGTGGATTACTATTGTCAGACTTTTCCTGCTTAACAATATTCAATAAGGCGTCTACCGTATTTTGCATGTCTTGGGCTGCACGAGTGATGCGCTCTTGCTGGCGCAACTGAAAATCAGCATCGGGCTTTTTAGAAAGCAATTTAGCCGCGCCAACAACGATACTCAATGGGGTGCGTAACTCATGACTGGCATACCTGGCAAAGGCCTGTTCTTGTTTGATTAAGGTTTCATTTTGCTGACGATAACTATTTAAGCTATCGGTTAGAATACCAAACTCTTTGGCTGCACTCGTATTGACGCTAAATGTGGTTGGCAAAGGTTTTTTCGCGAGCTGTTTGCTTAAGTCATTGATGGGTTCAATTAAGCGTTTTGATAATTTAATCAGCGCATAGCCAAGTAAAATTAATAGCCCTAATGTGAATAGCAATGAGAAGGTACTAATACTTTTCCATTGGGCATTAGAAAGTTCAACATTGTCAGCTGGCATAGTCAGGTATAACTGAACGACTTCTCCATCCAGTAAAAACTCATCTCGATGCAAAAACAGCTCATGATAGTCATCATTAATTTCGCCATTAAAGCCAAGTGGATAGTTTTGGAGCTGGCCATATTTTTTCGGAATAAAATTGGTGCTGTAAAAGGCGGTAATATTAGGCGGCAATACCAAAGGTTCAGGGGTACCTGATTGAAATTGCTTTACCACATACGGGGCGCTTTCTCTGAGGTTATTTAGACTTACTTCATCCTCAACCCATTGCAGTATGAAAATCATCATGACATAAATGATCCCAGCAGCTAAAACACCAATGAATGCAAAGTAGACGCTTAGCCTACCAACAAAAGATCGCGCAGTGGTATTACTTGTGCTGGTACGACTTACTTTGGGTTGATTTAGCATAGTTGCATTCACTCGGTTAAATTCGTATCAGTAGAACCTTGGTCGAGGCGTAGACCGACTTTGGGGACTGTCACTAGCATAGGTTGACCAAACGGCTTATCGAGTTGATTACGAAGCTGATATACATGACTGCGCAAAATATCTTTTCCTGGTGGGTGTTGGCCCCAAAGCTCGTCGATAAGTTGCTCCCTTGTGACAACATTTGGTGCATTCTTAATGAGCAAATGCAGTATTTGATAGGTGGTGGGAGTGAGTGGCAATATCATACCTTGGCGTGTGACTTGGTGACGTGCCGTGTCAACTTCAAGATCGCCAAAGCGCAGCTTAGCTTGAGCCACATTTCCACGGTGGCGTTTAATCAACGCCTTGATTCGTACATCCAGCTCATCTAAATCAAAGGGTTTACCTAAGTAGTCGTCAGCACCACTGTCAAATCCGGTCATTAAATCCGCTTTATTGTCTAAGGCTGTTAGCATCAGTACTGGTGTAGAGCACCCTTGTTCTCGCAGGGCTTTACACAGAGTGAGTCCATCCATTTTAGGCAGCATTAAATCTAAAATAATAGCGTCAAAATCGTCAGCGAGAGCCAGAGATAGCCCAAGCTCACCATTCGTTGCAAAGTCAATTTCAGCATCTTGAGCTTCAAAGAAATCGCCTAAGATCCCCGCCACATCGTGGTTGTCTTCAATGATAAGTAGTTTCATTTGTTGCTCGTTGCCTTCGAAATGGAGGCTTATTATCAGTCATTTTTTGTCGAAGAAATGTCAATGACATTTCTTACACTCGCTATCATTCAAGATGTTGGCATATTTTGATTCACAGGAATAGTCCATGCGTCATCAATCCTCAGCCAGCCAGCAATCCGAAGTCTGCTTATCGATCATTATCCCAATGTTTAATGAGGCGCAAAGCCTTGATGTGTTGATGCAGCGCCTTGACGGAGTGCTCTCAACCATGCCCGAGCATTGCGAGTTAGTGTTTATTGATGATGGAAGTACCGACAACACTTGGGCGCTATTACAGCAATTACGCATGAGTCATGGCGAGCATCAATGCATTAAACTCAGCAGAAACTTTGGTAAAGAGGCTGCGCTTTCTGCGGGCCTTGCTCAAGCAAGAGGCCTTGCGGTTATTTTGCTTGATGCAGATTTGCAAGACCCACCAGAGCTTATTCCACAGATGTTAGCCACTTGGCGTGAAGGCTATGAAGTGGTGAATATGCGCCGAAAAAAACGGTTGGGCGAAACCTGGTTTAAGCGCTTTTCAGCAGGTTGTTTTTATCGATTAATGAATGTGATGTCAGACTCTCCTGTGCCTGAAAATGTTGGCGATTTTAGGTTGCTAAGTCGTCAGGTGGTTGATCATATTAATGCAATGCCAGAACGTAATCGTTTTATGAAAGGCATTTTAAGCTGGCCAGGCTTTACTCAAACTACGATTGAGTTTGATCGAGATCCTCGCAGTGTAGGGGAAACCAAATGGAATTACGGCAAGCTGATTGGTTTAGCGATGGATGGAATTACCTCGTTTAGTTTTAAGCCCCTTCGTTTAGCCACCTGGTTTGGTGTCACCATTGGTTTAAGTTCGTTGATTTATGGTGTGTGGGTGGTATTGAAAACCCTGGTATTTGGTGAAGCTGTCGCGGGATATGCATCAATGATGGTGGTGCAATTATTTTTAGCGGGAATTCAATTACTGGCGATTGGTTTAATTGGCGAGTATCTGGGACGGGTGTTTATGGAGGTGAAGCAGCGCCCAGTATTTATTGTAGAAGAGGTATATCACCAACAAAGTATTCCTAATACGGTTGTGAGTTTTAAAAAGCCGCTCACGTCAATGACCAAAGCAACGACTCATAGCAAGCAAGCGCTAAAGCGTGCTAAGTCGACATCTATAAACCATGTAAATCAATTCAGTAACGGTGATTTGCAAGTGAGTTTTCTGCAAGGGAGCCGTTTGCAACAAGCATTTTTTGTACAACCAACAAGTTACAAGCAAACCTACAACTATGGTGGAAAAGTCTAAATGAATGCTCTGCAATCACCTTCACATAAATCTAACCCATTGGGAACGAACCTATTATGGCTTTTAATGGGTGTGTTATTAGTGCGATTAGTGTCATTAGCCTTATACCCGTTAATGGATACGACAGAGGCTCGCTATGGTGAAATGGCAAGGCTTATGGCAGAAACTGGAAATTGGCTCACACCTCAATTTGATTATGGTGTTCCATTTTGGGGAAAACCGCCTTTGCAAAATTGGATGAGTGCCAGCTTTATCGAGCTGTTCGCCAATAATGAGTTCTTTTTACGTTTACCGCATTTCATTGTCGGTGTGCTGAGCCTTGCCTTGGTGGTTAAATTTGCGAAACGATTTTCAATCAATGGCTTAACCGTTGCCATCATCTATGCGACCACAACCGTTTTTTATGTGTGCTTAGGCACAGTTATGACAGATATGGGCTTATTACTCGGGTTAACGTTAGCATTTATTGGTTTTTATTTAGCTTGGCAAGGTGAGTATTTTTGGGGATACGCAGGCTTCGCGGGATTGGCCATAGGCCTAATGGCCAAGGGCCCTGTTGTGATTGCGATATTTGGCATCGGTGTTTCTTTGTGGATGCTTTGGGCTGTAGGCCCTATCAACATGTGGCGCGAGTTATGGCAAAAAGTTCCCTTGTTATCAGGCCTGACTTTGATGCTGAGCTTAGTGTTACCTTGGTACGTGATGGCCGAGCAGGCTACCCCAGGCTTTATTCAATACTTTATTGTTGGCGAGCATTGGTCAAGGTTTGTTGATAGCGGCTGGAAAGGCGATTTATACGGCACTGCCCATGATGAAGCACGTGGTACGATTTGGATGTATTTTGCCGTAGCGTGTTTACCTTGGTCATTTTTCTTGCCACGTGGCCTCTATCGTTTATATCAAAATAGCAGTGGGTCAAATACAGAGGTTAACCAGCAAAACAAAGGGTTTGATTCCTTCACTAAATTTCTGATCTGCTGGATGATATCGCCTATGGTGTTATTCACTTTAGCGGGAAACATTCTACCTGCTTATGTGTTACCCGCAGCGCCAGCATTAGCATTACTTATTGCTTATGCTTGGAAAGATGATGTGATTAAACGGTTCGTGACCATAGCAACTTCTATTCCCTTATTGCTTATGGTTGCCGTTGGGGTACTTAATACTGATGTCAGTAAAGAAAAAAGTGATAAGTGGTTGTTAAAGCAACGCTTATATGACTTGCCTGTGTATTACTGGCTACAGCAACCATTTTCGTCACGTTATTACAGTGAGGGTAAAGCGGTGGTGGTCAATGATGAAGATGAACTAATTCGTTTGCAAAATACTCCTTACTATATTGTTGTGACTCAAACTCAACTGACAAAATACGATAATTTTGCCACCTGTAAGTTAGAAGCCGAAACTAAGAAAAAAGTGCTAATGTTGTGTGGTGAAAGCTAATGCCGCACACACCGATGTTATCCCAACCAGCCCAAGCTATGCCTGTGTTTAATCGGCAAAAACTTAAAACCGTGAGCTGCTTTTTACTGGTAGGTGGTGGGAGTTTTTTAGTCGATTTAATGCTCTTTTTAAGCCTATTACACTTAGCTAAATGGCCTGTTCTATTGGCGAGGTTTGCCGGATTTAGTATCGGGTTAGGGCTAAATTGGTGGGGGCATAGGTGTGTGACATTTAGCCACCGCAAGCAGTTACAAACCCGTGCACAAATGAAATGGGTGGTTGCGGTAGCGATAGTCGCAGGAATGGCTAATTTAGTGAGTTTTAGTCTCATCAGAACTTGGTTACCCACTTCGATTAGTTTTGAGCTATTTAGTGTTGCATTTGGGGTGCTGATTGGACTGGTTGTTAATGGGTTAGGGGCTAATTATCTGACATATCGTTCACAACCCGATGGAGACTAATATGATTTATATTCAATATCGGCTTTATCTGGTTCAAGTGATCTTCAATACCGCGCTCTGGCAGTATTACGTCACTCATCGCTCGTGAGTACTGTTGCTCGTAAGTAAGGTAGCTCGTAAGTACCGATACTCGTAAGTACCGTTACTCGTGAGTATCTTGACTCTTGAATAAAATATAAAGCCTTAACTATTACAGTAAGGCTTTATGTTTAACTCGCTATTTTCCGCACTAGTCGACCCAATGTAATACATCCTTTATGACTGACCATCTTGGCTGCTTAGGCTGGGCGTTTTCTCCTAAAATCCAGTAACTATAAAGCGTGTCTACGTAACCGGATGATTGCTGAATTGCCAACCAGCTATTTAAAAAGGTGTGCAATGAGGTATTCCCTTTTGCAACAGCGTAGGATGCTGGGAAAGATTTAATTTCTTCACGGTTATATAGGGTCGTGTATTCAGGGTATAAAATGGTCCAAGTTTGGCCAGCTTCAAGGCTAATAAGCAGTCCGTCCCAGGTTTTGCCATCATCTTCAAAAAAGAGTTTGTCAGAGTCGATTGAAGTAAATTCAATGTTATCGAACTTCTCTTTTAGGTAAGGGATAATTGAATATTCTCCCACAGACGCAACTCTGATTTTATCGGCTTGATGTATAAGTTCATCAGTTTTAAATTCATCAGCACGGTAATCTTTAACAACAAAAGAATAGTGAAGATCGAGCACTGGGTTAGTGAAGTCGACTAAACCGATTCGAGTCGTGGTCATTTGTAAGCCTGAGACTGTGATATCAAACAAGCCACTGTTGATTGACTCTAAGGCATTTTCGCTTGAGTAAGGGATAAATGCGATTTGTAAATCAAGTTCAGCAGCCAGTTTTTTCATCAATTCGATATCAAACCCGACAAGTTCATGCTCGGCATTAAAAAATGAAAAGGGGACTTGAACAGGATTATATCCGACTCTTAACGTCCCGCTTTGCTTAATTTGTTCCACAGAGCGGGGGCCATTAACAACTAATTCTTCTGACCAATTAAAGGTTGTCACATCTTCAGGTACTTCTGCAGCAGAGCTCATTTGTGCTACCACTTCATCCATATTGTATTCAGTATCAACAATACTATTAAGCAGCCAGCTGGTTCCCAGTAAAGAGATGCCAAAAACAATCGGTGTCAGGGCGCTGCACATTATCAGTTTTTTCATGCTGACTTTTGCGATACCAGCCAGCATCGCTGTACCGCCAATCGCTAAAATAAAGATATTCATTGCAGCGAGTAATGAGGTAAAACGGCTAGTGAATAAACTCGACACCATATACAGCTGGAATAAATCCGAAGACAGCTCTAGCGAATCCAATAGCATAGGAATGGTTAAATACACGCTGCCAAATAAACTGATTAAGCCATTAACAGACATCGGAAAATAACTAATAAAATCGAGCTCTTTGCCTGAAAACCAAGCGGCAAATAACACAAAAACGATGGTTAACAGCTTGCCCAAATTAGGAAAGCTAAATACCACAGGAATAATAATATTGGCGTAATCATCGGTTTGCGCATTACCAATCTTGTATTTATGGAATAGCTCCTTGGTGCGTTGAATAAGCAATGGCAAGATTATAAAAATATTACCGGCTGCAAATGCTGTAATCATGGCATCTTTCGCGATACCAGTAATGTCACGATAGGAGAATGGTGTGATCACCATAATGATGGCGGGTAAAACCCAGTATGTGAGTAATATTGTCATCACCACATGAGCGATAAAATAAACCTGTAATTTTTGAAACTCATCAAAATCCATCGTGCCAGCTGTCGCCGCTGTCATGGCAAAAATACCAATTGGCATCAGCATGACAATACTTTGTGTGACCTTATTAAAGGAGGCGCCAAGTAACTGCAATGGGCGCATTAATGACTCTTTATCATCAATGGATATCAGCGCAATCCCCGTGGCAACACAAAAAAGTACAATTGCAGGAATATAACTATTAGACAGTGAGAAAAACGGGTTAGAAGGGATATATAAATCCAAAAGGTTGACCGAATTAGGATCTTGTAATGCCGTTAAACTAAAGAATTCACCCGCTTGCCATTCAGGGAAGGTGTACTTGATCAAGTACATACTTAACAGACCGAAAAGCCATATCACTAACATCAATTTACCGACTTTTACACCTAATGACTTGGCTTGTTCTAAGGTTAAACTGCCTAAACTAGAGATTAACGATACGATAATGTAAGGAATGATGGTCATCTGTAATAACTTGATAAACGCATCGCCGATGACCGACATCCACGCCAGCATTTCACCGAAAAACAATCCTGCAATAATACCGCCTGCAAATGACAGTAATACCCAACTCGACATACTGATTTTTTTATCTTTCTTAACTGGTGCGGATTGATTTTGCTGTTCGGTGTCCGTTTGCGTGCTGGCATTAGCCATATGATTCCCTTTTACTTATTGTTTTTGTCGACTTTCATGGACGTTGCTGACATGACTCAACATGCCAGCATTACTGCTATAGCAATAACAAGCGTTAAATCGCTTAACTTGCGACAGCTGAGCGGCTAAATCTAGCTAAGGTCTGGCGGTAACAGTCAACGTATTGTTTGATTTTATTGTCGCAATTAAAGTGCGTTATGGCTCGCTCACGCCCAGCTTGACCGAGTCGTTGCTGTATTGAACTATCCGAGAGAATATGGCTAATTGCAGCTGCCATACTAGTTGAATTTTCAGGAGGAAATGAGTAACCCGTTACGCCTTCATCAACGACTTCGGGAATACCATCAACATTACTGCTAACCGTCGGAACCGCACACGACATGGCTTCTAAAATCACCATGCAGAATGATTCCCTAAAGCTAGGTTGGATAAGGCAGTCAGCATTGGCAATATAACATTCAACCTTATTAACTGAACCGGTAAAAGTGACACGGTCGAGTATGTTTAATTGCTGGCATTGCTGTTTAATCTTTCCAATATCAGGGCCATCGCCCACTAATACTAACCTTACAGGCTCACTGCAGGTTAGTTGGCTAAAGGCATCGACGACTGTTGAGGTGTTTTTAAGGGGTCTAAAATTGGAGACATGCATTAAGATTTTTTCGTCATCTTGAGCTAACGTCGCTCTTAACGTTTCATCTTGAAGTGCTGGGGTGAAATCGTCTGCATCAATAAAGTTATGCACTACGTTAATCGGTTGCTGAATATCGAACTCTTGCAGCATGTATTGACGCTGAAATTCAGAAACTGTCGTTAATAAGGCACTTTGATTCATGCTAAATGTATTTAAGCGCTTAATCGCATCGTCTTGGCCAACTATCGTGACATCCGTGCCATGAATTGTAGTGACAATTGGGAAGGGATAACGAGCAATATTACTGGCTAAATGGGCGCAAAGTGAGTGTGGAATGGCATAGTGAGCATGCACAATATCTAACTGGTATTCTTCCGCAACTTCAACAATTTTTGCCGTTAACGAATAGGTGTGTAGCGGGCCTTCAAATAAGGGATAGTTCACTTCATCTACGCAATGAAAGACAACATTCTCTATGTCTTCAGATAATTTAAACGGACGCTTGTGTGCAATGATATGCACTTCATGGCCAAATTTTGCCAAGCCTAATCCCAATTGGGTGGCAACCAAGCCTGAACCGCCAATACTGGGGTGACAGACAATACCTATACGTAACTTATTCATCATTCTTCACTAGTATCCTTACTAATTGGAGCGCTAAATATCAACGAGGTGTTTAACAAAATGCTACAGTTATTTTTAGGTTAACTTTACAAGGTTTGCAATATTTTTAATCGTTTTCAATTTATTGATTGTCACCTGATAGAAGGCAATAAATTCACAATTTATTGCAATCACCATAGCGTTATACTGTAGTCGGTGAATATGACAGTTTTAGGTAGGCTTAATTGCCGTAAACCTAGTGACAAAATGAAGTGAATATAAACATAAAGCTTAACAAGCAGATTTGTTAGGCTTTATGTTTTTTGGGATTGAGGCATATTATTCAAACTAAATAATACTCAAACTAAATAGTGTTAAATCATCAGCTTTGAGGGACTAAACGGGTTAATCAACCCAATGCAGTACATCACGAATGATTGACCATCGAGGCTGCGGTGTCGTGGCGCCTTTACCTAGCATCCAGTAATCATAAAACTCCTGTTGGTGACCATCGACTTTGCGAAGCTTTTGCCAGTTATTGATGTAATTCAATAATGATTGATTTGTCTGAGCAACAGCATAAGCAACTGGGTATCGATTTTTACCTTCTAAAATAGCGATACCGTAGCCTGGGAAGAACAATGTCCAAGCCGACCCCGCTTCAGCACTAATGACCACCGCATCATACTTATCGCCTTTCTGTCTAAAGAAGTCTTTGTAGCCATCAATTTTTACAAAGGTTAAGTGCGGTAACACCCGCTTTGCTTCTTTAATTTTGTCATCATGTTCGACGTAAGCAATGGTGGTATTTTCCATTTCTAAAATCGATTGATTAGTTTTAAAGCTATTAACTCTATGGTCTTTGGTGGCAATCGCAACGTTTAGCTCAAGTACTGGATCGCTATAGCTCAAGCTGTCCATTTGCTTAATATCCATTGCGAGTCCCGACATAGCAACATCAAAAAAGCCTGCATCTAGCGAGGCAGATAAGGTCTTTTTACGAAAAGGAATAAACTCTACTTCGACATTTAAATCTTCAGCCAACTTTGTTGCCATAGCAGAGTCAAAGCCGACTAATTGGCCTGCGTTATTGTAATAACTGAATGGCACATTGCTTGGAATGTAACCAACTCGAAGTACGCCACGCTTAATAATGTCTTGTACGCCAGCGATAGGTTGTGAAGGGGTTTTGCCGACTTCAGGAAACTGTCGTTTAACTTTTGTAGGAACCTTATCAGCCACTTGCATATTGGCAATCACGCCGCTGGTAATTTCAGGACTATGAATAAATAAGCCCATGCCGACTCGACATATCAATATCGTCACGACAGTGCTAATCAATAAACCCGCGGACATTTTAATTAATTGAGGGGGACGCAGTTTAAGACTACCCTGGAATAAGCAAACGGTGAGCAAGGTTAAGGCAAATAGATTCATTACCGCAGCGATTGAGTTAAATTTACCGGTTATAAACCCAGACATCACAAACAGTTGAAATAGATCTGAAGGTAAATGAACCAACTCAAGCATAAACGGAATCGCCACATAAACACTGCCAAATAAAGACAATAAGCCACTGATAGATAATGACGGCATTGCACTCACTTCAACAGGCGTTCCGTTAAACCAGCCTGCAAAATAAACAAATAAAATGACGGTCAGTTTGCCAATATTGGGGAAGGTGAAGGCGATGGGTACGAGGATTTCAATCAGAGTTAACCCATCTTCGCTTAGGTTATTATGCTCACGCATGATTTGCTTACATTCTTCAATGATCACAGGGATCACAATAAAGATGTTACCTGTGGCAAATGCTGTGACTAAGCTGGCTTTTGTTATACGCACTGTTTGGGCGTAAGTAATAGGCGTTAATGAGCACACAATCCAAGGTAAAATGACAAACGTGAGCAATAAACACAGTACAAAATAACTGATTAAGTACACCTGCATACTGGCAAATTCATCAACCCCCATCGTGCCTGCTGCTGCCGCTGACATAGCAAAAATACCAATAGGTAAAACTTTGACTAAACCTTGAGTAATACGAGAAAAGGTTTCTGTAATGGTATGCATGAATGACAACACTTGGGTCTTGTTGTCGCCTTCCATACCGATAAGCGCCAGCCCCATTGCAATACTGAACACCACCATTGCTGGTACATAGCCTGCAGCCATTGATTCGAATGGGTTTGAAGGAATATAGAGTTTGAAGTAGTTAATTGGCTCGACAGGTTCAACAATACTGGTACTAAAAAAGGAGGCCGATTCAATAAAGGGAAATGACAGTGGCATTAAAGCAGTAAGCACGATGCCGACGAGCCAAAGCAGCAGCATAATTAAGCCTGCTCGACTAAAAATAAGAATGGCGGTGCTTTTTTGGAGCTTACCTATACCGCCGATAAGTGAGACAACAATGTAAGGTAAGACGGTCATTTGCATTAACAAAATAACGCCATTGCCAATGGTGCTTAACCAGCCAACAGATTCACCAAAGAAAATCCCTACAGCAAAACCCACAAACATAGCGACCAGCATTTGGGTAGAACTGGTCATCGCAAGTAATTTTTTAAACACAATTAATATCCATTTATTCGATTATGCCTGCGGCGATTGAGTGCTATGACTCTGTATGATCTTTCAGCCACTTTTGATGAGGTTGCTAAAAGTTTGCTAACCATTAATTGTTAAGTGGTGAAACTGTTAATTTTTATCAATATTAACAGTGTTATTATCGAATAGTCAGGTTTTATGGAATAAATTTATCGTGAATTGAAAGTTAGCAATTGCTAATTAAAAGGTGGGTTGATTGGGGGATATGTTAACAAGCAATAGCCAGAACAAAAGCGAACTGGCTATTGCAAAAAATGCACGTTTAAGTCTAATACGACCAACTAAAGCGGTTTTAATTTTCCTTTCGCATCTGCAATGCATTGGTAGTTTTTTGACTTCATAAACTCAGCAAGCTCTGTTTCAATTCGTTTAAAACAGGCCTCGCCTTCTTTTTCAAAACAAGTGGCTATTTGCACCGCATCAGCACCAGCTAGTAAGTATTCAAACGCATCAACCCCCGTTTTTATGCCGCCTACGCCAATGATTTGCACATTGTCATCAAGCAGTTCACGAAAAGCTCTCACATTTGCAAGACCAACAGGTTTGATATAGTCACCGCATAAGCCGCCGAATCCGCCTTTAGGTTTGATTATTGGCTGCTCTGTATAAGGATCAATGATTAAAGTATTACCGATTGAGTTAATGCAGGTAATAAATTTAACGGGGTATTTTTTAATAACATTTGCGGCGGCGACAAAGTGGGACATATCAAAATAGGGAGCTAACTTAATCCCTATAGGCTTATTTCCTAATGCGGTAATCGCTGCTAATGCCTTATCTGTTTGTTCAAAGTCATAGGCAACTTGTGCTTTACCCGGGATATTAGGGCAAGAAAAGTTCACTTCAATTAAATCAACATCACTTTGCTGAAATGCCGTCACCATTTCGATGTTATCTTCAACACTAAAACCCGATACGCTTACAATCACAGGTTTTCCTAAGGCTTTCAGTGCTGGGATCATTTCTAGATAAGCTTTATAGCCTAAGTTTGGTAAACCCATTGACTGAATTGAGCCAAGTGGCAAGTCTTGGTAACGAGGCTCTGGGTTGCCCTCTCTAGGGGCGATGGTACAAGATTTGGTGACCACAGCCGATGAATGAGATTGCGCTATGGTGTGTAATTCTTCCCAAGTGGTGCATTTAGGGCCAGAGGCATTCATCAAATAACTTTCTAGCTTAACGCCTGCAACGTGAGTGGATAAATCGATTTTCATTAATGCGTCCTCTTGACTAAATGAGTATGGATAAACATGACGACCGATTTGAGGAAATAACTGTAGGCTGCATTGTTGCGGTGTAGGGCGCATCTGGCTAGCTGTGAAATTAATCTCCGACAAATTGCGCCATAGTTTATGGAGCAAAACAATGGGGATATTGATTAGAAACAAGAAAACAGCAAAATAATGGTTAAATTGTCAATAGTGTTAAGCTGAGCAGACAAAAAGCGATCATGCTTAAGATGATCGCTGTTTAATATCACAGTGAACTGGCTAGTATTATTTTAAGCGATAAACCACTTCCACACGTTCTTGCACATTAACCTCCCCATATTGATAGCTTTCCATTGTGTCACTTTGCACAGCAGACATTCGCATCATTACAGGTTGTACAGGGTGCTGGGTTAAGTAACGGATCTCCCAAACACCATCTAGCTTACGGTCAAAACCCTGTGCCAAGGATTGGGCTTTTTGTTTAGCATCGTTAATTGCAGCTTGTCTCGCTTGTTCAATTGCTTTGGTTTCATCCGATGATTTAAGGGCAATATTTTGTACACGGTTTATGCCTTCTTCTAGTGCAGAGTCGAGAATGTCGTTGAGCTGGTTAAGCTTCATTACTGTCACTGTTAACTGACGGCTTGCATGATATCCGGTTAACTCTCTAGGCTGCTTTGAAGGATAATGATATTGCGGCTGGATCTGTAAATTAGCGCTTTGTATATCATCGGTGCTTACGCCAGCTTCTTTTAAGCGAGCAATAAATTTCACCACGGCTTCATCAACTGCCGACTTTGCCTCTTTCGCTGTTGTTTTAGTAAGGCTCACTTGTACAGAGATTTCAGCCATGTCTGGCGCAACCTGAACTTGGCTTATGCCGACAGTTTCAAGGTGAGGGAAATCATAATTTGCTGCTATAGCTGATTGGCTGCCGATACCAAATAATAAGGCGGCACATAATGCTGAGCCAAGAACTTGAGAATTGAATAAAGATTTTTTAACGGAATAAGTCATGGTGTTCTCCAACAATAAAACAGAAAAATCAATCGGTGTTATTGCTATAAACGAGAACAAATTTGAAAAGGGTTATTTTATTTTTCTTATTTTCTGTTACTTAATCTTCCTTGTTTAATGCACTTGTCAAAAGCACTTGTCAAAAGCACTTGTCAAAAGCACATATTTAATACGGCGCTAGTTAACATTCCTGATGGTTAACCAAACACTGACTACGAAGATTTTATGGGCTTACTAAAAAAGCCCTTCAATGCTTAAACCAGCTGAAGGGCTCTTCTTAGTATGTGTAATCTTAGTATGTGTAATCTTGATTGATTAATTAATGAACTCGCTTGCCATTGACCCAAGTTTCGTTAACCGTGACTTTCCACATATTTTCATATGTGGTGGTAAAAATATCATCCTCAATCAAAATAAAGTCAGCCTTCATTCCAGGGCGTAGCTCACCAATCATTGATTCTTGATGCGCCGCATAGGCTGCATTAGAAGTAAAACTGGCTAAGGCTTCTGTTAGGTTCATTTTTTCCTTTCGATACCATCCATTAAACGGCTGGTTTTGATGATCTTGTCTGGTGACCGATGCATGTAAACCATAAAATGGGTTTGGTGACTCAATAGGAAAGTCAGAACCTGCTGCAATAATCGCACCCGAAGTCATCAACTTTCGCCAAGCATAAGCACCTTGAATACGGGTGTTACCAATTCTATCTACAGCCATGTTTTTGTCGCTGGTGGCGTGGGTTGCTTGCATCGATGCAATCACATTAAGTTCTGCAAATCGAGGAATATCACTTAGCTGCAGTACCTGAGCATGCTCAATGCGGTGACGTAAATGACGTGACTGAGTTGTTGCTATGAGACGCTGGTATTCATTTAATACAATGTGATTAGCAAGATCGCCAATGGCATGAGTATTGACCTGAAACCCTGATTTCATTGCCATTTCGATGGTGTCGATTAAGGCGTCATTAGAATACAGCAGTAACCCTTTATGACCTTTTAAGTCGCTGTAATCTTCAATTAACGCTGCACCTCGGCTACCTAATGCGCCATCGGCTGAAATTTTAACACTATTGATTTGCAGCTTATCTGAACCAGCAGCGATGGGGCCAGCCGTCATTAACTGAGCAAAATTCGGATCTTCGGCATCAATCATCGCATTCACGCGGATAGGTAACTTATTAAAGTTTTCTAGTGTTTGGTATGCCTTGATTGTGTCGGAGCCAACGCCTGCATCATGCACGCTAGTTAACCCCATTGCAGCTAACGAATTAAGTGCCGTAAGTAATACAGTTTGTTGCTCATCAACTGACAAGCTTGGAATATTGTTGGTGATTAAGCTCATGGCATTATCAACAAACACCCCTGTAGGGCGTCCGTCACTGTGGCGTAAAATCTCTCCCCCTTCAGGGTTTATTGTCTTGGCATCTACCCCAGCAATTTGCATGGCTGCCGAGTTGGCCCATCCAGCATGTCCATCGACTCGTACAAGCCATACTGGTGTGTCAGGAAAGGCTTTATCTAACGATGCTGCAGTAGGGAAGGTGTTACTTGACCATAAGACTTGATTCCAGCCTCTGCCTTGAATCCACTGCATATTGCTGTGTTGTTGACGAAATGCTTTGACCATATTCACCGCATCAGTTTCTGATTGGCTAGTACGAAGTTGGGCACGCATTAAACTTAATCCATAGCTCAATACATGCCCATGCGCATCAATTAAACCAGGTAGTAGTGTTTGGCCTTTACCGTCTATTCGAACAATATTAGCTTGGGTGCTGTAAGGTAAAATGTCATGTTCGGTATACACTTCTTCAATGGTGTCGCCGTTAAATTGTAGCGCTTTAAATTGAACAAGTTGTCCATCTTTAATGGTATAGCCGTGGATATTACTTATTAACTGACTTTGTGCAAACAGCGAAAAGCTGCAAAAGCACAAACAAGTAATAACAATCTTTTTGCTGATATTAATCATGTTATTAATCGATCCGTGTTCTTATTATTTATTGTTTGATACTCAAAATGGGTATTAGGTAAATCAACATCTTCCTGATTGATGTTGACATAATGTTAACTGCTTTTTAGGTGAAACACGAATTGGCTGATTTAAAGGCGAAAAAGTCGCTGACAGCCGCAAGTTAATGGATAACTGCTACACTAAATATGGAGGATTAATGGCACCTTTTTTCGATTTTTCCACTTTACTGTCTGGCACTTAGCTTTGTATTCTGTCAAAACGGCTAAGCATAAAACAAACAGCACTGATACCCACAGGAGTCCACATGGATTTTTTTGCACTTACAATGGTATTACTTGGGCTTGTTGGTCTAGCACTGTCTTTACGACCCGCTTACGACATCTGTGCTTACTCGCAATTTAGTAGTAAAGGTTGGTTGGCTTTACTGATGATGATTGTGCTGTTTGTGATTGGTTATTTCAGTTATTTATCTTTATTGCTGCAACATCAAGACCGCGTTAATTTTATTGAAGTGATTGTGGCAGGTATTTTTTTAGCTGGTGGATGGTTTGTGTTTTTAGTGACCAACTTAAGCAAGCAGACTATTGAGAATTTGGATGACATTTTGCAGCAAAAAGCCCATCAAGCGAGCCATGATATATTAACTGGGCTCCCTAATCGGCAGCAGTTTTATCAGCAACTCGATAGTGCCATTGCACGAAAGCCAGACTCGTTTTATTGCATGATGTTAGATATTGATAACTTCAAAATGATCAATAACACGTTTGGCCATGTCGAAGGTGATAAAGTGCTACAAGTGTTGGCAGACAGGATAAACCAAACCGTCCCTAGTGATGGCGTTATAGCCCGCATTGGTGGCGACCAATTTGCCCTTATCGTACCTGATGTTGAAGCACGAAATATCACTGTCGTTGCTAAAGAAATAGAGCAAGCACTATTGGTCGATATTCCTTGTTCAGGTCATATGATAGTGGTTGGCGTCAGTATCGGTATTTCAAAATACCCTGACAATGCTCAAGATAGAAAAACGCTCATGAAAACCGCAGATAATGCGATGTATCATGCTAAAGAACATGACATTGCCCATCATTATTATCAGGCCGATTTACAATCCTCTCAATATGTGAGTTTTGCTGCAGATCCCCATGGCCGTCGCTTTTAGTTTTTGTTATGTATGTGACAAAAATAGCTAATCGTATATCATGCCGTAACCTATTTAAATTAACGCTTTTATTGCCCTCACATTGTATTTTTTTGAGTGACTGCGTACATTTGCTATACAAGTGTTAACTCAGCTGTTATACAATGTGGCCAAAATTAATGATATGGGGGTATCATGACAACAGAACAACGTTTATTAAATGCAGCAAAAGACCTTATTCAAGAACATGGATTAATCAATTTTTCTATGTCTGATGTGCCTAGAGCATGTGGGTTATCTCGCGCATGTTGTTATCAAAATTTTAGAGATAAAAATGAAATCCTTGCAGCGCTTTGTATCGAAGAAGTTCAAGCCAATATTAAAGCGATTCAAGAGCAACGATTTTCTGATTTAATTGGCACATTTAGTATGGTGCTTCGCCCGCTTATTTTTAATCATTTAAAAGACAAAGATCGCTTAGCATTAGATCACGTTTTTGCAGAGCTGCTCGCGCTTATCCATGGGCTCCCAGAAAAAAATGAATTCCTCTTTTTAAAGCGTGGTTTCGAGTTCATTGAATTAGAAAGAACTCAAATTAAAGCCAATATCGCTTAAACTTTCATTTTATCAATTGATTCATGACGTTAATGTTGTAAAGGACTTTTAGGTTTTTACAACATTAACTGTTTGCCTATTTTCTACTCCCACGTTAGCCAAGCTTTAATACATTAGCCCTATATAGCCTTAGACTTGCTTTGCTCATCGGTTAAGGTGTCATTATGTTCATATTTGATGACAACTCTTAATGAGTTAAGTGTATTAAAAATAACCTAATAACCATCTAATGAGTGACAAAGGTCATCATGTTAATTTAAAGTAACGGCTCAAGGAGTCAGAAAGGCTCTTTATTAGATAATCTCTGTAAATTACCGAAAATCAGTAAAATACAAGCGATAGCATATTGAATAGTATCAATAGCAAGGAAGCAACACCTGCATGAGCAAGCAAGAACACAGCGATACTGAGACTTTAGATGAAGCAACAGTTGCACTAGAACAAGCAATAAACCAACAAGCAGCGCAACAAGCCTCTAATGATGATCACCATCAACACCTACTAGGCCATTGCCATCATCATAATCAAATGCAGCAACATTTAGATGATCAAGCTAATCCTGAAAATGTTGATGATTATTGCTCTGAAAAAACATCTACAGCCAAGGTCACAGCCCAATCAATACAGCCTAGAACCGTAAAATTACCCCTAGTCAATGTGTATGCCAAAGGTGGTTACTGCGTACAAATGCGCCTTGGCAGTGAAGGTAGCCCTGCTAATTTAATCGTTGATACCGGTAGCAGCACTTTAGTCGTTAAAAAACAGGTGTATCAACCACATCAAGATGAATACTTAGAATCTAGTACCTTTGCACAGCAGGTCATTTATGGCGCTGGTGGCTGGGATGGCCCTTTAGTGCATACTAAGGTGAGTGTGAGTGAAGATGGTCTCAAGCACGACCCATTAGCTCAAGATTCTTTGGATGAAAATACCTCAACCCACGTCCCACATTTAAACTTAGCGCATCAGCCTTTATCACTTAATGATTGTCCTGTCGCGATTGTACCTTCATTACAGCAACAAAAAACGTTCGCCGATGCAGACGGTATTTTAGGGCTGGCGTATTATGGGCTTAATAAAAGCTATGATTTAACAGCCTACATTGAAAAACATAAAATTAAACCCGCCTCGACCTTTCCATGGCCTTTTTCAGAGCCAAATTCTGTGTGCCCAGCCCATTGCGAGCATGATGAAAAGAGCTGTGATGAAGCAGACGAGTCAGAGCGTTTTAGTGGCGAGGATTTAAAGCGTTTCAGAAAATTCTTGAAAAAACAGCCACAGCAGACCGTCGTACCCTATTTTACTCGCCTTAACAAAAATGGCTTAACGCACAATAAATTTGGCTTTTATTCAAAACGCTCGAGCATCCATATTGCTAAAGATGATTATACCCAAGAGCAAATTGCAGCTGACCCACTTAACAAAGGCTGGTTGATTCTAGGCGGTGGCAAAGAGCATACCGAGTTGTATCAGGGAAAGTTCAAAACCATCGATGTCATTCATAATCGTTATTACAACGTCAAACTGTATTCAATGCGAGTGGGTGAACAAGCAGAAGTAGAGGCTCCAGCATTACAAAGTCAGTATGTCGCATCCCATAAAAGTAATGCCATTATCGATACAGGCGTATCAGGTATTTTACTGACAGACTTGTTATACAAAGCCATGATGACTGGATTTAACAATGTTTCTAGTGACTTTGTAACGTTAGTCGAGCCATTCAAAGATATCAGTTTTCAAGAGCAAGGGATTGATATGGCCGAGCTATTTAAAGGCCGATATATGACAGGCCATCATCCTGATGATTTAAGCCACTGGCCGACACTGCATTTTACATTTGACGGTGAAATCACCAACGAATGCCCTGATTCAGAAAATGAAGTTATCGATAAAGCGATTACTATCAGTTGTAAACCAGAACATTATTGGCAACTCAACTCGCCAAGCCCAGGTAAAGCGTGTTTTAAAATATTGAGCCAGCTACCAAGGTGGCCAAATCAATGCTTATTGGGCACGCCATTATTGAATGATTATTATGTGATTTTTGACCGTTCAGCCCATGAAACGGGAGTGATTCGATTTGCAGAGCAAAGAGATTAGTGTAGAAAATACTATGCATAGTTTTGAGACTGAAAGGTTAATTATAAGGTTGCTTGAGCAAGGAGACAGAGGTTTCTTTGTAAGCTTATATACAGACCCCAAAATTATGCGTCATATTGGAGAGCCTTTTTCGGATAAAAAAGCGCATTCATCTTTTAAAACTGCAATTAAGTTAAATACTGAAACTCCTATCAAGCAGTTACTTTGGGGGATTATCGACAAATCTTCGAAAGAAATTTGTGGGATTCAAAATTTGTCATTGCACTATGAAGACAAAAGGGTAGCAGAAGCAGGCTTAATACTTGCTCGAAAAGCTCAAGGCAGATTTTATCCAGAGGAAGCATTAGTTGGTATGGTTAATTATGGTTTCACCCAGCTTGGTTTGAGTTCTATATATGCTTATTCCTCAGTCAGGAATAGAGCTAGTAAGCGAGTAGTAACTAAAGCAGGCTTTCATCAGTTTGATGAAACTGAAAGTAAAATTAGTTTTAAAATAGAATCGGAATGATTGATATAAATCGAACGTTGGGTGAAGCAATTTCATTACAAGTTGATAACTGTTATCTTACAGTTGATTTGATGTTTTTCATTAAAAAATAAGAGTAAGTTGATGACGGGTAGTTTAACTTGTGTGGGTTTAGGTATGACATTAGGGGCGCATATTTGTCCTATTAGTAAAAGTTACATTGAAAATGCGGATGTAGTATTTTCAGCTGCTTCCCATGGTATTACAGAATTGTGGGTGCAAGAAATGCACTCAGATGTGCGTAGTTTACAAGAGTACTACGAAGAGGGTAAGTCGCGCCAAATAACCTACAACGAAATGGTTGATGCGATGATGACTGAAGTGAGGGCGGGTAAAAAAGTGGTTGGGGCTTTTTATGGTCACCCAGGAGTATTTGCCCAAGCGCCCCATAAGTCAATTGCTATGGCGAAAGCTGAAGGCTTTGCTGCAAAGATGATCCCGGGCATTTCAGCTGAAGATTGCTTAATCGCAGATTTAGGTATTGATCCTGGACGCTTTGGTTGCCAGCAATTTGAAGCAAGCCAGTTTATGTTTTATAAACGCCAATATGATCCCTCTTGTTATTTGATTTTATGGCAAATAGGACTGGCTGGAGATCGCTCGTTGGCAAGGTTTTCAACGGGTGCAGCGCATCGACAAGTTTTGGTTGAGTTACTGGCAGAAAAATATCCATTAGATCATCAAGTAATTTTATACGAGGCTGCTGTACTTCCAATAGATAACATTCGTATTGAAACTTTGTCACTTTCTGAGTTGGTCACTGCTGAGATTCATATGCACACCACCTTAGTGATTCCGCCGAGTGAAAAAATGCAGCCAAATGAAAAACTTGTAGCACGTTTGGCTGAAATTGAGCAAAATTTAACGCGACAAGATATCGCGTAATTAAATAGTGTATTAGCATAATAACTTTTGCTGCATTATAAAAAAAATGCCTATTTATCGGCAACTTAAAATTTCAAGGAGATATAATGTCAAGTGTAATCGATTTATTAGAATGTTTAGGGCAAGATGCAAATTTATCCACGGCAGATCAGTTTAATGAAGCAATAAACAAAGCTGATTTAACTCCTGAGTTGAAAAGTTCGCTTTTAAAGAGAGATGTAATTTTATTAACGAAACAATTGAACATTAGTGCTGAGTTAGTTTGTGGTTTATTGCCTGCTGATGAAGAGGAAGGAGAGGAAGGAGAGGAAGAAGGAGAGACTGAATCACCTTCTGAAAACAAATCGTATAATGAAGAAATAGCTTAAGAAGTGAAGCCAATGATTAAGTTGCTGTCGACGATTATTTTAATATGTTTATCAATCAACTACTCATTAGCTGATAATGCTGATTTCGAGCTTCAAAACTCAGATATCGATTATTTATTGAGTGAAGCAGATAAAATTAGAAGTCAACATCCTCAGCAATTTAATCAGTTTTTAGACAGAATAAAGACTAATGAAACTCGCTTATCAGCTGTTCAGAATGACTATTACCAATATCTATTGGCTTATCAATATGGATATAAAGGTGACTTTTATCAAGCTCAAGCTATATGGGAAAAAATTAGTGAAACAAGTCTATCTACAGAGCTTAAGTTTAGAGCAAATTTATCTCTGATTAATATCTTTGCATACACTAAACAGTGGAGTGAAGGTTTAACGTATTTAGAAAGTAACTTACAGAATCTTCATTTAATAACTAATCCTGAAATAAGCCAGTTAGGTATATCTGCAGCCGCAATTTTCTATAACCAATTAGGTCAATATGAGTTGGCATTGAAGTATGCTAATCAACTTAACCTTTTAGATATTGATGGCAGAAATTCTTGTATTGTAAAACAACAAATTATTGAATCTAAGTTCCATTTGAAAACCTTAAATATAAACTCTGAAGAAATCAAAAATGCTCTTAATTTATGCTTAATTAATAATGAAATTGTTTGGTTTAATTTAACTAATACTTTTATTGCGAAACTTCATTTACAGGAAGGAATGTACCAAAAGGCTATAGACCTGATTTTAGAAAATTTAGAGGAAATTAAAAAAACAAATTATATCCCTATACTTTCTCAATTTTACTCACTACTTTCAAAAGGTTATCTTGCTACGGGGGAAGTTGAGTCGGCTAAGTTTTATGGTAATGAAAGCGTATCAATCAGCAGTGGTATTCTAAATTCAGAGCCCTCGATGATAGCTTATGAAGTGTTATATCAAGTTGCTGTTCTTGAAAAAGATTTTGAAACAGCTTTAATTTATTACATCAAATTTGCAGAAGCTGAAAAGTCCTACTTTGACGATCTAAAAACCAAATATCTCGCTTTCCAACTTGCCCAGCACAAAGCGGTTGAGCAAAAAGTCCAAATTGAATTACTCAATAAACAGAACAAGCTTTTACAAGCTAGCCAGCGCCTTGCTGAAAGTGAAACTGAAAATAATCGCTTGTTTATGGCCTTATTGATCATGGTTATAAGCTTATTAAGTTTAGCCTCGATTCGTGCAAAACAAACCCAGAAACGTTTAAAGCGTTTAGCGCAATATGATTCGCTGACTCAGATATTCAACCGTGGTCATTTTACCTCTGCTGCGCAAGAGGCAATTACGGCCTGTCAAAAGAATCAAGATACAATCAGCTGTATTCTATTTGATTTAGATAACTTTAAAGGTATTAACGATAAACATGGTCATGGTTGCGGTGACTGGGTGCTTAAACATGTTGCTAGTACTTGTGATGACTTAAAGCGTAAGCAAGATATATTTGCGCGCATAGGCGGCGAAGAGTTTTGTGTTGTTTTATCAAACTGTAATGCTGAAATGGCAATGAATATTGCCGAAGATTACCGTAAAGCGATAGCAGCATTAGACAGCTCGCCAAGCGGGTATGAGTTCCCAATTAGTGCAAGTTTTGGCGTTACAGATAGCCAGCAGTCTGATTACAGCCTAGAGGCGTTAACCAGCAATGCTGATAGTGCCATGTACCTTGCCAAGCATACTGGCCGTAACCGAGTTTGTAATTATGCTGATGTTGAGTCCGCAAAAGATGCTGACGGTGTGATGATATAAGGGGTTATCATTATAAGTTGGCAGAAATTTAAAACTAATCATTGTTTATAGATAAAGCGATTGTGCTGAAAAGCATTAATCGCTTTATTTTTTGGTTAACAAATTGATTAATGAACTGCTATTCTAGTCACTTATCAAGTTGTTTCGTTACCTCAACCTTTATGTCGCCTTTCGCTTAGGGAGTACTCTTTTGGAAAAATCAGCTTATTTAGATGCAATGGGGGTAACTCGTTGGCGCAGTGCTGATGCGAAAGGAAAACCATATTTAATCATTTATGACAGCGACGCTGATAATAATGGGGCTGATATTAGCCAGCACCCGTTAGTTACAGAGGTGCTATCTTTATTGAATATCGCACTTGCTGATTGTGATTTTGATACCGAAATGGTCAAGGGAATGCAGGTTGTCTGGGATATGCGTAAGTTAAAAGTGCGTCCCCGAGTGGCTTGGTTAGTGTCGTCCCCTTTAGATGAACTGCAGCAAGGGCATCAAGCCAAACGTGAACTGTGGCAGCAGATTTACCAACATTTATCAAAAGCAGCTTAGGTTTTAGCGGTTTTTAATACCTAAAGTAAGTCATTCTATTCTCACCATTACCATATGAATCCAACATCTTATGCCTGATAACTCATCGCGACCTGAACATCAAAAAATACCTTCTTCTTTAACGGTAACAATCCGTCTACTGGAGGTTGAGAACGCTCCTGAGATGTTTAATATTGAACAACAGGCTCACAGTCACCCTTGGAGCCTTGCAAACTTAGCAGACTGTTTTGGGCGTTTATATCGCGTTTATGGCGCTTATGATGGGCAGATATTAGTTGGTTTTGCCATAGTGCAGCAAATAGTTGATGAATTAACTTTGCTGGATATTTGTATTGCGCCAACCTATCAAGGATTAGGGTTAGGTAAGCAATTACTTAACCATCTTACGGTTGATGCCAGGCAGTATGACGCGGTAGTTGTGATGCTAGAAGTTCGGCAATCAAATCAAGCTGCGATCGGCTTGTACCATAAATTAGGGTTCAGTGAATCTGGTAGGCGTAAGGGCTATTATCCGTGTGAAACTGGCCGAGAGGATGCCATATTAATGGATTACTCGATTGAAGCTGTCTGATATGACCTATCATGTTAGGTTGATTTAACTAAACATTATTGACGTCATTATATAAGAGTAAGAAGTCGCTAGGCTTTTTGAAACACGCAACGGCGATGGCTGTAAGCATTAACTGAGTATGAGAATTAAGTGGATATGAGAGCATCACTAAGAGCCAAAATCATTGAAGTGTGTGATAAAAAAATTGCAGTGAAAGGGGATAATGTTGGCGTGTCATTTTATGCGTTTTTTGCTAATAAAAATGATGATCCTGAGTTGTTGATGGAAGCCGCAACTTGGTGGATTCAAACACATAAGCTCGACCATTTTGTTAAAGCCAAGGTAATCAAAACCATGGTTCAACAAGGGCGATAAAATCAGTTAATACGATATTTTCGAGGACGATTATCGATTGTGAGTAAAATTGATTATGGCTCATAAAAAAACGGCGCTTTAGCGCCGTTTTTGTTAAATGAAGTTCTTTACACCTGCTTACTTAACTTCTTTACCTTGAGCTTGTAAGTCTGCATGGTAGCTTGAGCGTACTAACGGACCACAGGCTGCATGAGTAAAACCAAGTTCGTCTGCTAACTCTTTTAATGCATCAAACTCTGCTGGCGGTACGTAGCGCTCAACAGGTAAATGGAACTTAGAAGGCTGTAAATATTGACCTAAAGTTAGCATTTCAACGTCATGAGCACGTAAGTCGCGCAGCACTTGTGCAATCTCTTCGTTAGTTTCACCGAGTCCCATCATTAAACCTGATTTAGTCGGTACATCAGGATGACGTTCTTTAAAGCGTTTAAGTAAGTCTAATGACCACTGGTAATTCGCCCCTGGACGCGCTTTACGGTAATGCTTTGGCGCTGTTTCTAAGTTGTGGTTAAACACATCAGGTGGCTCAGTGGCAATGATGTCTAATGCTGCATCAATACGACCACGGAAATCAGGCACTAAAATCTCGATTTTGATATGCGGATTTAAAATACGGATTTCACGGATACAATCAGCAAAGTGCTGTGCGCCGCCATCACGCAAATCATCACGGTCAACAGAGGTAATAACCACATACTTAAGCTTCATATCCTTGATGGTTTGCGCTAACTTTTTAGGCTCTTCAGCATCAGGTTTTAGCGGACGCCCATGGGCAACGTCACAGAAAGGGCAGCGACGAGTACAAATGGCACCTAAGATCATGAATGTAGCTGTACCATGGTTAAAACATTCAGCAAGGTTTGGGCATGATGCCTCTTCACAGACTGAATGTAAGCCATTTTTACGCAGTGCTGATTTAATTTCAGTAATACGTTGGTTCGATGCTGGTAGCTTCACGCGTAACCAATTAGGTTTGCGCAACATGGTTTCTTTTTCAGAAGGAACCACTTTTACTGGAATACGTGCGACTTTTTCGGCATCACGCAGTTTTACACCAGGTTGTAATCTTTCAGGCCTATTCATATTATTCTGCTAATCCTTGATGATGTACAAGTTCTTGGTAGCCCAATACTTTGCTTAATGTTTGAATCAGTTTTTCGCCAGCTTCAGTTACGGTTTGAGGGCCGCCTAATGCTTTGCATTGCACCATTTCAAGCCCTGCATAACCACACGGGTTGATGCGTTGAAACGGCGCTAAATCCATATCGACATTGAGGGCAAGGCCATGAAAAGAGCAGCCTTTACGAATTCTAAGCCCTAAAGAAGCCACTTTGCGTTCGTCAACGTAAACACCTGGAGCATCAGCTTTAGCGTATGCATTAACATCATACATAGCCAACATATCGACAATGCTTTGTTCGATGTTATTGACCAGTTGTCGTACGCCTAGTTTACTGCGCTTGATGTCGATAAGAGGGTATACAACCAGTTGGCCTGGACCGTGATAAGTCACTTGGCCGCCGCGGTCGACTTGTATGACGGGAATGTCACCAGGGTTGAGAATGTGCTCGCTTTTGCCTGCTTGGCCTTGGGTGAATACGGGCGAGTGTTCAACAATCCATAATTCGTCATTGCTGTCGCTATCACGATTATCGGTATAGGCTTGCATTGCATGCCACACTGATTCGTAATCTTGGCGTCCAAGATGTCTGATATGTAACGCTTGAGTTTGCAAGGGCAACCTCTCCCCTCAAAAAAGATGGCTTATTATACGCACCTAACACTAAAAAGACATTAAAGTGTTAGGTTGATCACGTTTTAAACGCAATTAAAGTACGCGGTTAACGCCTTCAATTGCTGCAAGATCTGTATAAACTTTTTCGATGTGCTCTTTGCTTGTTACAGTAATACGAATAGAAATAGCGTAGTACGTACCTTTGCTTGACGATTTTACTGTTGGGGCGTAATCGCCTGGAGCAAGCTGTTGTGCAACGGCAACAACACGATCGGCTAGCGTATCATCTGCTGCGCCAATGACTTTGAATGGGCAAGAATTCGGGAATTCCATTAATTCGCCAAAGTTTGTATCTATCATGTGTGTGCTCTCTGCGGTTGTGATTTGTGCTTTGTGTTCTATATGGGGTAATTATACTGTAATACAAGGCTAATGCGGTTAAATAAAGCGGTAAAAAATAAAGTCACCCTAAGGTGACTTTATTTATATGAAGCGAGGTTATGGTTTTTAGCTAGGTTTAGCCAAACCAACCTTCAAACATTTGCTTGAAGTAATCCATAAGTTTACTAAACCAGCTGCCTTCGTTCACTTCATTAAGAGTAACAAGTGGGAACTCAGCAATATCTTTTCCGTTAAGCTGGAAGAAGATACGGCCAACCGTCTCACCTTTAGCTAAAGGCGCAGATAAAGGCTTAGTTAGCTCGAAGTTAGCTTGTAAGTTTTTAGCTTGGCCACGATTAATGGTAATTGGGGTGTCAGTGACCACACCTAAATCTACCGTTTCACGATCGCCATACCAGATTTTTTGAGTTACAAAGGTGTCACCCGCTTTATAAGGGGTAATCGTTTCAAAGAAACGGAAACCATAATTAAGTAACTTTTTGCTTTCCGCTTTACGAGCTGACTCACTGCCTGTACCCATCACAACAGTGATTAAACGCATGCCGTCATTGGTTGCAGAAGAGACTAGGTTATATCCAGCGCCAGAAGTGTGGCCTGTTTTAATACCATCAACATTTAAGCTGTTGTCCCATAGCAAGCCATTACGGTTGTACTGTTTAATACCGTTAAAGGTAAATGACTTTTCAGAGTAAACACGGTATTCATCTGGTACATCACGAATTAATGCAGCACCTAATAATGCCATGTCGTATGCAGTTGTTTTGTGGTTGTCAGAATCAAGACCGTGTGAGTTTTCAAAGTAACTTTGGGTCATACCTAGCTGTTTTGACCAAGAGTTCATTAAGTCGACAAAGCCGTCTTCTGTTCCGGCAATATGCTCAGCCATGGCGACACAAGCATCGTTACCCGATTGAATAATAATGCCTCGGTTTAGGTCTTCAACAGTGACTTTTTTACCTACTTCGATAAACATTTTCGACGAATCTGGGAAGTTTTTAGACCATGCTTTTTTACTGATGGTCACTTCGTCATCCAGCGAAATGTTGCCAACTTTAACTTCATGACCAATAACGTAGCTGGTCATCATTTTGGTTAAGCTAGCAGGGTTAAGTGACTCATAGGCATTATTTTCAGCAATAATGCGGCCAGAGTTGTAATCCATTAATACGTAAGCTTTAGCGGCTACCGTTGGCGCATTTGGCATAACCATAGGTGCGTTGGCTGCTTGAGAAGAAAAAGATACAGCGGAAAGCAGCAGCAAAGATTTAAGCGGTGTGTTTACAATTTTCATCATTGAGTTTGCACATCTCTGGTTAGTCATGAAAGAAGTCGAGTCGTTAATCAATATTTAATGATATTACAGCGAGTTAAACATAAAGTAGCTAACTACTTCAGTTGATTTACACACTAAAACGACACAATTAAAATAATTATATCATTAGTCGACCATAAATTGGCATTTAGGTTCATTAACAAGGGTTAATTTACAGTCGGTAATGACAGGTTATTATCGATTTATTTTTTTGTCGGTGTTCTCAGGTAACTTTGTGGGTAACCGTCTTGTTTTATCTGGGTTAATAACTTATTGGCTAGGTAGGTTTGCGCTATCGGTCCTAGCAGTAAGCGGTAAAAGCCATTTGCACTTTCTACTATTGCAGGCACCTTGTATTTGCGCTCAAACTCTTTGGCTAATACGTTAATTCTTATTTGGTCTTTTGAGGCCACAACTTGAATGATATGTACGCTGTCATCTTTTAGCTCATCTAGGGCCATAGATTCAGGTGACTCAATATGAATGGTTTCAATACTTACTTTGGCAGTACCACTACCCAGCATGTCGAGTTTATAGGCCGCAGCATATGACAAGTCAATAATACGCCCTTCGTGAAATGGGCCGCGATCATTGACTCGAACGATAACCTGTTTGTTATTGGCTTCATTGGTCACTTTAACATAGCTAGGTAAAGGCAAAGTCTTGTGCGCCGCAGACATTGAGTACATGTCATAGGTTTCGCCATTTGAGGTTAAATGACCATGAAACTTAGAGCCGTACCAAGAGGCGTAACCACTTTGTCTGAAGTCTTTTGCTGTCGGTAGTACAGTATATGACTTACCACGCACGGTATACGTTCGCTTATTGCCTTGTCGACTGTAGGGCTCATATTTGGGATGGGCATCTTCAACTTTACTGACATCTGGGGCACTTTTCGGAGCCCGATCATTTTTCATTTGATAACGATCATCTTGGCTTGAACCAGAGCTTGAACACGCGCTGAGCAAAGCACATAAACTCACGATGACAAGGCTTAAACGAGTGTTATTTTGCATGATAAGCTGCTTCTAACTGTTGGCTAAACTGGTAAACGGCCATAGCATAAAGCGGGCTACGATTATAACGAGTGATGACGTAAAAATTATTTAAACCTAACCAATACTCGTTCATCTCAGGTTGTTCAAGCTTAATTAATAATGCAGCTTGTGATGCATCGATGTCTTTAGATTCTGCCAGACTTAAACTTGGCGCTAAAATGTCTGCAACGGTTTGTGTTGGCTTACCCTTAACCCAAACACTTGCAGCAGGCGCAGTGTCACTGGTGTGGTTTAATTTGAGTGTAACAGGAGCACCTTTTTTCCATCCGTGTTGATGAAAGTAGTTAGCAACACTGCCAATGGCGTCTTCTTTACTATTGAGTAAATCTCGACGTCCATCGCCACTGAAGTCAACCGAGTAATGGCGATAACTTGAAGGAATAAATTGACCATAACCCATGGCGCCAGCGTAAGAGCCTTTTAGATTATCGTTATCTAATTGTTCTTCTTTGATCAGTGACATCAAGTTGCCAAACTCACTGCGGAAAAAGGTCGCTCTTGGCGGGTAATAAAATCCTAAGGTATATAAAGCATCTTGAACCTTATAGTTACCCATGTAACCGCCGTAGAAAGTTTCAATACCAATAATGGCCACGATAATTTGTGGGTCGACTTGAAATTTTTCAGCTGCCTTTTGAATGGTCTCAGCATTTTCTTGCCAAAATGCGAGGCCTTTTTCTAATCGCTTATCAGTTAAGAAAATGGGGTAATATTGATGCCAAGGTTTGGCTTCCCAAGGTTTTGAAATGGCATCTAATACAGCTTGATTGTGGTTAGCACTGGAAAGAAATTGCTGCACTTCTTGTTCAGTAAACCCTTTACTGACTTGGGTGGCGATAAATTCTTGTTTTAGGGCGAGGACTTCTGCGCTATCGGTCATTTTAGCGCTATCAGTCACTTGCGTATTCACCGTATCTTCAGCTTGAAGGCTGGTGCAGCTCAGTAGCAATGCTAATCCAGCTGCGAGTCTTGTTTTAAAGTGCATTAACAATCCTATTGTTTAATGTTTATTAGCGACTTATTGTAATGCGAGCCGTTGTGTTACGACTCTACGCATAATATACAGCGCAATACTTAACGGTCTATGAATCGTCGATGAGTATGAATACTCATTAAGATGCCAAATCCTATCATCAATGTCATCATCGATGTACCGCCATAGCTGACTAACGGCAGTGGTACGCCCACTACAGGTAAAATGCCGGAAACCATGCCAATATTCACGAAAATATAAACGAAGAAGGTCAGGGTAATACTGCCTGCGAGCAAGCGGGCAAAACTGGTTTGTGCTCGTGAGGCGATAACAAGGCCTCGGCCAATGATATACAAGTACAAGCCTAATAAAATTAAACTACCAATCAAACCAAACTCTTCGCCTATCACGGCAAAAATGAAATCAGTGTGGCGCTCAGGTAAGAATTCTAATTGTGATTGTGAGCCCTGTAGCCAGCCTTTACCCCATAGACCACCAGAACCAATGGCAATTTTGGATTGGATAATATGATAGCCAGCACCTAGAGGGTCACGTTCAGGATCGAATAGGGTCATCACACGTGTGCGTTGATAATCGTGCATTAAAAAGAACCACAGTATTGGCAGAAGCGCCAAAATTGCTGCGACACAACTGCCGACAATAACCCAGCTCATGCCTGATAAAAACAGGACAAATACACCTGATGCGGCAACAAGAATCGACGTTCCTAAATCCGGTTGTTTGGCAATTAATAAGGTTGGGATTAACAGTATGACTAAACCGCCCGCTAAGTGGCGCTTTTTAGGCGGCAATGGAAACTTACTGATATACCAAGCCATCGTAATTGGGAAGGCTAATTTGATGAGTTCAGAGGGCTGAAACTCCATAAAACCGAGGTTTAACCAACGTTGTGCGCCTTTATTGATGGTGCCAAAAAAGTGCACTCCCAAGAGCAGTATTATGCCTGCAACGTAGATGGGCAGAGCCCACCGCCTGAGGATTTCAGGGTTAATTTGTGCAAATACAAACATTACGCCTAGCGACAGTGTTAAGCGAACTAACTGACGCTCCATCATGGCAGCATCTTCGCCACTGGCTGAATAAATCACAAATAAGCCAAATAGCATTAATGCTAATAGGCCCAGTAATAGTGGCAAATCTATGTGAAGTTTTTGCCAGATATTTTTTTTATGTGGGTGGTGAGAAGCATTCATTCTTCTACCTTCCATTCGTCACGTAACATATATTCATCCAATAGAGCACGGGCAACTGGCCCTGCATTAACACCACCCCAGCCAGCATTTTCAAGTACAACTGCTAAGACTATTTTCGGGTTTTCATAAGGGGCATAGGCAATGATTAATGCGTTATCTCGTAAATGCTCTGCAACGGTTTCAGAATCGTATTTGGCATCTTGTGCGACACTGAATACTTGCGCCGTACCGGTTTTCATTGCTGCGGTATAAGTAGCATCGGTAAAGCGAGATTTGTAAGCTGTGCGGCGCATTGCTTCATTGATGATTTCCCAGTTGTTGTCATTATCGAGCACAATTGGGGCTTGCTCATCTATCGGTGTATCAATTTTTGATGTTTCATCTTTAAATGATTTTAACAAATGAGGTGTGAAGCGCTGTCCATGATTGGCTAATATGGTGGCAGCATTCGTTAACTGTAATGGCGTGGTTGTCCAGTAGCCTTGGCCAATTCCCACCGAAATAGTGTCACCAATATACCAAGGTTGGTTATAGCGCATGCGCTTCCAATCTTTTGAAGGCATGATGCCGTTGGCCTCTTCGTAAATATCGATGCCAGTGGATTCGCCAAAACCAAATTGGGACATAAACTGGGCAATTTTATCGACACCGACTTTATAGGCGAGATCATAGAAAAACGTGTCGCAGGAATCCATGATTGAACTATACACATCTACCCAACCGTGACCCCAACGTTTCCAATCTCGGTACTTACGCTCAACATTCGGAATTTGCCAAAAGCCAGGATCCCAAATACGGGTTTTCTCGGTAATGGTTTTTTCTTCTAGCCCAAGCAGTGCGACATGGGGTTTAATCGTCGATGCAGGTGAATATTGACCTTGTGTTGCACGGTTAATCAAAGGCCTAGATTTATCATTAAGTAATGCGCTATAGGCTTTAGAACTAATGCCATGTACGAATAAATTAGGGTCGTAAGTTGGGCTAGAAACCATGGCAAGAACACCACCATCTTGCGGGTCAATAGCGACAACAGAGCCACGGCGACCATCGAGTAACTCCATGGCTTTTTGCTGCAGTTTTAAATCTAATGTTAAGTAGATATCTTGACCCGGTGTCGGCGGGGTGACTTTTAAGGTACGGATCACTCGGCCACGGTTATTCACTTCTTCTTCCAAGTGGCCTGGTTTACCTAATAATAAGCTTTCGTAGAATTTTTCGATGCCTTGTTTGCCAATGTCATTGGTTGCGGCATAGTTTTTCCATTGTCCTGAGCTTTCAAGTGAAGCACGGTCACGAGCATTAATTTTTCCAACATAACCCAATACATGGGTCATTAAGCCTTCATATGGGTAATGACGTTTAAGGCCTGCCTCTACTCTAAAGCCAGGAAATTGGTGTTGGTTAACACTAAATGTGGCAACTTGTTCTTCAGTGAGACGGGATTTAATTGTAAGTGGCTTAAAGCGACGATGATAACGCAATCTTTCAGTGATGCTTTCTCGTTCATCTGGGGTGAGTGCAATGATCTCATTGAGTTTATCCAGCGACTCAGTTATTCCTTGCGCTTTTTCTGGGATCAGTTCTAACGTATAAAAAGGTTGGTTTTCAGCCAGTAACTGTCCGTGTCTGTCATAAATAAGACCACGACTAGGTGCAACAGGCACCACACGAATACGGTTATCATTGGAGCGTGTTTCGTAATCTTGGAAAGAGACAACCTGCAATTGGTATAGATTAGATAGCAGGATACTGATTAGGACAAATACGCACAGGAAGGTAAACAAAGCACGACGTTTGAATAGCGACGCCTCGGCAGCGTGGTCGTGCATGGCAATGCGCTTTTTTGGCGACACTTAAGCTATCTCCGATAGGGGTAAGGCAGAAAAAATTCAGAATAGCTATATTAGCTGAATTAACTTCACTTTTACCAGCGCTTTACCAATTAGGTTTATTCTCTGTGGTAGGGGTGGTTGTTATTTATGCTCCATGCTCGATAAAGGCTTTCTGCCACCAAAACTCGAACTAATGGATGGGGTAAAGTCAGTGCAGATAAACACCAACTTTGGCTTGCTGCTGCTTTACAGTCAGGAGCAAGACCTTCAGGACCGCCAATCAATAAGCTGACATCGCGGCCATCAAGTTGCCATTTACTGAGTTGCTGAGCAAGTTGGGGCGTTTCCCAATTCTTGCCTGGCAAATCTAGGCTTACAATGTGATTGCCTTTGGGCACTGCTGCTAGCATAAGTTCGCCTTCTTTTTGAAGAATGCGTGCTATATCAGCATTTTTACCGCGCTTTCCTGCGGGGATTTCAATCAGTTCTAACGCCATATCGCGAGGAAAGCGACGTTGGTACTCTTCAAATCCGCGGGTGACCCAATCTGGCATCTTAGTGCCAACAGCAATCAGTTGTAACTTCATTATGCGTCGCTATCAGTCCATAGTTTTTCTAGGTCGTAGAATTCGCGTGTTGCTTGCTGCATCACGTGTAAAATTACGCCACCTAAATCAACCAGTACCCATTCGCTGCTATCACGACCTTCAACACCTAATGGTTGCATGCCTGCAGTTTTAGCTTCGACGATCATATTCTCTGCGATTGCACGAACATGTGTTTTTGATGTACCAGAACAAATTACCATAAAATCAGTAATGTGCGATTGGTTTGCCACGTCTAATACCACAACGTCTTTGGCTTTTAGGTCATCGATCTTATCGACAACAAAATCTTTTAATTCCGTGCTCTGCACGTCACTTACCTCGATCTGTTAAAACAACGGGGCATTATACGCAAAATACCCCTGTTAGCGCAATTGAACTGGCGTGCAAATGAACAGCTTAATTAGCTTGATACAGACTATGTTGGCAAATGTATTGCTGAATGACCTCAGGGAGTAATGCATTTAGCTGTGCATTATTTGAGTCTTGGCGTTCTTCGAGCGTTAAATTGCTCAGCAATTGGCGTATTTGTGTCGAGGAGATATCTTGTGGCTGTACTTCGATAGGGTAGATTTTTCCTGTCAATGCACTGGTACTGACGAGTTGGTTATCTGCTAATATGCTTGCCATTGGATGTTCAGCTGTTAACTGCCAGCCTGGACGCTGACACACGACGATATGACATAAGTCGAATAATGATTGCCAGTGATACCAAGTGGGTAATTGGATAAACGAGTCGGTTCCCATAATGAAGTAAAACTGATGCTGGGGATATTGCTGTTTAAGTAATGCTAATGTTGCTACCGAATATGATGGCGTGTCACGATTAATTTCAATATCACAAAGTGCAAACTCATCATATAGCTCACAGACAGCTTGAGTCATTGCAAGACGATGTTGACTGTTGACTGTCGTTGATTGTTTGTGGGGCGGTATATGATTTGGCATTAACCAAATTTTATCGAGATTTAGCTGATGCAAGACTTCCAATGCGGGCTTGATGTGACCTAAATGAATTGGGTCAAAAGTGCCGCCTAGTAATCCTATTTTCATGTCTGTAGCTCAATATGGGCAAGGCGGCGATGTGCATTTGGATCAAATAGCAGACATAAATGGCTCATAGCGGTCCAATCTTCAATACCGTGTTGTTTGAGATTCATTTCCATTCTTGAAGCAAAGGCAAGCATGTGTTCGATTTGGCTTAGGGTTAAGCGCGTTAATGCTGCTTGATAAAGCGGTTTGCGTTTATCCCATATTCGGTGCTGCTGCCAAAGACTATTAAGCTGTGCGCCTTCTTCGACCGCCGTTTTTAAACTAAGCAGTACATTAAGTTCTTTAAACAGTGCCCACATTAAAATTGGCATGGCGGTGCCTTCACCATTTAATTGCACCAGCATGTGCTGTGCGTGCTTTTGATGGTTACCTAATAGGGCATCCGTAAGCTGAAATACGGTAAAGCGAGATTGATCTTCAAAATAATCAGTTAAATGATCACTATGAATCGGTTGTTCCGGACTGAGTAATTGCAGTAGCTGTAGTGCTTGCTCTGCTGCTAATAAGTTACCTTCAAACAAATTAAACAGCATGGCTTTGGCATCCATTTGCACTTGCAAATGATAATGATGGATTCGGTTATCTAGCCAGCGCTGAAATTGCTTCCCTTCTGGGGTAGTACAAGGTAAATAAATGCCGGATGCATCGAGGGTCTTAAACCATTTACTTTTAGTTTCAGCGGACAGCTTTGGTCCGTGAATAAGTAAAATAATGTCTGGATTAGGGCTTTGCATCATTGAAATTAATGCAGCAGAGCCTTCTGTGCCGGGTTTAGCTTGTGGCAGGGTTAATTCAATGATCCGTCGACTGGCAAATAAACTCATGGATTGCCACTCCTGAATCAAATCATTCCAGCTGAAACCTGTTTCTTGAGTTAAGTGAACACGTTCATCAAAGCCATGCTTTTTCGCTGCAGCTAAAATCTGTCCTTTGCAATTTTCGATGAGCCATGGGTCATCGCCAAATAACAGGTAGCAACCTTGCGGATTTTTTAAATGCTGGCTTATTTGATCTGGGTAAACCCGCATCAATTCACCTCGATTGAGGCCAACGTTTGAATAATGTTGTCAGCTGCTTGAATACGCATTTCTTTGACCAACATATCCATCTCGCGACTTTTAGCGAGAGCTGTACGAGGATCGTCTTGGTAATCGCGACGTACTTCAGCATGGAAAATTTGTGGTTCAGATTGTGGCAAAGTGACGGAATAATTCACTAAATAAATCAATTCGTATTCGGCAACGTTACCTGTTGGGTATAACGATAATGTCGCTCGCTCTAATGAGTCGTTAATTAACCTTAGTGTTGGCGTTGTATCTGATGCAGGTACTGTTGAGACTGCATGAATACGTAATCTGTCGCTTACCAGTCTTGATAGCTCACTGTATTGATCGCTGGTGCTTAAATGTAATTCTTCAAGCTCAGCTGGAATAGAATAACTGCGTTGTAATTTAAAGCCGCAACCTGCAGTGGTTAAGATAACCAGTGCGATTATTGCCAAGCTAATGCGTTGTATTAGCATCACTGTTATTGGCATCCTTTTAAACGTTGGAGTGGATATTTTGCTAAAGCAAAGTTGAATAATAGATTACAGGGAAATAAGTAAGGTTGCTAATCAATAGCAACCTTACTGTCAGAAAATGCATTATTTCACTGTAGTGAACAGCGTTAATTGTTGAAAATGATTATTTTGCAACAATGTTCAGCAGTTTACCTGGTACGTAAATCACTTTACGCACGGTGACACCGTCAGTGAACTTTTGTACGTTTTCATCCGCTAAGCCTAATGCTTCAACTTCTTCTTTTGATGCATCTGCAGCAACGGTGATTTTAGCGCGCAGTTTACCATTCACTTGAACGATAATAAGTTTGCTGTCTTCAACCAGTGCTGACTCATCAACGGTTGGCCATAAGCTATCTTCAATATCAGTTTGGTTACCTAATGCAGTCCATAAGCTAAAGCTTGTATGTGGAATGATAGGGTAAAGCAAACGCGTTACTGCAGTTAATGCTTCTTGCATAAGTGCACGGTCTTGCTCGTTAGCAGACGGTGCTTTTTGCAATTTGTTCATTAGCTCCATGATAGCGGCAATAGCTGTGTTGAACATTTGACGACGCTCGATGTCATCACTGACTTTGGCGATGGTCTTATGCAATTCACGACGAAGTGCTTTTTGATTGTTATCAAGCGCTTTAGGGTCAAGAGCAACAACGTCACCTTGAGCAACATGATCGTGTGCCGTTTTCCATAAACGCTTAATAAAGCGATGTGCACCTTCAACACTTGATTCTTGCCACTCAAGAGTTAGCTCAGGTGGTGCAGCAAACATCATGAATAAACGTACGGTATCAGCACCGTATTTATCAACCATTTCTTGTGGGTCAATACCGTTATTCTTAGACTTCGACATTTTGCTCATACCGGTGTAAACCAGTTCATGACCTTCTTTGTCGACAGCCTTAACTACACGGCCTTTGTCGTCAGTTTCTTGAACTGTTACATCAGCTGGAGAAACCCAAACTCGAGCGCCTTTCTCATTGGTGTAGTAGTAAGCATCAGCAAGTACCATACCTTGAGTCAATAGACGTTTTGCTGGCTCGTTCGAATCTACTAATCCGATATCGCGAAGTAATTTGTGGAAGAAACGGAAGTAAAGTAAGTGCATACACGCATGTTCGATACCACCAATGTATTGATCCACTGGTAACCAGTAGTTCGCTTTAGCAGGGTCAAGCATTTGATCGGCATGCGGGCTACAGTAACGTGCGTAGTACCAAGATGACTCCATAAAGGTATCGAAGGTATCTGTTTCACGCAGTGCGCTCTGGCCGTTAACTTCAGTCTTAGCCCACTCTTTGTCTGCTTTAATTGGGCTTTGAATACCATCCATTACCACATCTTCAGGTAAGACAACGGGTAGTTGCTCTTCTGGCGTTGGCATGACAGTACCGTCTTCAAGGGTCACCATTGGAATTGGTGCGCCCCAGTAGCGTTGACGAGAAACACCCCAGTCACGTAGACGGAAGTTGACTTGACGCTTACCTTTACCTTCTGCGGCAAGTTTTGCATCAATCGCATCAAAAGCGGCTTGGAATTCAAGACCGTCGAACTCAGCTGAATTAAATAGTACGCCTTTTTCAGTGAAGGCTTCTTCACTAATATCTAGCTCACCATCAACTGGCTTAATTACAGCTTCAATGGTTAAACCATACTTTTTAGCAAATTCGTAATCACGTTGATCATGAGCAGGAACAGACATAACAGCGCCTGTACCATAGTTCATTAATACAAAGTTTCCGACCCAAATTGGGACTTCTTTACCCGTTAATGGGTGAATGGCATTAAGACCCGTTGCAACGCCTTTTTTCTCCATAGCAGCCATAGCAGCTTCAGTGGTATCAACGTTTTTACATTCTTCAATGAATGCAGCTAACTCTGGGTTATTCAGCGCGGCTTTTTCTGCTAGCGGGTGACCGCTTGCAATCGCAACATACGTCACACCCATAACGGTATCAGGACGTGTTGTGTAGATATCGAACGTCTCGTCACTGTTAGCAACATTAAAGGTCATTTCGATACCTTCACTGCGGCCAATCCAGTTACGCTGCATCGACTTAACCTGTTCAGGCCATTCGTCTAGCTGATCAATATCATTTAATAGCTCTTCAGCGTAATCGGTAATTTTGATGAACCACTGAGGGATTTCTTTTTGAACCACTTCAGTGTCACAGCGCCAGCAGCAGCCGTCTTGTACTTGTTCATTGGCGAGTACGGTTTCATCGTTTGGACACCAGTTTACTGACGCAGTCTTTTTATAGACTAAGCCTTTTTCGTATAGCTTGGTGAAGAACCATTGCTCCCACTGGTAGTACTCAGGAGTACAAGTCGCAATTTCACGACTCCAATCATAACCAAAACCTAATAGTTTAAGCTGGTTTTTCATGTAGTCGATATTTTCGTATGTCCACGGTGCTGGGGCAGTCTTGTTGTTGATTGCCGCATTTTCAGCAGGTAGGCCGAATGAGTCCCAACCGATAGGTTGTAATACATTTTTACCTTGCAAACGTTGGTAACGAGCAACAACATCACCTATGGTGTAGTTACGGACGTGTCCCATGTGAAGTCGACCAGATGGATAAGGGAACATTGAGAGACAGTAAAATTTCTCTTTGTTTTCATCTTCTGTAACTTCGAAGGTTTTTTTGTCTTCCCAGTGCTTTTGCACTAGGGCTTCAATTTCTGAGGGATTATATTGCTCTTGCATCAATCTATTCCGGCCTATGCCGCCCATTGTTTGATCTAACGCTAAAAAGCGCGAGTGAGATCTGCATAGAATAAACTAGAAGTGATGCATTAAAAAGGTTCAGATGAAGGAGTATTTTTTATGAGTGGAAGAAGTTCAGCGTTATTAGGGCTTTATCAGACGCTTTTTGAGCAAGTGAAACAGCGCTATGAAGAAGATAACTCATTGACTGCAAAGAGCCTTTTTGCATCAGTAACCCAGTGTAAAGATTATTTGCAATTGAAGTCAGAAGCTCAAGCAGAGGAACTCGCTTTAGTAGAAGAATTTTTAAAGCGTGACATCGCAAGCTATGTAAAAGAGGAAAATGCTGAAAATCTCAGTTTTAGTCCTACGGTTATCACTTTAGAAAACACCCTTTGGCATTGGCTAGGTGAAATTACGGATAGAAGCCAAGTTGAATGGCATGAGATTGCCCAAGACTTCAAACACAAGGGCTTTTATATGTCGGGTGAGGTGATTAACCAAGGAAAGGTCATTTGTACTGAATGTAACCATGAAATGAGCATTGAGTTTCCAAGCTTAATTCCTGACTGCCCTCAGTGTGATAATGAAATGTTCACCCGAGAATCATTAGCACCTTAATGTTTTAGCTAAGGTTAATTGGCTCAGCTGAGCCAATTAACGGTTTAACACCCAGACACCTCGTTAACATAGCCTGGTGGGCTGGTTGCGTTAGCAGCTTGGCTATAGAGAAAATAACATAGGTCATCTTGGACTTTGCCGTCTTGGTTTAGATCGTAACCGATAAAGGTATTTGCAATACCTTGGTACTCAATCACAAAACCATCATCAAGAATGAGCCATTTTTCGATATCAGTATTGTCTAGGTAACCCCATTTTAGGCGGGTATTAAAGCTGCCATCACCTTCTAAATCAATATCCAATAAATCCGTTCTATTTCCTACTGATTGGGTTGAGAAACTACTCATTTGTGAGCGGGCATAAACAAGATTATTTGCTGTTTTAGCACTGGCATTGAGCTGTGCAAGGCCACTGACTCTAGCTTCTGTAGAGACAGTGATAAATTTAGGTGCTGCCACAATGGCTAAAATAGCCAAAATGATAATGACAACAACGAGCTCAATTAAGGTAAACCCTGTTTGCTTTTGTTTTTGGTTCAATCAGTTTTGCTCTGTTTCCATATCGACACTTGAATAGCGATGCCAACGAGTAATAGTAACCAGCACAATATCAATAATGGGGTCTGACCTAGATGTTTAAACCAAGTTTCACCGTCATATAAAGCGACATCGGCCACTAATACGCCTTCTTTAAATTGTGGTATTTGGTGGGTAATACGCCCGTGGACATCAACCACAGCTGTCACGCCATTATTGGTTGCTCGAACCAGTGGTCTACCAAGCTCAATTGAGCGCATTTGGGCAATTTCCATGTGCTGTAGGGGGCCAATTGAGTCACCAAACCATGCATCATTTGACACTGTAAGCAGTAAATCAGTATCAGCATGAGTATTGGCGCGAAGCTGTTCTGGAAATACGATTTCATAGCAAAGTGCTGGAGCAATTTGATACCCCATAGCGTTAAGATTTTGCTGTTGAAAATTTCCCCTAGCAAATGATGACATGGGCAGATTAAAAAACGGTGCCAATGGTCTTAGTAGACTCTCAAACGGGACGAATTCACCGATAGGCAGTAAGTGGTGTTTTTTGTAATCATTAGTGCCATTGCCTTGATAATCGCCCATAGGTTGAACGGCTTTATTAGCGTTACCTAGGACAATAAGAGAATTATAAAAATCATTCTTTTGCAGACTGATGATGCCAGTAATAATGGCACTGTCATTCATATTGGCGACTTTATCTGTGTTTCTTAAAAAATCACCCACCATTGATTCTGGTGCTGGAACAGCAGCCTCTGGCCATATGACAATATCAGCATCAAAATTTGGACGGCTTAAGTCCATGTATTTTAGCAGTGTAGGCCATAGTGCATCAGGCTCCCATTTCATGCTTTGTGCAATATTACCTTGCACCAAGGCCACTTTTACAGTCTCATTGCGAGGGGTAATGTCCGATATCATTGGTGCTGCGATTGTGGACGCCAATAACACTGCAGAAATAATGATGGCACTCATAAAGCGTTTTTTCATGACTAATGCAATAGAGCCACAGAATAGGGCAATGATGTAACTTAACCCAAGTGCGCCAACAATGCTGGCTAACTCAGAAAGCGGCCCTTGGGTTTGGCTGTAGCCAGCCCATAACCACGGGAACCCAGTTAATACCCAGCCTCGCATCCACTCTGTAATAACCCAAAGAGCAGGAAACAAACCTAGATATTGGAAATAACAATGCCAATGCTTAAAGCGAGGGTGTTGGCTAAGCTTGGCGGTGAGGTAGCCTGCCAGTGCGGGATAAAGTGCTAGGTAAAGTGCTAATAATCCCATTAATGTCATCGATACAAATAAGGGTAATCCCCCAAAGGTGTCGATGCTGACATGTACCCAGCTTATACCAAAGGCAAAACAGCCAAAGCCGAAACTTAACCAGTGAAAGAAGTTTTCTTTTGGGGTTAATTTACGGCTTTGCCAGAGGACAAATAACATCGCCGCTGGATAGAAGGCCCAAATGGAGTAGGGCGCAAAAGCGAGTGTGGTTGAAGCACCCGCAATAAAAGCGGTCATCATCTTAACTAAAGATGATGCAGAGATATTATTTTTTTTAAACACAGTGTTAGTCGTCGTTGTCTTCTTGAAGTTTAGGATCAGGTAACTTCACACTAAGCTGAATGAGTCGTCGAGTATCAGCGTTAGTGACTTTAAATTCAATGCCTTCGATTAACACGCTTTCATTACGCTCTGGCAAATGACCAAAGGCATGAGACACTAAACCACCGACAGTATCGAACTCTTCGTCGCTGAATTGGGTACCACAAGCTTCATTGAATTCATCAATTGGCGTGCGGGCTTTAATCATAAACGCTGTGTTACTGATCTTCTTGATTTCCGTATCTTCCACTGAGCTATGGTCAAATTCGTCTTCAATTTCGCCGACGATTTCTTCCAAGATATCTTCAATGGTGACTAGACCGGATACGCCACCGTACTCATCAACCACAATGGCCATATGATAACGTTGGGAGCGGAATTCTTTTAGCAGCACATCGACTCGTTTACTTTCTGGGACAACTACAGCAGGTCGAATGACTTGGTGTAATGAGAAAGGTTGGTCAGATTGCTTAAAACCATATTTGAGTAGATCTTTTGCTAACAAAATACCTTCAATATGATCTTTATCTTCGTTGACTACGGGAAAACGAGAGTGTGCTGATTCGATGACTGTTTCAAGTAACTCTTCAACAGTACTATCGATTTGTAATGTGACTATTTGGCTTCGAGGGATCATAATATCGCGAACGCGAAGACCCGATACTTCTAAAACACCATTCATCATTTCGCGAGTATCTTCGGTAATGAGATCACGCTCTTCAGCGCCTGCAATCACATCAACAAGATCTTCACGATTTTGAGGTTCGCCCTGAAACAACTGACCTATTTTGTCAATCCAGTTTTTTTTACGGGCGCTGGTACTCGGTGGGATGTCGTCACTCATAATATTTTACTAAATCGCTGGAGGGCACTTTCATGCAATCCTTTGACTTATTTATGCTTCCTTATACGGATTTGAAAAACCTAAACCTTCAATGAGTTGAGTCTCTAATGACTCCATTTCTTCGGCTTCACTGTCGATAATATGGTCATAACCTAGCAAATGCAAGCAGCCATGAATAACCATATGAGCCCAATGTGCAACAAGGGGCTTATTTTGTTGTTTTGCTTCGAGTTCTACGACCTCAGCAGCAATGATTAAATCACCTAAAAGTGGCAATTCTACCCCTGGTGGGGCATCGAAGGGAAACGATAAAACATTTGTTGGTTTATCCTTGCCTCGATAAGTATGGTTAAGCTGCTGACTTTCAGTATTTTCGACAATACGAATCGTCAATTCAGCTTGTGCCATTGTGTTACCAATTGCGGTGCGAACCCATAATTCAAACTCTTCTTGTGTCGGAATAGCTTGTGGGTCATTTACCGCAATCTGTAAGTCTACATCTAGCTCCAGTTTCGTGCTTTTCTCAGAGCTCATTTTTAACGACCTCAGTAACATGATTTTCTTGCGTCATTTGTTCGTTAAATGCTTCTTGCCGCTTTTTGTACTGGCGCTCTTTTTCTGCTTTTATTGCTAGCTCTTTACTGTCGAAGGCATCATAGGCTTCAACAATTCTAGCAACAATTGGGTGACGCACAACATCGTGTGACATGAAAAAGTTAAAGCTGATGTCATTCACTTCGCTGAGCACTTCGATAGCTTGGCGTAGACCAGACTTTTGGCTACGAGGCAAATCTATTTGAGTAATATCACCTGTGATAACGGCGCGAGAATTAAAGCCGATACGGGTTAGGAACATTTTCATTTGTTCAACCGTGGTATTTTGGCTTTCATCCAAAATAACAAACGCATCATTTAAGGTACGGCCTCGCATATAGGCAAGTGGGGCGATTTCAATAATGTTACGCTCAATCAGTTTTTCAACTTTTTCAAATCCAAGCATTTCAAATAATGCATCATAAAGCGGGCGTAAGTAAGGGTCGACTTTCTGGCTTAAATCACCAGGCAAGAAACCTAACTTTTCACCTGCTTCAACCGCTGGTCGAGTTAACAAGATACGGCGGACTTCTTGGCGCTCAAGGGCATCAACGGCTGCAGCCACGGCTAAGAAGGTTTTACCCGTACCAGCAGGACCAATACCAAAAGTAATATCATGCTTGGCAATATTGGCCACATAATTGGCTTGATTTGGATTTCTTGGCTTGATAACACCGCGTTTAGTTTTGATGTGCAGGGCACTGTCCTCACCTGAGCTTTCAGCTTCAAGGTTGATGACTTCTTGTATGGCTAAATGCACGCGCTCAGGTTCAAGATCAGGGGTGCTGCCTTTAACCGTTTGCGTTTCAATATATAACTGCTTGAGCAAATTATTCGCATTAAATGCGTTGCGTGGTAGGCCTACAATCTTGAAATGATTGTTTTTGTGGGCAATCTCAACCCCTAAACGGCGCTCAAGTTGTTTAATGTTGTCATTATAAGGACCACATAATGAGGCCAACCTTCGAGTCTCTGAGGGCTCAAGGTACAAATTCATGGTTGTTACTTTAGTGGACAAAAATATTGCTCCAAAACGAGAGTTTATTAACAATCAATCTACGAGTGTAAACGCTAAAATACCACGCTATGATGGTAAAAGCATAATAAAGGCGGCTCAAGGCCGCCTTTATTAACAAAACATAATCTGATTAATGATTAGTTTGGAGTGAACTGAGTCACACCTAAATCATCATCGGTTTTATGTTTAGCCAAAATATCTGACGGGCGTAAACTACGACGTAAATCCATTTCGTCTTCACCACGGACAAATACGCCACGTAATGAATTCGTGTAAACGTCAACGATTTCAACATCAACAAAGCCACCAATGCACTTTGGATCGCCTTCAAAGTTAACGACACGATTATTTTCAGTACGACCACGAAGCTCCATTGGATTCTTTACAGATGGACCTTCTACCATAATACGTTGCACTGTACCTAGCATTTGACGGCTGTAACGCATCGCTTGTTGAGTAATACGGTCTTGTAAAATCGCTAGGCGCTGTTTTTTCTCTTCCATGGATACATCATCAGGCAAGTCCGCTGCTGGAGTACCAGGACGTGCACTGTAGATAAAGCTGAAGCTGTGATCAAAGCTCACATCTTCAATCAACTTCATGGTGTCTTCAAAGTCTGCTTGAGTTTCACCTGGGAAACCAATAATAAAGTCAGAACTGATGTGAATATCAGGACGGGCTTTACGTAACCGACGGATGATTGACTTGTATTCAATCGCCATATGGCCACGTTTCATGTTAGTTAAGATGCGATCTGAACCTGACTGAACAGGTAAGTGCAAGAAGCTCACTAATTCAGGTGTATCTTCATAGACATCAATAATGTCTTGTGAAAACTCGATAGGGTGACTCGTGGTAAAGCGAATACGATCGATGCCATCAATAGATGCTACTAAGCGAATGAGTTCTGCAAAGGTGCAGATTTCATCATCGTGAGTTGGACCACGGAATGCATTAACGTTTTGGCCAAGTAGGTTTACTTCACGTACACCTTGCTCCGCGAGTTGTGCAACTTCTAGAATCACATCATCGACAGGGCGGCTGACTTCTTCACCACGTGTGTATGGCACTACACAGAATGAACAATATTTACTGCAACCTTCCATAATGGACACGAACGCCGTTGGACCATCAGCTTTAGGCTCAGGTAAACGGTCAAACTTTTCGATTTCAGGGAAGCTCACATCAATAACGGCTTTATCACCGTTATTGATTTGGGTAATCATTTCAGGAAGACGGTGTAAGGTTTGTGGGCCAAAAATAATATCAACACACTGAGCACGTTCTTTAATTGCTTTACCTTCTTGCGACGCAACACAGCCGCCAACACCGATAATTAAATCAGGTTTTTTATCTTTTAAGGTTTTCCAGCGACCAAGCTGATGAAACACTTTTTCCTGTGCTTTTTCACGAATTGAACATGTGTTTAGTAGCAGTACGTCTGCTTCTTCAGCATCCTCAGTCAAGGTATAACCTTGATAATCGTCCAGCAAATCAGCCATTTTAGATGAATCGTACTCGTTCATCTGGCAGCCCCAGGTTTTTATGTGCAGTTTTTTACTCATCAGTTACGCCGTTCTATTACCACAGAAAAATAGCCGAGTATTTTAACTGCACAAAGGCTCGCTGGCTAGCCTTTGTGCACATCTTGTTAGCATTATTCTGAAATGGCGAATACCCCTATTTTTTCAGGGTATTTATCTTGCTGAGCTAACTCATTTGATTGATTAGCAAAAAAGCCAAAATCTTCGGCCATCGCTAAATTATCTAAACGTGCTTGAAGCATGACCTTTTGATTTAAATCAGCATGCAATCTTGATGAATGGGTAAACTCTGCTGCTAAATTGACGAATTCTTGTTCGTCATCAGCAAAAAAACCGTATCTTTTTGCCAAGGTGACATTGTCTTGGCGAGCTTGGGCAATAATTTTCTGGCCTAGCTCTCGATTAAAGCCAGTGAGCATTTCCGTGGTTTGCTGATATAAGGCATAATCAAATGGCGTGCGATAGATGACAGTGACGGTTTCCATTGGTTGTATTTGCGCATGAGATGCAGCAGAAAATAACCCAGTGACGGCCAATATAGTGCTCACTAAAACGCGGGTGATTTTTTTTACATTAAACGCCAATGACGTTGTCGAAAGTTTGGTGCTAATTTTTGTAGAATGTACGTACGTGCTGTTAGTAGACATAGTATCCTCTCTTACCTTGGCATGACAGAAGTGGTGCAAGGTGTTTTCATTAGACAGTTTGAGTATAAGAAGAGGTTTACTGGTTAATATGTCACCATTGTAAGCAGGTGTTGCTCAAAGATTGTCTAGCAACATATCGACACGATTAAGCGATTTTAGACACGTTTGCACATATTTAACTAAAACAAGTGTGACGTGCGATGAGAAGGGTTTAGTAATGCAAGATGCAGTTCAAGATACGGTTGAAGACAGTGACCAAAGTCAAGAGATTCAACATGATGTAGTGATTGTTGGTGGCGGGATGGTTGGGGCTGCAGTTGCTGTTGGCTTGGGGCAGTTAGGCTTAAATGTTGCAATGATTGAAGCTTATCAACCCAAGGCCTATGAACCAGAACAAGCGCTGGACCTTCGAGTGTCAGCAATTAGTGTCGCCTCTGAGCAATTGCTCGACCGTCTTGGTGTGATGGACACCTTATTATCATTACGTCATGTGGCATACAAAGGCTTAGAAACTTGGGAGATGGATGATTGCATCACTCGGTTTCATGCGGACCAAATAGATGAACCGCATTTAGGTTACTTTTTTGAAAATCGCTTAATTCAACTGTGTCTATGGCAACAAATCGAGACGATGGACAATATCACCTTATATTGCCCCAACAGTGTAAGTCGATTTGAACGAGTTAGCTCAAGTGAAGCAACACAAGTTAAAGTCAGTCTTGATTCTGGTGCTGAGCTGATGGCAACACTGGTTGTGGGGGCCGATGGGGCTAACTCACAAGTCCGTCAGTGGACAGGTATTGGCATTACAGGTTGGGATTATGCACAATCAGCCATGTTGATTAATGTTGCCACAGCGACTGAGCAACAAAATGTCACATGGCAACAATTTACACCTCATGGCCCACGTTCGCTTTTACCGTTACCAGGTAAAAATGCGTCATTAGTTTGGTATGACAGTCGCAGCCGAATTAAGCAATTAATGCAACTCAACCCTGTGCAACTTGCCGAACAAATCAGACAGCATTTCCCTGAGCGGTTAGATAGTGACTTTACCGTTATCGACAGAGGCAGTTTTCCATTAACACGTCGACATGCGCAAACCTATTATCAAGACAATGTGGTCATATTAGGTGATGCAGCACATACCATTAACCCACTTGCCGGGCAGGGGGTGAATATTGGTTTTAAAGATGTCGATGTATTGATTGCGACTATTGCTGATGCCATTGGCAACGATAAACCTTGGTGGACTGGAAGCGTGTTACAGCAATATCAGTGCAAACGTTATAACGACAATTTACTGATGATGTCTGCGATGGATGCATTTTATGCTGGTTTTAGTAATAATTTATTGCCGCTCAAATTATTAAGAAATGGCATGTTAAAGCTAGCAAACCATGACAACCCAATCAAAAAGAAAGTCCTTAAATATGCATTAGGCTTAGCATGACCGATATTGTGACTAGCCATACCCACAGATCTGAATCATTAATTAAATAATGTTGTCGAATGAAGTGCCTGAAAAGTTCAGGCATTTCTAATTTTGAACATCTATCTTCTCGTTTTCTCCTGCTGTTTTTCTTCTTACTAGGCACAGCCTTTGCGCCAATAGCCAGTTTGTGGCAATAAAATTAAATGCGCTGGTCAGTAAAAGCAGCCGCTTGGTGCCAAGTTATTATCTTCAGTTTAGGTTAATTAGCACAGGGTATTTGTTGAGTTCTGTTTTGAGTGTTAAAATGCCGCGCTTTAGCGCAATCAGATCATTGTCAGTGTGTTTTTGTACTTTGATTTGTTGTTCGCGCGGTATTATTTTCGCTAAAAAATGAGTACTAATGAGTCAAATTAAACTAATTGTCGGCCTTGCAAATCCGGGCGCTGAATACGCGCAAACTCGTCATAATGCAGGTGCATGGTATGTGCAGGAACTCGCACGTTTATGTGGCGCTACTTTAGTACCTGATAGTAAATATTTTGGTTTAACCGCAAGAGTGACCATTGACGGTAAAGATGTCAGGTTATTAATACCGACAACGTTTATGAATTTAAGCGGTAAGTCAGTGAGTGCATTAGCTAACTTTTTTAGAATTACCCCAGAGCAAATTTTAGTTGCACATGATGAGCTGGATATGGAGCCGGGAGTCGCTAAGTTTAAACTTGGTGGCGGTCACGGAGGCCATAACGGTCTAAAAGACATCATTGCGAAAATGGGCAACGATAAAGGCTTCCATCGTCTTCGTATCGGTATCGGCCATCCTGGTGATAAAAATCGTGTCAGTGGCTATGTGCTGGGTAAAGCGCCCGCAGTAGATCAAGAAAAAATGAATGCAGTAATAGATGAAGCAGTGCGTTCAACAGAGATTTTATTTAAGCAAGATATGGCGAAAGCCATGAACAGATTACATACTTTTAAAGCTGAGTAAGGATTAATCCGTATCAACGGGCTAATCGTCATCGGTTTTAAGATGATTATTGATATTCACTGCATCAGTGTTGGTGCAGTTCAACATAGATAAAGGTAACAAATATGGGTTTTAAATGCGGCATTGTTGGTTTGCCAAACGTTGGTAAGTCAACACTATTTAATGCGTTAACTAAAGCAGGAATTGAAGCAGCTAACTTCCCGTTTTGTACCATTGAGCCTAACACTGGTGTTGTACCAGTACCGGATTCTCGTTTAGATAAGCTTGCTGCTATTGTTAGCCCTGAGCGTATTTTACCAACGACAATGGAATTTGTAGATATTGCAGGTTTGGTTGCTGGTGCATCTAAAGGTGAAGGTTTAGGAAATAAGTTCCTAGCTAACATTCGTGAAACTGATGCGATTGGTCATGTGGTTCGTTGTTTTGAAGACCCAAACATTGTTCACGTTGCTAATAAAGTTGATCCAGCTGGCGATATCGAAGTGATTAACACTGAATTAGCATTAGCTGACTTAGACAGTTTAGAGCGTGCTATTACACGTCAACAAAAGCGTGCTAAAGGTGGCGATAAAGAGGCTAAGTTTGAAGTTGAAGTGCTTGAGAAAATGCGCCCAACGCTAGATGAAGGCCAAATGCTGCGTTCACTTGAGCTAAGTAAAGAAGAGTTAGCAGCTATTGCTTACCTTAACTTCTTAACACTTAAGCCTACTATGTATATTGCTAACGTGTCTGAAGATGGTTTTGAAAACAACCCGCATTTAGATGCAGTAAAAGCGATTGCAGAAACAGAGAATGCTGTTGTTGTTGCTGTTTGTGCGGCAATTGAATCTGAGCTTGCAGAAATGGACGCTGAAGAGCGTGATGAGTTTATGGCAGATCTCGGTTTAGACGAGCCAGGCCTTGATCGTGTGATTCGTGCAGGTTACCAATTACTGGATTTACAAACTTACTTTACCGCTGGTGTAAAAGAAGTGCGTGCTTGGACAGTGCCAGTTGGCGCAAGTGCTCCACAGGCCGCTGGTGTTATTCATACTGACTTTGAGCGTGGCTTCATTCGTGCACAAGTGATGAGCTATGATGACTTCATTGAGTATAAAGGTGAAGCTGGTGCCAAGGATGCGGGTAAATTACGTGTCGAAGGTAAAGGTTATATCGTTAAAGATGGCGATGTAATGCATTTCTTATTCAACGTATAAAAGCGATTTTCAAACTATAATAGTGTGAAGATTGTTTAAAAAAGGGATTGAGGTTAACTTTACTAAGATATTTTGTCGATTTGACGCTCAGTTTGGTGAACTTATAGCCGAACAACAACAATTGATGAAAATAGCTAAAAAAAGCAGTTGACCTCGATACCCTGAATAAGCATAATACGCCCCGTCCTCACGACGAGGGCAAGAAAGAATAAAGTGGCAATGTAGCTCAGCTGGTTAGAGCACAGCACTCATAATGCTGGGGTCGCAGGTTCAAGTCCCGCCATTGCTACCAT